>JBAZYJ010000005.1:0-193515 GCA_041659385.1 Sphingomonas sp.
TTCTGCAAACTGAAGGAGTTCAAGCGCATCGCCATGCGTGCCGACAAAACCGATCAGAGCTTCAAAGCTTGCATCTATCTCGCCGCCGCTGTGATCAACTCACGGTGAATCTCAACAGACCTTAGGCATCAACGGCGGAACATCGGGCTGGCGGCGGTCAGAGCAGGCCGCCGCCAAGGAACAAGCGAACGCTGCCGAACAGCACGGAGAGAATGTTGAACATGCGGATACCATGCCACGGTGTATTACTATAATCAATCACCAAGCACGGCGACCGGTGACGGGCGGCCGACATGGCCAACGCTTCCTTAACCCCTGGTGGCGCAAGGAAGCGCGCCGGAGATCCTGGAGCTATCGCATGGCAGCCAAGCAAATATGGGCAAAGGCCCTGTCGATCGCGCTGATCGCATCCCCCATGGCGGTCGCCGCAACGCTTGGCGGTTGCAACGGCGCCCGCAACGACAATAATCTTGATTCGCTCGACGCCGAACTGGCCGATCGCAACAACGCCGCCAATGCCCGCGACCCGGCGGTGGTCAACGCGTTGCAGGACGAAATCATGGTCGACCCGCAACTGGCGCAACAAGCCAATCACGACGCGATCCGCCCACCCGCCAAGCCCTATACCGCACCCGTCGCCCCCGATACGGCGGCCGGCAGCGGGCGCGGCGCGGCAGTCGATCCGGCACAACTGCGCCACGCCCCCGCCGCCGATGGCAAGGCTGGCTGCCCGGATTGCCGCGCGTCAAAGGGCGCGATGACGCTGGGCGCGCTGGCGCAACGCCAACGCAACCGCCGCACCGCCGATTGCGCGGCGAATGTCCAATACTCCACCAGCTGGGCAACGCGCCTGTCGCCCGACGTACCGCTTTATCCCGATGCGCGCGTTACCGAGGCAGCTGGCGCCGCCAGCAACGGCTGCGCGCTGCGCATCGTCAGCTTTTCAAGTACGGCACAGGTGCAGACCGTCATCGACTGGTACTACACCCGCGTCACCAAGGCAGGCTATACTGCCGAACACCAGATCGACGGCGCGCAGCATGTCCTGGGCGGCACGCGGAACCGCGATGGCGGCGCATATGTCCTCTACGTCACCCGCCGCGAAGACGGCGGCAGCGATGTCGATCTGGTGAGCAACGGCGGCAACTGAACCCCGCTCGACTGCCAAAGGTTCTCAATCCGGCTTATTCGCGCTAACGCGGCCGACATGATCTCTCTTTTTCTTGTAATGGCAGGCGGCGCGCTGGGCGCGGGCGCCCGGCATCTGACCGGGCGGCTGATGATCGCCCTGCTCGGCCACGGCTATCCCTGGGGTACGCTGACGGTCAATCTGGTCGGCGGGTTGCTGATGGGCTTGCTGGTCGGCGGCCTGGCGCGGCTGTCCGTGCCGGGTGAGGGTTGGCGGCTGTTCCTGAGCGTGGGCATATTGGGCGGCTTCACCACCTTTTCGTCCTTCGCGCTCGATACGGTGACGATGATGGAGCGCGGCGATCTGGTCCTGGCGCTGGGCTATGCCTTGATGTCGCTCATCGGATCGGTATTGGCGGTATTTGCGGGCCTTTGGTTCGTCAGGGGGCTGGCATGAACGGCAAAAGCGAAAAACCGGCCAAGGCGGCAAAGGCGGGCAATACCGGCGATGTGCGCCAGTTCACCGTCGGCCATGATGACGACGGCATCCGCCTGGATCGCTGGTTCAAGCGCCACCTGGCCGATACCAACTATACGCTGGTCGCCAAATGGGCACGCACCGGCCAGTTGCGCATCGATGGCGCACGAGCGACACCCGGCGACCGCCTGGCAGCAGGGCAAGTCCTGCGCCTGCCCCCCGCCGAAACGCCCCGTGCCGAGGCTCGCCCCAAGCGCGAGCGCGAACGCGTGCCCTTGAGCGAAGACACCATCGCCTATGCGCGCGAAATGGTGATCCACAAGGACAATGCCGCGATCGTCATCAACAAGCCACCGGGGCTGGCGACGCAAGGCGGCACCAAGACGGTCGAACATGTCGACGGCCTGCTCGACGCGCTGGAATTTGAAAGCGAGGGGCGGCCCAAGCTGGTCCACCGCCTCGACAAGGATACGTCGGGCGCCTTGCTGGTCGCGCGCAACGCACGGGCCGCGGGTTTCTTCGCCAAGAGTTTTTCCAGTCGCACCGCGCGCAAGGTCTATTGGGCGCTGGTCGTCGGCGTGCCCGACATCAACGACGGCATCATCGAACTGCCGATTGCCAAGCAACCGGGCACCGGCGGCGAAAAAATGCATGTCGACGAAGAGGAAGGGCAGCCCGCCAAGACGCGCTATCGCGTGATCGAGCGGGCGGGCAACCGCGCCGCGTGGGTCGAACTGCAGCCCTATACCGGGCGCACGCACCAGTTGCGCGTCCACATGAACGCAATCGGCCACCCGATCGTCGGCGATGGCAAATATGGCGGTGCCGCGTCGTTCCTGACCGGGGGCGTCAGCCGCAAGATGCATCTGCACGCGCGACGCATCCGCATCGACCATCCCGATGGTGGCCAGATCGACGTCACTGCAGACCTGCCCGCCCATTTCAGCGAGAGCATGGACATGCTGGGCTTTGACGAATTGCTCGGCGATGCACTGGTCCTCGACGAACCGAAGTTCAACGAAACGGCCGAAGGCAAACGTCGGGCCACCGCCAACATCGCCAAGGCCAAGCGCCGCGAGCGGAAGGGTGAGCGGCGCGGGCGCGGACGCGACTGACAATGCACCCCAACCCTGCCTTTCGCAGCGATACAGCAGCGATGCTCCGGCGGGCAGCGGCCATTGGTTTTGCTCATCTGTTCCTGGCGACAACCGAAGGCCCGATGGTCGTCCACGCACCCATCACCCTTGCCGGAGACGATGCGATCCGTTTCCACGTCGCGCGCGGCAATCGCGCCTTTCGCCACCTGGACGGCGCGCGGGTACTGGCGAGCGTTACTGGCCCGCAGGGTTATGTCACGCCCAACTGGTATGCCGATCCGATGACGCAGGTGCCGACGTGGAACTATCTCGCGGTGGAAATCGAAGGGCCGGTGCGGGCGCTGGGTGAGGACGAGCTGATCGATCAACTCGACACGCTGGCGGCCGAGCATGAGCCACGCGTCATTCCTGACAATCCATGGACGCGTGCCAAGATGGACGACGCTCGCTTCCGCGCGATACTGCGCGCGATTGGCGGATTTGAACTGACAATCGACGCTGCGCGCTCCACCTCCAAGCTGAGCCAGAACAAGTCGGCGGAGGATCGCGCCCGCGTGATCGCCGGGCTGCTGGCCAGCGGCAACGCCACGCTGGCAACCGCGATGCAGGAAATGACGATATGACTCGCCTGGCTGTCTTCGATTGCGACGGCACGCTGGTCGACAGTCAGGCGAATATCTGTGTGGCGATGGAGGAAGCTTTCTCTCGTGCCCGGCTCATCCCGCCACCTCGCGCGGCAATCCGCCGCACGGTTGGCCTAAACCTGGTCGAAATAATGCGCACTCTTTTGCCCGATGGCGACGCGGCGCTGCATGCGGCGATGGTACAGGACTACCGAACGACGTTCTTCCGACTGCGCGAATCGGGGGCGATGCTTCAGGAACCCCTGTTCGACGGCATGATCGACGCGCTCGACACGCTGGCTGCGGCGGGTTGGATATTTGGCGTTGCGACGGGGAAATCGGATCGCGGCCTCAACCATGTTCTTGCCCATCATGGCATCGCCGCACGCTTCGTCACGTTGCAGACCGCCGATCGCCACCCGTCCAAACCGCATCCGTCGATGATCGAGTTGGCAATGGCGGAAGCAGGGGCCGTCCCACAGACGACGGTGATGATCGGCGATACAAGCTTTGACATGGAAATGGCACTTGCGGCCGGCACCCGTGCAATCGGCGTCGGTTGGGGATATCATTCGGTCGATGATCTGATTGCCGCCGGGGCAGAGGCGATTGCCGAGACCACCGCCGATCTGCCCTTGATTCTGGAGACTGAATGATGCCCGGTCCCACCCGCGATCCTGCCAAGGCTCGATATTTCGCCATGACTGGCGCGCGCATTTCAGGCGCGTTGTTCGCCGTTATCGGCATCGTCCTGCTCGGCCGTGCGACGATGGACGAACAACGCTGGATTGGCATCGCCATCGTGATCCTCGGCTTGTTCGAAATGGCGCTGTTGCCGCGGATGCTCGCAAAACGCTGGCGGACGCCGCCGCCTGCCCCATGAAACGGTTCTGGAAGGAAACCCGGATCGCGGAACAACCGCAGGGCCATGCGATCGAACTGGATGGCCGCCCGGTCCGCACGCCGGGTCGTGCGCTGCTGGCGGTGCCGACGCTGGCGTTGGCGCTGGCGATTGCCGGTGAATGGGACGCGGTTGCCGATACGATTGACCCGCGCGCCATGCCGCTCACCGGTCTCGCCAATGCTGCCATCGACCCGATTGCCGCCGATCCTGCAAGTTTCGCCGCCGATCTGGCCCGCTATGGTGAAAGCGACCTGCTGTGTTATCGCGCCGAAGGGCCTGCGCCGCTCGTTGCCCGCCAGCACCAGATATGGGATCCTGCGCTCGACTGGGCGCAGACCCGCTATGACATCCGTTTCGCGCTGGTCACCGGCATCATGCACCGCCCGCAACCAGCGGCCACCCTGGCGCGACTGCGTGACGTCATGGCCGCATACGGCCCGTTCGTGCTGGCCGGATTGTCACCCGTCATCACCATCACTGGTTCGTTGGTGTTGGCGCTCGCACTGGCCGAAGGCGCGATGGGTGCCGACAAGGCCTGGGACGCGGCGCATCTCGATGAAACATGGCAAGCCGAACAATGGGGCGAAGACGAACTTGCCATCGGCGCGCGTGACGCCCGGCGGCGGGATTTCGATGCCGGCGTCCGATTCCTGGCCTTGCTGGGCTGACGCGCGCTATACCAAGCCGCAGTGATGCTGACGCATCAGCAGCTTGCAACGCTCAGGCGCCGCGCGGGCTGTGCCAAAATACGGTGAACCACACTCATCGCCCTCTGGATTACTTCATCAGCTTGCGAACAAACCCGATCAGGCCGGTCTGGCGCGACCGCTTCAGCCGTTCGGCGGCCAGGATGGTGCGCACGCAGTCGAAGCATTGTTCGACATCGTCGTTGACCAGGACATAGTCATATCCGTCCCAGTGGCTGACCTCATTGGCTGCTCGCTGCATCCGCGCATCGATGACTTCCATCGAGTCGGTCGCGCGGCGTTCCAGCCGCTCACGCAATTCCTCCATCGACGGCGGCAGGATGAACGCGCGAACGACATCGCCACCGGCAATCTGGAACAACTGCTGCGCGCCCTGCCAGTCAATATCGAACAGCACGTCCTTGCCCGCGTGGAGCATCTCGTAAACCTGCGCGCGCGGCGTGCCGTAGCGATGGCCAAACACGTGCGCCCATTCCAGAAATTCATGGTTCGCAACCATTTCGCGGAATTTTTCGACCGTCACGAAATGATAATCGACACCATCGCGTTCACCCGGCCGCATCGGCCGGGTCGTTGCCGAAACCGACATGGCGAGTTCGGATTCCTGCTCAAGCAACTTGCGCGCGATCGTCGATTTTCCGGCGCCGGAAGGCGATGACAGGACGAACAACACGCCGCGGCGCTTCATGCCATGCGGATCATAGTCGGGATAGTGGTCGGTATCGGGCATGGCCGCTAGTGCCGCGAGCACGCCCAAGCGTCAAGCGGGCGCGATGCCGGCATACCCCCACATCATCCATTCAGCGCCTCACACCATCAATTCAGGTCGCACCACCCGATCGAAGGTCGCTTCATCGACTAGCCCAAGGGCCAATCCGGCTTCCTTCAGGGTCAGGCCATGTGCATGGGCATGCTTGGCGATCCTGGCGGCGTTGTCATAACCGATTTCGGGGGCAAGCGCGGTCACCAGCATCAGCGACCGGTCGAGCAATTCCCTGATCCGATCGCGATTCGCCTCTGCCCCGTCGATGCAGCGTTCGGCAAAGCTTTCCATGCCCGTGGCAAGCAGGTCGATCGATCGCAGGATGTTGGCGGCCAGCAACGGTTTGAAGACATTCAACTCCATATGCCCCTGCATCCCGCCGATGGTGATCGCCTGGTTGTTGCCCATCACCTGGGCTGCCACCATCGTCATCATCTCGCACTGGGTGGGATTGACCTTGCCCGGCATGATCGAGCTGCCGGGTTCGTTTTCGGGCAATTGAAGCTCACCCAAGCCCGAACGCGGGCCAGAACCAAGCAGGCGCACGTCATTGGCGATCTTGGTCAGCGCGACCGCCAGCGTATTGAGCGTGCCCGACAAGTGAACAACCGGATCATTCGACGCCAGCGCCTCGAACTTGTTGTCGGCGGTGCGGAACGGCAAACCGGCGATCGCGGCGATTTCGGCCGCGACATCGACCGCAAAACCAGCGGGCGCGTTCAACCCCGTGCCGACTGCCGTGCCGCCCTGCGCCAACGCCATCATGCCGTGATCGACCGCCGGTTCGATCCGCTTGCGGCAGCGGTATAGCTGGTGCGCATAGCCCGAAAACTCCTGGCCCAGCGTCAGCGGCGTCGCGTCCTGCAAATGAGTGCGGCCGATCTTGACGATATCCGCCCATGCCGTCGTCTTGTCGTCAAGCGCGCGGTGCAGCCGGTCGAGCGCCGGGAACAGCCGGGCGTTGCACGCGCGCGCCGCGGCGATATGCATCGCGGTCGGGAAACTGTCGTTGGACGACTGGCCCATATTGACGTGATCGTTGGGATGTACCGGCGATTTGCCCCCGCGCTGGCCGGTCAGCATCTCGTTGGCGCGACCAGCGATGACTTCATTGACGTTCATGTTGCTCTGGGTGCCGCTGCCCGTCTGCCAGATCACCAACGGGAACTGGTCGTCATGCTCCCCTGCAATCACTTCGGCGGCGGCCTGTTCAATGGCATCGGCAAGCGTGGCATCCAGCCCGTGCCGCCGATTAACCCGCGCGGCGGCCTGCTTTACGATGGCCAGCGCATGAATGATGCCGATGGGCATCCGCTCGCGCTCGCCGAACGGGAAATTACCGATCGATCGCTGGGTCTGGGCGCCCCAATAGGCACTGGCAGCAACCTCGATCGGCCCGAACGAATCGGTTTCGGTGCGGACAGCAGTCATCGGTCAGTCTCCATCGCGGATCGGGGCGGAGGCGACGATATAGGTCGAATGGCGCTGGCATGAACCCCGTTTGGGGAATCGGACCGTCAGAAAGCGGCGTTATTTCTTCCGCTTGAAATCGACCGACACGACATTCGATCCATCGCCGGGGGGCGGCGCGGGCGGGCCGTCATTTTCGGCTTCGTCATGTTCGGCTTCTTCGGGAAGGTCGAGCGCCTGGAACCGAAGTTCGAAATTGACCGCCGGATCGTGGAAGCCGGTAATCGCCGAATAGGGAATATTCAGCTTCGACGGCACCTGATTGAAGCTCAGTCCCACCGAGAATTTCTCGTCATCAACGATCAGGTCCCAATAACGATTCTGCAGCACGATCGTCATTTCATCGGGAAAACGCTCGATCAGCCGCGCCGGAATTTCCACGCCGGGCGCCTGAGTTTTGAACGTGATGTAGAAATGATGGCCACCCGGCAGGCCTCCATTTTCGGCAACGGAGCCAAGCACGCGCCCGACGACTGCGCGCAGCGCCTCCTGCACGATATCGTCATATGGAATCAGGCTGTCGGGCATTTCACCAGTCATGTGACGTGGAGTAGCGTGCTTATCCACCCGGTCAAGCGCTGGCGAACGATTGCACACCGCGCACGAGGCGCTATGGGAATGCGCCATGCGCACTGCGACCATTGCCCGCTCGACCAAGGAAACGTCCATCGACGTGACCGTCAACCTGGACGGCACCGGCGCCTATCGGGTGTCAACCGGCATCGGCTTTCTCGACCATATGATCGAGCAGCTTTCACGCCATTCGCTGATCGACATGGACGTAAAGACTGTGGGCGATCTGCATGTCGATCAACACCACACGGTCGAGGATACCGCGCTGGCCATCGGCGAAGCCGTTGCCAAGGCGCTGGCCGACAAGGGTGGCATTCGTCGCTATGGCGACGCGCTGTCGCCGATGGACGAAACGCTGACTCGCGTCGCGCTCGACATTTCGGGGCGGCCCTGGCTGGTGTGGAAAGTCGACTTCACCCAGCCGCGGCTGGGTGAAATGGACACCGAGCTGTTCGGCCACTGGTTCCACAGCTTTGCCCAGACCGCAGGTCTGACGCTGCATGTCGAGTTGCTGTACGGCGAAAACAACCACCACATCATCGAAAGCGCGTTCAAGGGGCTGGCCCGCGCACTGCGCACCGCCGTCGAGATCGATCCGCGCAAGGGCGGCGCGATTCCCTCAACCAAGGGGATGCTCTGACGGTGGCAGTCGCGCTGATCGATTATGGCGCGGGCAATCTCCATTCGGTGGCGAACGCGTTGAAAGCAGCGGGCGCCACCGACGTGCGCATTACCGCCGATCCGATGATCGTGGAGACCGCAGACCGCATCGTCCTGCCGGGCGTGGGCGCTTTTGGCTCGTGCGCGGCTGCATTGCGGGCGTTGCCGGGCATGGTCGAGGCGCTTGACCAACGCGTGTTGAGGGACGGTGTTCCCTTTCTCGGCGTGTGCGTGGGGATGCAATTGATGGCCGACACCGGTGAGGAGTTCGGCACGCATCGGGGGCTGGGCTGGATCAAAGGCACCGTCGCGCATCTGGCCCCGTCCGATCCCGCCGCGAAAGTACCGCATATGGGGTGGAACGATGTCGTACCCGTTGCCCCGCACCCGTTGATCGAGGCGGGGGAGGCTTATTTCCTGCATAGCTTCGCGTTCACCGGCACCAGCATTCTGGCGACAACCAGCCATGGCGGGCCGGTGACCGCTGCAATAGGCCGCGACAATATGGTCGGCCTGCAATTTCATCCTGAAAAGAGTCAGCGTTACGGCCTGGCGCTTCTCGAACGCTTTCTGGAGTGGCGACCATGAGCCTGATCGTCTTTCCCGCGATCGATTTGAAATCCGGGCAGGTTGTCCGCCTGGCCGAAGGGGATATGGACCGCGCGACGGTGTATGGCGACGATCCGTCGTCGCAGGCGATGCTGTTTGCCGAAGCAGGCGCTGAACATCTGCATGTCGTTGATCTCGATGGCGCCTTTGCCGGCAGCTCGATCAATGGCGAGGCGGTAAAGGCGATCGTCGAACGTTTCCCCGGCCATGTGCAACTTGGCGGCGGCATCCGTAACCGCGACAGCATCGAACGCTGGTTCGATCTGGGCGTTGCGCGCGTGGTGATCGGCACTGCGGCGCTCGACAATCCCGAACTGGTGCGGGACGCGGCACGCGACTTTCCCGGCGGTATCGTCGTCGCCGTCGATGCCAAGGATGGCATGGTCGCCACCAAAGGCTGGGCGGATGTGTCGACCACCAGCGTTGTCGACCTGGCCCGCCGGTTCGAGGATGCCGGCGTCGCCGCATTGCTGTTCACCGATGTCGGGCGCGATGGATTGCTGAAAGGCGTCAACCTGGAAGCGACCGTCGATCTGGCGCGCGCGGTGGACATTCCGGTTATCGCATCGGGCGGGGTGAAGGGCATTGCCGACATCCACATGCTTGCCCTCCATGCTCGTGACGGCATCGAAGGCGTCATTACCGGCCGTGCGCTGTACGATGGCAGGCTGGACCTGACCGCCGCGCTGAGCGTGGCGAGGGCAGCGTGAACGTGACATGACCGTCCGCGCTCGCGTCATTCCCTGTCTCGACGTCGCCAATGGCCGCGTGGTGAAGGGCGTCAATTTCGTCGACCTGAAGGATGCCGGTGATCCGGTCGAGCAGGCGCGTGCCTATGATGCGGCGGGGGCGGACGAGCTTTGCTTCCTCGACATCACTGCATCGCACGAGGCACGCGGCACCATTCTGGACGTGGTGCGCCGTACCGCGGAAGTCTGCTTCATGCCGGTCACCGTCGGCGGCGGCGTGCGGACGGCGGAGGATGCCCGGGCGCTGTTGCTGGCGGGGGCGGACAAGGTGGCGGTCAATTCGGCCGCTGTCGCCCGACCCGAAGTCGTCGCGGACATCGCCGACCGGTTCGGCAGCCAATGCTGCGTCGCTTCGGTCGATGCCCGGCAGGTGGCGGACGGGCGTTGGGAAGTCTTCACTCATGGCGGGCGCCACCCGACTGGTATCGACGCCGTCGAACACGCGGTCAGGCTGGCGGAACTGGGTGCTGGCGAATTGCTCATCACCTCGATGGATCGTGACGGCACCCGTGACGGCTATGACCTGACGCTGATCCGCACCATCGCCGATCAGGTCCGCGTGCCGGTCGTCGCGTCGGGCGGCGTGGGCGGCTTGGACGACCTGGTCGCCGGGGTCATCGATGGCCATGCCAGCGCGGTGCTTGCCGCCTCCATCTTCCATTTCGGCGAAGCAAGCATCGGTGATGCGCACCGGGCATTGGCCGCGGCGGGCGTGCCGGTGCGGACGCCGATCGCATGACCGCGATGATGACCACCCTGGTTCCTCCGGCAGGCGCGCATACCGGCGTGGTCCGCGAAAAAACCCATCCCGAACTCTATGACGTCGCAACCTTTGCAGTCGCCGTCATCGCCATCGTCATCGTCCGCCGCGCCCTTCGCGCGCGTTTCGCCAGGAAACGGCAGGACGCAAAACCCGTCGACAACGATACGAAGGATTGACGCGCCGCTGCATCCCATGCCAGCGCAACACTCCATGGCCGATGACATCCTGACCACGCTTGAAGCGACGATCCGCGCGCGGCGTTCCGCCGATCCGGCTTCGTCCTATGTCGCCAAGCTATTTGCCCGCGGCCGCGCCAAGATTGCGCAGAAGGTCGGCGAGGAAGCGACCGAAACGGTCATCGCCGCCGTCACTGACGACAAGGCAGGCCTGACCGGCGAGGCGGCGGACCTGATATTCCACCTGTTGATCCTGCTCGCCGATACCGGTTTGAGCCTGGATGATGTCCGCGCCGAACTTGCGCGCCGCGAAGGGCTTTCGGGCATCGCGGAAAAAGCTGCACGCACGGAGTAACCCCATGCCCATCGACGCAACCCAGCCCTATGACGACCACAATGTCTTCGCGCGGATCCTGCGCGGCGAAATTCCGTGCAAACGCGTTTACGAAGACGACTTCGCCCTCGCCTTTCACGACATCAATCCGCAGGCACCAGCGCACATTCTGGTGATCCCCAGGGGCGCCTATGTCTCATGGGATGATTTCAGCGCGCGGGCCAGCGATACCGAAATCGCCGGTTTCGTCCGCGCCGTCGGCCATGTCGCGCGTGAAGCGGGGCTGGTCGAACCCGGATATCGCCTGCTCGCCAACGTCGGCATGGACGCGCATCAGGAAGTGCCGCACCTGCACGTCCATATCTTCGCTGGACGTCCGCTTGGCCCCATGCTGGCACGCTGAGCGACCACCTGCGTCTGATTGTGCCTCGATAAGGGATTGCCTGCGACGCATTTGTCTTTAGGCTCGCCCGATCAATCAGTAGCGGGCCGCGCGGATTGCGCCGGCAAAGGGGAAAAGTGAATGGCGACAAAGCCGACCACAGGTATCTGGGCGCGCATGACGCTCCGCAAAACGGTGGAGCAAGTTCAACGCGAAACCCAATCGAGCCAATTGAAACGCACGTTGGGTCCATGGAACCTAGTATTCCTGGGCATCGGTTGCATCATCGGCGCGGGTATTTTCGTTCGCACGGGCAGCGCCGCTGCCCTTCACGCCGGTCCGGCAGTGCTGGTGGCCTTTATCATTGCCGGCATTATCTGCGCATTGGCTGGTCTGTGCTATGCCGAATTGTCGTCGACGCTACCTGTCTCTGGCTCCGCCTACACTTATACCTATGCGACCGTTGGCGAGTTTTTCGCTTGGATCATGGGCGCGTTGCTGTTGCTCGAATATGGGTTGGCGGCATCGGTCGTTGCGGTGGGCTGGGCTGGCTATGTCGTCAGTCTGCTAGGCGATTACGGTATCGTCATCCCACCTGAATTGACCGGTCCTGCCGGTTTCCACTTGCAAAAGGCTGGTGTGGACGTCTTGGTGAACGGCGCGCCGGTGGTTTATCTGTTCAACCTGCCCGCATTCCTAATCTGCATAGCGCTGTCGATGCTGCTGGTGATCGGCGTGTCCGAAAGCGCAAAATTCAACAATATCATCGTTGCCATTAAATCGGGCGTCATCATCGCCTTCATCCTGATCACCGGCTGGTTCGTGATCGAACATTTCAGCACGTTGAAACAGAATTGGGTGCCATTCGTGCCGGACAATACCGGCGTGAAAGGTGAATTTGGCATCAGCGGCATCATCCGTGCGGCCTCGATCGTGTTCTTTGCCTATATCGGGTTCGAGGCGGTATCCACTGCTGGGCAGGAAGCGAAAAACCCTGCCAAAGACATGCCATTCGGCATTATCGGCTCGCTGATCGCCTGCACCGTCCTCTACATTCTGGTGTCGATCACGATGACGCTGATCGTGAATTACAAGGAACTCAACGTACCTGATCCTGTCGCGGTCGCGGTCGATGCGCTGGGCCCCCAATGGTCCTGGTTTGCCAAGATCGTAAAGCTGGGTGCGATTATCGGCCTGACGTCGGTTGTGCTGGTGTTGATGTATGGCCAGACGCGTATCTTCTACACCATGGCGCGCGACGGCCTGTTGCCCCGCGTCTTTTCCAAGGTGCATCCGACGCTCAAAACGCCGTGGATCAACACGATCTTCGTCGGGCTGATCACCGCTATTGCAGCTGGCGTATTCGACATCAACGCGCTGGGTGACATGACATCGGTCGGCACACTGGCGGCTTTTGCGATTGTCTGCCTGTCGGTGATTTGGCTGCGCACCACCCACCCGGAGCTGCCGCGCGGCTATCGCGTACCGCTCTATCCTGTTCTGCCAGTGCTGGGCATCCTGTCGTGCCTGTGGCTGATTACGGGCATCGAGTGGAGCGTGCTCAAATTCTTCCTTTGGTACACGCTGGTAGCGATCGTGCTTTATTTTGCATACGGCATGCGTAACAGCCGCTTGGCCAAGGGGATGGACGAAGAAGAAGCCCCTGACATGCACGAACTGCCCGCGCCGATCGATTGATCGATTGCACTTGTAACTATATGGGGTCGGGAAATCGTTTCCTGGCTCCAATCCATTTTGGATTAGCTCTTCCCAAATGGAAAGGGCAGCTTTGTCAAAACCTCAGCCCAATTTTTCCGCGACCAACGCCTGCATATCGACCATCGGTCGCGCGCCGACATGGCTGATGATTTCCGCCGCGCAGATCGCACCCAGCTTCAGGGATTTTTCCAGGCCCCAGTCGAGCGCCTGACCATGCAGGAAGCCGGCGGCGAACAAGTCGCCGGCACCGGTGGTGTCGACGACCTTCTCAATCGGTTCCGCCGCAACCTGCGCGCGCTCACCACCGGAAATCGCGATCGCGCCCTTTTCGCTGCGCGTCACCACCAGCGTCGTGACCAGCGGCGCGATCTTGGCGACGCCTGTCTCGAAGTCATCGACTTCGGCCAGAGCGTGGAGTTCGTTTTCGTTGGCAAACAGAATGTCGATCATGCCATCGGCCAGAAGCTGGCGGAAATCGCCGCCGTGACGGTTGATGCAGAACACGTCGGACAGGGTGAACGCCACTTTGCGGCCTGCCTGGCGCGCGATGTCGATGGCAGCCCGCATCGCGCCGCGTGGCTCTTCCGGAT
Organism: Sphingomonas sp.; assembly: GCA_041659385.1. GTDB lineage: Bacteria > Pseudomonadota > Alphaproteobacteria > Sphingomonadales > Sphingomonadaceae > Sphingomonas. The sequence continues at coordinate 13,726 of JBAZYJ010000005.1, forward strand.
CCCACAGATAACCTTCGAGATACAGGATCGCTGCGTTGGCGATCAGGTCGCGATCAAGCGCGGTGGCGGGCAGGAACTGCGATGCGCCAAGGAAGGTGTTCATCGTGCGCTGACCATCGGGTGTCACGAAGATCAGGCAGCGCGCCGTGGTCGGGTCGCCATCGCGGCCAGCGGTATCGAAATGGACGCCAAGCGCGCGGATGTCATGCTTGAAAACCTGGCCAAGCTGGTCATTGGCGACCTGGCCGATAAAGCCGCACTTGCCGCCCAACGCGGCAATCCCCGCCACCGTATTCGCCGCCGATCCACCGCTCGCTTCGATGCCGGGACCCATCTTCGCATAAAGCGCGTCGGCATCGGTGGGCGAGAACACAAGCTGCATCGAGCCTTTGGCCATGCCTTCATCAGTGATGAACTGATCGTCACAGGTCGACAGGACGTCGACAATGGCATTGCCGATCGCCACGATATCAAGGGTTGGGGCCGTCACATAAGTCTCCGATTGGGCATGATGTCGCGTCCGGTATAGGCGCGCGCGGCGATGTGCAACCTTGGCGCGACGGACGCACGTCGCCGGGGGTTGCGATCGCGCGCGCGATCCCCGACTGAACCATGATGAACAGGCAAAAGAAGACACTGCGCACGGCACAGGCTCTGACAGCGGCGTTGGGGCTGGCGGGATGCTCGGGCGTTATCCCTCCCCCGGCTGCGGCGCCGACATCCGCCCCGCCCCGTATTCCCGTACCCTATGTCTCCACCGGGCTGGAACGCGTAATCGGCAAGGACGCCAACAGCCTGATCGCGCTGTTCGGCAAGCCTGACGCCGACATTACCGAAGGCACCGCGCGCAAATTACAGTTCCAGAGCCAGATATGCGTGCTCGACGCCTATCTTTATCCTAAAGGCGGGCGGACGCCCGTGGTCAGCTATGTCGATGCGCGGCAGACCGATGGCAGCCCGATCGACCGCGCAAGCTGCGTCGCTGCGCTGACCCGGCGGAGCGGCGGTAAATAGCGGCGCGCTTCATTCAGCCAGCGTGTCGAGCGCCCATCGCGCGGCATCGCGGACGACATCGGATGGATCATCGAGCAACGCGCGCAACGCTGGCGCCAAGGTGGAATCGCCGCCATTGCCCGCCGCGATCGCCGCATTCCTGACCATCCGGTCACGGCCGATACGCTTGATCGGCGATCCGGCGAACACCTGGCGAAACCCCGCATCATCCAGCGCGAGCAGGTCGGCCAAACGCGGCGCAACCAGCTCGGCGCGGGGCACGAATGCCTTGTTGGCGCGCGCGGCGGCCGCAAACTTGTTCCAGGGGCACACTGCCAGGCAATCGTCGCATCCATAAATTCGGTTGCCGATCGCACGGCGAAACTCGTGCGGAATCGGCCCCTTGTGCTCAATGGTCAGATACGAAACGCAGCGCCGCGCATCCAGACGATAAGGCGCTGGAAACGCGTCGGTCGGGCAGGCACGCTGGCAAGCATCGCACGAGCCGCAGCGATCCCGTTCCGGCTGATCCGCCGCCAGCCCAAGCGTGGTGTAGATCATGCCGAGGAACAACCAGCTCCCGTCCGATCGACTGACCAGGTTGGTATGCTTTCCCTGCCAGCCCAGGCCGGCCGCCGCCGCGAGGGGTTTTTCCATGACGGGTGCCGTATCGACAAACACCTTCACATCGGTGTCCCCACCCACCGTTTCGACCAGCCACCGCGCAAGCGCCTTCAGGTTGCGTTTGACCACATCGTGATAATCGACGCCCTGCGCATAGACCGAAATCCGTCCCCGATCGGCCGCGTCCGCCAATGCCAACGGATCGACACCGGGCGCATAACTCATGCCCAATGCAATCACCGATCGCACTGCTGGCCACAATCCAGCGGGCGAAGCACGTTCATCGGCGCGCGATTCCATCCAGATCATTTCACCATGCGCGCCATCCGCCAGCCATTGGCGGAGCCGTTGGCCGGCAAGGGGCGCAACATCGGCCCCCGCGAATCCGCAGGCCGCAAAGCCCAGTTCGGTCGCTTTTTGCCTTATCAGCTCCGGCAATGACTTGTGTTCACGCACCAGGCCCCGCTACCACGGAGAACGAAAAAACGGGGAATTTTTCGCAGTGAGCGATGAACTGGCGGTCAGCGCCACTGGTCTGGTCAAACGTTTCGGCACAAAACGGGTTGTGGACGGCGTTGATATCGCGGTGCCGACCGGCAGCATCTATGGCGTGCTCGGGCCAAATGGCGCGGGTAAATCGACAACACTGCGCATGTTGCTTGGCATCATCGAACCGGATGAGGGCACGCGCTCGCTGCTTGGGTATCGCCACCCGCGCGATGCAAGCGACCATGTCGGCTATCTGCCTGAGGAGCGCGGGCTGTACCCCGCGATGAAAGCGCGTGAGGCCATCGCATTCATGGGTGCGCTGCGCGGGCTGGATTGGTACATAGGGCGCAAGCGCGCGGTGGCTTTGATGGAATCCGCCGGATTGGGCCATGCCGCTGACGAAAAGATCCGCAAACTGTCCAAAGGCATGGCACAGTTCGTCCAGTTGCTGGGGTCAGTCGTCCACCAGCCTGCGCTGCTGGTGCTCGACGAACCGTTTTCGGGGCTGGACCCGGTCAATCAGGAGCGGCTGGAAGCGCTGATCCGCGCCGAGCGGGATCGCGGCGCCACGATTTTGTTTTCAACCCACATCATGAGCCATGCGGAGCGGTTGTGCGATCGGCTGGCGATCATCGCCGGCGGCAAGCGCCGTTTTGAAGGCACAGTGGCAGAGGCACGCGGCACCTTGCCCCAGCAAGTTCATTATGTGCCGCATCATCCCGGCGCGGGCTTGGTCGCGCTTCTGCCCCCCGACGCCAAGCCCGAAGGCACAGGCTGGCGATTCCCGTTGCCGCCAGAGGGCATCGAGAAACTGCTTGTCCGCCTTATTGATGCCGGACACGGCATTTCGGCCCTGTCGATCGAACGACCCGGCCTGCACGACGCCTTCGTCAATATCGTTGGCCGCAAGGCACTGGAGGAAGCCACGCAATGATCCGCAATCGCTTCATCCGCCAGACCCTGACGATCGCCCGGCGCGATTTCGTCGCCACGGTGTTCACGCCGCTGTTCCTGGTGTTTCTGCTGTCTCCGTTGCTGATGATCGGTTTCAGCGTGGTTGGTGTCCTCGGCGGGTCGACGCTGGCCAAGGGTTCGGGCGGCAAGGAACGCATCGTGGTGTTGGCGCCAAGCACCGACAAGCAGGGGCTGGAGGCTGCGGATGCGCGGCTGCGCGCGATATTCCGGCCAAAGGAAGCCCCGCCCGCCTTGCTGGTCGTGGCGCCATCGGCAGATCCCGCCGCACAGGCGCGCGCCGCCTTCACGGCAAAGGATTACGAGTCTTCCGCGGTGCTTTATGGCCCACTCGAACGGCCAAAAATCCTCTACAGCGCGGCGGGAAAGCGAACCGCCGATTATCTGGCGACGCTGGCCGAAACTGTGCTGCGCGACAAGGCAAGCGGTGGCTCGGCCCCCAAAAGCCAACCGGAAGAGGTGCCGTTTGAGCGCGCCACCGCCTCCAAGACCGGGCACGACCAGGCCGCTTTCATGGCCGTGTTCGGCATATTCTTCCTGACGCTGTTCCTGTCGAGCCAGATGGTTGGCACCATGGCGGAGGAACGCAGCAACAAGGTGGTCGAAGTTCTTGCCGCCGCCGTCCCGCTGGAGGCTGCGTTTCTGGGCAAGCTGATCGGCATGTTCGGCGTAGCGGTGCTGTTCGTCAGCTTCTGGGGCACGCTGCTCAGCCAGATTGGCCATGTGCTGCACGGCGGGTTGGGTGGATTGATGGAAATGGGCCCCGCCATCGGCCTGCCGGTCTTTGTACTGTTGTTCGGTGCCTATTTCACCATGGCCTATATGCTGCTGGGTGCGGTATTCCTGGGCATCGGGGCGCAGGCATCGACAATGCGCGAAATCCAGATGTTGTCCCTGCCGATCACGATCGTGCAGATGGCGATGTTTGGTTTGGCCAGCGCGGCGGTGTCCAACCCGGGGTCGCTCATCGCGCACGTGGCCGAAGTCTTTCCGCTCAGCTCGCCCTTCGCCATGGCTGGGCGCGCGGCTAACAGCGCGGAAATCTGGCCGCACCCCATTGCGCTTGGCTGGCAGGCCATCTGGGTCGCCCTGACGATCGTCATCAGTGCGCGGGCATTCCGGCGCGGCGTGCTCAAATCGGGTAATGGGCCAAAGCGCGGCCGGTCGCGCAAGGGCGCCGCTTCGGCCTGAGCGGCGGGAACGCTATTGACACAGATGTAAGCTAATGGTTCCTTCTCAAAAAAATGGAGAGGATCATGGCTACTCTTGCGCAGGAACCCCTGAACGCGGACTCAATCGACCCCTTCGACGTTAGTCGGCCCGAACTGTATAGCGAGGATCGATGGCAGGAACCTTTCCGCCAATTGCGGGCGACTGCGCCGATCCACAAGGTCGAACACAGCGATTTCGGCCCTTATTGGTCGGTCTCGACCTACAAACCGATCGTCCATATCGAATCGCTGCCCGACCTGTTTTCGTCTGAGGCGGGAGGCATCACCATTGCCGATTTCGATGAGCAGCGCGGCGATGTGAAAATGCCGATGTTCATTGCGATGGACAGGCCGAAGCACACGGGCCAGCGCCGCACCGTCGCACCGGCCTTTACCCCGTCGGAAATGGTGCGGATGAGCACGGACATCCGCCGCCGCACCGCCGAGATTCTCGACGGACTGGAATGGGGCAGGGAATTCGACTGGGTTGATAGCGTGTCGATCGAGTTGACCACCCAGATGCTGGCAATCCTGTTCGATTTTCCCTGGGAAGATCGTCGCAAACTGACCTTCTGGTCCGACTGGGCGGGCGATATCGAACTGGTGAAGAACGAGGAACTGCGCGCCGAACGGCTACGCCATATGTATGAGTGCGGCGGCTATTTCACCAATTTGTGGAACCAGAAAGTCGGCAAGGAACCGACACCCGACCTGATTTCGATGATGATCCATTCCGACGCGATGAGCGAAATGGATCAGATGGAATTTCTGGGCAACCTGATCCTGCTGATCGTCGGCGGCAACGACACCACGCGCAATTCGATGTCGGCCGCCGCCTACGGGCTGAACCTGTTCCCCGATCAACGCGAAAAGCTGGAGGCTGATCCGTCGTTGATCCCCAACACGGTTCAGGAAATCATCCGGTGGCAAACGCCACTCGCCCATATGCGCCGCACCGCGACAGCCGATACTGAAATCGACGGCGCACAGATCAAGGCCGGGGACAAGCTTGCCCTGTGGTATCTGTCTGCCAATCGCGACGAAACCGTATTCGGACCGGACGCCGACAAGATCATCGTCGACCGCGACAACGCACGGCGGCACCTGGCATTTGGCCATGGTATTCATCGCTGCGTGGGTGCGCGGCTTGCCGAATTGCAAATCGGCATCCTGCTGGAAGAAATGGCCAAGCGCCGGATGCGGGTCAACGTCGTTGGCGAACCGACCCGCGTCGCCGCCTGCTTTGTTCACGGCTATCGCAAACTGCCCGTGGAAATCAGCAAATATTGAGATGACGGCAGAGCTGTTCGCCGCATTGGAAAATTCCTGGCGCGCCACCTCCAAAACCGGGTGCGGCGCGTAACTTTTGGCATTCCCGTCACGAAGTTAGGTCGTAAACGGAGCCACAGGATGCAAACGATGAACAATCGCCGTCAGTTTCTCTCAATCGCGGGTATCAGCGCGGCGACGGCGGTGTTGCTCGGCTGCCGGGCGAACAGCGCCGTTGCAGCCTCTGCGGAGACGTTCGCTTATCACCTGACCGACGTGGAATGGCGCAAGAAACTCTCGCCCGCGGCTTATGGCGTGCTGCGCCAGGAAGACACTGAATACCCCTATACCAGCCCGCTGCTGAAGGAGCATCGCGCCGGCACCTTCGCTTGTGCGGGCTGCGACTTGCCGGCATTTTCGTCGAAGACAAAATTTGAAAGCGGCACCGGTTGGCCAAGCTTCTGGCAGGCCCTGCCCAAGGCTGTTGCGATGCGGACCGACTCGTCGCTCGGCCTGTCTCGCACCGAAGTGCATTGCCGCCGCTGCGGCAGCCATCTGGGCCATGTGTTCAATGATGGGCCGCAGCCTACGGGCCTGCGCTATTGCATGAATGGCGTTGCGCTGACGTTCGCACCCGGCAAGGCTTAACCGCTTACCCGGCGCTGGAGTAGCATCCGGCGCCGGGTTTAGAAGGCAGCGCGTTTAGAACGCAGCGTTTTCCGGCTGAACCAGTGTGGAAATGCCGTTTTCGGTGGTCGTGGTCTTGGCGATGCGTACCGGTTCAATCGACGCATCGTCGGAAACCACATCGCCGGTGCCATAGATGAAGCCCTTGGCCGGATATGCGGTCAGCCCCAGCCCACCGAGCGGTGCGAACCAAACCTTCACCTTGCTCCAATCGCCATTGGCCGACACGTCGACGGCACGGACGTCGCGTTCGATACCGCCGCGATACGACCAGTTGGCGTGGGTCAGCAGTACTTCACGATCGCTCACCACCTTGCTGACCATGGCGACATGGCCAACGCGCATTTGCGACGTTGCAGCGAACGCCAGTACCGCGCCGACCTTCGGCACATGACCGCGTGAATAACGACCTTCGGCTTGCGCCCACCAGGTATTGGCATTGCCGCGGATCTGAATGCCTGAAACCTGTCGCGCATAGGGTGCGCACTGCAGGCCGCCAGAGCGGCTCTTTGCCATTGCGGGGCCGGTTGCCATCAGGGCGCAGGATATCACCAGCGCAAAGCGCGCTGCCCAACCATGAAATGCCATTGATCCCCCAATGGAGCGAAGAAAGCTTGTGCACCCTGCTAAGCAGACCGCCCGGCCGATGGAAACCCCTGCACGCCGCGCCGCAGCATCATATCCGATGAATCGTTTCGTCCGGGCGATGACCCGTCCGATTTGCCCGAACGCGCTCGCCAAGCAGGTCTTCACAGCCTATGGGATGGCGATGCGATTGCTTTTGCCGATGCTCATGTTGTCGCTTTCGGCCTGCAACGGGCACGACAAACCCACCACCGATTCGCCCGGCGCCGATGTCGATACTCCAACGACCTTGAACCCTGGAATCCAGCCGGTGACGATTGGCGAGAATGGCGCAGGCGTGGCTGCCTGTATCGCTCGCGGGCGGGTCGTCAACCTGTCGCCCGGCGGCCAACCTTACCTGCCAGTACGCGCCGCGCCTTTCGCGGAAGCGGCCGAAACAGCGCGACTGACGAATGGCGCGCGCGTTTTCGTCTGCTCACGGTCAATCAACCAGGCATGGCGCGGCATAGTCATGCCGCCCGCTGACCGTCCGGATGCGGATTGCGGCGTCATCGCCCCCATCGCATCGGCCCAGCCTTATGCAGGCCCGTGCCAATCGGGCTGGGTCGCCAATGCGTTCCTGGAACTGAGCGGCAACTGAGCGGTAGGATTACTCGCGCATTGCCCCCAACCGCTCCAGGCGCGCCACATGGTCTGCCCGCCCGAACGGAAAGCGCAACGTGATGTACGACGCCAACGCGTACAAGCCGAACATCAGCACGATGAACAGGACGACGAGGCGATCGATCACCTCCGGACCGACAAGTTCAGGCTTCGCCGCCACCGGAAATGCCGCAATCGCCAGCACCGACCCAGCCAGAAACGTACCGATGCCCGTCGTGGTTTTCTGAACAAAGAACGAGCCCGCAAAGAACACGCCTTCAGACCGCTGCCCGGTGCGGGTTTCAGCTTCTTCCACCACGTCGGACAGCATCGCCGAAAGCAGGATGAAAGCCGCTACGCCGCAAGCGGCGTTGATAACGAAAATGCCCAGCAGCAGCGGAATCATCAAGGGCGAGTCGTTCGCCGGAAACATGCCGACCTGACGCAGCACATAAGGCAGCACGCAAAGCACCGCGTTGGCCAGCGACAACATTGCTCCGATTCGCGGCTTGTCTCCGCCCGCTGAAAGGCGCGGCGCGATGATGAAGGCGATCAGCGCACCCGCCAGCAACGCCACCGCCAGCCATTGATAATCGCCGCCGTGGAAACGCCAGACATATTGGTAAAGATAGTTGGACAGCGCGAACGACAGCCCTTGTGCCGTATAGGCGAACAGGCTGGCGCTCATCAGGATCGCAAACGGCTTGTTGGCGACGGTGCGGCGGAAGAGGCGGAAATGTTCGCCCAGCGCTTCATCGACCGGGGGCAGCTTGGGCAGATGTTTGATCTCCCCTTGCAGGCCGATCGACGACAGGATGATGGTCAACGCCATGGCACCTGCGCTGAACAACGCCATATGGGCATAGCCGGGCCCATTCTGCAGTCCGACGGCATGCGTCGCATCAGGCACCAGGAACACCGCATAGGCCAGCGACAACATCCCCAGACCACCCGCCCAGCCGAACAGGTAGCGATAGGAAAAAATGCGCGTGCGTTCGTCATAGTCGGACGAAAGCTCAGGCCCGAGTGCGGATGCCGGTATCTCAAAGGTGGACAGCGCGATGCGGACCAGCAGCGCCGAACCGAACAGATACCACGCCGTTGCCTGCTGGCCCCAATGCGGCGGATTCCACAGCAGAATCCAGCCGGTCGCCACCGGTATTACCGACGCATACATCCACGGATGCCGCCTGCCCCAGCGCGATCTCGTATGGTCGGAAAGGAAACCGACCAGCGGATCGACAAACGCCTCGATCAGCAGCGCCATCAGGACCATCAGGCCGACGGTCGTCGCGGGCAAACCAACGACCTGATTGTAATATAACAGCAAGAAGGTCGAAAATCCGTTGTCCTTGATGCCGTAGGCGATCGATCCGACGCCGAACGCGAGCCGACTTTTGATCGATAGCGATCGCGCCGCCGGGGCGGTTGCGCCAATGGCGATACTCACCGGAATGCGTCCAGCGCGTCGAACAGCGACGGTGTGGCAGGGTCCCAGCTATGCCGCGGCCCCATCGTCAGGCCGCCATCGACGACGATTTGCGTGCCAGTCACAAACGCGGCATCGGCACTGGCAAGATAAGCGACGGCGGCGGCGATATCTTCAGGCTGCCCGGCGCGCTTCACCGGTTGGGCCGATCGCGCCATCGCGCCGATTGCCTGGTTGGCCGCCAGTTGCCTGTCCCCCTCCAACCCCATCGAGGCAGTGAAGATGTTGGTGGTGATAAATCCAGGGCAGACCGCGTTCACCCGGATGCTATAGCGAGCAAGATCGGCCGCCGCCATGTGCGTCAGATGCAAAACACCGGCCTTGGCGACAGAATAGGCCGTGGGCGCCGCGCCCGTCTGCAACGCCGCGATCGAGGCGGTGTTGACGATCGCCCCGCCGCCGCGCTTCGCCATCAGCGGCGCGGCGTAGCGAATGCCCATCGCCACCGATCGCAACAACAATGACTGGGTGCGGTCCCAATCGTCGGCGCTGATCGTATCGATCGGATCGCGCGAGCCGCCCGCGCCTGCGTTGTTGAACAATACGTCCAGCCCGCCTGCCCTATCAACCGCCTCTACGAGCGCTTCAATATCATCAACTTTCGTGATATCGGTACGCTGAAAATGGATGCGGCCATTGGAGGTTTCGGCAATTCCCCGTCCGCCTTCCTCATCGATATCGCCGATCCAGACCTCGGCGCCCTCGCTTGCCAGCCTCAGCGCGGTCGCGCGGCCAATTCCAGAGGATCCGCCCGTTACGGCAGCACGTTTTCCGGCGAAACGCATGGTCTGTTCTCTCCTGTCTTGGTGGCGAACATAGACCAGCTCATGGCATGGTCAATCAGCGGTTTTGGAATATCGGGTTTGCAATGGCCGCTTGCAGTGGCTTCGTCCCTGCGATAGCTGCGTTGGCAAATATATCGAATGGAGGATGCCAACGTGGCGCTGGATGCGGAAACCTTCGACGCGCTGATCGACATGGTGCGCCGCTTTGTCAGCGAACGGCTGCGCCCGCTGGAAGCGACGGTCGAGGCGGACGACGCGATTCCAGCCGACGTCGTTCAGGACATGCGCGACATGGGGCTGTTCGGCCTGTCGATTGCGGAAGAATATGGCGGGCTGGGGCTGACGATGGCGGAGGAATGCCGCGTCGCCATCGAACTCGGCCGCACGACCCCGGCATTCCGGTCCAGCTTCGGGACCAATGTCGGCATTGGCAGCCAGGGACTGGTGATGGCGGGCAACGCCGAACAAAAGGCGCATTGGTTGCCGCGCATTGCCAGCGGTGAAATCATCACCAGCTTTGCCTTGACCGAACCCGATGTCGGCAGCGATTCCGGCGCGGTAAAGACCAGGGCCGTCCGCGCCAAAGATTCTGGTGGGGGCAATGTCTACAAACTGTCGGGCACCAAGCGTTACATCACCAACGCCGACAAGGCCGATCTGTTCACTGTAATGGCGCGCACTGGCGAGGAACCCGGCGCGCGCGGCGTCTCTGCCTTTCTGGTGCCGCGCGATTTGCCCGGCCTGACGATTGGCGAACCCGAAAAGAAGATGGGGCAAAGGGGCGCCAAGGTTGCCGATGTCAATTTCGACGAGGTGCCGGTGCCGGTGGAAAACCGGTTGGGCGCGGAAGGTGAGGGCTTCAAGATCGCCATGCGCGTGCTTGATCGCGGTCGCCTGCATATTTCGGCGGTCTGTGTCGGCGTGGCGGAGCGGTTGATCGCCGATTGCGTCGCTTATGCGACCGAACGCAAGCAATTCGGCAAACCCATTGCCGAACATCAATTGATCCAGGCGATGATCGCCGACTCCAAAACCGAAGCGCTCGCCGCGCGCGCGCTGGTTCTGGAAACCGCGACCAAGAAGGATACCGGGATCGATGTTGTCCTGGAAAGCGCTGCCGCCAAGCTGTTCGCCAGCGAAATGGTCGGTCGCGTCGCCGATCGCGCGGTGCAGATTTTCGGCGGCGCGGGCTATATCGCCGACTATGGCATTGAACGCCTGTACCGCGATGTGCGGCTGTTCCGCATCTACGAAGGCACAACCCAGATCCAGCAACTGATCGTGGCACGCGAAACGCTGAAACGCGGCGGATAGTCGTCAGCACGCTCCCCGCACGGAGCGAAAAGCAGAAATATCAGGAGAGAGTTACATGGACACCACCCACCTGTTCCGCCTCGACGGTCGCATCGCCCTGGTTACCGGCGGATCGCGCGGCATCGGCAAGATGATCGCGGCAGGATTCATCGCACAGGGCGCAAAAGTCTATATTTCCGCGCGCAAGGCCGAAGCGTGCTTCGCCACCGCCGAGGAACTTGGACCCAATTGCACCGCACTACCTCAGGACGTGTCGACCGTTGCGGGCTGCAAGGCGCTTGCCGAGCAATTTGCCGAACACGAAAGCAAGCTCGACATTCTGGTCAACAACGCAGGCGCCGCCTGGGCCGAGCCTTTCGAAGTTTTCCCTGAAAAGGGCTGGGACAAGGTGATGGACCTGAACGTCAAATCACCCTTTTTCCTGACACAGGCATTGCACCGCGCGCTGAAGGCCGCAGCTTCTCGTGATCGCCCGGCCAAGGTCATCAACATCACCTCGATCGACGGGCAACGGCTCAACCCCTGGGAAACCTATAGCTATCACGCGTCCAAATCGGCACTGATCTATCTGACCAAACGGATGGCGGCGCGGCTGATCCAGGATGCGATCAACGTCACCTCGATCGCACCGGGCGCCTTTGCCAGCGAAATGAACAAGGCAGCGCGCGACCATGGCAATGATGTGGCCAAGGCCATTCCCGCCAAGCGCATCGGCGTTGACGAGGATATGGCCGGAACCGCCATCTACCTCGCCAGCCGCGCGGGCGATTATGTGGTGGGCGACACCATCACCGTCGATGGCGGCCTGGTAAACGCGGCACTGGGGTCAAGCATCGACGGGTGATCGTCGCTGACCCAACGCATACTTACCCCTTTTCAACTCAACGGAATTGAGCGAATGTGGTTATGGTCGCGTGACTGGCGAGAAAGGTGGGGCTCCACCGTGGAGCGCGACCATCCCTGCCGCTCGTCTGGGCATTCCTGATTGAGAGGATAACCCATGCGCGACGATCCGACCGGCATTCCCAACTGGCAGCGCGTCGATACGCGCATAACAACGTCGGGCCAACCCAGCGAACAGCAACTCGCCGAAATCAAGCGGCTTGGCGTTACCCACGTTATCAACCTCGCCTTGCACACCCACGCCAAGGCATTACCCGATGAGGCGGCAAGCGTTACCAGTCTGGGCATGACTTATATCCACATACCAGTGGAATTCGACCACCCATCCGAAGCGGATTTCGATCGTTTTTGCACTGTCATGACAGAGCTTGGCCAAACCCCCGTCCATGTGCACTGCATCGTCAATGCGCGCGTATCGGCATTTTTCTACCGATACCGGCGCGACATAATGGGTATCGATGAGGAACAGGCCCGATCAGCAATGGAATTGATATGGCGCCCCACCGGGGTTTGGGCAGCATTCATCGGCCCCCCCTAAGCCGAGGGGGCCGCCCATCGGTCCCCACGCAACCTCCTCCGAAAGATTAATCGCCCAGCCCAGCCTAACGAGCGATGCCCCCTGCCGCCAACACCGCCAGCGTCACCAACTCGCTTGCGGTCGTTGTCATCGGCGCGATCTGCACGTTTTTCTCCATGCCGATCAGCATCGGGCCAATCACCGCGTCGCCGCCCAGTTCGCGCAGCAATTTTGCGGATATATTTGCCGATTGCAGCCCCGGCAGGATCAGCACGTTGGCCGGGCCGGACAAGCGCGCGAACGGGAAATTGGCAAGCTGCTTGGGGTTCAGCGCCACATCGGGTGACATTTCGCCTTCATATTCAAAGCCGACCTGCCGACCGTCGAGCACCTTCACCGCTTCACGGATATTGTCGAGCCACTGGCCCTCGGGATTGCCAAAGGTCGAATAGCTGAGGAAAGCGACACGCGGCTCATGTCCCATGCGCCGGGCCACCGCCGCCGTCTGTTCGGCGATATCGGCGAGCATTTCAGCCGTGGGGCGTTCGTTCACCGTCGTATCGGCCATGAACACCGTGTGGCTTTGCCCCACCAGCACATGAACGCCAAAGGCGGTTCGCCCTTCGGCTGGATCGATCACGCGTCGCACTTCGCGCATGGTGTGCGCATAAGTGCGGGTGACGCCGGTGATCATCGCGTCGGCCTGGCCAAGCTGCAGCATGACCGCGCCGAAAATATTGCGATCCTGGTTGATCATCCGCTCGCAATCGCGGCGCAGATAGCCACGACGCTGCAACCGTTCGTACAGGAAATCGACCATCTTCGGCACCAGCGGCGAGACACGGCTGTTGTGCACTTCATATGTATCGGGGTTGGTGACGCCCAGCGCGCGCAACCGATCATGCACATCGTCACGGCCAACCAGCACCGGCACACCGTATCCGCCATCCTTGAAGGCGATGGCGGCGCGCAGCACGACTTCCTCTTCACCCTCGGCGAACAGCACGCGGCGCGGATGAGCGCGCGCGCCTTCATAAGCGAGTGTCAGCACCGATGTCGTCGGGTTGAGCCGCGCGCGCAACGTCTGGCGATATGCCTCCAGGTCCAGAATGGGCTTGGTCGCCACGCCTGAATCCATCGCCGCCTTGGCAACGGCAACCGGCACCACCTCCATCAGGCGCGGATCGAATGGCGCCGGGATGATGTAATCAGTGCCAAAGCTGTGCTTGATACCGTAAGCCAGAGCCACTTCTTCGGGTACTTGCTGGCGAGCCAGGTCAGCCAGCGCGCGCGCGGCGGCGACCTTCATCTCGTCGTTGATGCCCGTCGCCCGGACGTCGAGCGCACCGCGGAAGATGAAGGGAAAGCCCAGCACATTGTTGACCTGGTTGGGATAATCCGACCGGCCCGTGGCGATGATGACATCGGGCCGCGCACGCTTCGCGTCGGGCGGAGTGATTTCAGGATCGGGATTGGCCATCGCAAAGATGATCGGCTGGGGGGCCATCTTCATCAGATATTCGGCCGGCAGCGCATTGGCGGCAGACAGGCCAAGGAACACATCGGCGCCGTCGAGCGCTTCTTCCAGCGTGCGGCGGTCAGTAACAGCCGCGTGAGCCGACTGCCACTGGTTCACATCATCGCGCCCCTTGTAGATGACGCCCTTGCGATCGCACATCAGCAGGCTGTCATTGGGCAGGCCCATCGCCTTGATGAGTTCGGTGCAGGCAATGGCGGCGGCCCCTGCCCCGTTCACCACCACCTTGGTATCCTTGATATCACGGCCGGTGAGGAACAGCGCGTTGATGAGGCCGGCCGCCGCGATGATCGCGGTGCCATGCTGGTCATCATGCATGACGGGAATGTTCATCCGTTCCCGCAATGCCTGTTCGATGATGAAGCATTCGGGCGCCTTGATATCTTCAAGGTTGATGCCGCCGAAGCTGGGTTCCAGCAGAGCCACTGCGTTGATGAATGCTTCGGCATCCTCGGTATCGACTTCCAGGTCGATGGCATCGACATCGGCGAAGCGCTTGAACAGCACCGCCTTGCCTTCCATCACCGGTTTCGATGCCAGCGCCCCCAGATTGCCCAGACCGAGAATGGCCGTTCCGTTGGAGATCACCGCAACCAGATTGCCCTTGGCGGTATAATCATAGGCCGCTGCCGGATCTTCGGCGATCTTGCGCACCGGCACCGCAACGCCCGGCGAGTAAGCCAGCGCAAGGTCACGCTGCGTCGCCATCGGTTTGGAGGCGATGATCTCGATCTTGCCGGGGCGGCCTTCGGAGTGGAACCGCAGAGCCTCGCGCTCGGAAAACTGGACGTTTGATTCGGACATGGCATTTCCCTCACTAGATGTCCTCATAACGAGGGCAGCCCGGTTGTCGAAGCCCTGGTAGATTTTTTTCGGACGGTACGGACAGCTTTACCAACCCGGCGAACGTCCGCTAACCGGGCCTGATGAACGCCGCTGCCCCCACGCCCATGATGGTGCAATATTTCGCGCTGAAGGCGGAAGCCGGAGATTGCCTGCTTTTTTATCGGATGGGCGATTTCTTCGAGCTTTTCTTCGACGATGCGCGGCTGGCGAGCGGCGTGCTTGATATCGCGCTCACCACGCGCGGCGAACATCTGGGCGAGCCAATCCCGATGTGCGGCGTGCCGGTTCATGCAGCCGAAGCGTATCTGGCACGACTGATCAAGGCCGGAAACAAGGTTGCCATCGCCGAACAGACCGAAAGCCCGGAACAGGCGCGCAAGGCGCGGGGATCGAAGGCACTCGTCAGCCGCGCCATCATCCGCTTCGTCACCGCCGGAACGCTGACCGAGGAAGCCCTGCTTGATGCCAAAGCCGCAAATTGGTGCGTTGCCATTGCCGAAGTTGCAGATGGCGTGGCGATTGCCGCTGCCGATATATCCACCGGACGGTTCGAGGTCATCGAAACCGATATGGCCGGACTTTCCGCCGATCTGGCGCGGCTTTCCCCCGCTGAAATCGTCGCGGCGGAAGCGGGCGCCCTCGATATGCTGGCGACCACCCGCCGCCCGCGCAGTGATTTCGACAGCGCCAGTGGTGAGACACGGTTGAAAGCGTTGTTCGGCGTGGCGACACTCGACGGTTTTGGCGTGTTCAGCCGTGCGGCGCTGGCGGCGGCAGGCGGGCTGGTCGGCTATCTCGACCACACTGCCAAGGGCTCGCTCCCGTTCCTGCGCCCGCCACGCCTTTCCGCCGCGCGTGAGGCGATGGCGGTCGATGCAGCGACCCGCGAAAGCCTGGAGTTGACCCAGACCACCAACGGCGCGCGCAAGGGCAGCCTGCTCGACGCGATCGATCGGACCGTAACCGGCGCCGGGGCGCGGATGCTGGCGACGGACATCGCGGCACCGTTGCGTGATCCCGGCGCTATCACAGCACGGCTCGATCTGGTTGGCTGGTTGCATGACGATGCAGCGATGCGCGAAATGCTGCGCAGCATTTTGCGGGCGTCCCCCGATATCGGGCGGGCGCTGGGGCGGCTGGCGGCGGGGCGCGGATCGCCACGCGACCTGGGGTTGATGCGCGACGGGCTGGACGCTGCCTGGCGCCTGGGTGAGCGGCTTGACCGGGTTGAAGGCGCACCCGCTCTCCTGGACACGCTCGCCCCGCAATTGCGCGGCCACGGCGCCCTGATCGACCTGCTCAGCCGCGCGCTGGTGGCGACGCCTCCGGTCGACGCATCCGATGGCGGCTATATAGCGGAGGGCTATGATGCCGCGCTCGACGATCTTCGCAACACTGGCGCCGGGGGCCGTCGCGCGATTGCCGCGCTGGAAGCCGATTTCCGCCAGCGGACCGGCATCGCTGCCCTGAAGATCCGGCACAATGGCGTGCTGGGCTATCATATCGAGGTGCCCGCGCGCACTGCAGACCCGCTGATGAGGCCCGATTCCGGCTTCATTCACCGTCAGACCATGGCAGGCGCCGTGCGTTTCAACGCGCCCGAACTCCATGACATAGCGATGAAGGTAACCCAGGCGGGCGCCCATGCCCTTGCCGCAGAAGCCGCTCATCTCGAAGAACTGATCGCCATGGCGCTCGCCAGCCGGGAAAGCATTGCCGCAACGGCCGATGCGCTTGCCCGGCTCGACGTGGCGGCCGCACTGGCAGAACGCGCATCCGAAGGCGGCTGGACACGCCCGGTGATCGCCGACGAGCCATGTTTTGAAATCGAGGGCGGTCGGCATCCGGTTGTGGAAGCCGCGTTGGCACGCAGCGGCGATCGCTTCGTCGCCAATGACTGCGCGCTGACGCTCGACAAACGACTGTGGCTCGTCACCGGGCCTAATATGGGCGGCAAATCGACTTTCCTGCGCCAGAACGCGCTGATCGCGGTATTGGCGCAGGCGGGCAGTTATGTCCCCGCGAACCGGGCGCGGCTGGGCCTGGTCGATAAATTGTTCAGCCGCGTCGGCGCGTCGGACAATCTGGCGCGGGGTCGATCGACCTTCATGGTCGAAATGGTCGAAACCGCGGCGATTCTGGCGCAGGCGACGCCCGACAGCTTCGTCATACTGGACGAGGTGGGGCGCGGCACATCGACTTATGACGGGCTGGCCATCGCCTGGGCCGTGGTGGAGGCGATCCATGAGGACAATCGCTGCCGCTGTCTGTTCGCCACCCATTATCACGAACTGACGCGCCTGGCCGAGCGGCTCGACGCGCTCAGCCTTCATCACGTCCGCGCGCGGGAGTGGAAGGGAGAGCTGGTGCTGCTCCACGAACTGGCTCCCGGTCCCGCCGATCGCAGCTATGGCCTGGCGGTGGCGCGACTGGCTGGATTGCCCCCCGCGACCATCACCCGCGCCAAAGCGGTTCTTGCAAAACTGGAAGCCGGACGCGCCAAAACGGGCGGGCTGGCGGCGGGGCTGGACGACTTGCCGCTATTCGCCGCGACGATGGAAGCAGCGGAGGACAAGCCCGACGCACTGCGCGCGGCAGTGGAAGGCCTGGACGTCGACGCTTTGTCCCCGCGTGAAGCGCTGGACCGGTTGTACGAGTTGAAACGGTTGGCGCGGGAGGGTGATGCGTGACGCGCGATTTATTCTCCGGCTCGCGGGTCGACGCGGTATTGCTCGACATGGACGGTACGATCCTGACCTCGATCAAGGCAGCCGAACGCGTCTGGGCAAATTGGGCGCGCTGCCATGGGCTGGACGTCGCGGCATTCCTGCCAACGATTCACGGCGTCCAATCAATCGAGACCGTACGTCGGCTGGGCCTTCCCGGCGTCGACCCTGCAACGGAAGTCGCCGCAATTACACAGGCCGAACTGGAGGATGTCGAGGGGATCGAGGCAATCGCGGGTGCGGCACGCTTCCTGTCCGCGCTGCCGATCGACCGCTGGGCGATTGTCACCTCCGCACCACGGGCACTGGCAACCCGGCGCATCGCCGCCGCTGGCCTTCCGCAGCCGCCGATGATGATCGGGGCGGAGGATGTGGCCAATGGCAAACCCGCGCCAGATTGCTTTCAATTGGCGGCAACCCAATTGGGCACCGCGCCCGAACGTTGCCTGGTACTGGAGGATTCGCCCGCGGGGATCGCCGCGGCGGAAGCGGCAGGCGCGATGCTGCTGGTGGTGACGGCAACGCACCAACATCCGCTTGCGACGCGCCACGCGACAATTGCCGATTATTCTGCTCTGGACACCAGGGTCGGCAAGGACGGAAGCCTGCGCATCATGCGCGCCGCCTGACGCCCGCCCCCTTTTCGCTATGCGTGCTCCACCATCGAATAAACCATCTCGCGCCGCACCTCGAAACCCAGGGCGCGATACAGCGCCACCGCCGGGTTATCGGGGTAGCAGTGCAGGAACGTCGCTTCTCCGCGCGCCAGGATGCGTTCGATCACCACCCGCATCAGCCCTTCACCAAAGCCGTGGCCGCGCCAGTCGGGATGAGTGCACACCGCGCTGACCTCGGTAAAGCCGGGCGCGGGTTTCATCCGCTCCCCCGCCATCGCCACCAACCGGCCGTCCCGGCGGATTCCGACAAAACGGCCCAGCCGGTGAGTTTGGGTCAGGAACGGGCCTGGCCTGGTCAACGTGGCGAGCGCAAGCATCGCGGGCGCGTCGCTTTCGTCAAGATCGACCCAATCGACCGGCGGACGTCGTGCAGGCGATAAGTCGCGCAGCAGCATCTGGTTCAGCACAGCCTGAAACTTGATCCGTGTTCCAGCAATCGGCGGCGGCATTTCAGGGTCCAGCCGCCCGACCTCTCCACCCATGGGTATCAACGCCAGCAAAGCCGCCTGTGCTTCCTCGCCGTCGTCCCCCACAGCCGCGAACAGGCTGACCTCTGGCTTGTACCGACGCGCCAGCGGTCCACCCATGCCGAAATCGGCCTGACGACCGTTCAGGCTGTTCCAGATCGGACGATCAAGCGGGTGCGGTTGGTCGGGCGCGGTCATGTCTCCGGTTTGCCGCACCCCGCACGGCGCGTCATCCTGAATCCTGCGCCCGAACTGCGGCGCCGGATCGTCGCGTTGCAAACTGGCTGGTGACGCGGAGCCTGCGACCGTTTATCCCGGTCGATAATGTCCAGCCGCCTCGACTCCTTGCCCAATCGCCGTGGGATTATCGATCGGCGCATCATCGCCGATGAAATCGCCGCGCTGGCGATCGCAGACCCCGTCAAACTGCGCCTTGCCATGATCGCGCGGCTGAAAAAAGCACTGGAGGCAGGGCGCGACGAAATCGCCCGCCGCCTGATCGAACACCCCTCGCGCGGGCTGGAGGCTGCGGCGGGCCAGGCGTTTCTGGTCGATCAGATCATCCGCCTGTTGTATGACTTCGTTACCAGCCGGCTTTACCCGAACACCAATCCCACAACGTCCGAACGCATCGTCATCATTGCCGTTGGTGGCTATGGCCGCGGTGAAATGGCGCCCTATTCGGATGTCGATATCGGCTTCCTTACGCCGTGGAAGCAATCGGGCTGGTGCGAGCAGGTGATCGAGACCGTGCTCTATTCGCTATGGGATCTTGGGCTGAAAGTCGGCCATTCGTCGCGCTCGCTCGATGAGATGATCCGGCAGGCCAAGGCCGATATCACCATCCGCACAGCCCTGCTCGAGGCCCGCTATGTCTGGGGCGATACGCAGGTTTACGACGACGCCGCGCAACGTTTCTGGTCCGAAGTACAAAACGGCACGGCGCGGCAATTCATCGCCGACAAGCTGGCGGAGCGCAACGAACGCCACGCCCGCATGGGCAACAGTCGTTATGTCGTCGAACCCAATGTAAAGGAAGGCAAAGGCGGGCTGCGCGACCTGCACACGCTGTTCTGGATCGGCAAATATGCCTATAAGGTGCGCACGTCCGCCGATCTGGTCGAGGCGGGCCTGCTGACCACTGACGAATATCGCCAGTTTCGCCGTGCGGAAAATTTCCTGTGGGCCGTGCGCTGCCACCTGCACACCATCACTGGCCGCGCCGAAGACCGCCTGACCTTCGACGTCCAGCGCGAGATTGCCGAGCGGATGCGCTATGCCGACCGGCCCGGAAAATCGCGCGTCGAACGCTTCATGCAATATTACTTCCTGCAGGCGAAGACGATCGGTGACCTGACCGGCCTGTTCCTGGCGCATCTGGACGAAAAATTCGCCACGCGCGGCCGTCGGTTCGGCCTGCCCGGGCTGCGTCGGGGCGCGCGGCGGCTGAACGGGTTCATCCTTGATCGCGGGCGGATTGCCTTGCCTGCGGATGATTTTTTCCAGAAGGACCCGGTACGGCTGGTCGAGTTGTTCGCGCTTGCCGACAAGCACGATCTGGAAATCCACCCGCTGGCGATGCGCGCGGCAACCCGCGACGCCAAACTGGCCGACGACATCCGCAACGACCCGCGCGCCAACGCCTTTTTCCTCGACGTCCTCACATCGCCCCGCGACCCGGAAACGGTGCTGCGCTGGATGAACGATGCCGGCGTTTTCGGCCGTTTCGTACCCGATTTCGGCCGTGTCGTCGCGCAGATGCAGTTCGACATGTACCATCACTTCACGGTGGACGAACATACGATCCAGGCCATTGGCCTGCTGGCGAAGATCGAACGTGGCGACCTGGCGCAGGACCATCCGCTGGCGCATTCGCTCATCAAGCATATCTCGTCGCGGCGTGTTCTCTATGTCGCGGTGCTGCTGCACGATATTGCCAAGGGCCGTGGCGGCGACCATTCGGTGCTGGGCGCGGAAGTGGCGGAGCGGCTGTGCCCGCGCCTGGGGCTGACCCCGGCAGAAACCGAGATCGTCGCCTGGCTGGTCCGCTATCACTTGCTGATGTCCGCAACCGCGTTCAAGCGCGACTTGTCGGATTTCAAGACGATCCTCGACTTTGCCGAGGTGGTGCAAAGCCCGGAGCGGCTGCGCCTGTTGCTCATGCTGACCATCGTTGACATCCGTGCGGTGGGACCGGGCGTGTGGAATAGCTGGAAGCGCCAGTTGCTCACCAACCTGTACGATTCGGCAGAGGAAGTGCTGCGCCTGGGCCACAAGCAGCGCGGCCGCAGCGAACGGATTGCCATCAAGCAGGAGGCATTGGCGAAGGCGCTGAACTGGGATGACGCGCAACTGGCGACCTATATCAAACGGATGCCCGAGCCATATTGGATCGCGGAACCCGAAGATGTGCTGGAACATAATGCCCGCATGATCGCGGCGGCCGACGACACCCAGCTTTCGATTGACGCCCGTGTCTATCCCGAACGCGGTGCAACGCTGGTGACACTTTACGCAACCGACCATCCCGGCTTGTTCTATCGCACCGCAGGCGCGATCCACGTCGCGGGCGGCAACATCATCGACGCGCGTATCCACACCACGCGCGATGGCATGGCGATCGACAATTTCCTGGTGCAGGACCCGTTCGGCCGACCGTTCGATCAGCCCGAACAGCTTGACCGCATCAAGCAGACGATCGGGGACGCGCTGGCCAATCGCGGCAAGATCGCTGACCGGCTGAAGGCCAAGCCCTTGCCCCGCCTGCGCGCCGAGGCATTCGATATTCAACCGGCGGTATTCATCGACAATGCGGCATCCAACCGGTTCACCGTGATCGAGATCAACGCCCGCGATGGTCCGGCACTGCTCAACCGTCTGGCGCTCGGGCTGTTCCTCTCCCGCGTGACGATCCATTCGGCGCATGTCGCCACTTATGGCGAGCGCGCCGTCGATACCTTCTATATCACCGACCTGCTGGGCGATAAGATATCGAGCAGCCAGCGGTTGAAATCGATCGAGCGCCGCCTGTTGGGTGCTGCGGCGAACAAGGGCGAATGGCGAGAGGCTGCATAGATGCGCGCCGCTTTCCGAAAGCTGGATTGGGGCAAGTTGGGCAAGGGAGTTTGATATGGCGGTATTGGGCATTGGCGGCTTGTTTTTCCGTGCGCGCGACCCCGACGCGCTGAATGTCTGGTATCGTGAGACGCTTGGCGTCGGCGCAGGCTGCGCGGCGGAAGGAACCGGCCCGGTCGACGAATGGACCTGGAATGTACAAGGCGGCCCGGTCGTCTTCGCCCCGTTCAAGGCGACGACCGATTATTTCCCTGCCGACAGGCAGTACATGCTCAATCTGCGCGTCACCGACATTGCCGGGATGATTGTCGAGCTGGAAGCGCGCGGCATATCGGTTGAAACCCGCCCCGAATGGGACGACCCGCAAGTCGGGCGCTTTGCCCGCATCCACGATCCCGAAGGCAACCCGATCGAATTGTGGGAGCCGCCGCAGGACTGAGGCAAGGATCGGGCAGAACTCGCTTCTCCCCCTTCAATCTACAGGCTGGCTTCCCTATCTGGCTGGCAGAGCTGCTCTTTTTGGCGGCCCTTCCTTCCCTTAAGGAGCTTCCCCCTATGGAATTTCGCCAACTTGGCCGTTCGGGCCTGAAAGTCCCGGTTTTCAGTTTCGGCACCGCGACGTTCAACCGCGACCATGCCTTTTTCAACAGTTGGGGAAAAACCGATGTGGACGAGGCGACACGGCTGATCGACATCTGCCTCGACGCCGGAGTCAATTTCTTCGACACAGCCGACGTCTATTCGGCTGGCGCGTCGGAAGAGATTCTGGGCGCGGCCCTGAAAGGCAAGCGCGATCGTGCGCTGATTTCCAGCAAGGCGACTTTCACCACCGGGGACGGGCCGAATGATGTCGGTTCGTCGCGCCATCACCTCATCCGGGCATGTGAGGCGAGCCTGAAGCGATTGGGCACCGACCATATCGACCTGTATTTCATGCACGGTTTCGATGCGTTGACGCCAGTCGATGAAACGCTGCGCGCGCTCGACGATCTCATCACCGCGGGCAAGATCGGTTATATCGGTGCTTCCAATTTCTCCGGCTGGCACCTGATGAAATCGCTCGCCACGTCTGAGCGCGACGGACTGGCGCGCTACGTTGCGTATCAGGGATATTATTCGCTGATCGGGCGCGATTATGAATGGGAATTGATGCCGCTGGGTCTCGATCAGGGCGTGGGCCTGATGGTGTGGAGCCCGCTGGGCTGGGGCCGGCTGACCGGCAAAATCCGGCGCGGTGACAACCAAAGCGGCCGCATCGCAGCGGGCGGTTCGGTCGGTGGTCCGCCGGTCGATGACGATCACCTCTTCGCGGTGGTGGATGTGCTGGAAGAAGTAGCGGGCGAAACCGGCAAGACGATCCCACAAGTTGCGCTCAACTGGCTGCTGAGCCGTCCGACCGTGGCCAACCTGGTGATCGGTGCGCGCAATGAGGAACAATTGCTGGCCAATCTCGGCGCAATCGGCTGGACGCTCTCCGCCGATCAGGTTGAGCGGCTGGATGCGGCGAGCAATCGCACACCTGCCTATCCTTATTGGCATCAGATGGGCTTCGACGACCGCAATCCCAAACCCACCCGCTGGTGAGGACACGTCCCCGATGGCGGCATCCGCCATCTGGGTTGCCGACGATGCGCGAGACGCCGACCTCGCAACAAAAACCCCGCGACGGTCAACAGACTGGCGCGGGGTTTTTCGATTCGCAGTGGACGGAAATGGCCCTTATTTGGGCGACAACACCATCAGCATCTGGCGACCTTCCATGCGGGGATACGCCTCGATCTTGGCATCTTCGGACGTGTCTTCCTGCACGCGCTGCAGCAGCGCCATGCCAAGCTGTCCGTGCGACAATTCACGCCCGCGGAAACGGAGCGTGACCTTCACCTTGTCGCCTTCACCAATGAACTTGTGAATCGCCTTCAACTTCACGTCGTAATCGTGATCGTCGATGTTCGGACGCATCTTGATCTCCTTGATCTCCTGCGTCTTCTGATTCTTGCGAGCGGCGTTGGCCTTTTTCTGGGCCTCGTACTTGTACTTGCCGATATCGAGGAATTTGCAGACGGGGGGATCTGCGTTCGGCGAAATCTCAACGAGGTCAAGGCCGACATCCTGTGCCTGCTCGATCGCTTCGCGCGTGTACATCACGCCCAGATTCTCGCCATTTTCGTCGATCACGCGGACCTTGGGCGACTGGATGAATTCGTTGAAGCGTGGGCCGTTCATCGGCGGCGCCGGCATTGGACGGCGCATCATTGGCGGACGGATAGGTGGTGCTCCTTATGGTGTCTGGTTAAGCCAATATAGAGAAGGCAAGGCTCCGGGGGAAGTGACCGCCGGGCCACATCCCCCAATTTAACCCGATAGTGCTTAAATTACTGTCGACGCACGGCTCAAAGCAGGTCCGGCGGGGTCGCTTCGGCCTTCAGGCGAGCAACCGCTTCGTCCAGCGTCAGCACTTCCTGCCGGGCATCGACACCCAGTGGACGCAGGGCAACGGTGCCTTCCTCTGCTTCACGTTTGCCGATCACAAGCAGGTTGGGCACTTTGGCCACGCTGTGTTCGCGCACCTTGAAGTTGATCTTTTCGTTACGCAGGTCGGTCGCAACCCGCAGCCCCGCCGCGGCCAGCTTCGCCGCGACTTCGCGGCCATAATCATCCGCATCGGAAACGATCGTCGCCACAACAGCCTGTACCGGTGCCAGCCACATCGGGAACCGGCCCGCATGGTGTTCGATCAGAATGCCGATGAAGCGTTCAAACGTGCCCAGAATCGCGCGGTGAAGCATTACCGGGCGGTGACGATTGCCGTCCTCCCCGACATAGCTGGCGTCAAGACGGTCGGGCAGCACGCGGTCAGACTGGATCGTGCCGACCTGCCACGTCCGGCCGATCGCATCGGTCAAATGAAATTCGAGCTTTGGCGCGTAGAATGCGCCCTCACCCGGCAATTCCTCGAACCGCGCCTTGATCGTGTCGCTCAGATTGGCCTCGGCCACTGCCTGGCGCAACTCGGCCTCGGCCTTGTCCCACATGTCGTCAGTGCCGAAACGCTTTTCAGGCCGCAGTGCCAGTTTGACGGCATAGTCGGTAAAGCCGAGATCCCGATAAACGGTATCGAGCAACTCGCAAA
This sequence comes from Sphingomonas sp., assembly GCA_041659385.1. Lineage (GTDB taxonomy): Bacteria > Pseudomonadota > Alphaproteobacteria > Sphingomonadales > Sphingomonadaceae > Sphingomonas. Next base: position 38,664 of record JBAZYJ010000005.1, read on the forward strand.
ACGCCTTTACCTCGTCGATCAGTTGATCCTCACGCACGAAGATATGCGCATCGTCCTGGGTGAACTGGCGCACGCGCATGATGCCATGCAACGCGCCGTGCGGCTCGTTGCGGTGGCAACATCCGAACTCGGCCATGCGCAGCGGCAGATCGCGGTACGACTTGATGCCCTGCCGGAAGATCAGGACATGCGCCGGGCAGTTCATCGGTTTCAGCGCCATCAGATCGGCCTTGCCCGACAGCACCGGGCCTTCGTCCTCTCCACTGGGGATTTCGTCAGGCACCACGAACATATTCTCGCGGTACTTGCCCCAATGGCCCGACTGTTCCCACTGCCGCGCGTCCATCAACTGCGGCGTCTTCACTTCCTGATAGCCCGCCGCGTCCAGCCGACGGCGCATATATGCTTCCAACTGACGCCAGAGCACAAAGCCGTTGGGATGCCAGAAGACCGAACCCTGCGCTTCGGACTGGAGGTGGAACAAGTCCATGTCCTGGCCGATCCGGCGATGGTCGCGCTTGGCGGCCTCTTCCAGCATGTGGAGATGTGCATCGAGCTGCTTTTTGTTGAGCCAGCCGGTTCCATAGATGCGGCTGAGCATCGCGTTGTTCTGGTCGCCGCGCCAATAAGCGCCCGAAACGCGCGTCAGCTTGAATGCGTCGGGGTCAAGCTTGCCGGTCGAGGCGAGATGGGGGCCACGACACATGTCGAGCCAATCCTCACCCGACCAGTAAACGGTCAGCGGTTCGTCGCCGGGCAGTTCGGCGGCCCATTCGGCCTTGAAGCTTTCACCCTGCTGCTTCCAGCGGCTGATGAGCTGTTCGCGCGACCACTCTTCCCGGCGCAGCGGTTTGTCGGCCCGGATGATGCGGCGCATCTCTTCCTCGATGCCGGGTAAATCCTCGTCGGTAAACGGGCGATCCTTGGGCGCGAAGTCGTAATAGAAACCGTCATCGGTCGACGGGCCAAAGGTGATCTGCGTGTCCGGAAAAAGCGTCTGCACCGCTTCGGCAAGGACATGCGCAAAGTCATGCCGCGCCAGTTCCACCGCGTCCTTCTCATCACGGCTTGTTACCAGCGCAAGCTGAGCGTCGCCCTCAAACGGCCGGCCGATATCGAACAACTCGCCATCGACCCTGGCCGCGATCGCTGCCTTGGCAAGTCCCGGACCGATCGCCGCCGCCACATCGGCGGGCGTAGTCCCAGCCGCGACCTCACGGACGGAACCGTCAGGCAGCGTGATTTTGTACATCTGGGACACGGGTGCGGCTTTCCATAAATTGGCGGTCGATTGGCGGCGAATGCCGGGCCGTGCCTTATATAGGAAGTGACCATGGTGCAAAGCCACCCTGCGATAGAAGTTACCTTGCAGGCGAAGCGCGACTGATGATGGCGCTTCGCCTTGGCTGGCGGCGAACATCCGTTTCCAATATGCCACCGATGGGCGACGATGATCGGGGGCATTGCAACGCGTGGCTGAGACGGCAGATACGACCCATCCAGCAAGGCATCGGGCCGATCCGAAGGCCGATCCGAGCTGGATTGTGGCGCATGGAATTGGCGCCGCCTCGCTGTTGTGGATTGCGCTGGCCAACGGCTTTCCGCTGCTTTTTGCCGATAGCGGCAGTTACCTGCGGGTCGGGACCGAAACATTCTACCCGCTCGACCGGCCCGTTGCTTATGGACTGCTGATCGCGCCCGTTGCGCGTTACGCCGGGCTCTGGGCGATCGCTATCGCTCAGGCGCTGTTTGCTAGCTGGCTGATAGGGCAGGTGCTGGTTGCGGTTACCGCAAGACGTTCGGCGACAATGCTTGTCCTGGTCCCGGCAACGCTTGCCGGGTTGACCAGCCTCCCCTGGTTTGTCGGCCAGATCATGCCCGATCTGTTCACGCCGCTGATGGCGCTGACGTTGTATCTGATGCTGTTTGCGCCATATTCAGGCTGGCGAGCCTGGATGATGGCCGCGCTGCTCACCGCACAGATTACGCTGCATCTGAGTCATATCCCCATTGCCGCCGCGCTGATCGGCCTGAGCGGCGTGATCCTGGCCAGGGAATGCGGCTGGCGAGCGACGGCCGGCAGATTGACCCCCGCCGTCGCGGCGTGGCTGGTCGCGGTTGTCGGCCTGTGTTCAGTCAACCTGCTCGCCACCAACAGCTTCCGCCCCACTCTTCAATCGGACAAGTTTCTGGTTGCCCGCGTGCTGGACGGCAAGATCGGGCAGCCGGTGCTCGACCGGCTTTGCGCGACCGAACATTGGCGATTGTGCAAGGCGCGCGCCTTTGTCGAACGGCCCGCGCTTGCTTTGCCGGGGCAGGACTATCTTTGGGCCACGGACAGCCCCCGTGCCGCGTTGGAGCATGGCGGCCCCACCGCCTTTCGCGCGGAAGAAGGCACCTTTGCCCGGCGCGTGCTGCGCGAAGATCCTGTCGGCACGCTGCGCCTCGCTTTGTCCGGCTGGCGCGATCAGTTGGTTCGTACACGCGCCGCCGATGGGATGATCGCCTATCCACCACGGATGCAAGTCGCCAAGCAGATCCATGACCATTTCGCGCATGATGGTGCCGCTTTCGACAGGTCGAGGCAGCAACGGGGCACGCTGCAACGACTGGCGGTGGCGCCGGACCGGGCAATCGGCCTGCTGGTGGTGCTGTTGACGCCCTTTATCGTCTGGTCTGCCATCAGACGGGGCGATCGCCGGATGGCGGCGCTGGCGATCGTCATTCCTGGCACAATCATCGCAAATGCCGCAGTTTGCGGTATCCTTTCGGGGCCGGCGGATCGTTACCAGAGCCGGGTTCTGTGGCTACTTCCGCTGCTTGGCCTGATTGCCCTCGCCAGATGGACGAGTCTTCCGAAGCGGCAGGATTATCGTGTATCGATCGCCGCATAGGGGCAATTGGCCGCGTCCCCCGGCGCGGCGCCCCCGGCAGGAGACCATCCCATGGCGATCGAAACGCTCACCCGACCCGAAGGCACGCAACCCGGCGACCTGAACCTGACGCGGCGTGCGGCCGTCGGCATGTTCTTCGCTGGCTATGCCGTCGCGGCGCTTTCCGCCGAAGCGAAGCCGATCACGACGCCGGATGACGGGCTGGTGATCGAAAAGGCAATGATCCCCAATGGTGGCGCCACGATGCTGCCCGCCTATGTCGCGCGGCCCGACGACAAGGCCCGGCACCCGGTGATCGTTGTCGTCAACGAGATTTTCGGCATCCACGATTATATCAAGGACATCTGCCGTCGCCTGGCCAAGCTTGGCTATGTCGCTGTTGCGCCAGATTTTTTCTATCGTTCCGGTGTGGATTTGCCCGCATTGTCCGACCGCAACCAGATATTCGCGGTCGTCCAGCAGGCGAGCCCTGAACAAGTCGATGGCGATGTCCGCGCGACGACGGCGTGGCTGAAGACCACAGCTTTCGCCAATGCCGCGAAAATCGGCATCACCGGCTTTTGCTGGGGTGGCGGTGTCGTGTGGCGAGCGGCGATCGAGGATGCCGACATCAAGGCTGGCGTTGCCTGGTATGGCCAGTTGAAGCCGGTCCTTACCAAAGCCGCGGAATTGAAAGCCCCGGTACTCGGTCTGTACGGCGCACTCGATCAGGGCATTCCGCAGGCCGATGTCGAGGCGATGCGCGCTGCCTTGAAGGCCGCTGGCAAGACCGGCAGCGACATCCATGTCTATGCCGATGCCCAGCACGGGTTCCACGCTGATTACCGCGCGAGCTATAACGAAGCGGATGCCAAGGACGGCTGGGCAAAGATGCTCGCCCATTTCAAGGCCAATGGGGTCGCCTGAACTCGACACCATCACAACGCCGCCGTGTCGCAATCAGGGAAGCCTTTACCGGCTTTCGCGGCACGGCGGAGTTTGGCGGCCCGATAGAACGGCGCCGATCCGGATTAGCCGGTCGAGGCCAGGGTTATGGCAGCGGTCGACATCAGCGCGCGTACCCTGGCGATATGGCTGCGGACAACCATGTTGAAATGCTGGACACGGCTGGACAAATAATCCCAGTCGAACGGCATTTCCTGCGCCATGAAATTCTTGATGCCGGTGCGCAATTCATCGGTGAGCATGATGCATTCGGCTTTCAACTCGCACGCCGTGTGCCGTTGGCTTTCGTCGCCACCGCGCATCAGCGGCTCGAACAGCTCACGGTGGACGAAAATCTGATAGGCACAAACCAGTGCCACCGCGTCGGTGCAGCGTTCGCGCACGCGCTCTGCACGGGAAGGATCGCGCGCCGCCAGCAACACGTCGCCTTCCGCCATCGCTCCTTCGAGCTTTTCGATATAGTTTTCCAAGCCAGGATGCATGAAAATATCCTCTGCACCCTGCCTAGTGCCCAATAGTTAGCAAATGACTGATTAAGCAACGCCGAATGGAATTATGTGGTTTTGCGCATCATGGCCGACATCCGCTGTGCCCAGATAAGGCACACCCATCTCCTTGCACCAGCGCATAATCATGGTGTCGAGCGTTTCGCCCCAGGGGGGATCATTGGGCAGAATGTCGTTGACGCGGCCCAGCCGAACCCCGGCAATGCCTTTCAATTGGGTCGCGCGCGCCATCTGGCACAGCATCCGGTCCACCCGGTAGAGCTGCTCGGACACTTCTTCCACCACCAGCACATGATCGGTGAGATCAGGCAGCCATTGCGTGCCGATCAAACCGGTCAGGATCGTCAGGTTGAACGTCGCGTGCGGATGGCCGCCAAGCCCCGCGTCAAGCACGCTGTGCTCCTTTGCCGTCAGCCAGGCGAGCGACCGCGCCACCGCTGCCTCGCCCCCTTCGCGCGCAAGGTCGCCCGGCATCGGCCCATGCACGGGGTGGCCAATTCGCCGCGCATAAAGCGCCCCCAGCAGAAAACCCATGTCCGAATAGCCCAGCCAGGTCTTGGCTGCGGCGGCTGGCCCCAGCTTGTCCATTACCTGTGGCAGGATACGGTTGGCGCCATAACCGCCGCGCGCGAACCACACAGCGTCGATGGCGGGATCGTTGGCGATTTCCAGAAACGCCGCAGCGCGTGTCGCGTCAGGCCCCGCGAAATGCCCGTCGGACAGCAAGCATTGCGGATGCACGACAAGTTCGACAGCGGGGTAAAGTGCTGCCGCCAGCGCCGCCACCCGATCGGCCAACGCCTTGTCGATGCCGCGTGCCGGTGCGACGATACCGATGCGCATACCGCTTCCCCTGCCTCGCCCAACCCGGCTCTGCGCAAACCTTGCCCCGCCGATCAAATGCCGCGATAGCGCGTGGCGATGGACACGCGCAAATCATACTTTTTCGTTGGCGTCGGCGGATCGGGCATGATGCCGCTGGCGATGATCCTGGCCGGGCAAGGCGCCCGCGTCGCCGGATCGGACCGCAGCCTTGACCAGGCGCGGCTGCCCGCCAAGTTCGACGCGCTGGCCAGGTTGGGGGTCGAGCTTCACCCTCAGGACGGCAGTGGCATTACCAGTGCCGACCAGATTATCGTCGCGTCCGCCGCAATCGAATCGACGGTGCCGGACATGGTCGCCGCCGACCGCGCTGGTGCGCAAAGGCTGAGCCGCGCCGAACTGCTCAGCCGGTTGTTCAACGCTTCCCCCGTTTCAATCGGCGTCGCGGGCACCAGCGGCAAATCGACGGTGACCGGCATGATCGGCTGGATTCTGCACGCCACTGACCGCGAACCGACCGTGATGAACGGCGCGGTGATGAAGAATTTTGCCAGGCCCGAAGCACCCTTTGCCAGCGCGCTGGTCGGCGATGGACAGATATTCGTCAGCGAAGTCGATGAAAGTGACGGGTCGATCGCGCTCTACAACCCGACAGTCGCGGTACTCAACAATGTCAGCCTCGACCACAAGTCGCTGGAAGAACTGCGTGAACTGTTTGGCGATTTCGCTCATCGCGCGCGCACAACGATCATCAATGTCGGCGACGCGGAAACCGCAAGGCTCGCTGCGAGCCTGTCGGGCGATGTGCGCAGCTTTGCGGTGGAGGCAGCGGCCGATTTCAGCGCTGAGAACTTGTCGCCAGCGCCATTCTCGATCACCTTCGATCTGGTAACAAGGGAAGGCCGCCACCCTGTCGCGCTTGCCGTGCCGGGTCGCCACAATGTCGCCAACGCGCTTGCCGCCATCGCCGCCTGCGAGGCAGCGGGCGTTCCCCTGGCTGAAACCATCGAAGCCATCGCCGGTTTCACCGGCCTTCGCCGCCGGTTTGATTTCGTCGGCGAGGCCGGCGGGGTCGCGGTGATCGACGATTTCGGCCACAACCCTGACAAGATCGCAGTCACGCTCGACACGCTGCACGCTTTTCCCGGGCGCCTGCTGTTGATGTTCCAGCCGCATGGCTATGGCCCATTAAAAGTCATGCGCGCCGAACTGGTCAACAGCGTCGCGGCCCGAATGGCACCGGGCGATGTGATCGCCCTGCCCGATCCGGTCTATTTCGGCGGCACCGTTTCCCGCGAGGTAACCAGCGCCGACATCGTTGCCGATCTCATCGCCCGCGGCGTCGATGCCCGCCACGTGCCATTGCGCGATGACGCCGCTGCGATGCTGGTCGATGAAGCAGGGCCCGGCGACCGCATTGTCGTGATGGGCGCGCGCGACGACACGCTCAGCCTGCTCGCGGCGGATATGGTCAAGGCGCTGGCGTCACGCGGCTGATGTGATAGCATGGCTGCTCACCGCAGCCTTTTAGGGAAACGCGCCCGATGATCCGCCGCCTGTTCCTCGACCATCCAGCCTCGGTCGAGGAAAGCTATGGAGAACATTTTCTTGTCGCCTCCAGTTTTGGCGTAGCGATGATTCTCGGCGGCATGGGGGCGGTGATCCATGCTTTCCTGCCCTTCGCGTTCAAGACGAAAGGCAGCGACACCATCGGCAAACTGCACGCCCGCATGGTCGCCAAGCGCACGGCAAAACGTGACGCCACCACCCAGATGAAGACCGTCGACTACATAATCTGAATGGTCTGAGGGCGGCTCAACCGCCTTTCTCCCAGCCCCGCCAAACCCTGTCGGGCGTGACTTCCGGCTCGTTCCCGCGCGCGCCAACGCCCGCGACGTCAAATCCGTTGACGCGCCATTGAGACAAGCAGCATCGTCAAAATGACAAGTGTCATTGACTCATTGCGCCGCGCTGAGTAAAGGGTGCTTTACTGATTCGAAAGGAACCTTTACATGGCAAAGAACAACGCCGCACTGCGTTACCGCCGCCGGGTTATCGCATTGACCCTGCTTTATGCGGCATTCCTGATTGCCGCGATCTACGCCTTCAAACATCACCTGCTCGGCGGACCCATCGCCTATCTGGTGGCCATCCTGCCCGCATTGGCGATCATCGGCATTTTCGTATCGATCGGCGCCTACCTCGTTGAAGAGCAGGACGAATATCTGCGTGCACTGGCGGTGCGCCAGTCCTTATGGGCCAGCGGCTTTGCTTTGAGCGGCGCGACCATCTGGGGTTTCCTCGAAAGCTTCGACCTCGTCGGCCATGTCGATGCGTATTATGTAGCGGTCCTGTGGTTCGGTGGCCTGGGCCTGGGTGGATGCGCCAACCGGTTGCAGGGCCGGGGCAAGGCGGCGATATGAAAAACCGCCTTCGCGTCCTGCGCGCCGAACGTGAATGGAGCCAGCAGGATCTGGCCGACCGGCTGGAGGTTTCACGCCAGAGCGTCAACGCCATCGAAACCGGCCGCTACGACCCGTCGCTGCCGCTTGCCTTTCGCATCGCCGAACTTTTCGGGCTGACGATCGAGAACGTCTTTGTCAGCCCCAGCAAGGAACCATGACCATGAAGCATTTCATCCTGCGCCTGTCGCTCGCCGCCCTTATGCCGCTGGCCGTCTTGAAGCCTGTCCCAGGCCATGGCGAAACCGTTGCCGCCCAGCCCGCCGAGGAGCGCATGGGCCGAATCTCCGTCATCACCATGGGAAACAAGGGAACGCCCGTCATCCTGATCCCCGGCCTCGCCTCGCCGCGCGCGGTGTGGGACGGCATTGCGCCCGACCTTGCCCGCAACCACCGGGTCTTCCTGGTCCAGATCAACGGTTTTTCGGGCGATGATCCGGGGCAAAATCTTTCGGCAGGTCTGCTCGATGGCGTGGTGGCCGATCTCGACACCTATATCGCGCGCCGCAAGCTGGCAGGCCCGGCAGTCATTGGCCATTCGATGGGCGGGCTGATCGGCCTGATGCTCGCCAAGGCGCATCCGGACGATGTGGCAAAACTGATGGTGGTCGATTCCCTGCCCTGGTTCGGCGCGGTGTTCGCGCCGCCGGGCGTCAGCATGACCGCCGCCATGATCGAACCACAGGCGCGCGCCATGCGTGACCGTATCGCCGCAACTTATGGCAAACCGGTCGACCCCGCGACGGTCGACGCCCAGACACGCAACCTGGCGCTGAAGCCGGAGAGCATCGCCCGGATGAAGATATGGGCTGCCGCCGCCGACCCGCGCGTAACCGCGCTGGGCGTTTACGAAGACCTGACCACTGATCTGCGCGGCGACATGGCGGCGATCAAAACGCCAATTACATTGGTATATCCGTGGAACACGTCGACGATATTGACCGAAGCCAACGCCCACGCATTCTATCACGCCCAATATGCCGGTGCGCCCAGCATCACTTATTCCCCAATCGGCGATGCGGCGCATTTCGTCATGCTTGACCAGCCGCAACAATTCGCCACGGCGGTTAGTGTTTTTCTGCGCGGGCAATAACTTGCATTGATATCGCACCAATTTCCCCGTTGACGCCGCCCCATTGCTCGGCTCCACTGGCGACAAATGGGGGATCAGATGACAAACGAAGAGGCAAGCGCCGAAGGCGCGGGCAAGGCGTTCCAGTTCACCGGCAACTGGCGCGAATTCGCGCCGATTGCCTTCACCAATCTGCTGCTGTGCATCGTGACGTTGGGGATCTATCTTTTCTGGGCGCGGACGCGCGAGCGCCATTATTTGTGGAGCCACACTCGTTTCATCGACGACCGGCTGGAATGGACGGGCACCGGGCTGGAACTGCTGATCGGCTATATCTTCGCCGTCGTGTTCTTCGGAGGGCCGCTGTTCATCGTCCAGTTCGTGCCGCAGGCACTGGCGTTGCACGGGCATCCAGGAGCTGCGCTGCTGTGCGGCGTGGGACTTTACCTGCTGCTGATGTACCTTGCCGGCGTCGCGATTTTCCGTGCGCTGCGTTACCGGTTGAGCCGAACCTTCTGGCACGGCATTCGCGGCGGCAGCGACGATGCGGGTTTCAAATTCGGCTTGCGTTACCTGGGGCGCACATTGCTGGGCATGATTGCCCTTGGACTGCTTGTTCCCTGGTCGATGACCGAAAACTGGAACGATCGCTGGAACCGGATGAGCTTTGGCCCGATGCAGTTTGGGTCGACAGCGCGCATGGGCGCCATCTTCATGCGCTACCTGCTATTCTATCTGGCGCCCATCGTCATGGTCATCGTCGCTGTCATCGCCGCGGTGACTGGCGCCTTTGTCATACCTCAATTCGGCGGCGCCAGTACGCCGCAGCCATCGATCACCGCCGCGCTCATAATCGGCCTCTTCGTTGTTTATATCGGCTTTTTCGTGATCCTGGGCATGATCGCGCTGGCCTTTTATGCCGCGTTTTTTCGGGAAGCGATCGGCAAGCTGACACTCGGCGACCTGGAATTTGAATTCACCGCCTCGACCTGGGAATGGTTCAAACTCGGGCTGGGCAATGTCGCGCTGGTGTGGGGGACGCTGGGGATCGGTTATCTCTTCCTCGGTTACCGCAACTGGGCCTTTTTCATCCGCCACATGAATGCTTATGGCCATATCGCACTCGAAGACCTGACCCAGTCGATGACGCGCGAACCCAGCCAGGGTGAGGGATTGCTCGATGCATTCGACATCGGCGCTTTCTGAGGCGCAGCCGGAGGGCGTTCGGGTCTGGCATTATGACGGCCGCACCGGCGTTCGGTATTCGCCCGTGCTGGTTGTCGAGGGCGAGTATTTCCGGCTGGAGGGAGAGGATCTTCGGTCCGAACGCCATGCCTTTGCCGATCTGGCACCGCTGGGCCATGGCGACCGCTGGACCTTCGGCCTGAAGGGGCGATCCGGCTGGCGTATCGGGTTCGACCAGCCGCCACCGCCCATGGTCGCCGCACTGTTGCCCGGCGGCGTGCGCTATGGCGGGCTGATCGACCGGTTCGGGCTGTGGCGATCCGCGGCGGTGTTCGCCGTGGCAGCGACGATTGGCGTCATCGGATTCCTGCAAGTGCCATCGCTGGTCGCCAAGGTCGTGCCGATGTCGGTCGAGCGTCAGTTGGGCGAGGTGATGATCGGTGATTTCGGCAACCGGTTCTGCGCCAGCAGCGAAGGCGACGCGGCGCTTGCCCGGTTGGCAGAACGGCTGGCGCCGGACCTGCCCGATGCCAATGTACGCGTCGCCAATCTGCCGGTCGTCAACGCCGTCACTTTGCCCGGCGGGCAGATCATCCTGTTCAGCGGCCTGATCGAGCGCGCCCATTCGCCGGACGAGGTGGCTGGCGTCATTGGGCACGAGCTGGGCCATGTCGAACATCGTGACGTGATCGAATCGCTGTTGCGCCAGCTCGGCCTCAGCGTGCTGCTTGGCGGGCTGGATGGGCATGTCAGCGGCTATACCAACGCGTTGCTGTCGACCGCCTATTCACGCGACGCCGAAGGCCGCGCCGACGCCTTTGCGATCGACGCGATGGTCCGCAACCATATCTCGCCTGAACCCACCGCGCAGTTCTTCAGCCGATTGAGCAAAGCCGAACCTACCGATCGCAGCACCGCGCGCATCATTTCATACATGTCGTCGCACCCGATGGCGGCAGACCGCGCGCGCCGCTTTGACGACGCGACTCACAACCACGGGCCCTATCGCCCTGCCCTTGACGCCGATGACTGGAACGCAATCCGCACGATCTGCAAAGGCAAGCCGGTCGACACGCGATTCCACTTCAACTTCTGACGCCGAGGTCCCGGTCCACCGCACGGCATTTGCCAGTGTGCGGTGACGCCCATAAAGGACATGGCCATGATCGGTCCATCGCCAGCTCGCCCCGCTCTTGCCTATCACCTGAGCGAAGGCAAAGGTCCGGCGATCGTCTTCCTTCCCGGCTATGCGTCGGACATGAACGGCAGCAAGGCTGTCGCGCTGGAAAAATGGGCGCGCGGCGAGGGCCGGGTGTTTCTGCGCTTCGACTATGGCGGTTGCGGCCAGAGCGAAGGCCGGTTCGAGGACCAGACGCTCACCAACTGGCGCGACGACACACTGGCGATGATCGACCATCTGCAGGGACCGGTCATATTGGTGGGCTCGTCAATGGGCGGGTGGTTGATGCTGCTCGCCGCGCTGGCCCGGCCAGATCGCATCGCCGGGCTGGTGGGTATCGCGCCCGCGCCCGATTTCACCGATTGGGGCTTTTCCGTCGATGAAAAACTGTCGATCCTGAATGACGGCCGCCTGGAACAACCATCGATCTATTCCGACGAGCCGACCGTGTTCACCCGCGCCTTCTGGGCATCGGGCGAGGCGAACCGGCTGACATCCGGCATGATCCCGATCGATGTGCCGGTGCGATTGGTCCAGGGCCAACGCGATCCCGACGTGCCCTGGGCGCGGACTGCGCATCTGGCTGAGTTGATCCGTTCAGCCGATGTGCAGACGTGGCTGGTCAAGGAAGGCGATCATCGGCTATCACGCGAAGGCGATATCGCGCTGATTATCCGAGCGGTAGAGGATGTGATTGCCGCCTTATGATATTGTCCCTGCTATCCCTGGCGTTCGCCGCCCAGTCTGCGCCAGCCGCAGCACCGCCTCCGGCTGCCACGACGCCACCGCCAAGCGGCCCCAAGCTGCCGCAGACCACCGCTGATCGCTACGAACAATGTATCGACAAGGCGACGGGCAGCGATCCCAAGGTTGGTGAAAAGGATGCCGCTGCCTGGTTGCAAAGCGGCGGCCAGTATTTCGCACGGCAATGCCTTGGCGTGTCCTACACCAATCAGGGCCGCTGGCAGGCCGCCGCGCAGGAGTTTGAAGGCGCCGCCAACGACGCCGAGGTCGCGCATGACAAGCGGTCGGCGCGATATTGGGCGCAGGCGGGCAATGCCTGGCTTGCCGCGGGCGATGCCGCCAAAGCGCGATCCGCGCTCGATGCCGCGCTTGGCGCCGGCACGCTTGAAGGCCAGGACCGCGGCGAAGCGGCGTTCGACCATGCGCGTGCGCTGGTGGCACTCGGCAATCTCGACCCGGCGCGCGCCGATATGGACATCGCGCTGAAATACGCCGCCAACGATCCGCTCATCTGGCTTTCTTCGGCAACGCTGGCGCGCAAGATGGGCGACCTTCCACTCGCCAAGCACGACATCATCATTGCCTATAAACTGGCCGCTGACGATCCGTCGGTGAACCTGGAGATCGGCAATATCGCAGCCGCCAGCGGCGACCTGGAAGGCGCGCGGATGGCCTGGGAAGATGCCTCACGCACGGGCAAGAACACGCCCATCGGACAAGTCGCCCGCGCCGCGCTGAAGCAGCTCGACAGCGACACCAAGCCTGCCGGTGGTAAACCGAAGTAACGCTCTGGCACACCCGCGCTACCGTACTTATCTGACTGGCGAAATCTGATTGGGAAGACCCGATGAAATATCTTCATACCATGATTCGGGTGACCGATCCCGACGCGACGATCAAGTTCCTCAACATCGTGGGTCTCGAAGAAGTACGGCGCTTCGACAGCGAACAAGGCCGCTTCACGCTGATCTTCATGGCAGCGCCAGGCGATGAGGACGCTCAGGTCGAACTGACGCACAACTGGGACCCGGAGCCTTATGGCGAAGGTCGCAATTTCGGCCATCTCGCCTATCAGGTCGATAATATCTACGACACCTGCCAGCGGCTGGTGGACGCTGGCTACACCATCAACCGTCCGCCACGCGACGGGCACATGGCCTTTGTCCGGACCCCCGACAACATCTCGATCGAGCTGTTGCAGGACGGTCATCTGAGTCCCGCCGAACCCTGGGCCTCGATGCCCAACACCGGACATTGGTAAACCTGATCGGTCTTGCGGCCGAATCCATGACCGGAGACTGTCCTTGACCTTGACCACCCCCACGTCGACCCCACTGGAAATCGTTCGCCTGCCGGTGCTTTCCGACAATTATGTCTGGCTGGCGCATGATCGCACATCGGGCGATACGGCCATCGTCGACCCTTCGGTTGCCGATCCGGCGCTGGCCGAAGCGGCAAAGCGCGGCTGGCGGATCACCGCGATCTGGAATACTCATTGGCACCCCGATCACACCGGCGGCAATGCGGCGATCAAGGCGGCGACAGGTGCCACGGTGTTTGCCCCCGCCGCGGAAGCCGAACGGATCCCAACCCTCGACGTCGCGTTGAAGGAAGGAGACACCGTCCGGCTCGGCGCCCATGTAGCGGTTGTCATGGAAACGCCCGCTCACACCGCCGGGCACATCAGCTTCCTGCTGCCGGAAGATGACATGATCTTTGTTGGCGACACCTTGTTCGCCATGGGGTGCGGACGGCTGTTTGAAGGCAGCGCCGCCCAGATGTTCGCCAATATGCGCCGCTATGCCCAATTGCCCGACGAAACGATGGTCTATTGCGCGCATGAATATACCCAATCGAACGGGCGTTATGCGCTGGTGGCGGAACCGGACAATGCCGCGATTGTCGAACGCATGGCAGCGGTGAACGCCGCACGGGCTGCCGGGGAAGCCACCGTTCCGACCAGCATTGGGCTTGAACGTGCCACCAACCCCTTTTTGCGTGCGCAGAGCGTCGAGGAACTCGGTGAAAGACGTGCGGCAAAGGATGCTTTTCGAGGCTGAATAGGGTATATTGCGGACGTTGGGGGATTTGGCTGTTGCGTCAGGAGTAGATTGATATGCGCTGGATGCTGATACTGCCCGCCCTGATTTTCGTCGGCAGCGCCGGAACGAGTGCAGGCCCTTCCAAAATGTCGCAGCGACAAGCTGCCGATCAGCAGAAGCTGGAAGCCTTGCTGAAAGGCTTTTCGCCGACCGAGACCAACGACTGTGTCAGCGAGCGGATGCTCAACGGCGGCAGCGACCGGGTGGGCGACACCATCCTTTATCGCGTGAGCCGGAAGCTGGTGTATCGCAACGACACCAGCGGCGGCTGCTTTGGCCTGGCGCAAGGCGACATTCTGGTCACCCGCAGCTACAGTGGCAACCTGTGCCGTGGCGACATCGCCAGCACCGTTGATCCGACGTCGCGCACCCCGACCGGCAGTTGCGCGCTGGGCTCGTTCACCACCTACCGGAAGAAATAGCGATGCGCGCCGGTTTTGCGGTGCTTGCCCTGTTGGTGCTGGTCGCGGCGAAGAACGACAGTTCGGAACTGGACAAGGCACTTGCCGGGCGCGTTGCCGGTGAACCGCAAAACTGCATCGATGCCAGTTCCAATGATGGGCCGCAGATCATCGACAATCGCACGTTGATCTATCGTTCAGCGGGCAGGGTCTGGCGCAATACCCTGCCCGACGAGTGCCCGTCACTCCGCGACGATTCAATCCTGATCGTCGAGGTTTACGGCGCGCAATTGTGCAGTGACGACCGGTTCCGCACGGTAACGCGCGGCCTGTCCATCCCGTCGGCCTATTGTCGGCTGGGCCGTTTCGTCCCCTACACCAAGCCGAAGATCGCCAAACCACGACCGGCGCCGCGTTAAAGCACGAACCGGCTGAGGTCGGTATTACGCGCGATACCGGCGAGCTGCGCTTCGACATAACCCGTGTCGATAACCAGCGTTTCGCCCTTGCGGTCCTCCGCTTCGAAGCTGACTTGTTCGAGCAGCTTTTCCATCACCGTCTGCAACCGGCGCGCGCCGATATTCTCGATATCGCCGTTCACTTCGGCGGCGATGCGGGCGACCGCGCGGATGCCGCCGTCAGTAAAGTCGATGGTCACGCCTTCGGTGGCCAGCAACGCCTTGTATTGCTGGATCAACGAGGCCTTGGTGTCGGACAGGATCGCCACGAAATCCGCCTCGGTCAGCGCTTTCAACTCGACGCGGATCGGCAAACGGCCCTGAAGTTCGGGCAACAAGTCGCTTGGCTTGGCAACATGGAAAGCGCCGGAGGCGATGAACAGGATATGGTCGGTCTTCATCGGCCCATATTTGGTCGCCACCGTCGTCCCTTCGATCAGTGGCAACAGATCGCGCTGCACCCCTTCCCGGCTGACCGAGCCGCCCCGGACGTCTGACACCGCAATCTTGTCGATTTCGTCGAGGAACACGATGCCATTGGCTTCGGCATCGGCCAGCGCGGCACGGCTGACCTCATCCTGGTCAAGCCGCTTGTCGGCTTCTTCATCGACCAGCTTTTCCCACGCCTTGGGCACGGGCAGCTTGCGCCGTTTCAGGTTGTTGCCGCCGCCAAACGCCTTGCCCATCATATCGCCAAGGTTGATCATGCCGACCTGCGCGCCACCGGGAATTTCAAACGGCATTTGCGAGCCCTGTTCGACTTCGATCTCGATTTCCTTGTCGTCGAGATGGCCGTCGACAAAACGCTGGCGGAACGCTTCACGGGTTGCGGTTGAACTGTCCTTGCCGGTCAGCGCATCGAGCAGGCGTCCGAGCGCCGCTTCCTCCGCCTTGTCCTTCACCGCCGCGCGGCGACGTTCCTTTTCCAGCCGGATCGCTTCTTCGACCAGGTCGCGGGCAATCTGTTCGACGTCGCGGCCGACATAGCCGACTTCGGTGAATTTGGTCGCTTCCACCTTGACGAACGGCGCATCGGCCAGCTTGGCCAGGCGGCGGCTGATCTCGGTCTTGCCGCAGCCCGTGGGGCCGGTCATCAGGATGTTCTTGGGCGTCACCTCGTCGCGCAGGTCTGCGGCGAGATGCTGGCGACGCCAGCGATTGCGCAGCGCAACCGCAACGGCGCGCTTGGCATCGCTCTGGCCGATGATGTGAGCGTCGAGCGCGGCAACAATGGCTTTCGGGGTCAAATCGTCGTTCATGTCTTTTCCAGTCGGGATGCCAGGACAAACCGGCATCTATTGTCTTTCCCAAAGGTTTATTCGTCGTTCGGGCGCCCCACGGCCCTCACTGAAATGGCAGCCGCGCCTAAGCGTCTGAATCCATCGTTTCGACCGTCAGGTTCTCGTTAGTGTAAACGCAGATATCGGCCGCGACTTTCATCGCCTTGCGACAAATGGTTTCGGCATCGCTTTCATAGTCGGTCAGCGCGCGCGCCGCCGACAGCGCAAAATTCCCGCCCGAGCCGATCGCGCAAATCCCCGCTTCGGGTTCCAGCACGTCGCCATTGCCGGTCAGCACCAGCGTGATGTGCCGGTCTGCAACGATCATCATCGCTTCCAGATTGCGGAGATATTTGTCAGTCCGCCAGTCCTTGGCGAGTTCGACCGCCGCGCGCAGCAACGCCCCGCGATGCTGTTCCAGCTTGCGTTCCAGCCGCTCGAACAGGGTGAATGCGTCGGCAGTCGCACCGGCGAAACCGCCGATAACCGATCCGTCGCCCAGCTTGCGAACCTTTTTCGCATTGGGTTTCATCACCGTCTGGCCCATCGAGACCTGGCCATCGCCGATAATCACGACCTTGCCGTTCTTGCGCACGGATAGGATGGTGGTGCCGTGCCACACCGGAGTCTTGTCTGTCATGGCAACGCATATGGGGAAGCATTTCGCCGCCCGCAATTGGCAACCCAATCGTGCGGTATCATGTCGACTTGGTCCTATCCCGGATGATCGATTACCGCTAACCTGACGCAATATCATCCAACGGCTTGTGGGAGCGGACGATGGCGGCGGAATTTCCAGACGATCAGTCGAACACAATGGTGGCGCGGGTGAAGAGATTGCTTCTGTCGCCCGCCAGCGAATGGGCCGCCATCAACAGCACGCCGATGACGACCGGCGAGATATTCACCGGCTGGGTCCTGCCCCTCGCCGCGATTGGCCCCATTGCCCAGTTCATCGGCAGCACGGTTTTCGGTTATGATTTTCTTGGCTTTTCCTATCGTCCGTCGTTGATGTTCTCGCTGGCCACGGCGGTGATCGGCTATGTCGTGGCGCTGGTCGGGGTGTGGGTCATCGCGTTGGTCATCAATGGCCTGGCGCCCAGTTTTGGCGGCACCAAGAACCAGGGCCAGGCGATGAAAGTCGCTGCCTTTTCGATGACGGCAAGCTGGCTGGCGGGCATTTTCGGTATTCTTCCTGCCCTTTCCATCCTGGCGCTGACGGGGCTTTACAGCCTGTACCTGCTGTATGTCGGGTTGCCGATGCTGATGAAGGTCGGCGCCGAAAAGGCGCTGCCCTATACCGTGGCGGCCATTCTGGTCAGCGTGGTGGTGCTGGTCATCGGCAGCGCCGTCGCCACTTCGGTCGCGGGGCGGGTGATGATGCCGATGGCATCGCTGTCCTCGCCGGGCGGTGGTCAGATCAGCGGATCGGTCAACCTGCCCAACGGCGCCAGCGTCGACATGGGCAAGCTGAACGACGCGGCCCAACGCATGAAGGCGGCAGGCGAGGCGATGAAGACAGGCCAGGCCGCGCCCGCCATCCCCGGCCAGGCGCTGCAGGACATGCTGCCCGCGTCGATCGGCGGGTGGAACCGCACCGAAATCGAAAACCAGTCGGGCGGCGCGGCGGGCATCAGC
The DNA here is from genome assembly GCA_041659385.1 of Sphingomonas sp. Classification (GTDB taxonomy): domain Bacteria; phylum Pseudomonadota; class Alphaproteobacteria; order Sphingomonadales; family Sphingomonadaceae; genus Sphingomonas. Next base: position 56,353 of record JBAZYJ010000005.1, read on the forward strand.
GGCAGCCATGCCGAGGCGCGTTACCAATCGGGCGACCAGAGCTTTCGCCTTTCGGTGACTGATACCGGCGCGCTGGGCACGCTGGCGGCGCTGGGCGGTGCGCTCAACGCCCAATCGAGCCGCCAGACCGAAACCGGGTATGAAAAGGCCGCGATGGTCGACGGGCGCATGACCAACGAGAAATGGGACAATAGCAGCAAGTCGGGCAGTTTCGGCGTAATGGTCGGCAGCCGCTTCATGGTCGAGGCCGAAGGCTCCGCACCCTCGGCCGATACGTTGAAGGGCGCGGTGGCGACGATCGATTTCGCCAGGCTGGAAACACTGGCCAAATAACGCCGCCGCCCACCGGCGCCATCCATTCCCGTCGGCTATTTGTCGCTGCCCTTCGCCTTGCCCCATTGGCGCGCGGCGGTGTAGCCCAGATAGCCGGTGCCGAAGAGCGCGTAGAGCGGTTCGGGCAGGCCGTTCAGATACGCGGTCATGCCGCTGGCGATGTCCCTCGCCATTTGCGGTTGCGTCGCCGCGATCAGCCCCATCGGGATCGACCACAACAACAGCGCGTACATGACGTAAAGGAAGCTGGGCCGCGCCCGGCTGGTCCATGGATCGGCGGATTGCGCCTCCGCCATGATCGCGGCGATCTGGGTACGCACTTGCTCCAGATCCTGCGTGCCCTGAAGGTCGAGCAGTTTCAGCTTTGCTTCGTCGCGCGCGCGCGGATCGGGGATGATCTTGTCGATCAACGACGCAATCGGGCTGATAAGTCCATCCAATAATCCCATGCTCTTGTCCTTTCATGCCGCAACCCCGCAGGGTTGATTGAGGGTGTGGTTGAGGGTGAAGTTGAGGGAGTGGTTGAGGAAGTTGAGGGTTGCCATTGATACCGGCGAACCTCCCTCAACTTAACCGATCCGGTTGGCGATCCAGCCAAAGACGAACGCCTCGTTCGCGGGCCGGGTTTCGCTGAGCGCGATGTAGCGCGCACCGCGCAACGCCTGCATCGCCTTCAGCAGCACCGCCTCGGCCAACGCGCCGCGCCGGACGCGATAGGCGTCGAGCGCGGCAAGCGTCGCCGCCCCGATGGCGCCATCAACCGCAAGATCGGGATAATCGCTCGCCCCGCGGTTCAGCGCGTTGAGCGCGCGCTGCAAAAACCCGCCCGCGGTCGCTGGTCCCATGTTGACCCCGCAATCGAACAGTTCGGCAGCGATGTCGGGCAGATGCCCGGCCACCCGGTCATAACCAGGCCGCAGCCAGTAAAGCCGCTTGTAGATCGCCATCGCCTCGCCACGCGGCAACGCGCGCATGTCGCCCGCATAACCCTGTTGCCGCGCCACCGCCTGGGTAATCCCGAACCGCGTGGGGCCGCCTTTATCGGCGGGATGATTGGCATAATCGCCCTCCCGGGCGATCACTGCATTGATGAGCGCATCGATATCCATTCGCCTGTCCTCCTGGGCGACGAACGATAACCTATTTGGTTTGCTGTAGGACAGGATTTGGGAGGGAGAAGCAGGCCTCCAAACGGTTACGGTCCGATACGTCCACGCGGACTGGACTTATGACGGTTTGCCGCCTCAGCCGTGGTTCCCGCCGAGTCTAATTGGCGACATTGCCTATTTCATCATGCGGGCCGCGCCGGACCCCGGTCCCATCGTCGGAAGTGGGGTCGGGGTTTTTGCCGCCGAACTGTATTCCGTCCCCTGATTGAGGGGATGGAATGTGGGCAATATCAACGATCAAATGACGCGAAATCAACGACGTATAGTTGGGCGAAGTTTCCGACGTAGAATTGGGCAGGGCATGGGTAGGTGTTAGACCCGATTCCACGGCGCACGAAGCTTTGAACGAAGCACGACTTCCACGGCTTTGTAATCCGGCGTCGCATGAAACCATAGGGCCAACGGTTTGCCGCTGGTCGTTGCAGCGTAAATCAGGTTGTTCAATCGGCAGTTGGTTTCCTGCCCGCCCTTGAAGCAATTTTTCGGCGAAATGTTGCCATAGCCCGCGTTGAACCGGGCCGACAGGTTGGCGCATTCGCCGACATACTTCAGGTCGTCGCCAGCGAAAATGAGATACACGCCGCTTTGGCGGAAGGTGCGCGGAATGACGAATTTGCAGAATGGTCCCGCGCCATAGCGGTTAAGGGGATCGCCGCGCACGTTAGCATAGGCCTGAGCTGACCGCATGAGTCACCGTGCTCTCAGCCGCCGGGTGAAGCGGTTGGAGGCGGGAGAGAAGCCGAGGCCATCGCCGTTCGTCCGTTGGTATGGTTCGTTCGATGCTTGGGTTGAGAGCTAGATTCTTCCCGGTATCGAAAGCGGTGCGCTGGACGGCGCTGACATAATCGTCGTCGTCTCTGCCCTGCGCCGTTGGGAGGACGACGGGCTATGGGCGGCCGCATAGTCCGGGCTGACGGTGAGCCAGCATGGCTACTAGCTTGGCGGCGCCAGCAGAGTCAGCTATAGCTTGCACAGTTTCGCCACATCGCCGCGCTATTGTGTTGGCCAACGCTTGCGCGGCTCTTCCTGAGCAAGGGCTATGGTTTTTTGGTCTTTCTCTTCGATGTTAATGACGTGGTGTGCGGCGAACGGCAGTTCCGTTCCAAGCCAGAACTCGTCATTTTCGGAGATCGCGCTTGGCTCGTTGTCAAGTACACCGAGATAACCGCCCGCAATTCGTTCACGAACGAGAACCCACATGCGCTCGACTGCGATCGGTTCCTCGGAATTGTCTACGCTGATCTGGAATATCAGCTTAGCGAGGTCGCCGGGTTCGAGGCTTTCGCGACGGGCAAGATCTGGAATCCAAAATGTGGTGGGGGCGTTGGCGTGATAAACCTCGCCGCTTTCAAGGCACCACCCGTCAATTTCCATATCAGGCTCTCGCATTGGGGGAGTTTAGGCAATGGCGGAACGTCTTCAACAACAATTTCAACAACAATGTTCGCCTGTCTGTGCTTTCGCGATGGGTGTTGCTGCAGGCCATGTGATTCAGCGATCTAGCTTATGGTCTGCTTAATCGGCGGCCCACGCACGCAAACGGGCAGCTTTCGCTGCCCGAATAACCCATTGCAATTGCTTGGTATTTTTGGTCGGGGCGACAGGATTCGAACCTGCGACCCCCACACCCCCAGTGTGATGCGCTACCAGGCTGCGCTACGCCCCGACCGGAGCCGCGCCACATATGCGGGTGCGCCGCGTGATGCAAGCATTTGCGTGGCGATTATCGCGCCCGGGGTGGCGCCTGCCCGCCGGGCGGCATGAAATGCTTCCCCCGGCTATGCAGCCGTGGTTGCGCGGCCTTGTCGATGATGATAGCTCGCGCCGCTTGAATAACGGTATTTAGGTGCCGTCAACCCCGCGACTTGTTCAGGACGCCATGCTCATCACCCCCGCTTATGCCCAGACTGCCGGCGCTGCCCCCACGGACGGCGGATTTGGCGCGTTCATTTCGTTCGCGCCGCTGATCCTGCTGTTCGGCCTGTTCTATCTGTTGTTCATCCGCCCGCAGAACAAGCGGATGAAGGAACAGCAGGCAGCGATCGCCGCGGTGAAAAAGGGCGACGAAGTGACGACTGCCGGGGGCATCATCGGCAAGGCGACCCGAGTCGAGGACAAGATCGTCGAGGTCGAGATTGCCAATGGCGTGAAGATCCGCGTCGTGAAATCGACGCTGGCTTCGGTTTCGCCGCACGGCTCCAAGCCCGCGAACGATTGAGCGACTGAACCATGCTCGATTTTCCCCGCTGGAAAGTCACTTCCATCATCGCCCTGCTGCTGGGCCTGATGCTGCTGGCCGTGCCGAGCTTCCTGCCCGAACGCTGGACCGACCAATGGGGCAGCATTCCGCATCCCCGCGTCAACAAGGGGCTTGATCTGGCCGGCGGCAGCTATCTGCTGCTCGAGGCCGATATCAACGATCTCACCAATTCGCGGCTCGACACCAAGCGCGACGAAGTGGCGACCGAGATGCGGCGCGGCAATCCGTCGATCGACATCGGCGACATCTCCACCGCCAATGGCCACCTGACGTTCCTGCTGCGCGATGGCAGCAAGGTGGACGCGGCGCGCGAGCGGCTGCTGGCGATCACTGGCGGCGGCGCAGGCCTCACCGGCCAGCGCGAGTGGGACATCCAGGTTATCGATGGCCAGCGTTTCGTGCTGACGCCGACGCAAGCCGGGCTGAACCAGGCGATCGAACGCGCGATGCAGGACGCGACCGAAGTCGTCCGCCGCCGCATCGACGCGCTGGGCACCAAGGAACCGACGATCATCCGCCAGGGCACCAACCGCATCGTCGTGCAGGTGCCGGGCCTTCAGGACCCGGAAGGGTTGAAGGAACTACTGGGCAAGACCGCGAAGCTCGAATTCAAACTGGTCGACGACAACGCCAATCCGGCTGACATAGCCAAGGGCATCGCCCCGATCGGCAGCCAGGTCCTGCCCTATGTCGAAGGCGGCAGCGTGATCGCGGTGAAGCGCCAGGTTATCGTCGGCGGCGACCAGCTGATCGACGCGTCGCAGAAATTCGATCCGCAGACAAATGCGCCGATCGTCGATTTCACCTTCGACACCGATGGCGGGCGCCGCTTCGCCAAGGTCACGGAAGAAAACACCGGCAAGAGGTTTGCGATCATCGTCGATGGCAAGGTGATTTCAGCGCCAGTCATCAACACGCCGATCCAGGGCGGCAGCGGCTATATCCAGGGCAATTTCACCGTGAAATCGGCGAACGAACTGGCGATTGCGCTGCGTTCTGGCAAGCTGCCCGTTACGCTGAAAGTGGTGGAGGAACGCACCGTCGGCCCCGATCTGGGCGCCGATTCGATCCGTGCCGGCATTCTGGCGTCGATCATCGCGGTCGTCGCGGTGGTGGTGTTCATGTTCGTCACTTATGGCCGCTTCGGCGTCTATGCGAACCTCGCCGTCCTCATCAACATCGTGGTGATTGTGGGCGTGCTGGCGTTGATCAACGGCACGCTGACGTTGCCGGGCATCGCCGGTTTCGTGCTGACCATCGGCACCGCGGTCGACGCCAATGTGCTGATCAACGAACGCATCCGTGAGGAACGGCGGCGCGGGCGCAATGTCATCCAGTCGGTCGAACTGGGGTATAAGGAAGCGAGCCGGACGATCTTCGAGGCCAATATCACTCACGGGATTTCGGGCCTCATCATGCTGATGCTCGGTTCCGGCCCGGTAAAGGGCTTTGCGGTCGTGCTGCTGATTGGCATCGTCACCAGCGTGTTCACCGCGGTCACCTTTACCCGGATGATGGTCGCGCTGTGGATTCGCCGCACGCGCCCGACCGATCTGCATATTTGAGCGGCGGGATCATATCATGCGCCTTTTGAAACTCGTCCCCGACAATACCAACATCGACTTTGTCCGCCTGCGCTATTGGGCATTCGGGCTGACCACGCTGTTGACCATTGCCGCGCTGGCCTGTGTGTTCGCCTTTCGCCTCAACCTCGGCGTCGATTTCGTCGGCGGCCTGATGATCGAGGAGAAGTTCGAACAAGCACCGCAGATCGACAAGCTGCGCAGCGCGGTCGACCAGCTTGGCGTGGGTGAAGCCAATATCCAGCCGTTCGGCGATGGCCTGACCGTTTCCATCCGCCTGCCCCCGCCCAAGAGCGACGACAAGGGCGCGACCGACGCGGTCGTCAAGCAGGTGCAGACCGCGATCAACAAGCTTTACCCCGCCGCCAAATTCTCCAAGCAGGATGCGGTGTCGGGCAAGGTATCGAACGAGCTGATCTGGAAGGGTGCCGCCGCCGTCGGCCTGGCGGTGCTGGGCATCGGCCTGTTCGCCATCTTCCGCTTCGAATGGCAGTTCGGCGTGTCGACCGTCGTCGCCATCGTCCACGACGTGCTGATGACGCTGGGCTTCTTTGCGATCACGCAACTGGAGTTCGACCTGAACATCGTCGCGGCGGTGCTGACCATCATCGGCTATTCGATCAACGACAAGATCGTCATCGACGACCGCATCCGCGAGAACATGCGCCGTTATCGCAAGATGGACATGCGCGAGATCATCAACCTGTCGGTCAACGAAACGCTGCCGCGCACCGTGATGACGTCGCTGACCATCCTGATCGCGTTGCTGGCGCTGCTGATCTTTGGCGGGCATGTGCTGCGCGGCTTTACCTGGGCGATGACGCTGGGTGTATTCGTCGGCACCTATTCGTCGATCTATGTTTCGTCGTCGCTGCTCATCACCCTGGGCCTGCGTGCCGAGCCCAAGGCGGAACGGCCCGGCGGCCCGACCGACATGTCGAACGCAGAGCGTGTAGGCCCGCGCAAACGGCCCTGACGGGGAACGCGCGGTGCGGATCGAACATGAAACAACAGCTCAAGGCCCGCTGATAAAGGGGTTTTCGGGCGGTGGCTTTCGCGTTGACGACAATGTCTATCTGGGCCTGGTCATCACCCCCAACCGCGCCGATGGCTGGTCGCCACCCCCGGTCGAGGCGCTGGACGTGATGGCATTGACGGCGGCACTCGCCATCGATCCGCTGCCCGAATTCATCATCCTGGGCACCGGCACTGCGCTGGTTCGCCCGCCTGCCGCGCTGGTTTCCGCCCTGGAGGCACGCGGTGTCGGCATCGAGGCGATGGACAGCCGCGCCGCCGCCCGCGTCTGGGGCGTGCTGCGCACCGAAGGGCGCTGGATCACCGCTGCCCTATACCCGCTATAGCGACGCCCGCTATAACGACGCCCGCTATAACAGCGAGACAGAGCTAGTTGTGATGATGGCGGTGAAGGCGATATCCGACCCCCCGCCCGCGCCCTCAATTGCGGCTGAACCGCTTCCGTTCGTCGATAGCCGCGATCGCCTCCGCGCGGTTCGCCACCAGCCCGGCCAGATGGTCGTAAAGCGACGCGGTATTGGCTTCCCAGGTAAAATCGGCTGCGCCCCGGCGGACTCGATCGGGCGACGGCGCTTCGGCAATCACATCGGCGATCGCCTGGGCAAACCCCGCGGGCGTGCGCACCGCGATGCGGCCATAAGCGGGATCGGTCACCACTTCATGCGCGCCGCCCGCCCCGGTGACGACGATGGGTGTGCCACACGCCAGCGCTTCCACCCAGGCATTGGCCAGCCCTTCGGATGCGGACGCCAGCGCCATCACGTCCGCGGCTGCGATCAGCGACGGCAATTCGGAATGGGCCACTGCGCCCAGCAGACGAACGCGGCTCGACAACCCAAGCGCGGCGATGCGGCGCATCAGTTGCGGGCGCTCCGGCCCTTCGCCGGCGATCAGCAAGGTAGCATAGGGCAAGGCGGCCATCGCCTCGATCACGAGGTCGTGGCCCTTGCGCGCCACCAATGCCCCCACTGACATGATCAGCGGGCCGACAATGCCCAGCGCTGCCTTTGCCGCGACACGGTCGACCGGCACGAAGCGCGCCAGATCGACACCGGTGCGGTGGACGCGGATACTTTGCGCGGGCAGGCCGATTGCCGCCATGTCGGTGCGCATCGCCTCCGATACCGCGAGCAGGCCGTCCGCCGCCTGCCCCGCCGCGATCACTTGCGCCGCGGTTGGGCCGATGCCCCAATGGTGGATGTCCGCACCGCGCGCCTTGATCGACACCGGGACGCCGAATTCGCGGGCCAGCAGCGTGGCCGCAGGGCCATCGGGAAAAAAGAATTCGGCATCGATGATGTCGAAGGGAAAATCGCGGCGGATATCCGTCAGCAACGGCCGCAACGCGTGGACCAGCGCCGCGACGTGCCAGCGGCCACCGGTGCCCGGCAGGGTGGCAAACCGCGGCCGCCAGACCGTCAACCCGCGCCATTCATCGCGGCGGGGCAGCGCCGCCAGATCGGCATAATGCCGATGCTGGTTGAACGGCCAGGGCGGCAACCCGATCGGCGCGACCACGCGCAGGTCGACATCGGGATGCGCGGCCAGCCCCAATGTCTGGCGTTCGACGAACACCCCGAAATTGGGGCGCGTCGCATCAGGAAACAGCGAGGCGATGGTCAGGACGCGCAGCATGATGGCCGCCAGCCTAGCGCCAACTGGTTAATAGCTCGCTTGTTCGCCACAAATGCCGCCAATTCGCCTTGCTCCCGGCACCGCACCGCCCTGATCGTCGTTCAGCAAGTCGGGGTAAAAAACCGGGCAAGGCACACCGGCGCGCGGCCCGCGCGAAAACCATTGTTCGCACGCCCAGACCTCGGCTAAGGAAAGACTGATGCGTACCCATTTGTCCCGTTCGATCACGCTGGCCCTGATCGCCGTCAGCGCTTTTTCAGTCGCCGGTTGCGCGCGCAATCGCAGCAAAGGCGACCTGCCCTATGTCGCGCGCGACGTCGGCACGTTGTATTATGCGGCAAAGGCAAAGCTGGACAGCCATGACTACAAGCTGGCGGCCGCGCTGTTCGACGAGGTGGAACGCCAGCACCCCTATTCGATCTGGGCACGCCGCGCGCAGTTGATGGGGGCATTCGCTTATTATCTCGACGCCGATTACCAGAAATCGATCGATTCGGCGCAGCGCTTCCTGGCGGTGCATCCGGGCAACCGCGACGCGCCTTATGCCTATTATCTGATCGCGCTTGGCTATTACGAGCAGATTTCGGACGTGACGCGCGACCAGAAAATCACGCAGCAGGCGCTCGACGCGCTGGGTGAACTGATGCGGCGCTACCCCAATTCGCGCTACGCCGCCGACGCCCGGCTGAAGACCGATCTGGTCCGCGACCATCTCGCCGGCAAGGAAATGGAAATCGGCCGCTTCTATGAAAATCGCGGCGAATGGCTGGCCGCGTCGATGCGCTTCCGCCATGTGATCGATGATTATCAGACGACCACCCATGTCCCCGAAGCGCTGATGCGCCTGACCGAGGTCTATCTGGCGCTGGGCATTCCCGAAGAAGCGAAAAAATCCGCAGCGGTGCTGGGCGCCAATTATCCGGGCACCGACTGGTATCAGCACGCCTATAAACTCATCGAATCGCACACGCCGCCTGCCAAGGCGGGCGGCTGACCGGCGGCGGCGGTGCCGTCATGCTGACGCGGCTTTCGATCCGCGATGTAGTGTTGATCGAGATGCTGGATCTCGACTTCCAGCCAGGGCTTGGCGTCCTGACCGGGGAGACGGGTGCGGGAAAATCGATCCTGCTCGACGCATTGGGGCTGGCGCTGGGCGCGCGCGGCGACAGCGGGCTGGTCCGCCACGGCGCGACGCAGGCAGTCGTGACCGCGTGTTTCGATTCCCCCGCCAACGACACCATTGCCGCATTGCTGGCGGACAGCGGACTTGAGATCGAACCGGGCGAACCGATCATCATCCGCCGCAGCGTGAAGGCCGATGGCGGCAGTCGCGCCTTTGTGAACGACCAGCCGGTTTCCGCCGCGCTGCTGCGCGAACTGGGTACGTCGCTGGTCGAAATTCATGGCCAGCATGACGATCGCGGCCTGCTCAACCCGCGCGGCCACCGCGCACTGCTCGACACATTCGGCGCGCTCGATACGGCAGCCGCCGCCAAGGCGTGGCGTGCGTGGCAAACCGCCAAAGCCGCGCTGGACGAGGCGCGCGACGCGCTCGACAGCGAGGCGCGGGACCGTGAATGGCTGGACCACGCCGTTGCCGAATTGCGGCAGCTTGCGCCGGAACCCGGCGAGGAAACCATGCTGGCCGAACGGCGCGCCGGGATGCAGCGCGGCGAAAAGATCACCGGTGACCTGCAGGCCACCGCCGACCTGCTCGACGGTTCCGAAGGCGGGCTGGCCCGGTTGAGGCAGGCCGCGCGCATCCTTGACCGGATCGGCGGCGACCATGCCGCGCTGGGCGACGCGCTTGCCGCCATCGACCGCGCGATCATCGAGGCATCGACCGCGCAGGAAAGGCTGGATGAAGCCGCTGACGCGCTGGCGTTCGATCCGGCACAACTGGAAGCTGACGAGGCACGGCTGTTCGAACTGCGCGCACTGGCCCGCAAGCACCGTGTCCAGCCCGACGATTTGCCCGCGCTCGCCGAAACCCTGGCCGCCAAGCTCGATCGCATTGAAAGTGGCGGCGCGGGAATTGCGCGGCTGGAGGCGGCCGCACGCGAAGCCGAAAGCCACTACAACGCCGCCGCCGATGCGTTGTCCGGTGCCCGACAGGCTGCGGCAGCTCGCCTGGATGCCGCCGTCAAAGGCGAGCTGGCGCCGCTCAAGCTGGATGCCGCGCGTTTTCGCACCGTCGTCGCGCCGATGGATCGTGGACAATGGTCGGCAGCGGGCAAGGACCGGGTGGAGTTCGAGATTTCCACCAATCCCGGTGCGCCGTTCGCGCCGCTGGTCAAGATCGCATCGGGCGGCGAATTGTCGCGCTTCATCCTGGCGCTGAAGGTCGCGCTGGCCGAACAGGGCGGTGCTGCGACGATGATCTTCGACGAAATCGATCGCGGCGTGGGCGGTGCGGTGGCGAGCGCGATTGGCGAACGCCTCGCCCGGCTGGCAACCGACACGCAATTGCTGGTCGTCACGCACAGCCCGCAAGTCGCCGCGCGCGGGGGGCAGCATCTGCTGATCGCCAAGAGCCATGACGGCACCGTCACCCGCACCGGCGTCCGCGCGCTGGGCGACGCCGAACGCCGCGAGGAAATCGCCCGGATGCTGTCAGGCGCCGAGATCACCAACGAGGCGCGCGCGCAGGCCGAACGGCTGCTGGAAGTAGCGTAGCGCCGCTGGTTGGGCGACCAATCGAGGCCATGACGGCGCTGCGTAATTGTGTTGCTTTAGGTGTCGATCTCGGCAGGGCGCGACGCTAAGACCACGCGATGGCCGACCTGCCCACCACCGATACCGATGCCGCCGCTGAACTAGAACGGCTCGCCAGCGAGATTGCGCATCACAACCGGCTTTATCACGCGGATGATGCGCCCGAGATTTCCGACGCCGAATACGATGCGCTGGTGCGCCGCAACCAGGCGATCGAGGCGGCCTTCCCGCACCTGATCCGTGCCGATTCGCCCAGCCGCGTGGTAGGGGCCACGCCTTCCGACCACCTTGCCAAGGTGGCGCACGCCCGCCCGATGTTCAGCCTCGACAATGCCTTCAACGACGAGGAGGTGGCGGAGTTTCTTGGCCGTATTCGCCGGTTCCTGGCGCTGCCCGACGATGCCGGCATCGCCATTACTGCCGAACCCAAGATCGACGGCCTGTCCTGCTCGATCCGGTACGAACGGCGGCGACTGGTGCGTGCGCTGACGCGCGGAGACGGACAGGTTGGTGAGGATGTGACCGCCAATGTCCGCACTATCGCCGATATTCCCGCCTCCCTGCCCGCCGACGCGCCCGACATTTTCGAGGTCCGCGGCGAAGTCTATATGGAGAAGGACGCTTTCACCGCGCTCAACGCCCGGTTGCTGGCGGAAGCCGACGATCCCGACAAGGCACGGCAGTTCGCCAATCCGCGCAATGCCGCCGCAGGCTCGTTGCGTCAGAAGGATTCGGCCGTCACGGCCAGCCGCCCGCTGCGCTTCTTCGCCTGGGGCTGGGGCGATGTCGAAAGCCTGCCCGGCGAAACCCAGAGCGAGGTGATCGCCGCCATCCGCCGCTGGGGCTTTCCCGTCACTCGCGAATTCCAGTCGGCCGGCACGCTGGCGCAGGCGCTGGCAACCTACAAGACGATCGAGGCCGAACGCGCCGACCTGCCATTCGACATCGATGGCGTCGTGTACAAGGTCGACCGGCTGGATTGGCAGGCGCGGCTTGGGTTTGTCGGCCGCGCGCCGCGCTGGGGGCTGGCGCACAAATTCCCCGCGCAACAGGCCCAGACCACACTGCGCGCCATCGACGTCCAGGTTGGCCGCACCGGCAAGCTGACTCCGGTTGCCCGATTGGAGCCCGTGACGGTTGGCGGCGTCGTCGTCACCAATGCCACGTTGCACAATGCCGACGAGATTGCCCGGCTGAACGTCTGGCCCGGCGACCGCGTGGTGCTGCAACGCGCGGGCGACGTCATCCCCCAGATCGTCGAAAACCTGTCGCGCGACGACAGCCGGGGCGCCTGGCCCTTCCCCCATCTTTGCCCCGAATGCGGATCGGACGCGGTGGCGGAGGAAGGCGAAGTCGATATCCGCTGCACCGGCGGCCTGATCTGCCCGGCGCAGCGCGTCGAACGATTGCGGCATTTCGTCTCGCGCGGTGCGATGGATATCGACGGCCTGGGCGACAAGACCGTCCGTGAGTTCTTCGGGCTGGGCTGGCTGCACAGCCCCGCCGACATCTTCCGGCTGCATCAGCACAAGGCCGAACTGCTCATGCGGGAGGGGTGGAAGGACAAGTCCGTCGACAATCTGTTCGCCAGCATCGAGGCCCGGCGCACCCCCGACCCCGCCCGCTTCCTGTTCGGCCTTGGCATCCGCCATGTCGGCGCGGTGACGGCGCGCGATCTGGTGAAGGCGTTCGGCACGGTGGAGGCCATCGCGGGCGTCGCCATACGGGCGCATGACGACCCCGATGCGCTCGCCGAACTGATCGCGGTCGAGGGCATCGGCCCGGTGGTGGCACAAGCGCTGGTCGCCTTTTTCGCTGAACCCCACAACCGTGACGCCTGGGCCGACCTGCTGCGCGAAGTACGCCCCCCGCCTATGTTTCCAACGTGCGCGCCTCCGAAGTCAGCGGGCAGACCGTGGTCTTCACCGGCACGCTGGAAACGATGAGCCGCGACGAAGCCAAGGCGCAGGCCGAAGCATTGGGCGCCAAGGTTTCCGGCTCCGTATCCGCCAGGACCGATCTGGTCGTTGCAGGCACGGCGGCGGGCTCGAAGCTGAAAAAGGCCGCGGAACTGGGCATTCGCGTGGTCGACGAAATGGGCTGGCAGGCGATCGTCAACGCGGCAAAGTGATGCGCTTTTGCAACGCAGCAGAATTTGAGTCGTTCAGCCGGAATTCAGCATTGACGATTGTCATCGAACCGACACAAAAGTCGGGCAGGGGCGCGGTAAGACGGTGGTGGGCACCGCACAAGAGCGCGATTCGGCTCTAAGGGGAAAATCATGCGTAATCAGCTTTTTCTAGGCGCGGCGGTTGCTGCGCTGGTGATGCCGGCGGTTGCTGGCGCACAGGAAACGACTTCTATCATCCGCGGCACCGTCGTCAGCGCCGGCGCGCCAGTGGCTGGTGCAAAGATCACCATCACGCATGTGCCGTCGGGTACGCGGAGCACGTCGACAACCGACGGCAACGGCTCGTTTGCGGCCAACGGCCTGCGCGTGGGCGGTCCTTACACCGTTGAGGTGTCCAGTGATAAGGGCACGACCAGCATTTCCGGCATCTACACCGTCGTCCAGCAGCCCTATGACCTGCCGATCGACCTGGGTGGCGACGCAGCAGCATCTGGCGCGGCCGAAATCGTCGTTACCGCAGCCTCGATCAAGGGCGCAGGCGTAACCTCCGACGGCCCGCAGACCATTCTGACCCAGGCGGATATCGCCAAGGTGGCATCGGTCAATCGCGACATCCGCGACATCGAACGCCGCGATCCGTTTGCCAATATCGACCTTTCCAACGGTGGCGATCGCGGCGGCGCAGTCAGCTTCGCTGGCGTCAACCCGCGCTTCAACCGTTTCACCATCAACGGCGTGACGGTTGGCGACACATTCGGCCTCAATCAGGATGCCAGCCCGACCAATCGGGGCCCCGTGCCGTTCGACGCGCTGGCGCAGGTTTCGGTTTCGATCGCACCCTATGACTTCCGCCAGAGCGGGTTCCAGGGCGGCGCCATCGATACCGTGCTGGCGTCAGGGACCAATCGTTTCCACGGCACCGGCTTCTATTCGCAGAATACCGATGGCCTCTCGGGCGACAGGATCGGCAATACGACGATCGTCAATCCGAAATACAAGTCGGAAACTTACGGCGCGACGCTGAGCGGACCCATTATCCGCGACAAGCTGTTCTTCCTGGTTTCGGGCGAAAAGAACACCGATCCCCGGCCGTTCAGCACCCAGGTAGCGCAGGTCCCCGGCCTGACGCAGGGCGCCATCGACAACGTCACGTCCATTGCCAACAGCGTCTACAACATCGACGCTGGCAGCTCGTTGGTGATCAACCCGCGCAAGGACGAAAAGATCGTCGGCCGCATCGATTGGAACATCACCGATGGCCAGCGCCTGTCGGTTTCGTACATCAATGCTTATGACTCGCTGGTCAGCCAGAACAACACCTCCACGTCGAACACGGCGCCGCAATATGGCCTGAGCACCAACGCTTATGCGCTGACCGAATTGCTGCGCGCTGGCATCGTGCAGTTGAATTCGGATTGGACTGACCGTTTCTCGACCGAAGTACGCGGCATCTACAAATGGACCCGCCGTGGCCAGGAACCGCTGGGCGGCCGCCCCAATGGCCAGTTGCAGGTTTGTAACGAAGCAAACGCACCGGCAATTCCGACCAGCAGCAATTCGAACACGGGTTGCGCATCGGGCACCCCGCGCATCACCTTTGGTCCGGACAATTTCCGCCAGACCAACGTGCTGTTCTTCGACACCTGGGAAGGTTCGTTCCTCGGCCGCTATCGCGCCGGGTCGCACGAACTGAAGGCGCTGATCGACGTTACGCAGAACCGCACCTTCAACAACTTCGTGCCGAACAGCCTGGGTTCATGGTATTTCGACTCGCTTGCCGATTTCCAGGCCCAGCGCGCGAACAGCGTACAGTACGCCGCCGTGATTGGCGGTGCTGAAAATGGGGCTGCCGCCGACTTCAACTATACGCAGTTCACGTTCGGCCTGCAGGATGACTGGCAGGTTACCGACAAGCTGAAGGTCACCTATGGCGCACGCGCCACGCTGTTTGACCAGCACGCCCAACCGGTAGCCAACCCGTTCTTCCTCAGCCGTTCGGGCTTCCCCAACACCTTCACCTACAAGGGCCAGTTCCAGTTCGAACCGCGCGTCGGCTTCGATTGGAAGGCGACTCCGCGATTGAAGATCCGCGGCGGCGCAGGCGTGTTCAGCGGCGGTTCGCCAGACATCTTCCTGTCGAACAGCTTCTCGAACACCATTACGACGAGCGCGCTCACCATCACTCGCGCTGCCGCGACGGCGGGCAATCCAAACCCGAACACCTGCACCAACAACGTGCCGGACGCGGTTTGCCAGGCAGCGTTGAACAACGTTACCGGTGCTATCCCGGCGGTTGTTGCAGCCTATGTTGCGGACCCCAACAACAGCTCGACGCTGCCGCGCACCAACACCGGCGCTTTGGCACCGAACTTCAAATTGCCTTCTTCGCTGAAAGCCACGCTGTCGGGTGACTACAAGCTGTTTGGTGTCAACTTCGGCGCTGATTTCTATTACTCGAAGGTCATCGAAGGCGTTGTGTTCCGTGACGCCCGTTCGGTCGTCGTGGGCACATTGGCCGATGGTCGGCCGCGCTATAACGGCATCACGGCGTTCTCCGACAACAACGTCGATGTAATTACCGCCAACGATTCACGCGGTCGCAGCTTCGTTGGCGTCATCCGCGCTGACAAGAAGTTCGACTTCGGCCTTTCGCTGGGCGGCAGCTACACGGTGCAGGACGTGCGTGATGCGGGCAACGCCACCTCGTCGACAATCACGTCCAACTATCGCAACCAGCTCTATAGCGATCCCAATCGCGCTGCTTACGGTATCTCGGCGGACCAGACGTCGTGGAGCTTCAAGTATAATATCGGTTTCGACCATTCGTTCTTCGGTGACTATCGCACGGCGTTCCAGCTGTTCGGTGAGACCCGTGCGGGCCGTCGTTACAGCTACACGTTCTTCGACAACACCAACAACCGGTCGACCGTATTCGGCACCAACCTGGCCAATACCTCAACCGTGCTGCTCTACGTCCCGACGGGTGCGAATGATCCGCGGATCAGCTATGCTGACACGACGAGCACGACCAATGGCGTGACGACCGTCACCCAGACGGCTGCGCAGGCGCAATCGCTGTTCGATACCTTCATCAACGGCACCGCGCTTGGCAAATATCGTGGGCAGGTTGCGCCCAAGAACATCGCTCGCAGCCGCGCCTTCACGCGTATCGATCTTCATCTTGAGCAGGAAATTCCGACCTTTGTCGGCAAATCGCGCTTCACGGTGTTCGCCGATATCATCAACCTGCCCAACCTGTTGAACAAGAACTGGGGTGGCCTGAGCCAGTTCGGCTTCCCCTATGGCGCTGCTGTAATTGGGGTGCAGTGCGCCAATGCTGCCGGCACGCCGTTGACGGGCGCTATCGGTTCGGGAACCAACCCGAGCGGTGGTTGCGCAAAGTACGTTTATTCGAACTTCCGGGCACCGAACGACGCCGTCGTCAACGTGACTCAGTCGCTCTACCAGATCCGCGTTGGTGCCCGCTTCACCTTCTAAGCACCCACGACGATCAACCAAATAAATACCGCCGCTTCCCTATCGGGAGGCGGCGGTTTTTTTGTGTGCAAGCGTTATTCGAACGAACCGGGCTTTAGCTCAACACCCCCTCACCCGTCGCTGGCAATCCCCGCATAGATGCTGCTCAGCGGGCGGGCCATCACGCGTTCGACCATCGGCACGAAGAAATCCAGCGGGGCGCTGTCATAGTTCGGGTCGAACGCTGACTGGTCGTATTTTTCGCAGAATTCCGCGCAGGCCTGAAAATGCGCATGGCCGCGATGTTGTTCGCGCAGGTCGCGGTCCATGCCCAGATGGTGGAAATAATAATAGCCCTGGAAAACGCCGTGGGTGTTAGCGATCCAGTGCAATTCCTCCGACACGAAGGGGCGCAGCATCGCGGCGGCGATTTCCGGGTGGTTGAAGCTGCCCAGCGTATCGCCGATGTCGTGGAGCAGCGCCATCACCACATAGGGTTCGTCGCGCCCGTCGCGGTGCGCGCGCGTTGCCGTCTGCAGTGAATGTTCCAGCCGGTCGATCGGGAAGCCGCCATAATCGCCGTCGAGCAATTTCAGGTGCGTGATCACCCGCGCGGGCAGCCCTTTTGAAAAATCGCGGAAATGGCTGGAAATGATCGCCCAGTCTTCCCGCGTCCCTTCGGTCATCGCCTTGAAGCCTGCGCGTTCCGCCACGGCATCGATGCTGTCGCTCATGGGTCCTCTCCCGATTGTTGTCGCTGGAAACATAGGCCCCTTCCCGCCCGCTTGTCAGCCGGTATAAGATGGCAGGTAATGCAGCTTTATCCAGCCCATCGGCGGCCCTGACCATGGCCACACCCAGAACCGGGCTTTTTTCCCGCCCCTTTTTCGAGCTGAAGAACCGAGCCTTCTGGCTATTGCAGGCGGCCGGATGGAGCGGATATCTCATCCTGAGGAGTGCGTCGTCGGTCGCCAACGGGCTGTCGCTGGCCGCGATTGCGACCGTCATGGTCGAATCGATCATCGGCTATTGCATCACGTTGCTGCTGTCGACGCTCTATGCCTATTATCGCAAACTGTCGCGGCTGACGCTGGTCCTGCTGACCATCATCACGCTGGCGGGCGCGACGTTGGTCTATGCCGTGCTCGACGCCTTTTCCTTTTCGTTGATCAACCACAATCCGGGGCTGACGCTCACGCTGGTGCTGGGCACCGTCTTCCTCAACTTCACCGTCCTTGCGGGCTGGTCAGCGCTGTATTTCGGCATCAATTTCTATCTGATCGTCGAAGCGCAGATCGATCAGCTCCAGCAACTCGAAAGCCAGGCATCGTCGGCGCAGCTTGCCATGTTGCGCTATCAGCTCAACCCGCACTTCCTGTTCAACACGCTGAATTCCATCTCCACGCTGGTGCTGCTGAAGCAGACCGAACGCGCGAATGCGATGTTGAGCCGTTTATCGTCGTTCCTGCGTTATACCCTGGCAAACGAGCCGACCGCGCACGTTACCCTTGCCCAGGAGGTGGAGACGCTGAAGCTGTATATGGAAATCGAGAAGATGCGCTTCGAGGAGCGGTTGCGCACCCATTTCGAGATCGATCCGCGCGTGGCGAAGGCGCGGCTGCCATCGCTGCTGCTGCAGCCGCTGGTGGAAAACGCGATAAAATATGCCGTCACCCCGCGCGAGGACGGGGCGGAAATCAACGTCACCGCGCGGCTCAACGGCGACAAAGTGCAGATCGACGTATCCGACACCGGACCCGGCTTGATTGATGCGACGAAACGATCAGGGCTTTCAACAGGGGTAGGACTGACCAATATCAAGGACCGGTTGGCGCAGGCTTATGGTGCCGACCACAGGTTTGAAACACGATCGATGCCCGGGGGCGGTTTCAGGGTGGAGATCGAAATACCGTACCAGTTGGACGAACCGACAAGAGAGGCCGCATGACCATTCGAACCATCCTCGTCGACGACGAATCGCTCGCTATCCAGGGCCTTCAAATCCGCCTGCAGGCGCATGACGATGTCGAGATCATCGACACCTGCATGAACGGACGCGAAGCCATTCGCAGCATCAAGACTCACAAGCCTGATCTGGTGTTTCTGGACATCCAGATGCCCGGCTTTGACGGTTTTTCGGTGGTGCAGGGGCTGATGGAAGTGGAACCGCCATTGTTCGTGTTCGTCACTGCCTATTCCGACCATGCGATCCGCGCGTTCGAGGCGCAGGCGATGGATTATCTGATGAAGCCGGTGGAGGAAGCCCGGCTTGGCGACACGCTGGACCGGGTTCGCCAGCGGCTGGCCGAAAAGCGCGGCGTCGAGGAAGTCGAAAAACTGAAGGAAGTGCTCGCCGAAGTCGCGCCGGAGGCTGCCGGCACCCTGGCGGCCGACAGCAACAACGACGGGCCAGCCGCCAACCGCTTCGAAAAGCTCATCAACATCAAGGATCGCGGCCAGATTTTCCGCGTCGATGTCGATACGATCGAACGCATCGACGCCGCGGGCGACTATATGTGCATCTTCACTGGCGACAACACGCTGATCCTGCGCGAAACGATGAAGGATCTGGAAAAGCGGCTCGATCCGCGCCGTTTCCAGCGAGTTCACCGTTCGGCGATCGTCAATCTCGACCTGGTGCGCGAAGTGAAGCCGCACACCAACGGCGAATGCTTCCTGGTCCTTGAATCGGGCGCGCAGGTCAAGGTCAGCCGCAGCTACCGCGACGTCGTGGCGCGCTTCGTCCACTGAGCGCAATGATCGAGGGCCAGGTGAGCATCGACAAGTTCATCAGCTTTGCCGCGCTGCATAAACCCGGCACCCCGATCATCCTGTTCAACGCGTGGGACGCGGGCAGCGCGCGCGTGATCGCGGATGCAGGCGCGGCGGCGATTGCGACGGGCAGTTGGTCGGTCGCGGCGGCGCACGGGGCGATTGACGCGGAAGCGCTGCCGCTCGACCTGGCGCTGGCCAATGCCGCGCGGATCGTGGAGGCGGTGCCCCTGCCCGTCACCATCGATTTTGAGGGCGGCTATGCGGTCGATCCCGGTGCGGTTGGGGCGAATGTCGTGGCACTCGCCGCCACCGGGGCGATCGGGTGCAATTTCGAGGACCAGGTGATCGGCACGCCGACGCGCACGCTGCACGCCATCGACGCCCAGATCGCGCGGATCACCGCGATGCGCGCCGCCGCAGGAACGGCGTTTTTCATCAACGCGCGGACCGATATTTTCCTGCAAGCTCCCGCTGGCACGCATGACAAGGCCAAGGCCGACGCCGCCATCGATCGCGCCCACGCCTATGCCGATGCGGGGGCCAGCGGATTTTTCGTGCCGGGGCTGGTCGACCTTACCCTGCTGGAACGCATCTGCCGCGCGTCTCCGCTGCCGGTCAATTTCATGGCCTTCCCAGGCGCACCGTCCGCCGCACAAGTCGCCGCAACCGGCATCGCACGGATCAGCCACGGGCCGGGCCCTTACCGGCTGGCGATGAAAGCAGTCAGCGACGCCGCGCGCGCGGTGTTTGGGGGGTAGGCTCCAATGCTTCCCCGCTCGCCCACAGTAAAGCCTGCCGACGAACGCTCGTTCCCGGGAGCATTGCATCGGACATGGGGGGCGGCAAGTGGCTCGATAACCGGGGTCGCCGTCAGAGCCTCGTCGGCTCAGCCGCTCCGGTCTTAACCTTCGGCTTCGGCTTCGCCCTTGGTCGCGTCGCCATCGGCCTGGAACCAGCATTCGACCGGGCCGCTGAGCTTGATGGTCAGCGGTTGGCCGTGGCGATCGACCTTTTTGGCCAGGCCGACACGGATCCAGCCTTCCGAAACCGAATACTCCTCAACATCGGTGCGTTCGACGCCCTTGAAACGGATGCCAACGCCGCGTTGCAGGGCGGCCTGATCGAAATGCGGGCTGCGCGGATTCACTGACAGCCGGTCGGGAGGAGTGTCGTTCATGGCTGGCGCTCTTGGCGCAAATTGCCATCAATTGCCAGAGTGCAAAGCGAACGGGGCGGCAGGACAATATCCCGCCGCCCCAACCCCCGGTGCCCCGACCTCAGCGCCCATGCCGCGCGTCACGCCTTAGTTGCAGACGCGGACCAGCACTGGCGCATCATAATAACGGTCCCAGCGGCGCTCGGTATGGCAATGTGGATAATATGCCCGCGAGCGATAGGCGTAATAGCCGTCGTTCGGGTAATAGCCGCGCTCCCGATAATAGCGGACGTCATAATCGCGCGGATAGCCGCGGTCGTAATAATAACGGTCCCGATAGCGATCATGGTCCGATGCGATGGCCGCGCCAATCGCCAACCCGGCAATGCCCGCGACAGCGGCTACACCGGCGGTATTATCACCACGGTGATAATAATGACGCTGCGCGCTCGCAGGCGTCGCGGTTGCCAACGCGGTCGCACCCAATGCGGCGGCAAGTCCAATCTTCCTGAACAGGTTCATCGTTCGTCTCCAGTCCAAACCCGGCTCGAGCTGCGTTCCTGACAACGCGGAAACGCCGAGCTTGTTTCCTCAACTATGCGAGTCGCCCTGAACCGGCGCGGAATATGTCGTTCATCGGGGGTTTACCTGGTCGGCGGCGTATCGGCATCGGCCTCGCCGCGGTGCATCGCCACATCCTTTGCTTCCGGCCCGAAGGTCAGCAGCACCGAAATGGCGACCGCCGCGCAGAATGTGACGGACGCCAACGCCACGCTGTACGCGCCATATTGTTCGGCGATCACTGCCTGGATCGTCAAATTGCCCGACGCGACCAGATTGCCGAGCTGGTAAACAGTGCCGGGAAAGGTTCCGCGCACCGCTGCAGGCGACAATTCGTTCAAATGCGCCGGAATGCAGCTCCACGCGCCTTGCACGAAGAAATTGATGAGGAACGCGCCCAGGCCAAGCAAGAGCAGGTTGGACGAGAACGCCCAAAGCCCGATGGTCGGTATCACCAGCAACGCGCTGGCGATCATCGCGCGACGGCGACCGATGCGCTGGCTGAGCGTGCCGAACAGGAAACAGCCGATGATCGCACCGATATTATAGATGACGGCAATCGTACTGACTCCGCCCGGCGTCAGGTGGTGCTGCTTGAGCAGAAAGGTCGGATAGAAATCCTGCACGCCGTGGCTGAGGAAGTTGAACGCGCTCATCAGCACGACGGCATAGAGCGTCAGTTTCCAATGCCGTTCCAGCACTGCCCAGATTGACACCTTCGCCGCCGCCCCGCGCACGAACGCGGGCGATTCAGGCACGGTGGCATAGACATAAGGAATGAGCATCAGCGATGGCAGGATGCCGATCAGGAACAGTCCACGCCAGCCGACATGGGCATAAAGCAGCCCGAACATGACTGACGCCGCCAGATATCCCGAAGCATAGCCCGACTGGAGCAGGCCTGACACAAAGCCGCGCGCCTTGGCCGGGATGGTCTCCATCGACAGCGAGGCGCCAATGCCCCACACGCCGCCCATGCCCACGCCGAACAGCGCGCGGACGACGATGAACCAGAAAAGGTCGGGCACGAAAGCGGTGGCGAAGCTGAGCAGCGAGAACACCGCGATGTTGAGCATCAGGATCGGACGACGACCGAAATGATCCGCCAGCCGCCCGAACAGAAAAGCGCCAAGCGGCCGCATGGCGAGCGTGAGGGTGACCGCGATTGAAATTGCGGCAGTGGTAACCTTGAACTCCGCCGCCGCATCGCGGATCACGAACACCAGCAGGAAGAAATCGAGCGCGTCGAGCGTCCAGCCGAGATAGCTTGCCGCGACGACATGCTTCTGTTTCGTGGTCCACCGCATGGGCATGCCATCGTCGCCAGTCTGGGCACCTGAGTCCATGGCCGGCATATGTCGTTCCCTTCGGTTCTTCCCGGCTGGCCAATCCCCGCCGATGGCAGCCAGCGGCCAGACTATCGGCGCCATCGCCGCTTGGCTACTCCCCGGCGGGCGGGCATGGACATCGGTGTCCGCCGCAATTATATACCGGCCGTTATGGAAATGCTTCTCAGTCATCCGCCCAAGGGTCGGCCACGCGAATTCTGCGTCAATCAGGCGTTGACGGCGGCGTTGCGCGTGTTCTGGACTAAAGGCTTTGACGGCGCGTCGATGAACGACCTGACCGAGGCGATGGGCATCTCCAAACCCAGCCTCTATGCCGCGTTCGGCAACAAGGAAGCGCTGTTTCATCAGGCACTTGAACTGTATGAACGCGAAAAACTGGCCTATATCGGCGCCGCAATCGCCGAACCGACCGCTCGCAAGGTTGCCGAGCACCTGATGCTGGGCGCGCTCGCCGCGCAGACTGATGGCCAGGACCCGCACGGGTGCCTGAGCGTCATTCACTCGGTCGCGTGCGGGCCGGAAGCCGAATCGATCAAGGCAGATGTGCTGTCGCGCCGGGCATCGTCGCAAGCCGCGATCATCGCACGCTTTGAACGCGCCAAGACGGAGGGTGATTTACCCGCGCATATCGATCCGTCAGCGCTGACGAGCTATCTGCTGGCCCTGCTGCAAGGCATGGCGGTACAGGCCGGGTCGGGCGCGTCGCGGCCCGAGCTTGAGGCGTTGATCCGGCAGAGCATGGCCGTCTGGCCAAGCGCATAGCAAAACTATCGGCTGGAATAGCAGTCATTCCATAACGACCGGTATATAATGCTTGACGCGCTGCGGCGCCCTTTATATACCACCTGGTATAGAAACACTCCACTGCTCGTCAGTGCCTTGGTTCACACAAACACGACAATAATGGATTCACCGCGGCGCCAGGCGCCTTCGCGGTCAACAGGGAGTTGCGCAAATGGCCTATCTTGCCTTTGCCCAAAGAGGGTCGGACGGCCTGGAATTCGCGCCCGCGCTGATTCCGGCGCGTCCCGGCGAAATCGAAGCCGGTTTTTCCACGCTGGAATGGTCGATCATCTCGCTCGCCCGGCAGGAACGATTGTCGAGCCTGCGCGAACCCGGCCGCTTGACCAAAGCGTTCCACGCACTGTTCGGCGGCGCGCCAGCCACTCCGCTCGCCAATCCGCGGCTGGAAGCGCTGCGCCGCATTGCGGTGCTGAGCTGGCATCGCGGCTACACGATCGAATCGTACGAAGTCCGTGCGTTTTACGCGGCAGGATACACCGCTTCGCATTACGAACTGCTCGTAAACACCGTCATCGTGCGGCGCGAGGCTGATCGCAACCGGAGCGCTCGCTGACGGCAGCGTGCTGTCCGGCAGGGGCATTCGCGCGGTTCCCTGCGGTGACGATCGCGGCTATCAGGGGCGTGTGCATATTTTGGCCACACCGTCCCTGCAACTGCCTCGAATAGCGACTCGCGCAGCACCTGCCGCTTGGCGCCATCGCGCGAAGCGGACTCTCCGCCAGATGCTCAATCAGGTGAGCCGCAACGCAAATGGCGGGCCGCTGCTATGTGGGCCAGCTGCTCAACGCCAGCCGAGCCCCAGCGCCTTCTGGATCGCCACATAGTCGGCGGTCATCGCCGTTATTGCCTGCGACAGGGACTGATCGGCCGACAAACGCTGGCGTTCGGCATTCAGCACATCGACGCGCGTTGTCGTCCCCGCGGCGAAGCGCTGGCCAACCAGCACCGCCGCACGATCCGCCGACGCCTTGCTGCGCGCCACGCTTGCCGCCACTGCGCGCTGCGCGCCATAGCGGGACAAGGCATCCTCCGCATCGCGCAATGCCGACAGCACGGCGCTGCGATACCGCGCCTCCGCTTCCTCCCGGACACCCTTTGCCTGGCCGACGCGCGCGGCGTTGCGGCCGAAATCGAGGAAGTTCCAGCTTATCCGCGGCAACAGCAGGGCCGAGAATTTGTCAGGATCGACGATATCGCCCGGATCAGTGCCGCCGACGCCGATCAGCCCCATGAAGCTGACCTTGGGAAAGCGCGCCGCTTCGGCGACGCCAATCCTGGCAGTCGCGGCGGCGAGTTGCCGTTCGGCGGCGCGCACGTCGGGACGGCGTTGCAGCAGCGCTGCCGGATCGCCCACCGCCACCTCGGCTGGCGGCAGCGGGACCGGCGCAGGCGCGGCAAGCATCGCGTCGAGCGCACCGGGCGCTTCCCCGGCGAGCACCGCGAGCGCATTCAGATAGGCATCGCGTTCTGCCATCAACGGCGGCAGCGCCGAATCACTCTGCTCAGTCAGGTTGCGTTGCTGCTCGACATCAAGCGCCGTGGTCGTGCCCGCACCAAGCCGCTGTTCCACCAGTTTCAGAATCTCATGCTGGCGAGCCGCTGCATCTCGCGCCAGATCGATCCGGTGCTGGCGGTCGCGCAGATTGATATAGGCGTGCGCGACTTCCGCCGTCAGGCTGACCTGGCCATCGGCGGCATTGGCTTCCGCGGCACCCAGCGACGCGCGCGCCGCCTCAACACTGCGCCGCCGCCCACCGAAGACGTCGACTTCCCAGCTCGCGTCGAAGCCGACATTATAGAAATCGAGCGAGGAAATATTGCTGTTGCCGCTCGAATCCTGGTTCGACTGGCCCAGATTCACGCCCGGCAATGTCGCATGGACATATGACGCATCAGCACTGGCGCTGGGCAGGCGATTGGTCTTTTCCTGCCGCAGGGCGGCGCGCGCCTGATTCACCCGGGCGCCGCCCGCCGCCAGATCGGGGTTGGTCGCCAACGCCTTTTCCTCGATCGCGTCGAGCACGGGATCGCCCAGCGTTTTCCACCACGCCGCAACGCCCGGTTCGGCATCGGCCGCCACGCCGGCGGCCCGCGCGAAATGCGCACCCGACGGCAATGCGCCTGCTGAAGACGGCCCGGCATAATCCGACCCGACCGTGCAGGCGGCAAGCGCGATGAATGGCAGCAACGAAACGAAGCGGGGCATCAACTTTTGCACAACAATGGGCCTCAATGCATGGCGATCGCTTGCCCGGTGGGCAGCGGTCGCAGGAGGAAAACCAGGGGAAGAACGATGAGAATGCCAGAGAACAGCAGGAAGAAGATGTCGTTGAACGTCATCACCAGCGCTTCACGCTGAATTAGATTGCCCAGCGTCCGCAGCGCGGCATCCGGCCCGCCGATCAAATGGCCAAGCCCGGTGAGATAATCCTGCAAGCCCACCGAATTGGCGTTCAGCGTTTCCTCGAGACGGCGACTGTGCAGCCATGCGCGCTGATCCTGGATCGTGGCGATACCCGCAAGCGCGAATGAACCGCCCAGATTGCGCGCGGCATTGAACAGCCCTGCCGCGTCGCCGGCTTCTTCGGGCGGCACCGACGCAATCGCCGCCTGGTTGAGGAACAGGAACCCAAGGATGGTCCCGACGCCGCGCAGCACCTGCGAATAGACAAATGCACTGCCGGTCGACTGCGCGGTAAGGTCGGTATCCAGCCCGCAACTTGCCGCCATGATGAGGAAGCCCGCACCCACCGCGATCCGGATATCCAAGTGCCGGATCAGAATGGGGGTGAAAGGCATCATGATCAGGCTGGGAATGCCCGATATCAACACGATCTTGCCCGATTGCAGCGCGTTGTAATTGGCAATCGCCGCCAGGAACTGCGGGATCACATAGGATGTGCCATAAAGCACCATGCCCAGCACGACGCCCATCATCGCCACCGCACCGAACTGGCGATCGATCAGCAGCTTCAGCTTGATGACCGGGCGACTGGCGACGAACTGGCCGACGAACAGGCAGGCAAAGCCGATCGCCGATACGATCGACAGATCGATGATCTCCCGGCTCTGGAACCATTGCTCGCGCTGGCCTTCCTCCAGCACCACGGTCAACCCGCCCAGCCCGAGCGCAAGGCCCAGAATGCCCAGCCAATCGGCCTGCATCAAGTCGCCAAGCCGTGGCTTTTTGTGCGGCAACCCGATGAACAGCAGGGTAACCAGCACGGCACCCACCGGCAGGTTGATGAAGAACGCATAATGCCAACTGACATTCTCGGTCAGCCAGCCACCGATCAACGGGCCCAGCACCGGCCCCAGAATGGCGGTGACGCCGAACAGGGCGTTACCGATCGCTTGCTGCTCACGCGGCAGGCGCGTTGCGATGATCGTCATCGCGGTCGGGATCAGCGCGCCGCCGGTAAACCCCTGCCCGACCCGGCCGATGATCATCGTCGTCAGGTTGGTGGAAATGCCGCAGATCATCGAAAATCCGGTGAACAGCGACGCGGCGATCAGCAGAAAGGTGCGCAGGCCCAATATCCGCTCCAGCCACGCCGACAGCGGAATGATGATGATTTCCGCAACCAGATACGCCGTGGCGATCCAGGTGCCTTCGGTTCCGCTGGCGCCGATTTCCCCCTGGATGGTGGGCAGCGCCGAATTGACGATCGAGATATCGAGCGTCGCCATCATCGCGCCCAGGCTTCCCGCGGCGACTGCCAGCCAGGCCGCCGCATCGGCCTTGCGCGGGCGCTGGGCGGCAGGGGCGCCGCCGGGCATCGCGGCTATGGACGTGCTCACTGGCCGATCCGCTGGTTATGCCGGTCCTGTTCAAGGCGGATGCGCGCGGCTGCACCCTTGGCCGAACGGGTATCCACCGACACCTTGACTGACAGGCCCGGCACCAGCAGCGCCCGCGTTTCGGGGCCGGGGCTGATGGCAATGCGCACCGGTACGCGCTGGACGATCTTGGTGAAATTGCCCGTCGCGTTCTGCGGCGGCAGGATGGAGAATTGCGCCCCTGTTCCCGGCGCGATGCTGGCAACGGTGCCGGGAATATCCACGCCGGGCAGCGCATCGATTTCCACCGCCACCGGCTGGCCGACGCGCATCATGCCAATCTGCGTTTCCTTGAAATTGGCCTCGATATAGACATTCTGGACCGGCACGACCGACATCAGGCGGGTCGCCGCCTGCACGAACTGGCCCTGACGCACCGTCTTGTCACCGATCCGGCCGTCGATCGACGCACGGATCAGGGTCGCACCCAGATTGGTGCTGGCCGCGGCGAACTGCGCGCGCGCACCCTCTCCCTGGGCAACCGCCTGGGCGGCTTGCGCGTGCAACGTGGCGACACGTCGTTGCGCGCTGACCAGTGCTGCGCTGGCCGCGGTAACCCTGGCATGGGCTTGCGTCGCCCGGTTGCGCAGGTCGCTCAACTTCTCGTTGGTTTCCGCGCCCGTTGCCGCCAGCGGCCGGTAACGCGCCACTTCGCCGTCGGCAAAGGCTGCGTCGTCCCGCGCCGCAGCAAGATCAGCCTGGGCGTGAGTGATCGCCGCTTCCTGTTCGTGGATCTGCGCCTCCACGCCCGCCGCGTTGGCACGCGCAACATCGATCTGCGCCTGGCTCTGCGCCGTCTGGGCCTGGTAATCGCGCGCGTCGATCTGAACCAGCGGATCGCCCGCCTTCACCGTCTGGTTGTCAGCCACGAAAACGCGGTCGACATAACCCGAAACCTTGGGTGCCACGGTGACGCCATCGGCCTGAAAATAGGCGTCGTCAGTCGATTGCTGATACTTGCCGTAATTTTCATAACGGACCAACAGGACAATGCCGATGATGACGGCAACAACGGCAATGGCGATCAGGATCAACCGCCGCCGCTGGCTTTTCGGCTGAGACGCGTTGCCACTATCGTCGGCGGCGGCATCCATGGGGGGAGTATTGGATATTTCGGCGACCATCACATGTCTCTTCAGTCTGAGTCGGAGGCTCAAATGCTCGCTCTTGCAGCATAATGCAATACCATCTATTGAGGTTCCTCATGAAAACCCCCAATGACCAGCTCATCAGCAATCTGGCCCGCGTGTATCTGTCGATGCATCGCCGCATCGACCGGGCGATGACTGAGCAGGGGGCGTCACTGGCACGAACCAAGCTGTTGCTTTACATCCAGGATCACGCTGGCAATGCGCGGGCGGCCGACATTGCCGAACTCTTCGATCAGGCGCCGCGCACCGTTACCGAAGCGCTCGACGCCTTGGAACGCGAAGGGCTGATCGTGCGCACGCCCGACCCCAATGATCGCCGGGTCAAGCGCCTTGCGACCACCGATGTCGGCGACCGCGCCATCAAGGCAACCGAGCCGCTGCGCCGCCAACTCGTCGATGAGATTTTCGGCGTACTGGACGCAAGCGAAAGCGATTCGCTTGGTCGAGCATTGCAAAAATTGCTGGAGGCGCTGCCGGTCGCCTGATTCGTCTTTGGCGACGCTTGTTTTGGTGATACAAGGCTGCTCGTGTGCACATGCGGCAACAGCATGGCACCAGGAGAGTATGCAATGGAGCACATCCATTCGACACTGTGCCAATGCAGCTTTGGGCTGCTGTGCCGGTGTTCGGCTATTGCCATGGCGATTTTCGGCGGCGCCTACGCGCTTCTAGGCTGATTGGTCGCCCGTGCTGCCGCAGCCGGCGGCAGGGCGTTCGCTATGGCCATGCGAATTTTCCGGCGCGCTGATCTTATGATCGAACCCGCACGTATATCGCGTCATTTTTTGCCGGGTGGAATTACCACAAATTAACCGGTTGCTCGGTAGAACTACTGAGTGGACGGAGCGGTTTTGCCATTCCAGTCCATTTTTGGCGGCGCGACCCACCCCCAACCCACGCGTCACGCCAACGCGCTCGGCCAATCTGGTCCCCCCGACCCGATTGGCCGAGCGATCCCTTCCTCTCCAGCCCAATTGCGCGACATCGATCGGGCTTGGCCCGTCAATCGACGAAATTGGGGCTGCGCTTCTGCAAATTGGCCATCACCGCCTCCACCTGGTTGGGCGTGCGCAACACCGCCTTTTGTTCGCGGCTTTCGGCGATGAGCAGAGCGGCGCCATTATGGTCGGCAGCTTCATTGTACAGCCGCTTGGCCCCGCGCACGGCTTGCGGATTGCGACCGGCGATTTCCTTGGCCAGCGCCATGGCTTCGGTATGCGGATCCTCCGCCAGCCGCGTGACGAACCCCATTGCCGCCGCCTCGGCGCCGGAAAACTCCCGATTGCTATAGGTCAGTTCGCGCAGAACGTCGTCGCGCACCAACGTCCGCCACAGGGCAATGCCGGCCATGTCGGGCACCAGCCCCCACTTCATTTCCATGATCGACATGCGGGTATCGGCGCGAGCGATGCGGATATCGGCACCCGACATGATCTGGAAACCACCGCCGAACGCCACACCGTGGACCGCGGCGATGACTGGCATCGGCAGCGTCCGCCACCCCCAGGCGACTTGCTGGAACAGATTGGCGTCGCCGTGGGTGCGCGTCATCAGATCCTTGCCAGCGCTGGCACCGCCGCCCTGCATGCTCATCATGTCGAGCCCGGCGCAAAAGGCCCGCCCTTCGCCCGACAGCACGACGCAGCGCACATCGGCGCGATGCGCCAGTGCCGCGATCGTCGAACTGATCGCATCGAACATCGCAGGGTCCAGCGCGTTCATCTTGTCGGTGCGAACCAGCCGCACATCCGCGACATGATCGGCAATGCTAATCGAAACCCGGTCGGTCACTATCGTCTCCGTCACACAATCCTGCTGTCATTATTGCCCCAATAACGGTCGCGCAGCAGCCTTTTGTACAGTTTCCCCGTCGCATGGCGCGGCAGTTCGGGCGTGAAGTCGATCTGGCGCGGCGTCTTGACGCCGGACAGTTCCTCGCGGCACCAGCGGATCAATTCGGCCGCAAGGCCCGGACCGGCATCGGCCATGTCCACCGGTTGCACGACCGCGACGACACGCTCGCCCATTTCCGGGCAGGGTGCGCCGATTACCGCGACATCGGCAACCCGCGGGTGCGTCACCAGCCGGTTCTCGATCTCCTGCGGATAGATGTTCACGCCGCCGGAAATAATCATGAAGCTCTTGCGATCGGTCAGATATAGATAACCATCGGCATCCATTCGCCCGATATCGCCCAGCGTCGTCCAGCCCAGCGGATGGCGCGCCTCCGCCGTCCTGGCTGGGTCGTTATGATATTCAAACTGCCCGCCGCCGGAAAAATAGACCAGTCCTTCTTCGCCGGTCGCAAGTTCGTTGCCCGCTTCGTCGCAGATGTGCAGCGTGCCATAAGCGGCCTTGCCGACCGATCCCTTGTGCGCCAGCCATTCCGCGGAGTTGATCGTCGTCAGGCCATTGCCTTCGGAACCGGCGTAATATTCGTAGATTACCGGCCCCCACCACGCGATCATCGCTTCCTTGACCGGGATGGGGCACGGCGCCGCGGCATGGATCGCGCAACGCAACGTCGCGTGGTCGTATGACCGCCTGACTTCTTCGGGCAGCTTCAACATGCGGATGAAATGCGTCGGCACCCATTGGCTGTGCGTCACGCCATAACGCTCAATCGCGGCAAGCGCGGCCTCCGCATCGAAATGCCGCATCATCACCACGGTCATGCCCAGCCGCATCGCCGTCATCGACCAGCGCAGCGGCGCGGCGTGATAGAGCGGCGCGGGCGACAGATAGATGCCCCCGGCCGCAAAGCCGTAAAGCCCCTGCGCCAACATGCCCAGCACCGTGGGTGCGGCGATCGCCGGATCGTCGGGCAACGCCACCCGCACCCCTTTTGGCCTGCCGGTCGTGCCTGACGAATACAGCATGTCGACGCCTGCCCGTTCATCCGCGATCGGCATCGACGGCTGGCTGGCCACCGCCTGGTCCCAGCTTTGCCACCCGGCAATTGCATCGCCTTGCATGAACAAGTGAAGGCCGCTCAACAAATCCCGCAGGCGTCCGGCAATCGGCGCCAGCCCGGCTGAAGCGACGAGCATCTTCGCGCCCGAGTCGCGGACGATATAGTCGACTTCCGGCGCGGTGAGCTTGGACGAAACACACACGAAAAACAGGCCGGAGCGTTGCGCACCCCAGGCAATTTCATAAAATCGCGGTACATTTTCCATGAACAGCGCAACCGTGTCGCCCGCCTGCAAACCGCAGGCACGAAACAGGTGCGCGGCGCGGTTGGATGCCGCGTCGAGCGCGCCGAACGTGATCGTTTCGCCGGTTTCCGCTACGACAAGCGCGGCTTGTTCCGGTTGCGTCTGCGCGTGAACGCTGGGATGCATCCGCCTCTCCATGTATTTTCTGTCTTTTACGGCAGGCTATCCCTGCCGTGCTGTCCCGGCAATCGGGAAAGCGCGGGAGCCGGTGCTCATCGAGACCGTGGCCGCCCTGTCGGCGAATGCTTGCGCAGGCGGCGTCCGCGTGTACAGGAATCCGGCAATGACCGACTTCAGCTATCCGGCCTTTGATCCGACATTGTTCATGCAGCGGGGCATTGGTGGCCATGGCGGTGCCATCGGTTGCGTTTATCACGCGCACGGCCCGGACTGGGCCGAACTGGCATTGCCATACAAGCCGGAACTGATCGGCGCCGTTGACAGCGGGGTGCTGGCATCCGGCCCGATCATCACGATGATGGACATGGCGACCAGCATGGCCGCCTGGCTGAAATTCGGCCAATTCCGTCCCCATGCGACCCTGGATCTGCGGATCGATTATCTGCGCCCGGCCAGGCCCGGCGCGACCGTTATCGGCCGGGGCGAATGCTATCGCATCACTCGTGCCATATCGTTCGTGCGTGGCCAGGCGCATGATGGCGACCCGGACGATCCGATCGCCCATGTTGCCGGCACGTTCATGGCGACCGAGGTGTCGCTGTGAAGCTGCCTCCCTATGCCGATATGCTGGGCCTGACGGTGGAACATGTGGCCGGCGAACCACCAATCCTGACCATGCCCTTTGCCGCCGATGTGGTGGGCAGGCCGGGGTTTCTGCATGGCGGCGCGATCAGTGGCCTGATGGAAGTCGCGGCGATTGCGGCGCTTCAACAGGCGCTGGAAGCCGAAGGCGGGGGCCGGATCAAGCCGATCAACGTCACGGTCGAATTCATGCGCGGCGGCCGGGACAAGCTGACTTACGCCACCGGCATCATCACCCGGCTGGGCACGCGCGTCGCCAATGTCGATGCGCTGGCCTGGCAGGACGATCGCGCCCGACCGATCGCGCGGGCACGGATGAATTATCTGATCGTGCGCGAAGAGGCCAGACCGGCGCGCTGATGCCGCGCTGAAAAACCAGGCAGCCCTCCTCTCAACCGCCTGCCGTCAGGCGCATCAACGCGCCATCGTCCTGCAACAGCCAGATGGCGCCATCCGGCCCTTCCGCCACGTCGCGGATGCGCGTATCCAAATCCCATTGGTCGGCCACCCGCGCCTGATCGCCATCGACCACGACGCGGATCAGCGATTCGCCCGACAAGGCGCCGATCAACAGATTGCCGCGATATTGTGGAAACATCCGCCCCGCATAACGGATCATCCCGCCCGGCGAGATCGACGGGTTCCACCATAGTTTCGGCGCTTCCAGATCGGGGCGGCTGGGGTGGTCCGGAATGACTTTGCCCGAATAATTGTCGCCGTTGGAAACGATCGGCCAGCCATAATTGCGGCCCGGCAGGATGAGATTGAGTTCATCGCCGCCGCGCGGCCCCATTTCCTCTTCCCACAAGCGACCATCGGCGGCGAACGCCATGCCATAGGGATTGCGGTGCCCTGTGGACCACGTCATCGCGCGCACCCCACCCGCCTTGTAGCCAGGGTTGCCCGGCCATGCCTTGCCCTCCGGGGTCAAACGCAGAACCTTGCCAAGCGCCTGATCGGGGTCCTGCGCCGGGGTGAAGCGCTGGCGCTCCCCCGACGACAGGAACAGCGACTTGCCGTCGGGCGCGAACAGGATGTTGGCGCCGAACTGCCCGCCGGGGCCATTCGCCCCCGAACGCCAGATGACGCGCAGCCCGACAAGCGAGGCCTGTGGCGGACACGGCGCCCGGATACATTGCACCGGCTGCAGATCAAGCTGCGCACGCGCCAATGCCAGCCCCGCGCCCTGCGCGCCAGGTTCGGAATAGCTGATATAGACCTGGTGGCTGCGCGGATAATCCGGGGCAAGCGCGACATCCAGCAAACCGCCCTGGTTGACATAGGCGACGCGTGGTACGCCACTGACATCGGCGATGCCGCCATCGGGCATCCGCAGCTTCAAATGCCCCTGTTTTTCGGTGACCAGCAAGGCGCCACCGGGCAGGAATGCCATGGCGAACGGTTCATCGAAATGCCCCTGCTGGTGAGCCGCAAAGGGCGATTTGGTGACAGGCATATTGGCGCGCGCCGCTGTCGCCGCGACATTCTGGATGCCGGTATCGGGCGCGTTGCGCGGCAACGTCTGGGCCGAACAGGCACTGCCAACGGCCATCAGGGCCAAAATCCTCAATCGCATCAATCATTCCTTGTCAGGTCACGGCGCGGGCCAGGCAACGGGCCACGCCCCGCCTTCCTGCTTGCTTAATCCGGGCGACAAGTCTATATCATAACCTCGCTTTCTCTACATCGGCAACGCTGCAGGGGGTCGGAACCACCGGTTCCGACGGCGATGAGACTTGTGCAAATGGTGGACCCTTGGCCGAACTGACCGACACGCTGACCCGATTGATCGAGCCCGAAGCGAAAGCGCTGGGTTTCGCTCTCGTGCGCGTCAGGATGTTTGGCGGCACCAGCGATCCGACGTTGCAGATCATGGCCGAACGGCCTGACACAAGGCAATTGACGATCGACGATTGCGCCGCACTGTCGCGCCGTATTTCCACCCTGTTCGACGAACTGGAAGCGGCAGGGCGCGACCCGATCGACCATGCGTACCGCCTGGAAGTCAGCTCGCCCGGCATCGACCGGCCGCTGACCCGAATCACCGATTTCAGCGATTGGGCCGGGCACGAGGCCAGGCTGCATCTGGCCGCCCCTGTCGATGGCCGCAAGCAATTGACCGGCATATTGATCGGCGTCGAAGGCACCGCGATATCGATCGACGTCAAGAAACATCAGGTCATGACCGTCGACATCGCCCAGATTGCCGATGCCAAGTTGCTGATGACCGACAAGCTGATTGCCGCGACCGCCCCGCTTTCGGCAGTCGGCGCGGAAGAATTTGAAACCGAAGCGTCCGAAGACGCTGCACCTGAGAAGATGGAAGGGTAAGTCGAAATGGCCACCTCAGCAGCCGCTGTGTCCGCCAACAAGGCCGAACTGATCGCGATCGCCGATGCCGTCGCCAAGGAAAAGTTAATCGATCGCATGATCGTGATCGAGGCGATGGAAGACGCGATCCAGCGCGCGGCCCGCGCCCGTTACGGCGCGGAGAACGACATTCGCGCCAAGCTTGACCCGACATCGGGCGACCTGCGCTTGTGGCGCGTCGTCGAAGTCGTCGAGGCGGTGGACGATTATTTCAAGCAGGTGTCGGTCAAGGACGCACAGAAGCTGCAAAAGGGCGCAGCCCTTGGCGACTTCATCGTCGATCCGCTGCCCCCGATCGAATTCGGCCGCATCGCCGCGCAGGCTGCCAAGCAGGTCATCTTCCAGAAGGTCCGCGATGCCGAGCGCGAACGCCAGTTTGAAGAGTTCAAGGACCGGGTGAGCGAAATCATCACCGGCGTCGTCAAGCGCGTGGAATTCGGTCATATCGTCGTCGATCTGGGCCGCGCCGAAGGCGTTATCCGCCGCGACCAGCAGATCCCGCGCGAAGTGGTGCGCGTCAACGACCGCATCCGGTCGCTGATCCTGAACGTCCGCCGCGAAAACCGCGGACCGCAGATTTTTCTCAGCCGTGCGCACCCCGACTTCATGAAGAAGCTGTTCGCGCAGGAAGTGCCCGAAATCTATGATGGCATCATCGAGATCAAGGCGGCAGCGCGCGATCCGGGCAGCCGCGCCAAGATCGGCGTGATTTCGCACGACAGCAGCATCGACCCGGTCGGCGCCTGCGTCGGCATGAAGGGCAGCCGCGTGCAGGCCGTCGTGCAGGAAATGCAGGGCGAAAAGATCGACATCATCCCCTGGTCGCCCGACACCGCGACGTTCGTGGTCAACGCGCTTCAGCCGGCCAATGTCAGCCGCGTGGTGATCGACGAGGAAGATGACCGCATCGAAGTCGTGGTTCCAGACGATCAGTTGTCGTTGGCCATCGGTCGCCGCGGCCAGAATGTCCGCCTTGCCAGCCAGTTGACCGGCAAGGCGATCGACATCCTGACCGAAGCGGACGCCAGCGAAAAGCGCCAGAAGGAATTCGTCGAGCGTTCGGAAATGTTCCAGAACGAACTCGATGTCGATGAAACCCTGGCGCAGCTTCTGGTCGCCGAGGGCTTTGGCGAACTGGAAGAAGTCGCTTATGTCGACCCGACCGAGCTGGCCTCGATCGAAGGCTTTGACGAGGACCTGGCATCCGAACTGCAGAACCGCGCGCAGGAAGCGCTGGAGCGCCGCGAACAGGTTGCGCGTGAAACCCGCCGCGCGCTGGGCGTCGAGGATGACCTCGCCGAAATTCCCCACCTTACCGAAGCGATGCTGGTCACTTTGGGCAAGGCGGGCATCAAGACGCTTGACGACCTGGCCGATCTGGCAACCGACGAACTGATCCAGAAGCGTCGCAACGAACAGGCGCGCCGTCGCAACGAAGATACGCGCCGGTCGGAAGACAAGGGCGGCATCCTGGCCGAATATGGCCTGAACGAAGAACAGGGCAACGAGATCATCATGGCCGCACGCGCGCATTGGTTCGCCGATGAGGAAGTCGTGGGCGAGGAAGGCGCTGCCTGATGCTGCGTTGCCCGGCCACACATGCGAGGGAGGACGCTCATGCGGTTCCCTCGCCATGATACGCGGTTAGTTACCGCTACATCCTGTCCGGACCGGAAAGGGGATGCGTGGTGAGCGCCGATCCTGTCCGCACGTGCATCCTGTCGCGCGAGGAGGCTCCGCGCGAAGGGCTGATTCGCCTTGCGCTTTCGCCCGATGGCCTGGTGTTGCCCGATGTTCGCGGCAAGGCACCCGGACGCGGTGCATGGATCGGCGTCGATCAGGCCGAACTGGAAACCGCGCTGGCCAAGGGCAAGCTGAAAGGCGCGCTCGGCCGCGCGTTCAAGGGCGGCGCGACGCATATCCCCGATGACCTGCCCGCGATGATCGCCCATGCGCTCGAACGGCTGGTGCTTGATCGGCTGGGCCTGGAACTTCGTGCCGGACGCGTGCTGATCGGCTCGGACCGGATCGCCGACGCCGCGCGTTCGGGCAAGTTGCGCCTGTTGCTGCACGCAGCCGACGCGGGCGTCGACGGCAACCGTCGGCTCGACCAGGCATGGCGCGTGGGCAGCGACCGCGAAGGCAGTGGACAGACCGGATTGGTACTTCCGATCGGACGTCCTATATTGTCCGTGGCGCTGGGGCGCGAAAACGTGGTACATGTCGGCATTACAGACCCCGGAGCCGCCCGACGGTTGCGGGAGGCGCTGGACCGCTGGCTCCATTTTACCGGACCCGCCAAGGATGCAGAGCCTTGCGAAACCGCGTCGCAGGGCGCATCGGCATTTAACATTTCCGGCGATTTATCGTCCGGCGCGATTGATTGAGGACGTTGAGCGACCTGATGAGTGACGAAAACGACAAGCCAAAACTGGGAATGCGCGCGCCGCTCGGCCTTAAGCGCACGGTAGAGACTGGCAAGGTGAAGCAGAGCTTCAGCCATGGCCGGTCCAACACCGTCGTGGTCGAAGTAAAGCGCCGCCGTATGCTCGGCCCCGGCGCTCAGCAAGAAACCCTGGTGCAGGATGCGCCCGACGCCGTGGTGGCAGAGCCGCCAGTGGCTGAGGCCCCGCGTCAACCCGTGGCCCCGCCGCCGCGCCCGACCCCCAACGCCAGCCCGCTGTCGCGCCGCGAGCTTCAGGAAAAGCTGCTGCGAGAGGCTGATGAGGCCCGCATGAACGCGCTTGAAGAAGCGCGCCGCCGCGAGGAGCGTGAAACCCGCGAGGCGGTTGAGGAAGAACGCCGCCGCGCCGAGGAAGCACGCAAGGCCGAAGCGGAAGCCAAGGCCAACACTCAGCCCAGCACCGAGCAACCGCAGCCCGAAGCTGCCGTGGCCAAGGCTCCGGTGGCGGAAACCCCCGCGGCTGAACCCGTGGCCGCAGAACCGGAAGTGGCAGCGCCAGTTGGCCTGACCGCGGACCCCAGCCTGCCCGCGCCACGCCGCTTCACCCCGGTGCAGCGCGTTCTGCCACCGCGTCGTGTCGAACCGGCCCCGGCCGCCGCACCCGCAGCCGCGACGCCGGCCGCCCCGGCGACCAGCACAACTGCACCGGCCAGCACCGCGAGCACCACCGCGCCGCGCCGTCCGGGCGCCGCGCCCGAGGCCCCCGCCCGGCCGCAGCGTGACCGCAAGAGCGTCGATGACCGACGTCAGTCGGGCAAGCTGACCGTCAACCGCGCGCTCAACGACGATGGCGGTGCGCGAGCACGCAGCCTTGCCGCGCTGAAGCGTGCGCGTGAAAAGGAACATCGCCGCAT
Source organism: Sphingomonas sp. (assembly GCA_041659385.1). Classification (GTDB taxonomy): domain Bacteria; phylum Pseudomonadota; class Alphaproteobacteria; order Sphingomonadales; family Sphingomonadaceae; genus Sphingomonas. The sequence goes on from JBAZYJ010000005.1 coordinate 93,995, forward strand.
GGGCGGGCCGCGCGACGCGCAGCCCAAGCAGGTGCGCGATGTCGTGGTGCCGGATGCCATCACCGTTCAGGAACTTGCCAACCGCATGGCCGAAAAGGGCGCGGATCTGGTGAAGGCGCTGTTCAAGATGGGCATGATGGTCACCGTCAACCAGACGATCGACCAGGACACCGCCGAATTGCTGGTGACCGAATTCGGCCACAACATCACGCGCGTGTCCGACAGCGACGCCGACCTGACGGTCGATGCGGTCGAAGATCCCAGCGAAGCGCTGGAAACACGTCCGCCGGTCGTCACCATCATGGGCCATGTCGATCACGGCAAGACCAGCCTGCTCGACGCGCTGCGCGGCACCGACATCGCCGCTGGCGAAGCTGGTGGCATCACCCAGCATATCGGTGCTTATCAGGTGACGTTGAAGGACAAGTCGAAAGTCACTTTCCTCGACACGCCCGGCCACGAAGCCTTTACCGAAATGCGCGCGCGCGGTGCCAACGTCACTGACATCGTGGTGCTGGTGGTTGCCGCCGACGACGGCCTGAAGCCGCAGACGGTGGAAGCGATTGCCCATACCAAGGCGGCAGGCGTGCCGATGATCGTTGCGATCAACAAGGTCGACAAGCCCGAAGCCAATCCGCAAAAAGTGCGTGAAGCACTGCTGCAATACGACGTTCTGGTCGAAGAAATGTCTGGCGACGTGCAGGACGTGGAAGTGTCCGCACTGAAGAAGACCGGCCTTGATGACCTGATCGAGAAGATTCAACTCCAGGCGGAAATCATGGAGTTGAAGGCCAATCCAGACCGGATGGCCGAAGGCACCGTGATCGAGGCGAAGCTGGACAAGGGCCGTGGCCCGCTGGCGACCATCCTGGTCAGTCGCGGCACGTTGCGCGTTGGCGACATTTTCGTCGTCGGCGCGGAAAGTGGCCGCGTGCGCGCGCTGATCGACGACAAGGGTCAGCAGGTGAAAGAAGCCGGTCCGTCGGTTCCGGTCGAAGTGCTTGGCCTGTCGGGCGTACCGCGCGCCGGTGACGTGTTGCAGGTCGTCGAAAACGAAGCCCGTGCCCGCGAAGTCGCCGAATATCGCCAGGGCGTGCAGCTCCAGAAACGCACCACCCAAAGCCCGGCAAGCCTGGAGAGCATGTTCTCCGCGCTCAAGGAAAAGCAGGCGATCGAATATCCGCTGGTCGTCAAGGCCGATACGCAAGGTTCGGTTGAAGCGATCGTCAGTTCGATCAACAAGATCTCGACCAACGAGATCAAGGCGCGCGTGCTGCATTCAGGCGTTGGCGGCATCACCGAAAGCGACGTGACGCTGGCGGGTGCATCGGGCGCGCCGATCATCGGCTTCAACGTCCGCGCCAATGCCAAGGCACGCGAAATCGCCGAACGGCAGAAGGTCGCGCTCAAATATTACGACGTGATCTATGACCTGATCGACGAAATCCGCGCCGGCATGGCGGGCGAACTTGGCCCCGAAGCGTTTGAAACGGTCGTCGGCCGCGCCGAAATCCGCGATGTGTTCTCGGCGGGCAAGCACGGCAAGGCCGCCGGTTTGCTGGTCGTCGAAGGCAATATCCGCAAGGCGCTCAAGGCTCGCATCACGCGCAACGACGTCATCATCTATCAGGGCGAAATCGCATCACTGCGCCGCTTCAAGGACGATGTGGCGGAAGTGCGCGCAGGTCTAGAATGCGGCGTAACGTTCACCCAGAATTTCACCGACATCAAGCCGGGCGACTTCCTGGAAACGTTCGAGGTCGAACTGCGCGAACGGACGTTGTAAGAATGGTATTGGTCTTGACCCGGTCGGCGGGGGCGATCGGCAAATGCTGATCGTTTGGCGGGTTCGAGTCCCGCCTATGGATCCACGAACACTATGAAACCAACCGAAACCCCCGAAACCCGTTCCGTCCGCCTGTTGCGCGTGGGCGAGCAGGTGCGTCATGCGTTGGCGGATATTCTCGCGCGCGGCGATGTGCATGACGAAACGCTGGCAAAACACCTCGTCACCGTCACCGAAGTGCGCATGTCGCCCGACCTTCGCCACGCCACCGCCTTTGTGAAGCCCCTGCTCGGCAAGGATGAGGACGTGGTGCTGAAGGCGCTGCGCACCAACACCGCTTACCTGCAGAGCGAAGTCGCGCGGCGGGTGAACACCAAATACGCCGCCAAGCTGAAATTCCTGGCCGACCAGAGCTTTGACGAGGGCAGCCATATCGACACGCTGCTGCGTGCGCCGCACGTGGCGCAGGATTTGACTGGCGATGGCGAGGAAGCCTGATACGTCTCGCTCTCCGGTCCGGTATAAGGGGCGTTCAGTGATCCGCGTCAAAAGCATATTCCCATTGGCGCTTTCGCTGGCAGTTTGCGCCACTGGCCCCGCGCTTGCCCAAAGCACGTCGCCCGCGGTCGGCGATCCTGCGCCCGACAGCGCTTATCCCGCGGGCAACGACGCCTTCGTCATCCCGGTAAAGGGCGGCGCGATGAATGCGCTGATCTACACCGCATCGGGCGCCGCGCCGCACCCGACGCTGATCCTGTTCCATGGCTTTCCCGGCAACGAGCAGAATCTTGACCTGGCGCAGGCCGCGCGGCGCGCGGGCTGGAACGTGCTGACCATGCATTATCACGGATCATGGGGCAGCCCGGGCGATTTCTCGTTCGGTGGCGCCGCCGACGATGCCCATGCTGCGATCACCTTTCTGCGTAATCCCGCGATCGCCGCCAAATATCACATCGACCCGAAACGGATCGCACTGGCGGGCCACAGCATGGGCGGCTTCATGGCGGCTGATGCGGCGGCGGACGACAGTCAGGTGATTGGCCTGTTCCTGATCGATGCGTGGGATATCGCCGCAACCGGGCGCGCACTGGCCACCGAGGCTGGCCGGAAAGCCTGGCATCAAGAAGCCACCGGCGACTTGCCACCACTCGCCCATACCAGCGAGGCTGCGCTATCCAGCGAAATGACTGCCAATCTGGATCGTTTCGACCTGACGCGCCGCATCGCCGCTTATGGCAAGCGCCCGATTGCCATCTATGGCGCGACGCGTGGCAATGGCGATGGCAACAACAGCTATTTCAAGGCCGCGCGCGATGCCGGCAATACGCAGGTCACTGGCGCCATCTGGCCGACCGATCATCCATTTTCCGACAAGCGCATTGCCCTGTCCGAAGCGCTGGTCGCGTGGCTCGGCACGCTGGCGCCAGGGCCGCGATAAAGACGCATGGCCAAGCTCTATTTCTACTATGCCAGCATGAACGCGGGCAAATCGACGACGTTGTTGCAGGCCGATTTCAATTATCGTGAGCGCGGCATGAAGACGCTGTTGTTCACCGCCGCCATCGACACGCGGTCGGGCGCGGGCACCATCGGATCGCGTATCGGGCTGGAACGCGATGCGATTGCCTTTGACGAAACGACCGATCTTCGCGCCGCCGCTCTGGGCGCCGAAGGGCCGGTGGCGTGCGTGCTGGTCGACGAAGCGCAATTCCTGACGCCCGCGCAAGTCGATCAACTGGCCGAACTGGCCGACGACCATGACATGCCGGTTCTCGCTTATGGCCTGCGCACCGATTTCCGGGGCGACCTGTTTCCGGGGTCGGCGCGGCTGCTCGCCATTGCCGACGCGCTGATCGAATTGAAATCGGTGTGCGAGTGCGGGCGCAAGGCGACGATGAACCTGCGCGTCGACGCCGCGGGCCAAGCCGTCGCCGATGGCGCACAGACAGAGATTGGCGGCAACGGCCGCTATGTCGCGCTGTGCCGTCGCCACTTTCGCCAGCGCACTGCACAGACACCCGGCCAGGTGGCGGGCTGACGCGATGCACGGCTGGATCATTCTCGACAAACCCGTGGGGCTTGGATCGACCCAGGCAGTAAGCGCGGTAAAGCGTGTGCTGCGTGCCAATGGCGTCCACAAGCCTAAGGTTGGCCATGGCGGCACGCTGGACCCGCTGGCATCGGGCGTGCTGCCGATTGCGGTGGGTGAAGCGACCAAGCTGGCCGGACGGATGCTCGACGCATCGAAGACTTATGACTTCACCATCACCTTCGGCATCGAAACCGACACGCTCGACGCCGAGGGCAAGGCCATCGCAACCAGCGACGTGCGCCCGACCCGCGCCGACCTGGAAAACGCCCTGCCCCGCTTCACCGGCGCGATCGAGCAAATTCCCCCAGCTTATTCGGCGCTGAAAGTCGATGGCGAGCGTGCTTATGACCTGGCGCGCGCGGGCGAGGATGTGGTGCTGGCGAAGCGGGCGGTGACGATCCACCGACTCGCCGTGCTCGACAGTGGCGACGATAGCGACCGCCTGCCACACGCCACATTGTCGACGCATGTGTCGAAGGGCACCTATATCCGCAGCCTGGCGCGCGACATTGCCCATGCGCTGGGCACGGTTGGTCATGTCACCATGCTTCGCCGCACGCGAGCCGGGCCATTCGGGCTCGACCACGCGATATCGCTGGACAATTTGAACGAATTGGGCCATGGGCGCGCGCTTATAGACGTACTTCTGCCATTAAGGGCAGGGCTGGACGACATCCCGGCTCTCTCCCTTACGCCCGATCAGGCAGGGCTGCTCCGTCAGGGGCGGCAGTTGATCGGGATCGCTGCAAATGACGGTCTTTGCCTTGCGACGCTGGACGATGTTCCGGTCGCTCTGGTCGAGGCGGAGAACCGGATGGTTCGCGTCGTGCGCGGCTTCAACCTGTAAACAAAGATGTCGAAGGAAAAGACATGTCGATTACGCAAGAGCGCAAGGAAGCGCTTGTTCAGGAATTCGGCCGCGTTGCGGGCGACACCGGTTCGACCGAGGTTCAGGTTGCAATCCTGACCGAGCGGATCAGGAACCTGACCGAGCATTTCAAGGGCCATGCCAAGGATAACCATTCACGCCGCGGCCTGCTGATGATGGTCAACAAGCGTCGTTCGCTGCTTGATTATCTGCGCAAGACCGACGGCCAGCGTTATACCGATCTGATCGGCAAGCTGGGCCTTCGCAAGTAACCGGAAAGGGCGGCCTGCGGGTCGCCCTTTTCGTAAAACTGTCATGGTGCTCCCGCATTAGCGAGAGACCAGTCCGGGTCCCGGTTCGACCGGGGCGCACCCCAGAGGAGGAACAATTCGGTTCTTCCTCGACCGAGCCAAAACCGGCTCGCACATCGGGCCCCATGGAGCGGGCCCAGACAGGCCCCACGCGCATAGGGCGCGTGGCGTTGAAGGAAATAAAATGTTCGACAAGAAAACCGTATCAATCCAGTGGGGCGGAGAAACCCTCACGCTGGAAACGGGCAAGGTTGCCCGCCAGGCTGACGGCGCGGTCATCGCGACGTTGGGTGAAACCGTTGTGCTTTGCGCGGTCACCGCGGCAAAGTCGGTGAAGGAAGGGCAGGATTTCTTCCCGCTCACCGTTCACTATCAGGAAAAATATTCGGCTGCCGGTCGTATTCCAGGCGGCTTCTTCAAGCGCGAACGCGGCGCGACCGAGCGTGAGACGCTGATCTCGCGCCTGACCGATCGCCCGATCCGCCCGCTGTTCCCCGAAGGTTTTTACAACGAAATCAACGTCATTGCCCAGGTGCTGAGCTATGACGGCCAGAACGAACCCGACATCCTGGCGATGATCGCGGCATCGGCTGCGCTGACGCTTTCCGGCGTGCCCTTCATGGGGCCCATCGGCGCGGCACGCGTCGGCTACAAGGACGGCGAATATCAGCTCAACCCCAGCGACGCCGAAGTCGCCGAAGGTGATCTGGACCTGATCGTCGCGGCCACGCAGGACGCGGTGATGATGGTCGAATCCGAAGCCAAGGAGCTGTCGGAAGACGTCATGCTCGGCGCCGTGATGTTCGCGCATCGCGCCAGCCAGGAAGTCATCAAGGCGATCATCAGCCTCGCCGAACAGGCCGCCAAGGAGCCGTGGGAGCTGAAGCTCGCCGACGACACCGCCGCGGTGAAGGCCGAGTTGAAGAAGCTGATCGGCAAGGACATCGAAGCCGCGTACAAGACGACGCTGAAGTCCGACCGCGCCGAGATGCTCAACACCGCCCGCGCCAAGGCGAAGGCGGCAATGGCCGACCGGACCCCGCAAGAGCAGATGGCCGCGCAGAAGCTGGTCAAGAAGCTCGAAGCTGAAATCGTTCGTGGCGCGATCCTGAAGGACGGCCGCCGCATCGACGGCCGTACCACCACGCAGATCCGCCCGATCGAGGCAGAGGTTCACTATCTGCCCCGCGCGCATGGCTCTGCCCTGTTCACGCGCGGCGAGACGCAGACCATCGCCACCACCACGCTGGGCACCAAGGATGCCGAGCAGATGATCGATGGGCTGAACGGTCTGAGCTACCAGAACTTCATGCTGCACTATAACTTCCCGCCCTATTCGGTCGGTGAAGTCGGGCGCTTCGGCGCGCCGAGCCGTCGTGACATCGGCCATGGCAAGCTGGCCTGGCGCGCACTGCACGCCGTCCTGCCGACCAAGGAAGAGTTCCCGTACACGATCCGCGTCACCAGCGACATCACCGAGTCGAACGGCTCGTCGTCGATGGCAACGGTGTGCGGCGGTTCGCTGAGCCTGATGGACGCCGGCGTGCCGATCAAGCGCCCGGTTTCGGGCATCGCCATGGGCCTGATCCTGGAAGGCAAGAACTTTGCCGTCCTGTCCGACATCCTGGGTGACGAAGATCACCTGGGCGACATGGACTTCAAGGTAGCCGGCACCAGCGAAGGCATCACCTCGCTCCAGATGGACATCAAGATCGCCGGTATCACCGAAGAGATCATGAAGGCGGCCCTGGCACAGGCACATGAAGGTCGCGCGCACATCCTGGGCGAAATGGCCAAGGCGCTCGACCACACCCGCGAGGAACTGTCGGCGCATGCACCGCGCATCGAGACGCTCACGATCGACAAGTCGAAGATCCGTGACGTCATCGGCACCGGCGGCAAGGTGATCCGTGAGATCGTCGCCACTACCGGCGCCAAGGTCGACATCGACGATGATGGCATCATCAAGGTTTCGTCGTCCGACCACAGCCAGATCGAAGCCGCGATCAACTGGATCAAGGGCATTGTCGAGGAAGCCGAAGTGGGCAAGGTCTACAACGGCAAGGTCGTCAACCTGGTCGATTTCGGCGCGTTCGTGAACTTCATGGGCGGCAAGGACGGTCTCGTCCACGTCTCCGAAATCCGCAACGAACGGGTCGAAAAGGTCGCCGACGTCCTGAGCGAAGGCCAGGAAGTCAAGGTCAAGGTTCTTGAAATCGATCCGCGCGGCAAGGTTCGCCTGTCGATGCGCGTCGTCGATCAGGAAACCGGCGAAGAGCTGGAAGACACCCGCCCCGCCCGTGAAGCCCGCGAACCGCGTGGCGATCGTAGTGATCGTCCGCGCCGTGATGGCGATGGCGGTCGTGGTGGTCGCGGTGGCGACCGCGGCGATCGTGGCCCGCGCCGTGATGGCGGCCGTGGTCCGCGCCGTGAGCGTTCGGAAGAGGGTGGCAAGGATGAAGGCAGCGCGCCCGAATTCGCCCCGGCTTTCCTGACGGGCGATCGCGACTGATCGCCTTCCAGGCCAGTTTATCGAAAAAAGGGGCTCGGGCGACCGGGCCCCTTTTCTTTGGCTTTCCGCTTTTTGTCGGCTGAGCGTCCGGTTCATTACGAGTGCCATGCACCGTGCCAAATTGCCGCGCGAAAACACCCGATGACATCGAATTCACTCGCCTTTCCGGCTTGATTGGCCTCAATTCGCCAGCGGCGAATCGAGCATATGGGCCATTAGCCGTGCATCGTTTCGCTGCCTGACCAAGAAGGTGCGTCGATGCGTTTTTCAATATTGCTCGCTTGTTGCTCCCTGGCCGCGCCCGCGCTTGCGCAGGAACAATCCGCGCCACCGCCAGCCACCAAGCCGCTTCACCATTTCGACGATGGGCCGCCGCCGTCCAGCACCCCGCGCGAGCATCGAGCCTTTGGACCGACCGGCCAGTTGTTCGTCGCACCCTCAGGACAACCGTTTCGCGCACCCTTTGGTGAAGCATATCCGGTGGCAACCTGGTTCGCGCAGGCCGATACCAATCACGACGGGAAGATTGATCGCGGAGAGCTTGCCGCCGATTTCGAACGTTTCTTCAACACGCTCGACCTGGATCACAACGGCATCCTCGAAAATGACGAGATCGGTCGTTACGAACGGGAAATTTTACCGGAGATCAGATCCACCAACCTCAGCGAACTGGATCCCGCCGCCATCGACGGCAGGCCGGGTAAAGGCGGCTTTGGCGGTGGCGGGCACCGTCGCCATGGGGAGGGCGGCGGCAACAACCGGCTGGGCTTGACCGGCAATGGCGGCGGCCAGGATGGCGGAGGCGACAGCAGCCCGCCTGCCCTGCGCCTGGGCGCGTTTGCCGAACCGATCAGCGGCGCGGGCCATTTCGGCCTCATCAATATCGCTGAGCCAATTACCTCGATGGATGCCGATCTGGACGGCACGGTGAACTTCAACGAGATGCGGCGAGCAGCGGGCCGACGCTTCGATTTGCTCGATCCCGATGGCGTGGGCTATTTGACGCTGGCAGACCTGCCGCGCGCGCCAGCCGACCATGGCGGCGGCCATGGCGAACGGGACAAAGGTCGCCGTCGCCGGTAAACCGGTAATGCGCAGGAACAGCGCCGACCCTCAAAAAGATCGGCGCCGTTCCTGTATGCGCGAACCAGCGAGACTGCCGGGAGAAACCCCGGCCAGCCGTTACAGGTGGAAGCTGACGCCCAGGCGGGCAAGACCCGCGACATGGTCCTGCTGGCGTTCGGCGCTTGCGTCGGCAGTGACCGAGAAGATACCGTTGCCAGCGGACGCACGCAGGCCGCCGGTCCAACCCGAACGGCGGGCCTCCGGTGTCAGGGTGAAGGCATTGCCGTTGCCAAACTGCGCCGTGGTCGTGCCCAGGGTGCTCGACAGCAAGGCGCGGTCGCCGCCCAGCAGTTCGATCCGCGCAAAACTGCTATCGGCTTCCTTGGGCTGGGTCAGGTAATAGCCGACGACCAGCGATCCGTTGACCGCCGATTCGGAACTGCTGCGCCCGCTGACGGAAAGATCGAGGCCGGTGCCGCCGCCGGTTTCGGTATAGGCGTTTTCCTTCAGGCGGACATAATCGACCGACACTTCGGGACGTACATACAAGCGGCCAAGCGGCAATTCATAGGATGCTCCGGCCAGGCCGGTGTACAGCGTCGATCCCCATTTGCCGGTCGCCGTGCGCGAGAACGTCGCACCGGAGGAAATGCCGTCAAAATAGCGGCTGCTGTCCAACTGGACATTGCCGATGCCGCCCGTCGCATAGGCATGAAGCCTGCCCCAGCTTGCCCGCCAATAGAGGTTGAACAGCACTTCGTCCTGGTTGATGCCCGCCGCCGTGCCGACATCGTTCACCACCCCGACCAGGTAACTGACCGAAGCGCCGATGCTGCCAAGCTGGCCAAAGCGGCGTTCGATGCCGCCGGTAAGGCCGCTGCCATAGTTATTGTAGCCTGCGGTCGAACCGACACTTTTCTTGTCCGCCCAGCCGACTAGTTGCACCCAGGCGCCAAGACGCCCGGTATCGACGGTCTGCAAATTGCGATCGGCAAGCGCCTTGGTCGCGGCGCGCGTCGCCAGGCTGGTCGAATCGAATACGCCGCCGGAGAAATTGGGCAGCAACTGGCGCAGACTGTGGTCGAGGCCCGCCGCACTGGTCAACGAAAGCAGGGTGTCACCGATCGGCTGATCGCCGAGTGCCGCTGCATAAGCGGGTTCATAAACCGCCGCCAGCGTTGGTGCCAGGCCAAGATCGGTCGCCGTCTTGCGCGTGGTGGTGACAATCAACGCCGTGTTGGTCGCGTTCGCAGCAAGCGATCGATTGAACAGGAACGGCACGCTCGCCTGGCTGAGCGTCAGGTTGCCCGTGCCGGTCAACGACCCGGCTTGCAGCACGGTGAAGGTGCCAAGCGCATCGTTCAGATGCTGGAACTGGACGTTCAGCACGCTGCCGCTGCCGAAACCGGCATTGCCCACCACCTGGACCAGCGAACTCGCGCCATTGGCGGCATCGATACCGATATTCAGCGTACCGCCATTCACGGTCAACGAACCGATCTGGGTGGCCGTTGTCGCTGATGGCGAGAATGTACCGCCGTTGACCGTCACGCCGACCAATGACGCATTCTGCACGGCCCCGGCAAAGCTGGCACCGCTGCCGATGGTCAAGGTGCCGGTTGTGCCCGCGAAATTGGCATTGCCCGCATATGCAGCCGTACCGCTGAGCGCAAAGCTGTTGCCACTGCCGCCGAAGGTGACGTTGCCGACGATCGCGCCGACGCTGGCCGACAGCGAGTTGCTGCCTCCGCCGAACAGGATATCGCCGGTAATCGACGGGTTGGTGAACCCGCCAGTCGAATTGTCCTGGACGATCGAAACACCCGTGGTCGATGCGGACACGTTGATCGCAACATTGCTGGTTCCACCCGACGCGGCGATAGTGCCGCTGTTGTGGATCAGGCCAACTCGCCCCGAGCGATCGACGATCGCCCCGGTCTGCGCGCCCGTTACGCCGGTGGCGGAAATCGTCGCCAGGTTGGTTATCGAGCCAAGTTGCGCGCCAGCGTCGATCAACAGGGCGGTTGCGGCGGGATTTGTCACTGTCCCCAGCGCCGTCACCTGCGCGCTGAGCGTGCCGGAATTGGTGAGCGTCGGCGTGGTGGCGCCATTCGCCAGGTAAAGCCCGGTTGCCGATCCGCCATTCGACGATGCGCCGATCGAACCGGTGACCCGAATGCCGTTGGTGATCGTCACAGCGCCGCCCAGACCGCCGATCTGCGCGCCGGTGCCATTGACGTTGCTGTAAACACCGTTGCCCGCGATACCGCCGCCGACGAGCAGGCCAAAGCCACCTGCGTCGCTGGCTACCGGCCCCAATGTGATCGCGTTGCTGGCCGAACCGATCAGCAGCGCAGGCGATGATCCGTAATTGGTAATCGCCGCACCCGCGGTCGTCGTCGTCGTATTGTCGGCATTGGTGGTGGTGGTCGCCCCGGCGAAATTCGCGCCGCCGGCAACATTACCCTGGATCCAGAAGGCCGGCCCGCCCTGCAGCAGATTGCTGGCGGTGAGGCCGGTTACCGATGCGGGCAAGGTAACCGAGCTATAGCCCGAAGTCGCAATGGTGGCGTTGACTGCCAGCGCGCCACCAACATCGCCGCCCAGAACAACGCCCGATGAGCCGGTGCCGAACGCGCTGATCGCACCGCCAAGCGTCACGTTGCCCGACACCGCGCCGGTTCTCACGCCGAACGAATTGTCGCCGGCAACCGTAATCGTGCCCGTCTGCGACAAGGCGCCGTTCAAGGCACCACCCAGCGAAATACCCGCGCTGTCATTGCCCTGCACCGTAATCGTGCCGCTGTTGGTCACGTTGCCGTTGAGCACGCCCAGCGTCCGGATACCGAACCGGTTGGTCCCCTGCGCATAGGGCCCATCCGGCACGCCATCGCTGTTGGTGTCGGTGCGCACATAGGTCTCGTTGACGGTGATCGTCCCGGCATTGGTGATATTGCCGGTAACACCCGCATTGGCGACGATTCCGGTCGCGTTATCGACGCCGCTGAAGGTGATCGAACCCTGGTTGGTCACGCTGTTGGTACTATCGATCGTGACGGCGGCACCCGCCGCAGTCGGCGCGATCGAACCGGCGCTGGTGATGGTGATGTCACCCGATGTGCCATTGGCCGCCGCGGAGGTTCTGACCGGCGTCGTCTGGGCGCTGCTGACCGTCAACGGATCGGCCATCGCGGGCGCGCAATAGCATCCAAGCGCCAGCGCGGATGCGCTCGCCAGCAACCGGTTAGCCATGTCGTGCGATACCCCTTGTCATTGAATTTCGGTCGTTGTGATTCGCCCCCGGACGCCCGTTCGGTGGCAGGGGCATGAATGCCGATTCATTGCCTAGCGAAAGCTTGCTGCCAGATGAACGGCGGCGATTTCAACCCCGCCTGGCCCCTTATTTCACCGCGAAATTTTGTCGCAAATTGTAATCGTGGCCCGCCGACTGATGGCAGCCGAGGTCCGTCGTGGCGAATAACCGAATGAAGGTGGGGAGCTTCTGTTGCCCGGTGCTCCCCGTACCGCTGGAATCCGCTTCTGTTGCCCGGTGCGGCCCGAACCGCGCTTTTGTCTGACTAACCTAGTCCGTGAGGACTTGGGTTAGGCCGCAATCGCGAGCGCCTCGTTATCGTTGGCACTTGTGTTATGGGCCGTCACGGTGGTCCCATTCCGAGCGAAAACAGCGCCTTTCAACACACGTCGATCCTAGTTCGGCCCCGTCATCATCCGCCGCGAAGGGCGGGTGGTGGTGGAGCCGCCGGGTACTGCCCCCGGGTCCGCTGCGCCTAGTTCACGCTGCAGTTTATCGCTATATCCGGGCGAACCCGGCGCCCCCAATATAGGGCGCGCGCAATTAATGAAAAGCCCGCCTTTCGATCGCCACAAAGACGGTGCATATGATATCTCATGTTGACTCAGCGTTCCCGTTACGCGCTGCGCGCGATGTTGTTTCTGGCCCATGCTCCTGCCGGCGGACCGCCCATTCCCATGGGAAGGATCGCGCAGGAGGCCAATGTGCCGCGCAAATTCCTGGAACTGATCCTGGCCGATTTGCGCGAAGCAGGCTTCCTGCACAGCCATCGCGGCAAGATGGGCGGCTATTGCCTCGCCCGGCCCAAGCATCTGATTTCGCTTGGCGAAATCATCCGCGTTATCGAAGGACCTTTGGCGCTCGTGCCCTGCGTCAGCCGCACCGCCTATCGGCGCTGCGCCGATTGCAAGGATGAGGCAAGCTGCGCCATTCGCCATGCGATGATGCGCGTGCGCGACGAAACTGCGCGGATCCTCGACGGCACCAGCCTGGCCGATGCCACCGCCCAGGATCTTGCCGCGGCCTGATCGCGCCAGACCCGAGGGTCAGGCTGCGCCGCGTTGCGCCTTCAATTCATCCCTGATTTCACGCAGCAGTGCGATATTGGCTGATTCGGGCGCTGGCGCGGTTGCTTCGGGCGCCGCTTCGGCTTTCTGCATTGCCTTGCCGATGAAGCGGACGAGCAGGAAGATGATGAACGCAACGATGACGAAATTGACCACCTGGGTCACGAACTGGCCATAGCCGAACAACGGCACGCCTGCTTTCTTCAGCGCCGCATAATCGGTCAGCGGTCCCTTGTAGTCGGCCGGAACATTGCCGAGCAGCACATAATAGCTGGAAAAATCCAGCCCCCCGAACAGCTTGCCGATCAACGGCATGATGACATCGTCGGTCAGCGAGGACACGATCTTGCCGAACGCCGCGCCGATAATGACCGCCACCGCCAGATCCATCACGTTGCCGCGATTGATGAACGCCTGAAATTCCTTGAACATCTCAACTGTGCTCCCCAACTAACACACGCGCCGATCCGGTTTGGCCGATTTAGCTTGGGCAAGTGATCCCGCCCCGGCTAAAAGGTCAAGGCCGGGTTCGCCCGGCGCAGGTTTTTGGAAGGAAACCAGATGAAATTTCGTATTCCCGTGGCGATTGCCGGTGCCGTGATGCTGTCTTCCTGCGGGTTGAACAGCGTGCCCACCGCCGAAGAGAATGTGAAGGCGCGCTGGGCCGACGTGCAGGCCGATTACCAGCGCCGCGCCGACCTGATCCCCAATCTCGTCGCCACCGTCAAAGGCGCGGTGCAGGGTGAAGACAAGGTGCTGACCGACGTCATCAACGCGCGCGCCAAGGCGACATCGGTGCAAGTCAGCGGTGCCGACCTGACCGATGCGACCAAGGTGCAGCAATTTGCCCAGGCGCAGGGTCAGTTGAACGGTTCGCTCAGCCGTCTGCTCGCCACGGTCGAGGCGTATCCGCAGGTGCAAAGCCAGGAAAACTTCAAGACGCTGATGAGCCAGCTTGAGGGAACCGAGAACCGCATCACCATCGCCATCCGCGACTATAATACCGCGGTGCAGGGCTATAACACCCGCATCCGCACTTTCCCCGACGCGATTGGCGCGAAAATCTTCTACGGCGCCAAGCCGGTGACGCCTTACCAGGCAACGACTCCGGGGGCCGAAAATGCGCCCAAGGTCGATTTCGGGAACGGCAACTAAACACATCCTCCATCCGCTGGGCGGTTCATGGCGCCGCCCGGCCCTTTCGTGGGGACATGAAAATCGTGCAGTCCATCGCCAGCCGCATCCCAAACCGATGGTTCAACATGTTGTTCGGTCCGTTGGCGCTGCTCGTCATGCTTCTCCCCGGCTTGGCCCATGCCCAGACCTTCCCGCCGCTCACCGGACGAGTGGTCGATGCAGCACATGTGCTGAACCCCCAGCAGATCGCCCAACTCGAACAGATTTCCGCCGACGCCGAAAAGGCATCGACGCGGCAATTGGTGGTGGCAACCATCCCCGACCTGCAAGGATACGCGATCGAGGATTATGGCTATAAGCTGGGCCGCGCATGGGGCATCGGGCAGAAAGGCGCCAACAACGGCGTCATCCTGATTGTCGCGCCCAAGGATCGGAAAGTCCGCATCGAAGTCGGCTATGGGCTTGAACCGATCATGACCGACGCGATGTCGAATTCGATCATCAGCGAAGCCGTCATCCCCAAATTCAAGGCAGGCGACATGCCGGGCGGCATCATCGCGGGTACGCAGGCCATCGCCGAACAACTGAAACTGCCATTGGAAGCCGCGGAACAGCGCGCTGCCCAAGCCGCTGCGAAAGCGAAGCCCAAGCATGGCAGCAGTGGTGACGCACCCCTGGTCATCGCATTCGTCGTGATGTTCGGCCTGTTCTTTGTCGTGCCCATGCTGTTCCGCCGGGCGGGCGGGCAGCGCTACGCGGCCGGTGCCGGTGGATCGGGCCGCGGCTGGAACGACGTCTGGCTGTGGGGTCCGGTGATTCTAGACGAATTAAGCCGCGGCGGCCGTGGCTCGTCATGGGGCGGGGGATCAGGCGGCTCCGACTGGGGCGGCGGCGATAGCGGCGGCGGCGGCTTTTCAGGCGGCGGCGGTTCGTTTGGCGGCGGTGGCGCATCGGGAAGCTGGTAGAAGCTGGTAACGGAGAGCTGATGATGGCGCGTGTCCTGCAACTAACCCCGGCCGAACGCGAGCTGGTGTCGATGGCCGTTACCGATGCCGAAAAGGGCACCGACGGCGAAATCGTGACCATCGTCACGCGCCGTTCCGATGCGTACAACGACGTTGCCCTCCATGCCGCGGTCGGCGTCATGCTGCTGGTCGTGGCGGCGGCGGCGGTGTTTCCGTCGCTGCTCTACTGGCTGGCTGATCCCGGTGCCGATGGCTGGAGCACGCCGCAGCCCGCCCGGCTGTTGTTCACCCTGATGGTTGCCCAGGCGATCGCTTTTCTCGCGGTACGCTATGCGCTGGAATATCGGCCGTTGCGGTTGGCGCTGACCCCGCGCGCGACCAAGGTGCGGCGCGTCCGGCGGCGCGCGCTGGAATTGTTCAAAGTCGGCGCCGAGCAGCGGACGAAAGCGCGCATCGGCATTCTGCTCTATCTCTCGCTCGACGAACGCCGCGCCGAAATCATCGCTGATCAGGCGATCCACAGCAAAGTGCCGTCCGCCCGCTGGGGCGATGCGATGGCAGCGCTGATCCGTGAAGTGAAAGAAGGCAAGCCCGGTGAAGGCATGGCCGCCGCCGTCATCGCCATCGGCGAAATTATCGGCGAACATTTCCCCAAGACTGCACAGGATGAAAACGAATTGCCCGACCGGTTGATCGAACTTTGAGCGTCCCCGACCATGATGCGCCGCTGGAAACCATGTGGCAGGGCAATTTCATCGCCGCTTACAAGCGCGGCCGGTGGGAGTTTGTCGGCCGCGCACGCGGGATACGCGCCGCCGTCATCCTGGCGACCGATGCGGGCGACGTCATTCTGGTCGAGCAATATCGCGTGCCGCTGGGCCGCAATTGCCTGGAACTGCCCGCCGGGTTGGTCGGCGATGGCGATGACGCGGGCGAACCGGCCGAAACCGCCGCTGCCCGCGAACTGGAAGAAGAAACCGGCTATCGCGCCAGCCATATCGAAACGGTCGGCGATTTTTACTCATCACCCGGCATGGTGTCGGAGAGTTTTACGCTGGTCAAAGCCACGGGCCTGACGCGCGTCGGCGAAGGTGGCGGCGAGGGAGACGAGAACATCATCGTCCACCGCGTGCCGATGGCCGCCCTGCCCGCCTTTATCGCGGCAAAGCGCGCCGCGGGCGTGGCCATGGACGTCAAACTGCTGCTGGTGCTCGCCGAATCGATCCTGGCCTAGAACTCGGGCCGAGGCGGCGGGCCGCCCGGCACCTTTGGTCAGCGAATTTGATCAGCGGAAATTGTCGGCGTAGGTCTGGAGCTTCAGCGTGCGGACCGGCGCGGGGATGACATGGGCGCTGATGCCTTCGCGCGCGGCATAGGCGAGCGCCGCGTCCGCCGTCTGGAAGGTCAGTCGCACTTGTTCGCGCGTATCGCCGGACCCGGCCCAACCGGTCAGCGGATCGGGCTGCTTGGCCTCGACAGGTTCAAATTCCAGAACCCAGGTGCTGGTGCGGGCACGGCCCGACTGCATGGCGTTCTTGGGGCGTTGATAGATGCGTGCGGTCGTCATGGTCGCCACCTTATCGCAAGCCTTTCGCGCGCGCATCCGCATTTTTCGTCCTCAGCGTCGCTGATGCGTTGGCCGGATCGTCGGGCCAGGGATGGCGCGGGTAGCGGCCACGCATTTCCTTGGCCACCGCAGCCCAGCTTCCCGCCCAGAAACCCGGCAGATCACGCGTCGTCTGGATCGGCCGCCCCGCCGGGGAAGTCAGGCTGAGCACCAGGGGCACCCGGCCGTCACCCACCATCGGGTGTCGGGCCAACCCGAACAGGGCCTGGGGCCGCAATTCCACCGTTGGACCCGCTTCCGCGGCATAGTCGATCGCGTGGCTGCTGCCTGCGGGGGTTTCGAGTCGCGTCGGCGCCAGGCGATCGATCGATCGCACCCCGTCCCACCCGACCAGCGCCTTCAACGCCTCGCTCAGCTCGCTCACATCGATCTGATCGAGCCGACGCTTGCCCGCGACCAGCGGCAACAGCCACTCGTCGAGTCGCGCCAGCAAGGCGGCATCGTCCAGCGCGACTTCCGGGCCGCCGTGACTGGCCGCAAACGCCGCCCGTTGTCGCAGCGCGGACGCGGCATCGCTCCACGGCAGCAAGGCAAGGCCATGGGCCCGCACCCCCTCCACCAGGGCTGTTGCGATTTCATCGGGCGATGCGGCGGCATCGGGGCCGCCGCTCAGCCGAACCGCCCCCAGCCGCCGTTCGCGTTCTGCCCTGACACCGCCGGTAACCGCATCGAAGCTGACGTGACGGCGCAGCTCGATACGGTCACCGAACAACGACTCGACATCGGCAAAGTCGATCGCCGCTGCCGACAAAATGCGCGCGCCTGCCGCCATGCCCTGGGTTTCGGCCACCGCCAGCCATTCGTTGCGCGCCAATGACGAGGCCGGATCGAGCCGGAAGCCGCGCCCGCCCACCGACGCCCACAACTCCCCACTGGCATCACGGCGGCGCGCCAGCCGGTCAGGAAAGGCCAGCGCGATGGCGAGGGCAAGCTTGTCCGACGACCCATGATCCGATGGGCCACGATCCGATGGGCCACGATCCGATGGGCCATCTGCCGCTCCCCCCGGCACCAGCCCCACCCAGCGTTTCGCCAGCCGCCGGGCATTGTCCGCCCTTTGCCCGCGTTCGGTGCGCCAACGCCGCATCCGGCTTTCCAGATCGGGATCGTTTCCGCCCAGGCCCCGTTCGCCCAGCAGCACCGCGATATCGGCAGCGATGTCGGCAAAGCCCCGTGCGCCAGCCTCGACCAGCATATGGGCAAGCCGGGGTGGCAGCGGCAGGCGGGCAATCGCTTCACCATGCGCGGTGGGGCGGCCATCGGCATCGATCGCGTCGAGCGCTCTCAGCCGGCTGCGCGCTTCGGCAATCGCGGCGTCGGGCGGTGGGTCGATCCACCGCAGGGTGCGCGGATCGGAAACGCCCCAGCGCGCACAATCAAGCGTCAGCGCCGACAGATCGGCTTCCAGAATTTCGGGCGGATCGAAACGCGGAAGCCCCGCGGTCGCCGCCTCTTCCCACAGCCGATAGGCAACGCCTGGCCCCTGCCGCGCCGCCCGGCCCGCGCGCTGAGTGACCGAGGCCTGGCTGGCGCGTTCGGTCACCAACCGGGTCATCCCCGCCGCCCGATCATATCTCGGCCGCCGCGCCAGCCCGGAATCGACCACGATGCGGATGCCATCCAGCGTCAGGCTGGTTTCGGCGATCGAGGTGGCGAGCACGATCTTGCGGCGACCATCGGGATCTGGCGCAATCGCCGCCCGTTGATGCGCGGGGTCCAGATTGCCATGCAGGCGGTGGAGAACAATCCCGCCCGGCAAATTGTCCAGCCGTTCGGCAACGCGTTCGATTTCCCCCGCGCCCGGCAGGAAAGCCAGGATACCGCCCACACCCTCGCGCAGTGCCAGCCGCACCGTCGCGGCCACCCCGTCCTCGATCCGGGCATCCGCCGCGCGGCCGATATGGCGCAATGCCGGCGGCCATGATCGCCCTTCGCTCTCGATGACTGGCGCGCCATCCATCAACGCGGCGAAACGGACGCCGTCCAGCGTCGCCGACATTGCCACCAGGCGCAGGTCGGGCCGCAGCGCGCCTTGCGCATCGAGCGCCAGCGCCAACCCGAAATCGCTGTCGAGGCTGCGTTCATGCACTTCGTCGAACAACACTGCCGATACACCCGTCAGTTCGGGATCGGCCTGGATGCGGCTGACGAAAATACCCTCGGTCATCACCGTCACCCGCGTTCGGGCCGACACGCGCCGGTCCATGCGCGTCGCATAGCCAAAGGTCTGGCCGACACTTTCCCCCGCCAGCGCCGCCATCCGCTCGGCGGCGGCCCGCGCCGCAAGCCGCCTGGGGCTGAGCAGCAGCACCTCGCCGGAACACCATGTCTCGGCAAGCAGCGCGGGCGCCACCGCCGTCGTCTTGCCGGCGCCCGGCGGCGCGACCAGTACCGCGCTTGACCCGCGGCGCAGCGCAGCCAGCAATTCGGGAAGGACGGCATGAATGGGCAGCGGATCGGCCATGGCGCAGCTATCGGTTGTCGCGGTGCGATGGCAAGGGGCAGAAACGGCCGCCGGACATCCGCGATACAAGTCCTATCATCTCATTGGTCAGCAATGTTAAGCCAGCACGCGACTCGCGCCAACGGAGCCTTCATTGCCGCCCCACGACCATTCCACGCCGACGAGTGCTTCGCCTGTATCTCACCACGGCCACGGCCACGATCACGCGCATGGCCATTCGCACGGGCACGGCCACTCGCATGGGCACGGCCACTCGCATGGGCATGGGAACGGCCATGGGCACAGCCACGCGCCGTCGCATTTCGGCCGCGCCTTTGCGATCGGCATCGCGCTCAATCTGGCTTTCGTCCTGGTCGAGGCGGGTTTCGGGTTCTGGGCGAACTCAGTCGCGCTGCTGGCGGATGCGGGGCACAACCTGTCCGACGTGCTTGGCCTGGCGGTTGCCTGGGGCGGCATGGCGCTGTCGCGCGCCGCACCATCAAAGCGCTTTACCTACGGCCTGTCGGGCTCTTCGATTCTGGCGGCATTGCTCAATGCGCTGCTGTTGCTGCTGGCGCTGGGCGCAATCACGCTTGAGGCGGTGCAGCGGCTTGGCCAGCCAGCGGGCGTCCCCGGCCTGACGGTGGCGGCGGTCGCGGCGGCGGGCATCCTCGTCAACACGGCGACGGCGTTGCTGTTCGCGTCAGGCCGCCACAACGACATCAACATCCGTGGCGCCTATCTGCACATGGCGGGCGATGCGGCCGTTTCCGCCGGGGTGCTGGTCGCCGGGCTCATCATCTGGAAAACCGGGCTGGCGTGGATCGATCCGCTGGTCAGCCTGGCGATTGTCGCGCTGATCTTCTGGCAGACCTGGGGCCTGCTGCGCGAATCGGTGGAAATGTCGCTGGCGGCAGTGCCGCGTCGGCTGGACTATGACGCCATCGTCGACGCGTTGAAGCATCTGGACGGCGTGGAGGCAGTGCACGATCTGCACATCTGGCCGATGAGCACCACGCAGACCGTGTTGACGACGCATCTGCTGATCCCCACTGGCCATCCGGGCGACGCATTTCTGGCAGGCGCGCAGACCATGCTCCACGAACGCTTCGGTATTGCGCACGCGACCTTTCAGATCGAAATGAGTGACGATTGCGGGCTAGGCGCTCCGTGCGCGCCGTGACAGGATCGACCTGTATTCAGGCCGCGAAACGACGACGCGCCTAATAAGCGCGGGCGATGGCGAATTCGACCGCCTCGACCATCGCCGCCTTGGCCTGGCTGTTGCCAAACCCGCCCAACGCATCGATCGCGCGCTGGCCATAGTGGCGTGCGCGGGCAAGCGTATCGTCCACCGCCCGCGTCTGGTGCAACAGGTCAGTCGCGTGGGCCAGATCCTCGTCCGAAACGCGCCGCCCCTCGATCGCGTCCTTCCAGAATTTGCGATCGGTTTCATCGCCGCGGGCATGGGCCAGGATGACCGGCAACGTCACCTTGCCGTCGCGGAAATCGTCGCCCACGTCCTTGCCCATCGTGCTGGCGTCGGAAACATAATCGATCGCATCGTCGACAAGCTGGAAGGCAATGCCCAGATTGCGGCCATAAGCGTCCAGCGCTTCTTCCTCGCGCTCGGGCCGCTCGGCAACCACGGCGGCGATGCGGCAGGCGGCAGCGAACAAGGCGGCGGTCTTGGCACCGATGATGTCGAGATAGCGCTCCTCGCCCAGATCGATGCGCCGCTGGGCCGTCAACTGGTTGACTTCACCTTCGGCGATCACTGCGCTGGCGTTGGACAGGATGCGCAGCACTTTCAGGCTGCCATCCTCGACCATCAGCTCAAACGAGCGGCTGAACAGGAAATCGCCGACCAGCACCGTCGCGGGATTGCCCCAGATATTATTGGCAGTGCGTCGCCCGCGCCGCAGGTCGGACCCATCGACCACATCGTCGTGAAGCAAGGTGGCGGTGTGGATGAATTCCACCGACGCGGCCAGCCGGTGATGGCGCGTGCCGGTATAGCCTAGCAACGCCGCGCTCGCCAGGGTCAGCATCGGCCGCATCCGTTTGCCGCCGCCAGCGATCAGGTGGCCGGCCAGTTCAGGGATCAGCGGGATCTGCGACTGCATCCGATCAAGGATGACCGCATTGACGAGGTTCATATCCCCGGCAACCAGATTTATCATCGGGTTGAGCGACGGTTGGGGCCGTTGGTCGAGGCGGTGGATCGTCGCGGTCATGACGTGGGCGATTTGGCCGCTTGTGTGCATAAAGGCAAGGGCTGGACTTGCACCGCACCCCCAAGCGACCCAAAAGAACGCCGCGCGGACAAAAAGAAGGAAAACCGGCAAATGCAGGACGACGTGCTGAACGGCTATCGCCAGAGCATCGACAATATCGATGCCGCTCTGGTGTTCATGCTCGCCGAACGTTTCCGCATCACCCAGGCGGTCGGCCGGCACAAGGCGGAACACGGGTTGCCCCCCGCCGATCCGAACCGCGAGGAACGCCAGATCGCCCGGCTGCGCGCGCTGGCGCACGACGCCAATCTCGACCCTGACTTCAGTGAAAAATTCCTGCGCTTCATCATCAACGAGGTGATCCGCCACCATGAACGCGTGCGCGAAACGGGCTGAGGCGCACCACGCGACAACCAAGCCGCTGGCGATCAACACGAAATACCGAATCAGCGATACAGAGATTGTAACTTTCGCTGTCGGCTGAACGAACATTCGGGAGAATGCGTGGTGAAGGTTCCAGCCGCGCCGAAGGAGAAATTACCCTATGCCCCGCTTGCCCCTGCTCATCGCCATCGCCGCCCTGTCGCCCGTCGCCGCGATCGTTGCTGCTCCGTCGGTCGCCTTGGCCGCCGACCACAATGTCGCGGTCAACGCTGATGCCGACAATACCGCGCTTCACGGCTATGACGCGGTTGCCTATTTCGCCGACGGCACGCCGACCAAGGGCAGCGCGGAATATGCGGTGACTTATCAGGGCGTGCGCTATCTGTTTTCGACCGACGCGCACCGCAAGTCGTTTGAAGCCAATCCGGCGAATTACGTGCCCCAGTTCGGCGGCTTCTGCGCGCTCGGCACCGCTTATGGCGAAAAGGTCGACACCGACCCCGAAACCGGCAAGGTCGTCAACGGCAAGCTGTACCTGAACTACAGCAAGAAGGTTGCCGAACGCTGGAACACCGATCGTCCGGGCTATATCGCCAAGGCCGAAACCAATTGGGCGACCATCAAGGACAAGGCTCTCTGAGAGAGAGGCTGGTGATTGATCGTACCAGGCTGCGGCTCGCGTCGCTGGTACTTGCTTTGACGTTCCTGGGTTCTGCATCGCAGGCCCAGGGACCGGCAGGCGGGTTCATCACGCGTTTCAAGGGCCAGGCGCCGCCGCCCATCACCACGACCGACAAGGCTGGCAAATCGGTGGACGTCGCGGCCCTGCGCGGCAGAATCGTGATCGTCAATCTATGGGCGACATGGTGTGCGCCGTGCCGGGCGGAATTGCCCAGCCTGGAGCGCCTGGCCAGCAAGCGTACCCGCGATGTGGTCGTGCTGGCGGTTGCCAATGACGCGGGCGGATGGCCTGCGATCAACAATTTCTGGGGCACCGGTTTCCCCCATTTGCGCCCGGTGCTGGCTTCCGACGCTGACCTGCCCGACAAGCTCGGCGCGCTGGCCCTTCCCTACACGCTGGTTCTGGATCGCCATGGCCGGGAAATCGCCCGGCTGCCCCGCGCGACGGACTGGAACTCCGCCGAAACGCAAAAGCTGATCGATCAGGCGATCGCCGAACGCTGAGGCTGGATTTAAACCGAGCAGCGATGCGTTACCGCCCGCTTTGCCTGGCCGAACATTGCCAGCCGACCGGCGAATTACACCAAAAACGGCCTGATCTGGCATATTCTGCCCCTGGAACGCCCCTCCGCGTTCCCTTTTTCGAGACTCTTGCAGCACAATGGGTAAAGGGAACGCCCCGACGCCCTATATTGGCGGTTTCGGATCGAAGGATAGACACCCATGGTGAGTTACAAGGCCCCCAGTTTCAACGAGCGTGCCGCGATGGCCAGCGCCGCGCGTCAAAAGGCGCTTGAGAAGCTGCGCACCAAGCCGGCCCCCGATGAAGCGCTGGTGGCTGAACGACTGGCCGCGCGCGAAGCACGCGACGCCGCCGCTGCTGAAAAGCGCCGCGCCAAGCTGGCCGCCGCCGAGGAAGCCAAGGAAGCAAAGCGCGCCGAAGCCGCACGCAAGGCCGAACTGGCGAACCAGCCGGACCCGAATGTAAAGACCGAAGCCGAACTGAAGGCGGCACGCGACGCCCGCTATGCCGCGCGCAAGGCCAAAAAGCGTTAATGCACTGGTCGATGACCAGGCACCCACTGGCCGTTGATCGTTCGGGACAGCCGCGATGATCGCGCGCGAGTTGATCGACACGGCCGATGTTCCCGGCGGCGAACCGCTCCGGCTGTTTCGTCGCGGTGACGATTTCATGATCGTGCTCGATCGCAACGAATTGATGAACAGCCGGATGAGCGGGTCGGAAGAGGCGCTGGCCACCATGACCTGCGAACGGCTGAACGGGCGCAGGGGCCCGCATCTGCTGATCGGCGGTTATGGCATGGGCTTTACCTTGCGCGCCGCATTGGCGGTCGCGGGTACGGACGCCCGGCTGACCGTGGTCGAGCTGGTGCCCAAGATCATTGCCTGGGCACGCGGCCCGATGGCAGGGCTGATGGCCGGATGCCTGGACGATCCCCGCGTGCATCTGGTGAATGGTGACGTCGCCGCGTCGATCCGTTCGGCGCGATCGACTTATGACGCCATCCTGCTGGACGTCGACAATGGGCCGGACGGGCTGACCAGCACCGTCAACGAAGGGCTGTATTCGATGCGCGGGCTGCAAGCGGCGATGACCGCGTTGAAGCCCGATGGCGTGCTGGCGGTATGGTCAGCCGCACCCGACCCGGCATTTGTCCGCCGGTTGAGCGACAGCGGCTTCATCGTCGAGGAAGTGGCGGTTCGCGCGCGCAGCAATGGCAAGGGGCCACGCCATGTGCTGTGGTTCGCCCGCAAACGCTGAAACCAAACGCCGGATCGGCCGCGCAGCCTCAGTCGGCCCGTTTCCCCAACGCGCGTGCTTCGTGGATCTGCCAGATCAGCATGGCGGGCACGCCCACCGATAGATCACGCGCCCGCTTGACGAGCGACAGGGCAAGCCCCGCGCTGGGAGACAGACCAAAAATGGGGCCTAGCAGCACATAGGCGGCTTCCTGCACGCCCACCCCGCCGGGAATGGCAAAGGCCACGGTGCGCAGCGTGAAGATCAGCGCTTCGATCGTCAGTACCGATGTGACGGGCAGGCGGGTGCCCATGAATACCAAGGCGCCCCACGCCCCCAGCGCCGACAGAATCCAGGCAGCCAGGTGAAGCAGGAACGCGACGATCACCCGGCCGCGATGGCGATAGATCACGTCAAGCTCGGCAGTCAGCGTTGCCATCGTCGCCACCGAACCTGGCAACAGATGCCCGGCCAGGCCTTGTGCCAGTTTCAGCAACGGCCGCTGCGCGAAGGCGAACCCCGCCATGATCGCCGCGAGCACGGCAGTGCCGCCCAATATCATCGGCAGCAGGTCGGCGCCTCGTCCGCCACCCGACAAGGCGATGACCAGCATCGCCACCCCGAACAAGGTGAAAGCAAGCTGCGCGGCGAGCTCGGCTGTCTGGTCCGCGACCAGCGACGCATAGACAAGGCCCGCGCGAATGCCGCCAGACATCGCGGTGCGAGCGCCAATGACAAGGCCGCCGAATTGCGAGAAAGGCAGCACATCGGTCGCCCCTTCACGCGCGGTGCGGGCCCAGGCGAAGGTGCGCAGATGCGCTCGCTCGATACCCGGAGTCACCGCCAGCCACGCCGCGCCCATCACCGTCAGGCACAATCCCGTCCACGCCATGAAGAGCAGGAAGCCGAGTACGCCGATGCGCTCGACACCATGAATCACCTCGCCCATGCCGGTCCGGCCAACCAGCCACACCATTGCGGCCAGCCCCAGCGCGGTGAGCGCAAGCGCGAGATATTTCAGCATCGGCGGCTCGTTTCGTTCAGCTGCGGCACGTCACAACGAACCGGGGGCGCGAAAAGGCGCGTGCCGCTGCCCAATGCCCGGCGCGCGCTTTTCGGCCGGATGTTTACGCGGCTTCGACGTTGCGGTTCTTCAGGAAGTTGAAGAATTCCACGCCTTCGCGCAGGCGGCGCTTCATCATCGTCGGGCTGGTCGCCATTTCAGCGACGATCGAACCGACCTTCGACGGACGGAAATAGAATTTCTTGTAGAATTCGGCGACCGCCTCGAAAATCTCGTCCGACGCCAGGTGCGGGTAAGTGAGTTGCGCGATCTGCCCGCCGCCATCGGCGACCAGATGATCGGTGCCGTCGAACCAGCCATTTTCGATCGCCTGCTTGTAGAGGAACGTGCCGGGATAAGGAGCAGCCAGCGACACCTGGATGGTGTGCGGGTTCACTTCCTTGGCATAGGCGATCGTTTCCTGGATCGTTTCCTTGGTCTCACCCGGCAAGCCCATGATGAAGGTGCCGTGGATTTTGATGCCCAGGGCGCGGCAGTCCTTGGCGAACTGCTTGGCGACTTCGATGCGCAGGCCCTTTTTGATGTTGTGCAGGATCTGCTGGTTGCCGCTTTCATAGCCGACGAGCAGCAGGCGCAGGCCGTTGTCACGCAGGATCTTCAGCGTTTCATACGGCACGTTCGCCTTGGCATTGCACGACCAGGTGACGCCCAGCTTGCCCAGTTCGCGGGCCAGCGCTTCGACGCGGGGACGATCGTCGGTCAGCGTGTCGTCATCGAAGAACAGTTCCTGCATCTGCGGGAATTCCTTCAGGACGTACTTCACTTCCTCGATGACATGGCCGACCGAACGCGTGCGGTAATTATGCCCGCCCACCGTCTGCGGCCACAGGCAGAAGGTGCAGCGGCTCTTGCAGCCACGGCCCGTGTAGAAGCTGACATAAGGGTGCTTGAGATAGCCGATGAAGTAATTCTCCATCACCAGGTCACGCTTGTAGATCGGCGACACGAACGGAAGCTGATCCATGTCCATCAGGACTTCGCGGTCCTCGTTATGGACGATCACGCCTTCGTTGTTGCGGAAGCTGATGCCCTTGATGTCGGCCAGCGGAATATCCTTGGCAACGTCGAGGATGGTGAAGTCAAACTCGTTGCGGGCGACGAAATCGACCGTCGGCGCGTTCTTCATCGCCCAATCGGCATCGACGGCGACCGTTGCACCGATAAAGCCGACCTTCAGGTTCGGGTTGAGTTCCTTGAGCATCCCGGCAACCCGCACGTCCTGCTTGAAGCCGGGCGTCGAGGTGTGGATGACGACCAGGTCGCGCTCCAGCGCATGATGTTTGATGTCGTCGAACGTCAGGTCGTGCGCGGGCGCGTCGATCAGTTTCGAGTCCGGGACCAGCGCCGCTGGCTGGGCCAGCCAGGTGGGATACCAGAACGACTTGATCTCGCGTTTGGCCTGATAGCGTGACCCTGCCCCGCCGTCGAAACCATCGAACGAGGGCGCCTGGAGGAACAGCGAACGCATCATGAGACCAAACCTTGCCAAAATCGGTGAACGAGCCGGTTAGCCGGAATTGTGCGCCGCGCCAATCGCTTTGTGGCCAAGGCGGGCGCCGTTCCGGCAGCAGCAACGGGCAAATGCACTGGCAAGATGGCATGATAAAGGCACGCGAGCCATTGGTCGATGCTTTGCCTTGCGGTGCAACAACGGCTAGGAGCGGCGCCAAAGTGGCCGCCGACGGCCGGGAGTAGCGGAGCGTAAATGATCTTCAGCGGCGAATCGGTGCTGGTGACTGGCGCAAGCGGCTTTGTCGGTTCGGCCGTCGCGCGCGCGCTGATTGCGCAGGGCGCGCGGGTGCGGCTGCTGGTGCGCGCGACCAGCGATCGCACCAACCTGGCAGGACTGGCCGCCGAAATCGCCGAAGGCGACATCCGCGACCAGGCTTCGGTGGAGCGTGCCGCGAACGGCGCCCGCTATCTGTTCCATGTCGCCGCCGATTATCGCATCTGGGCGCCTGACCCCGAAGAAATCGTCCGCAACAACCGCGCGGGCACGCTGGCGGTGATGAAGGCCGCGCGGGCAACCGGCGTTGAACGCATCGTCTATACCTCCAGCGTGGCAACGCTGAAACCGCTCGACGGGGGCGTGGCGGACGAAACACGCGCGGCCACTCCCGAGCAGGCAGTTGGCGCGTACAAACGCAGCAAGGTCGTCGCCGAACGGCTGGTCGAGGCGATGGTCGCCGATGGCCTGCCCGCCGTGATCGTCAATCCCTCCACCCCTATCGGCCCGCGCGACGTGAAGCCGACGCCGACGGGGCGGATCATCGTTGAGGCCGCCAACGGCAAGATGCCTGCCTTTGTCGACAGTGGCCTGAACCTGGCACATGTCGATGATGTGGCTGCGGGGCATTTGCTGGCGATGGAGCACGGACGGATCGGCGAACGCTATATCCTGGGCGGCACCGACGTGTCGCTGGGGCAGATGCTGGCCGATATCGCAGCGATCGTCGGCCGTCGCCCGCCGACGATCCGCATCCCGCGCGCGCCGCTGTTCCCGCTCGCCTGGATCAATGAGCAGGTCGCTCGCGTCACCGGCAAGGACCCATTTCTGACGGTCGATTCGCTGAAAATGGCCGCGCACAACATGTATTTCACCAGCGCGCGCGCCGAACGCGAACTCGGCTATCGCGCGCGCCCATATGTCGAGGCGCTGCAGGACGCGATCGACTGGTTTCGGGCGGAAGGGCGGATCAAGTGATCTGGCTGGGCCTGTTGTCGCTGGCCATCTGGCTGTACCTGGTGTTTGCGCATCACGGGTTCTGGCTGACGCGCGAACGCGACACCAATGCCTTGCCCGAAGCACCGCTGCACTGGCCGCCCGTCACCGCCATCGTACCTGCGCGGGATGAAGCGGACGTCATCGCCCGGTCGATCGGCAGCCTGATCGCGCAGAATTATCCCGGCGCATTCAACATCATTCTGGTCGATGACAATTCCAGCGACGGCACCGCGCAGATCGCGCGGCACCTGGCTGGCGCCCAGCAGCGCCTGACGATCATCGACGGCGCGCCGCTTGCCCGCGGCTGGACCGGCAAATTATGGGCGGTGCATCAAGGCGTCGCCGCTGCGGGCGACACGCCCGAATGGCTGTGGCTGACCGATGCCGATATCGCACACACGCCCGACACGCTGACCACCCTCGTCACCCGCGCAGTCGGCGACGACCGGGTGCTGGTGACGCTGATGGCGAAACTGCGCTGCGAAAGCCTGGCCGAACGCGCGCTGATCCCGGCGTTCGTCTGGTTCTTCCAGATGCTCTATCCCTTTGCCCGGGTGAACCGGCGGACAAGCAGGCTTGGCGCGGCGGCGGGCGGCTGCATGTTGGCCGAACGCGCGGCGCTGGAACGCGCGGGCGGCATCGCGGCGCTACGTTCGGCACTGATCGATGATTGCACGCTTGGCGCGCTGATGAAACGCCAGGGATCGATCTGGCTGGGCCTTACCAACCGGTCCGCCTCGATACGGCGTTACGATAGCTGGGAATCAGTTGCGGCGATGATTTCCCGTTCGGCCTATGCGCAGTTGAACTACTCGCCCTGGCTGTTGGGCGGCACGCTGGCCGGACTGGCGATCACTTATCTTGCTCCCCCCTTGCTTGCGCTCTTCGGCCATGGCTATGCGCAGATTTTTGGGGCAGCCGCCTGGGGTTTGATGACGATCGCTTTCCAACCGATGTTGCGCTTTTATCGCCGGTCGCCGGTGTGGGGCGCCTGCCTGCCGGGCATCGCACTTTATTATGCCGGGTGCACCTTTGCATCGGCGCGCGCGCACTGGCTGGGGCGTGGCGGCATGTGGAAAGGCCGGGCGCAGGCGGAGTTGAGCGCATGAGCGCCGCCGACGTTGCCGAACTCGCCTCGGGCAAGGGGCATAGCGACGAGAATTTCCCGGTCGCCTCGTTCATCCTGAAGCCCGAATATCGCGCGCCGATCATGGCATTTTATCGCTTTGCCCGCGCCGCCGACGATGTTGCCGACAATGAAACCGCCAGCGCGGACGAAAAACTGGCGATGCTCCAGGCAATGCGCGCAACGCTGTCGGGCAGCAGCGACGCCAATCCGGAAAGCCTGGCGTTGCGGATCATCCTCGATGCGCGCGGCCTGTCCGCACAGCACGGCCTTGACCTGCTGACCGCTTTCGAGCGCGACTGCACGATATCGCGCTATGCGACATGGGACGATCTGATCGATTATTGTCGCTATTCAGCGATGCCGGTTGGCCGCTTCGTCCTCGACGTCCATGGCGAGGATCAATCCACCTGGCCCGGCAACGACGCGTTGTGCGCCGCGCTTCAGGTCATCAACCACCTGCAGGACTGCGGCAAGGACTATCGCGGCATCGATCGCGTCTATCTCCCGACGACGCTGCTCGATGCCGCGGGCGCTCGGCTGGAGGATCTGGGCGCTGATCGCGCCTCTCCGGCGTTGCGCGGCGTGGTTATCGAACTCGCGGCGATGACGCGCGGGTTGCTCGCCCAATCGGTGACATTCTCCGCCCGGATCCGCGACAAGCGGCTGGCGGTGGAAGTCGCGGTGATCCAGCGGCTGGCCGAAAGCCTGACGGCGCGACTGTCGACACACGACCCGCTGAGCGAGCGCGTCCATCACAACAAGCTGGAAACGATGTGGCTGGCCGGCAGTGCCGCCCTGCGCAGGATGGTGACGCGATGAACCCCGATGCAACCCCCGCGGCGCTCCAGGCCCAGATCGCGGGCAGCAGCTTTTACGCCGGGATGCGCGTGCTGCCCAAGGCCGAGCGTGAGGCGATGTACGCGATTTACGGCTTCTGCCGGATCGTCGACGACATCGCCGACGATCAGCACCGGCCATCTGAGGGGCGCGCCGCCGAACTTGACCAGTGGCGCCACGACATCGATGCGCTTTATGCCGCCAGAGACCCTGGCCAGGCCGCTCTGGTCGCGCGCGCCGTCGAACGGTTCCATCTTGAACGACAGGATTTTCATGCCGTGATCGACGGCATGGCGATGGACGTCGCTGGTGATATCCGCTGGCCCGATTTCGAAACGCTGGACCTGTATTGCGACCGCGTCGCCTCGGCAGTGGGTCGGTTGTCGGTCAAGATTTTCGGGATGCGCGATGTCGATGGCTTGCCGCTTGCACATCATCTTGGCCGGGCGCTGCAATTCACCAACATCCTGCGTGACATCGATGAGGATGCGGCGATCGGCCGCGTCTATCTGGCGCGTGACCATCTGGAAGCGGCAGGCATCCCGCTGACGACGCCGGGCGACGTTGTTTCCGACGCGCGTATCGACGCCGCTGCCCGGCCGCTGGCCGCACTGGCCGAGGAGCATTTCCGTGCGGCCGAAGCCATTCTGGCCCGGCGTCCAAGCGGACATCTGATCGCGCCCCGGCTGATGGCGGCGGTCTATGCCCCGATCCTGACCCGGATGAGCGATCAGGGCTGGGCACCGCCGCGCACCCGCATCAAGGTCAACAAGCGGGCGCTGATCCTGACCGCGCTGAGACTGTGGTTGTTCAAGTGACGGCTCACGTCGTTGGTGCCGGGCTGGCGGGACTTTCCGCCGCCATCGAATTGGCGCGGGGTGGCAAGCGCGTAAGGCTTGCCGACAGCGCGCCGCGCGCCGGTGGGCGGTGCCGCAGCTATCACGATCGCGCGCTGGACCAGGTGATCGACAATGGCAATCACTTCGTCTTTTCGGGCAACCAGGCGGTCAATCGCTTCCTGACGACGGTGGGCACGCTTGGTCGGCTGGAAGGCCCCGCCCATGCCGATTATCCCTTTCACGACCTGCGCGACGACACGCGCTGGACGCTGCGCGTCAACGACGGACCATTGCCCTGGTGGGTGTTCGACGCCGCACGCCGTACGCCGGGCACCGACGTCGCCGATCATCTGGGGCTGGCGAAACTGGCGCTCGCCAAGCGGGGGCCGACGACCATCGGCGATATCGTCAGGGACCATGGCGTGTTCTGGGATCGTGTCGTCGATCCGATGATGCTCGCCGTGCTCAACTGCGCGCCAGCCAGGGGATCGGCGTGGCTGGCGGGGCGGTTCCTGCGCGAATCCTTTGCACGCGGCGGGCGGGCATGCCGGACGATGGTGGCGATGCCGACGCTGGACGCGGTGTTCATCGATCCCGCGCTGGCCTGGCTGAAGCTGAAGGGAACGACGCCTCAGTTCAGCACCCGGCTGCGTGCGATCCGTTTCGACGGCGACCGGGTGACCGGGCTGGACTATGGCGAAGATGTGGAGGACGTGGCGCCGGGCGATGTCGTCATCCTGGCCGTTCCGCCCTGGGTGGCGACCGAACTGGTCCCCGGCCTGGACGCGCCCGATGAATTCTGTTCCATCCTGAACGCCCATTTCGCCTTTCCCCCGCCACCGGGCGCCCCGCCGATCACCGCGCTGATCGGTGGAACGGCGCAGTGGGTGGTTTGTCACGGCGATCGCATCTCGATTACGATCAGCGGCGCCGACGATGTGATCGACAACAACCGCGAGGAACTGGCGACGCGCATCTGGGGCGAAGTGTGCCGGACGCTGAACATCGACGCTCCCCTGCCCCGCTGGCAAGTGGTGAAGGAAAAGCGCGCCACCTTTGCCGCAACGCCCGAACAGGATGCGCGGCGGCCCGGCGCATCGACACGCTGGCGCAACCTGTTCCTGGCGGGTGACTGGACGCAAACCGGCCTGCCCGCGACGATCGAGGGCGCGATCCGTTCCGGCGTTACCGCTGCCGCCTTGGCGAAAGCCGCGCCCGTCGTATAAAGCGTCCGTCCATGACCGATATGACCACCCTGACCGATATCGTCGCTGCCGCCGACGCCAGTGCTTCGCGCGCTGCCGCTGCACTGCGCGACGTGCAGAAAGCCGATGGCCACTGGGTGTTCGAACTGGAAGCCGACGCGACCATCCCGGCGGAATATGTGCTGCTGCGCCATTATCTGGGCGAACCGCGCGACACCACGCTGGAAGCCAGGATCGGCGTTTACCTGCGCCGTATCCAGTCCCCCCATCATCACGGCTGGCCATTGTTCCATGGCGGCGTGTTCGATGTATCGGCCAGCGTGAAGGCATATTTTGCGCTGAAGATGATCGGTGACGATATCGACGCGCCGCACATGGTCCGCGCGCGTGATGCCATCCATCGGGTCGGGGGTGCTGCCGCCGTCAACGTGTTCACGCGCATCCAGCTCGCCCTGTTCGCCGCCGGGCCATGGAGCGCGGTGCCGACCATGCCGGTCGAGCTGATCCTGCTGCCACGCTGGTTTCCGGTCCATCTGTCGAAAATGTCGTACTGGGCGCGCACCGTCATCGTGCCCTTGCTGGTGCTCGCCGCCAGGAAACCGGTCGCGCGCAACCCGCTGGGTATCAAGGTCGACGAGCTTTACACCGCAAAGGCGGCGCGGCTTAAAAGTCAGGCGGCAGGCGCGAAGCGGACATGGCAGATTGCGTTCGGCGCGCTCGACAAGGTGCTCAAGGCCGTCGAGCCACTCTGGCCCCGGGGAACACGCGCCAGGGCCGTTCAGAAATGCGTCGATTTCGTCACCGAACGACTGAACGGCGAAGACGGGTTGGGCGCGATTTATCCCGCCATGGCCAACAGCGTGATGATGTTCGATTGCCTGGGCTATGCCGCCGACCATCCGCACCGGGCAATCGCGCGGCAGTCGGTCGAAAAGCTGCTCGTGGTGAAGGACGATGAAGCCTATTGCCAGCCATGCGTTTCGCCGGTGTGGGACACCGCCCTTGCCGCCCACGCGATGATGGAAGCGGGCGGGGAAGAAAACGAGGCGCGCGCCCATGCCGCGCTCGACTGGCTGAAACCGCTCCAGATACTCGACGTCGAAGGTGACTGGGCGGAAGAACGCCCTGGCGTTCGCCCCGGCGGCTGGGCGTTCCAGTATAACAACGCGCATTATCCCGACCTTGACGATACCGCCGTGGTGGTGATGGCGATGGCGCGGGCCAAGGACCGGATGGCGATTGCCGGCGGCTATGATTCCGCGATCGACCGCGGCGTCGAATGGACGGTGGGGCTGCAATCGAAGAACGGCGGCTGGGGCGCGTTCGATGCCGACAACACATATGATTATCTGAACAACATCCCCTTTGCCGACCACGGCGCGCTGCTCGACCCGCCAACCAGCGACGTGACGGCGCGCTGTGTGTCGATGCTGGCGCAGCTTGGCGAGAGCAAGGAATCACCGCGTGTCGCGGCGGCCATCGATTATCTGGCGCGCGAACAGATGGATGACGGAAGCTGGTTTGGCCGCTGGGGAGTCAATTACATCTATGGCACATGGTCGGTGCTGTGTGCGCTGAATGCGGCTGGCGTATCGCCGGACCATGACAGCGTGGCGCGGGCCGCCGAGTGGTTGATCGAGATCCGGAATGCCGATGGCGGCTGGGGTGAGGATTGCGACAGCTATGCGCTCGATTATGGCGGCTACACGCCCGCCCCTTCCACCGCATCGCAGACTGGTTGGGCACTGCTCGCGCTGATGGCAGCGGGCATGGTCGACCATCCGGCGGTCGAACGCGGTGTGCGTTACCTGATCGACACTCAGG
Source organism: Sphingomonas sp. (assembly GCA_041659385.1). Taxonomy (GTDB): domain Bacteria; phylum Pseudomonadota; class Alphaproteobacteria; order Sphingomonadales; family Sphingomonadaceae; genus Sphingomonas. Next base: position 127,888 of record JBAZYJ010000005.1, read on the forward strand.
CCGAAGACGGGCTGTGGGGGCAGGAAATGTACACCGGCGGCGGCTTCCCGCGCGTGTTCTACCTGCGCTATCACGGCTACCCGAAATATTTCCCGCTTTGGGCTGTCGCACGCTATCGCAACCTGAAACGCTCCAACCAACGCGAAGTGGCATGGGGGATGTGACGAAGGCCCGTTCCCGCCGGAAAAAGTGGTGAAACGTCGCGCGGATGGACCGTCCCATTGGCCGGGTGCGATCGTCGGCGGACTATTCTTTGTGTTGATCGGATTGCCCGCATCGGCGCTCTTCTTGTTGGGGGAGCGCGCTTGCGACATGCAACTTCCACCGCCTTGCACGCTAAGCTGGGGAGCGACCAAACTCTTGTTCCTCGCCGGAATGATTGCGATTTCGGCCATTCTGGGGGGGATGGTCCAATTGCTTAATGCGTGGTTGTGGCAGCTTTGCTCGTCGAGGAAACGATGACCGCTGCGCCCTCCAATTCTCTCCTCATCGCCTGCGGGCTGGTGCGCGAGGCGAGGATATTGGCGCGGCCCGGCATTCTGGCGATCCCCGGCGGCGGCGACGCGGCGCGGCTGGACACGGCGCTGGAGGCACAGGTTGCAGGGGCAGCGATGCTGCTGTCCTGCGGCATTGGCGGGGCGCTCGATCCGGCGTTGAAGGCGGGTGACGTGGTAGTCCACTTGCCTTCCAGCGAGTGGCGGGAGGCGCCTTTGCGGCGCGCCCTGCCCCATGCCCATTTCGGCGGTATCGTCGGTCAGGATCATATCTGCGCGACCGCCGCCGACAAGGCGATGCTTTACGCAACCACCGGCGCGCTCGCGGTGGATATGGAATCCCATGTCGCCGCGCGCGTCGCCGCGCGCCACGGCCTGCCCTTCGCCGCGATCCGTGCGATTTCCGACACCGCGCACGAAACATTGCCGCTGGCTGCGCTGGTCGGCATGAACCCCGATGGATCGATGGCGCTCGGCCGCGTGCTCTGGTCGCTGGCGCGCGCACCTTCGCAATTGCCAGCACTCATCCGCACCGGACGCAGCGCGGAGGCGGCGTTCAAGTCGCTGGTTGAAATCGCGGGTGCGCTGGCGCAGTTTTCTGCGGCGACAGGCCAATAAGGCCCAAACTCCGGAGTCCCCGAATGAGCCCCAGCATCACCGCCTTTGCGCACTCACCCGATCGCGGACGGGGACTGGCGCGCGACATGCGCGTGCGCTGGGCGTTCGAGGAAGTCGGCCAGCCTTATGACGTTCGCCTGGTGTCGTTCGCTGACATGAAGGCGCCCGCGCATTGCTCGCTCAATCCATTCGGGCAGATTCCGACTTATGAGGAAGACGGCCTGGCGCTGTTCGAATCGGGCGCGATCATCCTCCACATCGCGGAGCGCCACGCGGGCCTGTTGCCGGGCGACGCCGATGCCCGCGCCCGCGCCCGCGCGATCATGTGGATGTTCGCCGCGCTCAACACGGTGGAGCCACCGATCGTCGAACGCTCGTTCGCGGTGCTGCTGGAAAAGGACCAGGATTGGCACGCAGCTCGCCTGCCCATCCTCGACAACCGCGTTCGCCAGCGGCTGGACCAGTTATCCAATCACCTGGGCGACGCCGATTGGCTGGATGGTGCGTTCAGCGCGGGTGACTTGTTGATGGTCACGGTGCTGCGTCGGCTGGGCTCGTCAGGCTTGTTAGGCGACTATCCCAATCTGTCCGCCTATATCACGCGCGCCGAAGCCCGGCCCGCCTATCAGCGGGCGTTCGACGCGCAATTGGCGGTTTTCAACGCCAGCGAAACGGCCTGTTGAAACAAAGCGGCACGCGCGGGCCTTGGACTGGCGCCGCGCGTACCGCTGGAAAATCGCGTCTCAGGCCGCGCGCTGGACGCGCTTGAAGCCTTCCGGATCGGCCTTCTTGATCTTCTCAAGCTCGGCTTCGACATGGTTGGAGAACACGTCTTCGGCCTTGCGCGCATGGCTAAGGTCGATGTCAGGTGCCATCGGGCCTTCGGTGCGGATACCGTTGCGGCCGATTTTGAACATCTTCATCGGGTGACGGATCGAATCGGTCGCCGCCGTGCCTTCAAACCCGCAATGGACCATGCAGTTCGAGCATTTTTCGTACTTGCCGACGCCATACTGGTCCCAATCGGTGCCTTCCATCAGCTCGGCAAAGGTCTCGACATAGCCTTCGCCAACCAGATAGCACGGCTTCTGCCAGCCGAAAACGGTGCGCAGCGGCATCGACCAGGGCGTGCATTCGTAAGTCTGATTACCGGCAAGGAAATCAAGGAACAGCGGCGAGTTGGTGAAGGTCCATGCCTTGCCGCCATTGCCGCGCTTGAACACGTCGCGGAAGAAATTCTTGGTGCGTTCGCGCGTCAGAAAATGTTCCTGATCGGCGGCGCGTTCGTAGGAATAACCCGGCGAAATCGTGATCTCGACATCGCGCTTCTTCATCTCGTCGAAGAAACCGGCAAGCCGTTCCGACGATGCGCCGTCGAAAACTGTGCAATTCACCTGGACGCGGAAACCCTTGGCCTTGGCCAGTTCGATCGCCTCGATCGCTACTTCATAAGTGCCGTCCTGATCGACCGCGTGATCGTGCATCCCCTTGTCGCCATCGAGATGGATCGACCAGGTGAAATAAGGCGACGGCGCATAATCGTCGATCTTCTTCTTCAGCAGCAGTGCGTTGGTGCACAGGATGACGAACTTCTTCTTGGCGATATAGCCCTTGACGATCCTGGGCATGTCGCGGTGAAGCAGCGGTTCGCCACCCGCGATCGAAACCGCGGGCGCGCCGCATTCGTCGATTGCGTCCATGCACTGGTCATAGCTCAACCGCTGGTTGAGGATCGCATCTGGATAATCGATCTTGCCGCAGCCCGGGCAGGCGAGATTGCAGCGCAACAACGGCTCCAGCATCAGCACCAGCGGATATTTGCCGCCCTTGACGTGCTGCTTGAGTATATGGGTGCCAATGCGCACCAGCGGGGAAAGGGGGAGGCTCATCAACAGGTTCCTATTCGGCCGCAATCGCTGCCGACATCGGCGCGGCGAGCTTGGTTGCGTTCCTTAGCTCCGAAGGCAGGCTGAATTCCAGCGTTTCCTTGATGCCATCGAGCTGAGACACTTCCACCGGGCCCAGCCGACCCAGCGCCGCGATGACGCTGTCGACCAGTTCGTCGGGTGCCGAAGCGCCCGCTGTCAGGCCAACGGTTTTCACTCCTTCGAACCAGGCAGGATCGATCGCGCTGCCATCGGCGACCAGATAGCTGGGCAAACCTTCATCGATGCCGATTTCGCGCAGGCGGCTGGAATTGGAACTGTTGGGCGACCCGACGACGAGCAGCAGATCGACGACCTTGCACAGGTCACGAACCGCGGTCTGCCGGTTCTGCGTCGCATAGCAGATGTCTGAAATATTCGGTCCCACGATGTTGGTGAACCGCGCGTTGAGCGCAGCGATGATGCCGCGGGTGTCATCAACGCTCAACGTGGTCTGGGTAATATAGGCCAACGGCGCATCGACCGGCAGGTCAAGCGCGGCGACATCTTCTTCCGACTGGACGAGATGGATCGGCGCATCGATCTGGCCGACGGTTCCTTCCACCTCGGCATGGCCGGCATGGCCAATGAGCACCAGCGAGCGACCCGACGTCGCATAGCGGCGACCCTGGTTATGGACCTTGGTGACGAGCGGGCAGGTTGCGTCGAGCACGGGCAACCCGCGTTCGGCCGCTTCCGCCTCGATCGAGCGGGCGACGCCGTGCGCGCTGAAGATGGTGCGCGCGCCATCAGGCACTTCGCTCAATTCGTCGACGAACACCGCACCCTTCTGCCGCAATGTATCAACGACATGGCGGTTGTGGACGATTTCGTGACGTACATAGACAGGCGCGCCATACAGATCGATCGCCTTTTCAACGATGTCGATTGCTCGGACGACACCCGCGCAGAAGCCGCGCGGATTTGCCAAGATAACTTGCAAGCGATGGTCCTTTCGATCCCCGACGCTGTTACGGGCCAGACCAGGCGACCCATCGCCTAGGATTATGGCGTTTTTGTGCCGCAGCGGATGATCCCACTCATCGCGCGCTGCAACACAGCATATTACCCGTCGACGCCAAGATGAAAAGACTGAAAAATGGGGGCGAACTCCGCGTGCAATGGGCCTCGTTCCGCACCGACAATCGGGCAGGCCGCCGCTTGACCCCTGCCCGATTTAAGCCGCGAATGCGATCTAAAGGCCGACGCGACAGGGGTGGACGGCACGGGCGTCGGCATTTATCGCGCGTCCAGCCATCGACCGGAGGCTATGAAATGAATTTGCAGATTATGTCAGGCGTCATCGCCGCGACAGTGGCGATCACAGCGCCTGCGGTTGCGCAGGCACCGGACCCGGCACGGGCCCCGGTGCAGGCGCTGGATGACGGGCTGTTGTCAATTATGAAAGGCGGCGCTCGGCTTGGGTTTGCAGGCAGGGCCAATGTGATCGCGCCGATTGTCGACCGGTCGTTCGACTTGCCGTTGATGGCTCGCCTGTCGGTCGGCCCGGCATGGACCACCGCCGCCGCTGCAGATCGTACCGCGCTGGTTGCCGCGTTCCGCAAGCTGACGATCAATCAATATGCGAGCAATTTCGACAATTGGTCGGGCGAGCAATTCGCCATCGACCCCAAGGTCGAAGTGCGCGGCGCCGACAAGGTGGTTCGCACCACGCTCAACCAGCCCAAGGGCGATGCGGTGCAGATCGCCTATCGCCTGCGTGCCAATGGCGGCGACTGGAAAATCATCGACGTCTTCTACAAAAACGCCATCAGCCAACTCGCCACCCGGCGTGAGGACTTTCAGGCAATCGTCGGCAAGGGTGGGGTCCATGCCCTGGTCGGCCATGTCAACCAACTCGCGGACAAGGCAGCACACTGACCTATAGGGGGGGAAGTCGCAGCGCCGGGGGTGCGTTGCTGATCGCGGCGTTGCTGGCCACGGGCGAGGTGCGCGCAGCGCAGGCCACCCCTGCTCCGGCCGCCGAATCGCCAGCACAGGCAAGCGAGCCGCCGCAATCCGCAACGGCCGCGCCGCAATCCACACCGGAGACGACCGCGCAGGAAGCCGCCGATCAAACCCCGCGTCGGCACCTGCGGACTAGGGGAGATCCGCTGGAAGGGATCAACCGAAAGCTGTTCTCGTTCCACCAGGCTGTCGATCGCGCATTTTTCCGGCCGATCGCGCTGGCGTACAAGCACGTCCTGCCCAAGCCGCTGCGCACCGCGATCAGGCATGTCATTTCGAACCTGACCGAACCGCTGGTGTTCATGAACGACGTGCTGCAATTGAAGCCGAAGCGTGCGGCTCGCACCTTCTCTCGCTTCGCCATCAACACCACCGCTGGCGTCGGCGGCATTCTGGACATCGCCAAGACCGCCAAACTGCCGCACCGCGACAACAGCCTGGGCGATACGCTGGCACGATATGGCGTCGGGCCTGGCCCTTATCTGTTCGTGCCGTTTTTCGGCCCCACTGATGTGCGCGACTTGCTGGGCGGTCAGGCGGAAAACATCATCTATCCGCTCGCCATCGGCTTTCCGTTCGATCGCACCGATTACCAGGTTTCGTCGGGCCTGACGTCGGGATTGGACCTGCGCGCGGAAAGCGATGCGGATTTCAAGGCGCTGCTCGACGGCGCGGCGGATCCCTATGCGACGCTGCGATCCGTGTTCCAGCAATCCCGCGCTGCCGAGATTTCCGAAATCAAGGGCGAGAAGCCCAAGGTCGGGCTCGACGATCCGTTGACGGACCCGGAGGCACCAATCGGCGCGACGGACAATGCCGACGCGGCAACCACCCCCGCTGCTCCCTTGCCTGCCGAATCGGCTGCACCCGCCACCCAGGGCACGCCATCGGTCGCCACACCCGCGCCGACCGATCCAGCGGAGAGCGATCCCGCCAAGACGCCGCCTGCGGCTCCTGAACCAAAGTTCATCGCACTGCACACGCTGTAACCGCGATCCGGCTTGGCGTAGGCGAAAACACGCTACAGTTCAGGCCTTCGCCTTCGCCCGTGGCGGCCCGAGCAACGCTGGCTCGAAGATCAGCGCGCACACCAGCGTCCACGCCAGCGACAGCATCAGGATCTTGCCCATGCTGGCGGTGCCGGGATGGTGCGAAAGCCATAGCGCCCCAAAAGCAGTGCCGGTGGCCAACGCGCTGAACAGCACCGCGCGCGCCAGGCTGGACTGCAGCAATTCGGTCGCGCCTTGCCGCCACGCCATCACGAAATAGATGTGGAACGCGACGCCGACGCCAAACAGCAGCGGAAAGGCGATGATATTGGCGAAATTGATCGGCTGGCCGATCAGCACGCACGTCCCCAGCGTCAGGAAACCCGACAACACCACCGGCGCCAGGGTGAAGGCCACTTCGCGGGCATCGCGCAACACCGCGAACAGCAACAGGCTGACCAGTACGAGTGCAATGATACCCGCCTGAACGAACGCGCCCGCCACGGTGTTCGCGCCTTCCTGCGCCACCACCGGCAGGCCGGTCGCGTTTGGCGCGACCGCGCGCACGGCACGCGCAAACTGGCGCAGCACGCGATTGTCGTTGCTATCGCCCCTGGGGAATACCTGCACCCGTGCCTGACCATTGGCCGAAACCCATTCAGCGGCAATATCGGGCGGCAATGTCGCGCGCGTCACTTCGCTCGCCTGCAACACCGCACGCGCCTGATCGAGCATCACGGTAAGCGGCGCGACCAGCGTGTCCCCGGCACGCGCCCGCAAATCAGGTGATCCGGCCGCGATTGTCGCCAGCGTCGCGGCAAGCGCGCGGGCATGATCGGCCGTCATGCCGGATGACTTGGCCGCGACACCGGCAAGGCGCGCGCTGACGTTCTTCAGCGCCACCGCGGTTTCGGCATCGCCGGGCGCCGCCGCGACATCAAAGGGGTTGAGCGTCAGGTCGAGCAGCAACGACGCATCCTGCACCAAAGCCAGTTTTTCGGCCTGATGGTCGGGAATGAAGCTGTTCGCCGATACCGCCTGCGCCACTTCGGGCAGTTTGGACAAGCGGTCGGCAAGTCGACCCGCGGCATCGGCATTGGGCGTCAGGATCGAAATGACGTTGGGCGTGCGCAGGGGATCGTGCATCAAATCACCCAGCGCTCGCATCGCCGGACCATTGGGATCGCGCATGTGCAACGGATTGAAATCAAACCGCACCACCGGCAGCAGCGCGATGCTGGCCAGCATCGATACGCCGAATGCCCATAATATCTTGCGACGATTGGCGTAGAGCCAGATGTCGACCGGTTTCATCGCGGCGAAACCGACCTCCGCGGTCGGCTTGCCCGGCTTCAACAGCACCAGCAATGCCGGAAGCAGCGTGACCGACAGCGCCAGCGCGATCACCATGCCCAGCCCGGCGATGATGCCGAGTTCGGAAATGCCGACATAATCCGTTGGCAGGAATGCACCGAACCCTAGGAAGATCGCCGCCGCCGCCAGCCCCAGCGGTTCGCCCAGCGCCGCTGCCGCTCGCTCCATCGCCAGCGCATAGTCGGCACCCGCCAGCCGTTCGGCATTGAAGCGCACCGACAACTGAATGGCGAAATCCACCCCCAGACCGACGAACAGCGGGATGAAGGCCACCGAAATCAGATTGAGCCGACCGACCGCGAGCAACCCGACCGCCGTCGACACCACCAATCCGGCAAGCACGGTCAGGACAATGGCGGTCACGATCTTCAACGAACGAGTGGCGAACCACAAGGTTATCAGCATCGCCGCCGCCATGACCAAACCGACAAAACCGATATTGTCCTCAAGCGTGGAGAATTCCTCATCGTTGAGGGGCACTTCGCCCGTCACCTGCACGCGCACGCCGTGCGCCGCATCCAGGCCCAGCTTGCGGGCGGTGGCATAGGCAATGTCGAGCGATTGCTCGCCCGGCTTCACATCGCTGAAATCCAGCACCGGCTGCGCCAGGATCAGGCGGCGACGTGGCGGCAGATCGCCCCCATCCTTGCCCCCGGCGCCCGCAAACAATTCCTGCCAGGAAAAATAGGCGGGCTTTCCCGCGACCACTTTGCCAAGCGCTTCGTTGAGCGCGACCATCGGCTTGTCGATTTCAGCAAGCGTCGTGGAGCCGTTTTCGACGCCGGTGACCATCGTGTCCAGCCCGCCCGCGATCCCGCGCAGCGATGGATCGGCGGCCAGCGGGCCGAGCAATGGTTGCGCCTTGATGAGCGCATGCGTCGTCGCGGCGACATCCTGCACCGAACCGAACATTATGCCGTTGCGGGCCAGATAATCCCCGCCATCCGGTCGCCGGACGTTATGGAAATGTGCCGAATCGACGGCCAGCGCCGCGGCCAGTTTCGCCGCGCCGGCCTCCGCGAGTTCGGGTGTCTGGCCATCGATGATGATGAGAGCGGTTGCAGTATCCTGCGGAAAGGCCTTGTCGAGCGCGCTTTCGTTCTGGCGCCACGCAACTTTTGGCGAAATCAGTTCGCTGGTATCGGTCGTCATCGCAAAATGACCGATGGTGAAATACAGCGCGGCAAAGCTCATCGCCAGCGCCAGCAGCACGATCCGCCAGGGCGCGCGGGCGCTGAGCGCGACGATGTTGAATATCGACTTTTGAATCATGCCGTCAGCGGGCCGGGCCGCTTGGCCCCGTCATATAACGCATTTTCAACGTCACGGTCTTGTCGCCGGCACCCACCGCAAACATCGCCGCTTTCCATTTTGGCGGGCCAAAACTGATCGGCGCATCGTTGGAAAAGCCGACGCCTTCCTTGGGAATGCCGAAAAACCCGCGATCGACCTTCTTGTTGTTGTTTTCGTCCTGCGTCGCCTGAATGCCATAGATGCCCGGCGAGACATTGTGGATCACCACCGTCGTCGTGCCGGTTATGGCCTTCGCTTCGGCCGACAGCGCGCAGTCTTTCAGGAATTCGGTTTCCCGACACAGATCGACATGCACCACGCCGTGATTATTGCGCACATTGGTGACCACGACCGTCAGCTCATGCGCGGCAACGGGTGTGGCCGCGGCAAACGCCGCGATTGCGCCCATCGTCACCAATAACCGCCTAGCCAGCACGATCAGGCCCGGACTTCGCCGATCCCGACGCTTTCGTTCCAGCGCAGCGCCTTGAGCACCGAATCGATGATCGCATCGGCATCAAGTCCCGCCTGGGCATATTGCACCTCGGGCTTGTCCTGATCCTGGAATGTGTCGGGCAGGCGCAGCGTGCGCAATTTCAACCCGCCGTCGATCAGGCCTGCATCGCTGGCATAGGTCAGCACATGCGCGCCCAGCCCGCCGATCGCGCCTTCCTCGATCGTAACGGCGACTTCATGGCTGGTCAGCAATTTGCGGATCAGCGCTTCGTCGAGCGGCTTGGCAAAGCGCAGGTCGGCGACCGTGGTCGACAGGCCCTTGGCTTCCAGCGCGTCGGCGGCTTTCAACGCTTCGGCAAGGCGCGTGCCCAGCGACAGGATCACCACCTTGTGGCCCTGGCGCACGATGCGGCCCTTGCCGATTTCCAGTTGTTCGGGCTTGCTCGGCAATTCCAGGCCGATACCGCCGCCGCGCGGATACCGCACCGCGATCGGACCGCTGTCATGGAGCGCGGCGGTGTGGACCATATGGACCAGCTCCACCTCGTCCGACGGTGCCATCACCACCATGTTGGGCAGCGTGGCAAGATAAGTCACGTCAAAGCTGCCCGCATGTGTCGATCCATCGGCGCCGACCAATCCGGCACGGTCGATCGCAAAGCGTACCGGCAGGTTCTGGATCGCAACGTCATGGACCACCTGGTCATAAGCACGCTGCAGGAAGGTCGAATAGATCGCGCAGAACGGCCGCATCCCCTGCGCGGCAAGACCGGCGGCGAAAGTCACGGCGTGCTGTTCGGCAATCCCGACATCGAACGAACGATCGGGAAACGCCTTGGCAAAACGATCGATACCGGTGCCTGACGGCATGGCGGCAGTGATCGCCACGATGGTCGGGTCCCGCTTTGCTTCCTCGATCAGCGCGTCGCCGAACACGTTCTGATAGGCTGGCGGTCCCGGTGGCGCCTTGACCTGCGTGCCGGTGATGACGTCGAATTTCTGGACCCCGTGATATTTGTCCGCCGCCGCTTCGGCCGGGGCATAGCCCTTGCCCTTTTGCGTCACCACATGAACCAGGATCGGCCCTTGTTCGGCATCGCGGACATTTTCCAGAACCGGGATCAACTGATCCAGATTGTGACCGTCGATCGGGCCGACATAATAAAAGCCCAGTTCTTCAAACAGCGTGCCGCCCATTGCCATGCCGCGGGCGAACTCGTCGGTCTTCTTCAACCCTTCGGCAATCGGGCGCGGCAGTTTCTTCGCCAGCTTCTTCGCCAGGTCGCGCAGGCCCAGGAATTCGCGGCTCGACACGATGCGCGACAGATAGGCCGACAAGCCACCAACGGGCGGGGCGATCGACATGTCATTGTCGTTGAGGATGACGACCAGCCGGTTGCCCGCCTGTTCGGCGTTGTTCATCGCTTCATACGCCATGCCTGCGGACATCGAGCCGTCGCCAATAACGGCAATGCCTTTGCCCTTGCTGCCAGTCAGCTTGTTGGCGATTGCAAAACCCAGCGCTGCCGAGATCGACGTTGAGCTATGCGCGGCGCCGAACGGATCATATTCGCTCTCGGACCGCTTGGTGAAACCTGACAGGCCACCGCCCTGGCGCAGGGTGCGAATGCGATCGCGGCGGCCGGTGATGATCTTGTGCGGATAACATTGGTGGCCGACGTCCCATACCAACCGGTCTTCCGGCGTGTTGAAGACATAGTGAATCGCCACCGTCAATTCGACAACGCCAAGTCCAGAACCGAGATGGCCACCCGTAACGCCGACCGCCGAAATCATTTCCTGGCGGAGTTCATCGGCAAGCTGGGGAAGTTGTTCAGGCGACAATTTCCGCAGATCAGCGGGCAGGTTCACCTGGTCCAGCAGAGGAGTGGCAGGGTTGGACGACATGAAAACGATAATCCTAAGTTCAAGCGCCCGCCCTTAGCCGATCACGTGGCAAAGGGGAACACCGACAACCGCCCCTGCCCCGGGGATTGGTTACCATGGTGACTAATCCGCCACAGCAAGCTAGCGCTATGCCATGCCCGCTACACCCGCCTGGCCGCCGCAATCGACACCGCGCCTTTACGTCCCGCAAAGGCTGGGGCCGGGTGCAGTCACCATCACCGGTGCGCAGGCCCATTACCTGATATCAGTGATGCGGCTGAAATTGGGCGAACCTGTGAAACTGTTTGACGGCGCAACCGGCGAATGGCTGGGGGTTGCCGCCAGCATCGGCAAGCGCGACCTGGTGCTGGAGGTGTCAGGGCCACTGCGCGAGGCGGAAATTGTGCCCGATTTGTGGCTGTGCGCCGCGCCGCTGAAAAAAGGGCGGATCGACTGGCTGGTCGAAAAGGCTTGTGAACTGGGTGCTGCACGCGTGGTGCCGGTGCTCACCCGCCGCAGCGTGGTCGACCGGTTGAACCACGACCGGCTGGAAGCGCACATGATCGAAGCTGCCGAACAATGCGGGCGAACCGCCGTCCCCCAATTGGCCGAAATGGTGAAATTGGCCACGCTGCTGCGCGACTGGCCGCAGGAACGAACACTGTTCTTCGCCGATGAGAGCGGCGGCGCTCCGGCTTTTGAGGCAATACGGAAGCACCAGGGTGCGGCAGCGATCCTGATCGGTCCTGAAGGCGGCTTTGACGATGAGGAGCGCGCCGCCATCCGTGCAATGCCGCGAACCTGCGCAATCAGCCTTGGCCCGCGTATTCTGCGCGCCGACACCGCGGCGGCGGCCGCGATCGCAATCTGGATGGCCGCGGCAGGTGATTGGCAGTCTGTTTGACGCCCCCACTAGCGAAGCCGACCTGCGATCGCTAAATGCGCCAACCATGAGCACGAAGACCGTTTCAAACAACAACGCAGCGGTCATCGAAGACCGCGACCAGTTGATCGCAACCTTTGCCAAGGGCGAAAAGCCTGCCGAGCGTTGGCGCATCGGCACCGAGCACGAAAAATTCGTCTATCGCCTGAGCGACCATCGCGCGCCAGGCTATGCCGAACCGGGCGGCATTCGTGACCTGCTGATGGGGCTGACCGAATTCGGCTGGGAACCGGTGATGGAAGGCGACAACGTCATCGCGCTGAACGGCGCCGATGGCAGCGTCAGCCTGGAACCCGCCGGACAACTGGAACTTTCCGGCGCGCCGCTCGACAATCTCCACCAGACCTGTTCGGAAACCGGCCGCCACCTGCAACAGGTGGCAACCGTCGGCGAACGCCTGGGCCTGGGTTATCTGGGCATGGGCATGTGGCCCGACAAGACGCGAGCAGACCTGCCCACCATGCCCAAGGGGCGCTATGCCATCATGCTTGACCATATGCCGCGCGTCGGCACGATGGGGCTGGACATGATGCTCCGCACTTGTACGATTCAGGTTAATCTGGATTACAGCTCTGAAGCCGATATGGTGAAGAAATTCCGTGTCGGCCTGGCATTGCAGCCACTGGCGACCGCCTTGTTCGCCAATTCACCCTTTACCGAGGGCAAGCCCAACGGCTTCCTTTCCTATCGCAGCCATATCTGGTCGGACACCGATCCCGCGCGTACCGGCATGTTGCCGTTCGTGTTCGAGGATGGCTTTGGCTATGAACGCTACGCCGACTATGCGCTCGATGTGCCGATGTACTTCGTTTACCGCGACGGCAAATATATCAACGCTGCCGGAAGCTCGTTCCGCGACTTCCTGAAAGGCGACTTGGCGGTCCTGCCCGGCGAATTGCCGACGATCGACGATTGGAACGACCATCTGTCGACCGCGTTTCCCGAAGTGCGATTGAAAAGCTTCCTCGAAATGCGCGGTGCGGATGGTGGGCCATGGAGCCGGATCTGCGCACTGCCCGCATTTTGGGTCGGGCTGATCTATGCCCAGGGATCGCTCGACGCGGCATGGGACCTGGTCAAGAGCTGGACGATGGAAGAGCGCGAGGCGCTGCGGTCGTCAGTCCCCAAGCTGGGGCTGGACGCGCCATTGCCCGGCGGCCGCAAGCTGCGCGACATTGCCGGCGAAGTGCTCGACATTGCCCATGCCGGGCTGGCGGCGCGCGGACGGCTGGACGCGGGCGGCACCAACGAAACCGGCTTCCTCGACCCGCTGCGTGAGATTGTCCGTTCGGGCAAGACGCAGGCCGAATTGCTGCTGGACCGCTATAATGGCGCATGGGGCGGCGATATCAGCCGCATCTATGACGAAATGAGCTTCTAGGATCGCGGCTGGGCCGCCGGGCGGCCCAGTACGAATGCCAGGAAGCGCGTAATCTTGCCGTTGCGCGTCATCCAGTCATAATAAGCCTGATAATCCGGGTCAGCACCCAGATGCCGCTCTTCCGTGCGTGCGCGCCAGTAATAGACACCACTCACCACCCCCATCAGGATGGTCGCGCGCACCGCGTCCACCACGCTGCCGGTGGTGAAGAACGGCACGGTTGAAATCCACCAGAACAGATTTTTCGACAAATAAGCCGGATGGCGCGTCCAGGCATAGGGACCATGCGTCAGGATGCCGCGATGCGTCAGGTTGGAAAAACGAAAGCCGAACGCCACGGTTGCCCAGGCGTAAATCGCAGTCAACGCCACCAGCAGCGCGCCGACGACCCCCAGCACCAGCGGCTGCCCGGCGAACCAGTGCGTCCAGTCCGCCGTACCCGGATGATAATCGAGCGGCCCGCCGTCGCCCATCAACACAAAGGGAGGATAGCAGATCAACGCCGCCATCCACGCCGCTGCATAGGGGTTTGCGGTGCGGATGTGCGAATCCAGCGCGCGCATCGTCAATACATAGCCGACCGTGGCAAACGCCACGTCGATGACGAACATGAAGGTGATGAGCCAGTTGGCCAGCGCAATGGGATTGTGCAGGATCAGGTTGCCGTCTGCCCGAACAAACTCGGCAAAGCCACCGGGTACGATCGCCAGCATGAACGCCAGGAAAAACCCCTTCACCCCCCAACTGCGCAGATGGTTGTAGATCGCTTGCCGATCGACCCCGTCCAGGTTCATCAGCCACGCGCCGAAATGCCACGCGCCGTCGCGCGCATCGATCAGCTTGCGGTCCATCCAGATCACATAGGGAATCGATACGAAGAACAGCACCGGCGCCAGCGCCATGAACACCTGCATCGAAAACAGGAAATTGCCGCGCCAGTAGAAGCGCCCGGTCGCATAGATCAGGCCAATCGCCGCCCAGGTCGCCCACAGTCCGGCAAGTTTCGTCAGGCTGGTGTCGAGCGTGACCTTCAGCGGCTCCTTGCGCGACCAGTCGATTCCGGTCGACGGGCGCAGGTGCACCTTGTCGACGAACACCGACCACAAGACCATCGGGATGCCACAGGCCAGCACATTGGTCATTGCCGCAAACGGCCCGGCCATGCCGTACCAGCGCGCGACCGAACACCACGCCAGCAACCCGGCAAGCCCTGCCACCCCGACCCCGCCACTCACCGCCGAGGCAGGGCGCGGATCAAGATGGGTCACATCGACGAGAGCGGTTTGGTGCAGCATCGCGCGGGTTTGTAGCGCGGCAATGGTAAGCAAGCCGTGAAGGATCGCATCGCGCCCGACTGGCGCGACCGGCGCTTGCACTTGGCGAAAGATGCCGGTAATCGCCGCTGCCACGGCGCGGGTATAGCACAATGGTAGTGCAGCAGCCTTCCAAGCTGAATACACGGGTTCGATTCCCGTTACCCGCTCCATTTTCCGATCTCACAGCATATCCGACAGCTTCACAAACCGCCGAGGTTTGCGGTATTTTTGGCCTTGTCCGGCCCATCGGAGGTCATCGAAGCAAAGAAGGAAGGTCGCCCGCCGGTTCGAGCCTGGGGCGGTGTGATTGGTCCGCAGGCGTGGCTTAACGATCGCCCAGGTGAAATAGATCGCCAGACGAAATTCCCAGCGCTCTTTGAACCGCCCATATTGCGGACCGATTCACAATCGCAACCGGCGCCGGGTCATAATATCGCACCGAGATGGTTATAAATCGTTATTTTTATGAGATAAACCCGTTGACGCGTGAGAGAGCGCAACTTAGCCTCAGAAGCTCAGCGCTGAGTCCGTTTTGTTGAACTCTTGAACAGGGACTCGAACATGAAGATTCTGAAAATTGCCCTTGCCGTCACTTGCGCCGTTGCCTCGACTGCCGCTACCGCAAATGTGGTAAAAAGGCAGAAAACCCCCGAATCGGCAAAAGTATCCACTTGTTATTATGTGGGATCTTATATCACTGAAACCGAAATTTACGATTTTTATGATTGCTACAGCAATGGTGACGGTAGTTATTAATTACATTTAACTATATTTACCGCTTCGGTGACCGCAGAGACTGATGGCTTTGCGGTCACCGTTCTAGTGGCAGCTTGGCCAAATGGGCTAGAGATCAATATTTACAAGCTGAGTGACAGTGGAGAAATAATGTGCGTTTTCCGACATGGCTCATCCGAACGACAGTCGTCGGCCTGCTGATTGCGACCCTCCCGAATACGGCGCCGACCGCAATCGCCGCGCCCGCCTCCGCGCCGTCGATCGTCGGCACATGGCAGGGGCCATTCCTCGGCTACACTTTCACCTTCGAATTTACGCAGGCTGGCAATGGCTGGACTGGTCGCTACAAATCCGACAAGAACAATAAATGGTCCGATCTCAGAGAGATCACCGTCACCGACGATACACTGCGTTTCACCCTGAAATCGCAACCCCCATCGGTGTACACATTTAAAATCGATGCAGCGGGCAAAATGCTGAACGGCTCGGTTCAAATCGGTCAATTTCCGACCGCGCCGTTAAACCTGACCCGCACTGCCTGAGCGCGACGCCTTGGTTGCGACCCGATACCTCCGGCCAGAATTCGATCGACGCGCCCCTTGGTGATGGAATCTCTGATCCTGCTTGCCGCGATGGCGGGTACGCCCGAAAACTGCCCGCCGACCCCGCCGCGCGGCATGGTGGCCCGTTCAACCTCCTTCGGCGGGGTGATCGCTCCCACGGTGGCGGATGCGGATGACGCGGTAACGGCGGGGACGGTTGCCCAACGGGCGGCTCGACGGTTTCTGGGCCTTGACGCGCCGCCGTTCCTTATTGCCGCCGCCTCGCCCGCGACGACGACACCCTTGGGCGGTTGCGCCTTTCTTTTCCCCTGGCCCTTCCCCCAGCCTCGTGAAGGTGCAGCGCGTCTTCCCACGCACGTGCTGCCGCACGAAATCGGCCACGCGCTGTTCATCCGATACTTGGTCCCGAAGACCCGTAGCGACGAATATGGTGGTGACGCGCCCGACTGGCTCGACGAAATGGCGGCGCTTGCTTTCGAGGACGCTGCAGGCGTACGATTGCGCCGCCGCGACACATGGCGTCATACCGGGCGCGGCGCATTGATTCCACTCTCGCGTCTTCTATCGATGCCGCATCCCGAATGGAGCGCTCGCTCAATCGCCCCCGGCCCACCGACGGAATCGGCGACCCACCAGCCGCGGTCGGTCGACACCCCAGCCTTCTATGCCACCGTGCGCGCATTGTTCGATTTTCTGATCGACCGCACGGGCGACGAACAAATCGTTCGCCTATTGGCCGAACAGGTGCGCGCCGGCGTTCCGCTCGATCAGTGGCTGCTTGCACATGCTGCCCGCGGTGGCAGTCCGGAGGGGCTTGCCACGCTCGATGCGGAAATCGTGACTTTTGTAATGGCCAATCCCGTTTACGCCGAAGCCAGCAAGGATGGCCCTGTTGAGGAGTAAAGCAGGTGCACCGAACGATCACTACCGGAATGAGGCTTGGAAGCGGATTGATCATCGGGCTGATCGCGGGCGTTGCGCCGGTGGACGTGCAAGCGCAGGAAACGACGCCCGCCGTGCCCGCAGAGGACGCCACGCTGCCGAAGGCAGAGTTTGTAGACCGCGACGGCAAACCACTGCCTCCGGAAATTCAGCGCGAGTTGAGGGAACGATTCAGGAAGGATCCGCCGCCCACCAGGCCCGACGCGCCGCCCGCCCGCAGCTCGAATGCGTCGCCGATAGCCAACACCGATCAAATCGTGGTCACCGGGAAGAAGCCACGCGGATCAGTGGTCGGCGACATACCTCCCGCGCAGACATTCAACCCACTCGACCTCAAAGCCTATGGGGCGAGCGACATCAATGAGCTTTTGCAAACCCTGGGCCCGCAGCTGAGCAGCAATCGGGGGCGAGAGGATAGCGGTCCTGTCGTGCTGCTGAATGGAAAGCGGGTGTCGAGCTTGACCGAAATTTCCAAAATACCGACCGAGGCGATAGAGAGATTCGAGATTTTCCCAGAAGAACTGGCACTGAAATACGGATATCGCGCCGACCAAAAGGTGGTAAATATCGTGACATTCGAGCATTTTAGATCGAAATTCGGCAGATTTGGATACCTTGCTCCGACAGACGGCGGAAGGGATACCAAAGATATCAATGCAAACTATCTTCTTATTTTTGGAAATACTCGGTACAATTTTGACGCCGGTTATAGCAATTCAGGACGCTTACTTGAAAGAGAACGAAACGTTCTGCAAGTTACTGGCGCGCCGGATCTGGCACGATTCCGAACGCTTTTGCCGTCAGTTGAGCAGTTTACCCTCAACGGCACCGTAAGCGGTCAATTGTTGAACGGTGTATCATCGACATTGAATGGTCGCTTTGAAGCAAACAACAATGAGAGTCTTCTGGGGATTGGCAATAACGGGCCATTGTCGAGAAACCTGGACACGCGCTCCTTTCATCTTGGAACGTCGCTTGATGGTCGGATTACGAAATGGTCCTGGTCCTTCACTGCCAATTATGACCGCATTGACACTGACACGCTGACCGATACCAACGATCCGCTCGGCGCGCGGGACAGCGCACGATCGGTGAATTCATTCGCTGATGCAAATCTGTTGCTAAGCGGCGCGATAGTGAAACTACCATCTGGCCCGATATCGACCAGCATAAGAATCGGCGGGGATACACGCAATTTCAGCAGCAGATCGTCGATCGGCGGGCTGGAGCAGACAGCAAACCTATCGCGCAACCGGGGCGGAATCCAAGCGAACCTTGACGTGCCTATCGCCAGCCAGCGTGAAAAGATTCTGCCCTGGCTGGGCAATCTTTCGGTGAACGCGAATTTCGCAATCGACGATCTGTCCGATTTCGGCGCATTGCGGACATTCGGCTATGGCCTGAACTGGTCACCGATCGGTGAGGTCAATCTGATCGCGTCCGCCACGAACGAAGAAGGTGCGCCGACGGTTGAGCAACTGGGCGCGCCGCTCGTCGTGACGCCCAACGTCCCCACCTTCGATTTTACGACGCGCGAGGTCCGCAACATCACGCGGCTGTTCGGCGGCAATCCAAACCTGCGCGCTGACCGGCGCCATGTGATCAAGCTTGGCATCAATGCCAAGCCGGTTCCGAAAACCGACCTGACCCTCAGCATCGATTATGTCAGGACGCGGATTGACGATCCCATCGCCGCTTTTCCGATCGCAACGCCGCAGATCGAGGCAGCGTTTCCCGAACGGTTCACACGCGACCTGGATGGGCAACTCTTGGCGATCGACGGCAGGCCGATCAATTTCGCCCGATCAGAGCAGGAGCAGGTTCGCTGGGGCGTCAACTTCATAAGGCCGCTGGGGGCGGTGCCGCCGGGTCTGCAGAGTGCGAATGCCCGGTTCGTCGGAAGCGAGGCCGATCTGCAAAAGGCGCTTCCTCCTGGCGCCAGGATCATCAAGCCCGAATCCGGAAGTCCAGAAGCGAGGCGCTTTGAAAATATATCGAGCCGGTTGACGCTGAGCCTTTATTACACCCTGAATCTGGCAGATGAAATCCTGACCCGCAAAGATGGGCCCGTCCTGGATCTCCTGAACGGGTCCGCAACCGGTGCCCGCGGCGGCAGTCCGCGTCATAAATTCGATCTTCAAGCAGGCGCCTTCAGGAAAGGCCTTGGGGTACGTTTAACGGCTAGCTGGCAAAGCGGGTCCATCGTGCGCGGGTTTTCCCAAACCTCCGACGGCACCAATGGAGACCTGATATTTTCCAGCCTGGCCACCGTGAACATCAACCTGTTCGCAAACCTTGCCGATCGCTTCGGCGGCACCAAAGCGCCCAAATGGCTCAAAGGGACGCGGCTCAGTATCGGGATCAACAACCTGTTCAACAGCCGCCCAAGAGTACGTGACGAAGCGGGGGCAACGCCGATCAATTATCAACCGGCGTACCTAGATCCGCTTGGCCGTCTCGTGAACCTCAACCTTCGGAAAGTTTTCTAGGCGTATGGTCCCGGCATTTGATGGGTGGGACCGAGTGCAAATCATTCCGGCTCGATTTTCCAGATCTCGCAGATGTGGTCGAAGGGTGTGAGGTGGTTGAGATCGTCAGTCGCTGTGTGGCGTGATGGCGCGGCGGGATACTCAACTACACCGCCGGGTTGAGCAACATGAAGGCAGCCTGCGGCGCAGCCGAAGTGCGAACGATCGTCACCGCGCGAGCTTTTGTCGAACAGGCCAAGCTGGGCGATATCATCGCCGGGCTTGAGGCTGATGGCCGCCATATCCTCTATCTGGAGGATATCGGCGCCCGCATCGGAATGTCAGCCGAGCTTCACGCGCTGGTTTCAGCCAGGTTCGCACGACGACGTCATCGCGGTCTTGGGATTTCGCCCGATGCGCCAGCCGCGATCCTTTTCACCAGCGGTTCCGAAGGGCTGCCCAAGGGGGTTGTTCTGACCCACCGCAATCTGCTGGCAAATTGCCACCAATTGTCGGCGCGGATCGACTTCAATTCGAGCGACGTGGTACTGAACGCGTTGCCCGTCTTCCACAGTTTCGGCCTGACCGGCGGCACATTGCTGCCGATCCTCGGTGGGGTGAAAGCATTGCTCTATCCCAGTCCGCTCCACTATCGGATTGTGCCGGCGCTGGCTTACGACGCCAATGCGACGATCATGTTCGGCACGGACACCTTCCTGGCAGGCTATGCGCGGATGGCGCATAGCTATGACTTCTATTCGCTGCGCTACATCTTCGCCGGCGCTGAACGCGTGCGCGACGAAACGCGCCGAACCTATGCGGAGAAATTCGGCCTGCGCATCCTGGAAGGCTATGGCGCAACCGAAACCGGCCCGGTGATTGCCGTCAACACACCGATGTTTTTTCAAGCGGGCGGCGTGGGCCAGTTGCTCCCGGGCATAGAGGCACGGATCGAGGCAGTACCGGGAATCGATGAAGGCGGCCGCCTGTCGATCCGCGGTCCCAACATTATGGCGGGGTATCTGAAGGCGGATGCGCCCGGCATCCTGCAACCACCGGAGAATGGCTGGCATGATACCGGCGATATCGTGACGATCGACGAACGGGGTTTCGTCACCATTCGCGGGCGCGCCAAACGCTTTGCCAAGATCGGCGGCGAAATGGTCTCGCTGCCGGCGGTGGAGGGCTATGCCGCGGCCGTCTGGCCCGATGCCATGCACACTGTCGTCACCCGCGCCGACCCCCCGCAAGGGAGAGCAGCTCGTGCTGCTGACCACCGCACCGCAAGCCAATGCCGCAGCGCTTCAGGCCTGGGCGCGCGTCAATGGCGTCGCGGAGTTGATGGTGCCACGCGATATCCGGGTGCTGGACGCGTTACCAGTGTTGGGCACGGGCAAGCTCGACTATGTCGCAATGAGCGAGCTGGTCCGCGAACAGACGGCTGCCAAGGCGCTCGCTTGAATTTTCCAGTTCGCCAGCGGCGGCAATTTCTTCGGCAGCGAGGAACCGTATGATGACATTTATCCTGTTCCTGATCGTCGCAGCCCTGGGTTGGTCGCTGGCGAATACAAGGCGTCGGTTGGCCGCAGTCGAAGACGATGTCCGGTGGCTTGCCCAGTCGGCGAGCGCCATGCGAAGCCCAACGGAGCCGGATCACCCAGCGCAAACCGAGCCGGTAGCGCCTCCTGCTCCTCCCTCCGCCGACCCTATTTCGACGGTTGCGCCGGCACCGCGAATTGCGATACCCGCCGCCACTTTCCGGCAACCTGCCCATATTTTCGCGCCTGCCTTGGCAGAGACAACAACAGCGCCCGGAACGGATGTTGTTGATGGCTCGCCAATCATGCCGACTGTCGGTGCACAGTCGTTGGAGATCGAGTCAAACGCGCATGTCGAAACCGGTTCGACCGATGAAGCCGACGTGCCGGAAAACCGGTATCCATCGACCGGCAATTTCAATTTCGAGGATCTTTTCGGCCGCAAGCTGCCGATCTGGTTCGGCGGCATCACATTGATCGTCGCAACGATATTGCTGGTGAAATATTCGATCGACATCGGCCTGCTGTCGCCTGCCGTACGTATAGGTTTGGGCTTGATCTTCGGAGCCGGCCTGATCGCTGCCGCCGAAGGCACCCGTCGCGTAAACGCGCTCGCCTTCGATCCGCGCATTGCCCAATCGCTTGCCGGTGCCGGAATCGGCAGCCTTTACGCCGCGACGCTGGCGGCGGCCAACCTCTATCACCTGATCTCTCCGGCCATGGCATTTGGGGGGCTGAGCGTGGTGACGGGGCTGGCTATCCTGCTCGCGCTGCGCTTCGGTCCGCCAAGTGCCGTGCTCGGCCTGGTCGGCGGCTTGGCAACACCGGCGCTGGTGCAGTCGGGCGAGCCGAATATTCCGCTGCTTTCAGCCTATCTCGCTATCGTCATCGGCAGCCTGACCGTGTTGTCCCGCCGCCAGCGCTGGTTCTGGCTGGGCGTTGCCACCTTGATCGGCGGCACGGGCTGGACGGCCCTGTTGATCCTGGCGGGCCAACTGGATGTCGCAACGGCAGTGTCGATCGGCCTGCTCGTGTTGGTCCTTGGCTTTGCCATGCCCGCGTTGAGCGCCAAGGCCCCTCAAAAAACGCCGTTGCGCGCAGGGGCCGCCGTCATCGCGTCGATGCAGCTTGCAGCGATCGTCGTACAGGGCGGCTTCGATGCGCTCGTCTGGGGTCTTTACGGCTTGTTGACCCTGGCGTTCGTTTGGCTCACGTCGCGCCTCCCCCAATTGCGCCCAGGCATGGTGCTGCCTTCGGCCACCAGCCTTTTGCTCACGCTGTTCTGGCCGACCCCCCCGGTCGACTTATTTGCCGGCGCGATCATCGGCATAGTCGCCATTTGCGCCGGACCGGCGTTGTGGCGGTTGTGGAGGACCGATGATGGCCTGCTCCAGGCCGGGCAGGCTGTCGGCATCGCACTAGGAGGCTTTGTCGCCTGCCTTGCGCAATTCCATCCGACGCAGATCGGTGAGAATGCGGGTTTCGGCCTGCTGGCGTTGGGCTTTGCTGTTGTTCCAGCGACAGGTGTCCTGATGGGCTGGCGCAAGACCGCTCGGCATGGCGATGCCCGCTTCGCACTATTGGCGGGTGCGGCCGGGTTGCTGGTCGCAGTCGCAGGGTTGATCGGATTGCCAATCTGGGCCGCGCCGATCATTGTCGGTGCCGTCGCTTGCACCCTGCTGGCAATTGGTATCGCGGCAACCGATGGCCTGTTGTCGCAAACCGCGCTTGGTTTCCTCGGCTCGGCCATTGCGCTCCTTTTCATGACCATGGGCGACGGCGCCGAACTGATGAGGCTGGGCGAGACAGCAACCGTTCCACACCTTGGGCACACGCTTGCACGCTGGATTGCGGCGACGGCGGCCGCGCTGCTGTTCTGCCGCTATCACCCTGATCGCCGGGCTTTCCAGGGGTTGCAAGGCCTTGCCACCCTGCTTGGCTATGGTCTGGCCGCTCAGTTGATACCCGCGCCGTGGCTTGCCATCGCCACCGCGGTTGCGCTCGCGCTGATGGTTGAAATGGGTCGAGGTCGACCAGCGACCGATCCACGTGCGGCAAGCGTCGTTCTACTCGCGATCGTTGCGCTTTGGGCGCTGGAGCCGATTGCATTCTGGCTACAGGCTGGATCGATGTCCCTCGCTGGCAAGCCGATGCTTGCCCCCCTGTTGCCCTCCCTAAACCTTGTTCTGATGCGCCTGCTGCTGCCGGCGAGCTGCGCGGCCTATGCGCTTTGGCGCGTCGACACCGTGGCTGCTCCGATACGAAAGCTGGTCTACGTCGCGCTTGGCGTGACGGGTGTCATCGGTATGCACATTGCCTTCAAACACGTGATTTTCATTGCCAATGCCAATAGTTTCATCCGGCTTGGGCTGGCGGAAAGAACGCTTTGGGAAGCCTTGCTGATCGGTGCGGGCTATGCCCTGTGGCGTGGCCTTGGATGGAGCAAAGCGGGGCTTGCCCTCACTGGTTCCGGGCTTTTGCACGCGCTGTTATATTCATTGTTGCTCCACGACCCTTTGTGGTCGCTGCAAGCCGTTGGGCCGATCCCGCTGCTTAATCTCTTGCTGCCAAGCTATGCGATCATGGCCATTGCTCCATGGCTGATGACACGGATGGAGCCTGCACTGTCCGAACCGTTCGCCCGGCCGGTTCAGATGCTGCTGATGGTCGTCATTGCCGCATTTGCCTATTCGGTGCTGCGGCAGGGCTTCGCGGGCAACATATTGAGCGGCCCTGCGACGACGCCGCTTGAAAACATCAGCCGGTCAGTACTCGCGATCGCCCTTGGGATCGGCTATCTGCTCTGGGGCATAAGGCAGAGCCTGCGTGACTGGCGGATTGCCTCGCTGGCGCTGATGCTCGCGGCGGTCGGAAAAGTATTCCTGTTCGATGCCTCGGGGTTGGAAGGCCTGCTCCGTATTGCATCTTTCATGGCGCTGGGATTCAGTTTGATCGGGATAGGCTGGCTTTACAGCCGTCACTTGCGGCCTGACCAAATATGAACATCGGTTGGTGGCAGGTGCGGAAACCTCGATGTGAGCATCATCGATGGCCCGATGAACGAATCAGACCATAAACCACCGCAACGCCCTTGCGGGCACAGCTTTCGCCTGCGCCGGAACGCGTCCGTCGAAATCGCCCGCCGGACGATTTTGCTCATTTCAGGAAAATGGTGGAAGGGGCTGGATTCGAACCAGCGTACACTTGCGTGGGCAGATTTACAGTCTGCTGCCTTTAACCACTCGGCCACCCTTCCACGGGGCCGCTCAAAAGCGAGGCGGTCCCTTGCCGTCCGAATCTCTGCCTGTCAACCGGCTGCGGGCTTGCGCGGTGCGGATCAGACGCATAGCAGTCGCGCTTCGCCCAAATTTCGCACCCCGGGGGTTTCAATGAATCGTCGCTATATGCTTGCTGCCGCTGCTCTTGTCGTCGCTGGCCCGGCTTTGTCGCAATCGACCGACAAATCCACGCCCGACAAATCCACGGTCGGCAAGATCATCGACGAAGGCATCAACCACAGCGAAGTGATGGTGACCGCGCAGTATCTGGACGACGTTATCGGCGCGCGCCTGACCAATTCGCCCAGCATGCGCAAGGCCGAGGAATGGACTCAATCCAGATTCCGCGACTGGCACTTGTCCAACGTCCACAAGGAAGGCTTCGAATTCGGCCGTGGCTGGTCGATCGAACGCTCGAGCGTGCGGATGATCAGCCCGCGACCCATCCAGTTGACCGCGATACCGGTTGCCTGGACGCCGTCCACCAATGGCCCCATCAGCGCGCCGATCATCATTGCCCCGATCTCCAAGGAAGCCGATTTCGCCAAGTGGAAAGGCAAGCTGGCCGGAAAAATCGTGCTGATTACGCTGCCCGATACCGGCGACGAGCCGAACGCAGCGCCGTTCAGGCGCTTGTCGGGAGAGGATATCGCCAAGCTCGATAAATTTGAACAACCGCGCTACGATCCGGCAGGCGGCGACCGGAGGCTGAAGCGCCTGGCCTTCGCCACCAAACTCGACGCGTTCCTGAAAAGCGAAGGCGCCGTCGCCTGGGCGAGCCAGGCCTATCGTGACGGCAAGCTGGTGAGCGGCGAAGGCTATCTGTTCAGCAAGGCGGAAACGCCGTCGCTGCCCGGCGTGCAGATCGCGGCGGAGGATTATCGCCGCCTTGCACGCCTCGCCAAATCGGGTAACGCGCCGACGCTGGAAATCGACAGCGTCGTCCATTTCGACGACAGCGATTCAAAAGCCTATAACATCATTGCCGAAATTCCCGGCAGCGACCCCAAGGCAGGCTATGTCATGGCTGGCGCGCACCTTGATAGCTGGGTCGCGGGTGATGGCGCCGCCGACAATGGCGCGGGCACGGCGATGATTATGGAAGCCGCGCGCATCATCTCGGCAAGCGGCATCAAGCCCAAGCGGACGATCCGTTTCGCGCTTTGGGCGGGAGAAGAACAGGGCCTGCTCGGCAGCCGTGCCTATGTCGAGCAACATCTGGCGTCACGCGGCGCACCGAATGATCCACCGCTGGCTGGCCTCAACGGCTATTACGGCTGGAGCGACCGCTGGCCGATCACCTCCAAGGCCGAATGGGGGCAACTGGCAGCCTATTTCAATCTCGACAACGGATCGGGCAAGGTGCGCGGCATCTATGCCGAGAACAATCCGGCGGTCGAATCGACTTTCCGCGAATGGCTCGCGCCGTTCAACCCAATGGGCGCATCGAGCGTGGTGATCCAGAAAACCGGCGGCACCGACCATGTGTTCATGCAGGCGGTTGGCGTGCCCGGTTTCCAGTTCATCCAGGATCCGCTCGATTATGAAAGCCGGGTCCACCACAGTTCGATCGACACGTTCGACCACCTGAAGGGCGACGATATGCGCCAGGCATCGACCATCCTTGCGTCGTTCCTTGTCAACGCGGCCAACGCCGACAAGGCATTGCCGCGCCCGCCACTGCCGACCAAACCGGCAGTGACCGATCCCTTCGCCTACAGCAAAGACGACGATTAATGGCGCGCAAAGGACCAAGGCCCGGCCAGTCGATCGGCGGTCGCCCCCGTTTTTGGGGGCGACATGCCGTTTATGCCGCACTGGACAATCCCGCACGCACCGTGCGCAAATTGTGGATCACGCGTGAGGCCGCGGCGGAAATCGTCATGCCCGACGGGCTGACGGTCAGCTATGCCGACGTTGCCGATCTTGCCCGGTTGGTGCCGTCCGACGCGCCGCATCAGGGCATCGTCGCCGAAGTCGATCCGCTTGAAGATATCTGGCTGGGTGACTTGCTGGCCGAGCAGGCGGACGAAAGCCGCCCGCTGGTCATTCTCGATCAAGTCACGGATCCGCACAATGTCGGCGCGATCCTGCGTTCGGCAGCCGCGTTCGACGCGATCGGCATCGTGACGCAGGATCGCCATGCCCCGCCCGAATCGGGCACGGTCGCCCGTGCAGCGTCGGGCGCGTTGGAACTGGTGCCGTGGGTGCGTGTCGTCAATCTGGCGCGCGCGCTCGACGAAATCGCCGAGGCCAGTTTCTGGCGCATCGGCCTGACGGGCGCCGCCGACACCAATCTGGCGCAGGCAATCGGCGAGACAGGCCGCATCGCGCTGGTGCTGGGTGCCGAAGGCGAAGGGATGCGGCAGAATACGCAGGCGCATTGCGACGCGCTTGCCAAGCTGCCCATTTCAACCCGGATCGAAAGCCTGAACGTGTCGAATGCTGCCGCAATTGCGCTCTATGCGGTGGCCAGCCGCAAGGCAGGATAGCAGCGGAGGTGGAAGAACGCGCCAACCACGGACGTGCAGGCCCCGTCATGAAGCCGGGATTGGGCGTGCTTCGCCTTGCCGCGATGCTGTTCATGTTGACAGGGTTTGGCGGCACGGCCGGGGCAGAGCCGATTTACAGCGTTACCATCATCGACATGATGAGGACGGGCAGCGGCGACGCGACACGGGCTCATCTGCTGCTTGCCGTGCGATCACACGATCTGCCTGAATTCCCCGATGCCGACCGGTGCAGACAATATTATCCCCCGGAAGAGGCGGATATATATGGCCCCGGTTCATATGATCCCGGCTGCTATGCCTTGCGTATCCGCGATCT
Source organism: Sphingomonas sp. (assembly GCA_041659385.1). Classification (GTDB taxonomy): domain Bacteria; phylum Pseudomonadota; class Alphaproteobacteria; order Sphingomonadales; family Sphingomonadaceae; genus Sphingomonas. Next base: position 154,885 of record JBAZYJ010000005.1, read on the forward strand.
CGACGGGGCGGAGCCAGCCGCCCGGCAAGTCAACACGATCAATCTGGGTGTCCATGACGACACCGATTTTCTGCTTGTCGACTACCCGGTCAGGCCCGAGCCGCCTGGACAGCGCAGTGCGTATTCCGTCAGCATCCTGCTGGGTGTTTTCAACGGGTTATACAGCGATAACCCCGATCAGCTGTTCGACAGCGACCAGATGCCCGGATTGCTGAACCCCAAACGCCCGTTTGACTATCTCTACCACTGGTTCGACGACCGGTTGAACAACAGCTATCGCCGATTGTCAGCCGCGTTGGCCGCCAACCCCGACGAGCGGCAAGCGCTCGTCCGGCAGGAACGGCTATGGCTCAAGACGCTGGCGCGAACCTGCCCCGCCTTGCGGCCCGCGCCAAGCATCGCCGACGACGAGGGGCATAAGCGATGCCTGCTCAAACAGACCGCGGCCCGCCTAGCCGTGCTCGACAAAAAGGTCGCGCTGCAACAGGGCCGGTGAGAGGATGGCCGAGCCCTGTGCTGCGTTCGCGGTCAGTCTTCGGCGCGGTGTCAGTCTTCGGCGCGGGATCAATCTTCGGCGGCGATGGTAACCTTCAACCCGTCCAACGCGGCGGTGAACTGGATCTGGCACGCCAGACGCGAGGTTTCGGTGCGATCGGACGAACTGTCGAGCAGATCGTTTTCGTCTTCGCTCATCTTGGGCAGTTTGGCGGCAAAATCCGGGTCGACATGCACGTGGCAGGTCGCGCACGAGCAGCAACCGCCGCACAGCGCCAGCATTTCGTCGATCCCAGCGTCGCGGACAATTTCCATGACCGACAAGCCAATCTCTGCCGCGATTGCCCGTTCTTCCCCATCACGAGTTACGACGATAAGTTCAGCCATTCGATCCTCCCAATAGCGCGATAGCGCAGCGTTCGACCGGGACCTTTGCCGCCCGGCGCCCGCGAATTCAAGGAAACAGTTGATGGGCCTTTCCGCTGAACAACTCGCCACCGCGCTCTCCGCGCTGGGCGAACGCGAACCCGCCTTCGCGCGCGCGATCGATCGCGTCGGCCACCCCGCGCCGCGCATCCGGGAACGCGGCTATGGCACGTTGCTCCGGACGATCATCGGCCAGCAGGTATCGACCAAGGCCGCTGAATCGATCTGGCGGAAACTGGAAACGATCGTTGGCGATCTGGCTGATCCCGCGACGATTGCCGTGGCGACACCCGAGCAATTGCGCGAGGCGGGACTTTCCCGGCAAAAGGCAAGCTATGCCAAATCGCTCGCCGAGGAAGTGACGAACGGCCACCTCGACCTGATGAACCTGCCCGCCGATGATGAGGCGGCGATTGCACAGCTTGTCCGCATCAAGGGCATCGGCCGGTGGTCGGCCGAAATCTACCTGTTGTTTGCCGAAGGGCGCACCGATGTCTGGCCCGCGGGCGACCTGGCGGTGCAGATCGAGATCGGCCGCATCCTGGGGCACGACGAACGCCCGAGCGAGAAACTGTGCCGCGAACTCGCCGAAGCCTGGCGCCCCCATCGCGGCGCGGCGGCGATCTTCGCCTGGCACCATTATGCAAGCGACATGAAAGTGGTGTGAGGGCGGCGAGCGAGGCCCGCCCACGCCCAAATTCCAGCTCATGTTATTTCGCGGGCGTCCATTTCTGGTTCTGGCACAGGAACGCGGCGATGCAGCCGGTTACTTTCAATGATCCGTCCGCCTGGCGGGACAGATATCCCTTGTATGACCGTCCAGCCTCCGGACTGTAGATTTGACCGCGCCAGTCCTTGCCCGCGTCGGTAAAGCTGGGGATGATCTGAAGACCAAGGACCGGGCGGCTGCGCAATTGTGGTTCCGGGTTTTTCTGGTCGGTGCCATTGCCCTTGGGATCGGGGCGGATGATCTTGCTGATCTTGCCGCACACGCTCGCGCCGCATGGTTCGATCGTTACAATCGCATTGCCGCTTTGCGTGACCCATTGCCCTGTGATCGGCGCGGCGGCATGGGCTGGAATGGCAATGGCGGAAACGGCAATGGCGGAAACGGCGATTGCAGCGATCAATGTACGACGCATAAGGTTTCCCCGGATCAATTTCTGGTCACCGACCAACGTCATAGAGTTTTCAGGAGTGAACATGAACGGCAAATGGACGATCGGCATTATCGGCGGTTCGGGTCTTTATGCGATCGACGGACTGGAAGATGCCGAGTGGCGCACCGTCGTCAGCCCGTTTGGCGCGCCGTCCGACCAATTGCTGTTCGGTCGCCTGGGCGATGTGAACCTGGTGTTCCTGCCGCGCCATGGCCGGGGCCACCGGATCAGCCCATCCGAACTCAACGCCCGCGCCAATATCGACGTGCTGAAACGCGCCGGTTGCACCGATATCCTCGCCATTTCGTCGATCGGCTCGCTGAAGGAAGAACTCGAACCCGGTCGCTTTGTCGTCGTTGACCAGTTCATCGATCGGACCAAGGGCCGCCCGTCGAGCTTTTTCACCAGCGGCATGGTCGCGCATGTCTCGATGGCTGAACCGGTCTGCCCGCGCCTGTCAGCCTTTGCTTATGACGCCATCGTCGCTGCTGGCGGCAAGGCGGCAAGGAACGCGACGTATATTGCGATGGAAGGCCCGCAATTTTCCACCCGCGCCGAAAGCCTGTTGTACCGCCAATGGGGTGCCGACGTGATCGGCATGACCGCGATGCCCGAAGCGAAACTCGCGCGGGAGGCGGAGTTGCCCTATGCGCTGATCGGCATGGTCACCGATTATGATTGCTGGCGCGAGAGCGAAGCGCATGTCGAAGTGACCGAAGTGATCGCGCAGATGCACGCCAATGGCGCACTGGCCCGTGCGACGGTGAAGGCGTTTATCAATGCGCTGCCCCGGTTGCGTGAGCCATCACCGCTCGACATCGTGCTCGACTATGCGCTCATCACCGATCCAGCGCACCGCGACCCGATGCTGCTTGCCAAGCTGGATGCGGTGGCTGGGCGCGTGCTCAAGGGTTGAAACGAACCGCCGGGGGTTGGCGGAACCGGCACGCTCCTTCAGCGCGCGACAGCCTCGATCGCGGTGCGTTTTTGCCGACCCCAGCTTTCGTTACCGGTCAGGAACGTCCACCAGCCCCAGATCGCGCCCGCGTGGCGCAGCAACTGGAAGCTGAACGGCTCGACGATCGAGGCTAGCACGGCCCGCATCAAGCCCATGCGTTCGGGCTGATTGGTCCAGCGTTCGTACAGCCGGATCGACCAGAGGTGATAGGCAAGGTCGAACACCACTTTTGCCAGCATCACCATCAGGATCGGGAAGGCGATGTAGAATTTGCCGAGCGCAACCAGCGCGATCAGGATGATGAACGCCGCCATCCCATAAACCGGCTGCAGCGTATCGAGCGACTTTACCGGCATCATCCGGGTGCCGAGATGACCGAAATGGGCATTGCCCACCATGTCCCGGTTCCACCAATGCGTCTGCAGGAACCCGCCGAACCACCGCCGCCGCTGGCGCAGGAAGGCCATGACGGACGCCGGTGCATCGGTCCGCGCCGTCGCTCCACCGATCACGCGCACTTTCCAGCCCAGATCATTGTCGGCGGAGTGACGATAAAGCCGGTGGATCAGTTCATAATCCTCCACCAGGCAAGCCGGATCGAAACCGCCGACCCGCACCACGGCATCGCGGCGGAAGGCGGCGAACGCGCCGGAAATCAGCAACAGGCCGCCTTCCTGCATCCAGGCATAGCGTGACAGGAAATTGCGCACATATTCGTAAGTCTGGAACCACTGGAACGTGCGCTCGGTCAGCGACGGGCCGCAAATCGGGGTCAGCACGCCAGTCGCCGCGACCAAGTCGGGCTCCGCGACGAACGCCGCTCGCATCGCCGCCAAGGCACCGGGATCAAGCAAGGTGTCGGCGTCGACCGTCAGCACGATATCGGTGTCGATCCGCTCGATCGCCTCGTTCAGCGCGCGTGCCTTGCCGCCATGCGCCAGTCGCAACCACCGCAGCGAGGGGAGCGCGGGCGCCGGATCGCTGATTTCTCCCGGATCGGGCATAGCGAGACCGAAAAGGCGCATCATTGCGTCCGGTGTCGCGTCGCTCGATCCATCGTCGGCAATCACGATCAGGTCTGGCGGGTTGTCCTGCGCGACCAGCCGGTCGACGGTGATGCCCAGCACGCCCGCTTCGTTATGCGCGGCAACGATTACGCCAAGGGTCGCGCGCTGCTCCCGTTGCGAAACGCTGGAGTTGGCCAATGCCGCCACCGGCTGTGGCACAACCACGCGCATCAGCCGCCACGTATGCGCGGCCGTGAACACCAGCAGGAAACTGTCGTACAGAATATAGACGATGCCGACCGACCAACTGCCCAGCCCCTGGCGAAAAAACGCCTGTGCGACCAGCACCACGAACAGCACAAGCGCCGTCAGATTGATGAGTTTGCTCGCCAACGGCACGCGGCGAGGGGTCAGGCGCGGCGATTGCGCCACAAGCGTCCGGGTGGTCATGAGCATCGTGAGAGCCAATTTTCAGATTTGAGATGAACGGGAGCTTGCACTTAGCTAGGAAGCGCGGGACATAGTTGCCACCAGCGCTGCAAAAATTGGGTCGCAAGGAGAAGATTGGGTGAACGCACGTCGTTATAGCATGGTCGCCATCTGGCTGCATTGGCTGGTCGCAATCGGTATCATCGGCAATATCGCGCTCGCCTGGATCTGGCCTGCGGTCGCGGACGATCAGGTCCGCCCGCTTATCAATGCGCACAAATCGATCGGCATCACTGTGCTGGGGCTGGCCATCCTGCGCCTGTTGTGGCGGTTCACGCACACGCCGCCTGCCCTGCCCGGCAAATATCAGCGCTGGGAAGTGCGCGCGTCGCACTTCACCCACCTTGCCCTTTATTTCCTGATCTTTGCGCTGCCGCTGACCGGCTGGATCATGAATTCAGCATGGAAAGAAGCCCCCACTCACCCGATGTTCTATTTCGGCCTGTTCAGGTGGCCAAGCTTCCTCGGCGTCGCAACGCTCGACCCGGTGACCCGCGAAACGGTGCACAGCATCTTTGGCGAAGCGCATGAAATCGCAGCCAAGATCGTTTATGTGCTGCTGTCGCTGCACGTGCTTGGCGCGTTGAAGCACCAGTTCCTTGACGGCACGCGCGAATTGCAGCGCATGTGGTTCTGGGGCCGGGCCGACTAAGCGCAGCCCGCCATCGGGGCGCCGACGATCGCGGCGCCCGGCACCCTCGCGGCGACCGACGACGAACAGTTGTAGCCTGTCTGCCTTTTGGGGCGGGAATGATCGCGGCGCGCCTTTGCGAAATCAACTCCCCTGCTGGCGGTGACGCGCCAAGTTCCGGTCACCCCCGATGGCCGATTGGGCAACCGGGAGCGTTCATCGACGCGGCGGGACAGTCAACTTTCGGCGTCGATCGAATCCCAGGCCGCCGTGGAGCCTGCCGTCATGGTCGCTCCTTCGGTTCCGCCGCCGGCCAGCATCCCGTTCAGCGATCCACCGGTCATGCCAAGTTCGGCCATCAGCCTGTCGATCAGCGGGCCACCGACGCGGTAACGCATCGCCGCCGCAACCGCTGCGTCGGCAAGATTGGTCTGGCCGCCGCCACTGGCCGTATCCGCGCCCGATGCATCGCCGTGAATGCCGCGTGCGTCGATGATGCTGATCTTGTCGATATTCTCCATCGGCTTGCTGGCCGCCGCGATGATCGCAGGCAGTGCTTCGAGTATTGCCTTGCGCACCAGCAGCGAGGTCTGGGCATCGCTCAGGATATTCGTTGCTTCGTTGAGCGAGGCTTGACCAGCGGCATCGACCCTGAACGCCGCCTCGCGGCCTTCGGCACGGGCTTTTTCGGCATCGGCTTCGGCGGTAGCCTCAGTGCGGAGCGCAATCGCGCGGGCCTCTGCGGCTTCCTTTTCGGCAGTGGCAGCGACGGTGATGCCCACTGCTTCTTCCTGCGCGCGCTGGGTGGCGGCGATGACCGCGACGTTCTTGTTGCGGTTGGCAATTTCGGTGGCCTTGGCAGTCGCCACGCTTTCCTCCGCGCGAACGGCAAGCGCGCGCGCCTCGTTGGCGGCGGCCGTAGCGGTCGATTCTTCTTCGGATTTCTGCGCCGTCTGCACCGCAGTGGTGATCCGGGCGATTTCGATGGTGCGATCACGTTCGATCGCCGCAGTCTGTATCGCGGCATCGCGCGCGATGGTCGTCGTCTGGATGACCTTGTCCGCCTCGGTTTCCGCAATGGTCTGCGCCTGGCTGGCGGTGATCCGCGCGATTTCGGCGAGGCGGGTCTGCTCGGCTTCCGCCGTCGCAATCGCCGTGGCCTGTTCCGCCCGGCGCGCGGCGAGCGTCTGCTCCTGCGTCAGCCGCGCCTGTTCAGCGGCCTGCGCGATCTCCAAGGACTGGTTGTTGGCTTGCAGATTGCGCTGCTCAATCTCCACGCGGTTGGTGGCGACGATATCGTTCCGGATTTTCTTCCGCTCCTCAATCGTGCGGGTCAGCACCGTAAGCCCTTCGGCATCAAAGGCGTTATTCTCGTTAAAATGCTCAAACGCGGTCTGGTCGAAATGCGTGATGCTGACTGATTCCAGCTGAAAGCCATTGGTGTCGAGATCGGCCACCAACGCCTCTTGCACCTTCTGGATGAAATCCGCGCGATTGGCGTGGAGATGCTCCATCGTCATCGTCGCCGCGACCGAACGGAGCGCCGAGACGAGCTTGCCGTCGAGCAATGACTTCACCGCCTCCGGACTGTTGACCGATTCGCCCATCGTCTGCGCGGCGGCGGCAATCGATTCAGCATCGGGCTTCACCTTGATGTGGAACAAGCCAACCACGTCGACGCGCAACTTGTCCAGCGTGATGAGCGCATCCTTGTTGAGGCGCGACACCTCCAGCTTCACCGTTGTCAGGCGGACCTGCATCAGTTCGTGGAGGACGGGGATCATCATGATGCCGCCGTTCAGCACCACTTTTTCGCCGCCGAATCCCGTGCGGATCAGCGCCACGTCCTTGGTCGCCCGGCGATAGAGCCGGGTGAGGATGATCCCGATGACGATCAGCGCAAACAGAATGATGGCCGCGTAGATCAGGATGTTGATGAACGATGCAGGCATGATGCACTTCCTCAGCGAACTATAAATTGATTCAAATCTGGCTCAAAAACGCGTTTGCGTCGGGCAGCGCAAAGAACAACGCACCGTCACGACGCACGAGCAGCGCCGTTTCGCCTTGCCCGATCGTTTCGGCGTCGTTGTGCGGTTCGACCACGACGAAATGCGCCTGACCATGCTGATCAACGACCTTCGCACGTGCCGGGTGGCCACGGCGCGCCGTCCCTTCAAGAATGGTGCCGCGACGACCGACGAGATCCTCGCTCGAAATCACCGTTGTCTCGAAGCCCGGCAACAACCGCGAGAGGCCGTTGGCGGCAAATGAATTCAGCAGGCCGCCGCCCAGCAGCGCACCCATGGAGGCAAAGCCGGGATGAAGTGACACGCCGAGCAGCGTCGTCATGACCTGCTGCAGCGCTATTCCAACGATCGTGAAGCAACCGAGCAGCGACGTCAGCCAGATCAGCACTGGAATGTCGCCACCAAGCCCCAGCCAGTCCAGCAGCCCCCCGCCATCGCCATCAACGTCCATATCGCCATCGAGATCGAAATGACCAAGGCCAAGCCCTATTGCCTCTATCAGCCCAATCCCGACCATCAACACGAACGCCAACGCGAATGGGGCATAGGCAGGCGTCAAAAAGGCGGTGAACATCAGGCCCGCGCGTCAAAAACAGGTTGAAGCGCAGCGGAGCCATAGGGAACGACTTGCCGTGATGTTTCGTGGCAGGAACGGCGAACGGGGGCGGCCGCTCCACAAGCGTTCTTTTCGCCCAAATGATTGCGATTCATCTGAATATCACCCCTTGGTCAACGCTATACAGGCATTTGCGCCATCGCAACGAAGATCGGCAGGCGGATAGCGAGCATGGACGGAATATGGATGGCGGAGGACACATGATGCCGCGCCATTTGGAGCGGCTGGTTGCGGCAGCCCATTTCATCGATTTGCAAGCAAACCCGGCAAAAGTCGTTCAATTACATGATAGTTTTGCTAAATATCTTGCAGACTTGACCCTCCAGACCGCTTTCAAAGGACCCTTGGCATGACAAAGCCCGTCAAAATCGACATCGTTTCCGACGTGGTCTGCCCGTGGTGCGTGATTGGCCTGGGCGCGCTTGATCAGGCGCTGGCGCGGGCAAGCGATGTGGTCAGCGCCGATATCAGCTTTCACCCGTTCGAGCTGAACCCGAATATGGGGCCGCAAGGCCAGAACATCGCCGAGCATATCGCCGAAAAATATGGCTCCACCCCGGAACAATCCGCCGCCAATCGTCAACGGATCAAGGATAGCGCGGCAGCGTTCGGGTTCGCCATGAACACCGGGCCGGAAAGCCGCATCTACAACACGTTTGACGCGCATCGCCTGCTTCATTGGGCCGGCGAACAGGGTCGGCAGCGAGCGTTGAAGGAACGGTTGTTCCGCCTCTATTTCAGCGAAGGCGGCAATCCGTCCGACCCCGAACAACTGATCGCCGCCGCCATCGATGTCGGGCTGGACGCGCAGGAGGCGCGGACGGTCCTGACCTCCGGTCGTTACGCCGATGACGTGCGCGCGGAAGAACGCGCCACGTTCAGCCAGGGAGTCAACGCGGTTCCGGCGTTCATCATCAACCAGAAATACCTCATCATGGGCGGCCAACCCCCCGAAGCCTTTGAACGCGCGCTGCGGAGCATTGCGGCGGAGGAATAGCCCAACGCGGCCATCGCCGACGCCATGGAGGACGGAGGCCCGCCTATTTGGGCGCCACCATCGTGCCCGGCGCTTCGTTCTTCATCGACGCCGCAACCTTTTCGGCAGTCTCCATCACCCGCAGCACATTGCCGCCCGCCAGCTTGGCAACGTCGGCATCGCTCCAGCCGCGCCGCATCATCTCGGCAAGCAATGCGGGGTAGGTATCGACATTTTCCAGACCATCGGGAAGCTGGTTGCCCAAACCGTCAAAGTCCGAACCGATGCCGACATTGTCGATGCCTGCCACCTTGGCGATATGATCGATATGGTCGGCAACGTCGGACAGCGTAACCTTGGGCGGCGGATTGTCCGCCAGCCATTGCTTCATCGCCGCATCCGCCTTGTCAGGCTGGCCGATATACAATCCGCCAAAGGGCGGCGAGTTCAGCCGCGCCTTTTCGGCGGCATATTCAGCCGCCCAGCGCCGCGCCTTGTCCGATACATAGCTGGGCGCGAAATTGACCATGACGACGCCGCCATTCGCCGCCACCAGCTTCAGCACCTCATCCGACACGTCGCGCGGATGATCGTTCAATGCACGGGCGCTGGAATGCGAAAAGATCACTGGCGCCTTGGTCACGCGCAGCGCAGCCTTCATCGTCGTTTCGCTGACATGGCTCAAGTCAACCAGCATCCCCAACCGGTTGAGTTCATGGACCACTGCCTCTCCGAACGGGGTGAGGCCATTGTGCTTGGGATTGTCGGTTGCCGAATCGGCCCAGTCGATGGTCAGCGAATGCGTCAGCGTCAGATAGCCTGCCCCCAGTTCCGCGTAGGAACGCAGCACCGACAGGTCGTCGGCAATCTGGCCGCCGCCTTCGACGCCCATCATCGAAGCGATCTTGCCGGCCTTGTGAATGCGACGCACGTCGGCGGCGGTACGCGCCAGTCCAAACGTACCCGGATACCGCCCGACGATCACCCGAACCAGGTCGATCTGGTCCAGCGTCGCCTTCACCTGTTCCAGCGGCGGCAGGCTGGCAGGGACATAGACCGACCAGAACTGGCCGCCGACCATGCCCTTGCGCAAGCGTTCGATATCGGTGTTGTACCGGTCATCCCCGGTCGATTTCAGCCGCGTCAGATCGACCGTCCAGCGCTTGTCGCCTTCATGGCCAACCAGGGTTTCGGCCCAGTCGTTGTGGCCATCGATCAGCGGCGTCTCCTTCAGCACCTTGGCCACCCGCGCGGCATAGTCAGTGGTGGGAGCAGGCCGGGCGAACACGGGCGAAACGGCAAAAGCGCAAAGCGCGGTGGCGGAAATGATGACGCGCATTGGCTTCATGGAACCCCCTTGTCGCTGACCCGGTCGTCAACCTGATCGCTGGCGCCGTCACTGGCAGGCGCTGCTTGTGCAATGCAGCGAAGACTAGGACCGGGAGATGCCCGCGCGCAAGCTAAGTTTGCGCAAATTTCCGCGCGCGATCCGCCAAGCGTTCGATGGCGGCGTTATGGATGCCAGGCGCGGTTGCCAGCACCCCGAACGCCTGGGCCGTGGGAGTGTTGAACGCCAGTGGCACGCCAAAGGCATCGGTGACCGCGGCACCGGCTTCCTGGGCGATCAGCGCCGCCGCCGCGACGTCCCATTCAAAGCCCCAACGCAGCGTGGCCACCAGGTCCGCCTCATCCGCCGCGACCATGCCGATCCTGAGCGCAATCGAATTCGGGCGGTCGACCAGCGTCAGGTCCGCATCCTCTTTCGGCAATTGGTCGCCCGGCACGCGGGCGCCCGCAAGCCGGGTGCGCCCGCCCGCGCGGATCGCCACATCGTTGCGGGTCGCACCGCTGCCGCATACCGCTCGCCAGCGCTCGCCGCGTGCCGGGGCGTCGAGTACTCCGGCGATGGCCGCGCCATGTTCGACCAGCGCGATCGACACTGCCCAGCCGGGCCTTCCCCGCAGATAATCCCGCGTGCCGTCGATCGGATCGACCACCCACAGCCGCTGGCACGACAGGCGCGCCGCATTGTCGACGGTCTCTTCCGACAACCAGCCAGCGTGCGGATCAAGCGACCACAGCCGTTCGCGCAGCAACGCGTTCACTTCCAGGTCGATATCGCACACCGGATTGCCGGGCGATTTCTCCCAGCGGGCAAAATCCTGTTGCCAGCGCACCAGTGCCAGCGCGCCCGCTTCCGCCGCAATCTCCGCCATCGCTTCGATGGGAATATCGCCACCGGTTTCAGCCACTGGCGATCGTCATCCCGTCGATGCGCAGCGTGGGCACGTTGGTGCCATAGCGAAATTCCAGATCGTCCGCCGCGACCAGCGCGCGGAACATATCCTTCAAATTGCCCGCGATGGTAAATTCGCTCACCGCCCCGGCAATCTCGCCATCGACGATGCGGAAGCCCGATGCGCCCCGGCTGTAATCGCCGGTCACCCCGTTGACGCCCATGCCGATCAATTCGGTCACGTAAACACCATCGGCGATATCCGCGATCATCGCGGCGCGCGAAACGCTACCCGGCGTCATATACAGGTTGCTGGAGGTTACCCCCGGCGCGCCGCCGACGCCGCGCGCGGCATGGCCGGTGGGTTGCAACCCCAATTGCCGGGCCGACGCGGTATCAAGCAGCCAGGTCTGGAGCACGCCGCCGGATACAAAGTCAGTCGCCGCAACCGGCAACCCTTCCCCATCGAAAGGGCGCGAACGCAGACCGCGCACCATCAACGGATCGTCGCGCACCGTAATGCCGTCGGCGAAGACCGCAGTGCCCAGCGCATCGAGCAGGAAGCTGGTCTTGCGCGCGACCGCTGAGCCCGCAATGGCACCGACCAGATGGCCGATCAGGCTGGCACCAACACGCGGATCGAACACCACCGGCAATGAACCACTTGCCAGGCGACCGGGATCAAGCCGCGCGACGGCGCGCTCACCTGCCTTGCGCCCCACATCAGCCGACAAATCCAGATCGCTGAGGTAACGCGCGGTGTGATAGGCATAGTCACGTTCCATGCCGCCGCCGGTGCCCGCCAGGACGCTGGCCGAAACGCCGTGGCTCGACATGCCATACGCCGCCGCAAAGCCATGGCTGGTGGCAAGCCCGACCACCGACCGGCCTGCACTGGCGCTGCCGCCTTCGCTGTTGGTGACGCCAATGACATTGCGCGCGGCATCCTCCGCCTCCAGCGCGCGCTGCTTCAGCGCATCGGGCAGCACATCGGCACCATCGTCAAGATCAAGAGGCGGCGGCGCCGACACCAGCAACCGGTCCGCAGGGGCTAGGCCTGCCCATTCGTCCTCGGGTGCTTCCCGCGCCATCGCAATGACACGCTCCACCAGCGCGGCGGTGGCATCGACGGACAGGTCGGATGTCGCCACGCTGGCGCTGCGTTTGCCGACGAACACCCGCAAACCCAGGTTCTCGCTTTCCGATGCGCCGACATCTTCCAGCTTGCCCAGCCGCACCGAAACATCGGTGGAGGCATCAGCAGCGAATACCGCATCGGCCGCATCGGCCCCGGCCTTCATCGCACGCTGGACAATATCTTGTGCCCGGTCGCGGGCCTGGTCGCTGTTCAACATCGCCGCGACTTAAGCGCTGGGGGACCGCCCCGCAACCGGCTGATAAGCACCAACCCTAAAACACCGTGCCAACGACGAGGCAGGCGGCGAACATCAGCCAGCCGGCGTTGCGGTTTGAGCGAAAGCGACGGAGCGCGCCAGCCCCGTCATCGGGGTCAAGCGTCGATATCTGCCAGGCCAGATGCCCCGCCATCGGTAGCAGCGCGACAAGCGCCAGCGGATCGGGCCGCACCAGCCAGATCGCACCTGCCCACAAGGCCAGCGCCAACGCATAGCAAATGCCCGTCCCGGCGCGCACATGCCGCCCCATGGCGCGCGCGGAAGAACGAATGCCGACCAGGGCATCATCCTCCCGGTCCTGCAGCGAATAGATGGTGTCATACCCCACCACCCAGGCGATCGACCCCAGATAGAGCAATACCCCGGCCAGGCTCAGCTCACCCGCGACGTCAGCCCAGCCGACCAGCGCTGCCCAGGAGAAAACGATCCCCAGCCACGCCTGAGGCCACCAGGTGATCCGTTTCATGAACGGATACGCCGCCACCGGCGCGATGCTGAGCAATGCCACGACCGCTGCATAGGGATGGAGGCGGAGCAGCACGACCAGCCCGACAAGGCACAGGGCCAGCAGCCACGCCCAGGCGAGCTTCAGCGATATCGCGCCGCTCGCCAACGGCCTGCTGCGCGTGCGGGCCACTTGCCGGTCGAGATCGCGGTCGATGATGTCGTTGTAAACGCACCCCGCACCGCGCATCGCGATCGATCCGGCGAGCAGCCACAGAACCAGATCCCACCGATCCCGCATCCCCCCGGCCAGCGCAACGGCCCAGGCACCAGGCCAGAACAGCAGCCACCAGCCGATCGGCCGATCGAAACGCGCCAGCATCGCCAGATCGCGCAATCGCCCTGGCAAACGCGCCATCAGGCCACGATGTTGAGTATCAGGTACGATTTCCGCGGGCATCGTCATCATGCCAGCGGTACGGAGCCGGGCGCGGCGGTGCAAGGGGCCGCCCCGCCTGCAATCGGCTCCGCGCCGACGGATTTCAGAAAAACAGCTTGCGGATCGTCAATTTCACGGTGCGGCCAAGCGGATCGATATAGCCGGGCTGATAGCTGATCGGTGTCGCGCCATTCTGGTCGGTAACCGTCTGGCGCTGGTCGAACAGGTTGTCGACACCCAGTACGACGCGTGTACCGCGCAACCAGGGGTGCTTCTTAAGCAAGTCCAATCGCTGGCCAAGATCAGCGAACAACCGCAGATTGACCGTACCGATGTCGGAAAAGTGCAGCGTATCCGGCGCACCGGCAGTCCCTGCCAACACATCGGTGCCGCTTTTCCAGTTGGCCGAAATGCGCAAGCCAAAGCCGTTGTTGCTATAGCCGCTTTGAATATCGATCTCATGCCGCGACTGCCCGCCCGAACCGCCAATGGTATCGCCGTTCAGCAAATCGAAGCTTGGCCCGCCCTGCTGCACCAGCACCCGGTCGGTAAAGTGCCAGGTGTGATAGACCGCGAATTGCAAGCGGCCACCCGCCTGACCGCCGCGACCGCCGCCAAAGCCACCACCGCGGAAACCTCCGCCACCGGGGGCACCACCACCTGGCCCGCCCGGCCCGCCATCGCCACCGCCGGGCCGCCCGCCACCCGGCGGCGTAGCACCGGGCTGGGCAAGCTGCGGCGGCAGGCCGGGAATACGGAGTCCCTCGAACGGATTGGGGCCCTTGCCCGCGCGCCACGCTTCAACCTGTTTTTGGATCCGCGACTTGAGCGGACGCGAGAAATTGAAACCCCAGCGCAATTCAGACCGGTTGTTTTCGGCAAAATTGATCGGCCTCTGGTCGATGCGGATCAGGTTGCCCGCATTGTCCCGCTGGAAGCGCGACGGAAACGCCGCTTCGATCGCGGCGGTCGCGGCGGGAAAGCTGGCGATCGGATTTTCGTCACGCTCAATCACGTAATTGGCGGTGAAAGTGAAGTCGGTCTTTTCCCAAGGCTTCAGCGTCAGCCCAAGCTTCTTCACATGGCTGGTTGAACCAACCAGCCCGTTATTGCCGCCCGATACCAGCGAGACCGTGGCGGTGGTGCCGCGCGCGTAATCGAAAATCCGGGCATTGGGGGTGGTGAATACCGGATTGCCAAGCTGCTGGATCGTCGGCGCATTGTCGCGGTCGGTCGCCGATCCGATCAGGCGGATGCCGGTGATCGGTTCCCAGTTGAAGCCATAGCCGATGGTCGCCTGCGTGCCGAAATCGGAAAGCTGCTGGCCCGCCACGTTGAAATTGAGCGACAAGTCGCCAATCGCGCCCAGCACATGCTTGGACCGGCTGGTCAACGGCAAGTCGATGTTGATCTGGCCACTGCCGCTGGTGCGGGCAAGGTCGGCGTTGGTCGTCACCCCGCCGCGCAAGCTGTCGCTGCTGAAATCGGTCGATTGCGCGCCGATGCGGATCGAACTGGAAACCTTTCCGGCCGGCAGCGCGAACAGATTGCCGTTGGCGAGCAGATCCGCGCCCCCGGAGGTTGAGGCCGATATCGCCCGGTTTGCCGTGCTCGGCAGGATGACGCCCGGCGTCAGTGGGCCGAAGGGATTGGCGGTCGGATCATTGGCGTCGATCCGCGCCTGAAAGGCCGTCGCGTCGACCCCGATGTCAGTGACCGTCCTGTTTTCGCTGCGATCGGCATTGCCGGTGACCGACCATTGCCAGGTGCCGAGACGACCATTGACGGTCGAGCCCAGATGCGCGTTGAAGGTCCGGTTATATTGCGCAAGCGGCCCGAAGCCGTCGTTGAGCGACCGATCAACCACGACTGCGCTCGCAAAAGGTGAAAACGGATTACCCGCAGGCACCGTCAGCGCGACGCCGGGCAAGCCGTTGAAACTGGTGCCGTCCGTATATTCGACCTGCGCGTTGATCGTCGCCTGTGCCGCGCCGAGCGGCCTGGAAAACACGATGTTGGCCTGCAGATCGCGATTGGACGACAGCAGCGTGCGATACCGGCCCTGATCGGTAACATTCGGCACCCCTGCCGTCGGCACGAAGGTATTCAGCGTCGGCGCGCTCGTGGCCGCCGCAACCGGCACCCCCGCCACGGTGACAAGCCCGCCCGCCGCCGCGCTCAACGCCGGATCGATCTCTCCGTTCGCGCCCTGGCCGATTACATTGCCCGCAACCGCGAAATCGCTCTGCTGCTGAATGATACCGCGATCGGCTTCGTATAATGGATCGGCCGACTTATATTCCAGATGCAAGGTGAAGCGATTGTCGCCGCGAATGTTGAGCAAATTCCCTTCAGCCGCAGGCGCATTGCGCCCGCCCGCCGTCGCCAGCGTGTCGCTCAATTCAGCCGTTGTCGCCCGGAACCGCCGACGCAGGACAATATTTACCACCCGCTGATCGGCGCTGTATCCATATTTCAGCGCAACTTCTTCGGGCAGGATTTCGACACGTGCGATGGCTTCGGTCGGCAGGTCGCGGATTTCCTGGAAACCTGAAATACGCTTGCCGTTGAGCAGCACCACCGGCGCGCCGCCCGATCCACGACCGCTATAGGTTTGCGGCGCGAGTTCGCTGAGCAGATCGGCGACCGAGTTGACCCCATAAGACCGGATATCCGCCGGGCTGAATGTCTGTTCGGGCGGGATGTCGCCGATCACCGATCCCGGCAGCTTGCGCGTCCCTTGCACGATGATGTCGGGTTCGTCGGGCAAGTTGGTATCGACGGGATCGGGCCTTTTGGGCCGTGAAGCAGCCACGGGCGTTTTGGGCGCAACCGACGCGGATGCGGAATCGGACGCTTTGGGTGCCGCGGGCGTCACCGGTGCAGGCGTCGTCTGGGCCGTTGCGGCTTCCGCAACGCTCGCCGCCAACGCCATCAGGACAAACCGGTTCCGCTTCATCGTCACTCCATCAAACAAATCAATCGGAGCGCGCCCTAAGCGGTAATTGTCGCAAAATTATGCCAGTGTTTCGGGTGTTCCCGCTACAGCTTGACGATGCCTTGATCGATCACGCTGCGCGCGCAATCGACGATCGTGTCGCTCGCCGGGCGCGGCACCCAATCGAGCACCGCCCGGGCATGATCCGATGGCGTTTCACGAATCCGCCCCAATTCAGGGATGACCACGCGAATGGCAGGGTCGAACAGGCTGGCGACGCGCAGGATGAAATCGGGCAGGCGCCGGGTCGGCACCTTGCGCGCTTCGCGTCCCAAACGCTCGCACAGAACGGCAGCAACGTCCCTCATCATCATGAACGGCCCCGACGCGATCAGACGTTCGCCGTTCATGCCCGGCGCCGTCATCGCCCGGACGTGCAGGTCAGCAACGTCGCGGACATCGACGACACCAAATCCGAAATTGGGAATGCCAGGCAAGCCGCCCGACAACAGCCGCGTGACAATTTCGATCGAGCCGGAGAAATCCGCACTCAACACCGGCCCAAGCACGGCAGCCGGGTTGACCGAGCAATATTCCATCTCCCCGCCTTGTGCCGCGACAAAATCTCGCGCTGCGCGTTCGGCGATCGTCTTGGATTTGGCGTAGGCATGGACTTGCGGACCATTCAAATCAGTCCAGTCGGCTTCGGTATAACGCCCCACCTTGCCGCCATGGCCATAAGCGATGGCCGCGACCGAGGATGTCATCACCACCCTTTTCACCCCGGCATCGCTGGCGAAGCGCAAGGCGCGCAAGGCACCATCGCGTGCGGGGACGATCAGCTCGTCTTCGTGCCGCACCGCGCCCATCGGCAACGGGGACGCGACATGAACGACATGGCTGCACCCGGCAACGGCATCCGCCCAGCCCGCGTCACTCAGCAAATCCGCCGCAAAAATGGTCAATCGGTCGCCAGGCACGGCCAGTGCCGTACGCACCGTTGCCTCGCGCGACAGCGAACGGATCGTCGTGTTGACTTGCCAGCCCTGCTCGACAAGCTGCCGGATGACGAAGCTGGCGATGTATCCGCTGCCACCGGTTACCAGCACTTTGCCCGCCATTGCCATTCTCCCGTGTTTTCATCTGATTGACGCAAATTACGTTTTACATTGAAACTGTTCAAACGCCAGTCAAAACGTCTTGCCGGTTGCCCCCGTCCTGCGGCACAAGATGTTGGTTATGTGCGAGGAGCATTTGATCTCCGTTGACGAGCGCCCCTGGCCGCAAGCAGGTCGAGAACGGCTGATCGTGCCCGCACCGGTGGCGATTGTCGGCACCGGGCAATCGACCGGCGAACACGAAGCGCTTGCCCGGCTTGACCCCGATACCGTGATGATGATGGGCGACAACCCGGCATTGCCGCGCATGCCCGAGGCGCCGACGCTGCTCGATTTCTTCCGCCACCGGATCACCGGCATTACCGCGCGACACCTGGTCAGTTCGGCAACACGAGCGATGAACGATGGGCTGGACGAGAAGATCGTCCTTGCCTGCCTGCTGCACGACATTGCCAATGCCTGCCTGATCCGGGGCGACCATGGCTATTGGGGCGCGCAGATGATCGCGCCTTATGTCGACCCTGAAATCGCCTTTGCCGTCCAATATCATCAGGCGCTGCGTTATTATGCCGATGACAGCGTCGGCTATGCTTATCCAGACAGTTATAACCGCTTCTTCGGAGCGGATTTCGTGCCGCCCGATTACATTCGCCGCGATGCCGAATTCGCCACCGCGCATCGCTGGTACATGAGCGCACGGCTCGTCACGCTCAACGACGTGTATTTCTTTGACGAGAGCGACGAGCAACCCGATCCGTCGATATTTACCGACGTTATCGGGCGGCATTTCCGTCAGCCCGCCCAAGGCCTTGGCTTCGACGGATCGCCAACGGCGCATATGTGGCGCACGATGATCTGGCCGAACAATTTCCTCTGACAATCGAGACCGAGGATGACTGACGAAACCCTGTATCCCGTCCCCGCCGAATGGGCCGCGCATGGCCGGATCGACAAGGCAGGCTATGACCGGCTTTACGGACGCAGCCTGGCTGATCCCGGCAGTTTCTGGCTGGAACAGGCACGGCGGCTGAACTGGATCAAACGCCCCGAAATTGCTGGCGACTGGTCGTTTGACGAGGCCGATTTCCACATAAGCTGGTTTGCCGACGGCAAGCTGAACGTTGCTGCAAACTGCCTCGACCGGCATCTGGCGAAGCGCGGCGACACCACGGCGCTCATCTGGGAACCCGACGCGCCGGGCGAGGAGCCGCGCCATTTCAGCTATCGACAGCTCCACGCCGAAGTGTGCCGTTTCGCCAACGTGCTGAAGGCGCAGGGCGTCAAGAAGGGCGATCGCGTCACCATTTACCTGCCGATGATCCCCGAGACTGCCTTTGCCGTGCTGGCATGTGCGCGGATCGGCGCCATCCACTCAGTGGTGTTCGCGGGCTTTTCGGCCGAAGCCCTTGCCGGGCGCATCGTCGATTGCGCATCGACCATCGTCGTGACCGCCGATGAAGGCCGCCGCGGTGGCAAGCATATCCCGCTGAAAGCCGCGGTCGATGTCGCTGCTCACCACGCGCCGGGCCTTGCCAAGGTGATCGTCGTCAAGGCGACCGGCGGCGACGTGGCGATGCAGGATGGCCGCGACATCTGGTATCACGAGGCCGCCGCAACAGTGTCGGCGGACTGCCCGCCCGAACCGATGGGTGCCGAAGATCCGCTGTTCATCCTCTACACTTCCGGTTCGACCGGAAAGCCCAAGGGCGTGCTCCATACCTCCGGCGGGTATCTGCTATGGGCCAGTCTGACGCACGAACTCTGCTTCGACTATCAGCCCGGCACGGTTTGGTGGTGCGCGGCGGATATCGGCTGGGTAACCGGGCACAGCTATATCCTCTACGGCCCGCTGGCGAACGGCGCGACGACGCTGATGTATGAAGGGCTGCCGAACTGGCCCGACGCCAGCCGCATCTGGCAGGTTGTCGACCGGCATCAGGTCCACACCATCTTCACCGCGCCGACGGCGTTGCGCGCGCTGATGAAGGACGGCGACGACTTCGTGACCAGAACCAGCCGCGCATCGCTGAAACTGCTCGGCACAGTTGGCGAGCCGATCAATCCAGAGGCATGGCGCTGGTATCATAGTGTCGTCGGCGAAGGACGATGCCCGATCATCGATACATGGTGGCAGACCGAAACCGGCGGCGCGATGATTGCGCCCCTGCCTGCGGCCACCGACCTGAAACCGGGTTCGGCAACACGACCATTGCCCGGTGTCGACCCGCAACTCGTCGACAGCGACGGCCAAGTCCTGAACGGACCAACCGAAGGAAATCTGGTGATCGCGCGGAGCTGGCCTGGCCAGATGCGCACGCTGTGGGGGGACCATGCACGCTTCTTCCAGACCTATTTCACCACCTACAAGGGCAAGTATTTCACCGGCGACGGCTGTCGGCGTGACGAGGACGGTTATTACTGGATCACGGGGCGGGTTGATGACGTCATCAACGTATCCGGCCACCGCATGGGCACCGCCGAAGTCGAATCGGCACTGGTCCTGCACCCCAAGGTGGCCGAAGCGGCGGTGGTCGGGATGCCGCATGATATCAAGGGCCAGGGCATCTATGCCTATGTGACGTTGAACGCGGGCGAAACCCCATCGGACGCACTGCGCGCCGAACTGATCAAATGGGTGCGCGGCGAAATCGGGCCGATAGCGACGCCCGACGCCCTGCAATTCGCACCTGGCCTGCCCAAGACGCGGTCAGGCAAGATCATGCGCCGCATCCTGCGTAAGATCGCGGAAGGCGACGTATCGTCGCTGGGCGACACCAGCACGCTGGCAGACCCGGCAGTCGTCGAGAATCTGGTCGCCAATAGAGTGCGATAAAGCACCATTGGCGCACTTGCGGGCGCCGCTTTCGCCGCTATACCACAGCAATACACCATATTCTTGGGGGTAATGATGCGCATTTCCGTTATGCTTCGTTTGTCCGCCGCTGCCGCCGCGCTGTCAGTCGCCGGGACCGCCCTGTCGAAAGACGCCGCCACCACCGGTGCTCGCTATGGCGCCTTCGGCATCGACCTCACGGCACAACAGGCCGGCGTGAAACCGGGCGATGATTTCTGGACGTTCGCCAATGGCGGCTGGGCCGCGCGCACCGAAATTCCCGGCGACAAGGCCTCGGTCGGTTATTCCAACGTCCTGACCGACGAAGCCGAAATCAACGTCCGCAAAATTCTGGACGACATGGCCGCCAATCCCGGCACTTATGCCCAGACCGGCAAGCAGGTCGGCGATTTTTACGCGACATGGATGGATGAAGCCGCAATCGACGCAAAGGGCACTGCGCCGCTGAAGCCTTATCTCGCCAGGATTGCCGCCGTAACCGACGCTGCCGGATTGCAGGTATTGTTCGCCAGCGTTGGTTATGCGTCGCCAATCCAAATCGGGATCATCCCCGACTTTGCCGATCCGACACGCTACACCGCTGTCACGGGCCAGGGCGGCCTGGGAATGCCGCGTGACTATTACCTGTTGCCTGGTGAGAAATATGACGCGTTCCGCAAGGCTTATCGCGCCTATATCCAGCAGATGCAGGAACTGGCCGGAATCGCCGACGCCAGCGCCAAGGCCGACGCCATCTTCGCGCTGGAAACCGCAATGGCCAAGGACCAATGGTCGCCTGAGGCGAGCCGCGACCTCGCCAAGCTGAACGACCCGGAAACGCTCGCGGGGTTGAAGACCAAGGCGCCCGATTGGGACTGGGCGTTGCTGCTGAAGACCGCTCAGCTCGACTCTTCGCCCATGGTGATGATGACGCAGAACACCGCCGTCGCCGCGATGGGCAAGATTTTTGCCGCGACACCATTGCAGACGTGGAAGGATTATCTGGCGTTCCACTTCGTCAGCGATCACGCGACTTTTCTGCCCAAGGCATTCGACGATGCGCGGTTCGCCTTTTATTCGACCACGCTTTCCGGCGTGCAAACGCAGCGTGATCGCTGGAAGCGCGGCGTACAATTGACCAACGGCGCGCTAGGCGAGGCCGTCGGCGCGCTTTATGTCGCCAAATATTTCCCGGCCGAAAGCCAGGCCAAGATGGGCGAACTGATCGAAAATCTGCGCGCTTCCTATCAGGAGCGGATCGGCGCGTCGAAATGGATGGATGAGGCGACACGCAAGGCCGCGCTGGTCAAGCTCGCCGCGTTCGAACCGCGGATCGGCCACCCCGAAACCTATATCGACTATTCGACATTCCAGGTCGTTCGCGGCGACATGCTGGGCAATGCGATACGCTCGGCAGAATTCGGCGAGCAACTTCAACTGTCACGCTTCAAGAAGCCGGTCGATCGCAGCCTCTGGTCGATGACGCCGCAAACGGTGAATGCCTATTACAACCCGCTTGCCAACCAGATCACCTTCCCGGCGGCCATCTTGCAGCCGCCCTATTTCGATCCCAAGGCCGATCCGGCGGTGAACTATGGCGCGGTGGGCGCGATCATCGGGCATGAAATGGGCCATGGCTTTGACGATCAGGGCAGCCAGTTCGGCCCGACCGGCAAGTTTGAAAACTGGTGGACCGACACGTCGAAAACGGCGTTCAAGCAGCGGACGGCGGCGCTTGCAGCGCAGTATGACGGTTACGAAGGCGTTCCAGGCACCAAGGTGAACGGCAAGCTGACGCTGGGCGAAAATATCGGTGATCTCGGCGGGATCGAAGCAGCCTATGGCGCGTACCAACGTTACCAGGCCCAGCATGGCAAGGCGCCCGTCATCAATGGCCTGACCGGCGATCAGCGCTTTTTCCTGTCCTATGCCCAGGCATGGCAGGCGAAGCTGCGTGAAGGCGCCGCACGCCAGCGACTGCTCACCGATCCGCACAGCCCGCCCTTCTTCCGGGTCAACGGCATCGTCCGCAATGTTGATGCCTGGTACGCCGCGTTCAACGTCAAGCCCGGCGACAAGCTGTATCTGGCGCCCGAGCAGCGCGTCCACATCTGGTAGGCGCTCGAATACCCCCTGTTCCGGCGGCATCAATACCGCCGGAACAGGGAATCGGCGGCGCGACCGCGCGGCTATTTCATCAGCACCAGTTCCTCAGCCATGGTCGGGTGCAGCGCGATCGTCTGGTCGAACGCATCCTTGGTCAGCCCGGCCTTGACCGCGACCGCCGCCAATTGGACGATTTCCGCCGATTCCGGCCCGATCATGTGAAGGCCGACGACGCGGTTGGTGGCGACTTCGCACACCATCTTGTACAACGAACGCTCGCTGCGATTGGCGAGCACGTTCTTCATCGGCCGGAAATCCGAGGTGTAAACCTTCACCGCACCAAAACGCTGGCGCGCCTGGCTTTCGGTTAGGCCCACCGCGCCGATTGGCGGATGGCTGAACACCGCGCTGGGGATGCAGCCATAATCGACCCGTGTCGGCTTGTTGCCGAAAAACGTGTCGGCAAAGGCCTGGCCCTCACGGATGGCGACCGGCGTCAACTGCACCCGGTCCGTCACATCGCCGACCGCGAAGATGCTGTCGATCGAGGTACGGTTGTCCGCATCGACCTTGACCGCGCCCTTTTCCAGCGCAACGCCCGCCTCTTCCAGCCCCAGCCCTTCGATATTGGGGACGCGGCCAATCGCAAACAGCACGCAATCGACCATCAGTTCCGCGCCGCTGGTCAACGTGACTTTCAGGCCGCCATCGGCCTGTTTTTCGATCGACTTGAAACTGGCGTTGAAACGGAACTGAACACCCTTGGTCATCGATATCTGCAGCAATCGATCGCGGATCTGCTCGTCATATCCGCGCAGGATCACGTCGCTGCGGTTGAGTATGGTGACTTCGCTGCCCAGTTGGTGGAAAATGCCCGCAAATTCATTGGCGATGTATCCGCCGCCTGCGATCAGTACCCGCTTGGGCAGTTCGGGCAGATGGAATACCTCGTTGGAGGTGATGCCATGTTCGGCGCCCGGAAAATCGGGCATTTGCGGGCGGGCGCCTGTGGCGATCAATATCTTGCCCGCGCTCACCATCCGGCCGCTTGCCAGCCGGACGCTGTTTGGCCCGGCCACTTCGGCGCGTTCCAGAATCACCTCGACATTGTGGCTGTCGAGCGTCGTCGTATAGGCGCCGTTCAGCCGATCGACTTCGGCCAGCACGTTGTCGCGCAGCCGCGACCAGTCGAAATTGCAGTCGGGCACGTCCCAGCCGAACCGGCGCGCATCGGCCAGGTCTTCGGCAAAATGCGCGCCATAGACCAGCAGCTTCTTGGGCACGCAGCCGCGAATGACGCAGGTGCCGCCGACGCGAAACTCCTCTGCCACCGCCACTTTCGCGCCATGCGCCGCCGACACCCGCGCCGCGCGCACCCCGCCCGATCCGGCACCGATGACAAACAGGTCATAGTCGTAACTGGTCATTTGAATTCCTTGCCCGGCACGTCGCTGGTACTGAGTGAATCTAGCCAAAGGCCCGCTTGATCAGATCGGTGGTGGAAGGATCGAATTCCAGCCCCCCGCTGCCTGCGGCCTTGGCCATTTCCTTGCCCAGCTCGACACCGAACTGGTCGAACGGGTTGATGCCCAGCATCGCCGCATTGGCAAAGGTGCGCTGTTCGTAGAAGGCGATCAGCGCACCCAGCGTGCGCGGATCGACGGCGTCGAGCAGAATCGTCGTCGATGGCCGGTCGCCGGGATAGGCACGTGCCGGGTCTGTCTCATTGGCGCGGCCCTTCATCAACGCCGCACCCTGTGCAAAGCAATTCAACAGCAATTGCCGATGATGTTCGGGATCAAGTGCATCGCCGCTTTCGATCGACGCAAGAAACTCGACCGGCACCAGATTGGTGCCCTGATGCAGCAACTGGAACACCGCGTGCTGTGCATCGGTGCCCACCCCGCCCCAGGTGATCGCCGCAGTCGGGCGCCTCACCGGTCGGCCATCCGAAGTCACGCCCTTGCCATTCGATTCCATCTCCAATTGCTGGAGATAGCTGGGCAACAGGCGGAGCCGCTCGTCATAAGCGAACACCGCGCGGGTCTGGCATGCGCGCACCTGAGTATAATAAAGGTCGACGAACGCCGCGAGCACCGGCGCATTTTCGTGATTGGCGGCCAGCCGGAAATGCCGGTCCATTTCGCCAGCGCCTTCCAGCAATTGTTCGAATGCATCCCAGCCCAGCGCCAGTGCCGCGGGAAAGCCGATCGACGACCAGAGCGAATAGCGCCCGCCCACCGATTCGCCGAATGGCAACACCCGCGTTTCATCGACACCCCATTCCACCGCCTTGTCAGGCGCCGCCGTCAGCGCGACAACCCGGCCGTAGGGATCGGCCACCCCGCCCTCGCTGAGCCAGGCCAGCGCGCTTTGCGCATTGAGCATGGTTTCGGTGGTGGTGAACGTCTTGGATGCGATGACCACCAGGGTCGCAACGGGATCAAACCGGTCGAACGCATCTTCCAGCGCGACACCATCGACATTGGAGACGATCGCCACCTCATAGCGCCGATCATCCCGGCCCAGCGCATCGACCAGAACGTCGGGGCCCAACGCCGACCCGCCAATGCCGATGTGCAGGACGTGGCGGATTTCGCCCAGCGCCCCCGCCTCGATCGCGTCGATCAGCGCGCGCATCCGGGCGTGGAAATGCGCGGCGCGTGCGACACTTTCCTCCGCGCCTTCGCCGCGCTCGGCGGTGTGCTCGACAGCACGATCTTCGGTGACGTTGATCTTGTCACCCCGAAACAGCGCCTCGCGCTTACCCGCCAGATCCTGCGCCTTGGCCAGCACATCGAATGCGGCCAGCGCCTCCGCAGTCAGATGCGTCTTCGAAAAATCGAAATGGATGCCCGCAACATCGACAGACAGGCGCGCGAGACGACCGGAATCGGCATCGAACAAGCTGCTCAGGCGGTCGCGGGGAAGTTTCTCGATCGAGGTCCAGTCAGCAGTCATCGGTGGTCTCCCAGCTATCGATGCCGCTCCCTAATCGGGATCGCCGCGCCGCGCTACCGTCTAGCAGGGCAACAAACCGCGCGCGGACCATACGCCGCAACGCTTGACGGCGCTTGCGGGGCGCATCAAAGCCACTCGAATGACCGAAGATGCGCCAGCCCCTGCGACCGAAACGCCCGTGAAAGCCAAGGCGCCGACCCCGCCGCGTTCCGAATTGCGCGAGACGGTGAGTTTCATTTTCAAGCTGGCAATCGCGGTGACGATCCTGCGCAGCTTCATCTTCTCGCCGTTCAACATTCCGTCGGAATCGATGCTGCCAAAGCTGTATATCGGCGACTATCTGTTTATTTCGAAATGGAACTATGGCTATTCGCGCTATTCGCTGCCGTTCAGTGCGCCGCTGATTCCGGGCCGAATTCTGGGCCGCCTGCCCGAGCGCGGCGACGTGGTGGTGTTCAAGGCACCACCGGGCAACAAGGATGATTATATCAAGCGCGTCATCGGCCTGCCCGGCGACACCATCCAGATGGTGCATGGCCAGGTGATCCTGAACGGCGTGCCCGTCCGGCAGGAAGCCGTCGCTGATTTCACCATTCCGGTTTCGCCCAATTACAGCTGCTATGACCAGTTCAGGGACAATGATGCGAGCGGCAAGCCGATCTGCCGTTATCACCAGTTCCGCGAAACCCTGCCCAACGGCAAAAGCTATACGACGCTCGACCGCGGCGTATCCGCGAAAGACGATACCGTCGTTTACACCGTTCCGGCGGGCCATGTGTTCATGATGGGCGACAACCGCGACGACAGCGAAGACAGCCGGTTCAGCCAGGCTGAAGGTGGAATCGGTTATGTCCCGCTGGAAAACCTGGAGGGCAAGGCGGTCATCAAATTCTGGTCGACCGACGGATCATCGGCATGGCTCTACCCCTGGACCTGGGTCACCGCCGCGCGTTGGAACCGGATCGGGGGCAACTTTTGAACGAGGCGGCGCTCCCGCTGTGGCTTGAGCAGAAGCTGGGCACACCGCCCAACGACCTTGGGTTGTACGAACGCGCGCTGACCCATGGCAGCCAGGCCGCCGCCAATTACGAGCGGCTGGAATTTCTGGGCGACCGGGTTTTGGGACTGGCCATCGCCGAATGGCTTTACGCGCTGTTTCCCGACGAGCCCGAAGGATCGATGTCGAAACGGCTCAACGCACTGGTCACCGGGCCGGTGTGCGCGCGCATTGGCCGCATCATCGGCGTGCCGACCCATCTGAGGCTGGGCAAGCAAGCCCGTGACGATGGCGCATCCGATAGCGACAATGTGCTGGGCGACGTGGTGGAGGCGTTGATCGGCGCGCTGTATCTGGATCACGGGCTGGATGCTGCGCGCGGTGCCATCCGCCGTTTGTGGGCCGATATCATCACCAGCCACGCCCGCGCGCCGCAGCACCCGAAATCCGCGCTGCAGGAATGGGCCGCGGCCCGCAATCGCCGCCCGCCCGAATATATCGTCGTCGATCGTGCCGGCCCCCAGCACGCGCCGGTGTTCACGGTGAAGGCCGTCATCGGCAAGCTGGCCGAGGCGACCGCGACGGGCACCTCCAAGCAGGAAGCCGAAACCGCAGCGGCAGCCGCGCTGCTGGAACAATTGGACGGGTGACCGGGCCTTTCCCCTGCCCCATCGCCCGCCTGGAACGAACGGATTTATCGTGATGACTGAACCCACCCAATCCTGCGGCCTCGTCGCTGTTGTCGGCGCGCCCAACGCGGGCAAGTCCACCCTGGTCAACGCGCTGGTCGGCCAGAAAGTCGCCATCGTCAGTGCCAAGGCGCAAACCACCCGCACCCGGTTGATGGGAGTCGCGATCGAAGGCGACGCGCAGATTCTGCTGGTCGATACGCCAGGTATTTTCGAACCCAAGCGCCGGCTGGACCGCGCGATGGTCGCCGCGGCCTGGGGCGGCGCGGAAGGCGCCGACGTCATTGCGCTGGTCGTCGATGCCAAGGGCGGGCTGGGCCCGAAGGTCATCCCCATCGCCGAAGCCCTGGCGGGGCGGCGCGAACCCAAATACCTGATCCTCAACAAGGTCGACATCGCCGACAAGGCGCGCCTGCTGATCCACGCCCAGCGGCTGAACGAAGTGACACCCTTTGCCGAAACCTTCTTCGTCAGCGCCAATACCGGCGACGGCCTGCCCGAACTGAAGACCGCGCTCGCCCGGCGGATGCCCAGGGGCGTGTGGCACTTCCCCGAAGACCAGGTGTCCGACGTGACCGAGCGGATGCTGGCCGCCGAAGTGACGCGCGAACAGCTTTACCGCCAGCTCCACGCCGAACTTCCATACGACAGCGCGGTCGAAACCGAGGCTTACAAGGAACGTGAGGACGGCTCGGTGGAAATTCATCAGCAGATCCTGGTCGCGCGCGCCACCCAGCGCGCCATCGTGCTGGGCAAGGGCGGCGCCCGCATCAAGGAAATCGGCGCTCGCGCCCGCGCCGAACTAAGCAACCTGATGGGGATTCCGGTGCACCTTTATCTGCATGTGAAGGTCAAGGAAGACTGGGATAACGACCGTCAGGTTTACCGCGACATCGGGCTGGACTGGGTGGAATGAGCAGGATCGTCAAAGCAGCCATTGTGCAGGCAGCCCCCGTGCCATTGGCGATCGGCCATGGCATCGAACAGCTTGTCGGCCACATCGCCAACGCAATCGATACCGGTGCGACGATGATCGCCTTCGGAGAGACGTTTCTGGGCGGCTATCCGCTGTGGCTCGATGAAGCACCCAATGCCGCATTGTGGGATCATCCGGGCACCCAGGCGCTGCACGCGATCATGCTCGATGCGGCACTACGCCCCGCCGACCCCCGGCTGGCCCCGATACAGGCGCTGATCGATCAATCGGGCGTCGTCGTTTCAGTCGGCGCGCATGAACGCGTGCGATCGACGCTGACCAACACCCAATATCTGTTCCGCCCCAACCAGCCGCCGCTGCTCCATCGCAAGCTGGTGCCGACGCATGGCGAACGGCTGATCTGGGGGCGCGGAGATGGATCGACGCTTGACGTCCACGCCGCTGACTGGGGCAATGTCGGCCAGTTGATCTGCTGGGAACACTGGATGCCGCTGGCGCGCGCAACGATGCACCACGCGGGCGAAACCGTCCATGTCGCTGCCTGGCCGACGGTGCGCGACATGTATGCGCTGGCCTCGCGCCATTATGCGTTTGAAGGGCGCTGCTTCGTGTTGGCGGCAGGCACCGTCCAGACCCGCGACGAAGTGATCGAAGGACTGGCGCTTGCCGGCGGCGATGCCGATGCGCATGATCTGTTGTTGGCAATGCCAGCGGACCAACTGCAATCCGGCGGCAGCGCGATCATCGCCCCCAATGGCGACGTGATTGCCCAGGCGGGCAGCCAAACCGACATCATCACCGCCGAACTGGACCTGATGGCGATTGGCCGTGGGCTGACGTCGCTCGACACCGATGGCCATTATGCCCGGCCGGATGTTTTCGAACTGCGTGTCGATCGTCGTCCGCATAGTGGCGTGACCGATATCAACGCCGACTAGGCGCTGGATCAGCCGCGGGCCGCCAGCACATCGTCCACCCACTGCGGAACCAACTCACCAGCGCGTCCCATCCGGCTTTCGTCGAACTGATGGCTTGCGGCAGAGGGTTCGAGGTTCAGCTCCAGCGTTTTGGCGCCATGCCAGCGCGCCGTCTGGACGAAGCCCGCCGCCGGATAGACAGCGCCAGATGTACCGATTGACACGAACAAATCGGCCTTGGCCAGCGCCATGTCGATTACATGCAGCGAATAGGGCATTTCGCCGAAGAACACGATGTCGGGCCGCATTGCACGCGCACGGCAGACGACGCAGGCGCTGCCCGGCGGCAAGGCGCCCTGCCAGGGGACGCGATCACCGCAATCGGCACAAAGCGCCGATTTCAGCGCCCCGTGCATATGCAGCATTCGTTCGGCCCCGGCGCGTTCGTGCAGATCATCGACATTCTGGGTGACGATCAACAGATCACCCGGCCATTCCGCATCGAGCCGGGCAAGCGCACGATGGGCGGCATTAGGCTCCACCCCCGCCAGCGCGGCACGGCGGTCGTCGTAGAAACGGTGAACCAGTTGAGGATCGCTCGCCAATGCTTCGGGCGTGCAGACGTCCTCGACCCGTTGCCCTTCCCACAAGCCGCCGGGTCCACGAAAGGTGGCGATGCCGCTTTCTGCGGAAATGCCCGCGCCGGTCAGGACGACGATCGAGTTGAAATCGGCCATGTCGTTACAACTATGGCAAAAACCAGCATGACGCCAGCGGGTGAAGTGGCCGCCCGGCCCGCGAAACGCCATCGGCGATTCAATCGTTCCGATGCCCGGCCTGGCCCATCCCACTCAGCCCAGGCTGGCACCGCCATCGACGAACACCGTCTGCCCGGTCAGGAACCCCGCATCGTCCGACGCAAGAAACGCGACAGCGGCGGCAATTTCGGCCGGCTGGCCGAACCTGCCCATCGGCACCTGCTTCATATAGCGCGCCTCACCTTCGCTGCCTGGCGGGTTATTGGCCCGGAACAACTCGGTCTCGGTCGGCCCCGGTGCCACGGCATTGGCGGTGATGCCATAGGCGGCCTGTTCGATGGCGATGGTTCGGGTCACGCTCTCAAGCGCGGCCTTGGACGCGGCATAACTGGTTCGAAAGGGCAAGCCGCGCGTCACCAGGCTGGTGATATTGACGATCCGGCCGAATCGGCGCGCCTGCATGTTTGGCAGGATAGCCTGGGTCAGTTGCAGCGTGGGCCGCAGGTTCATCTCGACCATCGCCATGAAGTCGGCCGGTACGACGCCGCCAAAGGTTTCGGCGCGAGCGACACCGGCATTGTTGACGATCCCAACAAGGTCCACCAGATGCCCCAGCATATCGGCAACCGCCTGGGTAGCCAACGCATCGCTCAGATCGAGTTCGATAAAATCACCGGGAAAAGCCACAGGCGCGGATCGGGCGATGCCGATCACTCGCCAGCCGCTTGCCGCCAATCGGTCGGCAACGGCACGGCCAATGCCTTTTGACGCACCGGTGACAATGATCGCCTTGTCCATCGCCTTGGTCCTTTGGCTCGTCGGCGTTCAGCCGGCTGCCAATGCCGTGGTGCGTTCAATCCCGCGCTGAAACGCGGGCCGCGCTTCGAGTTCGGCATACCAGCGCGCCACATTGGGCGCGTCTTCGATCGAGACTTCTGCAAACTGGCGCCGCCACATCCAGCCGAAATGCGCGATATCGGCGATGCTGAGGTCGTCGCCCGCAACGAAGCGCTGGTTGGCAAGCAAGGCGTCGAGGACACCGACAATACGCTGCGCTTCGTTGCCGAAACGATCGATCGCCAGCGGAATCGGCTCAGGCGCGAATTTGCGGAAAAAACCGACATTGCCAAACGCCGGACCAAGCCCGGAGGCATGGAAGAACAATTGTTCAAACACCCGCGCCCGACCAATGCCCGATCCAGGCAACAGCTTGCCGGTCTTTTCGGCGAGGTAAACCATGATCGCCGCACTTTCGGTCAGCGTCAGGTCGCCATCGACCAGCACTGGCACCTTGGCGTTGGGATTCAGCGCCACGAAGTCCGGCAGCTTCTGCTCGCCCGCGCGGATGTTGACCGGATTCAGCGTGTAGTCGAGGCCCATTTCCTCAAGCGCGATTGGCACTTTGACGCTGTTGGGGGTGGCAAAGGCGAAAACCTGCAACATCGATACGCTCCGGCGGGGTTCGGTCAGAAAATATGTGGCGCCTTCCGACGGGGAGGTCGGAAGGCGCCTTTCCACCGCTGCACGGGTGGGAAGGTAGCAGCGGCGAATTCGGTCGGCTCAGGCTGCCTGTTGCAGCTTGCCGGGGGCTGCCCACTCGGCGCCCTTCATGAAGGGGTCGAGCGGGGTGGCAGCAAGGTGATTGGTGTAGTTCGAGATCAGCTTGGTCGCCGCCAGCACCAGCACGTCGAGCACCGACTGATTGGTGTAGCCAGCCGCCTTGAAAGCGGCGACGTCGGCTTCGCTGACAACACCGCGATTGCGGGTGACGAGTGCTGCAAACTTGCGCAGCGCCTCCAGTTTCGCATCGGCGATCGGCAGACCGTCACGCACCGCGGCGATCACGGCGTCGTCCACCTTGGCCATCCGGCTGAGGTTGGTGTGGCCCGCCATGCAATAAGTGCATTCATTCTCGTAGATGATCGAGAGATAGGCGACGTTGCGCTCGACAGCCGAGAAGCTCGTCTTTTCCGCGATACCCCACAGCGTGGCATAAGCCTCCAGCGCCGCGGGGCTTTCGGCGAGAACGCGGTGGAGGTTGGGCACAAATCCCCAGCCTGCCTGAACGCCGTTCAGGATTTCGGCGGAAACAGCGGGGGCAGTGGTGCTGTCGAGTAGCTCAAAACCGTTGATCGTCATGATTGCATCTCCGTTGCCTCGGGGTGGAACCCGTCATCGGCTTGCCCCATAGATCGCGGATATCGACCACAAAGAGCAGGTGGTTCGTGGCCATATCAACCATTCCCACCAGGCATGAATGCGCCCCGGCCCGCCATTCCCTCCTGGGGTTTGCTTCGCCGCGCCGTTTGGCGACTTGCAAAGACCGCGGCGGAGACGCTGGCCAATATCGACCGCCACGCGCACGCCACTCATGCTCGCATCGACCTGGCCTTCAGCCGCCGGGAGGGGCTTGGCGATCAGCATCCGCGACGACGGTATCGGGATCGACGCGGCCATCCGCGCCGCGGGTCAACGCGTCGGCCATTTCGACCTGATCGGGATGCGCGAACGAGCGCAGCGGTTGAACGGCGTTTTCGTGATCGAAAGCCCGCCCGAAGGCGGCACCGTCATCCATGTCCGCGTCCCGCGATTGGTCGCCTATAACGTCAGATACCTTGTTTGACTCAGGCCATCCTTTTGGCCGCCGGTTTCGCACCCCACGCTGGCAAGCCGGGCATCAATCTGCCAATTGCGCGATGGCCGCATGGCGACGACGGTTGAAACCGACGCTACGCAGCCTGTTCCCCATTGCTGGAGTATTTTCAATCATGGCCAGGGCAACGGCGCATATCGGATCGGCGGACAATTATCGGACGGAGCTTACCGCAGGCCGCCACGCACTCGTCGCTGACGAACCGCCCAGCCGCGGCGGCGTCGATGCGGGTGCCGCGCCCTATGAATTGCTGCTCGCCTCGCTCGGCGCCTGCACCGCGATCACGCTGCGCATGTATGCCGATCGCAAGGGGTGGACCATCGAGTCGCTCGACGTGGCGCTGCGGATCGTTGGCGGCACGGAAGGCAATCGCGTCGAGCGCACGCTGACCATCATGGGACCGGACGCCGAAGCCAAGGCGCGGCTCGCGGAAATTGCGGAGCGCACGCCGGTAACGTTGACGCTGAAAAGCGGCATTCCCATTCACACCAGCCTTGCCGACGCACCGCGACAGGCTTGAACGCCATCGCCACTGACGCCGGCGGGCGCTGATTGCGCGCAGGCAGCGCAAACGTCTCGGCATCCACCCTTCCCAGCACGGGTGAGGGCTTGGAAGCTGGCTTGCGGGCTACCCCAACATGGGAAGCGCATGTCGGCAGACGTCGCCGGAAGCGTCGAAGGAATTTCGGGAGGCAGGCATTGCCGACCCCTTACCAGGCAAATCCGTCTGCCCGGCCAGCCATTTCAGGAAATGGTGCCGCTTGCGTGACTCGAACACGCGACCCCCGCATTACGAATGCGATGCTCTACCGGCTGAGCTAAAGCGGCAACTGGCCTGGTGCAACGCACCGTGCCTTGTTGGGCCGCGCGCTTAACAGCAGAATTGGCCCCTGACAAGCGTTGGCGCGGAACGGACGCGCGCCGGATATCGCCTTTCGATCAAAGCGGGTGGCGGCCTCGCGCCAGGATTTACACATCATTTACTACAATGCGGCACAAGTTGATCTGGCAACGAGGGCTAGCGTCGCCGGGGACGACAGCAATGGATAGATATGACGCCCGCGCGGACAATGGCTGGTTCGATGCGGAAGAACAGGACAAGACGGACATGGCTGACATGACGGTCGACGACAATCACGCGGTCGAGATCGGCAGCGACGAGCGCCGAATGCACGTACGCGCCTATAATCATTGGGTGTCGCTGCTCGATGATCGGCCCTATCCGTCGATTGAGGATCTCAATCCGGAAAATATCGCCGACTTCGGTCCGCACAGCGTCCTGCTCGACTTTACCCAGGGCATCGAAGATCCGTCGATTCGCTATCTGGGCGGCGCCTTGCGCGAGGAATGCGACCTTGCGCCCAGCGACATCCGCATCAGCCAGGTCCCGGGCCGATCGCTGCTGTCGCGGCTGACCGACCATTATCTCCAGATCATCGCCAACCGTGCACCGATCGGCTTCGAGGCCGAATTCGTCAGCACGCGTGGCTGCAACACGCTGTATCGCGGCATCCTGATGCCGTTTTCGTCGGACGGCGACTCGATCGATTTCATCTATGGCGTCATCAACTGGAAAGAGCTGGTCGATCCGGCAACGCAAGCCGCGCTGGAAGGCGAAGTGGCAGCCGCCGTCAAATCGACGCCGCGCGCGCCCGCTGCCGCCGCTGCATGGGCCGACGGCCCCAGCGCAGGCGCCGACGAAGAGGAACTCCATCCGGCTCAAGCCGCCTCCGAAGAGGATGCTCACACCGACGATGCCACCGCGCTGACCGGCCCATTGGCCGATCAGTTGTTGATGGCCCGGCAAAGCGCCGCCGCGGTGCGCGCCGCCGACACTCGCAGTCGCGCCGCGCTGTATCGCGCATTGGGTCGCGCCTATTCCTTCTCGCACGCCGCCGATGCTGATCCCGAAGCCTATTACGCGCTGCTCACCCAGGCGCAGATCGCGATCCAGGCCCGAGCACCGATGACGCCGATCATCAAGCTGGTTTTCGGCGCCGATTACGACAAGACGCGCATCACCGAATTCGCCACCGTCCTGGATCAGGCACGACGCCAGGGCGTTGCGCCTGGCGAATTTTCGGCCTGGCTCGACGGCATCGAAGGCGGGATCAAGGGCGTCGTCGCACTGGCGCGCGCTGAGCGTCGCGCGGCAACCCGGCCCAACCCGATGGCCAAGATCCGCCAACAGTTGATGAGTCGCGCGCCGATGGCTCGCGTGCCGGTTGAAACGGGCATGGCCGAAGGCGAACTGGTGGTCCTGCTTGGCCGGGCCGGTGCCGGCGGGCTGGTCGATATTCTCGCCAGCGTCGACGATCAACGCCTGACCGAACACGCCATCCGCCGCGCCACCGCCTGACCATCATCAAGAACCGCCAGAGCCAAATCCGGGAGCGCGGCTCAGCGCCCAAGTTGTGCGCTCAAGTCTTGTGAACGGCACGCGCCGGGAGCATAGGGGCGCCCATGGTCAAGACCACTCTAAAGTCGTTGTCGGACGCGCTGGCCGCCCGACTGGTTGATGGGGCACTGCCGGGCGAACTGAAAGGTTTCGGCAAAACCGATCGCGCCGAAGCCGCGCGATTTGTCGCGGCGACAGCCGAGCGGCGGGTGTCGGGAACGATCAGCCTCAACCTTGAAACCATTTCCGCCGATGACACCGATCGGCGAATGCGGCTGGCGATCGTCAATGACGACATGCCGTTCCTGGTCGATTCGATCGCCGCGGCGGTTGGTGCGCACGACATTCCCATTACCCGCATTCTCCATCCGCTGGTGCCAGTGACGCGCAATGCCGATGGCGTCCTGGAATCGGTGGGCGCAGGCGCGCGCGAATCGATGATCTATATCGAGATGGATCGCGCCGATGCGAAAACACGGCGCGCGCTGCTCGCCGATATCGAAGCGTCGCTCGCCAATGTGCGCAGCGCGGTTGCCGACTGGTCCGACCTGCAATTGATGATGGCAGGTGATGCAGGCTGGCTGCGCGACAGCAGCCGCGACCCGGCCAATGAAGGCGCGGCGCTGCTCGACTGGTTCCTCGATCGCAATTTCACGCTGCTCGGCCATGAAAAATGGCGGCGCGATGGCAGCGCCAACAACAAGCTGGGAATTGCCCGCCACAACCAGGCGGTGCCGATCCTTGCCGACGCCTCACGCGAGCTGGCGGTGGAATGGTTTGAGGAGAACAAGGGCGGGTTGCTGCTCGTCAAATCGAACCTCAATTCGCTGGTTCATCGCCGCGTTCCACTCGACCTGATCCTGCTGCCGATCATCGGCAACAAGAAGATCGTTGGCCTGTCGATCCATGCCGGATTGTGGACCAGTGCCGCCCTTAACGCGCCACCCGAAACGGTGCCGGTGCTCCGCGCCCGGCTGGCCGCGCTGGAAGAACATTTCGGCTTCGATCCGCAGAGCCATGCGGGCAAGGCGCTGACCCATGCGCTGACCACCCTGCCGCACGATCTGGTTGCCGCCTTCACGCCCAAGGCGCTGGAGGATCTCGCGCTGGCATCGATGTCGCTGGCGGATCGGCCACGGCCGGAAATGGTGCTGGTGCGCTCCATTCTTGGTCGGCACATGTTCGCCTTTGTCTGGTTGCCGCGTGACGATTTGTCGACCGCGCGCCGTGTCGCCATTGGCGACATGCTGGCCGAAGCGGCGCATGGCAGCCTGATCAACTGGGCGATCGAGCTGGAAGACGGTGTTGTCGCCTTGCTGCGCTATACCTTCGATCTGCGCAATCAGGGCAGCGTTCCGGCCACCGCCCCGCTCGCCGAACGGCTGGAGCGCATGGTGCGCGGCTGGGTGCCCGCAGTGGAAGCCGCGCTCGCCGAACTGACCGAACCGGCGCGCGCCACCCGGCTGGCGTTGCGCCACGCCGCCACGTTCCCGCCCAGCTATCGCGCGACCGGCACGCCCGAAGAGGCCGCACGCGACATTCTGGCGCTTGCCCCGCTGGAAACCATCGCCGACCGCACCGTGCGCCTTTACCGAACGCCTGCTGGCCTGCGCCTTAAAATCTATCGCCTTGGCGGCGCGCTCGCGCTGTCGGACGCAGTGCCGGTACTCGAAAATTTCGGCTTTCACGTCGTCGAGGAAGTACCGACCGCGCTGGCTGACGAGGCGCGCGGCTATGTCCATGATTTCGCGGTCGAGGCGACGGCGGGGGCCTTGCAGGGCGGCGATTTCCAGGTGCTGGAAGGGGCGATTGCCGCCGTGCTGACCGGTGCGGCTGAAAACGACCAGTTCAACCGGCTGATCGTTGACCTCAACATGGCGCCAAAATCGGTCGTGCTGTTCCGCGCCTGGTTCCGTTATCTGCGCCAGGCAGGCATGACTTACGGCCTGCAAACCGTCGTCGACGCATTGCGCGACGCGCCTGCAGTCGCATCCGCACTGATCCAGCGATTCGAGGCTGCACACCATCCGTCTGCCAAGGGCGATGTCGACGCAGCGTCAAAGGCCATCGACAAAGGGCTGGACGGCGTGTCGGCCATCGACAACGACCGTATTTTGCGATCGATCCGCGGCGTCATCAAGGCGACGCTGCGCACCAATGCCTTCGCCCCCGCTGCCGCCGAAGCGCTGGCGTTCAAGCTCGACTCGGCGCTTGTCCCCGGCCTGCCCGCACCCGTGCCATGGCGTGAAATCTGGGTCTATTCCCCGCGCGTCGAAGGCATTCACCTGCGTGCGGGCCCGGTTGCGCGCGGCGGACTGCGCTGGTCCGACCGGCGCGACGATTTCCGTACTGAAATCCTGGGCCTGATGAAGGCGCAACGCGTGAAGAACGCGGTCATCGTGCCAACGGGCGCCAAGGGCGGCTTTTATCCCAAACAGCTTCCCAGCCCCGCCAACCGCGACGCATGGCTGGCCGAAGGCACCGAAAGCTATCGCATCTTCATCCGGTCGCTGCTGTCGGTCACCGACAACATCGTCGAAGGCAGGATCGTCCATCCCGACAAGGTTGTCGTGCACGATGCCGACGATCCCTATTTCGTCGTCGCCGCCGACAAGGGCACCGCGACATTCAGCGACGTCGCCAACGGTATCGCGCTCGATCGCGGCTTCTGGCTGGGCGACGCCTTCGCATCGGGCGGGTCGGTCGGCTATGACCACAAGGCGATGGGCATCACCGCCAAGGGCGCCTGGGTTTCGGTGCAGCGCCATTTTGCCGAACGCGGCGTGGACGTGCAAACCCAGCCGATCCGCGTCGTTGGTTGCGGCGACATGTCGGGCGACGTGTTCGGCAACGGCATGTTGCTGTCGAAATCGCTGAAAATCGTCGCGGCGTTCGACCATCGCCACATCTTCCTCGATCCCGATCCCAACCCGGAGGCGAGCTGGGAAGAACGCGCCCGGATGTTCGGGCTGCCCCGGTCAAGCTGGGCGGATTACAACCCCGCGTTCATCTCCAAGGGCGGCGGCGTGTTTGCGCGCACCGAAAAGTCGATCAAACTGTCCAGGCAGATCCGCGACGTGCTGGGCATTACCGAAGCAGAGATGGAACCCGCCGCGCTGATCTCCGCGATCCTGCGCGCGCCGGTTGATCTGCTGTGGTTCGGCGGCATCGGCACTTATGTAAAGGCTGCGGCCGAGAACAACATTCAGGTCGGCGATCCGGCGAACGACCGATTACGCGTCAATGCCGAGGAATTGCGCGTTACCGCGATCGGCGAGGGTGCCAATCTGGGCGTGACGCAAGCCGCACGCATCGCCTTTGCCGCGCGTGGCGGGCGGATCAACACCGACTTCATCGACAATTCGGCGGGCGTCGACTGTTCGGACAACGAGGTGAACATCAAGATCGCGCTCAACCGCGAGATGATCGAGGGTCGGCTGGCGTTCGACAAGCGCAACAAACTGCTGGCCAGCATGACCGACGACGTTGCTCACCTGGTGCTGGAGGACAACCGCCTTCAAACGCTGGCCTTGTCGATCATGGAATCGGATGGCGTGCTGGGGCTGCCCAGCTATGTCCGGCTGATCGAGATTTTTGAAAGCGTCGGCAAGCTGGACCGCGCCGTCGAAGGGTTGGCATCGAACGACGATCTGTTGCGCCGCGCACAGGAAGGGCGTGGCCTGACGCGGCCCGAACTCGCGGTGCTGCTTGCCACGGCCAAGCTGGCCTTGCAGGATTCGGTCGAACGCAGCCCGCTGGCGCAGGACAGCGAAATGCTGCCCGATCTGCGCGCCGCCTTTCCCCCCGCCATGCGCCGGAAATTTTCCACCCCGATCGAACAGCACCGGCTGCGCGGTGAAATCGTGGCGACCAAGCTTGCCAACCGCATCGTCAACCGGCTGGGCGTGCTCCACCCGTTCGAGCTGGCCGAGGAAGAAGGCGCGGCGATGGCCGATATCGCGGCGATGTTCGTGGTGTGCGAACGACTGTTCGACCTGCCCGCC
>JBAZYJ010000006.1:0-172209 GCA_041659385.1 Sphingomonas sp.
CGTCGGTCTCTCGCGGGTTCAAGAGCGGCACTTACAATCTTGGCTCGCCGCAGCCGCCGGTTAATCCGGAAAAAGTCACCGATTACGAACTGGGCGTCAAATCTACGCTGTTCAATGGTAAGCTGCGGGCCAATTTGTCAGCATTTTACTATGACTACAAGGATTTGCAGGTCAATCGAGTCGTGGTGACGTCGGTGGTGCTTGAGAATGCCGCCAATGCGGAGATCTACGGCTTGGAAGGCGAACTGGTTGCTCGCCCGGCGCCGGCGTTGCAGTTTGATTTCAGCGGTGCCTATCTCCATGCGCGCTTCAAGCGTTTTATCAGCGGGGACTCGCTACGGCCCGGTGGCGACGGCGTTACCGTCGATGAATTCGGTAATCCCGCATTCAACCTTGCAGGTAAAACCTTGCCGCAATCACCCGATTTCTCCGGAAAATTCGGTATCAGCGGTTTTGTCGATGCTCCCCACGGCAAAGTAACTTTGCGCGCAGAGGCGGTGTATACCGACAAAATCTTTTTCACGCCGTTCAACCTCGACACCGTGGCCGTGGGCGCCCGGACACGTTTCAATGCGTCGATCAACTATGTGACGCGTGACGAGCGGTGGGAGATTTCGCTAAATGCCAAAAATCTGGCTGACAATGTGCGGATCACCAACGGCTTCGTCGCCTCAACTGCGGTCGGCGCGGTTGTGAACGGGTATCTGGAGGCCCCGCGCACCGTTGATCTTTCGGTCACGATGAAGTTTTGACAGAACCATGGTTTTCGCTCGGCGTGCCGCAACGCGCCGAGCGGCATGGGCGCGTCAAGCATCGAAATCCAAATCGGCTGGTGCGAACCATTGCTGGCTGGCCGGCTGGAAACGGCGTTTTGGAGCGCGGCACTGGGGCGCTGCCGAGCTTAAATCGACACTGTTGCAGCGCGACCACAGTCGATCGGGTATCTGCATCGGCTTGCGACCTGTGGATTGACAACCCCCATGAAACCGGTTTCAGGAGCGTCTAACAAAGCCGGTGTTTTTTTGATTTGAAGTGTAACCGGTTACAAAAAACGTCAGGGGAGGAATATCATGACACAATCAACAATCTTCCGTGCGACTCTCGTTCGCGGCATTTCCGCGGCGGCGTTCGCGGCAGCGCTTGTTTTCGGCGCGCCCGCCACGGCGCAGACGATCACGTCGACGATCCGCGGCAATGTGACGCTGGACAACCATGCGGCCAGCAGCGCAACGGTAACCGCGACCAACACCGACACCGGTTCGGTCGTGACGGTGAAGACGCTCGGCGATGGCAGCTATGTGCTGACGGGCCTGTTGCCCGGCAATTACGACATCAAGGTTGAATCGGGCGACGCCGATACGGTTCGCCGGGTTTCGGTGCAGGTTGCGCAGACCGCGGACCTCAATGTGCAACTGTTTGCCGGCAAGGTGAACGAAATCGTCGTCGTGGGTCGGTTGTACGAGACCAAGACGTCGGAAATCGCCACCAACGTCACGCGTGACCAGATCGACAACCTGCCGCAGGGCAATCGCAACTTCCTGAACTTTGCCGGGTTGGCGCCCGGCATCTCGCTGTCGAACGATCCGCAGCGCCAGGTGTTTTCCGGTGGCGGCGTTGGCGTGACGGCTGACGATTTCGGCGGGCCGAAGGTCAACGTCTTCATCGATGGCGTCAGCCTGAAGAGCAATATCCAGCAGGGCGGTATCGTCGGCCAGGATTCAAGCCGCGGCAATCCGTTCTCGCAGTTGGCGGTGCAGGAATTCCGCACCATCACGCAGCAGTTCAAGGCCGAATATGAAGATGCCGGAACCGCGATCATCACCGCGGTGACCAAGTCGGGCACCAACGAATTCCACGGTGAGGCATTCGGCCTGTTCCGTCCGACATCCTTTACCAGCCGCGATCCCATTCAGGTCCAGCAGGGGCTGGATAAGCCTAAGCAGGATCAATATCAGTTCGGTGTTTCGCTGGGCGGTCCGATCATCAAGGACAAGCTGCACTTCTTCCTCGCCTATGAAGGCAATTTCCGCGAAGCCGCCAATACGGTGGTGCCGGGAACGCCTGCGCCAGGGTCGAACTTCACGCTCGACCTGAACCAATATGCCGGTACGCTGAACGCGCCGTTCCGTGAACATAACGGCTTTGGCAAGCTCGACCTTGAAGTTTCGGACAATCACAAGGTTGAATTGACCGGCAGCATTCGTACCGAGCGCGAAACCCGTGACTTTGGCGGTACTGCCGCAATCACGCGCGCAACCAACGTCCAGAACGACGTTTATTCGGCGTCGTTGAAGGACATTCTGAGTGGTGAGGGCTGGACGAACGAAGCATCGTTCAACTTCCTCCAGTATAATCTGCAATTCCAGGCCGTTAACCAGAACGAGTTCGGCCAGATTTATAACGGCGTGATCGAGATTGGCGGCCGCGCGGATTCGCAGAATATTCTCCAGCGCAGCTACACGTTGCGCGACAATTTCACTTATACCGGCCTGGAAGGCCATGCCCTGAAGGCAGGGGTCAGAATCGCGTTCGAACATTACGGCGTTTCGGGTTCGGGTCCTGCACGGAATCCCCAGTTCAGCTATCGCTACGACCCGCGCGTCGTGAATGGGGAGGTCGTCGGTAATGGCCTGGACTATTCAATTCCGGAACGCGTCGATTTCGGCAGCGGTGATCCGACGATCAATGCCGACACGACCCAGTTCGGCTTTTACGTCCAGGATGACTGGAAGCCGACGGAAAAGCTGACGATCAACGCAGGTGTGCGTTGGGATTTCGAAACCAACGCGAACAACAACAGCTTCGTTTTGCCCGCCGCGCAGGCCGCGACGCTGCGCGCACTTGATGCCGACCCGCGCACGCTCGACAGCTTCCATGCCGAGGATTATATCTCGGACGGCAAGAACCGGAAAATCGATTTCGGGCAAATTGCACCGCGTCTCGGCTTGTCCTACGATATCTGGGGTGACCAACGGACCGTCCTGTTCGGTGGTTGGGGGCGTTATTTCGACCGCACGATCTTCCGCGCGGCGGCCGAAGAAGCTCAGCGAGTGCAGTTCGCCCTGAGCCAGGTCTATTTCACCCCGGCCGATGGCGGGCCGCGTCTTGACGGCCGCCCGACGGTGCAGTTCAACCCGTCCTACCTGACGCCTGCCGGATTTGAGGTGTTCCGCAACACTCCGGGTGTCGCCGATGGCGAAATCCGGGTGAACCCGAACAATCTGAAGGCGCCGCGTACCGACCAGTGGAGCATCGGTGTTCGCCAGAAGTTCGATCTGCTGCACAGCGCGTTCAACTCGTCATTCTCATATGTGAACCAGAAGACACGCAACCTGATCGGCTATTATCCGGCCAATCGCTCGGAAGCGTTCAATGCGGATGGATCGCGTGATTTCATTCCGCTCACCGGCAATTTCAGCAATGTCGTCGCCGCTAGCAACGCCCGTGCCAATAATTTCCAGGCGCTGTACCTGAGCGTCGACAAGCCTTATTCCAAGGCGTCGGGCTGGGGCATTGGCATCGCCTATACCTACGTCATCAAGTCGGAAGAGCGCGGATATCAATTCAATTTCGACCATCCGCTGATCAGTGCGCAGCCGTTCCTGCCCAACGCGGGCAATGAAAAGCATCACCTGGTCGTCAACACGATCAACGACTTGCCGTTCGGGTTTATCTTCTCGTCCTTGTGGAATTACTCGTCTGGCCAGCCTTTCCAGGTAATCGACGCGACCAACGGCTTCTCGGACCAGAACATCGTGCTCAGCAATGTAGGCAAGTCGTATGACTTCTTTACGGCTGATATCCGCCTTGCCAAGAACGTGAAGCTGTTTGGCAAGCACAAGGTCGGGGTGTCGTTCGAAGTGTTCAACCTGTTCGATACCAACAATTTCACTGGCTATAACGGCTTCTTCGGCCCGGGTGACACGGTTGGCCCGATCGTTGCCAACAGCGCGGCGCCAGGCCGTAGTTTCCAGTTGGGCGTGAACTACAAGTTCTAGTTTCGGAAACCCCCGGAACATTTTGGGGGAAGGAGCATCCGCTTCCTTCCCCCTTTTTGTTGTGCCGGGTGCTGGGTTGCGCGGTAAACGATCGTGAACCGCCCGCAGGCAGCAACCGGCGGCGGATGGCCGGTCCGCCTTAATCCCCGGTCATCGCAATCTCGCTGACGACGCGTTGCCCGTCGATCAGGCGTAACTGCACCACGATGTCGATCAGCGACCGGGCAAGCCCAATGCTTTCGGCGTGGCCCAGCCCCAGATTGGCCTGCAGGCACATCATGGCGATCTGGTCGAACGCTCCCTGCGGCGAACTGGCATGGATTGTGGCGATTGAGCCTGGATGACCGGTATTGATCGCACGAAGGAAAGTAATGGCTTCCGGTCCGCGCAATTCGCCGACCAGCAACCGGCCGGGGCGCATGCGCA
Organism: Sphingomonas sp.; assembly: GCA_041659385.1. Lineage (GTDB taxonomy): Bacteria > Pseudomonadota > Alphaproteobacteria > Sphingomonadales > Sphingomonadaceae > Sphingomonas. The sequence goes on from JBAZYJ010000006.1 coordinate 4,425, forward strand.
GCGACGCGCGCATCAGATCGTCGATCGTGACGCGCGCTTCGCCCTGATTGCTGGGCACCGCGATCAAGCCCAGCGCGTTCAAATGCGCCAGGCGAATTTCCGGTGTATCTTCAATCACGATGACGCGTTCGTCGGCGGGAATTTCCTTGAGCAGTGCGTTGAGCAGGGTGGTCTTGCCCGTCGATGTACCGCCGCTCAGCAGGATCGTCCGCCGCTCGGCGATCGCGGTCTTCAGGAACGTCCGATACTCCCGCGTGTCGAGCAACGTGCGCATCTGTTCGCGTGCCGCCCGATCGCTGTTATCGCCAGTGGCACGTACCGCGGCAAAACCGCCATTTGCCGCATATTGATCGAGCGACAGGTCGGTCAGCACCTGCTTGCGTATCGCCAGGGCCATGTCACCGCGTGTCGCGGGCGGAGAGATGATCTGGACACGTGCGCCGCCGGCCAATGTGGCGGACAATAGCGGGTTTTCGCGGCTCACGCCCTGATGGCTGACCCGTGCGATCTGAAACGCCAGCCGCTGGAGCAGAGCCGCGTCGATCTGAGGGGCTGCGTGGCGCGCCATGCCGCTGACGCCGACGCGCTCGACCCAGACTTCGCCGGGCCGATTGACGATGATTTCGGTCACGTCGCCAGCATCGAGCCAGGGCTGAAACGGCTGTAGAAAGCTGTACAGATACGCCGCGCCATCGTCGGGCAACGGAGATGGATGGGCCAGCGTCATTGGCTGTCGGTGCCCGAAAAATCCAGATCGCGGGCAGTGAAGATGCGAATCGGCGTGCCCTGCGGCACTTTCACCGTTGGCGGAATGTTGACGTCACGCTGCAGCGCGATCCCCGCGACGCTGCGGGCATCGTCGGCGGAGCGGACGACGATTTCATTGGTGTTGCGGTAAAGCCGGCCCAAACCCGCCTGCACGACCGACAACAACACCGCCGAGCCGAACCGTTTGAGGAAGTGGCTATCGACCTTGCCACCCAATCCCGCGCGTCCCAGCGTGTCGGTTACGGGCGATGCAAGCGAAACCGATACACCATCGGGCCGGATCAGGCGTGTCCAGATGACGAAGGCGCGAGACTGGCCGGCGGCAAGCCCGGAACGATATTGGCCGATCAGGCGGCTGCCTGCCGGGATCAGCACCCGGCTGCCGTCAAAGCTGGATACGTCGCGGCTGACGACTGCCCGTACAAAGCCGGGCAAATCGGAGTTGATCGCCGTTTCCAGCACGCCGGAAATGATCGCGCCCTGTGCCACCATGTCTGCGCCGCCGGTCAGGCGAACGGCACGGGCGGGTTTTACTTCCTCGCGTGCCAGGCGGTCGGCGAACTTTTCTTCCGCGCTGTCACCGACATTGGGGCCAAGGTTGCCGTTGGCGACAGGCGAGGTGGCGCCCCCTTTGGTCAGGTCGACGACAATCGCCGGCGCTTTAAGCCGTTCGGCAGCAGCGCGCGCCGCTGCTTCGGCGTTGCCTGGCGAGGATGGCGCGGGAAGCGGGCTGCGGGCCAGAGGCACCGCCACGCTCGCGGGTTCAGGCAGGCGTGGGATTGGTTGTTGCGGCGGCGGCACTGCTGCGCTGCTGGCGGGTGCCGGGATGGGCGTCGCCGCATTGCGACCATTGGCCAGCGAGGCGAAAGTCAGCCCGCCCAGCATCAGGATGCCCAGGATACCGAGCATCAGTCCCGGAGTCAGCCCGCTGGGCATCGCTACCGGGGCCGCCGCGCGCGCATTGGCGGCGGCAAGCGCGTCGTCGTCCAGCGAGATGCGCGGGTCGACAGGGGTTGGCCCGGGGAAATGTTTCATTATTCCGCTTTCCCTCCGCCGAACAGGCCGTGCCGATGCGTCCTGGGTGATTTCCTGCCCGTTGCACGTTCCTGCGGGGCCGCGTCACCCAGCGCGGGCGCGGCATATTTGTCGTTATAGATGCGCGTTACATCCGGTCCCTGGCGCAGCACGAACAGGGGGGCGAGTTGATCGATGACGACATAGGCGCCGCGCTGCGAGCTGTTGACGATTGCTTCCCCCGTCTTGTCGGTAACGGCGAAAATGGCTGGCGTCGGCCGGTTTGGCGAAAAGCGCAGATATGTCGCCTTGCCGTCGTCGAACATCTCTTCCGGCACATTCCCTTTGGCGCCGTCGAAGCTGTAGGTGCGGTTCCACTGGTCGCTGGGCACGCCGGTCAGCGGCGGTGGCGCGGCGGCCTCTGCCTTCGCTTTTTCGACCTGCGGGTAACGGAAGCGCAGCGCATAGATGATATCGGCGGTGCGCGCCTGCGTACCGAGTCTGGCGGAGAGTTCCAGGTTATAGCGGCGCAGATTGGTGACGATCGCCAGATTGGTCGGTCGCCCCGCGGCAACGGGTTTCAGGAACATGATGGTCGCCGCGCCATTGGGGGTTACCTGCCAGGTCGATGAATCGCCGATACCGACGGTTTCGATCCGCTCGTCAGGCGCGAATTCGACGATGATCTGATAGCCGGTATAGCCGGTAACGCGCACCACATGGTCGGGGTCGTAGGTGACGTAACGGATGTGCGGATCGACAGAAGATGGCCGGGCAGCGGATGTCGCTTCCCGGAAATCGGGATAATCCAGCAAGGGCGCGGTATTGGCCTGCGCCAGCGCTGGCCCGCCGGGAACCGCAAGCGCGGCAACCCACAGGACCGCCTGGCATAGGAAGATGGGCAATCGCGTCGGTTTCATTGTCCACTCCTCACCGCGCGCAACATCGGGCGCGTGGCGCTGGGCTGATTACCAGCCATTGAGCGCTGGATTTTCGGGGCGTTGGCCCCCATCGCCGCCGCCATTGTCGGCTGCTGTACGGGTGCGATCAACACGCGTTGCGAGTTGGAGGTGCTTCCGTTGGCGGTGCTGCCCTGTCGCTCGATATCCGCGACCAGCGTCTGGATGCGTTCATTGGCGACCAAGGGGGAAACGGCGGTTGTTGCCGCGATCGACGGCGCGTCGGTCGTCATCGTTGAGCCGCCATCGCGGGAACCAAGGAAAGTCCAGGCGCCAGTCATCACGCGCGACAGGCGAAAGAGTTGCGAACATACCGCCGCCATCACCAGCACCGCCACCAGGATGCCCGTTGCGGTGCGCAGCGAGAAACTGTCGCTCGCGGCTTCCGCCGCCATGGTGAGGACCATTGGCTCCAGAAAAGCCAGCGCGGCGACCGTGGCCAACTGCGCGAAAAGCGGGATGATCGCCAACAGGACGGCCGCGCGCGCCCAGCCGATCGATAATCCACGCGTCGCTTCGAACAACGCCATGGCGATGAACAGCGGCCCGACCATCAGCATCAGCGCCAGCAGAACCTTTGCCACCGCCAGGACCCCGGCTGAGGCAAGCAGCAGCAACAGCGCGCTCATCATCAGCATATTGGGGCCCAGCCCGCCGCGCGGCGCGATGATCGTGGTGGGCGAAAATACCTTGGTCGCCACGGCGTCCCGGGCGGCGTTGTTTGCCGCATCGTTCTTGTTGTCCAGGTTGCTGGCCGCGGCGGATACGTCGGCTTGCGCAGCATCGGCTTCGGCAATCTGGGCGCTTCGGCTCCAGGCATCGGCGATATCCAGCAATCGACCCGACAAGGTGTCGACCCGCGCCATGGCATCGATCTGGGTGCCGGCCCTTGGATTCGCCCAGGCGGCAATCTGTGCGGGACCGTCGGTCAGCAGGTCGTAAACAAGGACTTGATAGCTGCTCCAGCTCGTCGTCATCGCCATCACGCCGCCCAGCAGGACCATGCGCGGCGCCCAGTCACGCAGCGTAAGCCCCGACGCGCCGAACATCAGCCGATAACCGATCAAGGCGATATAAAGTGTCATGGCGATGGTCAGCACAATGCCGAACGTGCTGCCCGCGCCGACGAAACGGGCGAAATTGGCGCTGGCGTCGCCGCGAACGAAGCAATCGATCGCGCCGACCAGATTGGTTGCGATGCCGTCTGCGGCGGTCGTGGCGGGGCAGGCGGTGCTCATCGCCGCGAACTCGCCCAGATCGCTTGCGGGCCTCCATTGGCGGCGCGCAGCAGTTGCGGCAACCAGTCCTCCGGCGCGTCGCCATGGTTGCGACGCAGATCATCGAGCCGACGGACATTGCTTTCCCGGCCCGACAATATGGTCAGCACGTCGTCCATCCCGGCCATGTCGAGCCGGGCGACGACGCAGTGATTGCCTTGTTTGACCAGCACGCAATGCAAATGCCCCGGCAGGGAACGCACCAGGCTCAGCTCATGCGGGGTCAGGCCGAAACCGTCGCAATAATCGACCGCCTGCGCCTTTGGATTGCTCATGAACAATTGCGTGGCTGCTTGTTCGATGATCGTACTCGCAATGCGGCTGTCGGTGGCGTCGCTTGCGCTTTGGGTCGCAAAGCCCACCACGCCGCCGCGCTTGCGGATCGTCTTCATCCAGTCTTTCAGCCGGTAGAGGAAAATCTCGTCGTCCAGCGCTTTCCATCCCTCGTCGATCACGATCATCGCAGGGGTGCCGTCCAATCGCTCATCGACACGGTGGAAAAGGTAGAACATCGCCGGCGCGCGCAGGACCGGCACGTCGAGCAGCGCGGTCATGTCGAATCCGGCCAACCGGGTATCGAGCATCAGTCGATCGGCAGGGTTGTCGAACAGCCACGCATGTTCGCCACCACCCCACCAGGGGGCAAGACGCGACGCAAGATCGCCCGGCCGCGGCCGCGCGCCGCCTGCCAGCAATTCAGACAAGTAGCGTAGCTGGCGATATTCGTTCGGCTGGCTGTAGCTGGCATCGACGGCATCGGCGATGATCGCCTGTTCTTCGGCGCTCAGCGCCCCGACCGACGGACTAAGCAGCAGCGCGAGCCATTGCCGCAGAAAGGCGCGATTGGCCGGGGAGTCGGGCAGATGCAACGGGTTGAACCCGGTCGGCACGCCCTGGCGCAACACGTCATAATATCCGCCCATCGCGCGGATGAAAATTTCGGCGCCCCGATCCTTGTCGAACAGGAAAGTGCGGGGGGCAAATTTCTGCGCCTGCGCGATCAGGAAATTGAGCACCACTGTCTTGCCCGATCCCGAAGGGCCGATCAGCGTGAAATTGCCCAGATCGCCATTGTGCAAGTTGAAGAAATAAGGCGTGCTCGACGTCGTTTCCAGCACCGTCAGCGGCTCGCCCCATGGGCCGCCCGCCGGATTGCCGATGGGAAAACCGTGCAGCGAAATGAACCCGGCGAGATTGGCGGTTGAGATCATCGCCTTGCGCGCGATGAAATCGGCATTGCCCGGAAACTGCGCCCAAAAGGCGGGTTCGAGATTCAGATCCTCGCGCACCGCGATGGCGCCGATATCGGCGAGCGCGCTTTGGGTGTCGGCGACGGCGATATCGAGCGCTTCCATCGTTTCGGCGCGCACGATCAACGTCAGGTGGTGCTCGCCATATGCCGCGGCGCCACCCGCCAGATCATCGCGCGCGGTCATCAAGCCCTGGCGCAGCGTGACGGTTTCGTCGGACGCGGCGCGCAACCGGCGCAACGCCAGCGCGATCCGCTCGTCGGCGATTTGCCGGTCGATAAACGCAAAACTTTGCGTCAATGTCAGCTCGTGCGGCAGGCGCAGGATCGAATCGAGCATGCCCGGCCCACTATTCGCAGGGTAATCCTTGACTGACAGGATCGCGGCAAACCGCGATTGGGCGGGAGTGGCGCCTTTCAGGTGGATCGTATCGGCGCCGAAGCTGACGCGCTTGTACGGCAGATACTGGCCCGCATCGCCGGTCGGGGCGAGCACCGGTTGCATGTCGCCATTGTAGATTGCGGACAATGTTTCGAGCGGTTCGGAATAATGCGCGCCGTTGGCTTCGTATGTCGAAAGCAGACGCGGCCCATAGCGACCAAGCGCGGCCATCAGGCTCGACCGCGCACTGTCCAGCTCACGCAAGTCACGCGCCTGCAGCGCATTTTCCTGAGAGTGTGTGGCGCGGCGGGGTGTGAACCAGCGCGCCAGTTTCTCGGCGACGCCGCTCTTGCCCTTGGCCGGACGGCGAATGAGTGTCAGGACGATATCGTTGACGTACAGCCGGTTGTCGGCGAGGCGCCGTTGCCATTGATCGTCAATTTCCCGTGCCAGTCCTTCGGGCTGCATCCCTGCCAGATCAGCCGAAACGCGGCGGCGAACGACGTGGCAGTAAAGCATCAGATTGGGGTTGGCGATGCCGCGCAACGCCATGTCGCGCACCGATGCCAGGTGATTGAGCATGTCGGTATCGGCAGTCTCGAACGAGATGCCGTCCACCTGCATCATCTGGAGCAGCGCACCATCGCGGGTTGCCAGGCAATGCGGCCGGATATGCCCCGCATAAGGCAATCTGTCGCCCGCGCGCGGATCAAGCCGCTGCGCCGCGCTGAACCGGAAAAGGGCGGGGCGCGCCATGCCGGTCAGGGCGCGTAGCTGTTGCAGCGCCACAGCCCATGCGTGCGCGTGCGGCCGCATTTGCTGACGCGGTTGATCCAGATGTCGAAAATCCGTGGCTCACGCAGGCAGGCCAGATAACCCACGGCATGAACAAGCAGCGCGACGGGCACGGTCCAGAACGACCGGCTGATCAGGAACGCCTCGGTCGTCACCACCAGGTTGATGATGAAATAGCTGTAGGTAACGCCCCCGAACATCTGCGGCTGCGTCAGTGCGCGGAACACCGGCGTGCGGTTGAGCGTGGACATGCCCGTTCAGCCCACCGCCGCTGCGACACGGATGCCCGAGACGATGGCGGTCGCGCCGAACAGCACGAAACAGCCGATGATGACGGTGACGCCGAAGCGCCAGTTCATCCGGCCGGTCAGCATCAGCAGCCCGACCGTGGCGACGGCGATAACCGCGGCCGTTGTCGCCACGTTGCCAAGCAGGGTCCCCTGCATCCACGTCATCGCCGCGAGGATGGGGCCGGAACCGGGCGGGTTGGTGTTGACGCTCTGCGCGGCGGCGGTGCCTGCCCAACCGGCAATGGCTGCCGCTAATGCCATGCGGGCGCTGATCTGTCCTGCCAGTTTCATCATCGTCATTGCCGCAATTCCCCGGGTTGTGTGCCTGCGCTTCCACCTGCATCCGCATCAATTGCCAGGTGTGCCAGGATGCTGCGCACATAAGCGCGCGTCTCACGGAAAGGTGGTACGCCGCGATAGCGGATGACCGCGCCAGGCCCGGCGTTGTAAGCTGCGAGTGCCAGCGTCAGGTCATTGTCGAACCGGTCGAGCTGACGCCTGAGATAAGCCGTGCCGCCGCGAATATTCTGTTCGGGATCAAGCGGATTGGTGACGCCAAGCTGGCGAGCCGTACCGGGCATCAATTGCATCACGCCCAGCGCGCCGGTGGCAGAACGCGCGCGCGCGTTGAAACGCGATTCCTGCCAGGCCACCGCCTTGACCAATTCGGGCGCCAACCCAAAATCGGCCGCCGCGGCCTCAATTTTTGCCTGATGCGGCGTCAATGTCGTTGCCGGGGAGCTGTTTTCGGACGAAATCGCGCGTTCATTAAGCGCGAGGCTCGCTTTTGCAGGTCGTTCGCTTTGCCATTGATGCCGGGTAATTTCGACAAAGGTGCCGCTCGCGCCGAATTCATAAACCTCCGCCTGGGCCGCGGGCGCGATTAACGCCGCCGCGGCCGCAGCAATCGAGGTTGAGAATATCTGGCATGTATTGCGCAACAACATGAATCTCCGCGCAGAGAAGTATCGTTAATCAATTGAAACATAGTTAAAATGCCAATTACCTTTTGCCATGCGGCCAGCATGTTCCCGGGATTTTCATGGCATGACCGCCAAGACGCGTTTGGAACGCTCGGGCGGCTCGCCAGCGGGCGCGGTCAGGGCAGGAACGACAAGCTGCGGGTGTTGAAATTGGCGAGATTCGGGAAAACGGTATTGAGCTGCCCGTCGGGCACGCCGAACCAGCGCGTCAGTGTTGCGCCATATTGGTCGGTCGAGCTGGTCGGCACGATCCGCCCGTTGCCGACATCATTGGCCCCCCCCACGGTAAGGTCGGGCATCTGGCCGTAATAGCCGCCACGTACCGCACCGCCCATGATCAGGTGGTGATTGCCCCAGGCATGGTCCGATCCATCGCCGTTCGATCCCAGCGATCGGCCGAAATCGGACATGGTGAACAAGGTGACGTCATTCTGTGCGCCAACCTCGTTCATTGCCTGCCAGAACGCATCAATATTGGCGCTCAGCGTCCGCAGCAGCGAATTCTGGATCGACAGTTCGTTGTTGTGAGTGTCGAACCCGCCCAGTCGGACGAAAAAGATCTGGCGTGAATCGAGCGCGGTGCGCGCCTTGATCGCGCGCGCGACCTGGCGGAGCTGGACGCCAAGGCCGCTGTCGGCGGTAAAGCTGGGGAAAACCGTGTTGATATCGCCCGCCGCCTGGAACGCATTGTTGACCGTGGCGACCTTTGACGCGGCGCTGATCTCGATATTGGCGAACTCGGCGGTCATCAGGTTGGCGTCTGCCGCTGCCTGATTGATCAGGTCTTGCGCCGCCTGCGCGCGGGTGCCGCCCCGATAGAAATTATTCGCGGTGACCGACAGGGTCGGCGCGCCGCCGGCGCCCAGGGTATAGGGCATGGTCCGGCCGCCCTCCTGCCAGTAATTGCTGCCGCCGATGGTGACATTGATCGCCAGATTGGGCGAAAAACCCTGCTGGACATACAGATCGGCAATGCGCCCGGCCCAACCGGTACGGTCGGCCCGGTCAGGCAGGCTCGTCATCCATTCGGTCTGCTGGTCGAGGTGCGAAAAAAGCTGGCGCGGCAGTGGGACGGAGCCTGCGCGGGCCTGGCTCACGCTGGTTGGTTGAACCAGCGTGCCGACATTGCCCAGCACAGCGACGCGCCCCGCGTTGAACAGTGCCTGCACCTCGCTCATCATCGGGTGCAGGCCATAAGCGTTGCCGTCGTTCGCGCGGCCGTTGAGCGGCAGCAACTGCGATTGCGGCAGCGCCAGGTTGGACCGGCTTGCCGCGTAAGTCGCGTAAGCGGCATTGGTCGTCGGCACCACCATGTTGAAGCCGTTATTGCCGCCAGCCAGATAAATGCACACCAGCGCCTTGTATCCGCTGGTATCGACGCTGGTCGAAGTGGCGCCGCCCAGGGTCAGCCAGGCAGTCGAGGCAACGGTGCCCTGCGCTGCCAACCGCATGAAGTCGCGGCGCGAACGAAGCGTGTGGATGAAGTCGTTCATGGCTTTCTCCTCAGCGCTGCACGGAATATTGCGGGGAATTGATGATCAGGCTCGCCGCCTCGATCGCGCGATAACCGCGATAGCCTGCGGTCGAGGTTGGAATGGCGGCGACGTAATTGATCAGCGTCGTGCGCATCGCCGCGGGCATCTGCCCCTGCATCAGTACCAGCGACAGGCGATCAATCAGCGCCGCAGGGTCGTCGGCCAGCGGCTCCCATTGGTTGGTGCGCAGCAGCACGCTGCTGCTGTTGAGGCTGGACACTTCGCTGAATCCGCTTGGCGAGAAATAGATCGTGCCGGTGCTGTCGACGAACTGATATGCTTGGCGCTCCAGCCGGTTGGCGGTCAGGATCGACGAGTTTTCGTTGGTGATCTGGAATTCCGGCGCCACCAGCCCCGCGGTCGCCAACGGCCCGGCGCGAACATAATCGGGGACGAAGAAATTGAAGACGCTGGGTGCCATCAGCGGCGATTGGCTGAAGATTTCCGAACTCTGGTTGACGATCAGAAATTCGTTCAGCGCGCCATTCTGGTCGGTCGCATTGAATGCCCGCCACAGATGCGCCATCCGCACGATCGGTTCGCGCAGCTTGCCGTAATTGTTGCCGCCGCTTGCCACCGCTTCCGGATCGGTGAGGATCGCGCGCGCCACCGCGAGCAGATCGCCACGTACGCCCTGGCCGTTGTTGTTGAATATCGTTGCGACCCGCTGGACATAGGCGGGGCTGGGGTTGGACGTCACCAATCGCTGTATCAACTGGCGGGACAGGAACGGCCCGACATTCGGATGATTGAAAATCGCGTCGAGCGCGATTTTCAGATCGGCTGCTGCGGTGCCGCCCGCTGGAACCTGCGTCCCGCCCAGGATTGTCTTGGCATCGGGGTCGTGGTGGTTTTCATACGCCACCATCTGATGCACATAATCCTGATCGAACTGGAAAGCCTGATCGCCGGTATGGTCGGTGGGTTGGCTCGCCCAACCGGTGAACACCCGCGCCAATCCCTCGACTTCCGCCTGGCTGTACGTGGGGACCGGGTTGCCGCTGGAGTCGGTCTGCACGCTGCCATCGGCATTCAGCCGGACAAGGCCGACGCTGAACAACTGCATCACTTCCCGTGCGTAATTCTCATCGGCATGGCGGCCGCGCGCCGGGTCGGGGCGGTCGTTGCGAAACATGTTGAGGAACAGGCCCATTTCCGGGCTGAGCGTCACATCTTCCAGCAGCTTGCGATAATTGCCGAGCGAGTCGTTGACCAGGATGTCGTAATAGGCGGCCAGATTTGCGGGCACGCCGGTGGCGGAATCGGGCAGGCCCTGCACCACGAAGATTTCGGACAAGGCAAAGGCCATGCGCTGGCGCAACTGGTCAGGACCCAGCACCGCATTGCGCCACCAATATTGCGTCCAGCCGCCATTGGCGTTCGCTGCTACCAATGGTGAGGTGAGCGAGGGTGCCGCCGCAGCCTGCGCGGTGAACCATTGGTCATAAGTCTGCGTCGAGGCCGCAGTGACCATGTCGTAGGTCGGGCCGAATGTGGCTTGGGTGAGCAATCTTGCAGCCGACGCCTGGCCCAGTGGCTGCGCGGTCGCGGTCGGGGCCGGGGTCGGCGTCGGCGTGCTGCCACCGCCGCCGCTGCAGGACGACAGGCCAGTCGACAAGGCAACGCCAAATGCTGCTGCAATGGCAAAGCGTTTTGTTCGCTTCACAAGACCTCCCACAGACGCGCCGACTGCGCCACCGGGCGCAATGCGTGCATCGCGGACAGAGTCCCTAGATTCGGCTGGTTAAGAAGAACTCCATTCCGGCTGCGCAAGGACCGGGCAAAATTCGCTTAAGTGCATGATTTATCGACCATCAATGGACAATAAGGCGCCCAATTTGGAGTGTAAGGTACGTATTTGTGCTGTTGGCCTGTTGATATGACGCAACCTCAGGTGCTCTGGAGTCCATAATCGACTGATTGGGGTTCCGTCTCGATAGCTGCCAACGCCTTGTGCAGCGAGCGTGCTTCGTCGTCTTTCAGCGCCGCCTCCCGCAAGTTTCGGAGCACGCTTGCGGCGTCTCGTCGGCCGACAAGGCTGTGCGACGCCTGCATGATCGTGCTGAAATTACGCAGCCCGCGCGCATGGGTGTCGCCATAGCCTTTCACCAATCGCTGGCAGCGAACAATTTCCAGCGCCAGCGCGGGATCGCGCCGCGCCGCGTTGACGGCGCTGGCCAGCCACGCCTCGATACGTTGCTGCTCAAGCACGAAGCGATGGGTGCCACGCCGGAAACGCCTGAGCCGCGCCAGCAGGTATAGCAGCAGGAAGCCGCCGACCTTCGTAGTGGTGATCGTCCGGTCGCGCTCCAGCAGTGGGGACAGCCAGCGCCGCGCCCGCGCCGACCCGATCAGCCGTTGCCCGATCGCCGCGGGCAGCATGTCGCACAATTCCTCGAAGCGGGGATGCATGAATTCGGTGACGTGCAGCATCTGCCCCGCCCCGACGCGCGCTTCCTCCACCACGCGCGCCAGCCGCCCGCCGCGCGTCTTCAAATCGGCGACGCGAATGACATCCTCATACGCCATCCAGAGCGCCAGATAGCGCGCGGTTTCGACCGTCAGCGACGATGCGTCGCCAGTCGCCATCAACTGACGCTCGGCCTGCGCTACCGCGTCGAGCCGGTCGAGGTACAAACCGGCATAAGCGGCGTCCTGGTAATCGGTCAGCCGTTCGATGCCCAGCGTCGCCGTGGCATGTGCCGGCTCCGGCAGGGTTTCCACCAACCGCCGCCGCAGGGTTGCAAGGGTGGGCGGGATTTTTCCGGCTGGCCGTTCGGGCGGCAAAAAGGGGAAAGAGGTTGTTGCGCCGGCAGGGATGGCCGCAACATCGAATGCCGCGGCGAAGGCGTTCAGGCTTGCCTTCACCCCCACACCGCCGCGGCGAATGGCCGCTTCGAATGCGGCCCGATCGAACGGCAGCGCGCCCGACCCCGCCAGCGCGCCGAACAGCGCGGCGCTGATGACGCTGCCATGCCTTTCGGCAAGCGCCTGAAGGTCGGCAAGGACGAGATGACGCGATGCGCTTCGGCAAGCCTCCAGCACGCGTGCCGGACTGGTCATGCCGTTGCCCATCGCCGATTTCTCGGCAATGGCGAAGACGCGGTGGCTCGATGCGATCAAGGTCGTCCGGTCAGGCGTGACAAGCCCGCGCGCGATTGCCCGTCCTGCCTCCATCAATTCGGATGCAATGACGACATCGACATCGCCGGGCACCGGCATGAGCGCAAGAACGGGTTGGCGCCCGGCCGGATCGGGCGGGCACAGTTCCAGATAATAGACCGTCGCGCCGGTGCGTTGGGCAACGCCCGGCACTGAGGTGGCCTGCGCGGTCCAGCCTTCTGCTTCGCCCACTGCGACGATCCAGTCGGCCAGCACGCCACCGCCCTGACCACCGAGCGCGTTGATCGACAAGCGGATCGAGCGGGTCATGCCGCGCGCGCCAGTCGGCGGCGGTCGGCCCCGCGTTGCAGCCAGCCGATCGCGGCAAGCGCCAGTCGGCGCCGGGCCCGTTCGACGCGCCCGGGATTGTGGACGATGTCGGCGCGCCAGAAGCTGGGGCACAACACCGCCGCGTGCGCAATCTCGCCGCACACTCCGCAACCGACGCAATCATTGTTCACGGCCGCAACCGGATCTTCGCGCAGAGGATCGGGGTTCGGCTTGATCGTCAACGACGGACACCCGGACAGCCGGATGCAGCTATGGTCGCCGGTGCAGACGTCTTCGTCGACGCCAAAACGCTGTTTCACCATGCGCCTGCCATCCTTGACGGCTTTTGCGAACAGCGGTTTTTCGCGGCGCTGCCGGTTCAACATGCATTCCGACTGCGCGACGATCACCTTGGGTCCGCGATGCCGCGTGGTCATCGCTTCCTTCAGGGTCGCCTTCATCTTCTTCAGGTCATAGGTCCGCACGGTGCGTACCCAGTCAACCCCGACGCCGCGTACTGCGCGTTCGATTTCGTGGCCGGTGCTGCGGACGGCATTGTCGGCGCGCGACGACAATATGTCCTGGCCGCCGGTTGCTGCCGAATATTCGTTGTCGACGATCAGCAGAACATTGTCCGACTTGTTGAAGACGGCATTGCCGACCCCGCTGGTCAGGCCATTATGCCAGAAACCGCCATCGCCCATCACGCTGATCGTGCGTTTCTCGGCATCCTTGACGTTGAGCGCCGACGCCCCGGCCCAGCCCAGCCCATAACCCATCGTCGTGTTGCCGATGTCGAACGGCGGCAGGATCGAGAACAGATGGCAGCCGATATCGCAGGAAACGTGAAAGGCCCCGATGTCCTTTTGCAGCAGCTTCATCGCGGTGAATATCGGTCGTTCCGGGCATCCGGTGCAGAACCCGGCCGGGCGCTGCGGTACGTCCGCCATGCCGATGGGAGCGGACGGCGGCGCGGGCGGCGCGGTACGGCCGGCGTGACGTTCCAGAAACGCGCCGAGCCCGGTGCCGATCACCTGCCCGGTATATTCGCCCGCGCGCGGCAGCATATCCTTGCCCGACAAAATGGTATCCAGCCCGTGCTGACGCAGGATGAGCGCGATTGATTGTTCCAGATATTCTGGTTGGCCTTCCTCGATCACCAGCACCGCGCGCTTGTCGCGGCAGAAGTCGGCGACTTCGGCATCGACCAGCGGATAAGTGACGTTGAGGACGTAGATCGGCACCTGCGTTTCGCCGAACGAATCGGCAAGGCCAGCCAATTCCAGCGCGCGGATGGTGCTGTTGTACATACCGCCCTGCACGATGATGCCCAGATCGGGATAGGTGGCGCCAGGCAAGCGTTCGTTGAGACGGTGGGTGACGATATATTCGATGGCGGCGGGCCAGCGATGCGTGATCTTCTCCTGCTCGTGCAGGAAGTTGGCGGGCGGCAGCACGATCCGGCTGGTGTCACGCACCGGCGCTTCGATGGCCTGTTTCAGCGACAGGGGAGAGCGGCGATTGTCCCTGGCGACGAAATGCCCATGCATGTGGCAGGCGCGGATGCGCAGTTCCAGCATCACCGGGGTGTTCGATGCTTCCGACAGGGCGAAGCCATGTTCGACCATGTCGACGATGTGCGAAAGCTCGGGCCGGGGATCGAGCAGCCACATCTGCGATTTCATCGCAAAGGCGTGGCTGCGTTCCTGCATGATCGACGCGCCCTCGCCATAATCCTCGCCGACGATGATCAGGGCGCCACCGGTCACGCCGCCGGAGGCGACATTGGCCAGCGCATCCGACGCGACATTGGTGCCGACCGTGGATTTCCAGGTGACGGCACCGCGCAGCGGGTAATTGACCGATGCCGCCAGCATCGCCGCCGCCGCCGCTTCCGATGCCGATTGTTCGAAGTGGACGCCCAATTCCATCAGCAACGGATTGGCGTCGGCAAAGACGTCCATCAAATGGCTGATCGGTGCGCCCTGATAACCGCCGACATAAGCAACGCCCGATTGCAGCAACGCCTTGGTGACGGCCAATATGCCCTCGCCATAAAAGGTCTCGCCCGCGCCCAGGCGCAGGCTTTCGACTTCCTTTGCGAACGACCGCTCAGCCATTGCCGCCGGGCACCAGTGCGAGCACGCGCAGCGGACTGCCCGATCCGCGCACGATTTTCAGCGGTGGCGCGATGACGATGGCGCCGGTTGGCGGCAGTTGGTCGAGATTGACCAGGCTGGCGAGGCCGAACTTGTTCGCGCCGTGCATCAGCGTGTGGCAGGGAAAGGCAGGGTCAAAGGCAAATGCCTGGCCCGCGTCGGTGCCCACCGTCTCAACCCCGACACCGCGGACATTGCGCTGTTCGGCAAGGAACGGGATGGTCGATGCGTGCCAGCCCGGCGTGTGCGCGCCATCGGCATGGAAGTTCAGGAATTCCGCGGGGTCGGTGCGTTTCGACCAGTCGGTGCGGAACAATACCCACGCCCCTTCGGGAATGCGGCCATGTTTCGCTTCCCAGTTTTCGACGAACTCGATGGTCACCAGGAAATCGGGGTCGGCGGTCGCTTCGGCGGATGCGTCGAGTACGCAGGCTGGGCCGATGAAGCGCTCAACCGGGATGGTGTCGGTTGCGTTGTTCGCAAAATCCTTGCCGGTGATGAAATGGATCGGCGCGTCGAAATGCGTGCCGGTATGCTCACCGCACTTGAACCAGTTCCAATACCAGGCCGGCCCGCGCTCGTCATATTCGGACAGCACTTCGATCTCGAACGGCGGATTCTGGACGAATTGCGGGGGGAGTTGCAGGACCGGCGTTTTGGGTTCCAGCGGCTGGGTCAGATCGACGACCCGGATGCTGCCGGTTGCCAGTGCCAATGCCAGTTCCGTCAATAAGTTCTCGCCCGCCGCCATGCCGCTGTCCTTCCGAATTAGCCTGCCGCGAAAGGTGGCATAGTCACGTGAATAGTCAAGCAATGACATATATCGCCAGCTTGGCTATATGCGCGGCCATGGCTGCACAGAAACCCGATGCTCCGTCCCTGGCTGAAACCACGGCCCCTGCCGACGCCCTGGTTCTTGCCGACACCCTGGCTCTTGCCGACCCCGCGCACCCCGAATTCGTTCTCGACGGCTCGCCGCTTTATTGGCTTGCCCGCGTGGCGGGGCGGTATCGGCTCGATATGGACCACAGGCTGAAGTCGATTGGCATGGATGTCCCGCGCTGGCGCGTCCTGGCGATCCTGTCCGAACATCAACCGGCCAGCATCACCGAACTGTGCGATCATGCGGTGATCCGGTTGTCGACCATGACTCGCATCGTAGGACGAATGGTGGAAACCGGGCTGGTTACCACGCGCTCGCGGGATGCCGACGCGCGCGTTACCGAAGTGCTGCTGACCGACGGCGGACGCGATGCGGCAACCGAAGTCCACAAATTGGCAAGTCGTGCCTTCAATCACGGCTTTGAAGGGTTTTCCGCCACCGAAGTGGCGGTGTTCAACGACATGCTGAAGCGGCTGTTCGCCAATTTCGGTGCAGGAAGGTGATGGGCTGATCGATTGATGGCTATCCAAGCTGCAGCGATGCTGGCGCAGCGGCAGCTTGAAACGCCCGGGTACGGCGCTGGCTTTGCCAAGGTACAACGAGCCCCGCTCAGCGCACTTTGGTATTAGGTGCCGGCGATCACCGCCATTGCCTCGATTTCGACCAATGCCGCGCTTTCCATCAGGCTGGTAACTTCGACCACCGCCATCGCTGGATAATGGGTGCCAAATACCGCGCGATAAGCGGCGCCGATTTCCTTGGCCTCCGCCAGATAGGCAGCCCGGTCGACGACGTACCAGGTCAATTTGACGACATCGCCTGGCTTCGCGCCGCCCTCGGCCAGGATGGCCGCGATATTCTGGAACGTCCGGGCGCATTGCGCCGCCATGCCATCGGCAAAGCGACCCTCATTGTCCCAACCGACAACGCCGGCGGTGACAACCAGCCGTCCGTTTGCTGCCATGCCATTGGCATAGCCTTTCGGTTTCGGCCATCCGGTCGGCAATAATGTTTCCGTCGTCATGCGCGGGCCCCCGTATGGGCGACGGATTCGGCCTTCTTCTGCAATCCGAGCTGTTTTTCGCGTTGTTTCGCGGTCTCCCGCATCATTTGGGCCGCGCCAGCGCGATAAGCCTTGGGAACCGCGACGCCCGATACACCGTACCATGCCGCCGCGCGCATGGCGAAGTTGGGGTCGGCCAGGTGCGGGCGGCCCAACCCGACCAGATCAGCCCTGCGGCAGGCGATAATCGTATTCACTTGCCCCGGTTCGGTAATCGCACCGACGCACATTGTATTGATCCCAACCACGTTTTTTACCATCTCCGAAAGTGGCACTTGATACATACGGCCATAAACTGGTGTCTGGTCGGGTACGGTCTGGCCAGACGACATGCTGATCAGGTCGCAACCGGCCTGTTTGAGCGCGCGCGCGATGCCGAGCAGATCTTCGTCGGTCAAGCCCCCGGCGTGCCAATCGGTGCCTGAAAGACGGACCGACATCGGCTTGGCGGATGGCCAGGCGGCGCGCATCGCGGCGAACACCTCCAGCGGAAAGCGCAACCGGTTGGCGAGCGATCCGCCATAATCGTCCTCGCGCTTGTTGGTGAGTGGCGACAGGAAACTCGCCAGGAGATAGCCATGTGCGCAGTGCAGTTCGAGCATGTCAAACCCCGCGCGGTCCGCGCGCAGGGTCGCGGCGACGAAGTCAGCCAGGATGGCGTCCATGCCCGCACGGTCAAGCTCATTGGGCGTGTCGCTGACGCCCGTCAGCCATGGCAGCGGTGATGCGGATACCAGTGACCAGTTGAGCGAAGGGTCGGCAATCGGGTGGTCGGCCGCTTCCCAGCCCAATTGGGTCGAAGCTTTCCGCCCGGCATGGCCCAGCTGCATGGCGATTTTGGCGTGGCCATTGGTATGCGCGAAATCGACGATGCGTTTCCATGCCGCTTCCTGATCGTCGTTCCACAAGCCGGGGCAGCCCAGCGTGATGCGCGCATCGGGCGAAGGGCAGGTCATCTCCACATAGACCAGCCCCGCGCCGCCGATCGCGAGCGCACCGTAATGCATCAGGTGCCAATCGCCCGGCACGCCATCCTGCGCCAGATACTGCGCCATTGGCGCAACCACCACACGGTTGGGAATGGCAAGATCGCGCAATTGCATGGGTGTGAACATCGGCGTCGGCCGACTGTCGCGCAGGTCAATGCCCGTCTCGGCCCGATATGTCTGGTAGAAATCATCTTCGACGGCGCGCAGGAAGTCGCCATCGCGCAGCGCCAGATTGTCCCAGGTGATCGACTTCGCCCGCGACATGACCATCATGGCGAATTGCATGGGCGTCATGTCCCAGGACAGCGCGACATGTTCGAACCAGGCGAGCGAAACCGCCGCGTTATGCTGGGTGATCTCGATCGCGGTTTCGCGGCTGGCGCGATACGCCGCGAACGCGTCGGCGACACTTTGCTCACCATGGGCAACGAGTGCGTCGGCCAGCGCGATCGAGTTTTCCATCGCCAGCTTGGTTCCCGAACCGATCGAGTAATGCGCGGTTGCCAGCGCGTCGCCCAGCAGGACGATCTTTCCATGCGACCAGCGTTCGCAACTGATCGTCGGAAAATTCCGCCACAAGGATCGATTGACGATCAGCGGATGCCCTTCGAGGTCTTCGGCAAAGATCGCTTCCAGCGCGCGTGCCGCTTCGTGCTCGTCCATCCGGTCGAAGCCATGGCCAGCCCAGCATTCGGGCGTCGTTTCGATAACCCATGTCGATCGTTCCGCATTATACTGATAACAATGAGCAACAATAATACCATGCGGCGTTTCGCGGAAGAAATAAGTGAAATCAGCGAGCTGGCGTGTCGACCCCATCCATGTGAACTTGTTGCGGGTCGCGGTGATCGACGGTTTGAATATGTCGGCGAAATGCTCGCGGATGCGGCTGTTGACGCCGTCTGACGCGACAATGACGTCGGATGAGGCAAAGCGCGTTTCGATGTCTGCAGGATCGATCGTCACGCCGTAATGAACGTCGACGCCGACGGCTTCGGCGCGGGATTGCAGTATCTGCAGCAACGTCAGCCGGGCGCACCCGGCAAAGCCGTTGCCGCCGCACCGGATGTCCTGCCCTTTATAGCGGACGCGGATGCCGTCCCAATATGCAAAGGAGTTGGCGATCATTTCATATGATTCGGGGTCGCGGCTGAGAAATTCGCTCAATGTTTCGTCGGAAAACACCACGCCGAACCCGAATGTGTCGTCGGCGCGATTCTGCTCGAACAGTTCGACCCGCCAGTCCGGCCGGGCTTTTTTGGCAAGGATTGCAAGATAGAAACCCCCCGGTCCACCGCCTACTATGCTTATATGCACCTTGCCACCTTCGCCTGATTATGGTTGCAACCTAGACGATCCGCCCTATTGCTTCAAACTTAAAGCGTTTGGGCGAGCGTATTTCACCAAACAGGAGAAGGACGCGGCATGACCATATCATGCAAGGCAATGTTGGCGGGGCGACATGCACTGATAACCGGCGGCGGAACCGGTATCGGCGCGGCCATCGCGCGGTGTCTTGCCGGGCAGGGGGCGATGGTCACCCTGATCGGGCGGCGCATCGCGCCGATTACCGCCGTAGCAGCCGAACTCGAAGGTGCAGTGGCTGTGGCGGGGGACATTTGCGACATGGCGGATGTTTCGCGGATCCTGGCCACCGCCCGCACCGCCTCGGGCCCGATTGACATCCTCGTCAACAACGCTGGTGCCGCGGAAAGTGCCCCCTTCGCTTCCCTCGACATGGCCGCATGGCGGCGGATGATGTCGGTCAATCTCGATGGGCTGTTTGCGATCACTCAGGGCGCCCTGGCTGATCTGCGCGCGGCCGAGCACGGGCGTATCATCAATATCGCCAGCACCGCCGGGGTGAAGGGTTACGCCTATACGGTGCCTTATTGTGCCGCCAAACATGGCGCGATCGGCTTTACCCGCGCTTTGGCGGCCGAACTTGCCCGCACCGCGGTGACGGTGAATGCGGTGTGCCCCGGCTTTACCGACACCGCAATCGTCGAGGAAGCGGTCGCCAGGATTACGACCAAGACTGGTCAGGGCGCAGACGAAGTGCGTGAACGCCTGGCCAGTTTTAATCCCCAGGGGCGATTGATTGATCCGCAAGAAGTCGCTGATGCAGTATTATGGTTGTGCCGACCAGCTAGCCGGTCAATCACCGGGCAAGCGATAATGGTCGCTGGCGGAGAAAATAGCTGATGGCAACGATGGCAATACGCGAAAAACATGACGGTATACTTGGTCGATCGGCCAGCGTGCGCCTCTGGCTGCGGCTTTTGAGCTGTACGATGGTGATCGAAAAGCAGGTCCGGCGTGGCTTTGCCGACAAATTCGATTCGACCCTGCCGCGCTTCGACGTGCTCGCCGCGCTTGATCGCCACCCCGAAGGCATGACCATGGGCGCGCTGTCCAGGTCGCTGCTGGTGTCGAACGGCAATGTTACCGGGCTGGTCCAGAAGCTGGTGAGCGACGGTTATGCCATTCTCGAACCTTCTCCCGCCGATCGCCGCGCCAGCGTGGCCAGCCTGACCGCCGCCGGCCGCGCGCATTTCGAAGCGCTCGCCGAAGCGCATCACGGCTGGATCGACGAAATGCTGTCGGGATTGTCGCGCGACCAGCGAGAGTTGCTGTTCGACCTGCTCGG
Organism: Sphingomonas sp.; assembly: GCA_041659385.1. Classification (GTDB taxonomy): domain Bacteria; phylum Pseudomonadota; class Alphaproteobacteria; order Sphingomonadales; family Sphingomonadaceae; genus Sphingomonas. The sequence goes on from JBAZYJ010000006.1 coordinate 24,853, forward strand.
CGCGCTGAAGGTCTCGCTTGCCCATGCCAATCCGCAGGAACATGAATGATGCACTTCGATGCCGCCGCCCACACACCCCGGCATTTCCGCTGGCATTATGAAGCGGGCGTGGCGACGGTCACGCTCGACCGGCCGCAGGTCAAAAATCCGCTGACGTTTGAAAGCTATGCCGAACTGCGCGACCTGTTCCGCGCGCTGGCCTATGCACCTGCTGTCAAGGCAGTGGTGCTGACCGGCGCAGGCGGCAATTTCAGCTCGGGTGGCGACGTATTCGAGATTATCGGCCCGCTGACTAAGATGGCGATGCCCGAACTGCTGGATTTCACGCGGATGACCGGTGATCTGGTAAAGGCGATGCGCGCCTGCCCGCAACCGATTGTCGCTGCTCTCGATGGCATTTGCGTGGGGGCGGGCGCAATCATGGCGATGGCGTCCGACATCCGCATTGCGACGCCTGCGACCAAAACCGCCTTCCTGTTCACGCGCGTTGGCCTTGCCGGGTGCGACATGGGCGCGTGCGCGATGCTGCCGCGTATCATCGGTCAGGGGCGCGCCGCCGACCTGCTGTTTTCAGGGCGGATGATGGGCGCTGACGAAGGTGAGCGCTGGGGCTTCCACAACCGCATCGTTGCGGCGGACGCCTTGCTGGACGAGGCGCGCGGTTACGCGGCGATGCTGGCCAGCGGCCCGACATTTGCCCATGGCATCACCAAGACTCAGCTCAACACCGAATGGGCCGTAAGCCTGGACGTCGCCATCGAGATGGAGGCGCAGGCGCAGGCGATCTGCATGAAAACGCAGGATTTCGTTCGTGCATTCGAGGCGTTTGCCGAAAAACGCACGCCGGTGTTCGAGGGCAACTGACATGGCCGATCGCAGCTTTCTCGACTGGCCGTTTCTCGACGATTCGCATCGCGCGCTTGCCGACGACCTGGAAGAATGGGCGATCGCGCACCTGGCGCCGCTGGCCCATGACGAGGGGGACGTCGATGCCGCCTGCCGCCATCTGCTGGGCCTGCTCGGGCAGGGTGGCTGGTTGCGTTATGCCGTGCCCGCCAGCCATGGCGGCATCCATGACGCGCTCGACGTGCGGTCGCTGGCGATCATTCGGGAAACGCTGGCCCGCCATTCGGGGCTCGCCGATTTCGTCTTTGCAATGCAGGGGCTTGGTTCGGGCACGATCAGCCTGTTCGGCACCGAGGCGCAGAAACGAACATACCTGCCGCGCGTGGCAAATGGCCATGCGATGGCGGCTTTCGCGCTGACCGAGCTCGATAGCGGGTCCGACGTCGCCAATATGACCACCACCGCGGTGCGGACCGCCGATGGCTGGCGGATCGATGGCGCCAAAACCTATATCTCGAACGGCGGGATCGCGGATTATTACATCCTGTTCGCACGCACCGGGGAAGCCCCGGGCGCCAAGGGTATTTCCGCCTTCATCGTTCCGGCGGAAACCCCTGGACTGGTTATTGCCGAACGCATCCGCGTGATTGCGCCGCATCCTCTGGCGACACTTCGCTTCGACGGCATGGCGCTGCCCGACGACGCGTTGCTGGGCGAAGCAGGGCGGGGCTTTGCGCAGGCGATGGCCACGCTCGACATTTTCCGTACCACCGTGGGGGCAGCGGCGTTGGGCTTCGCGCGGCGGGCACTCGACGAAGCCGTGGCAAGGGCAAGCTCACGCCGGTTGCAAGGCAAGGCGCTGGCCGACAATCCCGTCATCCAATCGATGCTGGCCGAAATGGCCGTCGACGTCGATGCCGCCGCGCTGTTGATCTATCGCGCTGGCTGGACGCGCGATGTCGCGGGCAAGCGGAACAGTCGGGAAGCGGCGATGGCCAAGCTTTTTGCGACCGATCAGGCGCAGGCGGTGATCGACAAGGCGGTTCAGATCCATGGCGGCCTGGGCGTCGTCCACGGCCACCCGGTCGAAACACTGTACCGCGAGGTCCGGGCGCTGCGCATCTATGAAGGTGCCAGCGAGGTGCAAAAGATCGTGATCGCACGTCAGTTATTGGCCGGCTGATGTCTTTCTCCATCGTTCTGCCCATACGTTTCGGCGACTGCGATTTCGCGGGCATCGCTTATTATCCCAGGCTGCTGGCGCTGGTTGATGCCGCAATCGAGGATTGGACGAGCGCGGTGATCGGCGTTGATCGCGCGACGATGCACGGGCGTGATCGGCGCGGCTTGCCGACGGTCAAGCTGACGACCAGTTTCGAGCACCCTTGTCGATTGGGCGAGGAAGTGACGTTTACCGTGCAAACGGTGGCGGCGGGCACCAGTTCGGTTACGCTGGAGATATCGGCGGAAGTTGCCGGGGCGCCGCGGTTCACGGCACAACTCGTCCAGGTGCTGATGGACATCGAACATGCGCGAAAGGCGCCGTGGCCGCCGGAATGGCGATCGCGGTTGGAGGCGGCGGCGCGGTAATACCAAGCCGCAGTGATGCTGACGCATCAGCAGCTTGAAACGCTCAGGCGCCGCGCGGGCTTTACCAAGGGGCGGCGAGTCGCGCTCATCGCCCTTTGGTATAAGGTGGACGCGACGGCGTCAGCCCGCGCGCGGCGCGAATGCAGCCTTCAGGTCGATCAATGCCGCGATCAGCGCGTCGATGTCGCTTTCATCATTGTAGAAGTGGAAGGCGACACGCAGATTGGCGTCGCGGTGCGAGGTGACGATGCCGCGCGCCGCCAGGGCGGCATCGAGCCCGGCACTGTCGCGCGATGGGATCGCCACCATCGCACCGCGCCGGGCGTCGTCGCGCGGGGTCACCGCTGGCCAGCCGATATCGACGAGCCGGTCCATGCAGCGCCCCGAAAGATCGCGGACGCGTGCCTCGATCGCATCGGTGCCGATGTCAGCGATGATCGCCAACGCTGCTTCGGTGGCATAGCAATTGACGACGGGCGGCGTCCCGGCCTCAAACCGGCGGGCGTTCGGAGCAGGCGTGTTGGCCGATATGGCCATCGCGCCGATATCGGCCTGGGCGAACCACCCGGAATGCGTCGGAACCAGATCGGCGACCAGTGATCCGCGAACATAGAGAAAGCCGATGCCCGCGGTTCCGAGCAGGTATTTGTACATGCCGCCCACCGCGAAGTCGACGTCGAGCGCCCTGACGTCGATCGTCATCGATCCCACCGATTGGTAGCAGTCGAGCAGCATCTGCGCCCCCCTGGCATGGGCCATCCGCGCAATTGCTGCGGCGTCGAGCCGCGCACCGTTGCGAAAGCAGACATGCGTCGCGGCCACCAGGCGCGTTCGATCGTCAATCACCGCGGCGAAACGTTCGGCGGGAATATAGCCGTCCGCGTCAGCGTGAACGTGGATGACGCGTGCGCCGCGCGGTGCCTGCGCGTGCCAGATTTGCGCGTTGGTCGGGAATTCAAAATCGGTGGTGATTACCGTGTCGCGCCCGCCGTCGAAATCGATCGCGCTGGCAATGGCGTTGATGCCTGCGCTGGTCGAGGTCGTCACCGCTACTTCATCAGCGTCGGCGCGCAGCACCGTCGCCATCGCGCGGCGGACGGCTTCGTTCTTGGTTACCCACATATCCCAATTCGCGCCCACGGCGATACGGTCGTCGAGATAGCGATTGAACGCCGCGCGCACGCTGCCAGCCAGCGCGCCATAGGAGTCGCTGTTGAGATAGACCGTCTCCGCCAACAGTGGAAACTGCCGACGAAGCGCCGTGAAATCACGTGACATGGCGTTACTTTCCAATATCCGGGGCTTTGATATCCGGGCCGAAGTCCGGGCCAAACCGACCGGCGGAGATGACATGACGACGCGCCTTGCCATTCAACCGGTCTCCCTTGACCAGATCAACATCGCGCGATCCCGACTGGACGGGGTGGCGATGCGAACGCCGGCGGTCGCGTACGATGCGGGGGTGGCAGGGCGTGACATCTGGCTGAAGCTGGAAAACCTGCAACCGATCGGATCGTTCAAGATCCGGCCGATCGGCAATGCGGTGCTCGCGCGTGACCGCAGCGATCTGGCGACCGGCATTTACACCGCAAGTTCGGGCAACAGCGCGTTGGGCGTTGCCTGGATGGCGCGTCGGCTTGGCATATCCGCGACCGCGTTGGTGCCCGGCGATGCGCCGGAAGCAAAACTTGCCGAACTCGCCCGGTTGGACGCGCGGATCGTCACCCTGCCTTATGCCGATTGGTGGCACGTGATCGAAACCGCGCATCACGCCGATACCCAGGGGGTGTATGTGGATGCAGTGCGTAACCCGGCGGCGTTGGCGGGCGACGCGACGATTGGTGCTGAACTCGTCGAGCAACTTGATGACATCGATGCCGTGTTCGTGCCGTTCGGGGGTGGCGGGCTGGCAAGCGGCATCGCCTGTGCGGTGCGTGCGTTGTGTCCCCACATTCGCATCGTCGCCTGTGAACTGGCGACTGCCCAGCCGATGCGCGCCGCGATGAAGGCGGGCGGCCCCGTCACCGTGACGGCGGAGCGCGGCTTTGTCAGTGGTGTCGGTTATGAATCGGTGCTGCCCGAAATGTGGCCGCTGGTATCCGCGATGATCGATTCGGTGGTCACGGTGACACTTGAGCAGGTGGAGGCGGCGATCCGCCTGATGGCGACGCGCAACCATGTGATCGCCGAAGGGGCGGGGGCCATCCCAGTGGCTGCCGCGATGTTCGGCGATCATCCGCACGCCCGTATTTGCGCGGTCGTGTCGGGCGGCAACATCGATTCAGCCGTGCTCGGACGCATTCTGGCCCTGGACGACCAGCGGCGCTGACCCCCGGCGCCTTCGGATGAAATAGGCGGCGGAAATCAGGATGAGCCATGGCACGCCGACAATCCACGAGATGTTCCAGAACTCGGTATCGAGCCCCATCGTGACGAGGATGGCGGTCAGCAAGGCGAGACCGGCGATCTGCATATAAGGGAATAGTGGCATCCGCACCGGCAAGGCGCCCGTGCCATGGCGCCGACGAAAACCGATATGGCTGACCAGGATCGTGATCCACACGATGATCGCGCCGAACAGTGCGATGCCGAACAGATAATTATACGCAAGCGGGGTCAGAACCGACAGGGCGGCGGCGGTCAGAATACTGCCGCCCGAAAGCAGGATAGCGGCGACCGGCGTACCCTTTGCGCTCAACCGGCCGAGGAACGATGGCGCATAGCCGCCGCGCGACAGCGAAAACAGCATCCGCGAACACAAATAGATGTTGGTATTCATGCTCGACAGCGCCGCGCTGATGACGACGAAGTTCATCACCCCGGCGGCATTGCGAATACCGGTATGGGCGAAGATTTTCACAAACGGGCTTTGCGTGATGACCTTCGCGCCCGTCTCGGTCCACGGCACAAAGCTGACGACGATGGCAAGCGCGAGGACATAGAACAGGATCAGCCGGAACGCCATCGTCCGCAATGCCGCGGGAATGGCGATCTGCGGATCGCGCGTTTCGCCGGAGGTGACGGCGATAACTTCGATGCCGTTGAACGAGAAGATGCCGATGATCACCCCCATCCACACGCCCCACCAGCCATGCGGCATGAACCCGCCGGGCAAATCGGTCAGGTTGGCGGTGCCGGTCGCGGGTTGGCCGATGCCGAAAATGGTCGACGCGCCAAGGATGATGAACGCGACGATTGCGATCACCTTGATCAGCGCGAACCAATATTCGATCGTGCCGAAATTCCCGACCGAGCGCGAATTGGTATAGAGCAGGATCGCCGCGAAGCTGATCGACCAGAGCCAGACCGGCACGTCGGGGAACCAGTAAGTCATATAGACGCCCGCCGCGACCGCCTCGCCGCCGACCGCGATGACTTGCGCCAGCCAATAGGTATAGCGGACCATGAACCCGGCCCAGGGGTTGATATAGGTTTCCGCATAAACGCCGAACGAACCGGCCGCGGGATGGACCACCGCCATTTCCGACAGGCTGAACACCATGACGACCGCGATGAACCCGGCAATCGCGTAGCTGATAAGTACTGCCGGTCCGGCATAGCCGATTGCGATGCCGCTACCCAGGAACAGGCCGGTGCCGATGGCGCCACCCAGCCCGATCATCGTAATCTGCGATTTGCTAAGCGATTGATGAAGGCCCGTTTCGCGTGCGCCAACCGTGTCGGTATCCATTCACCTCTCCCCAATGCCTAGTTCGCGGTCGGCAGCATGACAGCAAATGCACAATAGTTTAATCATAAAATGTAATCGCAGATGCAACGTGTTTTGCCCCCCCCCGCTCCCCCGGCGCCCGGCGGAGCCGCGGATCGGCGCTGGGGCAATGGCCAGATGCGAATTCAGGAACAGGCTATTGCGCTGTGCAGGCGTTGCAGGTCGCTGGCGCGCGATCGCCCGTCCGCCATGGGGGCCGCCGCGCATCGCATGTCGCGCAACACCTCCAGCGAACGCAACAACGCATCGAGCGGCGGCCCGCTCGCCGTAATGCCGACCAGGCGCTCGGGTGGCAGGGCTGCGGCCGGTTCGGCGATGAAACGCGAAACCAGTTGATCGTGATGCATTGCCGCAGTCTGGCCGAAAAGGTCCACCACGTCGAGGAACAACGCGGCATTGCCTGCCCAGGTGGCGGGATCGCCACCACGATCCAATTCGGCCAGAAATTCGTCGAGCAAGCTGGGTTGCGCCATGCAATCGCGCAGTCTCGCCTGGTCTGCGGGCAGCATGAACAGCATCTTGTCGACCAGCAATTCAGAATAATAGGGGTCGTTTGCCCGGCACAGCCCCAACAACAGATCGATTTCGTTGATGCCCGAAAAATCGCCCGCGTTGGCGCCGCGATATTCGCGCCTGCCGACGCGATATGGCTTGTAATAGGGGCGGACGCTGTAAAAGAACCGGTCGATATCGAGTGTTGCGAACAAGCGCGAACTGATGCCGACGACGTCTCGCAACGCCTGGGACGCGGCGAGGAACTGAACATCGGCGACATGGTTGGTCACGCCCAGCGGCAAAATGCGAACGAGCGCGTCCGCCGCGCGCTGGAAACACAGAATTGCGCGCGCATTTTCGTCGATGAACAGGAATTCGTCGGGCAATGAGGTGAAGCTTTTGCGCACGCCGCCGATCGCCCGGTTGTGGCTTGCCAGATGGGCCGTTGCAAAGCGGGGCGCCATCCCGATCGACGCGCCGACATGCAGCGCCAGCGACGAAGCCTCGGCAAAGGGAGATCGGTCTTCGCGGGCGGGGTTGGTCAGTTCGTGCCGGCGCAGCGCGGCGAGATACAAACCGACATTGCCCAGCACGTCGAACGCGCTGGCAAAGCCCCCGCCCGTATTGCCCTCCTGCCACAGCGCGACGACATGCTCGTGCCCCTCGTCGCGGATTGCGGCTTTGATGTCGTCGCCGATGCCAGCCACATTCGCCCGGTCGGATTGCGCGAAATAGAGCATTTCCAGCTCGGTGTTCATCGCAACGAACGGTCCGCGTATCCATTGGTCGAAGGCAATGGCAGTCGGCGTCATCTCATCTCCTGCACAATCCGGCGGCCTTTTAGCGCATCAGCGAGCGATGGCCCAGAATGGCTTCGAACAGCCGATCGACATCGTCTTCATTGTTATAGAAATGCGGCGACAATCGCAGGTTGCCGTCGCGCGACGAGGTGACGAAATCGGCCTGATGAAGCGCGGCCACCATGGCGGGCGCGTCATGGCTGCGCAGGGCCACCATCGCGCCGCGACGTGCCGGATCATCGGGCGTCGCCATCGCAATGCCCAGCAGGTTGGCATGTTCGACAATGCGGGCGGTCAACTCGGCAATGCGTTGGCCGATCGCCTCCAACCCTATCTCCGCGATGATCTTCAGCCCGGCGGCGGCGGCATAGACATTGGGCACCGGCGGCGTTCCCGCTTCAAAACGGCGGGCGGAGGTTGCGGGGTGGTGGCCGCGATGATCCATCGCGCCAATGTCTTCCTGTGCGAACCAGCCGGTAATGCTCGGCTGAAGCTCCCCGGTCGTGGCGCGGCGGGCATAGAGATAGCCGACACCAGCGGTCCCCAGCAGATATTTCAGCGTGCCACCCACATAGAAATCGCAATCAAGCGCGCGAACGTCGATTGGCCCGGTCCCGACTGCCTGGAAACCGTCGATCAGAATCTGGGCACCCTTTGCCCGCGCCATTCGCGCCACGGCGGCAACGTCCAGCTTCTCGCCATTTCGATAGCATATGTGCGTAATGGCGACGATGCGCGTCTGTTCGTCGATCGCGGCTTCGAGGCGTTCCAGCGTCGAGGCATTGCCGCCGTCGGCCACCTGAACGATCTGCGCGCCCCGTGCCGCCTGCGCGTACCAGATCTGCGCATTGGTGGGAAATTCCAGGTCGGTCATCACGACCTTGTTGCGGCCTTCGTCAAATCGCATCGCCGTGGCGACCGAATTGATTCCTGCCGACGCTGAGGTGGTGACGGCGATTTCGTCCGCATCGGCCCCCAGCAACGCGGCGAAATCGGCGCGGAGTGCTTCATATCTGCCAACCCAGCTATCCCAGTGGCTGCCATGTTCGTGGCGGTCAGCCAGATATTGGCCGAACGCAGCCTCGACGTCGGTCGACAGCAGGCCATAGGAACAACTGTTCATGTAGCCATGTTTGGCGAGAAGCGGGAACCGCGCCCTCAAACCAGACCAATCCATCGTCGACCATATTGCTGTATCTGTCATCTCGATCCTCATAGGCGGCAGGCCCGGCCCGTCGCAACCTGCGCACATTGCTTCCACATTCACGTGAGTATGTGACACAAGTGCAACATGTTTGACGCATTTTTGATAATAGAACGGCGCGCCAGCTCTGCAATATGTTTTAGGTTGAAAATAAATTTGGTTTAGGCAGACTTTCCTTCGGCAGGCTTTTGGCGCCTGCGGCTAACCGCCTCCGGCGCCGACGCTTGCGCAACATCGAGCGCGCTTTCCGATATTCGGACCGCGATTGCCCGACAAACGGGGGTTTCAGATGAGTCAGCGCCAACTCTGCCATCGACTGACGATCAGTGCGATCGGTCTTCTGCTCGCGTCCACGGCTTCACCGGCATTTGCCCAGCAAGGCAGCGACGCGGCCGCTCCAGCCGCCGACACCCAGGCAAGCGACACCCAGGCAAACGACAAGGTGGAAGACATCATCGTCACCGCGTCCAAGCGTGGCGACGAATCGATCCGCAACGTGCCGATCACGGTGCAGGCACTGACCGGCGATACGCTCGTCAAATCGGGCATCACCCAGTTTTCGGAATATGCCACGCGCGTTCCCGGCCTTGCGTTTCAGGATCTGGGGCCAGGCGACAAGAAATATGTCCTGCGCGGCATCAACTCCACGGGCGCGGCGACCGTCGGCTCCTATTATGACGAGGCTGTGATCAGCGCGAACAACGCCAATGATGGCGGGGGTCGCAACGTCGATATCAAACTGTACGACATCCAGCGCATCGAGGTACTGAAGGGGCCGCAGGGCACGCTTTACGGCGCGAGTTCGGAAAGCGGCACCATCCGCGTCATCACCAACAAGCCCGATACGCATGATTTCGGCGGCTATGTCGCGGGAGAGATTTCGGGCACGCACAAGGGTGGCGCCAATTATCACGTCAACGGCGCGGTCAACCTGCCGATCGTCGAGGACAAGCTTGCGTTGCGGGTCGTCGGCTGGTTCGACGATGATAGCGGCTTCATCGATCAGCCACGGATTCCATCGGGGCGGTTGAACAACGTCAACACCGACAATACCAGCGGCGGCCGCGCCTTGCTGCGCTATACGCCGACCGACAATTTCTCGCTCACCGCATCCGCGACTTACCAGAAACAGCATTCAGACGGGTCGTCGCGCTATACGCCTAAGGGCACGCAGTCGTTTTCGACCACGGGTTTCCCGGCAATTCCCGGCGGCGACCTGATCAATACCGATCTGACCCGCAGTCCCTATGACGACACCGCACAGATCTATGGCGCAACCGCGGAGTATAATTTTTCGAGCGGCAGCATTGTTGCGACATCGAACTATTTCGATCGTGACATCCGTTTCGTCTTCGACTCCTCACCGATCCTGTTCTTCTTTGGCGTGCCGATTCCGGGCATCACGATCCAGCCGCAAAAGCGCACCATCTGGTCGAACGAACTGCGCTACGCGTCCAAATTCGAAGGCCCGTTCAACTTTGTCGCCGGCGGTTTCTACAGCGAGGAAACGTCGAATTTCAGGACCGAGGTGATCCGGTCGAACAATCTGGGCGAACCGGCGGGCGCGTTCAGTCCGCTTGATTCAGATGACGCCTTGTCGTCGCCCACCGGCAACACTTTTTTCGGGCGTTTCGAAAACCAGAAGCTGAAGCAATATGCCTTTTTCGGCGAGGCGACCTTTGCCTTGACCGATACGCTGAAAGCCACCGGCGGCATCCGTTATTTCCATAATGACGCGGTTTCGGTCGATCAACAGACGCATCCTTTCGGCGGTTTTGGCAGCAGCCCGCCGTTCACGCCGCAGTCCAACGTGGCGGTCGACCAGAAAGTCACCTACAAGGGCAATGTGAGCTGGAAGCCCAGCAGCGGTATCCTGATCTATGGCACGGTTGCCTCAGGGTTCCGCACCGGGGGCACCAATCAGGCCGATCTTCCCTTCGCATCGGGCATTCCGCGGACCTATGCCGCCGATTCGCTGACCAACTTCGAAGTTGGCACCAAGTTGACGCTGCTTGGCGGCAAGCTGACCATCGATGCGGCCGCTTATCACATCGATTGGTCGAACATTCAGATACGCGCGCTCGACGCGACCCAGGCCTTTCCGTTCACGACCAATGCGGGCACCGCGGCGGTCGATGGCGTGGAGGCTGACGTGAACATCGCGCTGGCACGGGGCATTTCGGTCGATATCGGCGGATCATATCAATATGCACGGCTGACCCAGAACCAGCCCGGCGATATCATTGCCGACCCGACATTGGGCCGCGACGGCGACAATATCCCCAACGTGCCTCGCTTCAACAGCAATATCAGTTTGGACGTCAATCGCCCGCTGACCGGGCGGTTCAACTATCTGGTGCATATCGACGCCAATTATCGCGGCTCGTCGCACACGACGCTTGGGCGGTCGCGCAACGGGTTCGACACGACGCTCGACGATTATTCGTTGACCAACGTTCGGCTGGGTGTCGAAAATGGTCCGTGGAAGGTCGAAGGATTCGTGCGCAACCTGTTCGATGCACGCGCGCAGATCGATTCAATCTCATCGTCGCAAGATCCGCTGGCATATATCACGGTGCGGCCGCGGACCATCGGCATCGCGGCGTCGCGGAAATTCTAGTTTGAAAGTTGACGGATAATCCCATGGACGAGCCCGCAATTGCCGCCAAGAAGCCCTGCCTTGTCGCCTTGGTCGAGGGGCAAAGATATCTGTGGTGCAGTTGCGGGTTGAGCAAAACCCAGCCATTCTGCGATAATTCCCACATCGGCACCAAGTTCAAACCAGTGCTGTTCAAGGCGCAGGAAACCGACGAGGAACTGCTCTGCGCCTGCAAACGGACCCTGGGCGCGCCTTATTGCGACGGGTCGCACAACAGCTTGTCGGCAAGCTATGGCGCGCCGATGGAAGACACCGCCGCCGATGCAGTGATGGTCGCGCGGTCGCCCGACCGGAATGGCGCTGCGCGTGCCGCGCTCGACGCCAATTGCTTCGTCATCAACCCGGCGAACGTAGCGACGATCCGCGAAGGCACGCTCGCCCTTTATCCCGTGATCGGCCCGGACGATGGCGCCAGACGGTTGAGCCAGTTTGCCGGGACGATTGCACCGGGCGGTGCGCCGATCGTGCAGTTCGCGGGAAGCGATACGGTCGTCTTCGTCATAGAAGGCCATGGCACGATTGAGATCGGCGACCGGCAGTTTGATTTGCCGGCCGAAAGCGGGGCCTATGTCCGCGCGGGCGAGGCATTTCGGATTACGGTTGCCGATGCGATGCGAGTCAACCTGACGGTCTGCCCGCTCGGCCCCCAGCCGAGCTTTCTTGAGGCGATGCCCGTCACGTTCGACGAGACCGTGCCGAACCGTATCGAAGCGGTCGATCCGTCGAAGCGCGCGGCGATGGCGGATCGCTATTATCAAGTGCTGGTCGACGGCGAGACCCAAGGAACCGAAGTCACCCAGTTCATCGGCCATATCCCGCAATCGCGCGCTGCTCACCATCGCCATCTCTATGAAGAAACGCTGACGATCCTGTCTGGCGAAGGCGTGATGTGGACGGACACCACCAGGACGCCGATCGGGCCTGGCGACACGATTTTCCTGCCGCGCAAGCAATCCCATTCCGTGGAATGCACCAGTCCCGACGGGATGATGTTGATCGGCGTCTTCTATCCGTCGATGTCGCCCGCGATCAATTATTGACGGCAGGCTTCCGCGCCAGATCCTTATAGACGATCGAGATGAAATATGGCGCCTTGACCAGGTTGCTGCCGAATTGCGGGTCGAGATCTGCCAGCGGATGCTCGGCGATCAACTGTTTCACCGTTTTGCCCTCGGCAATGCCCTTCGCCACCCGGCTGCGGACGGTGCGAAGCATATCGCCATAGATGCGCGCGTCGTCGCGGCTGGCGATTTCGCCGTGGCCGGGGATGATCTTGGTATTGGGCCCCGCCATCGCATACAGCCTGTCGCACATGGCGATCATGCCGTCGATCGAGCCGCCATGATCGACATCGATATCTGGATAGAAACCTTTGAAAAAGGCGTCGCCCGTCTGGATGACATCGGCGTGGACGAAATGGATCAACAAATCGCCATCGGTATGCGTGGGCGGCAAGTGGATGACTTCCACCGTTTCGTCGCCGATCTGGAAATTCATCTGGCCGGTGGTGGTCAGGGTCGGAACGCCAGCCGGGTCACGCTGATACGGGCCGGGGGCGTCGCCCCGCGCGGCCTGGATTTCAAGAATATGGTCGCGCGTTTCCTTGCTGCCGACAATCGTCGCGCCGCCGCGTGCCCAATTGGCGTCGGCCCCTGCATGGTCCCAGTGATAATGGGTGTTGACGACAAAGCGCACCGGCTTGGGTGAAATGCGCGCGATGATGCCGCGGATGCGCTGGGTTACCTGCGGATATTCGGCATCCACGACAAACACGCCATCGTTGGAGGCGATGACGCCCATATTGCCGCCAAAGCTTTCCAGCATATGGACGCCGCCACCCAGGTCATGATCGACGATCGGCACCGTTTTCCAGTCGGGGAAATGGAAATCCAGTTCGATTTCGTCATCGTCAGCCGCGGCAGGTGTCGCCGTGCAGGGGGCAGCAAGAAGTGCTACCCCCGCCATCACTACCCATCCGGCCTTGCCGCGACGGCCACCTGCCTTGATCATCGATCGCATTCAGATTTTTCCTTAGAAATGATAGCGAAGCGCAATGCCACCGGTCCGCGGACGGATGGGGACGATCGCGCGCGGCGTCAAATCGCTTGCTTCTTCAATGATGTTGGTTGCGGCATATTTGTCAAAGAGATTGTTGACGAACAACGTTGCATCCCAGCCTTTGCTGCGAACACCCAGGCGGACATTGACGAGGCTATAGCTGTCGATCCGATTGTACAGCGGGCTGGCCGGGTTGAACTGCGTACCCTGATCGCCGGTATAGGTGTAGTCGACATGGGCGACACCTTGCAGTCGATTGGTCAGCGACCAGCTATACTGGCCGGTAAAGCTGCCCGACCAGCGCGGCACGTTGGGGAAGGCGTTGCCCTTGCGCGCGCCGAATGTTGAGTTGAGCGAGGGCTGATCCTCGGTCAGTTCGGCATTCACATACGCAAGCGTCGCGCCCAGATCGAGGCCTGGTATCGGTCGGGCCGATGCTTCCAGTTCCGCGCCATAGACGCGCGCCGCACCGGCATTGCTGGTAAAGGTGAACGCGTTCGAATCGTCGGTGAAGTCCGAAACCTGGATGTTCGACCAGTCGATATAATAGATGCTGGCATTCAGCGTCAGGCGCCGGTTGAACCATGATGTCTTGGTGCCAAGTTCATAATTCCACAGCGAATCCGGGCTGTAATGCTGGTTGGCCAGCGGCAGCGGAACGATGGGGTTCTGGTTGCCGCCACCGATGCGGAACCCTTGCGAGGCGGTAGCGAACACCAGCACATCGTTATTCGCCTGGTACGACAGATAGAATTTGGGCGTCAGCTTGTGCTCGGTGGTGCGCAGCGTGGGTTCAACCGAAGGTGGTGCAAACCCGCCAAAGGGGTAAGTGCTGGCGCGATCATCCTTTTCCTTGGCATCGAACCAGCGCAGCCCGGTCAGGAAGGTCAGCTTGTCGGTCAACTTGTAGCTGACCTCGCCGAAGATCGCATATTGATCGGTCGTATGCGCCAGATACTCGCCGAAGATCCGTTCGAGCGGCTGGTTGAGATAGCCCGCGGCATTGGTCGTTGCGACCAGCGTGTTGAAGGTCGTGCGAATATTCTGCTGGAACACGCCGATCACGCCGTTCAGCCGGCCGGTGCCAGTGGTGGCAAGCCGCACTTCGTTGGTGAACAGCTTGCTGGTGTCGGTCTGGTTGGTCAGGCCGTTGGGCGTGCTCAACCCCACGACTTCGGTAAAGAAGGTCGGCCCGAACGACAGGTCGAAGGGTGTTGAATCGAAATTGTCGCTGACCCGACGATCGAAATAGGACGACGATGCCGTAAGAGCCAACGCGCCAAAATTGTGATCGAGCGTCAGGTTGTAGATGGCGAAATGATCGTCGAACGGATCGAAGACATATTGGTCGGTCTTGTATTTCTGCCCCGTCGCGGTGGTGACGATATTGCGGCCGTCGAGGTGCGTGCTCTGGTAGAAGATATTGCCGGTCAGGTTGGTGTCAGGCCCGAGGACGAAGCGAAGCGAGGCCCGGCCGCCATAGGTGGTTTCCTCGTTGATGTCCTTGGTGCCCAGGCGGATATTATCGATGAAACCGCTGTTGTTCTCGCCATAGCCGACGACGCGCAGCGCAATCTTGTCGGTGACGATGGGCAGGTTGATGAGCGCATTGCCTTGATAATTCGCGCCGCCATGTTCCGTGCCTGAAAACCGGCCTTCGACGTCGAGATGAATGCCGGTCGGGTCCGGGCGGTTGGTGATCGTGCGGATCGTGCCCGACAGCGATCCCGATCCGTACAGCGTTCCCTGCGGGCCGCGCAGCACTTCGACGCGTTGCACATCGAACAGCCGCAAATCGGGTTGGCGCAAGTCGCCCGTGATCAGAATGTCATCGACATATTGCCCAACCGTGGCGACGCCGGTGCCATTGGAATTGACGCCGCGCAGGACATATTGCTTGTCGCCCGGCCCGGAATCGACAAACGAAAGGCCTGGCACCAGCCGCGCATAATCCGCGAAACTCTCCGCACCGCGATCGCGCAACGTCTTTTCAGTGATCGCCGTGATGCTGATCGGCACCTTCTGCAGCGCCTGCTGGCCCTGTTTGGTGGCGGTGACGATGATGTCCGCGGAGGTGTCCGCGGAATTTTCATCCTGGCCCGCCGCTGGTGCAGCAAGGGGAGGAGTGTCCTCGGCGAATGCTGGGACTGGCAGTGCAACGACCAGCGAGCAGGCAGCGAGATGGATCAAACGACGATCGTTAATTGCCACAATCTTTCCCCCTTGGCAAAATGAAGTCCCTCCTATTTATTTTGAGCATAAAATATCATACCTAAAATAAATTGCAATTGATGAGTCGGCAAAGGAGCCCGCGATGCGAAAGATTCTTACGAGCCTGGTTCTGGGGTTCGGCGCACCTGTCGCGCTGGCGCACGCGCAGTCGACAGAAGTGCCGCCCACCCTGATACATGCCGGCCAATTTCTTGAAACTCCAGGAAAAATGCCCATCGAACACGCGACGATCGCGATCGAACATGGGCGGGTAAAGGCCGTGCATGTCGGCTATGTCGATGCGGCAACCATGGGGCTTCCCGCCGATGCGCGGCTTGTCGACCTGTCGGACAGCTTCGTCATGCCGGGTTTTATCGATCTGCACGTCCATTTGAGCGATTATGGCGGCCGCGATGGCGTGGTGCGCAAGCCCGATGCCTATGCGGCGCTGGTCGGCGTGCAGAACGCGCAGACCACGTTGATGGCCGGGTTTACCAGCGTGCGCGACCTGGGGTCGGTCGGCTATACGATGTTCGCCCTGCGCGATGCGATCAAGGAAGGGCTGGTGCCGGGGCCGAAAATCCTCGCATCGGGTGATCCGATCAGCCCGACCGATGGCCATGCCGACAATCACGGTTACCGCGAGGATGTGATGGCGGCGCTTCGCCCGCGCGGGCTCTGCGATGGCGCTGACGATTGCCGCCGGGTCGTGCGTGAAGCGGTGCGGCGCGGTGCCGATGTCATCAAGGTGATGGCCAGCGGCGGCACGCTCGATGAATCCGACGCGCCGACCGATCAGCAATTCACCGACGAGGAGTTGAAAGCGATCGCAGATACGGCTCATGCGCTGGGTCGCAAGGTGACAGCCCATGCCCATGGCAAGGGATCGATCGACGCCTGCATTCGCGCAGGCTTTGATTCGATCGAACACGGCATGTGGGCCGACGAAGAAACGCTGAAGAACATGAAGGCGCGCGGCGTGTGGCTGGTGCCGACCGTTTATCCGATCGATTATGTTGGCGACACGCCGGAAAAGGTGCGCGCCGGGCCGTTCCGCAACTTGCCGCCGGTATCGCTGGCCAAGGTCATCGCACTGGGTTCTCAGCCCAAGAAACTGGCCCGGCAGGCCCATGCGCTGGGTGTGAAAATCGCACTGGGTACTGACGCTGGCGTTTATCCGCACGGACAGAACGCCAATGAGTTCATCGAATATGTGAATGCGGGCATGACGCCGATGGAATCGCTGGTTGCAGGCACGTCCGATGCGGCGCTTGCGTCGGGCATGAAGAATGTCGGTCGGCTGGAACCCGGCATGGCAGCCGACGTCGTCGCATTGGCGGAAAGCCCGCTGAAGAATATCCGCACGGTGTTGGACGTCCGCTTCGTCATGCGCGACGGCATCGTTTTCAAACAGGACGGCAAGCAGGCAGTGACGCCGCAAGGCCCGGCGGCGAGCGCAATCGATACCCCGGCGCGATAGGCTGGTTCTGCGGGGTGCTCCCGCATTCGATAACAGAGGTTCCCTAGGGGGCGTGTGATCCCACCACATTCCCCCATTTTGCCACTCCGGTCCCGGCCAGTTTTCAGGCCGGGACCGGCTTTTTCGCCGCGATTCCCAGCCCGCTGTTAAAATCGAAAGCCACGCGCGACGGCATAAGTGACGGCACCGGCGATGGCGATGCCAAGCGCCGCTTTCCAAAGCGATGCATTGAGGCCCTGGACGGCTTCGCCCGGGAGCGCGCGCCGCCGACCGCTAAGCATCGGGCTGATGAGGTTGTGGCGCAGCAGCACGAGGTAAAGCAGAATTGCGGCAACATGGGCCGCGGTGAGGGTGAGGATCAGGTTGAACACCCAGCCATGGATTTTCGCTGCCAGGCGCCCCTGATCGAAGGTGACGTAGTCGGCAAGCGGCCCCGATTCCAGCCCGTCGATATCGACCGCGAACAGCCCGGCAACCACCATCGTCATCAGCGTCGCCAGCAGCAGAATGACGCTCCACCCGCCCACGGGGTTGTGCCCCGGTGTGGCGACATAGCGGCCCCGGCCCAGCCGCCGTGCACCCAGCGACCGGACATAGCCAAGCATCGCCTGCGGCCCCCGCACGAACTGCGCGAAACGCGCGGTTCGTCCCCCGGCAAAACCCCAATAGACGCGAAAGATCAGCAGGGTGAGGATGGCGTATCCGGACCGGCGGTGCCAATCCATGTCGTGCTGCTCGCCGCTCCACCACGAGAATGCAAGCAGCGCGACAAGCAGCCAGTGGAACAGGCGTACCGGGGCATCCCAGATTTGGATGAACTTCGCCTTGGTCGCTGGCTGGTCGGCGGAGGGCATGACGATGTCCATCCGATCAGTTGTTGACGCGGAACTGGCGATGGCAGGCGCCGCAGACAGCGCCCGTCGCCTTTGCCTGCACCTTGATCGCGGCCGCGTCGCCGCCCGCCGCGACCGACATCAGCTTGCTTGATTCCGCCAGCAACTGGTTCATCTGCGCATTGAATGTTGCGCGGTCGTTCCAGACGTTCGGCAAGGCATCGGTGGGAATGCCCGCCGAAGAGCCGCTGCCCGCCGGGAAGAGGCCGGGCTGTTCGCGCGCGGTGACGGCGATGGTGCGCGCCGCCACCGCCATCACGTCCTTTGCGGGCGTGTCGCTTTTGATCTGTTCGTTCAGCGCCTTCATCGCGGCGCCCATCTTCTTGAAACCGGCCTGACGCGCGGTGATGGCGGCCTGTGGCGATAATGCGGCAGGCGTTGCTGCCGTCAACGTACCGGCCAACGCCGATGTCGTCATGGCGGCGGCAAGGATGGTGATATGCTTAGTCTTGAAGGCTCGCGCTGCATTCATGTCGGTTGTCCGGCCTTGGGTTGATGGAACGATCAGTTGAGCGTCGCGGGTTGTGGGGAAGGGCCTATGGTGCCGGTTTGCCCGGCGGCAGCGATCTTGAGGCCCGACTTGTCGGCAAAGACCTTCAGGAATTCTGCCCTCACTTCGGTCCGGCCGTTATTGGCCATGTCGGCCGCGGTCTGCCCGCGCTTGTTCCTGATGTCGGTCCGCGCGCCATAAGCGGCAAGCGCCTGCATCATCGCCTCAAGCTCGGGGCGAGGGCCGCCACCGACCAGAAGGTGCAGCGGCGTGGCGCCATCGGCATCGGCGACGTTTGCATCGGGCGCGAGGCTGAGCGCAAAGGCGAGCGTTGCGGCGCTGTCGCTTTGTGCCGCGGCGAGGACAAGGTTGGTGCCGTCCTGCGCGACAAAGCCCGGCTTCGCCCCCGCTGCCAGCAACAGCTTCATCGTCGCCAAATGCCCGTTGGCGGCGGCAAGGAACAGCGGCGGTGTCGGCGGTACGGGTGGGGGTGGGCGACCGAAATTCGCCTCGGTCACCCATTTTATCCGCGTGGGACCGGTCAGTGCGTTGGCGTCGGCACCCTTGGCCAGCAACAGGGTGACCAGAGCTTCATCGCCCCCGGCGGCGGCGGCATGGAGCAACTGATTGCCGGTACGGTCACGTTCCGCAATGTCCGCGCCGCGCGCGACCATCAGTGCCGCTGCGCCATAATTGCCCTGATAGGCGGCGAGCTGCGCGGCGCTGGTATTTTCCGGGCCGCGATAATCGGTTCTGGCGCCAGCCGCGAGCAGTGCCTCGGTCGCTGGCAGCACGCCGCTCTTGATGGCGAAGAACAGTGGCGTGAACCCGCCGTTGGAAACCCGGTTCGCGTCAGCCCCCGCCTTCAGCAACAGGTTGACGGCATCCACCCGGCCGGTCGACGCGGCCCACATCAACGGCGTCTGGCCCCGGCTGTCGACACTGTCGGCAACGGCGCCTGCCGCCAGCATCCGGGCGACGGCGTCGATTGGGCCATAGCGTGCGCAGATGGCAAGCGGCGTGGTGCCATCGGGTTCGGCCGTGCGCACATTGGCATGGGCGGCAAGCAGCGCGGATACGATGGTGGCGTCACCAAGCTCGCACGCCAGCGCGAGCGGGGTAACGCCATCGCCGTCAGCGACGTTCGGCGTGGCACCGCTGGCAATCAGCAGATCGACCATGGTCGGGTTCTGGGTATTTACCGCCCATGCAAGGGGCGTCGCGCCAAAGGCCAGCCGCTGATTGGGATTGGCGTGATGCGCCAGCGCGGACCGGGCGCCGCCGATGTCGTTCGCGCGGATCGCCTGAACCAGCGCATCGTCATCACCTGCGGCGCGCGCATCGTCATCACCTGCGGTGCGCGCATGGGCGGCACCGCAGGCGGCGATGCCCGCCAGCAAGGCGACGACGCTGCGGCAAAGACGCTCAGGCACTGGCAAGTTCCTTCAGCGGGGCGGTGCTGTCGCCAAAGGATTGTTCGGGCACGTCGAGCAAATGCAGCGCGCCGAGCAGCAGGTTCGATGCGGTTGTCCCTTTTTCGACGACGATATGGCGATCGCCCTTTGTCAGCCCGCCGGCGACGATGATCGGCAAGTCCATATGGTCATGTTCGTTGGAATCGCCGAACGCCGATCCGCGCAGCACCAGTGTGCGATCGAGCAGCGAACCCTCGCCATCCTTCACCGCCGTCATCCGTTGCAGATAATAGGCGAAATATTCCATGTGATGCCGGTTGATCTGCGCCAGCTTCGCCATCTTGTCGGGGTTATGGCCGTGATGGCTGAGCATGTGGTGGGAATCGGCCACGCCGATTTCGGGATAGGTGCGGTTGCTGATCTCGCGGCCGATCATGAAACTGCTGACCCGCGTGATATCAGCCTGCATCGCCAGCACCTGCAGGTCGATCATCATGCGGACATGCTCGTCGAACGAGTCCGGAATGCCGGCGGGCCGGTCAAGCGTGGCGGCTTGCGGTCCGTTGTTCGACGTCATCGCTTTCTGGATCCGCCGTTCAATGTCGCGGGTTGCCTCCAGATATTCGTCCAGCTTGCGCTTGTCCTCGGCGCCAAGCTGGCTCGACAGGCGCCGGGTGTCGTCCATCACGAAATCGAGGATGCTCGACTGGCGGCGCAACTGCGCAAGGCGGCTTTGTTCGTCAAGCGCGTCGCCATCGCCGAACAGCCGTTCGAACACGTCGCGCGGGTTGGCGGTGACCGGCAGCGGCACGGTCGGGTTCCGCCACGAAATACCGTTGGTATAGGCGCAGCTATAGCCGATATCGCAACTGCCGAGCAGACTGGCCTGATCGATGCCGAGTTCCAGCGAACTCAATTGCGTCGCGTCGCCCAGATGATTGGCATAGACCTGATCGACCGAAATCGCGCAGCGAATGTCGGTGCCCTCGGTCTGCTTGACATGGGTGCCGGTCAGGAAAGCGGGGCAGGACCGGCCATGGCCCGCCGGACGATCGCCCATCGCAGCGGCGGCGGGATGGCCAAGCCCGGTGATGACGCTGATATGGTTGCGATGCGGGGCCAGCGGCTCAAGGATCGGCGGCAGCGCAAGGCCCGACCCCTGGCTCGCCGGCCGGTAATGGTCCATCATCATGCCGTTGGGGGTATAGAAGATCTGCAGCCTTTTGGGGCGCGATGCGATGTCCGCGGCCTTGGCCGATGGCATCATCGCTTCAAGAAATGGCAGTGCCATCACCGTGCCAAGCCCGCGCAGCATCGTGCGGCGGCTCAGCGGGTTACGCATGACGATCATTGCAATGCCGTCCTTTTCAGGGTGAAGGGATCGCTCTTCACGATACCCCGGATGATGGTCTGGATGCGGTAATTGTCGGCCGCCGTCGCGCGGGTGATGGCGCGGACGGCGGGCATGTCGCGTGCGCCGACGCCGCGTGCCAGGGCATAAGTCAACAAGCGCTGGGTCAGGGCGTCGGTAAACTCGTCCTTGCGCGCCAGCAGGATTTTCTGAAGCCCGGAAATACCACTGAACGCTGTTCCGTCCGGCAGGACCGCCGATGCGTCGATCGGCTGTCCGGCGTCTGCCAGCCGATAAGCGCCCACCGCATCGAAATTCTCCAGCGCAAAGCCCAGTGGGTCCATGCGGACATGGCACGACGCGCAGGCAGGATCACTGCGATGCATTTCGAGCTGCTCGCGGGCATTGAGCAGGCGGCCGTTACGCCGTTCCTGCAGCGCGGGCACCCCCGGCGGCGGTGGCGGCGGCGGGGAAGCCAGCATGTTGTCGAGAATCCATTTGCCGCGCTTCACCACCGATGTGTGGTTGCCATAGGACGTGACGGTAAGGATGCTCGCCTGGCTGAGCAGCCCGCCGCGGTGCATCGCGGGATCAAGGCTGACACGCCGGAACGCCGTGCCGTTGACGCCGTTGATGCCATAATGCTGGGCCAATCGCTGGTTCAGGAACGTATAATCGGCGGCGATGAAGTCGAGCACGCTGCGGTTGGTGCGCAGGACATAGCCGAAGAACATCTCGGTCTCGCGCGCCATTGCGGTGCGCAGGCGAGTGTCGAACTTTGGAAAGACGGTGATATCGGGCCGCTGCTGGTCCAGGTTGCGCAGATAGAGCCACTGGCCGGCGAAATTCCGGGTCAGCGCATCGGCGCGCTGGTCGGCGAGCATCCGGCTTATCTGGGCGTCCATCACCGCCGGATCATGCAACGTACCCTTTTCGGCTGCCTGCAGCAGGGTTTCGTCGGGAATGCTGCTCCACAGGAACAAGGACAAGCGGGACGCGAGTTCCAGATCGCTGATCCGGTGGACGCTGCCGGGCACGCTGCCCTTGGGGTCTTGTTCGACCATGAACAGGAAATGCGGGGAGACGAGGATCGCTTCGACCGCTGCCTCCACACCATGCGGGAAATCGGAGGCGCGGCGTTCTGCGGCATAGATGCGCATCAGCGGGGCCATGTCTGCCTTGGTCACCGGGCGGCGATAGGCGTGGCGCGCCAGCGCGGCGACGATCCGGGTCGCACATGGCGTCTCGGCGGATGCGCGGCTGGGCTTGCAGATGAAAATGCGCGAACGGCTTGGCGTGATGCCGGGGCCAGTCGGGGTGAAAGGGCCGGTCACGTCGATCTGGAGCAAATCGCGCGGAAAGTTCTGCTGCGAATAGCGTGGCGACAGGCGGTAGGAAGGGACGCTGATCTGCTTCACGCGCGCGCCATCGACCGAAACGTCGAGCGGCAGCATTGTCGGCGCGGCAGTGGGCAGCGGCACCTTGTCCAGATCGTTGCGGACGGTCTGCACGGTTTCGTCAGGCGCGATCTGACGGTGGAACGACATGCCGATCACATGCGCACCCGCCTTCAGCGGTACGCGAACGCTCACCCGGTCTTCGCTCTGGCGGTCGGCCTCGTTGTTGGTGTTGGCGTTCAGATAGCCGCCGATTTCATAGACCGCGTCGTAACGCGCGTAATAGTTGAACGCGCCGCCACCGCGAGAGCCGAGCGGCAGATCGTCGCTTGCCCGTTCGTTATAGGCCGGGCGGCCGGAGTTCATCACCGATCCGTCCTTGGGCACGTCATAGGACGTGACGAACTGGCGCGGCGACGTCAGCCCTGTCGCCAACCGCCCAACCTTGCCCGCGACCGCGACATACCGGTCCATCAATGTCGGCGAAACGCTGAGCACATCGGCGATATTGTCGAAGCCATAGCCGGAATTGTCCTGCGGCAGTTCGCGGCTGAAATCGACTTTCAGGTCGAGCAGGTCGCGCACCGCATTGGCATATTCCACCCGGTTCAACCGCCTGATCGTTGCCCGCCCCGGATCGGGATGCTCCCTGGCATAAGTGTCGAGCGAGGTTTGCAGCCAGCCGACGAACGCCGCCCGGGTAACCGGATCAGGCTGCGGTTTGCTGCGCGGCGGCATTTCGCCCAGGCTGGTGCGGCGAAGAATGTTTTCCCATTCATCGACATGCGCGCCGTGCAGCAGGTCGACGCCGCGCAGATCCTCGATCGAGAGACCGGCGATCTTGTCTTCGTCATTGTGGCAGCGCGAACAAAATGCGTCGAGCATTGCCGGTGGGCCATTGGCGCTGCTTGGTCGGGCGGGCAGGGGGAGTTCGGCTGCGATATCCGAATGGGCAAGAACCGATGCGGCGGCGCCCAACATGCTCAGCGCGAACACGCCGTTCTGGAGAGTTGCACGCCACCTGAAGCCCATCGATTTCCACCCGTTTGCCCGTTGGCCACCCCGGCTCGAGATCATCGTGCGCATGACGGGAAAGGCCCGATTTGGTGCAGTCACGTCCGACCTATTGTGTGGTGCAGCAGCTATCGGCCAATTCCGGCACCGTCCATTGCCGATAACGCGACGCAGGGAGCGCAAAAGTAGTGAGCCCTTGAGGGCGATCGGGACCGCGCGACACGCCGATACGGCCAAGCTGTTCTTTTGCAGCGGTTTAAGGGCGAGTGGTGGTTCAGGCCTCAACGAACTTGCCAGGCGGCAGGCGCCGATCGAGGTCGAGCACGCTAATTTTTGCAACCTGCCATGCTCATTATCGTCATTGAACGACCTGCGGTGGCATCATAGAGGCGGGAGCGGTGCGATGGGGCGAGTGGGATATCTTAACTCGCAATATTGGGTGATTTTACTTGTCGGAATGCGGGCATTTCAGAACTTCCCGACGGTTGTTGTCGAAATATGGTCGAGTTGAGTTCGAATCCTCGTCGTTATTCCGGGCCATTTTATTCTGGCGTCTTCAATCTGTTGATCTGGGAATGATATGATACGCGCTGCGGTGATTGTGATGGCGTTGCTGGCTGGCGGCGGATTGGCGATGGCACGGGGGCCGGTTGTGACCCGGGCGGGCGCAGGCGCGGACGAAGCGCGCACCGCTGCCTATCTCGATCGCATCGCGGACAGCCCGCCGCGCCTGCGTATCTTCCTGCAGGCCCTGCCCAAGGGCGGCGATCTGCACAATCACAACGGCGGATCGATCTATGCCGAGGATTTCCTGCGTTGGGCGGCGGCTGACGGGTTGTGCATCTCGACCGAGACTTATGCGGTGGTCGATCCCCCCTGCGACGCGCCGAACCGGGTGCCTGCCGCCGGGCTGGAACGGGATTATCCGCGTTACAGCCGGGCGATCGACGCGCTGTCGACACGCGGGTTTGAAGCTGGCGTGGGGGACCCGGAAATTTCCGGCTACAACCGGTTCTTTTCGACTTTCGAGGCCTTTACGCCCGCATCACGCCACAGCCTGGGCGAGTCGATTGCCCTGACGCGCGATCAGGCGGCGGCCGACCATGTCGCTTATGTCGAACTCAACAGCGGCACGCGCGCGGTGGCGGCGGTCGTCGCGCAGGCGGGCGATGCCGATGCGACCGATTTCGCGGCGCTGGCGGCGCGGTTCGCGCCATCGCTGCCCGGCGCCGTTGCCAATGCCCGCGCCGAATATGACCGGGCCGAAGCCAGGGTAGCGGAGGTTGACGGCTGCAACGGCCCGGCGCCAAAACCCGGCTGTGGCGTGACGGTGCGTTATCTCTACACCGCGCTGCGCACCGTGGCGCCGGACCGCGTGTTCGCGCAGCTCGCCTTCGGCTTTGCGCTGGTCGAGGCCGATCCCCGTTTTGTCGGCGTCAACATCGCCGCGCCCGAACATGATCCGGTGGCGGTGCGCGATTACGCCCTGCACATGCGGATGATCGCGTATCTAAAGGCGTTGCATCCCACTGTGCCGCTGTCGCTTCACGCGGGCGAGTTGACGCTGGGGCTGGTGCCGCCCCGCGATCTGGCCTTCCACATCCATGATGCGGTGGAAGTGGCGGGCGCGCGCCGGATTGGGCACGGCATCGACATATCCTATGAAACCGACGCGCCCGCCTTGCTGAAACGCATGGCGCGCGACCGGGTGGCGGTGGAAATCAACCTGACCAGCAACGCCGTCATCCTGGGGGTGAAGGGGCGGGACCATCCCTTGTCGCTCTATCGGGAAGCCGGGGTGCCGGTGGTGCTGTCCACCGATGACGAGGGCGTGTCACGCAGCGACATGACCAACGAATATGTCCGCGCCGTTACCGAGCAGCGGCTGCGCTATGCCGATCTGAAGCAGATCGCGCGCGACGGCCTGCACTATTCCTTCCTGCCGGGGGCCAGCCTCTGGCGGGATCGTGCGGGCGGCGCGCGGGTTGCGGCCTGCACGGTGGCGAATTCGCCTGCCTGCACGACCTTCCTTGCCGCCAATCTGAAAGCCGCCAAGGAATGGCAACTGGAGCAAGACCTTGCCGCGTTCGAGGCCATGCCGCGCTGAGCATCGCGGTCGAACAGGTTGAGGAAGTTGAGGGTTGCCATCGATCTGGTTGAATGACCCTAAACCACCCCGTGGTTTTCGCTACGTATCAACAGGTTGAAAGAACGGTTGGCAACATAGCGAGTGGCCCCGGCGTAGGACAGGGAGGCTTCCTCAACGAGTGTATTGTTTATATAATACGGTAATGATACCACGCGCTTGTCCCATATGTTGAGGCAGCGTTTGATGGTCCGTTCAATTTCTCGATCTTCGCTGGCGGGCCTTGCGCTGGCTGCTGCGGCGCTTGCGACGGCAGCGTCCGCCGCACCCGCCGGTGATTATCGCCCATCGTTCCATCCCGAACGGTTGAAGGAGCCGCGGGCGGGCGCACCGAACGAGGTATTGGTCATCGGCACGGAGCATCTGTCCGGCCTGCCCGACAGTTTCCGGCCGGAAATGCTGGCGCCCCTGCTCGATCGGCTGGCGGGGTGGCGCCCAACGGCGATTGCGACCGAGGATTTGTCGGGCCTCCAATGCGACAGTCTGCGCCGCTATCCGTCTCGCTACGCCGATACGGTGAAGGATTATTGTCCCGATCCCACGCCTGCGGGGCGTGCGACCGGGCTTGACGTGCCCGCCGCCAATGCCGAGGCGGAGCGACTATTGGCGGATTGGCCAACCACGCCAACGCCTGGCCAGCGTCGCCACCTGGCGGCGATATTCATGGCGGCGGGGGAACCTGGTTCCGCACTGGTCCAATGGCTTCGGCTCCTGCCGGACGAGCGGCAGGCGAGGGACGGGCTGGACGATGCACTGGTCACCTGGCTGAACAAGCGCAAAGACAAGCGCAATGAAACCAACCTTATTTCAGCCGTGCTCGCCGCTCGACTGGGTCTGGAGCGGTTGTGGAGCGTCGATGACCATTCAGCCGACAGCAGTCCGGCGCCGTCGGCCGAGAAGGACTATGAAGCGGCGATCACCCGCGCCTGGGATAATCCTGCAACCAAAGCGCGCCAGGTGATGTCGAAGCGGTTGGAGGCGGGGTTGGACCGGCCGAACGGGCTGCTGGACCTTTACCGCGCATATAACGCGCCCGATGCGCCGATGCTGGCGTATCGATCAGATTTTGGCGCCGCGCTTGCCGAGCCGTCACCCCAGGCATTTGGCCGATCTTATGTCGGTTATTGGGAAACGCGGAACTTGCGCATGGTCGCTAATATCCGCGATGTGTTGGGCGGTCGGCCGGGCATGCGCCTGTTGGCGATCGTTGGCGCGTCGCACAAGGGCTATTACGAGGCGTATCTGAACCAGATGCATGACGTAAGGCTGGCAGATCCGGCTGCGGTGCTCCGATAGTGGTGTGAGAGGTGGCCTGACAGAGCCGCTGCCGCTCAGCGTCCGATGGCGGGGGCGTGGGTTGATCCGGCCGGGTTGGGTACGATCAGGTTCAGCACGACGGCGATCAGCGCGGCGGGAAGGACGCCGGATGTCAGCAATATCCGCAAGGTCTGCGGCAGGTGCTGCACCGTTGCCGGTTCCAGTTGCAGGCCGACGCTGAACGACAGCGCAATGCCGAAGATCAGCATGTTGCGCTGCGTCCATTCGACGCCCGACAGGATCGACAGCGCGGCGGATGCAACCATGCCGAACATCACGATGACGCCGCCGCCCAGCACTTCGATCGGGATGGTGATGATCAGCGCGCCGATCTTGGGCGCCAGGCCGCACAGCACCAGGAACAAGGCGCCGATGGTGACGATATGGCGGCTCATCACCCCGGTGATCGCGATCAGGCCGACATTCTGGCTGAACGATGTGTTGGGCATCGCGCCGAACACCGCGGCCAGCGCGGTGCCGACGCCATCGGCACACGTCGCGCCGACCAGTTCGCGGTCAGTGGCGGGGCGCCCGGCGCTGCCTTCGCAGATCGCGCAGACATCGCCGATTGATTCGATGGCGGAAATAAACCCCATCAGGCAGAAGCCGGTGATTGCCGACGCCGATATCGTAAAGCCGAAGTGGAAGGGCGAAGGCAGCATCACCCAACCCGCCGCCGCGACCGGCGCGAGCGACACCCGGCCCATCGCCGCCGCGACCGCATATCCCGCCAGCAAGCCGATCAGCACCGAGGCGGTGGACCAGATGCCACGCGCGAAAAAGCTGAGGCCCAGCGTCACCGCCACGACCACCCCCGCCAGCAGCCAGCTCGTCCCCGCGCCATAGGCCGCCGTACCCTGCGCGGGGACGCCGCCCGCGGCATATTGCACGCCGACGCGCATCAGCGACAAACCGATCATCAGCACGACCAGCCCGGTAATCATCGGCGGCAGCGCAAAGCGGATGCGGCCGACGAAAAAGCTGAGGCAGGTGTGGAACAGCCCGCCGATGATCGCCGCCGTGGTCAGCGCGGCCATTGCTTCCACGCCTTGCCCCGCGACAATCGGGATCATCACGGGCAGGAACGCGAAACTGGTTCCTTGCACGATCGGCAGGCGAGCACCGACCGGGCCGAAGCCGATGGTCTGCATCAAGGTGGCGACGCCGGCGAACAGCATCGACATCTGGATCAGGTAGATCATCTCCCCCGGATCGGCTGAGCCATAGCCGAACCCGGCCGCCCCTGCGACGATGATCGCCGGGGTCATGTTGCTGACGAACATCGCCAGCACATGCTGGATGCCAAGCGGGATGGCGATGGCCAGGCCGGGGAAATAATCGGGATCGCGCGCCTGTTCCGCCGTCATCATACCGGCATAGGGCCTGGCGTGGGGTGGCATGTCATCATCGGGCGATTGGGCGGGAATGCTGGTCATCCGAAGCTCCTGGCGGGCGTTGGGAAATGGCGCATCGCGCAGCCGGACGGCCATTGGCTGGCGGCGGCCATCAGATAAGGGTCTTCAGCCGGGTGAGCGATCGATCCGCCGCGCGGAGTATCCGGCGCCTGCTCACCCGCACCAGGTCGCGGTCGCGCACCACCGCGCGGCCTTCGACAAAAACATCGCGCGCGCCATTCGGAGGGCTGAGGATCAGCGCGGCAACCTTGTCCCATGCGCCGAAGGATTGAATGTCGTCCATGTCCCAGATGGCGATATCGGCGCGCTTGCCGGGTTCGAGCGAACCAACGTCATGGCGACCGAGAATTTCCGCACCGCCACGCGTCGCCAGATACAGCGCGTCGCGCGGATCGAACGCGGCTGGCCCGGCGACAGCGCGTTGCATCAGCAGCGCCTGCCGGGCTTCGAGCAGCAGATTGCCGCTGTCGCTGGACGCCGAGCCATCGACACCCAGCCCCAGTGGCACGCCCTTTTCATACATCGTCCGCACCGGCGCGATGCCCGATCCGAGACGGCAATTGGAGCTTGGACAATGCGCGATCCCGGTGCGGGTGCGCGCGAACAGATCGATTTCCTGCCCGTTCAATTGCACGCAGTGCGCGTGCCAGACGTCATTGCCGGTCCATCCCAGGCTTTCGGCATATTGGCCGGGGCGGCAACCAAAGCGTTCGAGCGAAAAGGCGATGTCGTCGGCATCTTCGGCCAGATGGGTATGCAGCATCACCCGCTTGTCGCGCGCCAGCAGTGCCGCGTCGCGCATCAGCCCCTGGCTGACCGAAAAGGGGGAACAGGGCGCGACGCCCACTCGCACCATCGCGCCGTCGCGCGCGTCGTGGAACCGGTCGATGACCCGGATGGTGTCGTTCAGGATATCGGTTTCGTTCTCGACCAGGCTGTCGGGCGGCAACCCGCCGTCGCTTTCGCCGACGCTCATCGATCCGCGCGTGGCGTGGAAGCGGATGCCGATCTCTCGGGCGGCGGCGATCGAATCGTCCAGCGTGACGCCGTCGGGGAACAGGTAGAGATGGTCGGAACTGAGCGTGCAACCCGACAGCGCAAGCTCCGCCAGGCCCAGTTGGGTGGCGGCGAACACGTCCTCGGGCCGATATTGCGCCCACACCGGGTAAAGCGTTTTCAGCCAGCCGAACAACGGCGCGTTGATGGCACCGGGCAGCGCGCGAGTCAGCGACTGGAACAGGTGATGGTGGGTGTTGACCAGGCCCGGCGTTACCACGCATCCGCGCGCGTCGATGACGTTGCTCGCCGTTTCGGCCAGTTGCGCCAGGTCTGCAGCCGGGCCAACCGCTTCGATAATGCCGTCGCGGAATGCGATGCTGCCGCCCGCGATCTCGTGCCGGTGTTTGTCCATGCAGGCAATGACATCGGCGTTGTTGACGACCGTCAGGCTCATGCGTTGACGCCACCCCGATGCGTCGCCGCCGGTATCAACGGCGATCGCATCGGCGTCCGGTCATTTCGGCACGGTCTTTTCATACTGGTCCCAATGGGTGTCGAGTTCGTCGATCACTTTGGAGCCGACCAGGTACAGGCTCTCCACCGCCGCGTTCAGGCCCGAATAGCCCTCATTTTCGCGCAGCAGATATTGTGCGGCGGTCACGCCGGGCGGGGGCATGGTGTAGTTGCTGCCCGCGCGCAGCACCATGAAGCGCTGCTTGTCGACGCGGCCGATCTTGTCGAGATAAAGGATCGACTGATAGGTGCCGGTTTCCTCCATCGCCGATGTGACGAACTGGCCCTTGCCTTCGGTCCAGTAATCCACCCAATGGTTGGCCCATTGCGTCATCAGCTTGCCATGCCAGAAGGTCAGCGCGGCAAGCTGGTCGCCCTTCAGCACGAATGGCGGGCGCCGTGCGTTGGCAAACTGGGTGTAGCGGGCGCGTTCGGCCTGGATCATCGGATTGTCGGGCAGGACCAGATCCTTGGTCAGCGTATAGGCCCAGTCGCGCAAGCTCGGGTTGATTTCGAACACTTCGCCGGTGGGATGGGGCGGGCTGGTGTCGTTGGGGCCTTGCTTGCCGCGCGGGAAATAACCGTATTTCCAGTCCTGCGGAATTTCGCGCGGATCGATTTCATGGGAAAGATCGCCATCGACCAGAAAGCGCGCCCAGGCCGCGGAACCGATCGACGCATCTTCGGGGTCGATGCCGGCAATGCCCGCCACCAGCCAATAGGCGTGGGTCAGGTCAAAGCGCTGGTCGAGGCCAAGCGCCATGGTGGCCGCGGCTGATCTGATGTTGCCGATACCAGTGACCATGCCCAGCGTCTGGGTCTTCGGATTATAATAGAGGTCGTGAAAGGATTGCGGAAAGGGTATCCGGGTGTCGAGGTGCCGACGTTCCTTCCACAACTGGAACTCGCCCGGCGTATCGCCCGTGTCCTTGCCGATTTCGAACAGGGTGACGACGACGAAGCGAACCGGCAACGGGTGGGCGCAGGGGCCACCGGGGACGCATTGATCGATGCTGGCGGTTGACACCGTTTGGTCGGGCGCGGTGCGCGCGTCGCCCAGGCCGTAAAAACAAAGCGCCGCGCTCATGCTGATGGCGGCGCGCGTCAACATGCGCATGGATGGTCTTTCCTACTCTACTGGGGACGTTCTGGCGAAAAGCACGCCGATATCCCATTGGGTCAACAAGAAAATAGGGGCAGCGGTTTGAATCCGCCGCCCCGAACCTACGATCAGAACTTGTAAACGACCGACGCCTGGAAGCTGCGCGGCTTTTCCGGCAACACGATGGTGCTGCCGAACAGTTCGGTGAAGTTGGCGCGGAAATAGGTCGCGTCGGTTGCGTTCTTCACCACCACCCGGAACAGCCAGCGATCCTTCTGGAACGACGCGCCCAGATCGACCAGCGTATAAGCAGGCAGCTTCACCACGCGCGACTGGCCCGAGAACACCGAGTCGACATGCACAAGGCTGGCGTTGAGCGCGAAGCCGTTGTCGAAGGCATAAGTCGCGGTTGCCGAATAAAGGTTGGTCGGAATGCCCTGGCGGCGCGACGCTTCCTTGTTGGGGATCGGCACCAGGCCGCCCGGCTGACCGCCAAGGAACAGCGTCGGGTCGGTGACGTTCACCAGATCCTCGATCCCGAAGAAGCTGAAGGTCGAGCCGTTGTCGAGGAAGGTCAGGTTGTACACCTTGGTCCGGGTATAGGCGGCGGTGACCAGCAGGTGCCGATCAACCGACCAGCGGGCCTCGGCTTCCAGGCCATCGGTTTCAACCGCCTGGTTGACGGTCGCCGACTGGATATTGTGATCGGTGCGGGTCTGCTGGTAAACCGACAATGCGGCATAGAGCTTGTTGTTGAGGAAGCTGCCCTTGATGCCGCCTTCATACAGCTTGGACGCCGCGAGGAAGGTGCCGCCATTGGCGTCGGATGCGGCGATTTCCGCACCCTGGCCCGCGACCACCGTCGTCTGCCGCGATGCCGTGGCATAAGGGATGATGCCGAAGGGCAGCTTGTACGAAACACTGGCGTTCCATGACCAGCCGCCCTTGTTGCCCTTTCCGGTCAGCACGGCGGGTGCAACCCGCAACTTGGTGGGATCGTTGGTCGATTGGACGTCGATGGTATCGTAACGCGCGCCGACCAGCACATCGAGGCCGAAGTTGAAATCCAGATCGGCAAGGGCGGCAAAGCCGTAGTCGGTGTAATCGCCCTTCAGGTAGTTCGAATAGTTGCAGCCGCATTCGTTCGACAGCAACCGGTCCGACAGCGCGTCATATCCCTTGGTCAGGTCGACGCGGTGGAAATATTCGAAATTGAAATCATCGCCATGAAGGAAATCGGTGTGGCGGATCGACGGCGACAATTGGAGCGCGAAGTTGCCGACATCCGTTTTGAAAGTCTTGGACGCGACGATCTTGTCTTCGATCACCCATGATTTGTGGAATTGCGAGAAGCCATAGGCGTTGTTGTTGAGGTTATTGTAACCATCATAGAAAAGCTGATTTTTCAGTTCGATACCGCTGCCAGCATCAAAAATGATGTCGAAATAGCCAGTGGTCGCCTTGTTCTTCAGCAGGTCGTTGGGGCCAGTCAGAACATCCTTGCGGCTCAGCTTCGTGGTGCCGGTATTCTGCAGCGCGAGATAGGGATAGGTTCCGGTGAAGCAGGCGTTGGTGAACGATGCCGCCGACGTGCTGCCGCCGCCACAAGCAAAGGAACCGAATGGCGAGAAGGTGCCGACCGCCTGGAATTCTGCCGGAGAAATCTGGCCATCGCCGCTGGTATCGAGCGGCTGGGCGGAACCGGTGATATAGGTGCCATTGTCGACCAGATCCTGGGTCAGGCGGTTCCAGCCACCATTTTGCTGGCCGTCATATTTCTGATACTGGCCGCCGAATTCGATGCGCAGGTTGTCGGTAAGCTGGTTGTCGAACGCCGCCTGCAGAACCACGTTGTGGGTCGAGGTATTGCGATAATAGCTGCCCGAATCTTCGATTTCACCATATAGGCTGTAGCCGAATTCGGTGCCGGCGACCTTCAACGGCCCGCGGACCTGCGCCTTCAGAACATTATAGTCCCAGCTGCCGCCGGTGTAGCTCAGTTCGCCCTCGGCGTGGTCGAGCAGGGCGCCGCCCTTCACGCGCGCCGATTTCGGCACGAAGTTCAGATAGCCGCCGGTCTTGGACGGGCCATAGATTGGCGAGGCCGGGCCGCGAACGATGTCGATCCGGTCCGATGCGCCGATTGGCGTCGGATAGTTGCCCGGATTGTCAAGGCGACGCACGCCGCGGAAATAGACTTCGCCCGGCGTGCCGCGAATGTCGAGCGCGCCGCCAACCCCGAAGAACGAGTTGGTGAAGGTGCCCGGCGCCTGCGCCACGAGATCATAGATGTCGGTGACGCCGAAACGCTCGATCTGCTCGCTGCTGATCGTCGATGCCGAACGCGGGGTTTCCACCAGCGTCTTGTTGAAGCCGAAAATCGATCCGACATTCTTGTCGGGCAGCGCGTTCAACGTCCCGGTGACGACAATATCCTTGTCAGCCGCCTGGTCGGCATCGGCTGGCTTGTCCTTTTCGGCGGTATCGGCTGCGCCATTGGTTTGCGCAAAGGCCGGTGTCGTCAGCGCGGTGCAGGAAAGCAGGCCGGCCGCAACGGCCATGAGCGAGGTGCGCAGACGACCGCGCTGCGGTGCCGCATCGGCCGCCATGTCGAGTGAAGATATTGCCGTCATTTATTATAGCCCCCCGGTTATAAGAACAGGCGCGTCCGAATTTTTGCCGCGCGCTGCCAATCGATGATCTTCGTTGCGCTCTCTTCAGTCAACGAGATGCCAGAACAGCAAATGCTGCGCCGCAGCAAGCTAACACGGCATTCACAAATCCGTAAAGAGAAAGATTTGCTTCAATCGATTGAGCAAGCGCCATGAGTTTGTTGTTCGTGATAATTTAAGATTGTTGATTAGATACTTAAGCGAGATGCCATGAATATTGCGCAACGCGCGACTGTTAAGGTAAGTGCGGTGTCGGCGTCGTCATTTCCTGGCCTGACTGGCTGCGACAGCCATCGACTCATTGGATGTGACGTCGGCAGACGCGCGGCCTGACCTTGGCGACGTCACACTTCCGAAACCTGCCCGCACTTTTCCCCCGGATGATAAAGTTCGCACGCGCTGGCCTAGGGGCTTGACGTGGTGCGATCAAATGCAATGAATCCGACACGCCGTTGCAAAAAAGAGAGTGGGTATGCCAGCCTTTTCGCGCTTCCTTCGTTACTTCATTGCCGTGGGGCGACTGGGTTCCATTCGCAAAGCGGCGGACGAGCTCAACGTCTCGGCTTCGGCGATCGACCGGCAGATCCTCAACGTCGAGGCTGATCTTGGCCTGCCGCTGTTCGAGCGCCTCCCCACCGGCCTGCGGTTGACCGCGGCGGGCGAAGTCATGATGACGGCCGGCGTCCGCTGGCGAAAGGACCTGGCCGACGTTCGCGCGCAGATCGAGGATCTGCGCGGCCTGAAACGCGGGCATGTCAACATCGCCATCATCGATGCGCTGGCCAAGGGGTATATCCCCAGGACCATACAGACGATCCAGAGCCGCTATCCCGGCATCACCATCGGGGTGAAGGTTCTGGAGAATGACGCCGTCCGCAAGGCAATCGCCAGTGGTGAGGTGGATTTCGGCATCTTCTTCGAGCCCCAGTCATTCCGCGACATGACGGTCCGCGCGTTCGTTGAGGTCGTGCTGGGTTTCGTAACGCCCGCGGGCCATCCGTTCGGCCTGCGCAAGGAAACACGATTTTCGGCGTGTGTCGGCACGCCGCTGATCGTCCCCGGAGAGCCGCTTGCCGTCTGCCAGCAGATTGCCGTGCTGGAAGGGACGTCGGGCATCGTGCTCGACAAGAAGGTGACGTCGGACAATATCCAGATGATCACCTCGCTGGTGTTGCAGGGCATCGGCATCGGCATCCTGACGTCGCTGGACATCGTGACCGAGGAGCGGCGGGGCCTGTTGTGCTTCACCAGGATATCGGATTCGATCCTGCGACCGATGACGCTGGCGCTGTGCACGGCGTCGGCACGAACGCCGACCTATGCCGCGGGCATCGTGCTCGGCGAGATCGAGAATGGGTTTGCGCAGCTAAGCTATTACGCGCCAGCCGCGGCGACCCCGGCGCGCGATCCATGATCTGCCCGGCACCGGTTGCCGATGTCGAACAGACTCGATAACCAGAACCCTTCCCAAGTCTGTCGCTGGATTGCCGCAATGAGTTCTACTGCCGAACCTCAGCTTTATTATATTTCCGATGCGGGCTTTCTGACCGACGTTCGGGCGGTGGCGAAAAAGGTGGAAGCCGATGAATGGCAACCCGATTTCATCATCGGGATCGGCCGTGGCGGGCTGGTTCCGGCGGTTTATATGTCGCACCATCTGGACCTGCCGATGCTGTCGATCGACCATTCGTCAAAAGTGCCGGGATTCGCCGACGAATTGCTGGGCAAGGTCGCCACGAAAAGCGCCAATGGCACGCGGTTGCTGTTCGTCGACGATATCAACGACAGTGGCGGTACGATCGATTATATCCGCCACCTGCTTGTCGATAATGGCTGCGAGAACGGCAATGTGCGCTTCGCGGTCGTCATCAACAACACCCGCTCCAAGGTGCGGGTCGATTACTGGTCGCAGATGATCGACCGCAACGAGGACAAGCGCTGGTTCGTCTTCCCATGGGAAGCGATGGGGCGCACCACCTCGATTGTCGAAGAGGCGCTGTCGGTTCCCGAACGCCTGGCCTGACGGCCAACGCACGGCACGCAAGCGCACAACGGACCCGGCGTCGGTTTCAGCCGATCTCGTCGATCAGGGCAGGCAGGTCGGCCAGGCGATCGAGTTGCCGGAAACGGGGATGGGCGTCGGGCGCGGCGGCGACTTCGTGCGACCACGCGCCGTCCTGCGGGATATAAGCGGCCCAGGCGCCCGCCTCCAGCGCGGGCTTGACATCGGATCGCATCGAATCGCCCGCCATGACGGCTTCGTCCGCGGTAACGCCGTGCGCGACGAACAGTCGGCGAAAGGTGTCGGCGGTCTTGTCGCTGACGATCTCGATACCGCTGAACAGGTCCCCCAGGCCCGACGCCGCCAGCTTGGTTTCCTGATGAAGCAGATCGCCCTTGGTCACCAGCACCAGTGTCCCGCGCCGAGCCAGCGCCGACAGCGTTTCCGCGACATCGTCGAACAGATCAACCGGATGGGCCAGCAAAGCCTTTCCTGCCGCCAATATGCCCTGCAACAGCGATCTGGGCATTTGCTCCCCGGCGAGTTCCACCGCGGTTTCGATCATCGACAAGGTAAACCCCTTGGCGCCATAGCCATAGAGTTTCAGGTTGCGGGCCTCGCAAATGTTCAACGTCTCACGCGCGACATGGGCGTCGGCAAATGGCCGCAACATGGTGAGCAGCGCGGCTTCGGTGGCGTTGAAGTGGCGCATATTGTGCCAAAGCGTGTCGTCGGCGTCGAGGCAGATGAGCTTGATGGTCATGGCGAGCGATTAGCGCGGCCGATGCGCGACGGCCAGCCTGTTCACCGCCGCCGCCGCTGTGGTTGGGCGATTACTCACCGGTTTCGATGGCCCTGCCCGTGCCCTTGCCCGTACCCGTACCTTTGTCCCAGGCGCAATCGCCCATGATGAAGGTGCGGCTGATCGCGCGGTCGTCGCCCAGAATTTGCAGCGCGAACAGCCGCTCGGCCAGATCGGCGCCATGGGTGCGGCGCGCCAGCAACGGGGTCGCCGCGCAATCGAGCACGACGAAATCGGCTTCCTGGCCAGGCTCCAGCGCACCCACCCGGTCGGCGATGCCCAGCAACGCCGCACTCCCGGCGGTCGCCAGGAACAGCGCGCGAAACGGGTCGAGCCGATCGCCGCGCGCCAGTGCCGCCTGATAGGCGAGCCCCGCGGTGTGGAGCATCGAGAACGAGGTGCCCGCACCGATGTCGGTGCCCAGCCCGATGCGCAGGCCATGGCGGTCCGCCTGCCCGAAATTGAAGAAGCCCGATCCCAGGAAAAGGTTGGAACTGGGGCACACCGCGACTCCTGCGCCGCTGTCGCGCAGGCGCTGGCACGCGCGGTCGGGCAAGTGGATGCCATGGGCGAACACCGATCGGTCGCCGACCAAGCCGAACCGGTCGTAAACGTCGAGATAGTCGCTCGCCTGCGGAAAGCGGTCGGCAACCGCGGCGCATTCGCGGACATTTTCGGCCAGATGGGTGTGGAGCAAGCTGTCGGGATGCGCGGCGAGCAATGCACCCGCCGTCTCAAGCTGCTCGTCGGATGAGGTCAGCGCGAAGCGCGGCGTTACTGCATAGCCCAGCCGCCCGCGCCCGCGCCACCGACGGATCAGCGCCTCGCTTTCGGTGCGCGCCGATTGCGGCGTGTCGGCAAGACCAATTGGCCCAAGGTCCATCAGCACCTTGCCCGATATGATCCGCATGTGCCGCGCCAGCGCCGCTTCAAACAACGCATCGACCGAATGTGCGTGAACGGTTGGGAAAACCAGCGCGCTTGTCGTGCCATTGCGCAGCAATTCGTCGAGAAATGCGGTCGCCACGCCTTGTGCATGGGCCAGATCGGCAAAGGCCATTTCGGCTGGAAAAATGTGACGATCGAGCCAGTCGAGCAGTTGTTCGCCATGCGATGCGATCCGGTCCATCTGCGGATAATGGACATGCGCGTCGATAAAGCCGGGCACGATCAGGCCCGGCAGCGCTTCGGTCGGGATGCCCGGGAAGCGGGCGGCGATATCGGCATGACGACCCCGTGCGATGATGATGCCAGCTTCGACGACCAGCAACCCGTCGGGTTCGTGCCGCACCGCATTGGCGCGATCGCGCGGATCATGCGCGACGGAGAGGATTTCCCCGCGAAATGCCCGCAACGTCACAGGCCCCTCAATTGCAGAAGCTGGGCGAGGGTGGCGATGGCAATGACATCCGGTTCCTTGCCGACGACCCCGGCGATGCCGATCGGCGATGTCAGGCGCGCTCGCCTGGCCCCGTCGACGCCGTCGCGTTCAAGGCGACCAAGAAAGCGCGCACGCTTGGTTGCCGAACCGATCAAGCCGACAAAAGCGGTCGTTTCCCGGTCGAGCGCAGCCTTGGTCAGCCGGTAATCGAGCGCGTGATCGTGGGTGAGGATGACGATCGCGGCATCATCGGGCGCTTCCATGACGCATTGCTCGATCGAATCCTCGGGGACGATGGCGACGCCGTCGATCGATTCGAACACTGGGCGCGTATCGAACCAGGCAAGGCGGAGCGGCAGGTTTTGGGCGTGGCGGGCAATCGCCTGGCCGACATGCCCGGCGCCGAACAGGTATAATGGCCGCCGGTGCTGACCGATAATCTCGGCAAAAGCCGCGCCCGCGCGCAACCGGTCGCCACGCGCGGAAAGGCCGGTGGGCACCGCGTTGCTGCTGACGTGGCGGTCGATCCAGCCTGGCGTAAGGGCGGAAACCAGCACGCATTCCTCAGCTGCGCTGGCCACCCAGCCAAGGCGCGCAGGATCGAGATGTTCGACCAGCAACCGCACGCGCCCGCCACAGCATTGGCCAAGCAACGGCCCCAGCGGATAATCCTGCACGCGCCAACTGCCGGCGGGATGGCCAAGGATGGTCCGTGCCTGTTCCACTGCCTGATATTCCAGTTGCCCGCCGCCGATCGTGCCTTGCGTCGCGCCACCAGCGGTAACCAGCATCCGGGTGCCCGCGCCGCGCGGGGCCGAGCCTTCGCTGGCGAGTATGGTGAGCATCGCGGTGGGCGTGTCGCCAGTGAGCGCGCGCAGCCAGTCGAGCCAGTCGGTCATGCGCGTCTGTGCCCGGCAATCGCGCGGAGAATCCGTTCGGGGGTCGCAGGCGCATCGAGCGGCGGCAAGCATCGCTTGTCGGGCACCGTCGCGGCAATCGCCTGTGCCAGTGCCGAGAATACCGCATTGGCCAGCATGAACGGCGGTTCGCCCACCGCTTTTGACCGATTGATCGTCGGCTCGATATTCTCGCCGTCCCACAAGGTGATGCTGAAATGCGGCGCGCGATCCGATGCGGTCGGGATCTTGTAGGTCGCAGGCGAATGGGTGAGCAACCGGCCCCTGGCGTCGAACACCAGTTCTTCGGTCGTCAACCAGCCCTGGCCCTGGATGAACCCCCCTTCGATCTGGCCGATATCGATCGTCGGATTGAGCGACCGGCCAACGTCGTGGATGATGTCGACGGCAAGCACCTTGTGCTCGCCGGTCAGCGTATCGACCACGACTTCCGCAACCGCCGCGCCATAAGCGAAGTAGTAAAATGGCCGCCCCTTATGCGCGCCGCGGTCATATTCGATATCGGGTGTCGCATAAAAGCCGGTGGCGGAAAGGGCGATGCGGCCCAGATAGGCCTTGCGACACACGTCGCCGAAGGTCAGGCGTTCGGCCCCGGCGACGATGCCGTCGGGAGTGAAATGCACGTCGCTTTCGGGGCAAGCAAAGCTGCGGGAAAGGAACGCGGCCAGCCGATCCCTGATCGTCATCGCCGCGCGATGGGCGGCCATGCCGTTCAGGTCCGCGCCTGACGACGCCGCGGTTGCCGAGGTGTTGGGCACCTTGTCGGTGCGGGTCGCGGTGATGCGCACCTGCGATACCGGCACGGCAAACACATCGGCAACGACCTGCGCCACCTTGATATACAGGCCCTGGCCCATCTCGGTGCCGCCATGGTTGATCTGGATGCTGCCATCGGCATAGACGAGCACCAGCGCACCAGCCTGGTTGAGGTGGGTGGTGGTGAAGCTGATGCCGAATTTCACCGGCGTCAGCGCAATGCCCTTTTTCAACACGCCATGCCCGGCATTGAACGCATCGACCGCCTGGCGCCGCGCGTCATAGCGGGCGTCGTTGCGCAACCGGGCGATGATCTGCGGGGCGATATTGTCGGCAATCGTCATGCCATAAGGCGCGGTATCGCGGCCGGGGCCATAGAGATTGGCGATCCGCACATCCAGCGGATCACGCCCCAGACGCGCGGCGACGGCGTCCATCACCCGTTCGATCGCCAGCATCCCCTGCGGTCCGCCAAAACCGCGAAAGGCGGTGGCCGATACGGTGTGGGTCTTCAGCCGTTCCGACACGATCTCCACATCGGGCAGCCAATAGCAATTGTCGCTGTGGAACATCGCCCGGTCGTTGATCGCGGGCGACAAGTCGACGGTCGCGCCACACCGCGAGGCGAGGTTGAGCTTCAGCGCCAGAACATGGCCTTCATCGTCGAAACCGACATCATAGGCGACGCTGAAATCATGGCGCTTGCCGGTCATCGCCATGTCGTCGTCACGGTCGCAGCGGAACTTGGCGGGGCGCCCGGTCCGGTCCGCGACCAGCGCCGCGGCGGCGGCAAACAGCGCGGCCTGGGTTTCCTTGCCGCCAAACGCCCCGCCCATGCGCCTGACCTCCACCGTCACATCGGCGGAACTGCGATGGAGCATGTGCGCGACCAGATGCTGCACTTCGCTGGGGTGCTGGGTGGAACTGAGCAGATGGATCTGCCCGTCCTCCATCGGGGTGGCGACCGCTATCTGCCCTTCAAGATAGAAATGGTCCTGCCCGCCCATGTCGAAGCCGCCCGACAGGCGCTGCGGCGCGGCCACAAGCGCGGCGGCTGCATCGCCGCGCGCCATATATTGGGTCGGCTCGATCAACGACGCGGCGGCGCGCGCGTCCTCGATCGTCAGATGCGCGGGCAGGGGCCGATAATCGATTCGCCCCAGTCGCGCGGCGGCACGCGCAGCACGCTGGCTGGTGGCGGCGACCAGGAATATCGGCTGGCCGACGCAAATCACCTCGCCATCGGCGAGCAGCCGGTCGTCGCCTGCCACCGGGCTGACGTCGTTGACGCCGGGGATATCGGCGGCGGTCAATACCGCGACGACGCCTTGCGCCGCGCGCACCGCCGACAAGTCGATGCCGGTAATCAGCGCATGGGCCTCGCTGCTTTGCCCGAAGGCGAGGTGAAGCATCCCGGCCGGTTCGGCGGTGTCGTCGATATAGCGTGCCGCGCCCGTCACATGCAGATGGGCACTGTCATGCGGGTTGGCCGGTTTGGCCATCCCGGTGCGGGGCAAGTCGCGCTCAGCCATTGGCCGATGCCAGGTCGAGGACCGAAACCGTCTCTCCCTGCGCCTTGTGCCACAGGCGAAGCAACAGGTTGGCCGCGGCTTCCAATCGGTAGTCGGCAGTGCCGCGCACATCGCTCAGCGGGGTGAAATCTCCGCGGAGCGCGGCGGCGGCCTGCTCGATCGTCCCAAGCGTGAAGGGCGCGCCCAGCAGTGCCGCCTCGCACGCTGCGGCCCGGCGCGGGGTTGCCGCCATCCCGCCAAAGGCGATGCGGGCACCGGTAATCCGCTCGCCGTGGATCGTCAGCCGGAATGCGCCCAGTATCGCCGAAATATCGCTGTCGAACCGACGTGACAGTTTGGAAATATGCACCAGATCGTCGGCATGGGGCCGGGGAATCCAGATGCTTTCGACAAACTCTCCGGGTCGGCGATCCTGCTTGCCATAATCGATGAAATAATCCTCCAGCGGCAAGGTGCGTTGGCCGGCAAGGCTGCGCAGCGTCAGGGTTGCGCCGAGTGCGATCAGCGCGGGCGGCCCGTCGCCGATCGGCGATCCATTGGCGATGTTGCCGCCCACCGTGCCTGCGTTGCGCACCTGCAGGCCACCGATGCGCCGGGTGAGTTCGCCAAGATCGGGGTGGAGGCGGGCGAACACCGCATGGGCATCGGCATAGCGGACGCCCGCGCCGATGCGGACGCCTGCATCGCTTTCCTCGATCGATTGCAATTCGGCGATGCCGCCGATGAAGACCGGCGTCTCGATGGTCTTCAGCCCCTTGGTCACCCACAGGCCGACATCAGTCGCCCCCGCGATGATGCGCGCATCGGGATGCTCGTCGAGCAACCCGGCCAATGCCGCCGATGTCCCGGGCGCGAACCATTGCCGTTCGCCATGGCGATGGGCGGCGGCATCGCTGCCCGGCGCGGCGGCCAGGGTTTTGAGCGCGTGGAGCAGGGTGCTGTCGTCCTGATCCAGATGGTCAACTTGCTCGGCGGCCGCGAGGATGGGACCATAGCCTGTACACCGGCACAGATTGCCCGCCAGCACATCGGGCACCGGCAGCGTGTGGCCGGTCGCGCCGATGCAGCGGCCATGGAGCGACATGACGAAGCCGGGGGTGCAAAAGCCGCATTGCGAACTGCCATTGCCTGCCATGCACGCCTGCAAGGCGTTGGGCGAGCCGCCGGGCAAACCGTCGCGCCCCAGGCTTTCCACCGTCATCAGCGCCTTGCCGTCCAGCATCGGCAGGAACAGGATGCAGGCATTGACGGCGCGCCACTTGATCGTCGTGCCGCCGGTTTCGGCATCCACTTCACCCAGCAGCACGGTGCACGCGCCGCAATCCCCTTCGGCGCAACCCTCCTTGGTGCCGGTGCGCGCCATCCGGTAGCGCAGATGGTCGAGCAGCGTCGCGGTGGGGTCGACATCGGCCAGCTCGACCGTTTCGCCGTCAAGGATGAAACGAACCGTCAACTCAACTGCCCCGATAGGTCGAATAGCTGTAGGGAGAGACGAGCAGCGGGACGTGATAATGCCCGCCATCCTCCGCCAGGCCGAAATCGATCGATACGATGTCGAGGAACGGCGGTTCCGGAAGAGTAACGCCCAGGCTGCGGAAATAATCGGCAACCGCAAAGGCAAGGCGATATCGACCGGGCGCCAGTCGCGGCAGGCCGGGGCAGCGCCCATCGTTGTCGGTGGCGCCGGCAAACAGCAACGATCCGTCCCCCGCCGTCAGCCACAGGGCGACATTCGCTGCCGGGCGGCCATGCGCGGTATCCAGCACGTGCGTCGACAAGCCGATCATGCCGCCGCTCCCATGGTCTGTCCGGGCCATTCGCCGACGAATTCGGCCTCGTCATAGGCCAGCAGATCGGCGATCAGTGTGCCGCAGTCGTCGAGGAAAAGCTGGTCGGCGATCCCCTTGACGACGCGGGGCAGCGCAGCCCGCAGGCCCGACAATGCCGATGCTGACAGGCCCAGGCTGATGAGCGCGGAATAGTTGAACGCGAACAGGCCATGCAACGCCAGCGCATCGCCAGCGGTGCGCGGCAGCAGCTCGAAAGCCGGCCCCAGATAGGGGTGCGCGTCGATCAGCGCATTGGCATGGCCCGTCGGGGGCGAATAACGGTCGGCCCAGCGCGCGATCTTGTCCGCGACCAGCCGAAGTTCGGGTCGCAGCGCGGGATCGCTGACCAGCCCGGTTGAAAGGATGAGGAAGTCGAATTCGTGGGTGCCCTGCGGTGTGGTCACGCGCACGCCCGCGCGGCTTGGCTCGACTGACAGCCATGGCGCGCCAAGGTGCAGCGAAAAACCGGGCCAGGCGGCGGCGCGTTCGAACGTGTCGTTGGTCGGCGGCTGATTATGGCTGAGGAAACCGTTCATC
The DNA here is from genome assembly GCA_041659385.1 of Sphingomonas sp. Taxonomy (GTDB): domain Bacteria; phylum Pseudomonadota; class Alphaproteobacteria; order Sphingomonadales; family Sphingomonadaceae; genus Sphingomonas. The sequence goes on from JBAZYJ010000006.1 coordinate 68,406, forward strand.
ACCGCGTATTTTTCGGCATCGTCCAGCGCCGGATAGCGCCCGGCAAACCCGACCCGTTCCATGAAGCGGATGGGGTTGATGCGCGGCAGCTTGTCGCGGCGCATGAAGACATGGGTTTCGGCGACGCCGCTTGCCAATGCGGCATTGGCGTTGTCGAACGCCGATGCGCCGCCACCCAGGATGCCGATGCGCTTGCCGTTCAGCGCGGCAAAGTCGATCGGCTCGCTGGTATGGGCATAAAGCGCACGGGGCAGGGCATCGGCCACCATCGCCGGCACATGCCATTCGCCGCCACCCTGAATGCCCGTCGCCAGCACCACCTTGCGCGCAAGCAGCGCAGGCTGCCCGTCGATATGCAGGAGGTGCAGGCCGCCATCAATCGGTTCGATCAGGCTCAGCCGCGTTTCGTTGCGTACCGGCAGCGCCAGCACCCGCCGATACCAGCGCAGATAATCCATCCAGTCACCGCGTGCGATCTTGTCGAGCGCGGCCCAGCCCGCGGCGCCGTGCTGTGCTTCCCACCACGCGCGATAGCTGAGCGCGGGGACGCCGAAATCGATGGGGTTGAGGTCCTTGGGCGTGCGCAGCGTAATCATCCGCGCATAGGTTTCCCACGGCCCCTCCAGCCCCGGCGGATTGTCGTCGACGATCAGGATGTTGGACACCCGTTCGCGCAACAGGCCAAAGCCGGTGGCCAGCCCGCTTTGCCCGCCGCCGATGATGACGACGTCGAACACATGGCCCCCGCCATGGCTGCGTGGTCGCGTCCAGCCGGGGCCGCCATGGCCGATCAGCGATAGCTGCCGGGCAAGTTCCGCCTCCAGCGCGGGCAGGCCGATAATGTCGGTCGTGGTCATGCCATATCCTTCAGCCGCAGGCGGACGATTTCGCCAATCTGGGCCAGTGCGGTTGCGATTTCCGCGTCGTGGTCGTTGTGAAGGCGCCGTTCCATCGCCGCCAGAATCCCCGCCTTGTCGGTCAGGCGGACGCAGATGATGAACGGAAGGCCGAAGCGTTCCCGATAAGCAGTGTTCAGGGCGTGGAAGCGCTCAAATTCGTCGGGCGTCAGCCGGTCGAGCCCGGCGGAGGCCTGTTCGGCGGCGGAGGCATCGGTCAGCGTCCGGTCGATCGCGGCCTTGCCCGCCAGTTCGGGATGCGCGCGGATCAGCGCGAGCTGCTCGTCGGGCGTTGCATCCCGAACCACCGCCATCAGGTCGGCATGGCGGTCACCCGATGCGGCGCGCGCGTCGGCGCGTGCCTCCACCCAGGGGCTGTGTTCGAAAAGGGCTGGATTGGCGGCGGTCAATGGCTGCTGCCTTCCAGGCTGACATGCGCGGAAACGACTTTCCAGCCATCGGGAAACTTGACCCAGCTTTGCGTCTGGCGCCCCCGCCGGTCGCTGTTTTCGCGGAAAAACTCGGCATCGGCGGTGGCGAAGCGATCGCCATAGACGGTGATCGCCACCTTGCCGAGCTTGCGCTGGGGCGAACCGCCACGCCCTTTGCGGAATTCGCGGATTTCCTCGATGCCGTACAGGACTTCGCCGACGCCGTACCGATTGGTGGTGGGTGCGTCGTGGAACAGCGCGTCCATCGCGGGCACGTCATCCGTCATAAGGGCGCGCTCATAAGCGTGGAACGCCTCGGTCATTTCCTGAAGCAGCGCCGGATCGTTGATGGTGATTGCAGCGGTCATGCGGGGTGAACCTTCATCCAGTGGCGAGCGATATCGATGCGGCGCGCGACCCAGGCATCGGGTGCGGCGATCACATGGTCGAGGAAACGGGCAAGCGCGCGGGCGCGGGCGGGCCTGCCCGCAATCCGGCCGTGCAGCCCGACCGACATCATCCGGCCGCCTTCTTCCCGCAATTGGTCGAACGTGTCGCGCAGATAGCGGAAGAACTGCTCGCCTTCGGTGAAGCCGTTATAGGCGACCATCTTCATGTCGTTGACGTCGAGCGTATAGGGCACGACCAACTGCGCGCGGCCATGGCGGCGATCCCAATAGGGCAAATCGTCGGCATAGCTGTCGGCATCGTAGAGAAAGCCGCCTTCTTCCACCACCAGCCGCGCGGTGTTGGGCGAGGTGCGGCCCTGATACCAGCCCAGCGGCCGACTGCCGGTCAGGCGGGTGTGCAAGGCAATGGCGTCGGCGATATGCGCGCGTTCGGTCGCTTCGGGCAGATATTGATAATCGATCCAGCGCAGGCCGTGGCTGGCGATTTCCCAATCGGCGGCCAGCATGGCGTCGACTGCCTGCGGGTTCATCGCCATGGCCTGCGCGACGGCGAACACCGTCACGGGCAGGGCGCGTTCGGTAAACAGGCGGTGCAGCCGCCAGAACCCGGCGCGGCTGCCATATTCGTACAGGCTTTCCATCGCCATCGCGCGGTCGGGATGGCTGGCGGCGCCGACCATTTCGGACAGGAATGCTTCGGACCCCTTGTCGCCGTTCAGGACCGAATTTTCGGCGCCTTCCTCATAATTGATGACGAATTGCACCGCGATGCGCGCACTGCCGGGCCAGCGCGGATCGGGCGGGGAGGCGCCATAGCCGACAAGATCGCGCGCGCCGATCATGCCGCGTCCCACGCCGCCATCGCCGCTGCCACCGCGCCCCCCGCGGGCAGGGCGAAACCCTCTAGCCGCAGACAGGCTTCCAGCGCGCCCAGCGTAATCAGCACCTTGTGCTTCATCGCATTGTACCCCATCGCGCCCAGCCGCCAGATGCGGCCTTGCAACGGGCCGAACGCCGAACCGATCTCGATTTCAAAATGGGCGCGCATCGCGGTGCGGATGCGTTCGCCATCGATGCCGTCGGGAATGAAGACGCCGGTGACGTTGGTCATCCGGTGCGCATCGTCGCCAAACACGCGCAGCCCCATCACGCGCAGCCCGGCGGTCATCGCGCGGCCCGCGGCGGCATGGCGGGCAAAGCGAGCCTCCAGCCCTTCGCCCAGCGCCACCCGCGCGCATTCGCGGGCGCCGTACAACATCGACGTCGCTTCGGTATGGTGGTTCAGCCGCTTTTCCGACCAGTAATCCATAATCATGGCGAGATCGAAATAGTTGGAGCCGATGCGCGGGCCATTGCCGTCGCTGATGTCGTCGCGGCGAATGCCCTGTTCGACATGGCGGCGCGTGGCGATGTGTGCGGCGGCGGCATCGGAAATCGTGATCGGTGCCGAACCGGATGGGCCGCCCAGGCATTTCTGCAAGCCGCCCGTCACCACATCGACACCCCAGCGATCGGCGGCGATTGCCATGCCGCCAATCGTCGCGGTCGCATCGACATAGGACAGCGCACCGGCCGCGCGGCACAGAGCGCCAAAGCCGTCGAGCGGCTGCGCCATCGTCGTCGAGGTATCGCCATGGACGCAAGCGACGACCTTCGGCCCGAAACGCTCGATGGCCTGCGCGATTGCATCAAGCGGCACAATTTCGCCCCAGGGGGCATTGACCGTCTCGATCACCGCGCCGATCCGTGACAATATCTCGGTCAGCAGCAGCCCGAACCGGCCGAAATTGACGACCAGCACCCGGTCCCCTGGCGATACCAGCGATACCAGCGACGCCTCGATCGCGGCGCGCGCGGTGCCGTCGATCAGCATCGTCCAGTGATTGGCGGTGCCGAAGATCGGGCGGTAAAGCGCCATCACCTGGTTCATGAACGCGGTCATTTCCGGGTCGAACTGCCCCAGCAGATCGGCGGACATCGCGCGCAGTACGCGCGGGTGGGCGTTGACTGGCCCCGGCCCCATCAACAGGCGCTGCGGCGGATCGATCTCGCCGAAAAGGTCAGCGGGTAATGTCATCGGCCAGCATCCTCGCAAATTCGGTCATTACTTTCAGCGCGGCATCGGCATCGGCGGGTTCGACATGTTCGGCGGGGTTGTGGCTGATCCCGCCCCGGCAGCGGATGAACAACATGGCGGTCGGGCACAAAGCCGCCATCACCATCGCATCATGCCCGGCGCCCGACACCAGCCGCCGCGCAGGAAAGCCGGACGCCGCCAGTGCCGCATCCATCCGATCGACCAACGCCGCGTCGCACGGGCTGCCGGGCAGGTCGTGGATCAGCTCAACCACCTGTCCCAGCCCGCGCGCCGCCGCGATGGCCGCGATCCGCGCGACGATTGCCGCTGCCGCCCGGTCGCGGCGCGCAACGTCGCCCGATCGGATGTCGACGGTGAAGCTCACTTGTCCGGGGATGACATTGGCGGCACCCGGCATCGCCGCAATCTTGCCGACCGTCGCCACCAGGTCGGACGCGTCGTCCAGTGCGGTGCGTTCAATGGCCAGCATCATTTCAGCGGCACCGGCCAGGGCATCGCGGCGCAGTGGCATCGTGGTGGTGCCGGCATGGCCCGCCACACCAGTGACGGTTACCTGATAGCGTAATTGCGCCGCGATACCCGTCACCGTGCCAAGCGCCAGCCCTTCGGATTCCAGCACCGGGCCTTGCTCGATATGCGCTTCCAGATACGCAACCACGCTGCCCGCCGCGCGACGAGCCGCACGGAAGGTGGCGATATCCAGCGGAGTGCGGGACGCAATCGCCTTGCCTGCCACCAGCCCATCGCCGACCGAGCTGAACTCGCCAAGCGCCACCTCCAAACCCACCCCGTCCGCATCGCGGATCGTGGCGAGATCGGCATCGAGCGTCCCGGCGACGGCCTTGGACGTCAGCATCGCGGCGGGGAAGCGCGAACCCTCTTCGTCGCCGAACGCGATCACTTCGATCGCAAATGGCAGGCGTTCGCCCGCGCGGGCAAGCGCATCGACCAGTTCAATGCCCAGCATCACGCCCAACGGTCCGTCATAGCGCCCGGCGTCGCGGACGCTGTCGATATGGCTGCCGATCAGCAGCGTCGGGCCATCGGTGGCGCCATCATATCGGCCGACGAGATTGGCCGCCGGATCGAGTGCCACCCGCATTCCGGCATCGATCATCCACGCGCCAACGGTATCGACCGCCTTGCGATGCGCCGCGCCCAGATAGCCGCGATACAGCCCGCCTGCCATGTCGCTATAAGCCGGGGTGCCCAGCAGGTCGCACCGCGCCACCGCGCGCGCGCCACCGGTGGGCAGGGCGCTTACCATGCGGCCACTTGCCCATCGCTGCGCGGATCGGTCGCGCCCTCCAGCAAGCCGTCCGCGGTGCGAACGATGGCGCCCGCATGGCCCATCATCGCGGTCTGCGGCCCCACGCGCTCAACATCGTGCCCGGCGGCGATCAGCGCGGCGTATACCGCATCGCCAAAACCGTCCTCGATCTTCAGCGTCGTGCTCTGTGCCCCCCATGTCCGCCCGAGCAGCCAGCGCGGCGCACTGATCGCCTGCTGCAGATTGATGCCGAAGCGGGCATGGCGGGTGAACAGCGCCGCCTGCGTCTGCGGCTGTCCTTCGCCGCCCATTGTACCATAGGCCATGACGCGCCCGTCATCGAAACGAGCCAGCGCGGGGTTGAGGGTGTGGAAGGGCTTGCGTCCCGGCCTCAGCGCATTCCAGCCGGTTTCGGCCAGGCGGAAGCTGCTGCCCCGGTTCTGCCAGGTGATGCCGGTCTGCGGCAGGACGATGCCCGATCCGAACTCGAAATAGGTTGACTGGATCGCGCTGACCACGCGCCCTTCGCCATCGGCCACCGCGAACCAGCACGTGTCGCCTTGCGCCGATGGCTGGGGCCAGGGCAGGGCGTGCGCGGGATCGATCGTCGCCGCCATCGCATCCAGCGCGACGCCATCGTCGAGCAGCGCCTGCAGATTGAAATCATGATAGGCCGGATCGCCGACATGGCGGTCACGCAACAGGAATGCCTGCTTGGTCGCCTCGACCAGCCCATGGACATGGTCGAAGCCATCAGCGCCATCGGCCCTGAGCCGGTCGAACAGCGCCAGGATCATCAGCGACGCAAAACCCTGGGTCGGGGGTGCGCTGTTGTAGAGCGCCGCGCCGCGAATGGCGGTATGCAGCGGTGCAGGCCGGGTGGCGCGATGGGCGGCGAGATCGTCGCGGGAAACCGGGCTGCCCAGCGAGGTAAGGTCCGCCGCGATCAGATCGGCGAGCGCTCCGTGATAATAATCGTCGGGGCCGTTGGCGGCGATCATCCGCAGGGTGCGGGCAAGGGCGGGCTGACGCAGCCGGTTGCCTTCTTCCAGCGGCCGCCCTTCGGGTTCGAAGATCGCGGCATAGGCGCCGGGTTGGCCGCGCAGTTCATCGCCCTTGGTCGCGGCAATCTCCGCACCGCCGCGCGTGACGGCGACACCCTGTTCGGCATGGTGGATAGCGTCGCGCAGCAGTCGGTCGAGCGGCAATTTGCCGTTCGCGCTCTCCAGCGCCGCTGCCCAGCCCGAAATCGTGCCCGCGACCGTATTCGCCGCCAGCGGCCCGCGTGTCGGCACCGCATCCAGCCCGGCATAGAGCGCCAGATCGGCCTTTGCCGCCGCGCCGCCACAGCCATGGACCGAATGCACCCGGCCATCGGGTTCGGCGATCACCCAGAAACCGTCACCGCCAATGCCGGTCATGTGCGGATAGACGACCGCGAGCGTCGCTGCGACCGCGACCGTCGCCTCGATCGCGTTGCCGCCGTCGCGCAGGACGTCCAGCCCGGCTTGTGCTGCCAGATGGTGCGGCGCGGTGACCATGCCGCGATAGGATTTGACCGAGTGGCGCATCAGTTGGGCAGCTCCGCTACAAAAGCGCGCACGACATCGGCGGAGTTGACCGAGGCAAGCGTCATGAACGTGTTCATCTGGTTGGAACCCGCATCGCCACCGGCAAGGTCCGACAAGCTGCGAAAGACGATCACCGGCACGTCATTGGCAAAGGCGACCTGTACCACGGCGCCGCTCTCCATATCCAGGACGCGCGCCTTCCAGGCCGTGAACAGATAGTCACGAAATTCGGCATTGTCGGCGAATACGCCCGCCGTCACCCCGGTGCCGCCGACGACGATCCTGGGTTCATGGTCCAGGCAATGCGCGACGGGGGCGTCCGCCGCGGCATTTGTCCCGACACAACGGCGCAGCGCCACATCGGCGGCAACCTTGCGCGCGAGGTCGAGCAGGGCGGGATCGGCGGAAAAGGTGTAGTGCCGCTGCGACGGTTCGGCCGCATTGCCGACCCGGACGCCGCGCGGAAACATCATGCCGAAATTGGGCGGCGCAACGCCATCCACCGGTTCCGGGGTTACCCAGCCGTCCTTGGTCCGGCGCGCGAACGAGACTTCCAGATATTGGCCCCATTGTTCCGGCACGATCACGTCGCCAATCGCCAGCGACGGGTCGACACCCCCGGCGATGCCGGAAAACACGATGCGCTTTACCGCGAACCGGTCGAGCACGATCTGGGTATTCATCGCGGCGTTGACGATGCTGACCCCGCTTTGCATCAGCAGCACCGGCTTGCCGGACATCGTTCCAGTGACGATCGTCAGCCCGTTGATGTGATGTTCGGCGGCGTTATCGACCGAATGGACCAGCGCATTCCATTCGGGTGGAAAGGCCGTCATCACCACGGTGCGCGGCGTATCGTCGAGTTTCTGCGCGAACGCAGGCGATCCGGCAAGCGCCAGCAGCGCGGCCAGGCCAAGGCGAAACGCGCGCATCATGCTCCGGCGCTCATCCAGACGAAACGGACGACGAACAGCGCGGCGAGCAGCAGCAGGAACCAGTCGGCCCGGGTGATGCGCCCGCGCAGCAGCTTCAACACGGCATGGGCGGTGATGCCGAAGGCCAGGCCATTGGCGATCGAGAAGGTCAGCGGGATCAGCGCCACGGTCAAAAAGGCGGGGATCGCCGAATAGGGGTCTTCCCACTTCACTTCGGTCAGCGGCAGCAGCATCAACCCGCCGACGATGATGAGCGCAGGCGCGGTCGCGGCCAGCGGCACGATCTGCGCATAAGGCGCCACGAACATGGTGATGAGGAACAGGATGCCGGTGACGATCGCGGTCAGGCCGGTCCGTCCGCCCGCCTGCACGCCTGCCGCGCTTTCGACAAAGCTGGTCACGGTGCTGGTTCCTGCCAGCGACCCGACGATGGTGGCAACGGCATCGGTCATCAGGATGCGGTTCAATCCCGGTATGCGCCCCGCTGCATCCATCAGCCCCGCGCGCTTCGTCACCGCGACCAGCGTGCCGATATTGTCGAACAGGTCGACGAACAGGAAGACGAACAGGATTTCCACCAGCCCGAGGCCGTGCCCGCCCGTCACGCCGAATACGCCCGGCAAGTCGAGCTTGAACGCGGTGCCGGTCAACGCCGACAGGCTATAGGGTTGCGGGTGGACGACCACTTGCCCGGCCATCCAGCCGACAACGGTAGTGGCGACGATGCCGATCAGCATCGCGCCGCGCACGTTCCACACGCTCAGCGTGCTGATGACGAGCAGGCCGAACAGCGCCAGCGCCGCGCCCGGCGCCTTCAGGTCGCCCAGCGCGACAAAGGTTGCCGGGTTGGCGACGATGATGCCCGCGTTCTTCAGCCCGATGAACCCGATGAACAGCCCGATGCCGCCCGCCACCGCCGCGAACAGATGCGCGGGGATGACCGCGACGATCATCTGGCGCACCCCGGTCAGCGTCAGGAGCAGAAACGCCACGCCGGAGATCAGTACACAGCCCAGCGCAACCGGCCACGGCACGCCCATCTGCTGGACCACGGTGAAACTGAAATAGGCGTTCAGCCCCATGCCCGGCGCCAGCGCGAGCGGGGTGTTGGCGACAAACCCCATCAGGATCGAGGCGAACGCCGCCGCAAAGCAGGTGGCGGCGGCAACCGACGCGACCGGCATTCCGGCCTGACCCAGGATCGCCGGGTTGACCAGCACGATATAGGCCATGGTGAGGAAGGTGGTGAAACCGGCCAATACCTCGGTTCTTGCCGATGTTCCCCGTTCGGATAGCGCGAAATATCGGTCCAGCGCGCCCGTTTCTGCCCGTGTCATGTCATGTCCCCCTGAGGCGCACTGCCTGGCGCGGTAACGCCGATCAACCCTTGTTCTTCCAGCATCGCGGCAAAGCGGAACAGCGACGGTTCGCCGCCCGGCCTGCCGATAAGTTGCAGCCCCAGCGGCAAGCGGCCGGGACGAGAAAGCGGCACCGCCAGCGCGGGCAGCCCGGTAAAGCTGATCGGTTGGGTGTGGATGCCCAGATCGCGCCGCGCCGGGGTCATCGCACCGTCGATCAGGACGCGCGCATCATCGACTGGCGGCGCCACGCAAGGGGTGGCGGGCGCGAGCAGCACGTCATAATCCGCGAACACGGCGTTGATCGCCTGCCTGAAGCTGGCGCGGAATGCCTGTGCCGCTTCATAGAGCGTGCCCGGCAACAACGCCCCGGCGATCAGCCGGTCGCGCGTGGCGGGATCAAAGGTCATCGCATGATGCGCAAAGGCGTCGCGGTGGACGCTCCCTCCTTCGGCAGCGGTGATGAGGAAGGCGGCGGAACGTGCGCGGGCAATGTCGGGCATCTCGACGATCGGCGCATCGGGTGCGATCGCGTCCATCGCGGCGATCTGGTCCGGATCGATATTCTCGCGGAAACGGCCGCCCAGGCAACCGACCCTCACCGGCGTGCCCGGCGCGGAAACCGTCCGCCCGGACAGGACTTCCCATACGCAGGCAAGATCGGCGACCGACCGGGCGAACGGCCCGATATCGTCAAAGCTGTCGGCAAAGGGAAACACCCCTGCCATCGGCAGGTCGCCATGGGTGGGCTTCAGCCCGTAAATGCCCGTCAGGCTGGCGGGCACCCGGATCGATCCGTTGGTATCCGAACCCAGCGAAAATGGCAGCAAACCAGCCGCCACGGCCGCTGCCGATCCGCCCGACGATCCACCGGCCAGCCGGGCGGTATCGTGCGGGTTGCGCGTCGTCCCGTGCCGCGCGTTGATGGTGGCGAAACCATAAGCGAATTCGTCCATGTTCAGCGTGGCGACCAGCACAGCCCCCGCGTCGCGCACGCGGCGAATGGCCTCCGCATCGTCGGTTGCCGGCGGGGCGTCGGCATAAAGCGTCGATCCCGCCGTCGTCGGCAGTCCGGCGACGTCGAACAAGTCCTTCACCCCGTATGGCACGCCCGCCAATGGCCCCGGATCGCGCCCGTCGGCGATGGCGGCATCGACCATTGCCGCTTCATGCCGGGCGCGCTCGCCCAGCAGGCGGGTGGCGGCGGTCAGCGTGCCATTGCCCGCCTCCAGCGCCGCAAGGCAGTCCTCGGCGACCTGAACGGCGGAAACGCGGCCCGAACGGACCGCGGCGGCAATCTCAAGGACGTGGTTCAAGATTGCGCCGCCTGTTCTTTGCCCAGCAGGATTTCGGCGTGATGGCCCAGCAGGTCGAGATTGGCGGCGACGCCCGGCATACAGGCATCGGGGACCGCAAACCCCTGTTTGGCAGCCGCGTCGGCGATCTCATCCTCGGTACGGGGAATGAAATCCGCGGCTTGCGCCGCCGCTGCCGCACGCTGAACAGCCTGACGATGATAGCGCCCGGCCAGCCCTGCACAGACGAACAATTGAAGTTGGTGGAAAATCATCAGCGGCAGCACGATCAGGCCGACTTGGGCGGGCGGGAACAAAGCGCCCGCCATCGGGACGCCCGACACCAGGCTTTTCTTCGATCCGCAGAATTGCAGGACGATGGCATCTTCGCGCGGCATGCCCAGCAGCCGGGCGACCAGCGCGGTAGTCCCAAGGATCAGCGCCAGGATCACCGCGCTGAGCACCAGCAGGACCATCAGGTCGCTGCCGTTGACGCGCGTCCAGATGCCGTTGATGACGGCGGCGCTGAAGGCCGAATAGACGACGATCAGGATCGAACCTCGATCGACCGGTTGCAGGATCGCCTTGTTGCGATCGATGAACGAACCGATCAGCGGGCGCAGGAAATGCCCCGCCAGGAACGGCAGCAGTAACTGTAACGCGATGGCCTGCACCGAATGCGACGAGGAAACCGCGCCCGTGCCCCCGGTCTTCATGAAAATGCCGACCAGCACCGGGGTCAGGAAGATACCCGCGAGGTTGGACAGCGACGCACTGCATACCGCAGCCGCGACATTGCCGCCCGCCATTGCGGTGAAGGCGATCGACGATTGCACCGTCGATGGCAGCAGCGTCAGGTAAAGCAGGCCCGACAGCAGCAGAGGATTGACCCAGCCGGTGGCGATCCACACCAACGCCAGGCCGATCGCGGGGAACAGGACATAAGTCGAACCAAGCGTCAGCGCATGGAGGCGCCAGTTGCCCATTCCCTGGACAATCGCCGCGCGCGACAGCTTTGCCCCATGCAGGAAGAACAGCAGCGCGATGGCCAGATCGGCCACAACATCGGTCCATGATGCTGCCCAGCCGCGAACCGGCAGCAGCGACGCGGCAACGACAACCGCGATCAGCCAGAGCAGAAACCGGTCCACCGACAACAGAATTTTCAAGGGTCGCGCCATGGCGGCTGTCATGCCCATCTTTACCCTACCGATCCAACACAATGACTGGCACGGATTGTTGCAAAAAAGCGGGCGCCCTGGAAAGGCGTATCGTCGACCAAGTTTGATTTCTGGTTGGAACGCGGCGCGTGGATTTGTCGCGCGTGCGTAACCGGGTGGATTTGTCGCGCGTGCGTAACCGGGCGGCCGGTTTCCGCGTATAACCCCATATCTGCATCCAGGCTGGAAGGGACGATCATGCCGCCGGCGCGGCTCAGGCCGACTGCGACTCTTTGCCCGACTAGGACTTTCTGCTTTGCCGCGTCTCGACGATATGCGGCGAGTGATGTCGGCCCGATCCCGGCGATCATGGTAAGCGGAATCACGGCGGAAGCTGCCGGAGCGATGGCGCGACTGGTGCCGTTGCTAGGCTGTGGAGAGGAAGCCGCCGCGCTCGCATTTGATGGCTTGGCCGCGCGCGAGGAAGATGGCTCGGTCGCGCTGGCGTTGGCGACGATTGGCGCAGAGGAACAAGTGCACGACCGCTTGCTCAAGAGCCTGGCCGCCGCATTGCCGCCGCCACCGGCCGACCGCGAAGCGCGGCGAGCCGCCCGGCGCTTTCATGTCGATCTGGGGCGCGGCGGTCCGGCGGAACATCTGGCGCGTATCGCCGCGATCGACGCGGCGGTGTGTACCATCCTTTCGCGCCTGCTGCGCCGCGGCACGCCGATTGCCGGAGAACCTGATGCGGCGGCCCTGTTGTTGCGCATCCAGCGTGACGAGGCCCGGCATGTCCGGGTATCGCGGACGCTGGCCGGTGCCCGACTGCCTATCATCGCCCTGAATGATCTCGCTGCCGGCGCGCGCGGTGCGCTGGCCGATGTCCTGTCAATCGCAGGGGACGCCTTTGAACGGCTGGGCGTCGACCCCGACCTGCTGGACCGGGATTTGCGGCGAGTGCCCAACGGGCTGTTTGCCACGTGAACGGCCCGTGGCAGAGCAGGCGGCCAATGGGCGTGCTGGGCATGGGCAGCGCCTTGCCCGGCGATCCGGTGTCGACCGACGCGCTGATCGCGCTTCTCGCCTGCCGTTTCGGGTTCGCGCGCGCGCGCATGGCGGGCAGCATCGCGGATCGCATGGGGGTCCGCAGCCGCCATGTCGCCAGGCCTTTCGCGGAACCGATCGAAGTGGCGCGGTCCGGCCATTCCAATGCCGATCTGGCGGCGGCGGCGGTTCGCGCTGCGCTCGATGAAGCGGGCGTGGCCATTGGCGATATCGGCTACCTGATCGCGCATACCACCACGCCCGGCCTGGCCCTGCCGGGCAATGTCGCATTGGTCGCCGACCTGATCGGTTATGAAGGGCCGCATATCGAATTGCGCCAGGCGTGTACCGGCTTCGCCAATGCGTTGATGATCGCGGCGGGCCTGCTGCTTGCCGATCCTGAGCGGCCAGTCGTCATCGTCGGATCCGAAACCGGATCGCTGTTCCTCGATCCGCGCTCGCTGGCCGGGGATTCGGGCCAGATCGTCAACATGGTGCAGATGGGTGACGGCGCCGGGGCGATCGTTCTGGGCAAGGCCGATGGCGCGACAGACCGTATCGAGGCGGCGTGGTTCGGCGCCCGCGGGCTGGGGCGAGCGCCTGGCATCAGCATGGCCCAGGGCGCGCGCCATTTCGAGCACGACTTTGCCGGCATCCGCGCAACCGGGCACCGGTTGTTCGAAGGCGGGCGGGATGCCGCCGCCGCGCTGGGCCATTCGATCGACGGCGCTGACTGGATCGTCCCGCATCAGGTGAGCGGGCGGATCGGCGCGCAGGTGGCCGAGTATTTCGGGCTGAACCCCGCGCGCATGTTCGTCAACGCCGACCGGCTGGGCAATACCGGGTCGGCGGCGATCTGGCTGGCGCTGGATGCCTTGCGTCGCGGGCCGATCGCGCGCGGTGAGACCGCGGTGGTGCTGGGCGCCGAAGCGTCCAAGCATATGTATGGGGGGTTGGCCTATGGCCACGGATGAACCATTGGTTGCCGTGTCCGGGCTTGCCAAGAGTTTCGACGGGCGGGTTGTCGTCAGCGGGGTGACGATGCGGCTGGGCGTGGGGGAGGTTGTCGGGCTGGTGGGCGCCAATGGCGGCGGCAAGACGACGACGTTGCGGATGCTGGCCGGGCTGGTACGCCCCGACCATGGTGATGGCGTGGTGCTGGGTCGCCCGGTGGGTGCGGCGGGCATGTCGGTACGCCAGCGTATCGGTTATATGGGCCAGCGCCAGTCGCTTTATCCAGAATTGACGGTGGTGGAAACGTTGCGCTTCCATGCCGCGGTGCATGGCCTGCCCTTTGCCGGGACCGCGGTGGCGCAGGCGATTGACCGTTATGGCATATCGGCGGTGGCGCGGGAGCGGTGCGGCACCCTGTCGGGCGGCTGGGCGCGGCGAGTGCAATTCGCCGCGACGGTGCTGGCGGTTCCCGCCTTGCTGTTGCTCGACGAGCCGACCGCCGGGCTGGACGTGGCCACCCGGCACGACATCTGGGGCTGGATTGCCGACCTGGCCCGCGCGGGCTGCGGTGTTGCGATCAGCACCCACGATCTGGTCGAGGCCCAACGCTGCCCGTCGGTCGTGCTCTATCATGGCGGCACCGCTTATCCGCAGGCCGCTCCGGCGGCGCTTGCCGAAGCGCATGGCGCGCCGACGCTGGAAGCCGCCGTCCTGTCGATTGCACGGTCGGGCACCGCATGAACTGGGGTCGCCGGATGTTGGCGGTGGCGGGTATCGAAACGCGACGCCTGTTGCGGTCACGCATCGCATTCACCTTGCTGGTCCTGGTGCCCGCGATGCAGGTGCTGCTGTTCGGCTATGCGATCCGGCCCGGCGGCGGGGCGGTTGCCGTCGCCATCGCTGCCGCCGTGCCGTCCGATGCGGCCGCCGTTGCCCGGCAGCTTGGCGACAAGCCGGGATTGCAGGTGGTGTCCGGCAGCCTCCGCCCCGGTGAGGCGGCAAAGGCGGTGCGCGACCATCGCGCGTTGATCGGCATCGAGATACCGGCGCGGCCGTCGCTCGCCGATCCGACGGCGGGGGTGCGGCCGGTGCGCGTGGTCGTCGATGCCAGCAATGCGGTGTTGACGGCATCCGCCATACCGGTGATCGAGGCGGCATACTGGCAAGCGCTCGCCGAACGCGGCGATGTCGCCGACACCGGGCCGGGCTATCGCATCGAACGGCTCTATAACCCCGATGCACGCACCGACTGGACTTTCCTGCCAGCCTTGATCGGCGTGACGGTGATGATCAGCATGATGATGCTCGGCACGCTGAGCCTGGCGCGCGAACGCGAGGCAGGCACCTGGGAGGTGTTGCTGGTGTTGCCGATCGGCGCGACCGCGCTGCTCGCGGGCAAATTGCTGCCTTATGTGGCAATGGGCAGCGTGCAGGGCGCGCTGGTGCTGATGACGGCGGTGGAGTTGTTCGATCTGCCGGCACGGGGCGCGGTGGTTGCCCTGCTGGCGCTGCTTCCGCTGTTCGCGGCGGCGCATCTGGTGCTTGGCTATGCGATTGCCGCGCGCGCGGTGACGCAGCTTGCCGCATTGCAAGGCGCGGTGGCCTTCTATCTTCCCGCCATGCTGCTTTCGGGGTTCCTGTATCCGTTCGAAACCCTGCCGAACTGGGCGAGACTGGTGGGAGAGGCATTTCCACTGACTCACTTCATCCGGGCCGCGCGTGGCGTGCTGTTGCGCGGCGACGATGCGGTGGCCGTGGCGGTGCACGCGGTGCCGATCATGGTGTTTTTGGGCGTGGCCCTGTCTGGTGCGCTGGCGCTCCAGACGCGGCGGATTGACTGACTTTGGGTGTAACCCACGGGCTGATCGGGGCGAATGGCAAGTATCGGGCGGCCGCCACGCGCAGAGGCCGCCTCCAACGCCATCAGAAAGGATATTCCTTCATGTCGATCCTCCGTTTCCTCGCTCCGGCACTGGTTGCCGTCGCCGCAGTTTCCGCCCCGGCCAACGCCGCCGAAGTCCGCAAGTTCGACCGTGCGAGCTTCGAAGCGGCACAAGCCGCGGGTCGGCCGATTCTGGTCGATGTAAAGGCATGGTGGTGCCCGGTCTGCGGCTCGCAGAACCGCACGATCAAGGCAGCGATCACCGACAACAAGGTTTATGACAAGCTGGTGATCTTCGAGGTCAACTACGACGCGCAGAAGCCCGAATGGAAGGCGCTGAACGTGCGCAAGCAGGGCACGCTGATCGGCTTCAAGGGCAAGACCGAAATCGGCCGCGTCGAGTTCAAGACCGACAAGGAAGTCATCAAGGGCCTGCTCGGCCAGATCGTTAGCTGACGTCATGGCGGCCGAAGCGCTGAACCCTGCGCTGGCCTATGCGGCCGGCGCGCTGACCATCCTCAGCCCGTGCGTCTTGCCGTTGGTGCCCATCGTCCTGGGCAGCGCGGCGCAGCGCCACCGCTTCGGCCCGCTCGCGATTGCGGTTGGGCTGGTCATCTCCTTCACCGGGGTGGGCTTTTTACTGGCGACGCTGGGCGCGGGTAGCGGTTTCGACGGCGATTGGGTGCGCTATTTCGGCGCGGCCATGTTGATCGCGGCGGGCGTCGCGCTGCTGGTGCCCGGCATCCAATACTGGTTGCAGAACATCGCCTCGCCCCTGGCGGCATGGGCCAGCAAGCGGCAGGACGGCCTGGAACGCTTTGGCCTTGCCGGGCAATTCGGCATCGGTGTGTTGCTGGGTCTGGTGTGGAGCCCGTGCGTCGGGCCGACGCTGGGCGCGGCGACGGTGCTGGCCGCGCAGGGCGAAAACCTGGGCAGCGTTGCCATCACCATGGCGGCGTTCGGCATGGGCATCGCCACGGTGCTGCTGGTGCTGGCGACCGCGACGCGATCGCTGGTCCAGCGCTGGCGCGGGCGGATGATGACGGCGGGCAGCGGCGGCAAGCGCGTGCTTGGCGGCTTGCTGGTCGTCGTCGGATTGCTGATCGTGACTGGCGGTGACCATCTGATCGAAGGCCTGATCGTGTCGATCACACCCGACTGGCTGGCTGATCTGACCACCTCTATCTGATCCAGCCCCCCCTTATTCCCAGCCCCGCTTTATTCGGGGCCGCCCCGGTCACGCCGACCGGGGCGGGGGGAGGAAGCTTAACCCAGCCAGCCACCCGTGAAGCCCGCGAGTTTCAGTCCGCGGCGGATGGGCGCTGACTTGCGCATATATTTCCAGACGAATTCGCTGCGGTAATTGGCGGCCATCGCCAGGATCGGTCCCTGGTCGATCCCCAGATAATCGTCGTCGAACCAGCCGAGTTGCGGATCGACCACGCCCTTGTCGGGCTTCACATCGGTGTAGGTGAAGCTGGGGTTGAATGAATCGAGAAACCCATATTTGCCGTACAGCCTTGCGCCATAATCGCGGTGCATGGCAATCGCGCAGGGGATGATGATTTCCGGCGCGAAGGGCAGGCAACCAAGCGCGGCGGTGGGCGCTAGTGTCCCGTCATCGCGGCCATCGGGCTGGCCAAGCGGGCCACGCGCCGAATAGCTGAAATAATCGCGTTTTTCGCCATTCAGCGGCAGTTTGAACTCGCCCGGCCCGTCACAGGCGGTCAGGCCCCAGATGTCCTTCGAATATCCCTTCCACCGCATCGGGTTGGCGGTGCAATAGGCGCGGTCGGCATACGCCGCACGGCGGCTGTTCTCGAAATAATCCAGGCCCGCATCGCGCATCACCCGATCCTGGATGCCGCGGAAATCGACGAAAATCTCGGTATATTGGTGGCCGAACAACGGCGCGAAGGCGAGGTGGCGGGTTGCTCCCTCACCGCGCCAGAATGCGGGATAAGGCGCTGTCCATGCTTCCCAACTGTTCGCGGCCATCGGCTTGTCGGGCGCGCCCAGCCCCAGGATGAAGACCATCTTGCCTTCGTTGTATCCGTCCCAGCTGCGGTCGATGAACCCTTCTTCCGGGTGCCACCCCATCGAGATGGCCGGGCGCTGGTCCTGAAACCACGCCCAATCGGCGCGGGCATAAATGGCATGGGCAAGCTGGCGGATTTCGGCTTCGGCCGGATCGCCGCGATCATAATATTCGGCGGCGAACAACATGCCCATGAACAGGATCGTGCTGTCGACCGTGGACAATTCGGTGTCACGGAAGCGCAGCCCGGTTTCCATGTCGAGAAAATGGTAGAAGAAACCCTTGTGCCCAGTGACGCCGCTGGCTTCGCCACCCTGCGGCGCGCTCCAGAAGAAGCGCAGGGTCGTCAATGTCAGGTCGCGCGCTTCGGTGCGGGTGCACCAGCCGCGTTCGGCGCCGATGGCATAGGCGACAAGCGCGAAGCCGACCGAGGCGATGGATGCAAAGGACGGCGTCGGCCAACGGTCGACCGCCAGGCCGTTTTTGCGGTTCGCGGTATCCCAGAAGAAATTGAACGTGCGCCGTTCCAGGTCATCGAACAGCGGCGGCAGGCTGGGTCGGGCGATCGCGCCATGGCCGGCTGCGCGCCGCGCGAGCGCCGGCAACATGCTTCCCGTCGCGGTGAGCACCGCGCCGCTGCTCAACAAGGTGCGCCGGTCAATCATCGCAATTCTCCTCAAGCCCGGCCTTACATCGCCGGTTCGTTCCGCTTTATGAAACCGGTTACATAACGGCAATGCCAAAAACGATCATGTGGCCACAATGTGCGTATGTCCGCCCGGCGGCAGGTGCCGGTCAGTCATGGTCATGCCGGGCGGGTCCGCTGGTTGCGCGAGCGACGAGTTCGGGCATCTGGCGTTCCATGTTCAGATCATGGCTTTTGCCTTCCAGCCGGTCGATCAGCCGTTCCACCGCGCGAGCGCCCAGTTCGGCAATGCGGACACGCACCGTCGTCAGGTCGAGGTAGCGGGCCATCGGCACATCGTCGAAACCTGCCAGGGCGATGTCACCGGGCACTTGTTTTCCGGCGCGGCGCAATATCTGCAACGCGCCCAGCGCCATGCCGTCATTGGCGGCGAACAGCGCATCGGTGCGGCGGGGGTCTGCCATGATGACTTCGGCCGCGTGTTCGCCAGCCGCTTCGGTGAAATCGCCGGGGACGATGCGCGGCTCGACGCCCGGCGCGTGGCGGTGCATCGCGTCGATATAGGCCTGCTTGCGTTCGTGCGCGTCCAGATTGTCTTCGGGGCCGGCGATATGGACGATTTCCCGATGTCCGCTGTCGACCAGATGGCGGATGACGGCATCGACACCGGCGGCGTTGTCGAAACACATGCGGGCCTGGTTGCGCCCGGCGCTGGGGCTGTTGATGAGCACCACCGGCAACGACGCAGGCAATGCGCGGTCGAGCGAGGCGGCGCTGATGTGCGGCGCCATGACGATCAGGCCATCGACCCGACCATGCATCGCGCGCAGCGCCAATGCGGCCTTTTCGCCATCGCCATGCATGTTGGACAGCAGCAGGACATAGCCGCGTCGGCTGGCTTCACGATCCATGCCGCGCACGCATTCCGAAAAGAATTCGCCGTGCAGGTCAGGCAGGACAACCCCGATCGAGTGTGCCCGCGACAAGCTCAGGCTGCGCGCACCGGCATGGGGAACGTAACCAAGGGTCGCAACCGCCGCCATGATGCGATCGCGCGTTTCGCCGCGCACGTTGGAAAGGCCGTTCAACGCGCGCGAAACCGACGCCACTGAAACCTGGGCAACCCGCGCGACATCGCGAATCGTTGCTTCGCCGATTTTGCCCGTTCTTTGCTTTTCGCTCATGTTTCTAGGTTTCAGACATCGACAGCGATTGCAATCCTTACCGGGAGAAGGGTATGTAACCGGTTACGGCGACTGGTTACAGGCGTAAAAGCGCGTGACGGGACCAGTGGTTACAAGCTGCGGCGCCGTCGGTGCGTGCATTTGGGAGGAAGTTGATGGTGGATACCGGCATTTCGCGTCGTGCGACGCTTTTGGGCGCAGGCGCGATTGCGGCATGGCTGTCCAGCCCGGCACGCGCGATGGTGCAGGCGGCGGCGCGGCTGCCGGTTCCGGCCTTTGTCGATTCGCTGGTCGCCCGGATGACGCTGGAGGAAAAGGCCGGGCAATTGAGCCTGATGGCCAGCGCCTGGGGTGGCGGTGCTGCAACCCAGCTCAATCCGCCCGCCAACGGCCCCAGCTTCGAAGGCCAGCTGGAGGAAGTGCGCCAGGCCCGGCTGACCGGCGTATTCAATGGCAATGGCGCCGAAATGGCGCGCCGGATGCAGACCGCCGCGATGGAAGCACGGCTGAAAATTCCGCTGATCTTCGCCGCCGACGTCATTCACGGCCATCGCACGATCTTCCCGGTGCCGGTGGGAGAGGCGGCGAGCTTCGACATGGACCTGGCCGAGCGCACCGCGCGGATGGCGGCGTTCGAAGCCGCGGGATCGGGCATCGACTGGACCTTTGCGCCGATGGTGGACATCGCACGCGACCAGCGTTGGGGTCGCACCATGGAAGGGGCGGGCGAAGACGTGCTGCTCGGCCGCCTGATGGCCGAAGCGCGCGTGCGTGGTTTCCAGGGCAAGGATCTGAGCGCACTCGATGCGGTGCTGAGCTGCGCCAAGCATTTTGCCGCTTATGGCGCGGCGGAGGCGGGGCTGGATTACAGCACGGTCGATTTGTCCGAACGGTCGCTGCGTGAAGTGTACCTGCCGCCGTTCAAAGCGGCGCTCGATGCCGGGGTGATGTCGTTCATGGCGTCGTTCAACGAGATTTCCGGCGTGCCATCGACGGGCAATCCCTGGCTGATGCGCACGCTGCTGCGCAACGAATGGGGTTTTGAAGGGTTCGTCGTTTCCGATTATACCGGCGACATGGAAATGATCGCCCATGGCTTTGCCAGGGATGGGCGGGACGCGGCGCGCATTGCGTTCATGGCGGGCGTCGACATCAGCATGCAAAGCGGGCTGTACCGCGACCATCTGCCCGAACTGGTGAAAAGCGGCGATGTGCCGCAGGCCCGGCTTGATGAATCGGTGCGGCGCGTGCTGGCGGTGAAGGCGCAGTTGGGGCTGTTCGACGATCCATTCCGCCGCATTGATCTGGCACGGGAAAAGGCGCGGAGCTACACCGCACCGGCAATCGCGCTGGCGCGTGAATCGGGGCGCAAGTCGATTGTCCTGCTCAAGAACGAGGGCGACCTGCTGCCCTTGCCCAAGGCGGGCAGGAAGATCGCGATCATCGGCCCGTTTGCGGCCGGCGCGCATGATCTTGTCGGTCCCTGGGTGGTTTATGGTGACGACAAGCGCGCGGTCGATCTGGCAACCGGCGTGCGCAACGCGGTGGCGGACAAGGCCAGCGTCACCGTGGTCGCCGGGTCGGGCGTCGAAGAACCCATCGCGGGCGGCATTGCCGCAGCCGTGGCCGCCGCCAGGGCAGCCGACATCGTGTTGCTGGCGATCGGCGAAAATCAGGGAATGTCGGGCGAGGCGCAATCGCGCACCGACATCGTGGTTCCCGCGCCCCAGCAGGCGCTTGCCGAAGCGGTCGCCGCAACCGGAAAACCTGTCGTGGTGGTGCTGAAGAATGGCCGCGCGCTGGCGCTGCACGGCGCGGTGGAAAAGGCCCCGGCGATCCTCGTCACCTGGTTCCTGGGAACCGAAACCGGCAACGCCATTGCCGATGTGCTGTTCGGCGATCATGGCCCATCGGGCCGCCTGCCATGCAGTTTCCCGCGCGAAACGGGGCAGGAGCCATATTATTACGGACATAAGACAACCGGCCGTCCCAACCCCGATGGTCCGTTGGAAGCGTATAAGGCGCATTATCGCGGCGTGCCCGATTCGGCGCTTTATCCGTTCGGGCACGGGCTGACTTACGGCAAAATCGCTTATGCCGACCTGAAAGTCGCGCCGACGCTGGCGTGGAATGGCGCGGCCGAAGTGTCGGTGCGCGTCACCAACAACGGCACGCACGCGGCGGAAGAACTGGTGCAGCTTTATGTCCATGATCGCGCCGCCAGCGTCACCCGGCCGGTGCGCGAGTTGAAGGCGTTCCGCAAGGTGGCGCTTGCCCCCGGTGCGTCGGAAACGGTGACCTTCACGTTGCGGCGCGACCTGCTGCTGTTCATCGGGCTGGAAAACAAGCCAACCGTCGAACCCGGCCTGTTCGACGTCTGGCTTGCCCCCTCGGCAGAGGCCGAGGGCCAGCACGGCAGTTTTGAGCTGCTGCCTGCCTGAACACTCGCCGCGATTGCCCTATGCTTTCCCCCGGCGCGTGTTCAGCCGGGGGAGGCCGGGGATCAGTCCTCTCCGGCCAGATCCTCGACGATCCGGGCATGGGCGCCGTGGCCCAGCGGGTTGAGCAAGATCATCACGCATGACAGCGCCAGAAACGCCATCGGCACCAGCGTCACGGTCAAGCGCATGGCGAGCAGGGTGTCGGGGCGCTGCAGCACGTTGGCGACATATCCCGCCTGGTTATAGGCAGTGCCCAGGATCGTCGTGGCGATGCCGATGGCAAGGCGCTGGAGGAGGGCAGCCAACCCGAATACCGCGCCCTCCACTCGCATTCCGGTCATGCGTTCGCCAAATTCGATGGTGTTGGGCAGCATCGCCCAGAATACGAAGTGCAACCCCACGAACATCGCCTGCATGGCGACCAGAAACAGCACCATCGTGTTGCTGGTGCTGATGCCCATTACCGCGAAACCGCCGAGGCCGGCCATGCTGCCGCCGGCCGCCAGGAACCACAGGCTGCGCGTGCCGAGATGGCGGCGCAACACCATCCATGCGGGCACCGCGACCACGCTGATCAAGCCCATCCACGCCAGCGCAGCCTGCCCGCCATGATCGTCGTTCAGCGAATATTTGAAGTAATAGAGCACCGACTTGTTGAGGATGGTGACCGCGACGATCATCGCCATCATCGCCAGATTGAGTGTCACAAAGGCGCGGTTGGCAATCAGGCTGGTGATGCTGGCGCGCAGCGAGGCGTGGGCGACGGGTGGCGGGGCGGTATCCTCCCGATATGTCGCGCCGACCAGCATCAGGATCGCGGTGCCAACCACCGCGAAAAATGCCGCCGCGCCGAAATAGGCACTTGTGCCGTTGTTGCCGCTGGTCAGCCAGGTGCCGATGGGAATGGTGCCGCGCGCGACCAGCACCCAGGCCATGGTGCCGAACAGCATTCGCATTCCCGCCACGAACGCGCGGTCACGGCTGTCCATGCTGATCCGCGCGCTCATCGCCAGATAGGGCACGTTGATCGCGGCATAGGCGGTGCGGAACAGCAGATGGCCCAGGAATACCAGCGCAATGCCCCAGGGGCCGCGCAGCAGGATCGGCGCATATGCCAACATGCACGCCAGCCCCAGCGGCGCGCTGCCCAGCATCAACACCATGCCATAACCGCGACCCGGCTCACGACGGTCAGTCATTGCCCCGACCAGGAAATTGGCAATGCCGTCCCACACCGTCGCCAGGGTATAGATTGCCGCCGCCGTCGCCACCGGCAAATCCAGCGTGTCGGTATAATAGAACAGCAGGAACAGGATGATGCTCTGCCAATAGAGATTGAACGCGAAGTCGCCAAAGGCGAACAACAACAGGCGCGGGCGATGCGGCGTGGCGAACAGGCGCGCGATCATTTGCGAATGGAGATCCTCGCGGCGCCAGGTTGATCGGGCAGGGTGAAACGGATCGTGCGTCGCGCGGCATCCCGCATGGTGGCAACCGGCGCCCCGGCACTCACAGCGGCGTCACCATCCCAGCCATGAACGGTCACCGCGATTTCCCGCCACCAGGGTTGGTAGCTTCCTTCGCGGCGATCAAAGGCGATCGTCAGCCCATTCTTGGTCTGCTCGCAACGCACCGTTTGCCGCAAGGCGGGGCCGTTCACCGTATGCCCGTCGTCCAGGTAGAGCGTCCCGGTGCAATCGGGGCCGGGATAGATGTCGAGCGACAACGGTCCCTGCGGGGTCTGCGCCGTGCTTTGCGTGACGGGCTGGCGCGGCAATATGGTCCCTGCGCGCACGAAAACCGGCAACCGGTCGAGCGTCGGGGTTTCGGTTGGCTTGGCAGTCGTGACCGGCAGGCCGGACCAGTAATCGAACCAGCCGCCGCTTGGCAGGCAGATATCATAACGGCGCGGCGATTCGGGTTTCGGCGCGCCCGCGATCAACAGGTTGCCGCCCAGCGTGAAAGTCATCGACTGGTCGCAACCCGATGCCAGCGCTTCGGGATAATCGTAGAATACCGGGCGCATGATCGGATCGCCCGTGCGCGCATTCAGATCCGCCAGCCCATAGAAATAGGGCAGCAGGCGGTAACGCTCCTCGACATAGGTGCGGCGGATCGCAAGATGCTCCGGCCCGTCGACCCAGGGTTCGGCGCGCGGAGCGTCCTTTTGCGAATGGTCGCGGAAAATCGGGGTGAAGGCGGCATATTCGAACCAGCGGGTCAGCAAATCCGGGCTTGGGCCTCCGGTGAAGCCGCCGACATCCGCCGCGCTATAGGCAAAGCCCGACAGGCCAAGGCTCAGCAACTGCTGGATCGACAGCTTCAGGTGATCCCAGCTTGAACTGTTGTCGCCGGTCCAGGTGACCGCATAACGCTGCCCACCGGCATAAGTGGCGCGAGTCATCACCAGCGCGCGCTCATCGGGGCGCAGGGTGCGCAGGCCGTCATAGGTCGCGCGGGTGTTCAGCATCCCATAGACATTGTGGATTTCAGCCTGCGTCGCATCGCGCGACGCATAATCGTCGCTTGCCACGCGGTGGATATTGTCGAGCGGCATCGTCTTGGTCGGCGTTTCGAAAATGGCCGGTTCGTTCATGTCGTTCCAGATGCCGACGATCCCGTCATCGATCAGCCCGGCGAATTGGGTGCCCCACCACGCCCGAGCTGACGCATCGGTGAAATCGGGAAACACTGCCGCTCCCGGCCATACCGACCCGACATAGGTCGAACCGTCCGCCTTGCGCAGGAAATGGTGACCGGCCATGCCGGTGTCATAGGGTTTATATCCCTGGTTGGCCGCCGCCGCGACGTGCAGGTCGGCGATGGCGACAAGTTGAATGCCGTCCCGTTTCAGGTCGCCGGACAGTTTTTTCAGGTCGGGGAAAGTCTTGGCGTCGGTGGTGAAGGGGCGGTTGCGATCCTGATAGTCGATGTCGAGCCAGATGACGTCGAGCGGCACGCGGTCGGCGCGCATGTGGCGGGCAATCTCGCGCACCTCGGCATCGCTCATATAGCTCCAGCGCGACTGCTGGTATCCAAACGCCCATCTGGGCATCAGCGGCTGCTTGCCGGTCAGGTCGGTATAGCGACGCACCACTTCGGCGGTGGAGGGTCCGGCGATCAGGTAATAATCGATCGGCCCGTCGACCGCTCCCATCGCCAGCGTATCGGCCTCGCGGTGGCCGAAATCGACCCAGCTCCGCCAGCTATTGTCCAGGAACAAGCCATAGCTACCCCCTGCGCCGCCGACACCGATGAAGAAGGGGATCGATTTGTAGAGCGGGTCGGTGGATGACGAGAAACCATAGGCGTCGGTGTTCCAGTTGACGAAGCTGTTGCCGCGCCGGTCAAGCACGCCGGTCTTGTCGCCCATGCCGAAATAATGTTCGGTGATCGGCATCGCCTTGCGCAGGGTGAAGCCAGTGTCATCGATCTTCACCGGATCGGCGGCGTCGGCGACGATCACTTTTCCTGCCGGGTCCGTGACGGTCAGCCGCAACGTCGCGGCATCGATGCGGACCGTCATCGCGCCAGTCGAAAAACCATCGGGTGTGGCGTGGACCGCGACGCTGCGATGGCGGATGTCGGCAGGGACTGCCCAGCTTGCATCCTCGGGGAATTTGCCGTCGCGCGCGATGCGCACCCGCAGCGTGGTATCGCTCAGCGCGGTGACGCGCAGGCCGATCGGTCCACGGACTTCGGCGCCATCGGCAAGCGGGGTGACGGCCGGGCTGGCGGATGTCTCAGGAGCGGGCGCAGGCGCGGCCAGGGCTGGCATCGGCAGCGCCGACGCTGACAGCAGCAACAAACAGGCAAGCGTCTTCCTTGGCATCCGGCATCTCTCTCTTTCGCGTTGCTCCGGCTTTTTTGAAACCGGTTACATATGGCGCGACCTAAGCGAGTGATGCGATAACCGCAAGTCGGCGCGCAGGCCAGCCCCAGCCCGCGCACCGACCGATGGAAGCAGCAGTCCAGCCGATGGCGACTATTCGATCGCGCGGCCCAGTTCGCGGTTCAGCCACAGCGCGATAAGCGTGCCGACCGCGCCCGACAGCAGATAGCCACCCGCGGCGAGCAGGCCCCATTGGCTCGACAGGAACAGCGCGGCAAAAGGGGCAAAGCCCGCGCCGAACAACCAGGCCAGATCGGAGGTCAGCGCGGATGCGGTATAACGGTGCTGCGGGCTGAAACTGTGCGACAGCGCACCCGATGCCTGGCCGAATGACAGCCCGAGCAGCCCGAAACCGAGCAGCATGAAGGCAATCTGCCCCGCTTCGCCGCCGTTCAGGAATTGCGGTGCGAAACCGCTGAACGCCGCGATGGCCGCCGCCGAACCGCCAAGCAGCGTGCGCCGCCCCACCCGGTCCGCCAACTGGCCCGAAATGATGATGGCCACGACGCCCAGCGCCGCAGCGCCAGCCTCGATCACCAGAAAGCGCGTCGGGCTTTCGCTGGTGAACAGGAACACCCAGGACAGGGGAAACACCGTCACCATATGGAACATCGCAAAGCTGGCGAGCGGCGCGAACGCGCCCATCAGCACGGTGCGCCAGCCCGAACGCAGCGTCTCGCTGATCGGAGCGGGGCGCAGGTCCTTGTCTTCGAACAATTCGTCATATTCCGGCGTGACGACGATGCGCAGCCGCGCGAACAGCGCCACCACGTTGATCGCCAGCGCGACGAAGAACGGATAGCGCCAGCCCCATTCCAGGAAATCCTGCGCGGGCAGGACCGAGACGAAGAATGCGAACAACAAGCTGGCGACCACCAGGCCAAGCGGCGCGCCAAGCTGCGGGATCATCGCGTACCAGCCGCGCTTGCCAGTCGGGGCGTTGATGGCAAGCAGCGAGGCCAGGCCATCCCATGATCCGCCCAGGGCCAAACCCTGGCCGATGCGCAACGTCGCCAGCAGCATCGCCGCGCCATTGCCCAGCGTTTCATAACCCGGCAGGAAAGCGATCGCCGCGGTCGATCCGCCAAGCAGGAACAGTGCCGCGGTCAATTTTGCCCCACGGCCATATTCGCGGTCGATCATCGTGAAGATCAAGGTGCCGAACGGGCGGGCCAGGAACGCCAGCGAGAAAATGGCGAAGGAATAAAGCGTGCCGTTCAGCGCGCTGGCGGTTGGGAACAGCAGCTTGGGGAAAACCAGCACCGACGCGATGGCATAGACGAAGAAGTCGAAAAATTCCGACGTGCGGCCGATGATGACGCCGATCGCGATTTCGCCCGGGGCAATGCGGTGCGCCGCATCTGCTGCCGCTCGCGCGGGATGGGCTGCCGCTCGCGCGGGATGGGCTGCCGCTGGCGCGGGGTGGCCCGGAGCGGCGGGGGAGGCGGAATGGCTGCTCATCGTATCTGGTCCCAAACTCTACCCTGCGCGCAGCGCACGCAAGTGATTCGCGCCATGTTGCGGCGCAATGTGCATTCTGCCTCTTTGTCATTGATCCTGAGCAAAGGGATTGGACAAAATGTCCTATAGGGCCTGTTGCATTGCAGCAGTAGCACGCGCCTCATGTCGCTCTTTCCCCTGTTCACGCGCCGCGCGCTGAGTCGCCTGGCGCCGCTTTCGGCATTGGCGCTGCTTGGCGGATGCCAGATGGTCGTGCTTGATCCTGCTGGTGACGTTGCTCGCCAGCAGGGCAACCTGGTCATGGCCTCGACCGGGCTGATGCTGCTCATCATCGTGCCGGTGATGGCGCTGACGCTGCTGTTTGCGTGGCGGTATCGCGCCAGCAACAAGGAAGCGACCTACACCCCGGATTGGAACCATTCCACCAGCCTGGAACTGGTGATCTGGGCCGCGCCGCTGATGATCGTCATCTGCCTTGGCGCGCTTACCTGGGTGGGAACGCACCTGCTCGACCCTTATCGCCCGTTGTCGCGCACCGCGCCGGGCAAGCTGGTTGCCGCATCGGTGAAGCCGCTGGAAGTCGATGTCGTCGCGCTCGATTGGAAGTGGCTGTTCATCTACCCCGAACAGGGCGTGGCGACGGTGAACGAACTGGTCGCGCCGATTGGCCGCCCGGTCAGTTTTCGCATTTCGGCATCCTCGGTGATGAATTCCTTCTACGTACCGGCACTCGCCGGGCAGATTTATGCGATGCCCGGCATGGAAACGCGGTTGCATGCGGTGTTCGACAAGCCGGGTAATTTCACCGGGTTTTCGGCGAATTACAGCGGCGCCGGCTTTTCCCACATGCGCTTTGCGGCGCGCAGCCTGAGCAATGCCGATTTTGCGGCGTGGGTGAACACCGCGCGTGCTGGCGGTGTGAAGCTCGATCGGACGGCTTACCAGAAGCTGGAAAAACCCAGCGAGCGCGATCCGGTTCAGCGCTTTGCCGCGGTCGATCCCGGCCTGTTCGACGCCATCGTCAACCTGTGCGTCGATCCCGGCAAGATGTGCATGCACCAGATGATGGCGATCGACGCACAGGGCGGGTTGAGCGCCGAGCGCGCGCCTGGCGTAAAGGCGCTGGAATATGACAAATCCGGCGCGCGCGGCACGGTTCAGCCCGGCAGCACGGCGCTGAAAGGGCCAGCCGCTCAGTCGACCCCGCCGATGCAACCGATGCACATGTCGATGGGCGCCGGGTCGGCGGCGATGTCGGCGGCGATGTCGTCGATGCACCATGCTGCCCCGGCCCCGGTCGATCAGGCGCCACTGCGTGGTGCGGGCTTGCCCCAGCCGAACGGCACGCCTTCCTCAATTGCTTCGTCGACCGCGCCTGTGCGGCCGCGTCCTCTTTCCTGATTGCGTCGAGACAGACATGGTCCTCAATCCGCTTCCCCCTACCAGCCCGCTTCTCGGTCGCTTGTCGCTGGCCGCATTGCCGCTGGACCAGCCGATCGTCGTCGCCACGTTCTTTGGCGTCGCCATTGGTGGCCTGGCCGTACTGGCGCTGCTCACCCGGTATCGGCTGTGGGGGTATCTGTGGTCGCAATGGTTCACCAGCGTCGATCACAAGAAGATCGGCGTCATGTACATGGTGCTGGGCCTCGTCATGTTCCTGCGCGGCTTTGCCGATGCGTTGATGATGCGGGGGCAGCAGGCAATCGCCTTCAATGGTTCCGAAGGGTATCTGCCTGCCCATCATTATGACCAGGTGTTCACCGCTCACGGCGTCATCATGATCTTTTTCGTGGCGATGCCGTTCGTTACCGGGTTGATGAACTTCGTCGTGCCGTTGCAGATCGGTGCGCGCGACGTGTCGTTCCCGTTCCTCAATAATTTCAGCTTCTGGATGACGACATCGGGCGCGGTGCTGGTGATGGCGTCGCTGTTCGTCGGCGAATTCGCGCAGACCGGATGGCTGGCCTATCCGCCGCTGTCGGGGCTGGCGTACAGCCCCAATGTCGGCGTCGATTATTATATCTGGGCTTTGCAGATCGCGGGTGTCGGCACGACCCTGTCGGGCATCAACCTGATCGTCACCATCCTGAAGCTGCGCGCGCCAGGCATGGGCCTGATGAAGATGCCGGTATTCACCTGGACGTCGCTGTGCACCAACGTGCTGATCGTCGCGTCGTTCCCGGTGCTGACCGCGGTGCTCGCCCTGCTCAGCCTTGATCGGTATATCGGCACCAACTTCTTCACGAACGATTTCGGCGGCAGCCCGATGATGTACGTGAACCTGATCTGGATCTGGGGCCACCCGGAAGTGTACATTCTGGTGCTGCCGATCTTTGGCGTGTTTTCCGAAGTGACGGCGACGTTTTCGGGCAAGAAACTGTTCGGTTATTCGTCGATGGTCTATGCCACGGTGGTCATCACCATCCTGTCCTATGTCGTCTGGCTGCACCATTTCTTCACCATGGGGTCGGGGGCCAGCGTCAACAGCTTCTTCGGCATCACCACGATGGTGATTTCAATCCCGACGGGTGCCAAGCTCTTCAACTGGCTGTTCACCATGTATCGCGGCCGCATCCGCTTTGAACTGCCGATGATGTGGACGGTCGCCTTCATGCTGACCTTCACCGTCGGCGGCATGACCGGGGTGCTGCTCGCCGTGCCGCCCGCCGATTTCGTGCTGCACAACTCGCTGTTCCTGATCGCGCATTTCCATAATGTCATCATCGGCGGCGTGGTGTTCGGCACCTTTGCGGCGATCAATTACTGGTGGCCCAAGGCCTTTGGGTTCAAGCTCGATCCGTTCTGGGGCAAGGTGTCGTTCTGGTGCTGGGTGACGGGGTTCTGGCTGGCCTTCACGCCGCTCTATATCCTGGGCCTGATGGGCGTGACGCGGCGGATGCGCGTGTTCGACGATCCCAGTTTGCAGATCTGGTTCGTCATTGCCGCTATCGGCGCGGTCATCATCGCGTGCGGCATTGGCGCCATGCTTGTCCAGTTCGCGGTCAGCATCATCAAGCGCGATCAGTTGCGCGACACGACGGGCGATCCCTGGGGCGGCCGTACCCTGGAATGGTCAACCTCGTCACCGCCGCCCGACTATAACTTCGCCTTCACGCCGATCATTCACTCGCTGGATGCCTGGGCCGGGATGAAGGATCACGGGGTTGCGCGACCCACCGATGGTTTCCGCCCGATCCACATGCCCAGGAATACCGGCACCGGGGTCATCCTGGCGGCAATCAGCCTGGTGATGGGTTTTGCGCTGATCTGGTACATCTGGTGGTTGGCTGGCCTGAGCTTCGTCGCGCTGGTGGTGACGGCGATTGCCCATACCTTCAACTACAAGCGCGATTTCCACATTCCTGTCGAAACCGTCGCCGCAACCGAAGCGGCGCGGACGCAGCTTCTGGCGACCGGAGCCTGATCCCATGAGCACGACAACCATGCCAGCCTCCGGCGATCCGGCGCTTTACTACGACCTGCACGAGCATGACCACCCGGAAGGGGGCAGCACGATGCTGGGCTTCTGGATTTACCTGATGAGCGATTGCCTCATCTTTGCGATCCTGTTTGCCTGTTATGCGGTGCTGGGCGGCAATTATGCGGCGGGGCCGGGCCCCAAGGACTTGTTCGACCTGCCGCTCGTCGCGCTCAACACCGCGATGCTGCTGTTCTCGTCGATCACCTACGGCTTTGCGATGCTGGTCATGCAGCAAAACCGCAAGGGCGCGACGCTGGTGTGGCTGGCGATCACCGGCCTGTTCGGCGCGGCGTTCCTGGGCATCGAACTGACCGAGTTCGCGCACCTCATCCATGAAGGCGCCGGGCCGCAGCGCAGCGCGTTCCTGTCGGCGTTCTTCACGCTGGTCGGCACGCACGGGCTGCACGTCACCTTCGGCAGCATCTGGCTGATCACGCTGATGGTGCAGGTGGGCCGGTTCGGGCTGATCCCCGCCAACAAGCGCCGGTTGATGTGCCTCAGCCTGTTCTGGCACTTTCTCGACGTCATCTGGATCGGCGTCTTTACCTTTGTCTATCTGATGGGAATGCTGCGATGAGCCCCGATCCCCACCACGCCCAGGGTCATGCTCATGGCCATGACGATGCCCATGGCGAGGGCGCGCCCCACGGATCGCTGAAGGATTATGTGATCGGTTTCGTGCTGTCGGTCATCCTGACGGCGATTCCGTTCTGGCTGGTGATGGCGCATCCGTTCTCCAACGGCGTGACGATCGCGCTCATCATGGCGTTCGCCACGGTGCAGATCATCGTCCACATGATCTATTTCCTGCACATGAGCCCGCGCGCCGAAGACGGCTGGTCGATGACCGCGCTGCTGTTCACGGTCATCATCGTGGCGATCATGCTGTCGGGGTCGTTGTGGGTGATGTACAATCTCAACACCAACATGATGCCGATGCCCGACATGAGCCAATTGCCGTGACGCCCGCGCGTCGCCGGCGACTGCCGCGCACGCGCGCGGCGGTCGCGCTGGCGGCGCTGGTCATGGCGGCGGGATTGGCCGCGCTGGGCGTCTGGCAGCTTGAACGACGGGTGTGGAAGCACGCGCTGATCACCGCAGTCCAGCAACGCATCCATGCCCTGCCCGTCGCGGCGCCCGGCCCGGCCGAGTGGTCGCGTCTTTCAGCCACGGGCGACACCTATCGCCGGGTCCGCGCGGCGGGGTATTATGACCATGCGCGGGAAACGCTGGTCCTGGCGGTCACCGATCTCGGGCGCGGGCATTGGGTGTTGACCCCACTCCGAACCCGGCAGTTCACGGTGCTGGTCAATCGCGGTTTCGTGCCCGACGACCGGCAGGCTACGGCGCGCCGGTTGGCAGCGAATGTCGATGCGCCTGCCACGGTGACTGGCCTGTTGCGCATCAGCGAGCCGGGCGGCGCGTTCCTCCACAGCAATGATCCGGGCCATGGCCGCTGGTATTCGCGCGATGTCGCCGCCATCGCCAGGGCACGCGGGCTGGGGACGACGGCACCCTATTTCATCGATGCCGACGCGACGCCCAACCCCGGCGGCTATCCGGTCGGCGGGCTGACGGTGGTGCGTTTCGCCGACAATCACCTGGTCTATGCCCTGACCTGGTTCGCATTGGCTGCGCTGGCGCTGTTTGCGGCATGGCGAGTGCTGGCCGAACGGCGTGCGGATGGGGTAGAGGGGAACGCATGACGTTCGTTCCCGCGATCAGCGGACCGGCCTCACCGCCGGAAACCGACGCCGGTCGGCGCAACATGTGGCTGCTGGTCCAGTTGCGCTGGATCGCGGTGGGCGGTCAGCTCGTCACGATCGCGCTGGTGCGGTTCTGGATGGACATGCCGCTGCCGTTGCTGCCGCTGGTCGTGGCGCCGGTGGCGCTGTCGTTCGTCAACGTCGCCACCATGCCGCTGCTGCGCCGTCGCACCGCCGTCACCAATGGCGAATTGACCGCTGCCCTGCTGTTCGACGTCGCGGTGCTTGCCTGGCAGCTTCATTTTTCGGGCGGCCGCGCCAATCCCTTCGCCTCGCTGTTCCTGTTGCAGATCGTGATTGGCGCGATGCTGCTCGAACCATGGTCGAGCTGGGCGATCGTGGCGGCGGTCGGCATCGGCCTGGCGGTGATCGGCATCGCGCCCGTTCCGCTCAGCATGCCGCCAGGCGACACCAACGATCCCATGACCTTGTACCTGCAGGGCAGCATGGTCTCGTTCGGGTTGATCGCGGTGCTGCTGGTGTTGTTCGTCACCCGGATCAGCCGCAACCTTCACGACCGCGACGAAGCGCTGGCGGCAACGCGGCAACGCGCGGCGGAGGAGGATCATATCGTGCGGATGGGGCTGCTGGCATCGGGCGCCGCGCATGAACTGGGCACGCCCTTGTCGTCGCTGTCGGTAATCGTCGGTGACTGGCAGCACATGCCCCGCATCGCCGGTGATGCCGATCTGGCGCAGGATCTTGCGGAGATGAAGGCCGAAGTCGCGCGCTGCAAGACGATCGTCAGCAACATCCTGCTCGCGGCGGGGGAGGCGAGGGGGATCGCGCCCGAATTCACCACGGTCCGCCATTTCGTCGGGGCAGTGGTCAATGACTGGCGCTCCAGTCGCCTGCCCGGCACGCTGGATTATGCCGATCTGTTCGGTGCTGACGTGGCAATCGTGTCCGATACCGCGCTGCGCCAGGTCATCGGCAATGTCATCGACAATGCCGCCGAAGTGTCGCCGGGCTGGGTCGGGATCACGCTGTCGCGCGCCGACGACGATCTGGTGATGGAAGTGGCCGACCGCGGGCCGGGTTTCAGTGCGGAAATGCTTGCGACCTTTGGCCAGCCCTATCGCTCCACCAAGGGGCGGCCGGGTGGCGGGCTGGGGCTGTTCCTGCTTGTCAACGTTCTGCGCACGCTGGGGGGGCAGGCGAAAGCCGTCAACCGGCCCGAAGGCGGCGCGACCGTTCGACTGTCGCTGCCGCTGGCCGCGATCGCCCGGCCGGAGGAAGGCAAGCCATGACCGACACTCGCCTGCTCGTCATCGTCGAGGATGACGAAGCCTTTGCCCGCACGCTGAAGCGGTCCTTCGAACGGCGCGGCTATGCCACGCTGGTCGCGGCGAGCCATGACGAATTGCAGTTGTTGCTCGCCGCGCATCGCCCCGGCTATGCCGTGGTCGACCTGAAATTGGGCGGCGCATCGGGGCTGGCGTGCGTCCAGACGCTCCACGCGTTCGATGCGGCGATGCGGATCGTGGTGCTCACCGGCTTTGCGAGCATTGCCACCGCGGTAGAGGCGATCAAGCTGGGTGCGTCCTATTATCTCGCCAAGCCGTCGAGCACCGACGACATCGAAGCCGCGTTTGAACGGGCTGAGGGCGATCCCAACGCGGTCGTCCCAACGCGCCAGTCGTCGATCAAGACGCTGGAATGGGAACATATCCACCAGACGCTGCTCGAAACCGACTTCAACATTTCGGAAGCCGCACGGCGATTGGGGATGCACCGCCGCACCCTGGCGCGCAAATTGGAAAAGCGGCCGCTGCGCTGATGCGCTGATCGCGCGGAGACGCAGCGGCGCATTCTTCAGATCATCAGCAGGACAACCGGCACCAGCGTGCCTGCCAGCAGCAGCATCGTGGTGGTGCGGCGCGCCGCCTTGCTGGCATAAGCGATGAAGATGCCCAGCACTGACGCCGTCGCCAGCAGCAGGCCCAGAATCGTGGCGAACAGCTTGAACAGGCCAAGGCCAGCCTCTTCATGGTCGTCATGGCCAGTTTCGGCGGGTTTCTTTTCAGGCGCAGGCGTCGCCTTGGGCGCGGGCGACGGTGCGGCGCGCGGCTTGCCCGGACGCTGCACCATGCCGTGCTTGTGGACATTGGCGATCAGGCTGATCCAGCCCGGCGGCTGATAACCGGGCGCGCGGTCCTGGAAACCCAGCATCTGCATCGTGCCGCTCAGCGCGAAAAAGATGATGGCGGGCGCGAAAAACAGGCCCAGCCAGTTGTGATATTGCCGCAGGCGTCGCTGGGTCTGTGCTTTCATTCCATGTCTTTCCGTCGATCGATGATTTTCCGTCGGGCCGCGGGTGCCCGCCCGCCGGAGAGAAGTCAAAAAGAACCGGCCGTTGCCATCTCATTCGGCGCGCGCCGCTTTCACGCGCCTTTGACATGGGCGGCGATCAGTTCCTGCCGGGCGGCGTCGAACCTGGCACGGAAAACCGGGTTCGCCATCAGCTTTATCGCCACCAGCGTGCCCAGCGTATGACTTGCGTCAAGGTCGGACGGAAAATGGACGCCGCAGATCTCGCGGCTGATCGCATAATCAGATGCGCGGTTGAGAATATCGGCGGAGTGGCCCGGCAGCAGCCGCGCCAGGACATAGCCCGTCGAATAACCAAGCGTCGCATGGCCGCTGGGATAGGAATTGGTCGGCTTGTGTTCGGGCGCGTGCTCGCACGCCGGCAGGCTGGCATCGACGCCCCAGGGGCGCGTGCGGTGATAGAAGATCTTGTTGACGCTCGCCGCGCTGGCGCCTTCGCGCTGGACGTCGCGCAACAGCGACCAGGTCAGTGGCAGCTTTTCCAGTTCGATGCCCAGCATCCGGTCGAACAGGCCAGGGTCTTCATGCTCCCCGTCCCAGCGCGCCTGTTCCAGCCGGGCGGGTGGCGCAGCGGCGATGATGGCGTGAAGTTCGGCCAGTTCAGCCTGTTCGCGGATCGATCCCGGCGGCGGTGGCGCAGGCAGGACCGCGCCCGGCGCCACCTCATCGGGAGACAGATATTGGAGGACATGGGGAGCAGCCGACATGGCCGCCCCCGCATATCCCATCGCCAATACCGCCAGGCAGTGGCGGAACCGTCGCGCCATCATGGTTGTGCTCCCTTGTTGGGCGCTGGCTTGTCGGGCGCAGGTTCAGAACTTGACCGAGACGGTGCCCTGGATCGCGCGCGGTGCCAGGAACAGCAACTGATCGAACGGGCCGTAACCCGACTGGACCTGTGCGCCATTGATGCCCGCCGTGGTCGGCGCGCCCTTTGAACTGCTCTTGACCGAGTTGACGTTGGTGCTGTCGAAGATGTTGCTGATGTTGAGGCTGAAGCGGATCTGGCCCAGATCATATCCCAGCGCCAATGTGCCGACGCTATATGGCGCGATGCGATACAGGCGGAACGCGGCGTTGGTGTTCGCTTCGGTCGCATATTGCGGGCCGGTGAACTTTTGCGAGAACGACGCGAACACCTTGCCCATGCTGTAGAATATGCCGGCGGCGGCGGTGCTGTACGGCGTGTTGGCAATCTGCTGGCCGGTCGTGCCGCTTCTGGCTTCGTTGTAGGACGCGTTGCCGAACAGCGTCAGGCCATGGACGGGGAATATGCTGATCTGGCCCTCCACGCCCTTGTACTCGACCGTGCCGATATTGACGAGCAGCGAGCTGTCCGACCCGGCGGCGGTGGGGCTGGAAATCTTGTTGTCGACCTGGATCTTGTAGATGTCGGCATCGATGGCAAAACGCGTGCCGTGATAGACGGTGCCGAACTGGTAATTGGTGCTGCGCTGCGGCTGCAGTTGCGCCAGCGACGCCGCCAGATTGGGCGATGCCGAATAGAAGCTGGAAAGATCAGGCACATAAATGCCCTTGGCATATTGGAAATAGGCGCTCCAATTGCTCTTGATCTTGTAGTTGGCGGTCAGGAACGGCAGCGTGTCGGTCCAGGTGGCCTGGGCGTTGAGCGGCAGGCGCGAGGTCTGGTTCACCGCCGCGTCGATCGAGCGGGTGAAGTGGACATATTTGATGCCCGGCGTGATGCTCAACCCGTCAAAGGGGCGATATTCGAATTCGCCGAAGAACTGGTACTGGTCCCAGCCCGAATTCTGCAGATAGGCGATGTTGGCGGCAGGCTGGACCGCGGCACCGGCCACGGCCTTTTCGCGGTAGTTGGGCAGGCCGGTCACCAGGTCATAATCGATGGTGTGGCGGTTGGTGCTGGCGGTTTCGTACCAGCCGCCGACGCGCAGGCGGCCATGGCTGAATTCATAATCCGCTTCACCGATATAGCCGATGGTGCGGTATTTGTTCAGCTTGTCATAACCGGGGATGCCCGCAACCGCCCTGGCGCCGGGAGTCAGGATGACGGTGTTGGCGGTGCCGCCGCTGCCGTCCTGCCCCGATCCGGTGTGGTTAGTGT
Organism: Sphingomonas sp.; assembly: GCA_041659385.1. Taxonomy (GTDB): domain Bacteria; phylum Pseudomonadota; class Alphaproteobacteria; order Sphingomonadales; family Sphingomonadaceae; genus Sphingomonas. The sequence continues at coordinate 105,036 of JBAZYJ010000006.1, forward strand.
ACCCATATGTATAGACGCGGTTGTCGAAGGTCAGGCCCGGCGCGATTTCGCTTTGCAGGCGGATGATCTCGAAATCGGTCTGCTTGGCGGTGCGGTTGTACTTCCAGTAGGCCTGGGCATATTGGCTGGTGATCGACGGATCGTTGGTCAGGCCGAAATACCGGCCGTAAATGGCCAGTGCGCCGCTGGTGCAGTTGTTGCCGGTGATGTCGCCGCCGGTGGGCGCGCCTGCCGGGCCGGTGCCGCAGGTGCCGGTGCCCTTGTCCGACTGGTAATAGACATTGGCGTTATAGGTGCCCAGGATGGTCAGCGTGCTGTGGCTGCCAATGGGGATCACGCCCTTGGCGAAGATGTTCTTGGAATGCGTCGGGCTATAGGTCAGCGCGCCTTGTGAATCGAGGATCTGGCCAGTGAAGACGAACTTCGCGCCGCCCAGTTTTTCGATCGCGCCGGTCTGCACTTCCAGTCGGCCGACATAAGTGTCGAAGCTGCCGACGGTCGCGTCGGCGCGAACGCCGAACTTGTCGTCCACCGCGGTGGAATAGATGTTCACATTGCCGCCATAGGTCGCCTGGCCAAGCTGGCTGGCATTGCCCGGGCCACGATCCACCACCAGCGTTTCGATGGTGTTCGACGGGAAGAAGCTGGTGGAATGGTGCGTGGGGTTGTTGGTGTCTGCAAAGGGCACGCCGTCATAAGTGACGTTATATTCGCCGTCCTGGAAACCGCGGATCGACAGTTTGGATTCGCCCAGGCCGATGCCGTTGTTGGCGCCGGTATTGGTGACGCCGGGGGTCAGCGCGGCAAGCTGGTTGAAATCGGCCGTCAGCGGCGCTGCCTTTTCGATATAGTCATGCGACACCGCTGCCTGCGGCTGGGTGGTGGTCAACGAGGCGGTTGCCGGGGCATGGTCGATGGCGGTGTAGCCGGTGACGATGATGTCCGCGGTGGTCAGCGACTGGGCGTCATTGGCCTGGCCGCTTTTCCTGGCGTTGGGATCGGCATCGGCGTCGCTCGACGTGGTGGCGGCCGTCGATGCGGCATCGCCTGGCGAAAGAGTGTCGCTTGGCGAAGGGGTGGCCGTGGGGTCGGCCGCGAAGGCGGGCGTGGCGATGCACAGGGCAACTCCGGCGAGCAAGGTATGACGAATGGCCGCGCGCATCAGAAAATGCCTCCCAAATAGAATATCCTGTTGACCAAGGGGCGTGACGATCAGCCGCAACCAGCCGGTGCCGATTGCCTGGTGTCCCCCCGAACCCCTTCGTCGCTCAACGGCGGCCTAGGGTTGGCGCGTGACTCCTGCGTGGCGATTTGATTGCTGTGTTGCGTCGTCCGTCTAAATTCGAGTTAATGTTGAACCGGGCTCAACCCGCGCTGCCCAGCGTGGCGACGCACCCCGGCACGCCGTCGCCGATGCGGAAATCGAGCCGGTGCAGCCGCGCGATCGCCGATACCAATGCCAGCCCCAGGCCGTTGCCGGGCAAGCTGCGGCTCGCTTCGACGCGGTGGAAACGTTGGAGGACCTTGGTCTGCTCGCGCTTGGGAATGCCGGGGCCGTTGTCCGCCACGGTCACCACCGGGCCAGCTTCCAGCCGAACCGTGATCCGGCCGCCGCTGGGCGTATATTTGATCGCGTTGTCGACCAGGTTGCCCACCGCCTCGAACAACAAGTCGGCATCGCCTTCGAACACCAGTCTGTCGGGCAGCGCGCGGGTGATGGTAATGCCGCGTTCGATCGCGGCGACTTCGTGGAAGTCCGCGACATCCCCCACCACCCGCGCCAGATCGACCTGTCGGAAACCCTGGCGCCGCGCGCCTTCGTCGATTTCGGCGATGCGCAGCAACGCGTTGAACATGCCGATCATGCCGTTCACTTCGCCGACCGCCTCGTCGATGACGGTGGCCATTTCGCCATAGCGAGCATCCTCCCGATTGACGCGCCGCAGGTTGGCGAGCAGCCGGGTGAGGGGCGTGCGCATGTCGTGCGCGATGTTGTCCCCGGCCGATTTCACCTCGAGCATCAGCCGTTGAAGCTCCTCGAGCATCCGGTTCACTTCGCAGATCAGGTCGTCCAGTTCATCGCGGCGGGGCGATGGCGCCAGCCGTTCGCCCAGTCGCCCGGCCATGATCTGGTGCAGGCTGTCCGTCAGCCGCCGCACGCGCCGTTCCTGCTCGGCGGCCAGGATCAGCGTGCCGACAAGGCCGACCGCGAGCATCGCCAGCCCGCCACAGGCGCTGGCGGCCACCAGATCATGGGCAAAGGCGGTGGCTTCGCTCATGTCCTGCGCCGCCAGGAACCGATCGCCGCCGGGCATCGTGCGCGTCATCGCGCGCAGCTTGACTGGTCCGCGCAATGTCGTGGTGTTCAATTCGAACGCAACACCGTCGCGCTGTCCGTCGGGAAGCGCGTTGATGTACCCGGCCAGGTGGTGGCCGCTGGCGTCGAACAGACCGAACGGGCGCAGGTGGTTGATATCGTTTTCATTGTGATTGGCGACGCGATCGATGCTGGCGGCGCGCCCGGCGTGCTTGGTCATCAACCGGCATTCGCGCACCAGCCACTCGTCGGTCTGCGCGTCGAAATGGTTGGTCGCCCGATGATGGACGAACGCCATCAGGCCCGCCGAGGTGGTGCCGAAAAGCAGCAGGAACAACAGGGCGAACCGCGCGCTTGAACTGCGGCTCCAGCGCTTAACCGCCGCGAAAGACATAGCCGATCCCCCTGATGGTCTCGATCAGCGGCGGCGCGTCGGGCCGCTCCAGCTTGCGCCGCAGTCGCGTGACATGCACGTCGATGACATTGGTGCGCTGGTCATAGCGATAGCCCCAGACATCCTCGAAAATCATCGCGCGGGTGATCGGGCGGTCGGGGTGGCGGGCCAGATATTCCAGCAACTGCAATTCGCGTGCCTGCAGGTCGGCGCGCTCGCCATCCACCCAGGCCTCGCGCGCGACAAGATCGATGCGGACGCGCCCGCATTCGAGCAAGGTCGACGCGCTTTCCGACCGATGGCGGCGAACGAGCGCAGTGACGCGCGCGGCGAGTTCCAGTGGCTCGAACGGCTTGGCGAGATAATCGTCGCCGCCCGCGCGCAAGCCGCGCACGCGTTCTTCAAGCGCGGACAGTGCGCTGAGGATCAGGACCGGAGTGCCGATGCCCGCCTGGCGGAGCATGTCGAGCACGCCGATACCATCCAGCCCGCCCGGCAGCATCCGGTCGAGCACGATGGCATCGAAGGCGCAATCGCGTGCTTCCAGAAAAGCCTGCGCCCCATCGCCGACCGATGTGACGGCAAGTCCTTCCTCAACCAGAACCGCGGCAATTGCGACGGCTGATTTCGGGTCGTCTTCTACGACAAGGACACGCGCCATTCTGCCGACCTAGATTGCGGAACGGCGCTGTCTGTGTTGCCATAGTGTGACTCTGTCGTGACAGGGGCGTCGTGACAGAGTGCGTCGTGACAGGGGGCGTCTTGCGCTCAGCCCCGGGCGTAGTCCTTGGCCTTGGCACCGCGCGCCGGGTCAAGCCCGATCAGCCAGTCGATCGAGAAACGGCCGCCGCCGCGCATGATGATCGGCAGCAGCAGGCCAGCCCAGCTAAGGTGCGTCGGCCATGCGTCGGGATAGACGAAAACCTCGATCACGGTGGTCATGCCCAGCAGCGCCAGCGCGCCAACCCGGCTGAACAGTCCCAATACCAGCAGGATCGGGAACAGATGCTCGGAATAGGTTGCTACATGCGCGGCGATGTGCGGCGGGATGAGGGGAAGGCTGTAGTCGGTTTCGAACAGCGAATAAGTGCTGTCGGTGATGTGCAGGATGCCATCGACCTTGGTCCGGCCCGACAGGAAGAACACCGCGGCGACGCCCAGCCGCGCGACGAGCAGCAATATCGACCCCGAGAAGCGGTCGAGCAGCCCCGCCAGGCGAGTGTAAAGCGGGAAGGGGGAGCGGGTTTCAGTCGGCATCATCGTCATCCTCTGGAATGTTGGTCTGGGCAAGGGCATCAGCGGGTTGGGCGAAAGCGCCATCGGCAAGCAGCGCGGCGAAGATGTCGGCGACATTTCCGCCCAGCGCGTGCGCGGCAGCCGCCGCATCGGCCAATGTCGGGGCGGAGGCGAAGGCGCGGGTCGCGTCGTCAACCGCGCGCATCTGGATGGTGAGGCCGGGGCGGGTGACGATCGCGGTTTCGTGCCGCCATTCGATCGCCTCCAATCCGGTTGCGGGCATATCCTGGTGCGCCAGCCAGATGCTGACCGCCGGGCAGTCAAAACTGGCGATGCGCGTCGCGGGGTGGAGCACCAGCGCCGCCGCCGGATCGAGATCGCCCGCAAGCCGTGCGGGATCGAGCGGATCGGCATCGGCGGCAAACAGCGCCTCGATCACCAGCCGCTCCAGCCGGGCGACCGATGGCAAATAGGAAAAATCGGCAAACGCCGGCCAAGCGGCCAGGTAATCGGCAAACCCGGCGCCATAAAGGCACAAGCGGGGGTCGGTCGGCGGATAATCCTCGACAAAATCATGGGCACATGCGGCGAATGCCTCGTCGCCCACCAGCGCCGCGACGACCGGGTAGTTGGCGGCCAGCGCATCCTGTGCCGCTTTGTGCGCGGTGTTGCGATGAACGGTCAGCGCGCGATTCAGCGCCGGATCGTCGGTGCGGTCAACCCCGGCAAGCAGCGCGCCGAAGCGATACTGGAAATCATGCGCATCAAGCATCGATTGTCTCCGCCTGGCGCAAGACCCGATGCGCAACGTCGCGCTCGGCGAGCAGCGTGGCGAAGTCGGGGACATTGCCGTCGCGTTCGATCAGCGTCGGTCGCTCACCGATCCGTTCGATCAGGCGCGCGAACAATGCCCAGACGGGATCGCTGACCGGGGCGTCATGGCTGTCGATCAGCAGATTGCTGGCGGGATCGGCATCGATCGAATGACCCGCCAGATGGATTTCGCCGATCAGTTGGGCGGGAATGGCGTCGATCCGCTCCTGGGGCGAAAAACCCAGGTTGGACGCGCTGACATAGATATTGTTGACGTCGACCAGCAGGCCGCAACCAGTGCGCGCTGCGAGTTCGGCAAGGAACTCGGCTTCGCTGAAGTCGTGGCCGGGCAAGTCGATATAGAGCGACGGGTTTTCAACCAGGATCGCGCGGCCCAGCGCATCCTGAACCCGCGCGATATTGTCCGCGGTGATTGCCAGCGCGTCGTTGGTGCGCGGGAAAGGCAGGAAGTCGGCATGATGCGCGCCTTCCCATTTCTGCCAGGCCAGATGGTCGGAAACCGCGACCGGCCCGATACGATCGATCAGCCGGCGCAGGCGCGCCAGATGATCGATCGATGGCGGCTCGACGGACGCCAGCGACAGGCCGACGCCGTGCAGCGATACCGAAAAGCGCTCGGCAAGCGCAATCAGCGCGGCGAGCCGCGGGCCGCCATCGATCATATAGTTTTCGGCGTGAACCTCGAACCACAGGCCATCGGCTTTTGCAACGAGCGCATCGTCGAGATGTTCGGTCTTGAAGCCAAGGCCTGCGGTCAGGGACATCGCGTTGAACCTCAGGCCTTGGGGGTCAGCGAACCGAAGCCCTTGGGCGTCTTGATCTTGGTGCAGGTGCCGGCCGGAACCAGCTTCCATGCGTCGCCCTGATAGTTGATGTGGCTGGTGCCCGCGCAGCTCGTGCCTGCACCGGCCTTGCAATCGTTCTTGCCAGCCTTGGAAACGCCATAGCATTTTTCCATCGGCTTGGCGGCCTGTGCGTTGGCGGCGGTTGCCGCACCGGCAGCGAGCGAAGTCAGCAGCAGCGCGCTGAGCGCGGCCTTGGTGGTGTTGTTCATGAAGGTAGCTCCCAACAGATATAAGGCCCTGAAACGTGCGCACCCCGGTTCGGGGGGAGGGGAAAAGGGGCGCCGCACGGTGACCTGGCGGGCAGTCGATCAGGTCATGGTCCTCATTCCGCACCACCGGTGCTGCAGGTTACAAACATGCGACGACGAATTTTTTCTTTAGTCCGATGTAACGGCTATCAGACGGCTCTCGAATAGCCGATTGCAAGGTCGGCATAAGGCTGGCGTTGTTGACCAAATTCCTTGGGAGAACCAATCATGATGACTTTCAAAACCGGCGCCGGCATCGCTTCGGCCGCAGCTCTGCTCGCACTCGCAGGCGTTACCGCAGCAGCACCGGCTTTCGCAGCCGGTGGCAAGCAGGTTGCTTGCTATGGCGTGAACTCGTGCAAGGGCACGTCCGATTGCAAGTCGGGCACGCATGACTGCAAGGGCCAGAACGATTGCAAGGGCCAGGGCTTCAAGGACCTGACCGCCAAGGCTTGCAAGGCAGCCGGTGGCAGCCTGACCGCTCCCGCTAAGTAAGCGTGGGTTCTGTCCGGTCGGCCCTCCCCTCCGCCGACCGGACAGTTTACTGAATGGATTTATGAACTCGATTCGAGCTTTTACCGGCTTCGGCCTTGGTTTGCGGATCCCGCACTATCAGGACTATCTGTCCCGTTCGGTGCCGGTCGATTTTGTCGAGATCATCTCAGAAAATTTCATGGTCGCTGGCGGACGTCCGCGCCACATGCTCCACCAGGTGCGCGAACGCCATCCGGTTGCGATGCACGGCGTGTCGATGTCGATCGGTTCTGCCGATGGCCTGCGGCCCGATTATCTCAAGGCGCTGAAGGCGCTGGCCGACGATGTGCAGCCGCTATGGATTTCCGACCACCTTTGCTGGACGGGAATCGAAGGTTTCAATTCACACGATCTGCTGCCGCTCCCCTATACCGAGGAAGCGCTCGATCTGGTGTGCGCCAATATCAACCACGCGCAGGACGTTCTTGAACGCCCCATCCTGATGGAAAACGCGTCGACCTATATCACTTATGGCGCCGACGGCCTGACCGAATGGGCCTTCATCGCCGAAATGTGCGCGCGTACAGGCTGTTACCTGCTGGTCGACGTCAACAACATCTATGTCAGCGGCACCAATCACGGTTTCGATCCGATCGACTATCTCGACGGCCTGCCCGCCGACCGCGTTCGGCAGATGCATCTCGCCGGGCACAGCCAGGGGCGGACCTGCCTGATCGACACGCATGACCAGCCAGTGCCCGATCCGGTCTGGGCGGTTTATGAGGCGGCGTGCCGACGCTTTGGCCCGGTGGCATCGATGGTCGAGCGTGATGACAATATTCCGCCGCTCGACGATCTGCTCGAAGAACTGGCCGTGGCGCGAAGCATCGCCGACCGCGCCGGCACGGCAGCAGCGGCGTGAGCCTTATCGAGGCGCAGCGCGCCTTTCGCGCCTATCTGCTTGACCAGCCGGATACCGGCCTGCCCACGATGCCCTCGCTGGTCCCCGATCGGGCAGTTGACAGCCTTGCGGTCTATCACAACGCCTATCGTGCGCAGCTTGTCGCGGCGCTGAAGGACAGTTTTGAGCGGACCTGGGCGTGGCTGGGCGACAGCGGGTTTGACGCGGCGGCGCGCACGCACATCGCGGCGGTGCCGCCGTCGAGCTGGACGCTCAACGCCTATGGCCAGCGCTTTGCCGCGACGCTTGACCAGCTTTATCCCGACGATCCTGAAATTGCGGAGATTGCTGCGCTCGACTGGGCGCTGCGCCGTGCATTCGATGGTCCCGATGCCGATCCGATCAACCCGGAACGCCTTGGCGAAGTCGATTGGGATCATGCCGTCATCATCCTCGCCCCGACATTGACGACGGTTAAGGTGGCAACCAACGCGGCCGTGCTGTGGAACGCGATGGCGGAGGGCGAAATGCCACCGCCCGTCGCGCTGTTGCCCGAGCCAGCGACGGTGCGCGTCTGGCGCGACGGCCTGTCGCCGCGTTTCATCACCATCGACGAAAGCGAGGCTGTTGCGCTGGCAGCGGTGCGCGATGGCGCGGGGTTCGCGCAATTGTGCGAAGCGCTCGCCAAGACGATGGGTGTAGAGGCCGCCGTCGAGCGCGCGGGCGGCCTGCTTGGCGCCTGGCTGGGCGACGGGCTGATTATCGATATCGCCTGATCGCGGTTCGCGCGCGCGCCCGGCCAGGTTTCAGCGCGGGGCCATGCGGATCGCACCGTCCAGCCGCACGTCCTCACCATTGAAATAGCCGCACTCGATCATCGTGCAGGCCAATGCCGCATATTCCGCTGGATCGCCCAACCGCTTGGGGAAGGGGACGGAGGCGGCCAGCGCATCCTTCACATTCTGCGGCGCGCCTTGCAGCAGCGGCGTATCGAAAATGCCCGGCAGGATGGTGTTGATGCGAATGCCTTCGCTCATCAGGTCGCGCGCGATGGGCAAGGTCATGCCGACGACGCCCCCCTTCGATGCCGAATAGGCCGCCTGGCCGATCTGCCCGTCTTCGGCAGCGACCGATGCCGTCATCACCATCGCGCCACGCTCGCCATCGGCCAGCGGGTCGAGCGTCAGCATCCCCGCCGCCGACTTGGCGACGCAGCGGAAGGTTCCGACCAGGTTGATCTGGATCAGCCAGTTGAACGCTTCCAGGTTGAAATGCTTGATGCTGCCGTCTTCCTTGGATCGGCTGGCCGTCTTCATCGCGTTGCCGGTGCCTGCGCACGCCACCAGAATGCGTTCCTGGCCGTGCGCCGCGCGTGCCCTGGCGAATCCGGCATCGACACTGTCGTCGCTCGTCACATTCACTTCGCAGAAGATACCGCCGATTTCTGCGGCCAATGCTTCGCCCTTTTCGGCTTGCAGGTCGAAGATGGCGACCTTGGCGCCCTTTGCCGCCAATGCGCGGGCGGTTGCCGCGCCAAGGCCGGAGGCGCCGCCGGTCACGACTGCGGCGGTGGTGGAATCGATATGCATGTCAATCTCCCCTCAGGTCTCCCGCTCGTGCCCACAGTCTGGCGTGGTGCCGGCGGAATGGATCGTTGGATGGCGGTTTACAGCCGCTCGATGATGGTCACGTTGGCGATGCCGCCGCCCTCGCACATCGTTTGCAGGCCATATCGGCCGCCGCGCGCTTCCAGCGCGTTGAGCAGAGTGGCCATCAGCTTGGTGCCGCTGGCGCCCAGCGGATGGCCCAGCGCAATTGCGCCGCCATTGACGTTCAGCTTGTCATGCGAACCGCCGACATGCTTCAGCCAGGCAAGCGGCACCGATGCGAAGGCTTCGTTGACTTCGTACAGATCGATATCGGCGATCCTCATGCCCGCGCGCGCCAACGCCTTGTCGGTGGCGAACAATGGTTCTTCGATCATGATGACCGGATCACCACCCGTCACCGTCAGGTTGACGATGCGGGCGCGGGGGGTGAGGCCATGTTCCTTCAACGCGCGCTCGCTGACGATCATCACCGCGCTGGCGCCGTCGCAGATCTGGCTGGCATTGGCCGCGCTGATGACGCCGCCTTCCTGCAACAGCTTGACCGACGAAATCCCCTCCAGCGTGGCGTCGAAGCGGATGCCTTCGTCGGTGCGGTGGCTGGCGGTGCCATCGGGGGTTTCGACGTCAAGCGCGATGATTTCCCGCTCGAACGCGCCCGCCCGGGTGGCAGCGGCGGCGCGGCGATGGCTTTCCAGCGCGAATGCGTCGAGGTCGTTCCGGTCAAGGCCATGTTTCCTGGCGATCATTTCGGCGCCCATGAACTGGCTGAACATGATGCCGGGATATTTGTCCTCAAGCCGGGGGGATTTATAATTGCCCAGCCCTTCCTTCATGAACAGCAGCGCCGTTGATCCCATCGGCACGCGCGTCATGCTTTCCACCCCGGCGGCGATCACGATGTCCTGGGTGCCCGACATGATCGCCTGCGCGGCGAACTGCATCGATTGCTGCGATGATCCGCATTGTCGGTCGATCGAGACGGCGGGCACGCTGTCGGGCAGGTTCTTCGCGGCGAGCACGGCGTTGCGGCCGACTTGCCCGGCCTGCTGCCCGCCTTGCATCACGCACCCCATGATGACGTCGTCCACGCGCGCGCCATCAACCCCGGTGCGGGCGATGATGGCATCAAGGACGCTTGCCGCCATGTCGACGGGATGGGTGCCCGCCAGCCTGCCGCCGCGTTTGCCGCCGGCGGTGCGCACCGCATCCACGATATAAGCCTCTGCCATGCTCGACTCTCCATCTCGTTTTGATTTGCTACGGATTGTTGCGCAAAGCTGCGGGGTCGGCAAGAGTAGAGCGCATACCCCATTCTCGAAAAAGGCGATGGATGATGAATGTCTCAGATGCCGTAGCGGCAAGAAGATCGGTGCGTGGCTTCCTGCCCGGCCCGGTCGCGCGCGACTTGCTGCACCGTATCGTCACGCAGGCGGCGCGCGCGGCAACCGGGGGCAATCTGCAACCCTGGCACGTCGACGTGATGACGGGCGAGTCGCTTGCCGAACTGAAGGCCGATATCGGCGCGAAGCTCGCCGCCGGGCACCGGGAAACCCCGGCTTACGATATTTATCCGCGCGCGCTGGGCGAGCCATATGCGGCGCGGCGCTTTGCGGTGGGGGAAGCGTTGTACGCCGAACTCGCCATCCCGCGCGGGGACAAGGCGGCACGGCGGTCGTGGTTTGCGCGCAATTTCGGGTTTTTCGGCGCACCCGCCGCGCTGTTCTGCACTGTCGATCGTTCGATGGGGCCGCCGCAATGGGCTGATCTAGGCATGTATCTGCAAAACGTCATGCTGCTCGCGGTGGAGGCGGGGCTGGCGACTTGCGCGCAGGAATGCTGGGCAATGTATCCCGATACCGTCACCGCGCATCTGGGGACACCGGCGGAGCGGATGCTCTTTTGCGGCATGGCGATCGGTTATGAGGATATGGCCGAACCCGCCAACCGGTTGCGCGCGCCACGCGCGGCGGCTGGCGAGTGGCTGACCTTCCACGACTGACGTTACGCCACGGGCGTCACCCGGTGATTGATGCCGGGCAACGCCTGTCGTTGGTGCATTCCGTCACCCCGGTTCGGACCGGGGCGACGGAGGATTTTCGGTTGGGATCAGCTCTGGGCTGACGACCGGCCGCCACCGGGACGGCCGCCGCGACCGCCGCCGAAATTGCCACGACCGCCATTGCCGCCGGGGCGGCTCTCGCCATTGCCGCCGGGACGACCCTGGCCGCCATTGGGACGACCCTGACCACCGGCCGGACGGCCCTGACGGGGGCCATCACGATGTGCGCCATCACGGTGCGCACCATCACCGCGGTAATTGCCGTCACGACCGCCACCGGGCTGGCCGGGGCGACCCGAACCGGCCGGACGGGCGTGATGAGTGGCGCGCGGACGGGCCGGATCGCGGTTCATGCCGATGTCGCGGCGCGGCCGCTCGACGGGATCGGCAAAACCGGCCTTGGCGCGTTCCGCCTTGATCGCGTTGGCGCGGGCAAGGAAGTTTTCGGGCAGCGGCTCGACCTGGATCTTCTGGCGCGTCAGCCGTTCGATATCGCGCAGGTAAGCGCGTTCGTCGTCCGCGCAGAAGGCAACGGCCATGCCGCTGGCGCCTGCACGCGCGGTGCGGCCGATGCGGTGGACATATTGTTCGGGCACGTTGGGCAGTTCAAAGTTGAACACATGGCTGACGCCCGACACGTCGATGCCGCGCGCCGCGATGTCGGTCGCCACCAGCACCTTGACGCGACCCGACTTGAATTCACCAAGCGCGCGTTCACGCTGCACCTGGCTCTTGTTGCCGTGGATGGCATTGGAACGCACGCCATTGGCGGCAAGCAGCTTCACGACGCGGTCGGCGCCATGCTTGGTGCGCGTGAAGACCAGCGCGCGGTCGATTTCGGTATCGGCGAGCAGCATGGTGAGCAGCGCCTGCTTTTCGGCCTGCTGGACGAAAATGACCGACTGGTCGACGCGTTCCGCCGTGGTGGCGACGGGCGTGACGCTGACGGTGGCCGGGGCGGTCAGGAATTTTTCGGCCAGTTCGCGGATCATCTTGGGCATGGTGGCCGAGAAAAACAGGCTCTGGCGTTCCTTGGGCACAAGCTGGACGATACGCTTCAATGCATGGATGAAGCCAAGATCGAGCATCTGGTCAGCTTCGTCGAGCACCAGGATTTCGATGTCCTTCAGCGTCAACAGCTTCTGGTCGATCAGGTCGAGCAGGCGGCCCGGCGTGGCGACGAGAATGTCGATGCCGCGCGACAGCGTCTGGCGGTCACGACCGATCGAAACGCCACCGAACACGGTGCCGACCGACAATTTGGTGTACTGGCCGTAATCGCGGGCGCTGTCGGCAATCTGGCTGGCCAGTTCGCGGGTCGGCGCCAGCACCAGCATCCGGCAGCTATGCGGCCGGGTGCGTTCGCCCTGGGTCGAAAGATGGTGGATCGACGGCAGCATGAACGCGGCGGTCTTGCCCGTGCCGGTCTGCGCGATGCCGAGCAGGTCGCGGCCTTCGAGAAGAATGGGGATCGACTGCGCCTGGATGGGCGTCGCTTCGCCATATTTCTTTGCGGCGAGTGCACGGAGGATAGGCTCGGCAAGGCCGAGCGTGTCGAATGACATGGATAAACTTTCAATATGCCGGCTGCTCCCGGATTGCGGACACGCAAACGGGGACGGCGGGCGGGGACTAAAGTCGCGCCCCGCGTGATGTGGGAAGCCTGGGTTAAGCTTGGATCGAAGCGCTAAAGCCGGGCGCAAGCCCGATCACGCTGCCTCTTGGAAGGCGCCTCGACCGGCGGCATATGCGTGCTGCACTGCGCAAAGTCAAGCAATTGCGCGTTGGCGGCACATTGTGGCTGTTGATCGCGGGCACGAAACGATCCAGAGCAGCGATCGCTCCGGCGGCCCTGCGCTGCCGGATCAAGCCAAGCCAGTCTTTCCCCGGGGGCCCTGATGAAGCGTATCGCTTACCTGCTTTCTGCATCCATGCTCGTTGTCGCCGCCGCGCCTGCGCCCCACCCGGTGGGGCCGGATGATATCGCCAAGGTGAAATCGGTCGGTGATCCGCAGGTCGATCCCGCCGGGCAATGGGTCGCCTATAGCGTGCGCGAAACCGACGTCGCGGCCGACAAGCAGTTTTCGCATCTGTGGATGACGCGCTGGGACGGCAGCCGCACCGTGCAGGTGACCAGCCGCAAGGATGAAAGCGAATCGACGCCGCGGTTCAGCCCGGATGGCAAATGGCTGGCCTTCATTTCGGGGCGCGCCGACGAGAAGGGCAACGGATCGTTGTGGCTGCTCGATCGTTCGGGCGGGGAAGGGCTGAAAATGCCCGGTATCAAGGGCTCGGTCGGCGATATCGTCTGGTCGCCCGATGGCAAGACTATCGCGCTGGTGGTCACCGATCCCGAACCCGAAGACAAACCCGCCGCCAAACCGGCTGCCAAGCCTGCCACGCCGCCCGCCGATGCCGACGCGAACCCCGAAAGCCGCGACGAAGAGGCCGACGCGCCCAAGAAGGACGACAAGAAGCCCAAGCCGATCGTGATCGAGCGGTTCCAGTTCAAATCCGATGGCGCGGGCTATCTTGGCAAGCAGCACAATCGCCTCTGGCTTTATGACCTGGCGACCCACAAGGCGCGGCGGCTGACCACGGGCAATTTCGACGAGGCGCTGCCCGCCTGGTCGCCCGATGGCAAGTCGATTGCCTTCACCTCGAACCGCACTGCCGATCCCGATCGTAACTACGACACCAACCTGTACGTTATAGCGGCGGGCGAAAAGCCCGGCGATCCGCGTGCGCTGACCAGCTATGCCGGTGCCGATAATGATGATGGCTGGGGCAGCTATCCCGCCTGGTCGCCGGATGGAAAGCAGATCGCCTATCTGGAAGGCGGTCCGGTCGAACTGATCGGCTATGGCGTCCGCAAACTGGCGGTGGTGCCCGCGGCTGGCGGCGCGCGGCGGGTGCTGACCGCCGGGCTGGACCGCAACGTCAACGATCCGGCGTGGACTTCCGATGGCAAGTCGATCCGCATCAGCGTCGAGGATGACGAGGTGGTCCGCCTGGCCGAAGTGCCGCTGGCAGGCGGTGCGCCGCGCGATGTGGCGAGCGGCTTTCGCGTGATTTCCTCGCCCGTTGCCGGTCCCGGTGGGGCGCTGGCGGTGACGCTGTCCGATCCTGCCCACCCGGCCGAAATCTATGCGCTGGAAGCCAAGGGCGGGTTGCGCCAGTTGAGCCACCAGAACGACGCCTGGCTGAAGACGGTGGCGCTGGCCCCGGTCGCGCGCACGGCGTTCAAATCGGCGGACGGGACAGAGGTTCACGGCTTCCTGGTCACCCCGCCGGGCGTTGCCGCGAAAAACCTGCCGACCATCCTGTACAATCATGGCGGTCCGCAATCGCAGTTTGATGCAGGCTTCAACATGACATGGCAGATTTTTGCGGGCCATGGCTATGCGGTCGTCTCCACCAACCCGCGCGGTGGCACCGGGCGGGGAGAGGCCTATGCCAAGGCGCTCTATGCCAATTGGGGCGGCCCCGCCGTGCCCGACGCTCTGGCGGGCGTGGATGATGCGGTGGCAAGGGGGATTGCCGATCCCAAGCGGCTTTATGTCGGCGGCTGGTCCTATGGCGGCATGTTGACCAATTACCTGATCGCGTCGGACACGCGGTTCAAGGCGGCGGTCAGCGGGGCGAGCATTTCCAACGTCCTCGCCGGTTATGGCACCGATCAGTATATCCGCGATTATGAAACCGAATTGGGCCGCCCGTGGGAGCACATGGATGTGTGGCTGCGCAATTCATACCCATTCTACCATAATGAAAAGATCGTCACGCCGACTTTGTGGATGGTGGGTGACAAGGATTTCAACGTGCCGCTGCTCAATTCGGAACAGATGTATCAGGCGTTGAAGAGCCGGAGCATCAATACCAGCCTCATCATCTATCCAGGCGAACATCATGGCCTGGGGCGGCCCAGCTTCCTGAAGGACCGGATGGACCGGTGGCTCGCCTGGTACGACCGGCAAACCGCACCCTGACGGTCGGCGAGTCGATCGACCTTGCGGGCGGGGCACATGATCCGCCCGCAAGGCCAGACCGCCAGCAAGATCAGGCCCCCCGCAGAGTCAGGCCGTCAACACCTCAGGACGCCGATATGCCGTAATGCGCGTATCGTTCGTCGATGGTGGGATACAGGCCGCGCGCGGCGGCCAGGTCGGCGGCGCTACCCGCGGCGTCACCGGTCTTGCGCCGAATGATCGCACGCATGAACAGGCTGGCCGCCATGTCCGGGTTGCGGGTCAACACC
Source organism: Sphingomonas sp. (assembly GCA_041659385.1). Classification (GTDB taxonomy): domain Bacteria; phylum Pseudomonadota; class Alphaproteobacteria; order Sphingomonadales; family Sphingomonadaceae; genus Sphingomonas. Next base: position 120,212 of record JBAZYJ010000006.1, read on the forward strand.
GCGTTCAGGTCCGCCAGCGCATCGTCGAGCCGGTTCATCCGGAAATAGACCATCGCCCGGCTGTCGAGCGCGGCGTCGGCGCTGTCGGCGAGTTCGATCGCCTTGGTGCAGTCCTTGAGCGCGGTGTCGAGCGCGACATTGTGCGATCCCTTGACCCAGCAACGGCTGTTGAGCAGGTCTGGCCGACCGGGCGACTTGACGATCGCTGCATCCAGCATGGTCAGCGCGCCGGTCGTGTCCCCGCTATTGGCCTGCACTTCCGCCTTGCTGTTGATGAAGGCGTTCTTGTCGTCGCCACCCTGATCGATCCGGTCCTGCAGCAGGGCCAGCGCTTCCTGCGAATGGCCCATCGTGTATTCGATCTCGGCGATGCGAGACACGGCTTCGGCCGATTTCGGCGCAAGTTCCAGTGCGGCCTTGGCATCGGCAAGCGCCAGCGGCAGGTTCTTGAGGTCGCGGTACAGGGACGCGCGGCGCAGATAGATCGATGCGTCGGGCGCGATGGCGATCGCCTTGGTCAGGTCGGCGATCGCCTTTTGCCGTTCGTACACATGCTCATACAGCCAGGCGCGGTCGGTATAGCGATCGACCTGATCGGGCTTGTCGGTAATGCGCTTGGTGTAAACCGCGATGATCGGGTCCAGCTTGCGTGCGCGTTTGGCGTCGTTCACTTCCTGCCAGAATGACGGATAATCGGCGGGCGCGACGGCGCGCAGGCTCTGCGCCTGGATTGCGGCAAGGTGCTTGCGTTCGGCAGCGATTGCGCTGGCCGGAATCTCGACGCCATTGGTCGATCGAGTGACCTCGACGGTGATGGTGTCACCGCTCAGCGTCGTCTTGCGAACCAGGTGAGTGCCCGCCACGACCGTATCCAGCGGCGCTTCCCCTTCCAGCGCAAAACCCGCGCCGCCATGCGGCAGTTCGATATGGGTGGTGGTGACCAGATATTCGGGATTGCCCGTTGCCACCGGTATGGCCTGCCAGGCCGGGCGGCCGCGATCAGCATCGAATTCGATCGATCGGGGGGTGGTGTCGAGCACGGTTCTGGCGCGGTCGTCTTGCCTGCTCCAGTCGGGATAGCCCACGCCATTGGCGCTCAGCGTCGCGGTGCCCGCCTTGTCGTCAAAGGTCAGCGTGTGGCCGCCGATCGTCGCGTTCTCGACATATTTCCCGACGGCATTCGCCACCAGCTTTTCGATATCATCGCGGCTGCTCTGCGCGGCGACCAGGCGGAGCTGTTCGGCGGTCGACCCGCGCAGCGTTATCGCCACGGTAAAGGGAGCAGGCAGGTTGACGCCCGCTGAACTGTCGATGGCAAGCATCCCAAGGCCATCGGGCCGGGCATCGGTGCGGTTGGGCAGTGTGATCGGGCTGGCGCCTGCGGCGCGCACCGGCAGCACCGCGCCGATGGCGGGAACATCATGGATATCGGCAAGTCGGCTGCCTGCGCCGGTGCCGTCAAGCCAAAGCGTTTCGTCATTGACCGTCGCCTTGACGAAGACATGGTCGAACGCCCCCGCCGCAGGCAGTCGGCTGGTGACGAAGCCGCCCAGTTGCAGGCTGGCGAGCACCGGCTCCGCCTCGATGCCCATCGCGTGCAGCATGGCGAGCAGCAACAGCGTCTTGGCCTTGCAGTCGCCATAACGCAGCGACCAGGTCTCGGCTGGCGTCTGCGGGACATAATTGCCGGTGTTGAGCGCGATGAGCTGATAACGAACCTTGTCCTGCACGGTTTGCAGGGCAGCGGCGGCGCGTTCCAGCGGATCGGTGCTCGCCGCCATGATCCGGGCGACTTCCGCGGCAATCGGCCCCTTGGGATCGATCAGGCCGTCGGTGGCATAAAGGGGCGCCATCGTCGCCGACACTTGTGCCCAGTCGGCGAAGTTGGTCGCCTCGACCAGCGGCAACGGCTTGAACCGGATCGGCGCGTCCTTGGGAATTTCAGGTTCCTTGGCGATCGGCAGCGTGACGGTCAGCTCTCGATAGCCATTGGCGGTGACCGGTTCGGGGATGGCCGCGCCGCTATAGTTCTTCCAGTGAATATCTTCGTTTTCCGGCCAGATCATCCGCAACCGCGCGAACTGGACGCGCAGGGGATCGCGCAGCAACAGCCCGGCGGTTTGCAGCTTGCCCTTCAATGTCGTGTCGGTCAGCGTGATCGACAGCGCAAGGTGCAGCACGTCGCCGACGCGCAACCCTTCCACGGGCATCGTCGCGGTCAGGGTGCCGTCGATCACCAGCTTGCTCAACTGCTGTTCGCGGCGCAGCACGCTGAACGGCTGCCCGCCTTTCAGCAGGTCGATATGCTCGCCGTCGCGGATAATCTCCGCCTTGTGGATGATCAGGTCGCCATGGTCGGGCTGCCAGGGAAGCTGGATGGTGCCGATCGCCGTCAACGCCTGGGTGGAGGCCGCGCGCGTTTCGGATTCGATGTACGTCCAGACCTGACCCTTTTCCAGCTTCTGCTGGTTGTCATAGAGCAGGACGACCGGCGAATTGCCGTCGAGCTTTGCCGTGTCGAGCGGCGGCGCGGGCTTCACCCAGGCGGGCGCAGGGGCATAGATAGGCTTGTCGCTCGCATATGCCGTCCCCCCCAGCAAGAGGGCGACGGTCACTGCGAACGGCCTGAACATCATTGGCTCCAAAATGGGATGCGTGATCCCCGAAAGTTAATTAAGTAACTGAATTAATTCAAGCTTGATGGGCGAATGGACGATCAGCGCTCATACGCCTTGGGCAGCGCGCCTTCCTGCGGTGACAGGTATCGCTTGAGCAATTCGTCCTGACGGGTGTGGAGCGGTTGCTTCACGCCATCGACATAAACGCTGGCAACCGCGGTGCCCAGTTCAAGCGGATCGCCGTTCCAGATGACGACATCGCCGTTGCGACCGGGGCGCAGCGAGCCGATTTCGCCACCCAGCCCGATCGCTTCGGCAGGCTTGGACGTGATCGCGGCAAAGGCGCTGTCCCAATCGAGGCCCACTGCGCCCGGCAGCCTGGCGATGCCGACCAGATTGCCCGCATATTGCTTTTCCAGCCGCGCCTGACGCGCATCATTGTCGTTTATCATGCCGATGCCGACCAGCACGCCCGCCGCTTTCATCCGGCCGACATTGCTTTCGGTTGCGGCGAGCTGCTCAAAGCTTTCGGGCAGGTCGTTGAGTGCCGAGGCGATCACCGGAATATGCGCCGCGGCGATTTCCTTGGCGATCGTCCAGCCTTCGGTCGCGCCGACAAAGACGAAGCGCAGTTGCGGCATGTCCTTCTTGATCGCGATCAGCGCCAGCATGTCCGATGCGCGTTCGACATGGACGAGCAGGGGCATCCGGCCATTGGCGACCGGTTCGAGCGCCACGGCGTCGGCGCGGGTCAACAATGCGTCCTTGCCCTGATCGGCATAGACGCCGCCACGCTTGGCGAAGTCGCGGGCGGTGAGCAGTGCTTCCTTGAACGCGGCGAGTGCGGCAGGGCGGCTGCCACCCGCGTTGCGTGCGCCGTTTTCGCCATATTCCATGAATTCAAATGCGCGCGGGGTGGTGACTGCCGAACGATCGGCGCCAAGATCGATCACCGCACCCAGGCCGCCCCAGATCGAGCCCGATGCGTCGGGCGCGACAATGGCGCGCGTGATGCCTTCGGCGCGGTTGAGCGGGATTGAACTGGAAAGCGGATTGACCGCCGGCGCGACGTCGATCGAGGCGTGGTACGGGCTGTTGCGCGCGCCTGAATCGTTGGTTTGTTCAACCCCGTCGACTTCGACGATGCCCAGCCGGGTGAAGCCCGCGACAATGCCCGGCGTCACATAACGCCCGCCCGCGTCGACGGTGTCGATCCCGGCGGGCACGACGACATTCCTGCCCGCGCTGACGACCTTGCCGTCCCTGACGACGACGGTGCCGCCCTCGATCGGGGCCGAGCCGTCACCGATGACCAGCTTGGCATTGGTGATCGCCACCGACTGTGCCGCCGCCGGAAGTGCGGCGAGGGCGAGCGGCGCGGTCGCCGCCATGAGGAGGAGCAGGCGCTTCACTTCACATCTCCCGAGCCGGGCTGGCCAAGTTCAAAATCGGATACCGGTCGCAGCTTGGGGTTGTCCGCATCGTAGAGCAACGCGCCGTCGATCCACACTTTTTCAGGCCGCGCATAGGCGCTGAACGGATTGCCGTTCCACAACACCACATCGGCCATCTTGCCCGGTTTCAGGCTGCCGGTCCTGTCGGCGATGCCCAGTGCCTTGGCAGGGTTGTAGGTCAGCCATTCCCAGGCGACCGCATCCGAAATGTCGATGCCCGCCTGACGTCCGGCGGCCAGTGCCTTGGCGACTTCCTGGTTCAACCGCTGGATGCCGTTCGCGTCGTCCGAATGGATCATCGCGCAGGTGCCTTCCTTTTGCAGCAGCGCCAGATTTTCCTTGATCGCGTCATAGGCTTCCATCTTGAAGCCCCACCAGTCCGCCCAAACCGCGGCGCAGGTGCCGTTCGCCTTCAGCAGGTCGCCGACCTTATACGCTTCCACCGCGTGATGGAACGCGCTGACGTGATAGCCAAATTCCTTGGCCATATCCATGACGATGGCCATTTCGTCGGCGCGATAGCAGTGGTTCTGGACCAGGATTTCACCCGACAGCACGCCAGCCAGCGTGTCCATGCCGATGTCGCGCGTCGGCGGATCGCCGCCGTCCTTTTCAAACTTGTCCCATTTGCGCTTGTATTCGACCGCGCGTGCCCAGGTCTGGCGATCGACGGCGATATTGCCCATCCGCGTCGATGGCTCGCGCCCCTTGGACCCGTAAACCCGCTTGGGATTTTCGCCGCACGCCATCTTCAGGCCATAAGGCGCACCGGGAAATTTCATGCCCTGTTCGGTGCGGGCATAGACATTCTTGACGACGACCGAACGGCCGCCGAACAGATTGGCCGAACCCGGCAGGATCTGCAGCGTCGTGACCCCGCCATTGGCGAGCGCGCGCGAGAAGCCGGGGTCTTGCGGCCAGACCGAATGTTCGGCCCAGACATCCGCCGTGACCGGCGACGTCGCTTCATTGCCGTCCGAATTGGCCTGGACGCCGGGCGAGGGATAATCGCCCAGATGGCTGTGGATGTCGATGATGCCGGGGGACACCACCTTGCCGCTGCCATCGATTACCGCCGCATCCGCCGGAGCATCGATCTTGACGCCCAGGGCGACGATTTTGCCGTCGGCGAAGAGGATCTGGCCATGATCGATCCGGCCCCCCTCACCATCGAAAATGGTGACGTTGGTCAGCAGCGTCGGCGCGCCGGGATAGGGCTTGTAGGTAGAGGGATAGGGATCATGGTTATACCCCTTGCCAATGCCCGGGCCCTTGCCCGCCGGTGCGGCGCTGGCCGTTTTGGGCCTGGCGTCGGCATTGTCGCTGGCGCACCCGGCAAGCATGGTCGCGCCCAACAAGGCCGCAGCGAACACCCGACTGCATGTCGAACTGGCGATACTGGTCAAATCGATTCCCCTGTTCCCGCGTGCGTTACGCCGCAGAATGCGGATGGGAACATTTCGGGAAGCGACGCGCCTGTCAACACGCTATCGTTACAAGCATCGACTAATTTCCGGCATTCTAACAATCCGTTGGATATGGTCGGCCCGTTGGATGTGGTCGGCCCGTTGGAGATCCGGACGACTTCGCCTGGCGAGGTGGGGAGATTGGCGAGGCGGCCCGATCGATGTCGGTCAGGGCAGGCGTCGTTGCGCCATCAGGCCGCGTTGGTGGCAACCCACGTCAACATGCCGTGACATGATCCTGCAGCCACTCGATCGCTGGACTTCGGATTTGTCGGTATTCGCCGCGCATGCTGGTTTCCAGCACGATCAAACCTTCGTTCTCGGTAATTGCGCCGATTCTTGACAGGTTATCGACAAAATCCTTTGGACTTAAACTACTTTCGACGATCCATTGCGACAATAAAGGCTTGCACCAGTTGCTGGTCGCCCGAAGTGCATTGCCAATCCTGTGGTAAGTCTCTTCCAGGTCGTCGCCGCGAATATCATAGCTCACAACATACCATGGCATAAATTCCTCCCGCCCCAGGAGTTTACTATAAGTTATGTATGTTAGATGTTCCGTCAATAGTAAATACATCCAATTTTGAATGTTAACCGGCGTTAATAAATAATTAACTATTGGCAAGGAGCGCTTCCGGCGCGATGTGTCGCGCCGGAAGTTGAAGAAGCGCGGTAATGACGGGTTGGCTGTTATTGGTCCTGTTGATTGGCTTCGGTGCTTTGCGTTTTGGCGGTTTTCTGGACATCTGCTTTGCCCATGGTCGAGACGAGTACGTCGCCATTGCCGGAGAAGTTGGAAGCGGGCAGCGTCGCCACTTTCTTGCCGACCGTCATCCGCACCTGCTCGACACGGCCCCGGGCGTTGGTGTCGACCGACTGAACCGTACCGATCACCTTGCCCCTGGCATCAGTGACGTTCATGCCCGGCGCCACTCCGAAGGCGCCATTGCCGTTTGCCGCGCCGCTTCCCGCCAGTGCCAGGTTGTTGAGGCCCAGGCTGCCCTGGCCACTGCCCTCGCCACTACCGTTGCCCGACGCGCCGCCGCCATTGCTGCTGCCCGAAGCAGAACCGCTGCCTGACGCGCTGCCATTTGCCGAACCGGTAACGCCGTTGAGCGCGCCTGCCGTCCGGCCAGTGGCGGATGTCGCGGCATCGCGCGCCCGGCTGGTGGCCGCGCTGGCGACGGCGGCGGACTGGTCACGAGCCGCCGCGACGGTGGAGGTGGTGCGGCCACGCGCTGTGCCGACGGTGGTCGTCGCCCGATCGCGGGTCGCCTGAACCCGGTCGCGCGTGGTCGCCACGGCTTGCTGCGTCGTCGAGCGGACGGCTTCGGTGCCGATCAACTCGGCATTGGCATTGCCCGATGCCGATCCCGAACCGGATCCGGCGACATTCGCGGCAGGTGCCGTCGCGTTGTTGCTGGCCGAACTGAGCGAGCCGCCGAGTGCACCATCGACCGAGCGACTGGCCGAAACGCTGCCCTTCTTGGTATCGACATGACGTTCGCCGTGCGATGACAATGTGGTCTGGCGCGTGGTGTCGATGCTGCGGTCAGGCAAGGTCGGCAGTGAACGAATGCCGCCCAGGCCGCTGCCCAGTCCGCCGCCCAAGCCGCCGCCAAGCTGGCCGCCCAGCCTGCCGCCCAGCCCGCCACCGCCCAGCAATTGGGCCGAAGCGGGCACGGCGCCCAGGGTCAGGGCAATCGCCGCGGTGCTGATAAGGGCGGTCCTGGTCAGGGCTGTCTTGATGATGAAAGCGTTCATGATCGTCATCCTTTCTCGAATTTCGTCCGCCCGGCGATGTGTCGTCCGGGCTTGGAAGGAGAACGGATGCGCTTTCCGATTTAATCCATGGCGATCGGGAAAAATTAAATATCGTTATATAACAGATGATTGCATCAGAATTATTTTGCCGGAGTCCGGCAATCGCCGCACACCAGCCCCCGGCCGAAGCGGTTGTCTGGCCCGCGCTGCCCAAGATCGCGCGCGCTGGCGTCGATGATATGCAGCACGTCTGCAATGCGATCGGGCGCAACACGATCGGGCGCCAGCGTGGTATAGTGTCTGGCGATGCTCGCAGCGACCAGCGGCGCGGCGAAGGATGTGCCGCGCACCGCCGCTGCATCGCCATTTGCGTTACCGGCCAGCATGTCCGCGCCGGGCGCCGCATAATCGAGATGCAGCGCGCGTCCCGCCTCGATCAACGCGCGGTTGCGACTGTCGACGCCCGTCACCGCGACGACGCCGGGATAGGAGGCGGGGAAGGAAGGCGGGGCTGCGGCACCGTTGTTGCCGACGGCGGCGACGATCACCATGCCCCGCGCCCGCGCCGCCTGTACCACGCGCGCCAGCAGGGGATTGGATGGCCCGACCAGGCTGATGACGGCAACCGGCACGCGAGCATCGATCAGCCAGCCGATCGCGCGCGCAATCGCCACCGCATTGCCCCCTGCCGGATCGTTGCCATAAACGTCGGCGGCCCACAGGCGGGCGCCCGCCGCCGCGCCGCGCACCTGTTGCGTGCCCAGCATCAGCGATGCGACCGCGCTGCCATGGTTGCTCGGTTTGCCCGCGCCCTGCGCGAAGCTGCCGCGCGTGATCGTGCCGTTCAGCCCCGCATTCGCCCCCGGAGCGCCATCGATCATCCCGATACGGATCGCCGCCGGGTCAACGCCCGTTCCGGGGGAGGCGTTGACGCCGTGGCCGGAACCTTGTTCGCCGCTTTCAAGCCTGCCGCTGGCAAAATGCAGCTGGTCGGCGGACACATCGTGCCTGCCCGCCAGCTTGCGCATCGCCCGGATCGCGCTGGCCAGCGATTTGCCCGCAGGCGCGCGAAACCGGGCATAGCCGATGTCCAGCCCGTCGATCGTCGCGCGTTCGATCAACGCGAAGCCTGCCTTGTTCGCCGCAGCGATCAGCGCGTCGTCGGGTTCGCTCACCACAACTTCGCCCGCCCGCGCCGCGTCGCCATGGTCATCGCGCGCGATGGCATCGGGGTGTTCGCGGACCAGCGCGTCGATCCGCGCCAGCCGGTCGGCCGCCAATTGCGCCACCGCGCGCGGCAATTGCGCGGCCTGTTGCAACGCGTCGCTGCTGTCGTTGACGAACTCGCCCAATCGCCGGGTCGGCAGGGGCAATGGCTGGGGCTGGCGCTGCCCGATTTGCGGCAGCAACTGAGCCGCCGCCGCGGCGGGCAGCACCAGCATCATCATGGGCAATAACCGTCGCATTGGCGCGCGCTCCTCAATTCCATTCTAGACACCGACAAAACCAGGTGCCGACAAAAAACTAGGCACGGGCAAAAAAACTGTCATGCCTTGGGATGAAACGGGCGTGGCGGCTCGTTTCATCCAGCGAAGGCAAAGAACGCGGACGATAGCGTGGCATTTGAGAACGAGCTTGTGGCGTTGTTGCCGCGCCTGCGGCGGTTCGCGCACTCGCTCGCCCGCAGTGCGGCGGACGCGGATGATCTTTGCCAGGCGGCGATCGAACGCGCGTTGAAGGCGCGCGATCAATGGCTGCCGGGAACGAGACTGGACAGCTGGATGTACCGTATCATGCGCAACGCCTGGATCGACACCACCCGCGCCCGATCGCGCTATGGCGAGACCTTTGTCGATGAAGAAGCCGGTGCCGCGGTGGGCGACGATGGCGATCGCGCGATCGAGGCGGCGGTCGAACTCGGCAATGTCGGCCGGGCGATGCGGAAATTGCCGCCGGAACAGCGCGAAGCCGTTGCGCTCGTGCTGATCGAGGGGTTAGCTTACAAGGAGGCCGCCGCGATTCTCGACATTCCGATGGGCACGCTGACGTCCCGGCTGGTGCGTGGGCGAGAAGCGCTGATGGCGACGCTGGGAGAATCGGCATGACCGAACGCGCGCAAATCGATGCCGAAACGCTGATGGCCTATGCCGATGGCGAATTGTCGCCGATCGAGGCCAGGCGCGTCGAACGTGCCATCGCCGCGGACCCGATGTTGAAGGAACAGGTCGACGCACACCGCAAGCTGCGCGCGATGCTCGCCAACGGGTTCGCGCCGCTGATGGATTCGCCGGTGCCCGACCGGCTTGCCAGCCTACTGAACCAGGCCCCCGTGACCGATCTTGCGCAGGCGCGCGCCAGCCGGGCGGCCCGCATCGGCCGGTCGATGGCGTGGCGCGGCTGGGGTACGGGCATGGCGATTGCCGCCAGCCTGATCGTCGGCATCCTGATCGGCGGGCTGGGCAAGGACGGCCCCGTCACCAGCAGTGGCGGGGCGCTGATTGCGTCGGGCAGCTTGTCCCGCACGCTCGATACCCAACTCGCCTCGGCGCAAGGGGCGGGCAGTCCGGTCCGGGTTCTGGCGACGTTCCGCAACCAGCAAGGTGCGGTGTGCCGCAGCTTTACCGGCGCGGCGCTGTCGGGCATCGCCTGCCATGGCGACAATGGCTGGCAATTGCACGAAACGCGCAGCGGCGTGGCGGGGCAGGGCACGCAATATCAGCAGGCGGGATCCGCCGACGCGGCGTTGATGGCGGATGCGCAGGCGATGATGACGGGTGATCCGTTCGATGCCGATGCGGAAGCGAAGGCCAGGACGCAAGGTTGGCGGTGATGCGGGGCTGGCGGTGATGCTCGGCTGGCGGTGATGCAGCGCGGCGGCTCGCGCATCCTCGCTCCCGGTGCGGCGCGCGCGATGCATCCCTTCGCCTCGTCGCGCGTTGATGTAGCCCAATCACGACATGGGTGACGCGACATGATGGACCAACACCTTTTGAATCGGTTGATTCCCCGCTGGCGCGCCGTCGGAACGCCCCATCCCGCCGGAGCGCCAGCAGCCTTCGCCGCCATGGAAACCCCGCGCGAGAATTTCGACCAAACACGGTCGGCCGGGCCAGCGGCGATGCGCACCCCGCAACCGCAATGGGACAATGTGGACGAAGCCAGCGACGAATCCTTCCCGGCAAGCGATCCGCCAGCCTATTGAATTCAGTTGCCGCCCGGCCCTGCCGGGTTCAATCCTGCGAAGCCCGAAGTTCAACCCGGCAAAGGTAGTGATTTATGGACGGCAACAAGGACGAGCAGGCTCCCGAATTGCACAACAGCGAGCAGGATGACGACGAAGCGCAGGCGCAGGGCGTCGCCAGTGACGCGATGGCGCTGGGTTCCGACGCGGACAAGGCCGAACAAAGCGTCCATGGCGGCTCCCGCGGCCTCGATCTCGACGGGCTGGCGGATGAGCCTGACCTCGTCGACAAGATGGAGGCAATGGTGGCGAGCGGCATCATCGACGACGGCGCTTTCGCCGGCGAACCCGAACATGATGACGAACTGGACACCCACGGCAACCGCGACGACGAGGATGAGGACGAAACCGACGAGCTTTGAGGGCGGTCGGTTCGTTCGTTCTGGGGGTTATTGGGTGAAACAACCAGTCACCAGCAATCGCGCGGGTTGAGTCGGCACTAACACGCACTCGCATAATCACTGTTTAACGGATCGGCGCTAGGCGACTGTCTATTCAGCAAGAAAAGCAAATACTTGCTTAGGCTCTTACGGATGGACCCATTATGCGATCACCCCATTGGATGATGTTAGGCTTCGGTGCCTCAGCGTTGATTTGCGGAATGCCGACGCGCGCTGCGGCTTCCGCGCTGGATGCGGCTTTCGCGCCGATCATCGCTAAATTGGCAGATGGCTCGCCGGGTGTAGCGCAACTGTGGCAACGCCTATCGTCGGAGCAAGTGGATGCTAATTGGGCGTCTGTCGCGGAAGCAACGCTGGCGCCCCTGGCACAAACCGCGCGCGATGCGGGAGGTGCTGCGTCGATTCACTGCGCCAGCAGTGTCTGTGAAGCGAGAGTGGCATTACCAGCGGCGCTCAACCTTACGCAGGCCACCATCGGCATACAGGAATCGATGGATCGACTGGCCGTGAACACTGGGATGAAGTACCAAGCGTTGGTCACGATGGCCCAGTCGGGTCCGTATCAGATGCTGTTTCTCGTCTACTACACCAAGCCCGCGCTGGCGCGGGAAAAGGTACAGAACACGCTGCCTTCCGTGCCTGCTGCAACGAAAGGCCAGGTTGAGGTGGGGTTCCAAGTGGACGTAACACCCCTCGGCTTGCCTGAAAATTGTCGTGTGGTGAATTCAAGCGGCAACGCCGTCCTTGACGCCACCGTGTGTCAGAACATCCTCAAACAGGGTCATTTCAAACCGACCAACGGCCCAGACGGGAAGCCAATCCGCTCGATTTACCGTTCGACGGTCAAGTTCATGCTTCCCGCTGGTTAAGCGCGCAGGCCGCTAAAGCGACCGCCCGATCAGTTCCTTCATGATCTCGTTGGTGCCGCCATAGATCCGGCTGACTCGTGCCGAGCGCCACATGCGGGCGATGGGATATTCGTTCATGTACCCCGCACCGCCGTGCAGTTGCAGGCACTTGTCCATCATTTCCCATTGCAGCTCAGTATGCCATAATTTGGTCGCCGCGCCCTCGGTCGGGGTCAGTTCGCCCGCCAGATGGCGCTTGATCGCCCAGTCGAGATGCGCCCAGCCGACTTGCAGCTTGGACTTGAGGTCGGCAAGCACGAAGCGGGTGTTCTGGAAATCGAACACCATGCCGGCAAACGCCTTGCGCGATTTGGTGAACTCGACCGTCTCGTCGAACGCCTTTTGCGCGGAGGACTGGCAGCCGACCGCGATCGACAGGCGTTCCTGCGGCAACTGGCTCATCAGATAGATGAAGCCCTTGCCCTCTTCGCCCAGGCAATTGGTCATCGGCACGCGCACGTCCTCAAAGAACAATTCGCTGGTGTCGGCGGCGTCCTGGCCGATCTTGTCGAGCTTGCGCCCGCGCTTGAAGCCCTCACGGTCGCTTTCGACAAGGATGATCGACATGCCCTTGTACGCGGGATTGGCATCGGGATCGGTCTTGGCGACGACCAGGATCAGATCGGCATTCTGGCCATTGGTGATATAAGTCTTGCTGCCGTTGACGACATAATGGTTGCCGTCTTTCTTCGCCGATGTGCGGATCGCCTGCAGGTCGCTGCCGGTGCCCGGCTCGGTCATGGCAATCGCGGTGATCGTCTCGCCCGATACGAAGCGCGGTAGCCACTGTTTCTTCTGCTCTTCGGAGCCATAAGCGACCAGATAGTCGCAGACGATGTCCGAATGCAGCGTGAAGCCCGCGGGCACGCCCTGATAGGCCAGTTCTTCATTGACGATGGCGTTATAGCCAAAATCGAGGCCAAGGCCGCCATATTCCTCCGGCACGGTCGGGCACAGCATCCCGATTTCGCCGGCCTTGCGCCAGAACTCCCTGGGCACCAGCCGGTTCTTTTCCCATTCGGCGACGTTGGGCACGCCTTCCTTTTGCAGGAAGCTGCGCACCGTCTGGCGAAAGGCCTCGTGGTCGTCATTATAGGCAAAACGGCCTGCCACCGTATCAAGCATGACACATCCTCTCAGGTTATTTTTATGCTCTCAGGGCATTTTTATCCGCCATAGGGTGGCATGCTTTACGCGAACGTCAAGTGGGCGTGGTGGCGGGAGCGGACATCGCGCGGTCGCCCAATAAAACGGGGGTCGACAGCGCTCCTGAATTGATTAGACCTGATGGTAACAAATGAAACCAGGAGAGGACGCCGCATGAAACTCGCCAGCCTGAAGCGAGGCCGTGATGGTAAGCTGGTCGTCGTGTCGAATGATCTGGCCTGGTATGCCGATGCGGGGCACATCGCCCCCACCTTGCAGGCGGCGCTGGATGATTGGGACCATGCCGGGCTGGCGCTCGCCAACCTGGCAATCGACCTTGAACATGAAGTCATCCCGCGCGAACGCTTTCACGAACATGCCGCCGCCGCGCCCTTGCCGCGCGCGTACCAATGGGCGGACGGTTCGGCTTATGTGAACCATGTCGCGTTGGTGCGACAGGCGCGGGCGGCGGAAATGCCCGATAGTTTCTGGCACGATCCGCTGATGTATCAGGGTGGATCGGACGGCTTTCTGGGGCCGCGCGATGCCATTCCGCTCGCCGATGAAAGCTGGGGCTGCGACCTGGAAGCCGAAGTGGTGGTGGTGACGGGCGACGTGCCGCAAGGCGCCAGCCGCGAGGAAGCACTGGCGGCGGTGCGGCTGGTGGGGCTGACCAATGACGTGAGCTTGCGCAACCTGATCCCCGGCGAACTCGCCAAGGGCTTCGGTTTTTTCCAGTCGAAACCGGCCAGCGCCTTTTCACCGGTATTCGTGACGCCCGATGCGCTGGGCTACTGGTGGCAGGGCGGCAAGCTGCATCGCAAGCTGATGGTCGATGTGAATGGCCAGCCGTTCGGTCGGGTCGATGCGGGCGTGGACATGACATTCGATTTCGGCACGCTGATCGCCCATGCGGCGAAGACGCGCGCGCTGGGCGCGGGCACCATCATCGGGTCGGGCACGGTATCGAACCGCGATGCCGATGGCGGGCCGGGCAAGCCGATTCCAGCCGGGGGCGTGGGCTATTGCTGCATCGCCGAGTTGCGCACGGTGGAAACCATCATCGCGGGCGAGCCGTCAACGCCGTTCCTGAAGGTAGGGGATACCATTCGCATCTGGGCGGAAAACGATCAGCACCACCCGATTTTCGGCGTCATCGAACAGACGGTGGAATGACGCGGTCCAGCGTCGGTCCAGCGTCGGCGTGCCGCGTCAGCGCCGTGCCGCGCGGATGGCCACGCGACGCGGCGCGGGAGAAAGGCGATGCGCGGCCGCCGCGATCAACGCGAAACAGGTCAGCGTTGCCATCATCGGCAGGATGGCCAATGCCGCTCCGGCCAGCAACGCCATGCCAACCAGCGCGTCGATGGGTGTGATCGACCGGGTGCGGAACCGTGGGCGGGCAGGTTTGGGGCGCGCGGGCCTGGCCGGGGGCATCGGGTTCTCCTTCAGGACGCAGATACACCGATAACGATTAAGGGCGGGTAACGATCCGGCTGGAACGGCTTGCCACTGGCCGGGCTGGTGTGCGAGCATAGTGGCATAACAAGTGCCGAAACAAATCGGCGGTCGCCATAGGAGAGACTTGGATGATAAAGGCCCTGCGCACCCCCGAAGATCGCTTCGCCAACCTGCCCGATTTCGATTTTCCGGTGGCGTATGTCGATGATCTGCCCGGCTATGAAGGGTTGCGCATTGCCTATGTCGATGCCGGTCCCGCAGGCGCCGACCGGGTGTTCCTGTGCCTGCATGGCGAGCCGAGCTGGAGCTTCCTTTACCGCAGGATGATCCCGGTGTTCCTGGAAACCGGCGCACGCGTGATCGCACCCGATCTGCTGGGGTTTGGCCGTTCCGACAAGCCGGTGGAGCAAAGCGATTACAGCTTTGATTTCCATCGCAACTATCTGATCGCGCTCATCGAACGGCTGGATTTGAAGCACGTCACGCTGGTGGTGCAGGATTGGGGCGGGTTGTTGGGGCTGACGCTGCCGATCGTGCCGGGGTTTGAGGAGCGGATCGAACGGCTGGTCGTGATGAATACCGGCATCGGCACCGGCGCGACGCCGGGGCCGGGTTTCATGATGTGGCGCGCTTATGCCGCCTCGACGCCTGACCTGCCGATCGGCGCGCTCATCCAGCGTGGAACCCCGCACCTGACCGAGGCGGAAGTCGCGGCTTATGACGCGCCATATCCCGATGCGTCGTACAAGGCAGGCGCGCAGATATTTCCCGCATTGGTGCCGATCGAGCCGGACATGGCGGGCGCGGCAATCGGGCGGGAAGCCGCGGCGTTCTGGTCCGAGCGCTGGCAGGGGCAAAGCTTCATGGCGATCGGTGCGGCGGACCCGGTGCTGGGGATGCCCGCGATGGAACGGCTGCGTTCGCAGATCCGCGGCTGCCCGGACCCGATGGTGATCGCCGATGGCGGGCATTTCGTGCAGGAATGGGGTGAACCGATCGCGCGCGCCGCCATTGCTTCGTTTGGCGGGAAATAACCGGCAGAAGGTCTCATTCCGGCCGCCGGGCGCACCCAATCGACTCGCAATTTCCGTTGAAATTATATAACAAGGCTTCAAAAGAAGATTAGTCAGCAATGCTGACATGAGTCGAACTGGAGAGGCCATGGTCGGCGAGTCATCGCGCGCCAATTTACAACCCTTGTCGCTGCACGTGCCTGAACCCCGGTTCCGGCCTGGCGACGCGGTGGATTTCGTTGCGGTCGACGTGCCGCCCGCGGGTAGCGCCGCGCGCCCCGACATCGCGGCGGCGGCGCGCAGTTTCAGCGATCTGGCCTATACGCTGATCCGCGTGCTTGACGATGACGGGCAGGCGGTGGGCGGCTGGGACCCCAAATTGTCCCCCGACACCAAGCGCCGGATGCTGCGCGCGATGGCGCTGACCCGCGCGTTCGACGAGCGGATGTTCCGCGCCCAGCGCCAGGGCAAGACCAGCTTCTACATGAAGTCGACGGGCGAGGAGGCAGTGGCGGTGGCGGCGGCCTTTGCGCTCGATTATGACGATATGTGCTTCCCCAGTTATCGCCAGCAAGGGCTGCTGATCGCGCGCGGCTGGTCGCTGGTCGACATGATGAACCAGATCTATTCGAACAGCGCGGACCGGTTGCAGGGCAAGCAGTTGCCGATCATGTATTCGGTGCGCGACGCCAGCTTTTTTTCGATCTCGGGCAACCTGGCGACGCAATATCCGCAAGCGGTCGGCTGGGCGATGGCGTCGGCGGCGAAGGGCGATACGCGCATCGCCGCGACCTGGTGTGGCGAAGGATCGACGGCGGAAGGCGATTTCCATTCCGCCTGCACGTTCGCCAGCGTCTATCGCGCGCCGGTCATCCTGAATGTCGTCAACAACCAATGGGCGATTTCCAGCTTTTCGGGCTTTGCCGGGGCCGAAGCGACGACCTTTGCCGCGCGGGCGCTGGGTTATGGCATTGCCGGGTTGCGGGTCGACGGCAATGACGCGCTGGCCGTCTATGCGGCGACTGCATGGGCGGCGGAGCGCGCGCGCACCAACCAGGGCGCGACGCTGATCGAGCATTTCACCTACCGTGCCGAAGGGCATTCCACGTCCGACGATCCCGGCCAGTATCGCTCCGCCGGCGAACCCAATGCCTGGCCGCTGGGCGATCCCGTCAAGCGGCTGAAGGATCATCTGATCGCGATCGGCGAATGGGATGAGCAACGCCACGCCGCGCAGGATCTGGAAGTCGCCGAACAGGTAAAGCTCGCGCAGAAGGAAGCCGAAAAGAACGGCATTCTCGGCCACGGCCTGCTCCAGCCGCTCGACACGCTGTTCGATGGCGTTTTTGAAGAAATGCCCTGGCACCTGCGCGAACAGCGCGCGCAGATGATCGCCGAGGAAGAGACAAGCGGGCGGCCATGGGATCGGAAGTGAGCGAGATGAGCCAGGCGGTCGAGGTGGACGAGGCAGGTGAAGCGCGCGAAGCGGGTGGCACCGCCCGCATGAACATGATCCAGGCGATCAACTCCGCGCTCGACGTGGTGATGGATCGCGATCCCGACGTGATCGTCATGGGGGAGGATGTCGGCTATTTCGGCGGGGTGTTCCGCGCGACCGCGGGCCTGCAGAAAAAATACGGCAAGACCCGCGTCTTCGATACGCCGATCACCGAATGCGGCATCATCGGCGTGGCGGTCGGCATGGGGGCATATGGCCTGCGCCCGGTGCCTGAAATCCAGTTCGCCGACTATATCTACCCCGCGCTCGACCAGTTGGTGTCGGAAGCGGCGCGGCTGCGTTATCGCTCCGATGGTGAGTTCACCGCACCGATGACGGTGCGATCCCCTTTTGGCGGCGGCATTTTCGGCGGGCAGACGCACAGCCAGTCGCCCGAAGGCATCTTCACGCACGTGTCGGGGTTGAAGACGGTCATTCCCGCGACGCCTTATGACGCCAAGGGGCTGTTGATCGCCGCGATCGAAGACAATGATCCGGTGATCTTCTTCGAACCCAAGCGCATCTATAACGGCCCGTTCGACGGCTATTGGGATCGCCCGGCGCAGAACTGGACGCAGCACCCCGATGCGCTGGTGCCGACCGGTTATTACAAGATACCGCTTGGCAAGGCGCGGATCGCGCGGGAGGGCGAGGCGCTGACCATCATCGCTTACGGCACGATGGTGCATGTCTGCGCGGCGGTGGTTGCCGAACTGGGCATCGACGCCGAAATCATCGACCTGCGCACGCTGGTGCCGCTGGACATCGCAACGATCGAGGCTTCGGTGAACAAGACCGGGCGGTGCATGATCGTGCATGAAGCAACGCGCACCTCCGGCTTTGGCGCCGAATTGTCGGCGCTGGTGCAGGAACGCTGCTTCTACGCGCTCGAAGCGCCGGTGGAGCGCGTTACCGGTTTCGACACGCCTTATCCGCACAGCCTGGAATGGGCGTATTTCCCCGGCCCGGTCCGCATTGGCATGGCGCTCAAGAAAATCCTGAAGGACTAATTCGCATGGCTCGCTTCACGTTCAAGCTGCCCGACATCGGCGAAGGCATTTCCGAAGCCGAAATCGTCGCGTGGCATGTCAAGATCGGCGACAGGGTGGAGGAGGATCAGCAGATCGCCGACATGATGACCGACAAGGCCACGGTGGAGATGGAAAGCCCGGTTTCGGGGACCATCGTCGCGCTGGCGGGCGAGGTTGGCGATCAAGTGGCGATCGGTGCGGCGCTGGTCGTCATCGAAACCGATGGCGCGGAGGCCGAAGTGCTCGCCATTGCCGAAAGCGAGATTGCCGAAGAATTCGAGATGGAAGACACGCCGCCGCCCGTTCCGCATCGGGTTGCGGTGGTCGTGCCTTCGCTGTCTGAACCGTCACCTGCCCCATCGCCTGCACCTGTGCACGCGAGCGTTGCCGGCCGGGAACAGCAGCGCGCCATCCTGGCGTCGCCTGCCGTGCGCGCGCGCGCGCTCGATCTGGGCATCGACCTGGCGCAGGTGAAATCGGCGGAGGGCGATCGCGTCCGTCACGCCGATCTCGACGCGTATCTGCGCTACCAGTCGGGGCAGGGTTATTTGGCCCCGAACACGGGTCAGGCGCGCGCCGACGAGGTAATCAAGGTCATCGGGATGCGCCGCCGCATCGCCGAAAACATGCAGGCGGCGAAGCGCAACATCCCGCATTTCACTTATGTCGACGAAATCGACGTGACTGCGCTGGAGGCGATGCGTGCCGACCTGAACAACAATCGCGGCACCAGCAAGACCGACGGGCGCCCCAAGCTGACGATGCTGCCGTTGCTGATCGTCGCGCTGTGCAAGACCTTGCCCGATTTTCCGATGCTCAATGCGCGCTATGACGACGAAGCGGGCGTGGTGACGCGCTCTGGCGCGGTTCATCTGGGCATGGCGACGCAGACCGATGCCGGGCTGATGGTGCCGGTCATCCGCGATGCGCAGGCCCGGAATGTCTGGCAGCTTGCGACCGAAATCGCCCGGCTGGCCGACGCGGCGCGCACTGGCCGCGCCAAGTCGGACGAACTCAGCGGATCGACCATCACCGTCACGTCGCTGGGCGCGCTTGGCGGGATTGCGACGACACCGGTCATCAACCGGCCCGAAGTCGCGATCATCGGCCCCAACAAGATCGTCGAGCGGCCGGTGTTCGTCGGCGATGAGATCGTCCGCGCCAAGCTGATGAACCTGTCGATCAGTTGCGACCACCGCGTCGTCGACGGCTGGGACGCGGCAAGTTTTGTCCAGGCGTTGAAGAAATATCTCGAAACCCCGGTGCTGCTGTTCGCGCAATAAGCTTGGGCGCGCCCTAGCGGAGCTTGCTTGCCCATCGGCCACGGCGCGGGCATGGCGCCGTGCATGACGGGGGAACAGCATCACAAAATCCGGGCCGGGCTGATTGTCGGCATCGGTGCGTACAGCTTCTGGGGGCTGTTGCCGCTCTATCTGCATTTGCTGAACGGGGTTCCGGCGCTTCAGGTGCTGGCCCATCGCATCTTGTGGTCAGTGCTGTTGCTCGCGGTCATCGTACTGGCGACGCGCAGCGGGCGACCGATCATCGCGGCGGCGCGGGGGCGGACGCTGTTCTATCTGGCGGTCAGCGCGCTGCTGATCGCGGTCAACTGGCTCGTCTATATCTGGGCGGTGCAGAATGCCCATGTCGTCGAGGCGAGCCTGGGCTATTTCATCAACCCGCTGGTCAATGTCGCGTTCGGTGTCGCGTTGCTGGGCGAACGATTGCGGCGGTGGCAGGGTGCGGCGATCGCGGTGGCGGCGACGGGCGTGGTTGCGCTGGCCGTGATCGAAGGCGGGGCGATCTGGATATCGCTGGTCCTGGCCTTCAGTTTCAGCACTTATGGAGTGATCCGCAAGGTGGCGGCGATCGACGCGCTGGGCGGGTTGACGGTCGAAACGCTGCTGCTCGCGCCGGTGATGGTCGCTTATCTCTGCTATGCGCATGGTGTGGGGCAGGGGGTGTTCGGCACCAGCAATCGGCTTGATCTGCTGCTGGCGTTGTCGGGCGTGGTCACCGCGGTGCCACTGCTGATGTTCGCCAGCGCCGCACGGCGGCTGCGCTATACGACGATCGGCCTCCTGCAGTTCATCGCGCCGACTTTGCAGTTTGTCGAAGGCGTCACGCTGTTCGGCGAACATGTGCGGTTCGCGCAGCTCGCGGCGTTCGTGCTGATCTGGCTTGGTTGCGCGCTATACGCGTGGGACAGCCTGCGCGCCGCGCGCGGACGGGTTCATACCAAAGTGCGATGAGTGCTTTGGTAAAGCCCGCGCGGCACCCGGGCGCCCAAATTGGGTGGCCCCTATTTCTTCACCCACACCTGCTCGCCACCCACCCATGTCTGCAACACCCGGGTCTTGCGCAGGTCAGCGGGCATCGCTTGTGTCGGATCGCGATCGACGATGATGAAATCGGCGCGCTGGCCAGGGGCGAGGCGACCGAACTTGTCCTCGGCGAAGTCGGCATAAGCGGCGCCCTGGGTATAGGCATACCAGGTCTGGTAGAAATCCAGCTTTTCCTGCGCCTGCCAGCCGCCCTCGGGCTCGCCGTCCGGCCCTTGCCGGGTAAAGCCCGCCGCCCATCCGGCGAACGGATCGGGGCTTTCGACCGGGAAGTCGGTGCCGAAGGCCAGGTGCGCGCCGACCTTCAGCATCGCGGCCCAGGCATAACCACCCGCCAGCCGGTCGGGGCCAAGCCGCGCCTCCGCCATCGTCCGGTCGCTGGTTTCATGGACCGGCTGCATCGAGGCGATGGTGCCGTGCTGGCCAAAGCGCGGCAGATCGGCGGGATCGACGATCTGGGCATGTTCGATACGCCAGCGCCGATCGCCGGTATAGGTGTCGGACATGGCGTCGATCGCGTCGAGCACCTGCGCATTCGCCTTGTCGCCGATCGCATGGACCGCGACCTGGAAATGGTCGAGCGCGGCGCGGCTCATCAGGTTGCGGATCACGTCGTCGGACATGAAGCCCGCGCCATTCTGTTTGGGCGCGTCGCTATACGGCAGTTTCAGCCATGCGCCGCGCGAGCCTAGCGCGCCATCGGCATAGAGCTTCACCCCCACCAGCCGCAGATGATCGCCATACAGCCACGGCGTCGGCCCGGTCCCGGCGATGCGCACGGCGGTATCCACGCCCGAGCCATAGCTGATGATGCGCACGCGCAACTGGCCGATATCGCCCATCCGGCGATAGACGAACCAGTCGTCGATGCTGGTGCCCATGTCGGCAGCGGCCGTCACCCCGTTGGACAGCAAAATCTCCTGCGCCTTCAGGAATGCGGCGTTGCGGTCGCGCTGGTTGAGTTCGGGCACTGCCCTGGAAACCAGCGATTGCGCGGCGTCGACGAAAACCCCGGCGGGCAGCAGCCCGGATTTTTCGATACGTCCGCCCGGCGGTGAGACGCTTTTTGCCGAAACGCCCGCCAGCTTCATCGCGGCGCTGTTCGCCCAACTGGCATGGCCATCCACCCGCTCCAGCCATACTGGCCGATCCGCAACCACCGCGTCGAGGTCGGTGGCGGTGGGGAAACGGCCGAGCTTCCACTTCTCCTGGTTCCAGCCGCCGCCGGTGATCCATTTGCGATCGGGGTTGGCGGCGGCATAAGCGGCGATCTTCGCCTTGGCCTCGTCCAGCGAACTGGTGTCGGACAAATCCAGTTCATAAGCGCGCACGCCCAGATCCATCACATGGCCATGCCCGTCGACAAAACCGGGCAGCGCCACTTGCCCGTGCATGTCGGTGCGCCAGTCCAGCCGGTCGGGCCGCTTTTCGCCATCGCTCAGCAACCGGGTGACGATGCCGTCCCTGGTCATCAGAATGCCGGTAAAGCGCACCTGCTTGCCATCCGCATCCAGGGTGATGCCGTTGACATTGTCGATCAGCGCGTCGGCCAAAACCGGCGTCGGCAGGGCGAACATCGTCGCGGCGAGCATCATCGCGGGAATGCAGACCCGCGCGCGGGCAATCGGCAATTGGCGGAACATCAGGTGGCAACCCCCGGATCAATCATCAATATCGTCACCCTGCGCATAAGGCGTGTTCCCCCGCCGCGCCAGATGGTCTAGGCGCGTTCGGATTATGGCCAGCGAACCGCTTTCCCCCCCGTCGCCGCTTCCGGTTTCCATCGACGATGTCCGCGCCGCGCACGCGCGGATTGCCAGCGCGATCGTGCGCACGCCGACGCTGATTTCGCGCACCCTGTCGGAAATGACCGGAGCGACCGTCTATCTGAAGTTCGAAAATCTTCAGTTCACGGCGGCCTATAAGGAACGCGGTGCGCTCAATACCCTGCTGCAACTCACGCCCCGGACGGTCGGCGTCATCGCCGCGTCGGCGGGCAATCACGCGCAGGGCCTGGCTTATCACGCCAATCGCCTGGGCATTCCCGCGACGATCGTGATGCCGACCAACACGCCGATCGTGAAGGTGACGCAGACCGAAGGACATGGCGCGACGGTAGTGCTGCACGGCGAGACGTTCGACGCGGCTTATGCCCATGCCCGCCTGCTGGAGGCCGAACGCGGCCTGACGTTCGTCCACCCCTTTGACGATCCGCGCGTGATCGCGGGGCAGGGGACGACGGCGATCGAAATGCTGGAGGATGTGCCCGGCATCGACACCTTCATAACGCCGATTGGCGGGGGTGGGCTGATTTCGGGCATGGCGACGGTGGCGCGCGCCGCGGACCATCGCATCGACGTCATCGGGGTCGAGGCGGAATTGTTCCCGTCGATGTACAATCGCATCAACGGCACCGACATGCCATGCGCGGGCGACACGCTGGCAGAGGGTATCGCGGTCAAGGAACCTGGCGCGATCACTTCCGAAATGGTGCGCGCGCTGGTCGACGACATCGTGCTGGTCAGCGAACGCAGCCTGGAAGAGGCGGTCAGCCTGCTGCTCCAGATCGAAAAGACCGTGGTCGAGGGCGCTGGCGCCGCCGGGCTGGCTGCGCTGATCCAGCACCCGGAACGCTTCACGGGTCGCACCGTCGGCATCGTGCTGTGCGGCGGCAATATCGATACGCGCCTGCTCGCCAATGTGCTGCTGCGCGATCTCGCCCGGTCGGGTCGACTGGCGCGGTTGCGCATTCGGCTGCAGGATCAGCCGGGCGCGCTCTACAATGTCGCGCGCATCTTCGATCAGCAGCGGGTCAACATCATCGAGGTCTATCATCAGCGTGTGTTCACCTCGCTGCCTGCCAAGGGGCTCATCACCGATATCGAGTGCGAGACTCGTGACAAGGCGCATCTCGACCGGCTGATCGCCGCGCTCCTGGCCAGCGGTTTTGAAACATCGCTGGTCGAACTGGCCTGATCCGGACCATTTCTGCACGCAACCTGGCAAGTTTAACCAATATTGTTGGTTAATGCGCTTTTCATCAACGCTGCGGCGATTCATAGTGTGCCTCAGGCCAATCACGGCTGGTGAGAGGATTGAGAGTCGGTGACTGCACCATTTCGCTTTCCGCGGTTCTTTGTCACCAGCCCGGCGCCATGCCCGTACCTGCCCGGTCGCACCGAACGCAAGGTGTTTACCGAGCTGAGCGGGGGGCAGGCATCCGAACTCAACGACGCGCTGGGTCGCATCGGTTTTCGTCGCAGCCAGTCGGTCGCTTATCGGCCAAGCTGCATCGGTTGTTCGGCCTGCGTGTCGGTGCGGGTGGTGGCGGACGATTTCGTGCCCAACGGAACCCAGCGCAAATTGCTGCGCCGTCATGGCGACCTGGAAATCGCGGTCTGCCGCCCCTGGGCAACCGACGAGCAGTTCGACCTGCTGCGCCGTTACCTCGCATCGCGCCATCCCGGTGGCGGCATGGCGGGCATGGATGAGAACGACTATGCCGACATGGTCGAACAAAGCCCGGTCAAAAGCTTCGTCATCGAATATCGGGAGCCGTCGCAGGACGGTCGGCGCGGGCGGCTGGTCGGGGCGTGCCTGACGGACCAGCAGGCCGATGGCCTGTCGATGATCTACAGCTTTTTCGACGCCGATCTGGCCGAGCGCCCGGCGCTGGGTAACTTCATCATCATGGATCACATCCAGCGCGCACGAGCCACTGGCCTGCCCTATGTCTATCTCGGCTATTGGGTGAAGGGGTCGCCGCGCATGTCGTACAAGACGCGGTATCGCCCGATCGAGGTGCTTGGCCCCAATGGCTGGACACTGATGGAAGACGAGGACATCCTGCCCGCGCCCCTGCCCGCGCTGGAAGGCGAATTCGCGTAAGCTGAAGTTCAGGCGCGGGAAAATTCAGGCGCGGGAAAGTTCAGGCGCGGGAAAGTTCAGGCATCGCCGATCGACCCGATTTCGATTTCGACGTCCAGGCATTCGCGGCCATCGCCAAGGCGTGATCCGGCAACCGGTGCGGCGCTGTGGGCGTCCAGCCCGATGGCGACGCGAATATATTCCTCACCCGCGCACAGCCCCATGCCCGAATCGAAGCCGACCCAGCCAAGCCCTTCCACCCAGGCTTCCGACCAGCCATGCGGGGTTGGTTGCGTTTCCCCGCGCGCCGCGATCAGGCTGTAGCCCGAGACATACCGTGCCGGTGCGCCGATCGATCGCGCCGCGGCGATGAAAATATGGGCGATGTCGCGCGCGGTGGTGTCGCCTTGGGCAAACGCCTGCGCTGCCGTGCGCCCGGCAACCGGCCGCCCCTCGTGCAGCGGGAAACGGGCGTGGACCGCACGGTTGAGGATGTGCAGGCGGTCGAGCCAGTCCTTGCCATTGCCTGCCTGCCGGCCAAATTCGGCAATGGCATCGTCGGCAGCGGTCAGCGGGGTATGGCGCTGGTAAAGCGCGGTGGGGAACGGCTCCACCCCGCCCGTGACGATACCCGTTGACGGCAGGGTCAACACTTCGCCGGTTACCGTGACGTCGATCCCGGTCAACGGTCCTTCGGCATAGATCATCGTCGCCACATTGCCGAAGCCATCGCGCGCCGCCTTCAGCCGCGCGTCGCAGTCAACCAGTATCCGCCAGTCGGCAATCGTCTGCTGGTCGGTATCGGCAGGGGTCATGCGCAGCAATTGCACCACGCGCGCCTGTGGCCGGGAAAAGCGATAAATGGTGTGATGATCGACGCGCAGTCGCATCAGACGAACCGGAACTGCCGGCCGATCGCCTGGCTGAGTTCAGCATTCTCGACGATGAAGCTTTGCAGGAATTCGTGCAGCCCGCTGGCGATCACCTCGCGCGACCGGGTGCGATGGACGCGTGACAGGCGGGCCCGGACCAGCCTGTCGGCCTCCCCCTGCAAGCCCGACTGACGGGCCAGGGTGTTGAGTATCTCCACCGTTTCCTCCGCCGATCCGGCCAGCGAGCGCGGCATTTCGGGGCGGCACAACAGCAGGTCGATGACGTTGGCGGAGGTCAGCCCGTCATTATACAGCCAGCGATAGGCAGTCACCGCGGACACGGTTTGCAGGATTGTCGTCCACTGGTCCCGATCGACCACGCCGCCAACCGTTTCGCCTTCGGGCAGCAGCAGGTGATATTTCACGTCGAGCAGCCGTGCGGTGTTGTCGGCACGCTCGATCGACTGGCCAAGGCGGATGAAGCCATTGGCCTGGTTGCGCAGCATCCGGTGGATCGCGCCTTCAAACCCGCGAGTCTCCGCCTTCACGCCTTCCAGCAGGTTGAGCGTCGCGGTGGTGCCGCCGGGGCTGGCGCGATTGTCGAACAGCAGCCAGGCGCGGTTGATCGACGTCCAGGCATCCTTGGTCAGCGCGGTGCGCACCGCGCGGGCATTGTTGCGCGCCATTTCCAGGCAGCGGACGATCGATCCGGGGTGGCCGGTATCCAGCGTCAGGAAGCGTGCGACGTTGGTCTGCGTCATCGACTGGCCGGTTGCGGCATATGCCTCATCGGTTTCGGTGACCGCCAGCGCGCTGGCCCAGGCCATCTCACCCGCCGGGCGCGCCGATAGCGCGTCGAGCCGAACCGTCGCCTCCACCAGTCGCGCGACGAAATCGGCGCGTTCGACATATCGGCCCAGCCAGTAAAGGCACGAGGCGGTGCGCGACAGCATCAGCATGACGACCTCACGCCGCATCTCCATCGTCAAGCAGGACGAAACTGTCCTTGGTGCCGCCACCCTGGCTGGAATTGACGACCAACGATCCCTTTTTCAGCGCGACACGCGTCAGGCCGCCGGGCACCACCTGCACGCCCTTGCTGCCCGTCAGCACAAAGGGCCGGAAATCGACATGGCGCGGGGCAAGCCCTTCGTCGGTCATCGTCGACACGGTGGACAGGGCCAGTGTCGGTTGCGCGATATAGCGTTCCGGCTCGGCGATCAGCGCGGCGCGGAAAGCCTCGATTTCCGCCTTGCTGGCGGTTGGCCCCACCAACATGCCGTACCCGCCCGACCCGTCGACCAGCTTCACCACCAGTTCGGGCAAATTTTCGAGCACATATTTCAGCGCCTGGGGTTCGCGGCAGCGATAGGTTTCGACATTGGGGAGTTTCGCGTCGGCGCCGGTATAATAGCGGACGATTTCCGGCATATAGCTGTAAATCGCCTTGTCGTCGGCGATGCCGTTGCCCGGCGCGTTGAGCAGCGCGACATTACCCGCGGCATAAGCGGCGATCAGCCCCGGCACGCCCAGCATCGAATCGGCGCGGAAGACCAGTGGGTCGATATAGTCGTCATCAATGCGGCGATAGATCACGTCGACCTTCACCAGCCCGGCGATGGTCCGCATCCAGACGCAATCGTCATCGACGACCAGATCAGCCGCCTCGACCAGTTCGATGCCCATCGAATCGGCCAGGAAGCTGTGTTCGTAATAAGCCGAATTGTAATGGCCCGGCGTCAGCACCACGCAGACCGGATTGGCCGCGGCGGATGGTGGCGCCACCGATCGCATCGTTTCCAGCAGCTTGTCGGGATAGCTGTCGACATGCGCGACGCGCAAGCCGCGGAACAGCTCCGGGCACAAGCGGATCATCGCTTCGCGGTTTTCCAGCATGTAGGACACGCCCGACGGGGTGCGGGCATTGTCTTCCAGCACGAAGAAATCGTCCGGCCCGGTGCGGACCAGGTCGATGCCGCAGATATGCGCCCACACGCCGTGCGGCGGGCGCATCCCGGCGATTTCCGGGCGGAATTGCGGGTTGCCGAAAATCAGGTCGGTCGGCAGTACCCCGTCCTTCAAAATTTTCCGCTCGCCATAAATGTCGTCGAGAAAGGCGTTGATCGCCTCCACCCGCTGCACCAGCCCTTCGGACAGCCGGTCCCATTCGCGTTTCAGGAAGACGCGCGGGACGATGTCGAACGGGATGATGCGTTCCGACGCGCTTTCGTCGCCATAGACGGCAAAGGTGATGCCCAGTTGGCGGAACGTCGCTTCGGCGGATTGCTGGCGTCGGCGCAATTCACTGTCGGGGGTGTCGGCAAGCCATGTGCCCAGCGCGGCGAGTTCCGATCGGGCGATCTCACCCTTGCCCATAATCTCATCGAACGCACGCCGTACCGCCATGTGGCTTGTTATGCCTCCCTTGATCGACCGCCATGCTGCAACGTCTTGTTGCAATGCACAAGGGGGTCATTTCGTATCTTTGACGGACTGTTCCCTGGCCAGTTCGGCGTAGAAATTCTGTTGCGACTCAACGACCAGCGAGCCGAGGCGGCGGGGATTGAGCCATGCGTCCCGCTCACCATGGCGCGCGCGGGCGGCGCGTTCGAACACGTCGCTGAATTCCGGATGGGCGGTCAGGACGATGTCGGCGCGCATCGATTTCAGCCGCGCAAACGACGCGCGATAATCATCGGCGATGCCGGGATAGCTCTTGTTGCCGACCAGCACATTGCCCGCGATGGACAGGCTGCATGGAAAGATCACCCGGCGGGGCCGCCCCTTGTTGGCCACCGTGTCGATCACCGTCATCGTCCAGGTGGTGCAACCCGGCGTATGCCCGGCGGTGCGCCACGCGGTCAGCGTCACGCCGCCCAGCGTCACGCGTTCACCATCCTTCAGCACTTGGTCGACCGGGGCGGCGGGGAAGGGGGTGGCGAAGCGATTGTCGCCCCTTGGCATGCCGCGGCGGATGGCGTCGGCGTCGCGGTCCATGATCATCACGCGCGCGCCGGTATCGCGTTTCAGCCGTGCAAACCCCGCCGCATGGTCGAAATGCGCGTGGCTGTTGAGCAATATCCTGACCGATTTGAGCGGTACGCCCGACGCGATGATGTTGCGCTCGATCGCGGGCACATTTTCTTCCATCGTCGGATCGATCAGGATCGCCCCCGCCGACGTCTTGATGAGATAGGCGGCCAGCCCCCTGGTGCCGACATAGTGGATCGGGCCGATCACCGGAAAGGCGGCAGTCGGTTCGGTCCACGCGGGCGGGTCGGCTGCGGCGGATGCAGCGGTGGCCGACGCAAGGGCGAGGATCGGGCTGGCGCCCGCAAGGGCGAGGATCGGGCTGGCGCCCGCAAGGGCGAGGATCAGCGTGGCGCCGGCAATTCTCATCTGGCCAGCGCCGCCAGACTGCCCGGCGTCAGCACTTGCGGCAGCACCTGCGGTTCGCCGCCGCCTGCCGGGTAATAGAGATAAAGCGGTACGCCCGCCCGGTTATGCGCCTGGATGAAACGGCCCAGCGCCGGATCGCCATCGGTCCAGTCGCCGACCAGCACCGCGACATGATGCCTGGCAAAGGCCTGGCGGACCTGATCGGTTTCGATCGCCACGCGTTCGTTGATCTTGCAGGTCAGGCACCAGTCGGCGGTGAAATAGGCGAAGATCGGCCGCCCCCTCGCACGCAATCCGGCGAGCTTTTCCTCGCTGAACGGCATGGCGTCGCCATCGCTCTGGCTGGTGCTTGCGGCGGCGGTCTGGCGCGGTTGCGAGTGAACGGTCGCCATCGCGCCCGCCGTGACGGCGATCAGCGCAAGGCCGGACAGCCAATGCGCCGACAGGCCAAGACGCTGCCGCTTGCCGACGATGAACAGCACGACGGCGATGCAGAACACGCCCAGCAGCCCGATGGTGATGCCCGACGTTCCTGCCTCCGCGCTCAATACCGATGCCAGCCACACGGCGGTCAGCCCCATCGGCAGGGCCAGGATCTGGCGGAAAACCTCCATCCACGCGCCCGGCTTGGGCAGGTGACGGCGCAGCGCCGGGACGAAGCCGATGGCAAGGAAGGGCAACGCCAGGCCAAGGCCCAGCCCGGCAAAGACCGCCAGCCCCGCCATCCACGGCAACACCAGCGCGGTGCCCAGCGCGGCAGCCATGAACGGGCCGGTGCACGGCGTGGCGATGATGGCGGCCAGCGCCCCGGTTGCAAAGGCGCCGTTCGCCCCGCTGGCACGATCGACAAAGCGCGGGGTTGGTATCTCGAACAGCCCGGCCAGATTGAGCGTCAGGGCGACGACCAGCAGCAGCAGCACGGCAATGGTGCGCGGGTCCTGCAACTGGAATGCCCAGCCGACCGCAGCGCCGCCCGCGCGCAACCCCAATATCGCCGCGCCCAGCCCGACGATGACGACCATCACCCCGGCGGTATAGGCCAGTGCTTCGCGCCGTGCCTCAGCCGCATCGACCGATCCCTTGGCCAGCGCCAGCGCCTTGAGGCTGAGGATGGGAAAGACGCACGGCATGATGTTGAGGATCAGCCCGCCCAGAATCGCACCGCCCAGGGCGATGAGCGTCGCGCCCAGCACAGCGGATGGCGATCCGGCGGCGGCAGCGCCTTGTGCCGGGGGCACGGCGCCCGGTGTCGCCGTGACGGTCAGCCCCTGCGCGCCGTCGATGCGCAGCACGCCGTCGATCGCGCCGCTCGTTGCCTTGCTGATGCCGGTATCGATCACCAACCGGTCACCGTCGCGCGTCACTTTTTGCGGGGCGGCATAGTCGAGCGCGCCCGTGGTCAGTGGAAAGAAATAGGCGTTGTCGGCCGGGGCGGACGCCGGATAGGGAATGCCGATGCGGATGTGTTTGCCATCCGCCTGATAATGCGCGCCGATGCCGATCGGGCGCGGCAACAGCCGCCGCCAGATATCGAACTGCGACTGGCTGGCGGGTGAAATCGCGCCGTTGCCGACGATCAGGTCAACCGACAGGTCCGCCGATTCGGGCACGCACAATTCCTGGGTGCAGACCAGATAACTGCTTTTCAACCGCACCGGAATTTTGGTCCCTGCCGCCAGATCCTTCGCCAAATGGAGGGTGATGAGCGGGGTGTAATGCTGTTCGAACACATAGTTCATCAGGCCGGAAATCAGCAGCGTCGTCGGCACGGGATAACGTGGTGCATCGGCGGTGACGCCGGTTGGCACGGTCCATTGGAACTTGGCGGGAAAGCCCGCATCGCCGGGGTTCTGCCAATAACCGTGCCAGCCGGGTTGCGGTTGCACGTCATAGGCAAGCGTCACGTCGCGTCCGGCGGCGGGCGTGGTGGTTTCGGCAATCAGGCTGATTTGCAGGTGCGGCCCCCTGGCATAGGGGTCGGCGATCGGGGAATCGGCGATCGGCGGCGCGGTCTGCGCGCCCGCGTTGCCCGATCCGCCCAACCAGATCGCCAACGTCAAGAAAATGAAACTGAGCGCGCGCATTGGGCAGTCCTTGTGTGGCTCTTTGCGCTGGTCAATAGCGATTCGGGGCGCGCAATGCATCGCTCCGTTTTATAGGGGCCCGTTTTATAGGCCCCGTTTTATATCGCCGTTATCGTGCCGCGCTGTGGAGAGTATGGATGAAGCTTGTCGGTCCCTTGTTCGCTGCGGCCATCGCGGCGGTTACGCTGCCTGCACTTGCTGCCGGGCACGGCGCCACTCCCGCAGGCCAGGCGTCGGTGCCCGCACCATCCGCCCAGCCATCCGCCGTTCCGCCCGCGCCCCAGCCTGCGCTCCAGATCGTCCAGGCGCCGCCACGCCTGATCGTCGCCATCTCGGTCGACCAGTTTTCCGCCGATCTGTTCGCGGAATATCGCAACCATTTCACCGGCGGCTTCGCCCGGTTGCTGAAAGGCGCGGTATTCCCGTCGGGCTATCAAAGCCATGCCGCGACGGAAACCTGCCCGGGCCATTCGACCATCCTCACCGGAATGCGCCCCGAACATACCGGCATCATCGCCAATAACTGGGTCGACCTGAAAACCGCGCGCGACGACAAGACCGTCTATTGCGCCGAGGATGAGAGCGTGCCCGGCTCCAGTTCCAGCAGCTATACGGTCAGCGACAAGCATCTGCTCGTGCCCACGCTCGGCGAACGGATGAAGGCGGCCAACCCTGCGTCGCGCGTGTTCTCGGTCGCGGGCAAGGATCGCGCGGCGGTGATGATGGGCGGCCATGCCGTCGATCAGCTCTGGTGGTGGGACGGCAAGAAATTCACCAGCTATGCAGGCCGCGCCGAACCGCCGATCATCATCCGCGCCAACGAGGCGGTGACCGCGATGATCGGTACGGCCCAGCCGCCGCTCGACCTGCCTGACGATTGCAAGGCGCACGACCGCGCAATCGACATTGGCGGCGGCAAATCGGTGGGCACCGGGCGCTTTGCCCGCGCGGCTGGCGATGCCAGGGGCTTCCGCGCCTCGCCCGAGATCGACGGCACGGTATTCGCGATCGCCGCGGGGCTGATCCAGTCGGAAAAACTGGGCACCGGCCCCGCGCCGGACCTGATCGCCATCGGCGCGTCGGCGACCGATTATGTCGGCCATACCTATGGCACCGAAGGCAGCGAGATGTGCATCCAGTTGCATGAGCTGGACCAGTCGATGGGTGATTTCTTCGATACGCTCGACAAGCTGGGGCTGGATTACGAAGTGGTGCTGACCGCCGATCATGGCGGGCACGACTTGCCCGAACGCAACCGCGACCATGCGATTGTCGAGGCGCAGCGCATCGACCCCGGCTTCACCACCAGGGCGATCAACGACGCGGTTGCGGCAAAGCTGCACCTGACCGGGCAGCTCATCCACGGCGATGTGGGATCGGGGGATATCTGGATCGACCCCGCGCTCGCGCCCAAGCAGCATGACGCCGTGCTGAAGGAAGCGCTGGCGCTGTATCGCGGCAATCCGCAGGTTGCCGCCGCGTTCAGCCGTGCCGAACTGGAAGCGACCGCCGATCCGTCGGGCCCGCCCGAAACCTGGACGCTGGTGCAGCGCGCCCGCGCCAGTTTCTATCCACCGCGTTCGGGCGATATCGTCGTCGCGCTGAAGCCGCGGATCACCCCGATTGCCGATCCGACGCGCGGCTACGTGGCGACGCACGGGTCGTTCTGGGATTATGACCGGCGCGTGCCGATCCTGTTCTGGCGCCGCAACATGACCGGGTTCGAACAGCCGCTGTCGGTGGAAACGGTCGACATCATGCCCACGCTTGCGGCCACCATCGGCCTGCCGCTGAGCGAACCGAAGCCCGATGGGCGCTGCCTTGATCTCGATGCGGGCACCGGCACGACCTGCCATTGAGTTGGCCGGATACTGTCGGTATCTGGTGGCGGTTTTCGGTGCCACGGGTTCACCGGGCTTGCGCGCCCGGCCAAAGCTTGGGAAAGGGGCTTTCCAGCTTTAGGGAGCGCGCATGTCCGCAACGATTGAGCAGCTAGAACGGAAACGCGCAGGCGCGCGCCTTGGCGGCGGTGAAAAGCGGATTGCTGCGCAACATGCCAAGGGCAAGCTGACCGCGCGCGAACGGCTCGACGTGCTGCTCGACGAAGGGTCGTTCGAGGAACTCGACATGTATGTCGAGCATAATTGCGTCGATTTCGGCATGGCCGACCAGATCATCCCCGGCGATGGCGTCGTTACCGGATCGGGCACGATCAACGGCCGGCTGGTGTTCGTGTTCAGCCAGGACTTCACCGTGTTCGGCGGATCGCTGTCCGAACGCCATGCGCAGAAGATCTGCAAGATCATGGATATGGCGATGAAGGTCGGTGCACCGGTCATCGGCCTCAACGATTCGGGTGGCGCGCGCATTCAGGAAGGCGTGGCGTCGCTGGGCGGTTATGCAGAGGTGTTCCAGCGCAATGTGCTGGCATCTGGCGTGGTGCCGCAATTGTCGCTTATCATGGGTCCATGCGCGGGCGGTGCCGTCTATTCGCCCGCGATGACCGACTTCATCTTCATGGTGAAGGATTCGAGTTACATGTTCGTCACTGGCCCCGATGTTGTGAAGACCGTCACAAATGAAATGGTCTCGCAGGAGGAACTCGGGGGTGCAGTGACGCATACCACGAAGTCGGGGGTTGCCGACGTCGCGTTCGATGATGACATCGAGGCGTTGCTGGCAGCCCGCGACTTCGTGGACTTTCTTCCCGCCTCCAACCGCGAAGCAGTGCCCGAACGGCCCACCTCCGATCCGTGGGACCGGATCGAGGGCAGCCTGGACACGCTGGTGCCGGCATCCGCCAACCAGCCCTATGACATGCACGAACTGATCCGCAAGACGGTGGACGAAGGCGAGTTCTTCGAAATCCAGCCCACTCATGCCGCCAACATCATTATCGGTTTTGGCCGGATCGAAGGGCGCACGGTCGGCTTCGTCGCCAACCAGCCGACCGTGCTTGCGGGTGTGCTCGACATCAATTCGTCGAAAAAGGCGGCGCGGTTCGTGCGCTTCTGCGACGCGTTCGAAATTCCGATCGTCACCTTTGTCGACGTGCCCGGTTTCCTGCCCGGCACCGCGCAGGAGCATAACGGCATCATCAAGCATGGCGCCAAGCTGCTCTATGCCTATGCCGAGGCGACCGTGCCCAAGATCACCGTCATCACGCGCAAGGCCTATGGCGGCGCTTATGACGTGATGGCGTCGAAACATCTGCGCGGCGATTTGAACTATGCCTGGCCAACCGCCGAAATCGCGGTGATGGGGGCAAAGGGCGCGGTCGAGATCATCTTCCGCGGGCGCACGCCCGAGGAAATCGCCGAGCACACCGCCGAATATGAAGCGCGCTTCGCCAACCCGTTCGTCGCGGCGAGCAAGGGCTTTATCGACGAAGTCATCATGCCGCATTCGACGCGGCGGCGGATCGCGCTGGGCCTGCGCAAGCTGCGCGGCAAGGCGCTGGAAAACCCGTGGAAGAAACACGACAATATCCCGTTGTAAGTCATTCCGCCGCAAGCATCGCCATGGCGATGGCTGTTTCGGCACCGGGAGGCGTCCTTTGACCAAAGCCCGTCATTGTCGATGCAGCGAACGATCCGGCGCTTGCCAGCCGACCTTGATCGCCTTCGGGGTCTTGCAGTGACGGGATTGCGGCAATGACGCGGCGTCGCTGGTTGCTGGCCGCCGCGTTGGCAATCGGCGTGGTTGGTGCCGGGGTGGCCTGGCTGGCGGTGCGGCCCCCGGTGCGCCCGCCCGTTGGTAAACTGCCGGTGGCGGGTCGGGGTTCGGTACCTGTTGACCGCCAATCCACCGCGCAGCGCCTGAAAGCGGCGGAAACGGCCGCCTATCCCCATGGCCTTGCCCTGGAAACGGCGGAGGGGGTTCATGTTGTCCTTGACCATGGCACGCTCGTCGATGCGCCTTTCGGGCCGGTGCTCGTCAACCAGGGGAGCGCCCCCGATGGCGCCCATGCGGAAAGCGGATATGTCGCCGTCAATTACCTGCGGGCGCAAGGTGCAGGCTTCGCGCTGGTTCATGCGTATCCAGAAGCGGTGCGCAGCGGCAGCTTCGGACAATTGGGCGACATGGCGGTGTCGCGCCAATTTTCGACGCTGCCGGTCATCTACACGCAAGGCGGCGGCGCCTGGCAGGGCTATACCTGCCAATGGACCAGCCTGACCGAATTGCAGCCGGGCGGTCCGGTAGAACTCGTCAGCTTCATGGACAGTTACGACGATGCAGGCGGGGTGAGCGATGGCGACGACGCAATCTCGATCGAAGGCAAGATCGCCGATATCGTGCCGGGCAAGTCGTTTCGCGTCCACTTCTCCGGGACGCGGACCTTTGACGCACTCTATGTTCGTCACGGCGACAAATATGACTTACAGGGCGGCGACGCCAACGCACTTTCTGGATGTTAGGGTCGGTTTATGAAGCTCGGTCGTCTCAATCATATCGGTGTCGTCACCCCGTCCATCGACGCATCGATGGCCTTTTACCGCGACGTGATGGGGGCGACGATCATCCATGAACCCTTCGATCTCCCCGCGCAGGGCGTGAAGGTGTGCTTTGTCGATACCGTCGGGATGGACGGGACGGCGGGGACGCAGATCGAATTGATCGAACCGCTGGGCGAGGAGTCGCCCATTTACGGCTTCCTCACCAGGAACCCGGCGGGCGGGCAGCATCATGTCTGTTACGAAGTGCCCGACATCCACGCGGCCAAGGCATGGTTTGAAGGCAAGGGCGCCAGGGTGCTGGGCGAACCGCGTATCGGCGCGCATGGTACGTTGATCTTCTTCGTCCATCCCAGGGACATGGGTGGCGTGCTGACTGAAATCATGGAGACGCCGAAAGCGTCGCACTGATCGCCGGGAACACCGGCAGCAATGATGAAACCGGGTGTCGAAAACCGGGGGAGAGAAAACCAATGGCGTTTGAAATGATCCGTACCGAGCGGCAGGGCGATGTCCTGGTCATTACCCTCAACCGGCCCGAACGGCTGAATGCCGCGCCTCCGCAGATGTTCGAGGAAATCAGCGCCGCGCTGGACGGGCTGGCACGGGCGCGGGCGGTGATGATCTGCGGCGAAGGGCGCGCATTCTGTTCGGGCGCGGATCTTGCCGGGCGCGGCGGGTCGAGCGAGGTTTCGGGTGGCGAACGCGCGCGCCACGCGCTGGCGACGAGTTACAATCCGCTGATGCTGAAGCTGGCGACGCTGCCGGTGCCGGTGGTGACCGCGGTGCGCGGTGCGGCGGCGGGCATCGGGTGCAGCCTGGCGCTCGCGGCGGATTTCTGCATCGCCAGCGAAAGCGCCTATTTCCTGCAGGCGTTCGTCAATATCGGCCTGGTGCCCGATGGGGGCGCATCATGGATGCTCTCCCGATTGGTCGGCAAGGCGCGTGCGACCGAGATGATGCTGCTGGGCGAGCGCATTACCGCGGCCAGGGCGCAGGATTGGGGGATGATCTACAAGGCGGTCGGCGAAGACGCGCTGATCGACGAGGCGATGGCGCTGGCCACGCGGCTGGCGGCAGGGCCGACGCTGGCGCTGGGGTTGATGCGCCAGGGCATATCGTCGGCTCTGGAAAGCGATTACGCTACCGCGCTTCAGGCCGAGGCGGAACGCCAGGCAGTGGCGGGCAGCAGCGCGGACGCGATGGAAGGTGCGATGAGCTTCCTGCAAAAGCGCAAACCGTCGTTCCGCGGGGTTTGAATGGGTGCGGTGCCGGTGCGGGCAAACACCGCATCGGTGGCTGCATTACAAATTACGACAAAATTAATCTAGACGCGCGGGCGGCCACGGGCCATTCAACCAACATGCTGCGTTCGCAACGAGTTTTCATCATCGCGATTGCCTTGACTGCGCAGGGTTGCGCGGCTGGCCCCGATTATCACGCGCCGCCACCAGCGGTTCTGGCGGTGCCCGATGCTTACACAACGCCCGCCGGAACTGATGGCGCGACCGGCGACAACCGGCAATGGTGGCTGAATTTCAACGATCCGGTGCTCGATGGAATTGTCGATGCCGCGTTGAAGAACAATCTGGATATCGCCCAGGCGGTGGCCCGGTTGCGGCAAGCGCGCGAGTCGCTTGTCCAGCAGCGTTCGGTGCTGTTCCCCAGCGTCAGCGGATCGGCGGGGTATTCGCGCAACATCGATATCAAGGGGCGCACCTTTGGCACGGTGACCAATGCCGGCATCACCAACGAGAATTATTCGCTGGGTGCCGATGTGTCGTATCAACTCGATATTTTCGGCGGCAACCGCCGCGCCGCGCAATCGGCGAAGCGCAGTTACGAAGCGAGCGGCTATTCGCTGGCGCAGGTTCAGGCGTCGATCGCGTCGGAAGTCGCGCGTAATTACATCCTGGCGCGCGCAGCCCAGGCCAGTACCGCGATTGCCGAAGGCAGCCTGAAGATTCAGGACGAAAATCTTGAGATTGCGGGCTATCGCGCGCAGGCCGGGCTGGTCTCTTCGCTCGATGCCGAACAATCGCGTGCCCAACGGGCGCAGACTGCGGCGCAAGTGCCGGTTTTTGAGCAGAATTTCAATTCAGCGGCCAATCGGCTGGGCGTGCTGACCGGGCAGGCGCCGGGTTCGCTTCGCCAGCGGCTGGTGGAAACCGCGCCGATTCCCAAGGGGCCGGAAGCGGTGCCGGTCGGCATACCGGGTGACATCATCCGCCTGCGCCCCGATGTGCGCGCGGCCGAACGAACGCTGGCAGCCGCCGTGGCGCAGATTGGCGTTGCCCAGGCGCAATTCTATCCGCAATTCTCGATTGGCGGCAGCATCACGTCCAACGCCAACACTTTCTCCTCGCTGGGCGACATCATCACCGGCCGGGTGTTCGCCAACATCGCGCAGACCATTTTCGATGCGGGGCGCACCAAATCGGTGGTCCGCGCGCGCCGCGCCGCCGCCGAACAGGCGTTTGCCAGCTACAAGAGCACGGTGCTCGCCGCGCTGGAGGATGTGGAAAACGGCATGACGGCGCTGCGCACCGCGCAAGCACGGCAACACGAATTTGAAATTGCCAGCGATGCGTCGAACAACGCGGCGATCCTGGCCCGCTCGCAATATCGCGCGGGCCTTACCGATATCACCACGCTCAACACCGCGGAGGCGGCATTGCTGTCCGCCGAAAGCGGATTGTCCAACGCGCGATCGGATCAGGCGCAGGCGCTGGTCCAACTCTACCTCGCGCTGGGTGGCGGATGGGATCCCGCCGCACCGCCGCCGACCGCCACGCCGCTGAAACGCGGCGACGGCCAGCCCGCGCAGTAACAGGAACGAAGATGGCAGACGCAACCGCACCCGATCTTGACCAATTCCTGGGCGTCCGGCCGCGTCCGGCCTGGCGGCGCCATATGAAATGGGTGCTGCTTGCGCTGGGCGTGGTACTGATCGGCCTGCTGGCATGGCATTTCTTCGGCAGCAGCAAGAAGGTCGAATATGCGACCGAAGCGGCGGCGAGCGGCGACCTGACCGTCAATGTTTCGGCAACCGGCAAGCTGGCGCCGACCAATCAGGTCGAAGTCGGGTCGGAATTGTCGGGCCTGGTGACCAGGGTGCTGGTCGATGTGAATGATCGCGTCACCAAGGGGCAGCCGCTGGCGATCGTCGATCCGTCGCGGTTCCAGGACGCGGTAAACCAGACCAGGGCGACGTTGAACGCCAATATCGCGGCGGTCGCGCAGGCCCGCGCGACATTGGCGCAATCGCAGGCGACGCTGACGCGGTATCAGGAAGTCAGCAAGCTGTCGGGCGGTCGCGTACCCGCCAAGACCGAGATGGATCAGGCCGTCGCCGACAAGGATCGCGCGATCGCCAACCTGCGCGCGGCCGAAGCCAATGTGGTGTCGGCGCAGGCGTCGTTGTCGTCGAACCAGACGCAGCTCGACAAATCGGTCATCTATTCGCCAGTCAACGGCGTGGTCCTCGCCCGGCAGATCGAACCGGGGCAGACGGTGGCGGCGTCGTTCAACACGCCGACGCTGTTCGTGATCGCCGAAGACCTGTCGAAGATGAAGCTGGAAGTGCAGATCGACGAAGCCGATGTCGGTGAAGTGCGCGCCGGGCAAAAAGCCAGCTTCACGGTCGATGCGTTTCCGGGCCGCGAATTCCCGGCCGGCATCACGCGCGTCGATCTGGGGTCGAACCTGAGTGCGCAGACGAGCAGTTCATCGACGGCGAGCACGACGACCAGCCAGCAGGTCGTGTCTTATGGTGCGACCCTGTCAGTCAACAACAGCGACCTGATGCTGCGGCCGGGCATGACCGCGACGGCGGAAATAACGACGTCGGCACGCAGCAACGTGCTGCTCGTGCCCAATGCCGCCTTCCGCTACAAGCCGACCGACCAAGCGCAACAGGCAGGGGGTATCGCCTCGGCGCTTGGGCCACCACGGTTGCGGCGCGGGGGCGATACGCGCGGCGCCACGGTCGCGCGCGGCGGAAGCCAGTCGCTTTATGTGTTACAGGACGACGGCACGCTGAAACAGCTCACCATCGTGACGGGCGATACCAATGGCACCGAAACCGAAGTCATCGGCGGTGACCTGAAGTCGGGGATGAAGGTGGTCACGGCCGAACTCGCCGCTGGTGCGAAACGCAGCGCCAGGCCCGCAGCGGGTGGTACTGCGGCGGGTGCTTCCTCCAGCGGCAGCAAGCGGCGCAGCGGCGGGGCGGGCGGTGGCCAGTAAACCGCCGCTCATCAGCCTGCGTGGCGTCATCAAGACCTATGGTTCGGGACCGACGGCGTTTCAGGCGCTGAAGGGTATCGATCTCGATATCGTCGCGGGTGATTTCGTCGCGGTCATGGGGCCGTCGGGGTCGGGCAAGTCGACGACGATGAACATCCTGGGGTGCCTTGACGTGCCGACCAGCGGCACCTTCACTTTTCGCGGCGTGCATGTCGAACGGCTCGACCGTGACCAGCGCGCGCTGCTCAGGCGCAAATATCTGGGCTTCGTTTTCCAGGGGTTCAACCTGCTGGCGCGGACCACGGCGCTGGAAAATGTCGAATTGCCGCTGCTCTATCGCGGCGACGCCAAGAAACAGCGTTTTGACACTGCGATGGCCGCGCTCGACAAGGTCGGGCTGGCCGACTGGTGGGATCATACCCCGGCCGAATTGTCGGGCGGGCAGCAACAGCGCGTGGCGATTGCACGGGCCATCGTCACCAGCCCCGACGTGCTGCTGGCCGACGAACCGACCGGCAACCTCGATTCCGAACGCTCGATCGAGATCATGGAATTGCTGACCGACCTCAACCGCACCAGCGGCATCACCGTGCTGATGGTCACGCACGAACCCGACATGGCGGCGTTTGCGCACACCATCGTCCATTTCAAGGACGGGTTGGTGGAGCGGGTCGACAATCAGGTGGCGGTGGGGGCGCACTAGGCGATGTTAGGCACCACGCTCATCCTCGCGCTCAGGTCGATTGCGCGGCACAAGCTGCGGTCGTTCCTGACGACGCTTGGCATCATCATCGGTGTCGCGGCGGTCGTGGCGATGGTCACGCTGGGCAAGGCGACGACCGCCGCGGTACAGGCGTCGATCGCGTCGCTGGGCACCAACATCCTGCAGGTGCGGCCGGGCCAGGGCTTTGGCCGTGGCGGCGGCGGGCCGCGCCCGGCGGATTTCAAGTCCGAGGACGTCGATGCGGTCCGCAGGCAGATTGCCGGCGTCCGCGTCGTCGCGCCCGAAGCGCAATCGACCGTCACCGTCATCTTTAACGGCGCCAACTGGTCGACGACGGTCAACGGCACCACCAACGATTTCTACAACGTCAATCCGTGGCCGCTGGTCGACGGGCGGAATTTCACCGCGCAGGAAGAAAGCGCGGGCAAATCGGTCTGCATCCTGGGCAACACGGTGAAGGTAAACCTGTTCAAGGACAAAAGCCCGATCGGCGAACAAATGCGCATCGCCGGCTTTTCCTGCACCGTCATCGGCGTGATGACGGCCAAGGGGCAGGCGGGTTTTGGCAACGACCAGGACGATCTGGTGGTGATGCCGATCAAGACGGTGCAGCGCCGGATCATCGGCAGCCGCGATGTACGGGTGATGCTGGTTGGCGTGGCGGACGATTATTCGACCTCGCAGGTGCAGGAATCGATTGCCGGGCTGATGCGGGAGCGCCGCAACATCACCGCGGGCAAGGACGATGATTTCTTCATCTTCGACACCAAGCAATTCACCGACACGCTGACCCAGACCACGACCTTGCTGACCGGCATCGTTTCCGCGGTGGCGGCGATCAGCCTGGTGGTGGGCGGCATCGGCATCATGAACATCATGCTGGTGTCGGTGACCGAGCGGACGCGCGAGATCGGCATTCGCCTGGCGATCGGCGCTGTCGCGCGCGAAGTGCTGATGCAGTTCCTGGTCGAGGCGATTGCCTTGTCGTGCATCGGCGGGTTGATCGGCCTGGTCGTCGCGCAACTGGTGATTGCCGCGGCCGTGCCGTTGATGAAAGTGACGTGGCTGTTCGACCTTCAGATCAACATCGTCGCGTTCCTGATTTCGGCGATAATCGGGGTGGTGTTCGGTTATTTCCCGGCGCGCCGCGCGGCCAGCCTGAACCCCATCGACGCACTGCGCCACGAATAGGCAGCGCTCGGGGGGAGTCCCTGGTTCGCAACCCCCGTCCGTATTCCCGCCAGCCATTCCTGGTTCGCAACCCCCGGCGGTGGCGCGCGCGGCGGCGTTACCCGGATGTGCGCAGCCGCTCCAGATCCTCGATCGTGTCGATATCGGCGAGTTCGTCTTCGTTGGCCAGCACGCGTTCGGCGCCGCTCAGCAATGCTCGCCCGCCTTCGTCGCCGGTGATCGCGGCAAGGTCGGCGAAGCGACCGGCGGGGAACAGCGCGGGCGGCATCACGCGCACGCCGTCGCCGGACGCGATGATGGTATCGGCAGTGCCGGCGGCGTCGAGCACGCGCTGGACATGCGCCGTCGAAACGCGCGGCATATCGGCCAGCGCAACCAGCATCGCCGCGGCGCCGCTTTCCTGCGCGGCCGCGACGCCCAGCCTCAGCGAGCGCGACAAGCCGTCTTCCGGCCGGTCGTTGACGATCACGTCATAGCCCAAGGCCTCGAAATCGATCGAGGTGCCTGACACGATGGCGACGCGGTGGGCGAAGTCGATCGGCTTCAGCGCGGCGACGGCATGAAGCGCCAGCGGCTTGCCACGCCAGGTCGCTTCCAGCTTGTCGGCAGAGCCGAAGCGCACCGATCGCCCGGCGGCGAGCAGCACAAGAATGGTACGGTCAGCAGAAATCATGGTTGTCCCTATGCGTCGTCCTGGACGCGGAAGGCGCGTACCATGGCGGCGGCAATCGACAACGCTATTTCGGCAGGCCCGATCGCGCCAATGGCGATACCGACCGGTCCGTCGATCCGCGCAAGGGCGTCCTCGCCCAACCCGCCACTGCGCAGCCGGTCCAGCCGGGCGGCATGGCTTTTGCGCGATCCCAGCGCGCCGACATAACCCGTCGGCCGCTTGAGCGCCGCGAACAAGGCGGGGTCGTCGATCTTGGTGTCGTGGCTCAGCGTCACGACGG
This sequence comes from Sphingomonas sp., assembly GCA_041659385.1. Classification (GTDB taxonomy): domain Bacteria; phylum Pseudomonadota; class Alphaproteobacteria; order Sphingomonadales; family Sphingomonadaceae; genus Sphingomonas. Next base: position 162,347 of record JBAZYJ010000006.1, read on the forward strand.
CGGTCGCCGGGCCGGGGTTGAGCGCGTCGATCGCCTCGTCGGGCCAGCGATCGTCAAGCGTGACGCCGGGAAAGCGTTCCGCGGTCAGGAAACGCGCGCGCGGATCGATGACGGTGGTGGCGATGCCCAGTTCGCGCGCCAGCCCGGCCAGGGCCTGGGCGATCTGCACCGCGCCGACGATCAGCAACCGGCGTGGCGGATCATAACGGTTGGCAAAGGCCACGCCTTCGACCGGGCGCAGCGAGCTTTGCCCGCTGTCGATATCGGTATGGACGGTCAGCGCCTGCCCCGTCGCCCGCGCGTCGACGATACGATCGAACAATTCGGGGTCGAACCCGGCGGCGGAAACCGCCTGCACCATCACCTCGATCTCGCCGCCGCAGGGCAAACCGACTTCCCATGCCGCGGCATCGGCGACGCCGTAGCGTTTGCGCTGGAAAGGCGCGCCGCCGATGACGTCCGCCGCCATTGCCAAGATGTCGCCTTCGACGCAGCCGCCCGAAACCGATCCTTCGAAACGGCCGTCCTGATGGACGATCATGTGGCTGCCGCGCGGACGCGGGGCGGAACCCCAGGTGGATACCACCGTGGCCAGCGCCATCGGCGCGCCTTTCCAGCCTTGTGCCGCGGCAAGGACGGAATCATTGTCGGCCATCTGTCTTGGTCCTTCCAAAATCTGCCCGTCGCCCGCGCGGCCCATCCGGGCAAGCACGCCCCGGCAAGCGCGGGCGAGCTATCAAACCGGCGGCAATCCCGCCAATATCTTGTCCAGCGTCAACGGGAAGGTGCGGGCACGCACCCCGCACGCATTGTAGATCGCATTGGTGACGGCGGCGCCCGCGCCGGAGATGGTCAGCTCGCCCAGTCCCTTGGCGCCGATGGGGTTGATGTGCTGATCGACTTCCTCGATGAAATGGATGTCGATCGGTGGAATATCAGCGTTCACCGGGATGTGATATTCGCCCAGATCATGGTTGACGAACTGGCCGAAGCGGGGATCGAGCACCGCTTCTTCCATCAACGCATAGCCGACGCCCCAGATCATCCCGCCAATCGCCTGGCTGCGCGCCGTCTTGGCGTTCAGGATGCGCCCGGCCTCGAACACGCCGCCCAGCCGCCGCACGCGCACTTCGCCGGTCACCGCGTTGACGGCAACCTCGGCAAACTGCGCGCCGTGCGCCGACTGGCTGTAGGTGCGGGCATTGCTGCCCTGGCTGATCCTGCCCATGGCGATGATCGGCTGGCCACCCGTCAGTTCGGAAAGGGCAATGCGGCGATTGCCGGCGATCGCGTGGCCGTCCTTCAACGTCATGTCGAGGGGGTCGGCGTTCATCCGCCGCGCGAGTTCGACGACGATATCCTCGCACGCCAGCGCCACCGACGAACCGGAGCTTGGCGCGCCGAACGATCCGCCCGAACCGGCAGCGGGGGGCAGGTCGCTATCGCCCAGCCGCACCGTCACCGCGTCCATCGGCAGCCCCAATGCCTCACCGGTGATCTGCGCCAGGATGGTATAGGTGCCGGTGCCGATATCGGTCATGTCGGTTTCAACCAGCGCGCGGCCATCGGGCATCAGGGTGACGCGCGCTTCCGAATCGAGCAGCAGGTTGATGCGCACCGCCGCTGCCATCCCCATGCCGACCAGCCATTCGCCATCGCGGACCTGACCGGGTAGCGGATTGCGTTTTTCCCAGCCAAAGCGCCGGGCGCCGACATCCATGCACGCGACCAGATGACGCGTCGAAAAGGGCGCGCCGGTCGAAGGATCGACATCGGGTTCGTTCAGCTTGCGAAAGGCGATGGGATCGATGCCCAGCTTTTCCGCCATTTCGTCGATCGCGGTTTCCAGCGCGAGCATACCGACGGCTTCACCCGGTGCGCGCACCGCACCGGCGGTGACCATGTCGAGCGTGACGACGCGGTGCGTGTGCTGGCGCACGGGCGCCGCATATAGCGACACGGTGCCAAGCGCGACCGGTTCCATAAAGCCGGGGTGCGGCCCCTGGCTGATGATGCTGTCATGCGCCACCGCGGTCAGCTTGCCTTCCGCCGTCGCCGCCAGCCTGATGCGCTGGTGCGTGTCGGTGCGGCGATAGACATTGTGGAACAATTGCTGGCGAGTCAGCGCGATCTTGACCGGGCGACCAATGCGCTGCGCGGCGATTGCCGCCAGGAAAGCGTCCGGCCCCAGCATCTTCGCGCCGAATCCGCCGCCGATATAAGGCGAGAACAGCCGCACCTTGTCCTTGGCCACGCCGATGGCGCGGGCCAGCACACCGCGCGCCACCGCGATGATCTGCAGGCTGGAATACAGCGTCAGCCGGTCACCATCCCACTCGGCGACCGAGGCGTGCGGTTCCATCGCGGCATGGACCTGATTGGGGGTGCCGTACATCTGGTCGAGCGTGACCGGGCCTGCCGCCATCGCGCCATCCAGATCACCCTGGCGGAAATCCTGCATCCGCGAATCGCCGGGCGGCCCCTTGGCGCCATCGATCCCCGCCATCGTGTCATAAGCGCCGACCCCGGGGTCGATCGCCACTCGCACCGCGCGGGCGGCGGCGCGTGCCGCTTCAAAACTCTCGGCGACGGCGACGCCCAGTATCTGGTCATAATGGTCGATGGTTTCGTTGCCCATCGGCGGCACGTCGAACGCCGCGGCTTGTTGGGGAATGCGCGGATCATCGACAATCACGTCGATAACGCCGGGCATCGCCAGTGCCGCCACCGTATCGAATCCGGTCACGCGCCCCTTGGCTACCGGCGCTGTGATCAGATAGCCATAGGCGACCTTGCCCCTGACCTGGTGTTCATAGCCGTAAGTCGCCCGGCCGGAGACTTTCAGCGCGGCTTCGTAGCGGGGCAGCGGCTTGCCCAGCACGCCCTGGGTGCCGCGGGCCATCGCCAGCACCGGGGCATCGGCGTCCATCTTGTAATCGGCCATTATCTGCCTCCGGTAAGGTCGCGCAGCACCGCGATCAGCGTGCGGCGGACAAGCGGGATTTTGAAATCATTGCCGCCCTGGCCATGCGCATCGGCCAGCAGGGCGTCGGCCGCGGTTTCGAATAGCGCGGTGGACGGCGCCTCGCCGATCAGTGCCGCCTCGACGCCGGTGTCGCGCCATGGGCGCGGCGCGATGCCGCCAAACGCCAGCCGCGCACCAGTGATCCGGCCGTCTTCCACCGCGATCGCCCCGGCAATCGAAATCAGCGCAAAGGCATAGGACGCACGGTCGCGCACCTTGCGATAGGTTTGCAGGCCCGGCGGAGGGGCGGGCAATTCGACATGGGTAATAAGCTCGCCCGGCTCCAGCACGGTTTCGACATCGGGCGTCGCGCCGGGCAGGCAATGCAGGTCGGCCAGCGCGATTCGCCGCCGCTCGCCATCGGCTCTCAGCGTCGCCACCACGGCGTCGAGCGCGATCAGCGCGACGGCCATGTCGCTGGGATGGGTGGCGATGCACGCGGTGCTGGTGCCCAGGATGGCGTGGTTGCGGGTAAAGCCGCCAATCGCCGAACAGCCCGATCCCGCCGCGCGCTTGTTGCACGCCATCGCGGGATCATAGAAATAGGGGCAACGCGTCCGCTGGAGCAGGTTGCCGCCGACGCTGGCCTTGTTGCGCAATTGCGCCGATGCCCCCGCCAGCAACGCGCGCGCCAGCATGGGATAGGCGGTGCGGACACGCGTATCGGCCGCCAGATCGCTGTTGCAGACCAGCGCGCCGATCAGCAGGCCGCCATCGGCGGTGTCCTCGATCGCGGCCAGCGGCAATCGGCTGATGTCGATCAACCGCGCGGGGGTTTCGATCTCCAGCTTCATCAGATCGAGCAGGTTGGTGCCACCCGCGATGAAGCGCGTTTGGGTGGGCGCCGTGGTGGGCGCCGTGGTGGGGGCAGCGGCGGCAACCGCCTGCTCGGCGCTGGTCGCGCGTTGATAATCGAAATGCCTCATGCCGGCTGGACCTCCGCTTCACGAACGCCGCTGGTGTCGGTGCCTGCGACCTCCGCAATCGCATCGACGATGTTGGGATAGGCCGAACAGCGGCACAGATTGCCGCTCATCCGCTCGGCAATTTCCGCGCGTGACAAGGTGGGGGCACCCAGATCGTCGCTGGCATGGCTCGCCCAGCCAGCCTCCGCCTCGGCCAGCATGCCCACCGCCGAACAGATCTGGCCGGGCGTGCAATAGCCGCATTGATAAGCGTCGTGGCGGACAAAGGCGTCCTGCAGCGGGTGCAGCGCGGCGGGCGCGGGCGGTTCTTCGGCCGAAGCTGCAGGCGATGCTTCGCTCAATCCCTCGATCGTCACGATCTCGTCATCCTGATGCATCACAGCAAGCGTCAGGCAGGCGTTGATGCGTCGGCCATTGACCAGGATGGTGCACGCCCCGCACTGGCCATGGTCGCAGCCCTTTTTTGAACCGGTCAGGCCAAGATGTTCACGCAACAGATCAAGCAAAGACGCCCGAATATCAGGCTCCGCCTCGCAGGCGCGGCCGTTTACGGTGAAGCGCATGAAACCCCTTTCAAAGCGGATGCTGGAATGCACAGATTGAATGTGCCACCTGAAGATAGGAACGGCGGAGTATTTTGCCAGATGAAACCGGGTCGCTTTTGGTCGCGCAGCATCGTTTTTGGTCTCGGCTCGTTGTTCGCGCTGGCGCCAGTGGCGGCAATTGGGCAGGATGCGCCAGTGGTAAAATCCCTGTCACGACCGATCGTCATCGGCCATCGCGGCGCGAGCGGCCATCGCCCGGAACATACGCTTGCCAGCTATGAACAGGCGATCCGTTATGGCGCGGATTTCGTCGAGCCCGATCTGGTGCTGACCAAGGACAATGTCTTCGTCGCGCGCCATGAAAACGACATTACCGGCACTACCGACGTCGCCGACCATCCCGAATTCGCCGCGCGCAAGACCACCAGGGTCATCGATGGCGAAACGCATATCGGCTGGTTCACCGAAGATTTCACGCTTGCCGAATTGAAGACACTGCGCGCCAGGGAACGGCTACCCAAGCTGCGTCCGCGCAACACCCGGTTCGATGGCCAGTTCGAAATCCCGACGCTGGCCGAAATCATCGCGCTGGTCAAACAGCGGACGAAGGATATTCACCGCACCATCGGCATTTATCCGGAAACCAAGCACCCCAGCTATTTCGCCTCGATCGGCCTGCCGATGGAGCGCAAGCTGGCCGATGAGTTGCGGGCGGCAGGCTGGGACAGCGCCGCCGCGCCGGTGTTCATTCAGTCGTTTGAGGTCAACAACCTGAAACTGCTGCACAGCCTGACCGGCATCCGCCTGATCCAGTTGATGGACAGCACCGGCGCCCCGGCCGATCATGCCAAACCCAGCTATGCCGCGATGGCGACGCCCGATGGGCTGCGCGAAGTCGCCACTTATGCCTGGGGCATCGGCCCGGACAAGGCGATGATCCAGAAGGGCGACGATCTGCCCGGCCCGTTGGTGGTCGATGCCCATCGCGCCGGGCTGCGCGTCCATCCCTGGACGTTCCGTGCCGAAAACATGTTCCTGCCGCCCAGTATGCGCGTCGGCACCGATCCGGCGGCGCATGGCCATCTCGACCTTGAAATCCGCCGCTTCATCGATCTGGGCGTGGACGGGTTCTTCACCGATTTCCCCGGCATCGGTTTCCAGACGCGCAAGGTGATGAGGCGGTAACCGGGGCCGTCCGCTTCGGCCCCGGTTATCCCCGCATCCGCAGCCGCAGGATCGTCCAGTCGCCCAGCACCAGCCGGCTCGCCAGCCGGAAATGCTGGCTGCGATAGGCGCGGGCGACGGCATCCGCCTGGGTGTTGAGCAGGCCCGCCAGCACGACCTGCGTGCCCGCAACCGCAATCGCGGCGATGTCGGGCGCCAGGTCGATCAATGGTCCGGCAAGGATGTTGGCGATGATAAGGTCATAAGGCGCCCGCCGCTGGACCAGCATGTCCTGCGTGCCGTCCACCACCGCCAGCGCGACACGGCCCTGCCCCTGGCCCATGGCGACCTGGTTGATGTCGGCATTTTCGACCGTTACTTCGATCGAGACGGGGTCGATGTCTGTCGCGGTCGCATAGGCGCGCGGCCACAGATGCAGTCCCGCGAATGCCAGCAGGCCGGTGCCGGTGCCGATGTCGATCAGATTGTGGACGCGGCTGCCGCTGCGTTTCATCGCGTCGAGCATCATCAGGCAACCCGTGGTCGTCTCGTGATGGCCGGTGCCGAAGGCGCGGCTCGCCTCGATGCGGAATGCGCGCACATCGGCGGGCATCGCACCGGCATAGCTGCTGGTGTGGACGAAAAAACGCCCGGCGCGCACTGGTTCAAGGCCGGACTGGCTCAGCGTCACCCAGTCTTGCTCGACCACTTTTTCGACTGGCGCCGGGGTTTTGCCCGCACTTGGCACCAACGCCCGCACCGCCGCGATCGTCGCCTTGCCGGGCTTTTCGGCGAAATAGGCGTCGAGCCGCCAGTCGTCGGGATCGTCGAGCGTCGCCTCGCGCGTCAGCAGCACCGGTGTCGGGTCGAGATGCGCCAGCGTCGTCATGTCCGCCTCGATCGCCTCTGCCTCCAGCCGGGTGCAGGGCAGGGTCAGCTTCCAGCTATCGGACATAGCTGGCACCGTTGATGTCGATCACCGCTCCGGTCATCGACGCGGGAGCCTCCAGCGCCAGGAAGCGCGCCGCGGTCGCCACCTCGTCGGGCATGGCGACGCGCCCCAGCGGAATATCGGCGAGCAGCTTGTCGCCGCCACGGCTGGCCACATAGTCATCCGCCATCCCGGTCATGGTGAAACCGGGACAGATGGCAAAGGCCAGGATGTTGCTGGCGGCATAGCCGCGCGCGATCGTCTTGGTCATCGCCACCATGCCCGCCTTGGACGCGGCATAATGCCAGTGCGCGGGGCTGTCGCCGCGATAGGCGGCGCGGCTGGCGATGTTGACGATGCGGCCCGATCGCCCGCTGGCCAGCCAATGGTTGATCGCCAGGCGGCACAGTTCGGCGGATGCGGTCAGGTTGACGCGCATCGTGCGTTCCCAGTTCGCCACCCACGCGGCATCATCCTGGTCGATCGGGTTGGCTTCGAAGATACCGGCATTGTTGATGAGCACGTCGACGCTGCCGCCCAGCATGTCGAGTGCTGCCTGCCAGACATGCGCGGGGGCGGCGGGATCGGCGAAATCGGCCGCGATGCCGCTTCTGGTGCCCTGGCCGATCAGGCGAATATCGGGTTGGTCAAGCGCGGTGGCGATGGCCGCGCCAATGCCGCGCGACGATCCGGTCAAAAGAATATTGGTCATGGGCACTCCCTACGCGCTTGGGGCGCGGCAAGTCGAGAGGTGGGGCGGCTATTATATACCTGACGTACCAGTCGGATCGGTTTAATCAGGATGCATGAGCATTATCGATCCCATCTACACCGACGCAAACGAGGCCCGTAAGCACCTCGAAGCCCTGCATTGGCCGCACGGCCCGGTCTGCCCGCGTTGCGGTTCGCTCGATCGCATCACGAAGCTGGCGGGCAAGTCCACGCGTCCCGGCGTCTACAAGTGCAACGAGTGCGCCAAGCCCTTCTCGGTCACGGTCGGTACCGTCATGGAAGACAGCAAAATCCCGCTCAACAAATGGCTGCTCGCCTTCCGCCTGCTCGCTGGCGGCAAGAAGGGATTCAGTGCCCATGAACTGCACCGGGCGCTAGATATAACCTACAAGTCGGCTTGGTTTCTGGAGCATCGCATCCGCGAAGCAATGAAGACAGATGGTGGCCCGCTTGGTGGGCCTGATATGGTCGTCGAGGCCGATGAAACTTACGTGGGCGGTAAGGCTAAGAACCGTGCATTTCGTGCTCCTGCGTCGAAGAAGGCGGTTGTGGCGCTCGTTACCCGCGACGGCGATGTCCGCTCATTCCATGTCGCCAACGTTAACGCGAAAACTCTGCGTCCGCTCATCGTTACCAACGTCGATCGCAAGTCGCATCTGATGACCGACGAGAGCGGCGTCTATACTCGTGTGGGACGCGAGTTTAACGGTCACAGCACCGTGAACCACGGCGCCAGCAAATATGTCACCACGGGCGGTTTCAAGCACTCCAGCACGGTCGAAAACTTCTTCTCGATCTTCAAGCGTGGAGTGATCGGCACCTATCACCACATGAGCGAGGCGCATCTCGCTCGCTACTGCGCCGAGTTCGATTTCCCCCACAACACGCGGAAAATTAGCGATGCGGAGCGCGCCGCGCTCGCGGTCAAGGGCGCACGCGGCAAGCGCCTGATGTACCGGCAACCTCATTCGGTCGCTGCCTGACGTTTACGGGCCGCCAGAGACGCGCGACAAACGTCGGAAGCGCTATCTCGTTTGAGCCCTCGCGGCGCGTGACTCTTTCGATCGCTTGAGGATATCCTCATTGCTGATCTGGGGAGTCGTGAGAGCGCGTCGGAGCATGTCGTCCCTGCGCTTGTCGATTTTATCGTCGGTCATGGGAGAAGGGATAGCATGGTGAAGAAATCTGATAAACCCAAGGCGCCCAAGCATTGGGATCGCACTCCTTGGCCCACCTCTGGCGACGAGAGCCAGGATGTAACTTATACCAGCGTCGGGCAAGCCCTGTCGGAGTGGGAGCGGTATGAATCAGATCTGTCATTCCTGTTCGCAAACTTCCTTGGCGGCGCCGTTTTACGAGGCGCCATGCGTTCATACAACGCCGTAAGGACATTTCAGGGGCGTTGCGATTTGCTCAGGGCAGCGTCCGAATCCTATTTCGACGGATATCACCCAAAAGCCGATTTCTTATTAGATGATTTCAAGACAATTCTTGCCAGCGCAAATAAGTTCGCTGAAAGGCGAAACGAAATTGCGCATGGCGTTGTAGATATATTTCGACAATCTCCGCGAGATTCTCAGAATATTACTTCAATCGAAACCTACGCTATATACCCGTCATATTCGACATTCAAAGAAAGAGACTTGGATAGTATCCCTACATACTGCTATACATCCAAGGAATTAGACTATTTCTGCGATGAATTTAGAAAGCTTCGTGCACCTGTTCTTGCTTTAGCGGCCAACCTCGTAATTGTCGTATCTATGGCGAGGCTAGAAACATAGCCTCAAAGACCTCGCGTGCGATCGTTCAGTCCGCCAAGCTCCTGCTCGCGCATATTCAAACTAGACAGCAAGGACGCGTGCGCCAGCAGCCGCCATCTCATCGATAAACGCCGGCCTGTATAACCGCTCCGTGGCGGTAGTCATGTATATAATTGCCGCGCAATCGGGCTTGCACTAGCCGTCGTGGTGCACGGGTAAATAAGCGACACGTGTCCTGAACATCCGCTGCCCAAGCGGCTTTACAGGCGAAACAGCGACGGGAGGTTAGGACGCTTGCCAACCGACCGATACCCCGATGAATATCCGTCCGCTACCGATCCCGCACGCACCATTTTCCCCCAATCACCCGGCGCAGCGCGCGTTAGTTGGCGACGCTGGCGGAGAAGCTGTCGGCGGCGTTTTTCAGGCCCGTCAGCCGGTCGTCGACTTCGCGGAATTCGCGTTCGAGCAGTTCGATTTCGCTCGCCACATTTTCGGTGTCCTGGCGGATGGTGGCGATGGTGCTCGACATCGAATCAGCCGACATCGCGGTTTCGTCCACCGATGCGGTGATGCTGATGACGGTCTGCGCCTGCACCCCCATCGCCTGGCGGATTTTTTCAGCGGACGCCTGGACTTCGCTGACCGTTGCGCGGATCGATGCGTTGGTTTCAACGGTAGAGCGGGTCGCCGACTGGATGGCGGCGATCTTGGCGGCGATGTCATCGGTCGCGCGCGCCGTCTGGTTGGCCAGGCTTTTGACTTCCTGGGCGACGA
>JBAZYJ010000007.1:0-168015 GCA_041659385.1 Sphingomonas sp.
ATCAAGCGTCGGGGCGCCGACGCCCTTGATATCGTTCATGTTCAACTCGGCGATCAGCGTCAGGTCATAGCCCCAACGTTCGGCGTTGATCGCCAGATCACGGCTATATTCCCAGCTCGCGTCCATTGCCTCGTCAGGAACATTGCGCAGCCAGCCGCCGAATACCGGCATCCAGAAACCATATCTCATGCCATCACCTCATCCCGTGTCGCCTGCGCGATTTCGCCTTCCAGATAATCGATCAGCTTTTCATGCGGATCCCAGCCCAGCACATCCAATGGCCTGGCGACGAAATTGGACAGGGCATTGATGTCATAACAGCGCGGTACGCCGTCGCGGTCGTCGATCATCACTTCGACACCGCCGACATCCAGGCCAGCGGCACACGCGATCCGTTCTGCCGCGTCGATCAGTGCCGGCGCCGGGTCGGCCTTGACCATGATGATGGGCTTGCCATCGGCAACGCAGGCGTCAGCCGGGCACAGGTCAAATTGGCCGCCGCCGTCGATGTCGATCGCATACAGATATTTGCCCGCCAGCGTCTCGATCCGCGTCACGCGGCCATCGCGCGCCGGCACATATTCCTGGACCAGCAACACGCCGTCGATACTGGTCGGCAGGAATTTATCGGCAACCGCAACGGCAAGATCGTCAGCGTTTTCGTACCGCATGATCCCCGCGCCCGCGCCGCCGATGTTCGCCTTCACGACGATGGGAAATCTCAAACCCCTGGCCGCATCCGGGATATCGACCGCCCGGTGGACGACGCGCGTTGCAGGCGCGGCAAGCCCAAGACCGGCGATAAGGGCAAGCTGCCGTGCCTTGTTCGCATCAACCGCAAGCACGTCCGCGCCATTGACGATCCGCGCGCCCTGCCCCGCCCAATGCGCGTAAAGCGCCGAGGAATAGAATATCGCATGATCGGGGCTGCGCAGGAAACTGGACATTGCCAGCCGACTGAACACGACGCGTGCCGGGGGCGGCGATGCGGCAGGATCGAAGACATGGCCTTCAATCCCGATCTTCACATAATCGATGCCGTGCCGGTCAAGTGCGGCGAACAGCGGCGCAAACCACTGCGGATGTTCATAAAAAACTGCCAGATCGTGCATGTTGCGGTCGCGCCCTTGGTGATCGTCCGCAGGTAAGCGCCCGCAACCCTTATGCCAAGCGAACGACCCAATTCCCACACCCACGCAGGACGGTTCAGGACGCACATGTGCCGTATCGGGGACCGGAGGACGGTTCCGATTGGAACCATCAAGCTCAGGCGCTGTCGCGGACGACGAGTTCGGGCATCATGATTACCGAAGCCGTTTCGCGCCCACCCAACCTGGCGAACAGCGCGTCGATCATCGCCCCCGCACCGCCCGCAATGTTCTGCCGCACCGTCGTCAGGCGCGGCACGGTCTGGGTTGCGATAGGCAGGTCATCGAAGCCGACAACCGCGATATCGCCCGGCACCTTGAGATCATGATCGGCGAGCACGCGCAGCACCGACATCGCGATCACGTCCGACGCGCAGATCATACCGTTGATCCGCTCATCGCCCTCACTCAGAAAAGCTGTCAGCACACCGGCGGCTTCATCGCTGGTGAAACGAGTTGCGATCACATCGACTGGACCCAACCCCGCCGCCACTGCCGCGTCGCATACCCCTTGATAACGCTGGGCGGTTTCCAGCGGCTGGATATCGCCGACAAAAGCCAGCCGCCGCCGCCCATTGTCGATCAACCGTTGCGCGGCGAGCCTTCCGCCGACCCGATTGTCGGATCCCACCGCGCAATGGCGCTGGCCCATATTGGCCTCCCCCCACACGACCAACGGGCGGTAATGCGCAGCAACCCGTTCCAGCGTGTCGACCTGGTCCGACTGACCGATCACCAACACACCATCAAGCATTCCGGAATCGACGATCCGGTCCAGCCAGTCATCGGCGTCAGGTACAACGCGTGAGAGCATGAGGTCATAGCCGTTCTCGGTCAGCCCATCCGCGAGATGGCCGAGCATCGTCATGAAAAACGGATCGGAGATATGTTGCCCGCGGTCATGCCCAAGCGGAATCACAACGCCGATCACCCCGGTCCTTTGCGTGCGCAGTTTGCTTGCCATCTGGTTGGGCCGAAAACCATATTCGCGGGCAAGCGCCTGGATGCGTTCACGCGTTTCGGTGCTGACCAATGCCTTGCCCGCCAGCGCCCGCGAAACCGTTCCCGCCGACACGCCGGCGATCTTCGCCAGCTCGGCGATGTTGCGCACTCGTTTTGGCATCGAAACGCCATCCTCGGTCGTAGCCAAATTCGATTCCCCTTGCCCTCGGGCGACCTCCGCGTCGGTGCACTAATTATCATGGTCTGCGTGAGTATCAATCTCGTGCCCGATCAACGTTATGGCCCGGGCAGCAATCGTACATCGCCAGGCCAAGGCAGTGTGCCCACGCCCTGCCGCGCCACTAGGCAATGTCGACCGGTTCGGCCACAACCGCCAAAAAGCCCGAAGCCATATGGCCGGAAAAGGGCGGCACGAGGAGAAGAGACATGCCCGGCGCGCTGCACGGTATCCGCATCATCGAATTTGCCGGGCTTGGCCCGGGGCCGTTCTGCGGGATGATGCTGGCGGATCATGGTGCAGAGGTGATCCGTATCGACCGGCCCGGCGCCCGGCTGGACCCGCGCGATGCACTGTCTCGCAACCGGCAATCCGTACTGCTCGACATGAAGACGCCGGATGGCATCGCCGCCGCCCGTGCCTTGTGCGGGCAGGCGGACGGTTTGATCGAGGGATATCGCCCCGGCGTGATGGAGCGCCTTGGGCTGGGACCGGACGTGCTGCTCACGGAAAATCCTCGCCTGATCTACGGGCGGATGACCGGCTGGGGCCAGGATGGGCCTTATGCTCAGGCGGCAGGCCATGACATCAACTATATCGCCTTGTCCGGTGTCCTCCACACCATTGGCCGGGCGGGCGAGCGGCCCGTTCCGCCAGTCAATTATGTCGGCGATTTTGGCGGCGGCGGCATGATGCTGGCTTTCGGCATGGTCGCCGGATTGCTGGCGGTTCGCAACGGCGCGCCCGGCCAGGTGATCGACGCAGCGATGACCGATGGATCGGCGCTGCTGTCAGGCATGAGCTGGCACATGCTTGAGGCGGGCCTCAACCAAGACGAGCCGGGGGTCAACATGCTCGATGGCGGCGCGCCATTTTACGATACATATGAATGTGCGGATGGTCGATGGATCGCGATTGGTTCGATCGAGCCACAATTCTACGCCCTTTTGCGCGAAAAGGCCGGAATAGCGAGCGATCCGCTGTTCGCTGCCCAGCACGACAAAAGCCGGTGGGCCGAACAGAAAAATCGCCTGTCGTCGATTTTCAAGGCAAAGACCCGCGATGAGTGGTGCGCCCTCATGGAGCTGACCGACATCTGTTTCGCACCCGTGTTGTCATTGCGGGAGGCCGCACGCCACCCGCACAACGCAGCGCGCAACACCTTTACCCAGATCGGTGGCGCGACCCAGCCAGCCCCGGCGCCGCGCTTTTCAGCAACCCCAGCGCCAACGCCCCGCGCCGCGCCGGTAGCGGGCGCAGACACGGCCGCCGTGCTGGCCGCGTTGGCCATCACGCAACCCGAGCGATAGCCTCGTTTCCCACCGGGCCGATATCGGCAATCGGCAGCGATTGTCGTGCAGGCGCCAGCGGTGCTGGCCGGTGCGATACCAGGATCAGACCCGCGCCCATCCTGTCCAGCCAATGCGTCGCTTGTGATGGGGGTAGCTATTGGGACTGGGCCTGGCCGTCAGCGCCGCCATCCTGAACGGCATCTGGCTGGAATTCCGCGCCGACCCTGCTGAGGACCGGATAATCCAGGCGTAAAATGGCCCTGGTCGACCCGCTTCAAGCCGTGAAACCCGCCATATTGTCCAGCACTCCGCGTTCAGTGATGTAAGCCGTCACCAATCGCGCGGGCGTTACGTCAAAGGCCGGGTTCGCCGCCGGGGAGGCCGTGATCCGAACCACCCCTTCCTTGCCCTGCACCATCACCACTTCATCGGCGCTGCGCTCCTCGATCGGTACGTCAGCCCCCGTCGCTGTCGCCGGATCGAACGTGGTATAGGGCAACGCGACATAGAACGGTACGTCGTTGTCGCGTGCGGCGAGCGCTTTCAGATAAGTGCCGATCTTGTTGCAGACATCGCCATTGGCCGCCACTCGATCGGTGCCGACGATCACCATGTCCACCCTGCCCTTCATCATCAGCAGACCGCCCGCATTGTCGACGATAACCGTGTGCGGCACTCCGTGTTCGGTCAGCTCAAACGCCGTCAGATAGGCCCCCTGATTGCGCGGGCGCGTCTCATCAACCCAGACATGGACTGGAACACCGGCATCATGCGCCATGTAGATCGGCGCGGTCGCGGTGCCATAATCCACCGTCGCCAGCCAACCGGCGTTGCAATGGGTCAGGATGTTGACCGGGCGATCGGGATTTTGCTGATGCAGGGAGCGGATAATGGGCAGGCCGAACTCGCCGATCCGCCGCGACATATCGGCATCCTCATCGGTGATCGCGTCGGCACGCACAAAGGCGGCTTCGGCGCGCAGTTCCGGCGGCAAGGTGCGGATGGCGGCAACCACCTCGTCAAGCGCCCAGCGCAGGTTGATCGCCGTCGGGCGCGTTTCGACCAGCATTGCATAGTCACGCGCGACTGCCTCGTCGGACGGGTCCGCCGCGATTGCCATCGCCATGCCATAAGCGGCGGTCGCGCCGATCAGCGGAGCACCGCGCGTCCACATGTCGCGGATGGCGGTTGCCGCCTGTTCGGCGGTCCGCAGCTCCACCCACGTCACCTTCCACGGCAAATCCCGCTGATCGAGGATGCGCGCGCCCTGGCCATCGTCGGTGCGGGCAATCGAGCGGTGATGGATGGCGTTGATCTTCACGAGTGCAATTCCTGATTTGATTGGCCTGATTTGACTGAGCGGCGGCCTGCCGAAACGCCAGCGGTGCCAAGCGGCGCTTCAGGCGCCAGCCATATCCAGCCGGACCTCGTCAAAGCTGACAATGTCCGCCGGGCCACCGTCGCGGGCGATCAGCAGCGCCTGCATTCCCGATGCCCGCGCCGCATCGATTTCAGCCTGCACGTCGGACAGGAACAGAATGTCGCTGGCGGGCAAGCCGATGGCATGGGCAATGTTTGCATAGGACGCCGCTTCGCGCTTGCCGCCGCTTGTCGTGTCGAACCAGCCGGAAAACATCGGCGTCAAATCGCCGTGATCGGTGTGTCCGAACAGCAGTTTCTGCGCGAAGATGGAACCGGACGAATAGACATAGAGCGCCAGACCCGCATCATGCCAGCGTCGCAACCCGGCGACGGCATCGGCATAGAAATGGCTGGTGAACGCGCCTGATTTGAAACCGCCTTCCCAGATCATTCCCTGCAACGTCTTGAGCGGGGTAATCTTGCGGTCCTCGTCAATCCACCGGATCAGCGTCTGCACCGGATCGCCAGGCTCCAGCGCCTGCACCTCGGCGATGATCGGCGCGGTCTCCGTGGGATGCGCCGCGACATAATCCGCCAGCCGTTCACGTGCATAGGGGAACAACACATCGGCGACGAACGAGATGCTCGACGTCGTCCCTTCGATGTCGGTCAGTATCGCGCTGGTCATTCAGGCGGCAACCGTCTCGTGGCGCGGATAACGCTCGGCAATCCGATCGCCAGTAAACGTCGCCACCCAACCGTCCGGATTGATGAACAAGCGCAGCACGGTGAAGCGCGGGTTTGGCCCCATATCGAACCAGTGAGGGGTCATCGCAGGCACCGAAATCAGGTCACCACGCGTACACAGCACGTTGAACACCCGGTCCCCGATGTGGAGAGTGAACAATCCTTCGCCATCGACGAAGAAGCGCACTTCATCCTCGCCATGCGTGTGTTCCGACAGGAACTTCGCGCGCAGTGCCACCCGGTCGGGATGGTCGGGCGCGACGCTCATCGCGTCAACCGACTGGTAACCACCCAGCGCCTTCAGCCGCTCGATCTCAGGCGCATAGGCCGCCAGGATCACATCCTGCCCGGCCCCAGCCGGCAAGTCGCGCGTGCCCCAGCGTTCAAACAACACGCCCTCACTCGCCAGATGCCCGGCGATGACGTCGGCATCATCGGTATCGACGATCAACTCCGGCGATGCGGCGTCGGTAAAAATCTGCAACCGGCTCATGCGCGTGCCCTCACCATCATTTCGTGCAGCTCGACTTCGGCAAGCCACTCGATGCCCTCGATAACGCGGTCGGCCTCATCGATGTCCCGGCCCCAGCCATATAGACCATGGCTGCGGATGACGTAAGCCGCGGTCGCGCCGGGCATGGTCAGGCGGTCGCCCAGCGCCCGTTCGATATCGCGCATGTCCTGGCTGTTTTCGACAATCGGCAGCGTGACGCTGGTTTCATGCGTCGTGATGCCGGGCAACACCTTCAGCATCTCGTGTCCACTGATCGTCCACTCACCCGCATCAGCCAACAGCCGGGCAAGCGCAACACCCGTGGTTGCATGGCTGTGCAGCACGCAGCCGGTTTCGGGAAAATCGCGATACAGCATCATATGCAGCCAGGTTTCGGCGGAAGGCTTTTTTCCGTCGAGCGACCGGCCCTGCGCATCGACGACCATGATGTCGTCGGCGGTCAGGCGGCCCTTGTGTCGTCCCGAAACCGTTATCGCAAAGGTGCCGTCGTCCAGCCGGGCGGAATAATTGCCGGCCGTCGCGGGCGCCCAACCGCGCCTGTCGAACCGTAGGCCGACCTCGATCAACCCCGCTTTTGCCGCTGCTAGCGAAATACCCGTCATGGCCGCGCGCATAACCAGCCCGGCGCGACGCGGCAAGCGCCGCTTGACGATATCAGCCCGCAAGCCTAATTGCCGCGCCTTGGCCGACACCGGCCCCTTCGTCTAGCGGTCTAGGACGTCGCCCTCTCACGGCGAAAACACGGGTTCGATTCCCGTAGGGGTCACCAAAATCCTCTCCCAGAGGGTTTCAGGAAGTGCCGGGAACGGCGGAATTCTGCGGTTTTTCGTGGTATAGGTATCCCATACGGAGCGGTCTCGGACCACCGGATACCAGCATGTTGATGGTATGTCTGATGGTAGCGCGGCCCTTCCCTACGGCTGACATCCGGACGGGGCGGCGCAGCATTATGTCGTATCTGATCAGCCCGATCGA
Source organism: Sphingomonas sp. (assembly GCA_041659385.1). Lineage (GTDB taxonomy): Bacteria > Pseudomonadota > Alphaproteobacteria > Sphingomonadales > Sphingomonadaceae > Sphingomonas. The sequence goes on from JBAZYJ010000007.1 coordinate 7,219, forward strand.
CGAAGCCTCACAAGAAGCGGGGCGGGAGAGATGACTCCAGCCAGCTACAGTGTCATCGCAATTTACTGAGGAGAGGTTGTCATGGTCTACGCCATATCGCTTTTATCTGTCAGCCCACAATCAGCGGGGACAGAAGTGCCACAGAACCCACGGAATGAACGGTGAGCGCCGCGCATCTCCTACGCGCCCTGATGCTTGCCGCCCTTACGAGCGCAACAACTGCGCCTAGCGCGCAGTCGACCGGCGACGCGATGACGCAATTTGCGCGGGCCCATCCTCAGTGCCAACAATGGACGGACTGGCGCAGGCTGTGTTCGCGGACAGGGCCTAAGGGCCAGACTAATTGTCGTCGGGACTCTCGGGTTTCGGTCGCTTCGAGTGCGCCGTTTTGTGTCGCGGGAGCCTGGCAGGGGATTCCTTGGTACGCGGCGGACACACCAGCCCAGCACAAATCCCGGCTTCGCTTCTGCGCGGTGACGGACACTGAAGAGTTCCGGACCCAGAAACTGACGATTTGCCGCGAGTATCACGAGCGTCGGCCCTTTAACGGTGCCCATCTTGACGCAGTTTACGACGACAGGTGCCAGGTGGTTCGAATGATATCACGGAACGACGATGTTTGTCGCAGCGACGGAAAGTCAGGAGCACCGAGTTGTAAGAAATCTCTGGGAAATTTCCGCGCCACGCGACCGCTCTATTGCGCAAAGTGGAAGCTCATAGAATCTTGCGAAATCCCGATCCTGTCGGCGCCGGCTCCCACAGTTTCTAACGATATCATAGTCGCGCCCAATCTGAATCTTACCGGGTCCTCGGTTTGGGGTCCCTATTGTGCAATTTCACGTTAGAGCGGTTTCCGACGTTCCTGAATCGATAAAGGATTCACATCGCTGAGGTTTTCTGATTCACGGTTCCTGCCGGTGATGGAGGCTGGCAGAGATGGGTCGAGCCTTATCGATGGATTTACGCGAGCGAGTGATTGCTGCGATCGACGGCGGTTTATCGTGCCGCGCCGCAGCGGCGCATTTTGGGGTGAGCGCAGCGAGCGCGATCCGCTGGCGTCAGTTGACGGTGCGCAGCGGCAAGGCTGCACGACAGCGCCCTCGCAGGAACGGCAACCATAGCGCGGCCGACGCGTCACCAGCACGCGGAACGTGGTCGGCACGACGTCGAGGCGCTCGGCGACATCCTCGCCGATTTGATGGAGCGCACCGCCGCAGCACGGGCAGGCCTTGTCCTCGACATCGATAACCTGTTCGATCCGCTCGAGATGGGCAGGCAACGAGCCGCGGTTGGTCTTGCGTGGCCGCTCGTTGGCGGAACGGTCCGACATCGCTTCGCGGGCCGCTCGGGCGTGCCCCAGCGCCGTCTCGATGTCTTCCAGACCGAGCTGGAGCTGATCGGGGTCGAGTTGCTCGGAGCGGGACCCGAAACGGTGGCGCATGAACGCGGTGATGATCGACTGGAGCCGCTCGACCTCGGCATCGGCTTCGCTCTTGGCGACCGCCAGATCGGCGGCCGCGGCGCGTTCTTGCGCCAGCATCCGGGACTGCTCGAGGACCAATGCGCGGAGCGCATCGATGTTCTCGGGAAGGTCCGCCTCCATGAGCATGACGAGAGTGAATCAGGAGCGGAAACGCTCGTCAACCGGCAATCTGCGGGGCTTGCGGACGCCGCCCGCCATGTACGCGGCGCCAGTCCAGACCCTCGAGTAACGCGCCGAGTTGCGCCGCTGTCAGCCGTATCACACCGTCCTGGATGGCCGGCCATTTAAAGCCGCCCTGTTCGAGCTTCTTGGCCATCAGACACAGGCCCGTGCCGTCCCACCACACAAGCTTGATCCGGTCGCTGCGCTTCGCCCGGAAGACATAGATCACACCGGAATAGGGATCGCCGCCATAATCGGCGCCGACCAGCGCCGCCAACGCATCGGGGCCTTTGCGAAAATCCACCGGGCGCGTCGCCACCATGACGCGAGCGCCAATACTGGGACCGATCATCGCGTCTGCCTGAGTGCCTGCACCACTGCGGTGATCTGCCTGGCCTCGGCGGTCCGAGAGATCCGAACCACGGCGCCGTCGACTTCAACCTCGATCGCCATAGCGTGGCGCCTGGGGCTCTCCTCACGATCCGCCACGACGGGAACGAAGTGCGGCTCGATGATGGTGTTCTTGGTCCCGGCCGCTTCCAGCGCGTACCGCAGCTCGCGACGCCAGGTGTAGAGCTGCGACGTTCGAATATCGTGGCGCCGCGCCAGCTCGGTCAGATTATCGCACCCTTGGGCCTCCGACACGATCGCCAGCTTCTGCTCCAGGCTCCATGAGCGCCGGCGTCCGGCCATCCCAGTCAGCAGCTCAACGCGCCGCACCGGCTCCGGACCAACTCCAGTGCGCGTGTCCAGTGCGCTCATAGGCATGACGGCTTCCACGCCGCCTAGTCTGCCCGAACAGCCAGCCCCGACAACGTGGGTGCGGAACACCGCTTACGATTGTTTGTCTCGTCCCCGCATCAGGCTCTCGACACGTTGATATGAGGCGAGCGTTTCTTAAGACGGCTCCTCCTGCGTTCTGGATTTTCAGCGCGACATTTTCACAAGGCGTTCCGCGCCATTGCCGCCCGATCCCGGAAATATGGTGGGCCCGGCAGGACTCGAACCCGCAACCTAGCCGTTATGAGCGGCCAGCTCTAACCATTGAGCTACAGGCCCCACCCGGCCGCACGGTTAGCCGAGCCGCCCGGCGCCAGCAAGACCGGAGCGTAACTCGATTTCAGCGTGTTGCGTCTGCTGCGTCGATCACCGCGTCCAACCCGACCGGCGCCACCCCCAAATGATCAAGCAAGGTAAACACTACCTCCCACCACCGCCAGAACGCCGCCAGATCGGTTGCATCGCGCACATAAGGTGTATGCCCTGGCGCGACCGAGGGCGAATGGAAGGAAAATGCCAGCAACCGCTCTCCCTGCCCTGCCGCCACCCGGATAGCCTCAAGGGCATCGCTGACGGGCATTCCTTCAGGCGTCAACGCGATACGCGACAGCGCACGCGTGCGGGCAAGGGCGCCGCGAGCAAAGGGAACGTGGCCAGCAGCCCCATACAAGGTTGACCCGAATCGGCTTAGGCGCCCGGTAAATACCGTTGTCAGCGGCAGTTCGATCAAGCCGCTGGCTGGCTCCGCCCAGAATGCGCCATTGCCCACGGCGCGGAAGTCGGGCCCACCCTCGCCACGATATTCATATCGGGCGCGCACTGAGCTATCGAGGCGATAGCCCCGCTCGGCAAGCAGGCGCCAGGTGTTGGGGCCGATGCCGTATCGACCGGCACGATAAGCGCGCGGCCGCTGGCCGAATGCGGTTTCAATGGCTTTGGTCAGGGCATCGATCTTGGTGGCTTCCAACGCCATCGGCAGGTTGCCGGGAAAACTGTTCCGAGGCGTCACCACTTCGTCGAATGGCGGATTCACCCAAGGATGGAGTTGCGCGCCAATGGCAGCCCCAGGTTGACCGAGCAGCGTGCGGATCACCTCCGCTGCCGCTGGATCGGCGGCGACCGGGTGATCGACCATGAAGGCCAACGGGCAACCCCAATCGGCAAAACGCGCCGCTGCCGCCGGAAGCGCGCCGATTGCACCAACCGACCGATTGTCCCGTGACAATGGCTTGCCCCAGTCGAACTCTTCCTCGGTATCGACGAATATGATTGCGCGGGTGCCAAAATCGCCTGGCCATGCAATCCGGTCTGCACGCCGCGGCGCAGGCACGCGGTGGCAGATCGCGCCCAGGGCGATGTCACGCGTGTGCGCCACTGTCAGTTGGTCGAAGCCTGTCCCACGTCATGCGTTACGGCGGCGGGAAGCCGCAATGTCAAGCGATCGCCGCCAATCGTCAGGCTGCCGCCCATCTGATTGGCCAGATTGCGCGCCAGCCGCAGGGCAAAGCCAATGCCCAGCAAAGGCCCCCCGCCGGCGCCTTCGCCGCCATTGGTTCCTTCAAGAGTATCGGCATCGACAGTCAACAATGCGTCGCCGGGGTAAATCGCCAGCGCGCGCGGGCGATCGACGGTCAGGCTGATTTGCTCGACCGTTTCCGCGGCGGCGGTAATCATTATCGTCTCGCCCGCGCCACCTGCGGCAAGCATCGTCGCCAACAACCGGCCGATCAGCCTTTCCACCGCGCGATGGTCGCCCAGCACCGCCATTCCGGGTTCGACGAACAAGGCCGCGCGAACGCCCCGCATCTCCGCCAACGGTTCCAGATCCTCGATGATGCCTGCCAGCAACGAAGCCAGCCCGACACGCTCACCGCGCAGGTCCAGCGCATTCGAATCAAGCCGCGCCGCCGTGTCCAGATCCTCGATCGCGCCGAGCAACCCCCGTGCTTCCTGACGGATCGTGCTGGCATAGTCACGATAAGGCCCCGGCACCGGGCCAAGCAACTGGCCCTCGATCATCTCCGCAAACCCCGCAATCGCAGTGGTGGGGGTGCGCAGTTCATGGACGAGTTGCCGCACCGCGTCGGCACCAGGCGTGCGCCCCTGGCGGCCGGGTTCCGCCCGTTCGTCGGCACGCGGCCGACGCCCCGTTCCGCGATATCCGGTGAAACGGCCGGTCGAACGATCGAAAACCGGGATACCGGAAACGCGCCATTGGCCCGCGGCGTTCGACGTGCCCGCCACCAGCAGGCGAGCGCTGTCGAACCCGGCGCGACGGCGGAATGCACCCGATACGGCGCCATCGACCTGCGCGCCCGGCTTATAGGCCGCACTGTCGAGCGAAAGCCCGATCAACGCACCGCGCGCGACCCCGGCCACCCAGCAGATAACACCGTGCGAATCTGTTTCGAAACGGAACGATTCCGGCTCTGGATCTGACGCTGTGCTATCGGCAGCGGGCAGGCCGTCGGGGCCTTCTCGTTCGCGCTGGAAAGCATCGATCCGGGCCACGATATCCGAAATCTGGAACGTACCGTGCGCACCGTCTTGCGGCGTTGAAACGGTCGGCGATTGCGCGTTGGAGACCGGGTTTTCCGGCACCGAATCGACGTCGTGCCAGTCCACCGTCACCGGCGCTTCCGCATCGGATGGCAAGTCGCTGGCAACGGGTTCCGATACCAATGCCGTTTCGGGGGCCTCGCTCTGGCTGGGCAACTCATCGTTGGCCGCCTGCACCGGGCTTACGGGTTGCGTGGGCGGCGCGATTGGAACCGTCGGCAGCGTAAGTTCGGCAGGCGGCAGCACGAAATCGCTCGGCCCGAACGATTCAAGCGCCCGCTTCACCGTCGCCTCCAGATCGCGGCGATGGCGCAGGATCGAGCGGTTTGTGGAGGGCATTATCGGCAGGATCGCCATCCATTCATCCGCAGACAATTGCGCAACCCGCAGCACTGGTGCTGCGATCGTCAGGTCATCCTCGGCGAACAGTCTGACGAGCGGTTCGGGAGGATTGGCGAAGGCCAGCGCCCGTGCGCTCGCCGCCCGAACCGGCGGGGGCACATGCTCTCGAATCCGCCGCAGCCTTTCCAATGCCGCCGGGCTGGCAGGTGCGCGCCGACGCCCGATCAGATCGACCAGTTGCCGCCAGGCCGACTGCATACCCACCGGGGACGAGACATCGCCGGCCAGCACGGTTTCAAGGCTGTCATCAAAACGCAAAGCGAGCGAACCCCACGACGCACGGAATGCATGTCGTAACGATTTCTTAACGATCGCATGGGGCGGCTGAAACGGCTCTTTTTGATACGTAGCAATGTGGGACAATTGCGTTTCCCAGCAACTATCTTATAGTTGGCCGCTCGACACCTTTCGTAAAAATCCACGCTTTTTGGGGGGAACATCGATCATGGCCCTTGACCGGATCGATCGGCAAATATTGGAACTTCTGCAAAACGACGGGCGCATGACCAATGTCGATTTGGCCGAACAAGTGGGATTGACGGCTCCGCCCTGCCTCAGGCGGGTTCGCGCGCTTGAAGAACAAGGTGCGATTCGCGGCTATCATGCGGAATTGGATCCTGGCCAACTTGGCTATCCGATCACGGTTTTCGCGCTGGTCAGCCTGCGCAGCCAGGCCGAGTCGGACCTGGCAGCGTTCGAGGATTATATCTCGCGCATCGACGAAGTCCGCGAATGCCACATGCTGAACGGCGAAATCGACTTCATCCTGAAGATCGTGGCGGCCGACCTGAAATCATTTCAGGAAATCCTCACGACCCATCTGACCCCGGCGCCAAACGTCGCCAGCGTCAAGACATCGCTGACCATTCGCACCGCCAAGCATTTGCCGGGCATTCCGGTCGATCTGGACCCATAAGCCCGGGCCGCTCGAACGAGCGAACGCATCTCGAACGAATGAACGCATCATCCATGAAAAACGGGGCGAACCATTGGTCCGCCCCGTTTTCAATATCGCCAAAGGTCGTCGAGGTTCAGGCAGTGGCACCCGATGCAAGCCACGTCATCCAGAAACCCGCGACTTCCTTGCGCGGTGACGTTGTAATGCCGCTGAACACGGTCGTTGCACCTGCCTTGTCGCCCGAAAGCGCCAGGGCAATTGCCAGATGCATGTTCACTTCGTCGGTTTCCAGGAAGTGGCGCCGCGACGACGCGCCTGCTGCCGGTTTGTCAAAGCCCTTGGCGATGGCCGCGCGATACAATTCGACTGCCTTGGCGTTTTGCCCCTTGCCCAGATAGCTGTCGGCCACCTGCACCATCAGGTCACCCGACTTTGCCGCCTTGGCCGCAGTTTCCTGGGCGGCAAGCGGCTTTTCAAGGCCGTTTCCGGTGGTCGCCGATGCCTTGAGCGACTTGCCCAGAACATTGGCCGACTGCAGCTTGCCGTTCTTGTTGCCTTCGTCGATCACCGACAATGCTTCGTCATACAGACCAAGATCGACGGTTACCTGCGCATATTCGTTATAATCATTTTCATCGGCAAGCGCATGGGCCGCGCGCAAAACGCGCAGCAGGTCGAGCCGCTGGCGAGCATCAAGCTTGACGGTCGGTGCGATCGAACCGGCATAGACGCCGACGGCGGTGCGCCAGTTCTCCGGCGTCGGATAAGCCTCAACCAGCTTTTGCGACCAGGTGACTGACAGCGGCGTGTTCTTGGCCTTGACCAGCTTTGAAAGCACGTAGCGATACCAGGTATCCGGCAGCTTCTGCCCGGCGGGCGCAGTGTCGATTTCGTGCTGAAGTTCGGTTGCGGCGCCAACCGGATCACCGGCTTCCCCCTTGGCCTTCATAAGCTGGAGGCCAAGTTCCTGGCCCGTTGCGCCTGCCGCCCGCGCGGCCTCGTAATCATTGGCGGCGTCGGTAAATTTCTTACCGTCATAATACATGTTGCCGCGCACCTGCAGGAAACGCGCCTTGTCGGTGGCGGGCGTCTTGGGATTGGCGATCAGGTTGTTGATCGACGGCAGCAGCGCAACCATGCCAGCGGCGAATTTCTGCGAATCGCCGCCCGTTGAAGCCTTCAGTTTCGTCTGCTCCAACCCGAGGCGAAGTTGTTGCCCAAGGTATATCTCGTCTTCCGACTTGGCGGCAGCCTCAGCCAGGACCAACGCGGCTTCGGCACCGGCAAGGTCGCCGGCCTGCATCTTCTGCTGGGCGTCATAAGCCGGTTTCTGGAAAGCCGGGCTGAGTTTCGGACCAGTTTCCGCCTTGACTTCCTTCTTGGCAAACGCCGGGTTGCCGATCGTCAAACTGGCTGCGCCGATCATCAGCGCCGCAAGCAGCGCAGTCTTGGTCTTGGTCGTCATCGCGTAAAACTCTCCTCGTCGGGGCAGGCCCCGCTGCCCGGTTGCCATACCGACCAGAACCGGCCGGTTCAAGCGCATCCACTGCCGTGGAATGGCGCCGCAACGATGAACTCTCATTGAACGTTAACGATCCGCTTTGACCGCTGGGGCGGGGCTGGCTAGGTGGCGCAAATGATAGTTACCATCGAATGTCGCCGCGCATGACCGGCTCCGCCATCATTATCGGCGCATCGGGTGGTATCGGCGGCGCGATGGAATCCGTCCTGACCGAAGAAGAAAGTTACGCACAGATAATCGGCTTGGCGCGAACAAGAACCGGCGCGCAGCATATCGATATCCTGGATGAACGGAGCGTTGCGGAAGCAGCGGCGCGCGTCGCCACGGGCCCCGCGCCATCATTGATATTTGTTGCAACCGGCATTTTGCACGACCAGCTCCACCGGCCGGAAAAAGGGTTGGACGATCTGGACCCTGCATGGCTGGCACAGGTCTATGCGGTCAACCTCATCGGCCCCGCGCTTGTCGCCAAGCATTTCATGCCGCTGATGCCCAAAACCGGGCGAACGATCTTCGCTGTCCTTTCCGCGCGGGTCGGCAGCATCACCGAGAACCGCCTTGGCGGCTGGCACGGTTATCGCGCGTCAAAGGCGGCGCTCAACCAGCTCGTCCGCACCCTGGCCATCGAGGAACGTCGGCGCAATTCCAGCGCGATCGTCGTCGCGTTGCATCCGGGAACGGTAGATACGGCGCTGTCCCGCCCTTTCCAGGCGAACGTGCCCAAGGGGCAGCTCATCACGCCCGATCGTGCGGCTGTGCAAATGCTCGACGTGCTGGACGGGTTGAAGGCCCCCGATTCTGGCAGGCATTTTGGTTGGGATGGCGCCGAAATCCTGCCGTGATCGGCGCACGGCCGCGCGTTCGAGGATTCGATGACGAAATTGTCACCCGCCCGCCACCAAAGCGAGAGGCCGGTGCAGGCATGGCAGGCAGGGGAAGGCCCGTCAGGGCGGCTGACCGTGTCTGGAGGATGGATCAATGAAATTCGTGAATTCAATCGCAACGATCGCCACCGCAATGTGCATGTCGGGCGCTGCCTTTGCGGCGACGACGACACCCGTTGCGAAGCCAACCGTGAAGATCGTCAAGCCCACCGTGGCCAAACCGGTCATTACGCCACCGGTCAAGGTTACGCCGCCCGCCAAGCCGGTGATCGTCGCCAAGCCGGTGATCGCCACAAAGATCGCAAAACCCGTCGCGGCGGCTGGCCATATGGTCACCACCAAGACGACGACCGGTAAGACGATCACTTATAATTGTTCAAAGGCGGGCAACGCCAACAAGAAGGCCTGCAAGTAAAATCCGGCCCGCCGGAAGCTCCGGCAGGCCCATCGCCACGATGCCTTGAAACCCACCCCCGCGCGCGTGCGTACGCGTGCGCGGGGGTGGCGCTGGCAGCGATGATCGGCTAGACACGTCATCAGACCGTCACATCAGCCGAAAGCACCAAAAACTTGACCGACGAGATTCTGCTCGCCGACCCATCAGACGTCACTCCGATCTCGATCGTCGACGAGATGCGTTCGAGCTATCTTTCCTATGCGATGAGCGTCATCGTTGCCCGCGCGCTGCCTGATGTGCGCGACGGGCTGAAACCGGTTCACCGCCGCATCCTCTATGCCGCGCAGGAAGGCGGCTATGTCGCCGGTCGCGCCTATCGCAAATCGGCGCGCCTTGTCGGTGACGTGATGGGTAAATATCACCCGCACGGCGACAGTTCGATCTACGACGCGCTGGCCCGCATGACCCAGGATTGGTCGATGCGGCTGCCGCTGATCGACGGCCAGGGCAATTTCGGCTCGATGGACCCCGACTCACCGGCCGCCATGCGTTACACCGAAGCGCGGCTGGCGCGGGCGGCATCGGCGCTGCTCGACGATATCGACAAGGATACGGTCGATTTCCAGGACAATTATGACGGTTCCGAAAGCGAACCGACCGTCCTGCCCGCGCGCTACCCCAACCTGCTGGTCAACGGTGCGGGCGGCATTGCTGTCGGCATGGCGACCAATGTGCCTCCCCATAATCTGGGCGAAGTCGTCGATGCGTGCCTGGCGCATGTCGATCGCGCCGTCGCGGGCGGCCCGCCGCTGACCACCGAAGAGTTGATGGAGATTGTGCCCGGCCCCGACTACCCGACTGGCGGGCAGATCCTTGGCCGCGCCGGGTGCCGCTCGGCCTATGAAACCGGGCGTGGCTCGATCATCACCCGGTCGCGCTACAAGATCGAGGAAGGGCGTGGCGCCGGAAATGGTGAGGGGCGACGCTCGATCGTCCTGACCGAAATTCCGTATCAGCAGGGCAAGAACGCGCTGGTCGAAAAGATCGCGGAAGCAGTCAAGGACAAGCGGATCGAAGGCGTCAGCGACATCCGCGACGAATCGAACCGCGAAGGCGTACGCGTCGTCATCGATCTGCGCCGCGACGCCACCCCAGAAGTCGTGCTCAACCAGCTTTGGCGGCACACGCCCGCGCAGCAGAGCTTTGCCGCCAATATGCTCGCCATCCGCGGCGGCCGGCCGGAACTGCTCAACCTCAAGGACATCATCGAAGCGTTCGTGAAGTTCCGTGAGGAAGTCATCACGCGGCGTTCGAAGTTTGAACTGGCCAAGGCCCGCGACCGTGCGCACCTGTTGCTCGGCCTGGTCATCGCGGTCACCAATCTCGATGAAGTTGTCCGCATCATCCGTGGTTCGTCCAGCCCGGCTGAGGCGCGCAACGCCCTGCTGGTGCGCGAATGGCCCGTTGCCGAGATCGCGCCCTATATCCGCCTGGTCGAAGCGGTTGAAAGCGACATTGGCGGCGACACCTATCGCCTGTCCGACCTGCAGGTTCGCGCGATCCTCGATCTGCGGCTCCATCGCCTTACCGCGCTTGGCCGCGATGAAATCGGCGATGAACTGAAGACGCTGGCTGATTCGATCGCCGAACTGCTGGCAATCCTGGCTGACCGGGCAAAACTATATGCCGTATTGCGCGAAGAACTGGTCGATGTGCGCGCAGCCTACGCAACCCCGCGCCGTACCGAAATCGCCGCCGCTGCCGACGGAATTGACGATGAAGACCTGATCGAGCGCGAAGCGATGGTCGTCACCGTCACGATGCAGGGTTATATCAAGCGGACGACGCTCGACACCTTCCGCGCCCAGCGCCGTGGCGGCAAGGGGCGCGCCGGCATGGCGACCAAGGACGAAGACGTCATCACCAACCTGTTCGTCACGTCGACGCACACGCCGGTGCTGTTCTTCTCCACCCATGGCAAAGTCTATCGCATGAAGGTCTGGCGCTTGCCCGAAGGTGGCCCGGCCACGCGCGGACGGCCCATGATAAACCTGTTGCCGCTTGCCGCTGGCGAAACGATCTCGACCGTGTTGCCCTTGCCCGAGGATGAGGCCGAATGGGGCAAGCTGCACGTCATGTTCGCCACCGCCAAGGGCAGCGCGCGTCGTAATTCGATGGATGCGTTCACCAACGTGCCATCCAACGGCAAGATCGCGATGAAGTTTGAAGGCGATGACGCCGACGACCGCCTGATCGGCGTTGCGCTGCTCGACGAGGCGGACGACGTGCTGCTTGTTACCCGGCAGGGCAAGGCCATCCGTTTTGCCGGCGATGAGGTGCGCGAGTTCCAGAGCCGCAACTCGACCGGTGTTCGCGGCATCAGCCTGAAGGGCGATGACGAAGTGATCTCGCTTTCGATCCTGCACCGCGTCGGCGTGCGCGATCAGGACGAGCGGGAGGATTATCTCCGCCACGCATCATGGAAACCGGCCGATACCGAAGGGCAGCGCCAGGCTCGGGTCATGGATGACGAACGTTTCGCTTATCTCAGCGTGCGCGAACAGTTCATCCTCACCGTGTGCGCCAATGGCTATGGCAAGATCAGTTCGGCTTATGAATATCGCCGCACCGGACGTGGTGGCCAGGGCATCACCAATATCGACAACATCGCGCGCAACGGCCCGGTCGTCGCCAGCTTCCCGGCGGTGCAGAGCGATCAGTTGATGCTCGTCACCGATCAGGCCAAGCTGATCCGGATGCCGCTCGACAGCCTGCGCGTCATCGGTCGCGGTTCGGCAGGCGTGCGCCTGTTCGACGTGGCGAATGACGAACATGTCGTCTCCGCCGCGTTGATCGGCGACAGCGATGATGAGGAAGAAGCCGACGACTTGGCTGGCGCAGACGCCTCAGTCGTGCCCGATGCACCAGGCGAACCCGCCAGCGATACGCCGGAGGAAGCATGAGAACCCCGGTCGCGTACAAGGTCCTGACCGGCGATCAGATGACCGTATTGGAGCGTGACGGCGTGTTCACCGGCGCACCGATCGACCTTCATGACGGTTATATCCACCTGTCCACCCATGCGCAGTTGACCGAGACGGTCGACAAGCATTTCGCCGGGCAGACGGGTCTGTGGGTGGCCGCAGTCGACTTGGAAGCGATGGGCGATGCGGTGAAGTGGGAGGAATCGCGTGGAGGCCAGCTTTTCCCGCACATCTATGCCGCCCTGCCGCTTTCGGCCGTTCTCGCTTATGGCGAACTGGCCCGCGATGAGTCCGGCACGGTGGAACTGCCCATCGCGGGTTGATTTGGCTAGCGTTTTGGCCAGTTCCACGGCGGCGTAGGCGCCGTGGTCCGGGCGTGCGTTTCGCCAAGTTGTTTTTCAAGAACGATCGAGTTGGTTATCGGCAAGTCGGCAAGCCTATCGACCAATGCCTGCGCGTGGGAGACCACGATGATCTGACACCCTTTTGCCGCCCTTGCGATCAGGCGTGACAATGCGGGGAGCAAATCCGGGTGCAGACTCGCTTCCGGTTCGTTCAAAATCATCAGTTCGGGCGGTCGTGGCGAGAGAAGCGCCGCGACCAGCAACAGATACCGCAACGTGCCGTCCGACAGCTCAGCACCGCGCATCGGCCGTAAAAGGCCGTGTTGAAACATCTCGATCCCAAAAGCATCGTCGATGCGGATATGGGCGCCATCAAACGCATCTGCGACCGCTTCGCCAAGCGTCTCCCCGTCGCCGATTTCGATGATGGTTTGGATCGCCGCCCCGATATCGGCCCCGTCACCTGACAAAACGGGCGTGAACGTCCCGATCTGAGTTTGCCGGGCCGGAGCATTCCTGTCGGTTCGTAACTCGTCGTAAAAGCGCCAACCGCGCATTTTCTCGCGGAGCACAAACAACTCAAGGCCATCCGCCGTATCGGCGCAATGCGTCATCATGCTGTCGAACGCCGACGCCCTGTCAAAGTGATCTGCCCCCAACCGAGTGGACCGGTTGGTTTGTTAGTGGATTAAGGTCGCTCCCGCCATATCCGGCCTCCGGTTCCGCCTGCTCCACCTTCACCCGGATATGGCAGGGAGGCCGTTTCTGGTGCCGGTGATCGATGGCCGAGGCTGCTATGCGGACGGACAGTGTTGTAGTGCCGCCGCCATGCTTCGATCAGCACTTTGGCCTCGGCGAGGCTGTAGAAGATCTCGCCATTGAGCAGTTCGTCGCGGAGTGACCCGTTAAAGCTTTCATTACAGCCATTCTCCCATGGTGAGCCCGGCGCGATGTAGATCGTCTTCACACCGATCTGTGCGACGAAACGGATGATGGTTGCAGCGGTGAGATGTGGTGTAATGGCCTTCTCCGCCATGTCAGCGTCAGCATTTTCGCACTCGCCGTTCGTTCGCTATATGCTCCGCCACAATAGTCGACACGCATTTTGGGCTATCAATTGAGTATAGGGAGAAGTATCATTTACACGGAACTCATCGCGCTGTTGAGCGGCAGATCGCTGGACGAGGATGCCGCCAAGGCGAGTGCCATCGCCCTAGAATCGGCCATCAATGACCCAGAAGAGTGGATAGCCGACTTCGATCCCCAGACAATCAGACAGTTTGCAGTTGAGATGGTGCTTTTCGAATATTTCCTCATAGGAGATAAAATCGATGAACTTCACGATCTTATCAGCGACGAATTTGCCGAACCGTTGAAGCCGTTTCCACAAAGCGGCGATCAGAAAGGGCTTCTGGCTGCGGATTATTTCAACTGGCTGGACGACGAATTGAAGGCCAGGCCGGTGCAATGGGAGCTGTTGTCATGGCAGAATGGTCTGGACGACAATCTGCATGTCGTCATCGTCCGCAGGTCGGACACCGACAGGATTCTGTTTCTGGCGGAAACCATGGGATTGCGTGTGCGGCCGGCGAAGAACATGTAAGCAATGCCGTTATCGGGATGTGGCATGTTCTTCCGCGGACGAAGGATGGCCGACGGCGTTCCTATCTCCGGGTCCGGGGCGTGGGTGTCCGAACGACGGATTTGCCGGGTGCTGGGTCAGCATTGCCCAACTCCGCTTTCAATGTGAAAACCACGCCCATTGCAATCAACGCCTGACCCGCAAAATAGAGCGGCCAGTTGAGCAGAGACGCAACGATCGAATCCCTCAAAAGCCCCATTTTCGCAAAGATCAGCAAATCGCTGACGGCGAACAGCAGCGCGCCCAGCGAAACGCGATTGCGGGGAAAACGGCTCATCCAGGCGCTTGCTGCCATCGCGCCCAGGCTGAGTGCATAGAGTGCGATGCCAGGCGCGGCCGTGCGATCGTCGGGAAATGAAAATGCCAATACCGGAATGACGGTCAGTCGTGCCGACGCGATGGGCGCCCAGCGGGTCAGCGGCTCCTTGCGGCGATGGCGCAGGTAGAAAATCGTCGCCAGCACATGCCCGTCCAGAAACGCCACCGCGCCCGATACCAGGCCAACCGTATCGATCAGCACGTCACCAATCGCGCCCATCAGCAGGATGGCGGCAATCCATACGCCTTCCCGAGTGGGGACCGATCGTCTGGCCCACAGGGCAAGCAGCCCCACCCCCGCACCTTTCCAGGCAACCAGCCACGGCCCGTGCGGCAGCAGCCAATACGCTGGCAGATAGGTTGCCCCGGCAACGATCGACGCGAGCAGCAACGGATCCCGTCTTGCGGTCAAGCCACCCTCCCCCGTTTTGCCCGCGCCCTTGCCAGGCCGGATCAGCATCTCCTGTCCTACACGAGCGCCCCAATAGCAAGGCAAAGCCCCCGCTGGGCAGCGCGCGCGAACACGATGCCAAGCCGGAAACCCGGCAACTTTGCCCTTGGCGCGCAGGCCCGCTATCAGCCAGCGCATGACTCACGACATCCACATCATCGGCGGCGGTTTGGCCGGATCGGAAGCGGCCTGGCAGCTTGCCGAAGCAGGCTTTCGCGTCAAAATTTCCGAAATGCGCGGCTCGGGGGAAATGACCCCAGCGCACCAGACCGACAGCCTTGCCGAACTCGTCTGCTCCAACAGCTTCCGCTCGGACGATGCGGAAAGCAACGCGGTCGGCCTGCTCCATGCCGAAATGCGCGACCTGGGGTCGATCATCATGCGTCAGGGCGACATACACAAAGTACCCGCTGGATCGGCATTGGCGGTTGACCGCGACGGTTTTTCAGCCGGGGTAACGCAGGCGCTTGCCAGCCACCCCAACATCACCATCGTGCGGGAACGCGTCGATACCCTGCCATCGGAAGGGCTGGCCATCGTCGCCACCGGACCATTGACGGCGGCCGGGCTGGCCGGTGCCATCGGCGATGAAACCGGCAAGGACGCCCTGGCCTTTTTCGACGCCATTGCACCCATCGTCCATTTTGACAGCATCAACATGGAACTCGCCTGGTTCCAGTCGCGGTGGAACAAGGGCGATGGCAAGGATTACATCAACTGCCCGATGGACAAGGACCAGTATCTCGCCTTTTACCAGGCGCTGATGGATGGTGAGAAGACCAGCTTCAAGGAATGGGAAGACGTGCCTTATTTCGACGGCTGCATGCCGATCGAGGTCATGGCCGAACGTGGTGTCGATACGCCTCGCCATGGGCCGATGAAGCCGGTTGGACTTGACGATCCACGTACTGGCCGCTGGCCCTATGCGGCGGTGCAGCTTCGCCAGGACAATGCCCAGGGCACGTTGTGGAACATCGTCGGCTTTCAGACCAAGTTGAAGCACGCCGAACAGGTGCGTATTTTCCGCACGATCCCTGGCCTGGAAAACGCGGAATTCGCGCGGTTGGGCGGACTGCATCGCAACACCTTCATCCGCTCCCCTGAATTACTCGATCCGACCTTGCGACTGAAATCGCGGCCCAATGTGCGGTTCGCAGGCCAGATTACCGGGTGTGAGGGTTACGTTGAAAGTGCCGCCATCGGCCTGATGGCCGGACGTTTCGCCGCCGCTGAACTGGCCGGCAGAACATTGACGCCCCCACCGGTGGAAACAGCGCTAGGCGCCCTGCTCGCCCACATTACCGGCGGCGCGGAGATCGAGACTTATCAGCCGATGAACGTCAATTTCGGGCTGTTCCCGCCAATTCCGGGACGGACCAAAAAGGCCGATCGCAAGAAGCTCTATACCAGTCGCGCGCGCGCGGCGCTGGCTGAATGGATGAACGCGGCCTGAGCCCGATCAACCTTCCTCATCATCCTTGGCGGGCGGGCAGCCTTTGGCGATGCGCGCCTTGCGCTTGACCGCGGTGGTGGCGAATTCGGCCGGGGTCAGAATGCCGCTATGGTCGGCATCGGCGGTGGCGAACTTGGCCTCGGTCTTGGCGGACCATTCATCGAACTGCAGCACGCCGTCATGGTTGGTGTCTAGCCTGGCATAAGCCTTGTGTCGGCTGAGCAGATACTCGTCACGCGTGACCTTGCCGTCCCGGTCCTTGTCATAACGGTTGAAGCGTTTCTGCTCGCGGGTTTTCGCCGTCGCGGTCGGGACTTCATCGGGCAATTCGCCCGAATCCACCCCCATTGCGGCAGGGTTGGCCAACGCCAGCATTGGCCGCGGCGCCGCGTCGCTGCGAAACATCAGGACACCGGCACCAGCCAGCAACAAGGCGCCAACCGCACCAACCAGATACCGCCACATCGTCCTGCCCCTTGCCCAACCGATTCCAACAACAGGTTAGCTTGTTGATCAAGCCAGCAAAAGCCGCACCTAACGCCCCGTAATGCGGTGTCGCAGCATTCGAACTACCCGCTGCACCCCGCCTGCCCCGCCGCCGGACCGAGCATCATCGCGGGCCAATGCCGTTATGGCGCCCAGCGGGCGAAGCGGCACTGGCCAACGCACATCGAACAATGGATCAAGGCGAAACTTCGCCGCAGCCCAGGCGCGTTTGCGCAACGCGGCGTCGCCCGTGTGCCTGGCGAGATCGGCCAAGGCCCACCCCTCGCCTGCTGGGCCGACGCGCGGGTCGTCGCAAGCCAAAGCCATTGCGGCAATCTTGAACATCGCCGCACCCCGGTCGACCGCGTATCGATCAAGCGCAGCGTCGTCGAGAAAATCGGGATCAAGCAATATTTCCCAGCCGTCGATCATCCCGGCCAGGCGTTCTCCCGTCACCGATTTGCCGTTGGTCATCCGTGCCAGCGCGACAAGAACAGGCGTGGCCGGCGGTGAATCGTGATCAAGTTTCAACAAGGCGTCACGCCACCAGGTCAAGCGCAACTGCCCAACCATCATGTCGCGCGCCGCGCGCACGATGTTGCCAAGCGTCAGATCCAACGCCCAGATCGACGCCAAATCGGGCCGACGATCGGTCGCAGCATAACTGAGAGCAAGCACCCGTTCCGGGTCGGATCCGGGTGGAAGATCATCAATCACCCGGCTTGTCCCGCTCCGGGAATGCTTAATGCCGGGCTAACCATATCGATTGGCTGTCCATTATCCCAATTCGTTCAAAGCGGGCTCTATGGGACTAGACCATAGGGACAGGCAATGATCTTTCGACGGTTTCGAAACAGGGAGGCGAGCGGGCGGGCTTTCCTTTCCGCGTTGGCGACCGACGTACGCGGCAACACGCTCGCGATGATGGCTGCGTTCCTAATCCCTCTTACTGCGCTAGCCGGATCGGCAATCGACGCAAGCCGTGTCTTTGCCGTCAAAGCACGCTTGCAACAAGCTTGCGATGCGGGCGCGCTGGCAGGTCGCAAGTTTCTTACCGACACCAGCAGCGCCACGCTCGACGCAAACTCGGTCGCGCAGGCCAACGCCTTCTTCGGCAACAACATGAAGCCTGGCTACATGATGAGCACCGGCGTCACCTTTTCGCCGGTAAAGACATCAGACAATCAGGTTTCAGCAACCGCGACGGCAACGGTGCCGATGACGGTCAGCCGTTTCTTGGGCATCACCAATGTCCCGTTAACGGTGACCTGTGAGGCGCGCTACGACGTGGCCGATACCGATGTCATGTTCGTCCTCGACACCACCGGTTCGATGGCCTGCACAACCGCTGATGGCTCTGGAGGCTGCTCACAGCCTACTCTCACTTACACCCGCCCCGATGGCTCGACCGGCTACTATGTTCAGGAAAAATCGGGTTCGAAGCTGTCCGGCCTCCGTTCCGCCGTGCTCGACTTTTATGACACCGTTGCAAGCAACGCCGATCCATCGACGCATATTCGATACGGATTTGTCACTTACACGTCGACCGTAAACGCTGGATATGCCGTAACGGCTGTTTCGCCCTCCTACATCGTCGACAACTGGACCTATGACAGCCGCACGATCGTCGGCCAAGTCAATCGCGGCAGCCCGTCAACGACCATTTATAAACCAACCAACCAGACAACATGCAATGGCTATGCAGGTCGGACGCCGTCGTCGGGCTATGCAACCAATGGGTCCGCGGTCGTTAACACAGTTTCGTGGACCAACAGCAACGGCGGGACGTGTACCGTCTCGTCGCAGACAGTTACGCCGACTTGGCGCTATACCTCCGTCCCGTTCAACACCAGTCTCTACAAGACCGGTGTCGCCGTAACTGATCCGAGCAAAATCACAGGCGCCACCAGCAAGTGGCAAGGATGTCTCGAGGAGCGAGACACAACTGCAGGCGCGACGAGCTTTAACATCAACAGCTTGCCGGCTGACCTTGATCCGGATTTGGTGCCGTCGAACGATCAGACACGGTGGCGGCCGATGTGGCCTGACGTGATTTATTATCGCGGCAATAATACCTCAGTCAATTATTCCGGCAACAGCACAAACCCCTATGGGGATTCGACAAGCGCGTCGCAGACCGGCCAGTATACCAACCTCCTGATTTCCAACAACGCGGCGGCGGGCTATGTCTCGTGTGGCAAGCAGGTACAGCGACTGGCGGAGCTAAATCGCAGCAGCGTCAGCAGCTATCTGAACGCGCCCGATTTCGCCCCCCTGGGCGGTACTTATCACGACACCGGCATGATCTGGGGCACACGGCTGATTTCACCGACCGGAATTTTCTCCTCGGACACGGCCGCATGGCCGGGGCGGAATCCTCCCAACCGCTACATCGTGTTCATGACCGATGGCGACATGGCTCCCAATGCCAACATCTACGGCATGTACGGCATGGAACGATATGATAACCGCGTAACCGCAGGTAACTGGGGTAATCAAAGTACTTATATCAACTACCACAACGCGCGCTTCCTTGCTGAGTGCTCTGCGGCAAAGGCGCGCAATATCACTGTCTTCGTGGTCGGATTCGGCCAGACCCTGACGCCCCAGCTCACCAACTGCGCATCGCCTGGCCAGGCCTATTATGCCAGCGACAACACATCGTTGCAGGACGCGTTCAAGAAGATCGCGCTGCAGGTAGCCAGGTTGAGGATTGCGCAATGATCCGGTCGTGCGCCCTTATTCGCGACCGGCGTGGTGCCGCGATCATCGAATTCGCCATCATCGCTCCGGTGATGGTGCTGCTGATGATGGGCATCTCGGATTTGCTGTTCCAGCTTTACGTCAACTCCATTCTGAACGGCACCGTGCAGAAGAGCGGGCGCGCGGCCACGATTCAAGGCGCCGCATCTCAGACCGCCACCATCGACGGGCAGGTGGTGCAGCAATTGCAGGGGCTGCTCGGCCCTATGACGCAGTCGTGCAACTCCTCTGCGGTTGGCGGCCCGGTCTGGTGTTCGGTTCACAAAAGCTATGCCAATTTTTCGAGCAACGCGCCTGAACCCTTCACCGACGGGAACGGGAACGGTAAACGCGACGCTGGCGAGTGCTTTACCGACATCAACAACAATGGACAGTGGGACGCAGAACCCGGCAACGTCGGGTTGGGTGGCGCGGACGACGTACAGTCGTACAGCATGACGATCAGTTACCGACGATTATTCCCGTTGGCCGGCCTGCTCGGTTGGCCCGACCGCGTGACAAGCACTTCGCAGACGCTACTCAAGAACCAGCCTTATGCTTCGCAGCTAACTGCTCCAACCCCGACGGTATGCACATGATCAAGCCGACGCTTCGCGCCTTGCGCCGCCTTGCCTTGCAACTGCGCCATGATCGCAGCGGCCTGGCGCTGCTGGAATTCGCCTATGCAATGCCCGTGGTGCTGGTAGCCGGGCTGTACGGCGTCGAAACGGCTAATCTTGCGCTTACCAACACACGTCTGAGCCAAATCGCGCTCAACCTTGCCGATAACGCCTCGCGCGTCGGCGCGACCAACACGTTGGCCATCCAGCAGTTGCGGGAAGTCGACGTCAACGACATTCTGACCGCTGTCCGCCTGCAAGGAGCCTCCATAGGTTTGACGGACAACGGCCGTATCACTTTGTCTAGCCTGGAGAATGTCCAGCAGTCTTATGACGCAGCCCCGGTGCAACGCATTCACTGGCAGCGTTGCCTGGGAGTGATGTCAGGCAGCGGCTATGATTCAACCTACGGTGCCACAACGACGAACGCAGGCACCGACGCGACCCAGAACAACGCGGGTCTCACTCAGGCGAGCGGCATAGGCGACGCCGGTTCGTTGGTGTCAGCCCCTAGTGGAGCGGGGCTGATGTTCGTGGAGATCAATTACCTCTACCACCCAATCACCAGTTCCTGGCTAATGCCCGCGAGCCGCATCCACTATATCGCGTCGTTCATCGTTAGAGATCCGCGCGACTTTTCACAGATCTTCAACCCCACTCCCTCAGCGGCGCGTGCGACCTGCGACAAGCATACCAGCAGCTGAGTGCTGCCGGCTGCTCACCGGCCGCACACCGCTTTCGCCGCTTTCACCACACGCGCAACGTCAATCAGCGCCAGCTTTTCCAGATTGGCGGCGTAAGGCAGCGGTACGTCTTCGTTGGTGACGCGCAGCACCGGTGCGTCCAGATCGTCAAAGCCCTGTTCCATCGCGATCGCAATGATTTCGGACGAGATCGAGCAGGTCGGCCAGCCTTCCTCGACCACGATCATGTGGTTGGTCTTGGCAAGCGACGCCAGCACGGTGTCCTTGTCGAGCGGTCGCAATGTGCGCAAGTCGATGACTTCCGCATCGATACCCTCACCAGCCAGCGCCTCTGCCGCTTCCAATGCCAGGCCGACGCCGATCGAATAGCTGACGATCGTCAGGTCGGTGCCTTCGCGCATGATCCGCGCCTTGCCAATCGGCAGGACGTAATCGTCGATCCTGGGTACTTCGAACGAACGGCCGTAAAGCAGTTCGTTTTCAAGGAACACGACCGGATCTTCACTGCGAATTGCCGCCTTCATAAGGCCCTTGGCATCCGCTGCGTCATAGGGCGCGATCACGATCAGGCCAGGGACGCTGGCATACCATGGGCCATAATTCTGGCTGTGTTGCGCGCCGACGCGTGATGCAGCGCCATTGGGACCGCGAAACACGATCGGGCAGCGCATCTGGCCACCCGACATATAATTGGTCTTGGCCGCCGAATTCACGATGTGGTCGATCGCCTGCATCGCAAAGTTGAAGGTCATGAACTCGACGATCGGCCGCAGGCCACCCATCGCCGCGCCCGTGCCGACGCCGGCAAAACCATATTCGGTGATCGGCGTGTCGATGACGCGCGTGTCGCCGAATTCGTCGAGCAGGCCCTGCGTAACCTTGTACGCGCCCTGATATTGCGCGACTTCCTCACCCATCACGAAAACGCGGCCATCGCGGCGCATTTCCTCGGCCATGCCGTCGCGCAACGCTTCGCGCACCGTCATCTTGACCATTTCGGTGCCCGCCGGAATTTCCGGGTCGATAAGCGCCGCCTGGGGTTTGGCAGGAGCGTGGGCAACCGGCGCGGCTGCGGGTTCGGGAGCGGCGACGGGGGCCGCTACAGGTGCAGGTGCAGGTGCAGGTGCGCCTGCCCCGGCCACCGGCGCCGCGGTTTCGCCTTCGCCGATCAGCGTTGCGATGACCGTGCCGACCTTCACATTGTCGGTGCCTTCGGCGACCAGAATTTCGCCGACCACACCTTCATCGACCGCTTCGAATTCCATCGTCGCCTTGTCGGTTTCGATTTCCGCCATGATGTCGCCCGACTTGACGGTATCGCCCGCCTTGATCAGCCACTTGGCCAGCGTGCCCTCTTCCATGGTGGGCGAAAGCGCCGGCATCTTGATCTCGATCGCCATCTCAGTACGTCTCCACCAGCACGTCGGTATAAAGTTCCGCTGGCGCGGGCTCCGGGGTGCTTTCGGCGAAATCGGCGGCTTCGTTCACCGTCCGGCGGATTTCCTGTTCGATGGTCTTCAACTCGTCTTCCTTGACGCCCTTGGCTTCGAGCAGCTTTTTGACGTGCTCGATCGGGTCTGAATTATCGCGGACCGACTGCACTTCCTCGCGGCTGCGATATTTGGCGGGATCCGACATTGAATGGCCGCGATAGCGATAGGTCTTCATCTCAAGGATGATCGGCCCCTTGCCAGCGCGTACCCAGGCAAGCGCTTCCTCAGCGGCGCCACGGCAGGCCTGAACGTCCATGCCGTCGACCTGGATACCAGGGATGCGGAAGCTTTCGCCGCGACGGTAGAGCTGATCTTCGGCAGACGCGCGGTTGACGCTGGTGCCCATCGCATACTGGTTGTTTTCGATGACATAGATGACCGGCAGCTTCCACAGCTCGGCCATGTTGAAGCTTTCGTACACCTGGCCCTGATTTGCCGCGCCATCGCCGAAATAGGCAAGGCACACCCCGCCATCGCCCGAATATTTATGCGCAAAGCCAAGACCAGTGCCGAGCGAAACCTGCGCACCGACAATGCCGTGGCCGCCATAGAATTTATGGTCGACGCTGAACATGTGCATCGACCCGCCCTTGCCCTTAGAAATGCCGGCCTGACGACCAGTCAGTTCGGCCATGACGTCCTTGGCTGGAATGCCGCACAACAGCATATGGCCATGGTCACGATAGCCGGTGATCACACTGTCCTTTTCGGTCAGTGCCGATTGCAGGCCAACGGCGACTGCTTCCTGGCCGATGTACAAGTGGCAGAAGCCGCCGATCAGGCCGAGGCCATAAAGCTGGCCCGCCTTTTCCTCGAAACGGCGGATGAGCAGCATCTGCTCATAAAAATGGAGAAGCTCTTCCTTGGTCGCCTGGTAGAGCTGCGGTTCGTCCGGGCGCTCGCGGTTGGGAAGGGCTGGCGTGCTTTTGCGGCTTTGTGATGGTTTGGCCACGGGGTCTGGAACCTCGTTATCCTAGGGGGGAGAAGAACCCGCGCTATAAGCCTGTTTCGCGCGCCTGTGCAATCCACTGGCGGGCAGTTAGCCCGATGTTGTTGTACATCAGCGCAACGAGGTCAGTTCTTCAGCGGGACGATTACGTCGTCGGGATGCACGACGCCAAGCTGCTTGCGGGCAAGTTCGTCGACCAGATCAGGATCGGCATGGCGCGGATCGAGCAGGTTCACCCGATTCTGCAACACCGCCTGCCGCTTCTTGAGCGCTGCAAGCGCCTGCTCGCGCTCGGCGAGCTGGCGCTTGTAGTCACCATAAGCGAG
This sequence comes from Sphingomonas sp., assembly GCA_041659385.1. Lineage (GTDB taxonomy): Bacteria > Pseudomonadota > Alphaproteobacteria > Sphingomonadales > Sphingomonadaceae > Sphingomonas. Next base: position 30,818 of record JBAZYJ010000007.1, read on the forward strand.
AATGCCATTCGAGCCGGTGATCGCATAGCCCCCGAAGAAGCCAATCACGATCAACCCGAGCGCAGGCGGACCCGCGCGGCGCAAAATAACTCGTAACATCGAACCAGCAGCCATGACGGAGTGATTCTGAACCACCGCGACTCGTGGATCAAGCTCTATTTTTTCAAAATCGATCGTCCGGCATAAACCGCGATGTCGCCCAACTCTTCCTCGATGCGGATAAGCTGGTTGTACTTCGCCAACCGGTCCGACCGAGCGAGGCTGCCGGTCTTGATCTGGCCGCAATTGGTTGCGACCGCCAGATCGGCGATCGTCGAATCCTCGGTCTCGCCCGAACGGTGCGACATCACCGCGGTATAACCTGCGCGATGCGCCATCGACACCGCGGCCATCGTCTCGGTCAGGGTGCCGATCTGGTTGACCTTGACCAGCAAGGAATTCGCCAATCCGCGCTCGATGCCGTCGGCCAGACGCCTGGGATTGGTCACGAACAGATCGTCCCCGACCAGTTGAACCTTGTCGCCGACCATGTCGGTCAGCGCTTTCCAACCCTCAAAATCATCTTCGCTCATGCCGTCTTCGATCGAGAAAATCGGATAGCGCGCCGTCAGGTCGGCCAGATATCCCGCCATTTCGGCCGGGTTGAGCACCTTGCCCTCACCATCGATATGATAGGCGCCATCCTTGAAGAACTCGGTCGCGGCGCAATCAAGCGCCAGCATCACGTCGTCGCCCGGCGTATAGCCCGCCGCCTCGATCGACTTCATGATGAAATCGAGCGCGTCGGTCGTGCTGGCGAGATTGGGAGCAAAGCCACCTTCGTCACCAACCGCGGTTGCCAGGCCCTTGTCGTGCAGCGCCTTTTTCAACGTGTGGAAAATTTCCGAACCGCACCGCACCGCCTCGAACAGCGAATCGGCACCAACCGGCACGATCATGAATTCCTGGAAGTCGATCGGGTTATCGGCATGCTGGCCGCCATTGATGATATTCATCATCGGTACTGGCAACACATGCGCCGAAACGCCGCCGACATAACGATAAAGCGGCAGGCCGCGCGCCTCTGCCGCCGCTCGCGCGACCGCAAGGCTGACGCCAAGAATGGCGTTGGCGCCCAGCCGCCCCTTGTTGTGCGTGCCGTCCAGATCGATCATCGCCTGGTCAACTTCGCCCTGATCCTCCGCCTCAAGGCCCAGAATCGCCTCCGCGATGTCGGCATTTACCGCTTCGACCGCGGCGGAAACGCCCTTGCCGAGCCAGCGGCTCTTGTCGCCATCGCGCATTTCAACGGCTTCGTGCGCACCCGTCGATGCGCCGGAGGGGACTGCGGCGCGGCCAAAACTGCCGTCGTCCAGCAACACATCGACCTCCACCGTGGGGTTGCCCCGGCTGTCGATGATCTGGCGGCCATGGATGTCGATGATTGCGGTCATGGAATGTTGCTCCTAAAATCCTATTGCAGTGCGGCAACCGGCGTGGCGCGGCTCTATCCGCTTCGTCGCCCGGGGGCAATTCGTCGACGACACGGGGAACCTCAACGTGTCCGCAACGGTTGTCGTCACACACGTCAGGAAAGGTCCAAATCATGGCCGACAAGGAAGTTAAACCCGAACCGAAGCCCAAGGCCAGCAAGGCATCGGCCAAGAAAATCGCCGAAACCGTGATGACGGAAGCAGCGCCTGCGGTCGAAAAGGCAGCTCAACAGGCCGCGAGCACCGCCGAATCGATCAAGGCGACGGCCAGCAAGCTGAGCAAGCAAGCAACCGAAAAGGCCAGAGACTTTGCCACAGAAGGCAAGGCCCGCGCTGGTGGTGCGCTTGACGAGGTATCCCGCCTGATGGGCGAGGCTGCCAAGACCGTGGATAGCAAGCTGGGCGCGGAATATGGCAAATATGCCCGAAACGCTGCGGATACGATTTCAGGCTGGTCAGACCAGATCAAAACCAAGAATCTCGACGATTTCGTCGAAGATGCACGGGAAATGGTGCGCAAAAGCCCGGCAGTCGCCATAGGAGTAGCGGCTGCGCTCGGTTTCGTGCTGGCACGTGTGATTCGCGCTGGAAACGATAACGACCGCGACGCCTGACCCGCGTTTCTGGGCCTCATATTTTCAGTGAGGCTCGCTTTTTTGGGGGTAGTGTGAACGAGGAAGCGCCACAGGGCGAGCCGCCGCCCCCAGAGGACGGGCCGGAAAATGGTTTTGTCGCGCTGTTCACGCGGCTGATCGACGATGGCGAAGAATTCGTCCGCGCCGAAATGCAGCTTTATCGCGCGCAGTTATTTGCCCGCCTGAAGGAAGGGCGCGGCGCGATCATCCTGATGATCGTGGCGTTTTTCCTTGCGCAATCAGCATTGGTCGCCTTGCTCGTTGGGCTGGTGGCGACGCTGCGTCGACCGCTGGGTCCAGCGGGGGCGACTGCCGTCGTCGTCCTGGGCGCGCTGCTCATTGCGGGCGCGCTGGCGTGGTTCGGAATCGGCAAGTTGCGCCGGGCGACCGAAATCAAGGAACATCAGCCGTGACGGTCGAATCGGAACTCTCCGCCGCCGAGGTGAAGTCGCGCGCCGCCCGCGCAAAACTGACCGCGACCATGGTGGACATCCAGTCCCGCCTCAATCCGCGCACGCTGATTCGCGAAGCGGTGGAGGAAATACGCGACACCGGGGTTGAACTGTTCCGTCAGGGCATTGCCAAGGCGCGCGCCAACCCTGGCCCGATGATCGGCATAGCCGCGACGATAGCGGCCTATGTCGCCCGCGACTGGTTCGTATCCCATGCACGACGCGCATCAGCCGAGCAGGGGCAGTCCGACCAGGAAACCGCCGAGCACCCCGCCGACACGGACGAACAGGCCCCCGACGGCATTGCCACGCAAACCAGGACCATCATCAAGCCGGACGTGAAACGCCCGCCCAGAAGGAAACGCTGATGACCGACGAAACCCCATCCGAGCCCAAGGGCAAGCGGGCAAAACCGATTGAAACCGCACGCCATGTCGCCATTGACGCCGCCGAAAAGACCGCACAGGCAATCGAAGGCAACCCGATGTCGGTCCTGGTCGGTGGCCTGGCGATTGGCGTGATTGCCGGGGCGTTGATCCCGCGAACGTCGAAGGAGGGGGAGGTTTTGCGGCCGCTCGGCTCGCGGATCAAGCAGGGCGCGATGGCAGCGTTCAGGGCCGCGCGCAATGTCGGCCTGTCCGAACTTGCCGACGCCGGGATCAGTCGCGCTGCCGCCCAGGCTCAGGTCACCAAGCTGATCGACGCAGTCGGCACCGCGGCATCACGCGCAGGCGATGCCGCGTCGAAGGTCGCCGACGAGCAACTTGGGGCAGATAAAACCAAATTACCCCCACCTGACGACAAGTGACCCCTTCCCTATCGGGTTGCCCAAGGTCTAAGGCCACTTTTGTCCTTCCCTAATGGGCAACTCATAGGAAACCGAGCATGAGCAAGCTTCACCTCGTCTTCGGCGGCCGGGTCCGTGATCCGCGCACGCTGGAGTTTGACGATCTCGACACCATCGATGTGGTTGGCATCTTTCCCGATTATAAGGCAGCGGAAAGCGCATGGCGCGCGGCTGCCCAACGGACGGTTGACGATGCGGAAATGAAATATGTCGTCGTCCATCTGCACCGGATGCTGGAACCCGATCTGATGGGCCAGGCACCCGCCACGGACGCCTGACAAACGACGAACGCGTCAGGCGTTGCAAAAACGCCAGCGCAAAAATGGGCGGGTCAACGCCAATCCGGCGATGAACCCGCCAATATGCGCACCGATGGCGATGCCAAAACCACCACTGGCGCTGGCAACGCCGACCAGCGCCTGCACGCCGATCCAGGCTGCACCCAGCCATAACGCGCGGATGAAATGCGACGGGATCGGCCCGATCGCGGGCACGGGGCGTTCGGAATAAAGCAGCGCATAAGCCGCAACCAGCGCCGAGATGGCGCCGCTGGCCCCCACCATCGGCGTGTTGCCGTGCCAGTCCAGCGCCATCTGGCCGGCCGCCGCGGCATATGCGCCGATGACATAAAGCAGCGTCAGCAATCGCCAGCCGAGCGCCCGTTCCGCGTGCAAGCCGCAAAACACCAGCATCAGCAGGTTCATGCCAAGGTGGAGATAGCCGCCATGGATCAACGTCGCGCTGAGCGGGGTTATCCAGGGCGGCAACAAGGTATAACCCGGCGGCGCCAGAACCTGGCCCGTCACCGTTCCGGGGACAAATCCGCCAACCAGGCTCGCCCAGTCGCCAAGCCCGGAGACGATCAGCCCCAGCGACACAATCGCGGTTACGGCAGCAATCGCTCCCGTACCCGGCGCTTCGTCAATCAGCGGGTGTTTCAGATGAATTCCACCTTGTGGACCAGATAGTAACGATCGCCCGACGGCACCGTCACTTCAACATCGTCTTCCACCTTGCGGCCAATCAGTGCGCGGCCAAGCGGGGAGTTGTAAGAAATGCGACCGGCATTGGCGTCCGCTTCGGTCTGGCCGACGATCTGGTAACGGATCGGCTTGTCAGCTTCGTCCAGCAAGGTCACGGTCGCGCCGAACACCACTTTGTCGCCCGACAGGGTTTTCGGATCGATAACCTGCGCACGCGCCAGCTTGTCCTCGATATCGGCGATCGACGCTTCGATCTGGCCCTGACGTTCCTTTGCCGCGTGATATTCCGCGTTTTCCGAAAGGTCGCCATGCGCACGCGCTTCTTCGATCGCATCGACGATCAGCGGGCGCTCAGCCTTCAGCCGCCTTAGTTCTGAGGTGAGCGTATCATAGCCCTCCTGAAGCATCGGCATCTTTTCGACCGTGGCCATCCCTTAGTCCTTCACCCTCGAAAACCCCGACAATGGCCGATCCGGTGTGGATCTGCCCGCACTCACTCTCTCATGTGGGGGATTAGTTGTGCGACTGTCGATAATAGGACTGCAAAGGCCGCACTTCAAGGCCATGCGTCGCTGAAGCCACAATCGCCTTGGCCGCTTCGACGCTGGCAGGTGCGGTGGTGAAGTAAGGAATCTTGTTGGCCAGTGCCTTGGCGCGGATCGGCTGCGAGTCCTTCAGCGACTGCCAGCCTTCGGTGGTGTTGAAAATCAGGTCGATGCCGCCGTCCAGAATGCGATCGACAATGTGCGGCCGCCCCTGCGCCACCTTGTTGATCCGTTCGACCGGCACATTGTTGGCGGCCAGGAAGTCGGCGGTGCCGCTGGTCGCCACGATATGGAAACCAGCCTCCGCCAGCATCCGGGCGGCGGGCAGGATAACCGCCTTGTCCCCCTGCTTCACGCTGATGAACACCGCGCCGCCATCGGGCAGCACCGTGCCCGCGCCCAGTTCCGCCTTGGTGAACGCCTTGGTAAAATCGGGGTCGATGCCCATGACTTCGCCCGTCGATTTCATTTCGGGCGACAGCACCGGATCGATGCCGGGGAAACGGTTGAACGGGAACACCGCTTCCTTCACCGCGAAATAATCGATGTCGCGGTCGATCCTGGGCAGGTTGGCGAGCATTTCGCCCGCCATGACCCGCGCGGCGATCTTGGCGATGGGAGCGCCAATCGCCTTGGCGACAAAGGGCACGGTCCGGCTGGCACGCGGGTTGACCTCGATCAGGTAAACCTCGCCATCCTTGACCGCGAACTGGATGTTCATCAGCCCCTTGACCGACAGTGCGCGCGCCAGTGCATCGGTCTGGCGCTCGATCTCGGCGATGATATCGCCGGGCAACGAATAAGGCGGGATCGAGCAGGCACTGTCACCCGAATGGACGCCCGCTTCCTCGATATGCTGGAGCACGCCCGCCACCACCACATCGACGCCATCGGCAATCGCATCGACATCGACTTCGATCGCATCGCGCAGATATTGGTCGATCAGCACTGGCGAAGTGCCGGACACTTGCACCGCCGTCTGGATATATTCCTCAAGCTGGGCACGCCCATCGACGATTTCCATCGCCCGGCCACCCAGGACATAGGACGGCCGCATCAGTACGGGATAGCCGATGCGTTCTGCCGCCGCGATCGCTTCCTCGCGGCTGCGCGCCAGGCCATTGGCGGGCTGTTTCAGCCCGAGCTTGTTGATGAGCGCGGCAAAACGCTCACGATCTTCGGCCAGATCGATCGCGTCGGGGCTGGTGCCCAGAATGGGGATACCGGCATCTTCCAGCGCCTGCGCCAGGTTGAGCGGGGTCTGGCCGCCAAACTGCACGATCACGCCGACCAGGGTGCCGTTCTGTTTTTCGGTGTGCAGGATTTCCAGTACGTCTTCGGCGGTCAGCGGCTCGAAATACAGGCGGTCGGATGTATCATAGTCGGTGCTCACCGTTTCCGGGTTGCAGTTGACCATGATGGTTTCATACCCGGCGTCAGACAGTGCGAAGCACGCATGGCAGCAGCAATAATCGAACTCGATCCCCTGCCCGATCCGGTTCGGCCCGCCACCAAGGATGACGATCTTCTTGCGGTCGCTCGGCGCGCTTTCGCATTCCGGCTCGCCAAAGGTCGGCGCTTCATAGGTTGAATACATGTACGGCGTCTTGGCGTTGAACTCGGCCGCGCAGGTATCGATCCGCTTGAACACCGGCCGCACGCCCAGCCGATGCCGCAGCGCACGCACTTCCATTTCGGTCACGCCGCCGGTCATCGCTTTGACCGCCTCGTGGATCAGCCCGCCGCCCCGTGCGATGCCGCGCTCGCTGCCAGTCGGCAGGTTGGCGGATTGCAGCGCCAGCCAGGCCAGCCGCTTGTCGGAAAAGCCCATCGATTTCAGGCGGCGCATTCCGGCCGCGTCGCGCGGCAAGCCGCCTTCGATCACCGCCTGTTCGGCAGCGATGATCTCGGCAATGCGTTCCAGGAACCACGGGTCATATTTGGCGATCGCGTGCACTTCGGCGACGGTAAAGCCTTCGCGCAGCGCCTGCGCCGCGACCAGCAACCGGTCGGGCGTTGCCCGCGCCAGCGCCGCCTCGATCTCGGCGCGCGGTGCACCGACCAGCGCGTCGATCTGGTTGAAGCCGGACAGGCCGGTTTCCAGCCCACGCAGCGCCTTTTGCATCGATTCGTGGATGTTCCGCCCGATCGCCATCACTTCGCCGACCGACTTCATCGCGGTGGACAGGATGGGTTCGGCGCCCTTGAACTTTTCAAAGGCGAAACGGGGAATTTTGGTGACGACATAATCGATCGTCGGTTCGAACGAGGCGGGCGTGGCGCCCGTGATGTCGTTCATGATCTCATCGAGTGTGTAGCCGACCGCCAGCTTGGCCGCGACCTTGGCGATTGGAAAACCCGTCGCCTTCGACGCCAGCGCCGATGACCGCGACACGCGCGGGTTCATCTCGATCACGATCAGGCGGCCATCTGCGGGATTGACTGCGAACTGCACGTTCGATCCGCCCGTTTCGACGCCGATTTCGCGCAGCACCGCGATGCTGGCGCCCCGCATGATCTGATATTCCTTGTCGGTCAGCGTCAGCGCGGGCGCGACGGTGATCGAGTCGCCGGTATGGACGCCCATCGGGTCGATATTCTCGATGGAGCAGATGATGATGGCATTGTCCGCACGGTCGCGGACGACTTCCATCTCATATTCCTTCCAGCCGAGCAGCGATTCCTCGATCAGCACTTCGTCGGTCGGGCTGGCGTCGAGGCCCTTGCGGACGATTTCCTCGAACTCTTCGCGGTTATACGCCACGCCGCCGCCAGTACCGCCCAGCGTGAAGCTGGGGCGGATGATCGCGGGCAGGCCGACTTTCTCAAGACCGGCAAGCGCCTCTTCCATGTTGTGCGCGATGGCGGAGCGGGCCGATTCAAGCCCGATCTTCTCCATGGCGACCTTGAACTTCTGGCGGTCCTCGGCCTTGTCGATGGCCTCGGCATCGGCGCCGATCATCTGCACGCCATATTTCGCCAGCGTGCCGTCACTGAACAGCGCCAGCGCGGTGTTGAGCGCAGTCTGCCCGCCCATCGTCGGCAGCACCGCGTCGGGCCGTTCCTTTTCGATGATCTTGGCGACGATCTCTGGCGTGATCGGCTCGATATAAGTCGCGTCGGCCAGGTCGGGATCGGTCATGATCGTCGCGGGGTTCGAATTGACGAGGACGATGCGATAGCCCTCCTCGCGCAGCGCCTTGATGGCCTGCACGCCCGAATAATCGAACTCGCACGCCTGGCCGATGACGATCGGGCCGGCACCGATGACGAGGATGGACTGGATATCTGTACGCTTAGGCATGATGAAGAACGCTACCTGAAAGCCCTCTCCCTCGAGGGAGAGGGTTGGGTGAGGGTGACCAGCGGTGGTCGAAAAAAGACTGACCCCCGTCGCACGCAAGCTCCGCCGCGCGATGACGGATGCCGAACAAAAGCTTTGGCAACACCTTCGCAACCGTCAGGTCGAGAGCGCGAAGTTCGTGCGCCAATTCCCCATCGGCCCGCACATCGCCGATTTTGCATGCCGCGAGGCCAGGCTGGTCGTCGAACTCGACGGCGGCCAGCACGCCGACAGCATGACGGATGCTGCGCGCACCACGCTGATCGAGGCATACGGCTTCACCGTGATCCGCTTCTGGAACAACGATGTCCTCTCGAACCCCGAAGGCGTGCTGGAGGAAATCAGGCAAGCGCTGCTGACCGCGACGAACCGGTGATCCCCGCTCAAAGCCCTCTCCCTCGAGGGAGAGGGTTGGGTGAGGGTGACCAACGCATGCATCGTTCCCCAAACGCCGACCCACGCGCGCCAAGGCGCGCTCCCCCTCACCCCAACCCTCTCCCCGCCGGGGAGAGGGAGCCGCGTCAGCGCCAATGATGCGGATGGAGGATATGTTGGTGCGCTTAGGCATCAGAAATGCTTGCGTCCCAATTCTACAAACTTCTCGAACGCAGCTTTGTCCAGCCGCGTTGTTTGGGAGAGTTTACGCGGTTGCTCGCGCGTTTCCCGGCCATAGGTGTCGATCTGGATGAACTTCTCCAGGCCACAATCCACAAGTCGATCGATGGCCAATTCGACCTCATCATGAGGCCGAGCCTTATCGATGTGCTCGACTTCAAACTTTCGGACTGTTGCCATTATCCAGCTCCCATCATCCCCACAAACCGCTCGAACAGATAGAAACTGTCCTGCGGCCCCGGCGATGCTTCAGGGTGATATTGCACGCTGAACGCGGGCTTGTCGGTCAGTTCCAGCCCGGCGTTGCTGCCGTCGAACAATGAAACATGCGTCTCGCGGGCATTGTCCGGCAGGCTCAGCCGTTCGACCGCGAAGCCGTGGTTCATGGAAGTGATCTCGACCGCGCCGTCGCTGAGCCGCTGTACCGGGTGGTTCGCGCCGCGGTGGCCCTGGTGCATCTTGGACGTCTTGGCGCCGACCGCGATGCCCAGCATCTGGTGCCCCAGGCAGATACCGAACAGCGGCTTGCCGGTTTCCAGCATCTGCCGGATGACGGGCACCGCATATTCGCCGGTCGCCGCAGGATCGCCGGGTCCGTTCGACAGGAAGAAGCCGTCGGGCTGTTGCGCCATCACTTCGTCGAAGCTGGCGGTTGCGGGCAGCACGGTCACGCGTGCGCCAGCATGGACCAGATTGCGGAAGATGTTGCGTTTCGCACCATAATCGATGGCCACGACATGCGGCCGTTTGCCGTCCTCCTCGCGGGTTTCATAGCCATGGCCAAGATGCCAGGGGCCGCCATGCCAGTCATACCCCTTATCGACCGTCACGTCCCGCGCCAGGTCCATGCCCTCCAGCCCCGGCCACCCCTTGGCCTTGGCGAGTAGCGCGGGAATGTCGAACGTGCCCGTTGCCGAATGCGCGATCACGCCATTGGGCGCGCCGTTCACCCGGATGCGACGCGTCAACGCGCGGGTATCGATGCCCGACAGGCCAATCCGGCCCAGCCGTTTCAGCCAGCTATCCAGATGCTCGGTTGAACGGAAATTACTCGGGTTGGTTACGTCCTCACGCACGATCATGCCCAGCGCGTGTGGCAGGTTCGCCTCGATATCCTCGTCGTTCACGCCGACATTGCCGATATGCGGGAAGGCGAAGTTGATGATCTGCCCGGCAAAGCTGGGGTCGGTCATGATTTCCTGATAGCCGGTCATCGCGGTGTGGAAGCAAACTTCCCCCACTGCATCGCCCTCGGCGCCGAATCCGCGACCCCAAATGACTGTACCATCCGCCAGAACCAATACGCCCGTAGCGCCTTCGGGCATGGGCATGGGATTGGCGTCGGCCATTCTCGGGGGCGCTCCTTCTGGTGTGCTGGCGATGTCGCTAAGGCTTGGCGCCTAGTCGTCATGCGCGGTTCGGTCAATTGGTAAAAGGGTGTCTCGCGCGCTATGCGGTCAGACAAGCCAACAAGGAACCAAAATGATTCGTGACGACATCAAGGCTGCCCTCATCACCGCGATGAAGGGCGGCGACAAGCCGAGCACCGCTGCCATCCGCCTGATCCAGTCGGCGATCAAGAACCGCGATATCGAGGCGCGCACCGGCAAGGCGCCCGATGATGATGACGCGCTGGTCGTCGAGGTGTTGCAGAAAATGGTCAAGCAGCGCCGCGAATCGATCGAAATGTACGTAAAGGGCAACCGCCAGGAACTCGCCGATGCCGAAGCCGCCGAAGTCGCGGTGATCGAACGTTTCCTGCCGCAGGTAATGAGCGAGGATGAAACCAAGACAGCGATCGAAGCGATCAAGGCGGAACTGGGTGCATCGTCGATGAAGGACATGGGCCGGGTCATGGCCGAGCTGAAAACACGCCACGCCACCGTTCTCGACATGGCGAAGGCGAGCGGGTTGGTGAAAGCCGCACTGCAATAATCAGCCGCAACGCCGCGCCCGGCAGGGCCCGCGCGCGGCCATTGTCCCCTTCGCGCAACCTCGAGGTAAAACGGTCGTGACCAGATATCTTGCCCTCCTGTTACCAACGCTGATGCTGGCAAGCCCCGCGCGGGCGGCGGAAGAGGATCTTCAAGCCTGGAGCGCGGCCACCGCATCCATCCCCGCGAGTGATCGGGTCGTGGTCTGGCTTGAGGCTCAGGGCCGTTTTTCAAACGACGCCTCCCGGTTGGGCCAGCTTCTGCTGCGGCCGGGGCTGGGGTATAAATTGTCGTCAACGACGACGGCGTTTGTCGGCTATGCCTATGTTCGCACCGATCCGGTCGGGCCGGTCAGGACGAGCGAGCACCGCATCTGGCAGCAATTGTCGTTTCGAGCAGCGGGTGACGGCAAGTCGTTGACGTTGACTGGCCGATCACGGCTTGAACAGCGGTTCGTGGCAGGCGGGGATGACACGGGCGTGCGTTTTCGCCAGTTGATGCGCCTGACGCTGCCGATCGATAGCGGAGTCCAGGCCGTCGGGTGGAGCGAGGGCTTCGTCGCGCTCAACAACACCGATTGGGGCCAGCGCGCAGGGTTTGACCGGTTGCGCAACTTTGCCGGCGTATCCGTCCCGCTGGCGAAATCGATGCGGCTGGAGCCGGGCTATTTGAACGAGTATATCAATGCCACCGGCAACGACCGCATCAACCATATCGCCAGCATGACGGTAAACCTGAATTTCTGATCGAGCGCAGATAGATCGAGCACAGTGAGCCTTTCCCCCCAATTCCTTGACGAGCTCCGTGCCCGCACCCTGCTGTCCGCACTGGTCGGCAAGACGGTGAAACTTCAAAAGGCGGGCCGCGAGTACAAGGGGTGCTGCCCGTTTCACAACGAAAAGACGCCCAGCTTTTACGTCAATGATGACAAGGGCTTTTATCACTGCTTCGGCTGTTCCGCGCATGGCGATGCCATCCGCTGGATGACCGACCAGCGGGGGTTGCCCTTTATCGACGCGGTAAAGGAACTCGCCGCGGTTGCCGGGCTGGACATGCCCGCCCCCGACAAGCGCGCCGCCGAAAAGGCCGAACGCGCCAGGGGCCTGTACGAAGCGATGGAGGACGCCGCCCGCTGGTTCACCGAACAGCTTGGCGGCATTGCCGGTGGCGAGGCGCGCGTCCTGCTCGAACGGCGCGGCATCAAGGCCGAAACAGCTCGTGCGTTCGGCATGGGATATGCGCCCGACACGCGCGGCAAGCTGAAGACCGCGCTGAAAGACTATGGCGATCCGTTGCTGATCGAAGCCGGGTTGCTCATCAGCGTCGAGGAAAAGGAGCCATATGACCGGTTCCGCGGGCGGCTGATGATCCCGATCCGCGATCCGCGCGGCCGGGTGATTGCATTTGGTGGCCGCGTGATCGGAGACGGCGAACCCAAATATCTCAACTCGCCGGACACACCGCTCTTCGACAAGGGGCGCACGCTCTACAATCTCGACCGCGCCGCCGCCGCCAGCCGCAAGGCGAACCGGATCATCGTGGTCGAAGGCTATATGGACGTGATCGCGCTGGCCCAGGCGGGTTTTGGCGAAGCGGTCGCCCCGCTCGGCACGGCGCTTACCGAGGCCCAGCTTGAGCGACTCTGGCGGTTGAGCGATGTGCCCATCTTGTGTTTCGACGGCGACAGCGCCGGACAGAAAGCCGCGATTCGCGCCGCGCACCGCGCCTTGCCGCTGCTCGCGCCGGGCCGCAGCTTGTCTTTCGTCACCCTGCCCGGTGGCATGGACCCGGACGACCTGATCCGCGCCAAGGGCGCCGCGGCGATGGAAGCGCAACTGGGCGATACGCAGCCGCTGGTCGACCGGCTGTGGAGGCACGCACTGTCCGCCGGCCCGCTCAACACCCCCGAAGAACGTGCCGGATTGAAACAACGACTTGGCGAGTTGGCCAAGAGCATCGCCGATCCATCGGTGCGCGGCGAATATCTGGCGGAATTTCGCCGCCGTTTCGACGATCACTTTGCGCCCGCACCCCGCGCTCGGCCGCCCCGTGCGCCGTTCGTCAAGGGCAAGCGTGGCCAGCCATGGCCTCCCCCGCCCACCGGCGGCGACCACCCGAGCGCGCAAGCCATTCGGGCAGGCGGCATCGATCCCACCCTGGCCAAGGCGGTAATCGCCGGATTGATCCGCCATCCGGCCGAAATCGCCCGTCATGTCGAGATATTGGGATCGCTGAAATTCGCGGGCGAAGCGCTTGGGCGGCTGTTCGAAGCCGTGGTCGACGTCGCGCTGGAAGATCAGGCGCTTGATAGCCAGCGCCTGCGCACCATATTGGCGACTTCCGGATTCGATCAGATTGCAGCAGAACTGCTTCGGGCCGATGCGACAGCGTACTCGTTCAACAAGCCCGATGCCGATCCCGATCGCGCCCGGGCCGATTTGGGCGAGGCAATCGCGATACTGGCAGCGCGGCCTGAGATAGACGCCGCACTGGCAGCAGCGACGTTGGCGTTGGCGGAAGGCTCCTCGGACTCGGCGTTCGAGCGGCAGGTGATGCTGGTCAGGGAACGTGAGACGTTGAATACGCGTCTTGCAAATCTTGTGCAGTCGAACGAAGACGCAAAAATGCTTGGCACAGAGGGCAATTGATGGCGAAGGCGAATGGCGACGGCGGCGATGACACGATTGATGTGGGCGATGCACCGCTCATCGATCTGAACGACGCGTCGATCAAGAAGTTGATCGCGCGGGCGAAAAAGCGCGGTTACATCACGGTCGACCAGTTGAACGAGATGCTGCCGCAGGACCAGATGTCCACCGATCAGATCGAGGATATCATGTCCGCGCTCAACGAAATGGGCGTCAATGTCGTCGAAAACGACGACGCGGGCGAAGACGGCGATTCGGAGGATCAGGCCGAAGAGGAAGCCGAAGCCAGCGATTCCGCTGACGAAACGGCGCCAACGGCCGAGCCGAAGAAAAAAGAAACGATCGATCGCACCGATGATCCGGTGCGCATGTACCTGCGCGAAATGGGTGCCGTCGAACTGTTGAGCCGCGAAGGCGAAATCGCCATCGCAAAACGGATCGAGGCTGGCCGCGACACGATGATCCTGGGATTGTGCGAAAGCCCGATCACCTTCAACGCGATCATCGACTGGTCCAGCGCGCTCAACGACGGCACGATGCAACTGCGCGAGATCATCGATCTCGATGCGATGCTGTCGAAGGACCCTGCGCCTGAAAACCTCGACGACGAGGAAGCGGGCAATGGCGAAATCTCCGAAAAGACCGCTGGCCCCAGCTTCAAGGAAGAGGAAGAACCCGAAGAAGCCGCCGCCGACGACGATGAAGAATCGATGACCGAGCGCCGGACGCCGCGCCCCTCGGACGACGAAGACGAAGACAACACGCTGAGCCTGGCTCAGATGGAAGAACAGCTCAAGCCGCAAGCGCTGGAGAAGTTCGCCAACATCACCGCGATCTACAAGAAATTCTCCAAGATGCAGGAGAACCGGCTGGAGGCGATGTCCGCCGGGGGTGACCTGTCGGCCGCGGATGAGCGCAAATACCAGAAACTGCGCGAAGACCTGACCGCAGAAGTCGAAAGCGTCCAGTTTCACCAGTCCAAGATCGAATTCCTGGTTGACCAGCTCTATTCGTTCAACCGGCGCCTGACCGCTTTGGGCGGCCAGATGCTGCGCCTGGCAGAGCGCCACAAGGTCAGCCGCAAGGACTTCCTTGATCGCTACGTCAACCACGAGCTGGACGAGCAGTTCCTGACCAGCGTCGCCAAGATCGACAAGAAATGGGCAGCGTTCGTCACCAACGAAGCGGTCGCAGCCGATCGTATTCGCAGCGAAATCGCCGAAATCGCCCAGCAGACGGGCATGGCGCTCGTCGAGTTCCGCCGTATCGTCAACATGGTGCAGAAGGGCGAGCGCGAAGCGCGTATCGCCAAGAAGGAAATGGTCGAGGCCAATCTGCGCCTCGTCATTTCCATCGCCAAGAAATACACCAATCGCGGGTTGCAGTTCCTGGATCTCATCCAGGAAGGCAATATCGGTCTGATGAAGGCGGTCGATAAGTTCGAATATCGTCGCGGCTACAAATTCAGCACCTACGCGACCTGGTGGATCAGGCAGGCGATCACGCGTTCGATCGCGGACCAGGCCCGCACCATCCGTATTCCGGTCCACATGATCGAGACGATCAACAAGCTGGTGCGCACCAGCCGCCAGTTCCTGCACGAACAGGGCCGTGAACCGACGCCCGAGGAAATGGCCGAACGGCTGTCGATGCCGCTCGAAAAAGTCCGCAAGGTGATGAAAATCGCCAAGGAGCCGATCTCGCTCGAAACGCCGATCGGTGACGAGGAAGACAGCCACCTGGGTGACTTCATCGAAGACAAGAATGCCGTCATCCCGGTCGATGCGGCCATTCAGGCCAATCTGAAGGAAACGGTGACGCGCGTCCTGGCCAGCCTGACGCCGCGTGAGGAACGCGTGTTGCGGATGCGTTTCGGCATCGGCATGAACACCGATCACACACTGGAAGAAGTTGGCCAGCAGTTCAGCGTGACCCGTGAACGCATCCGCCAGATCGAAGCGAAGGCGCTGCGCAAGCTGAAGCACCCGTCGCGCAGCCGCAAGATGCGCAGCTTCCTCGACCAGTAAAGCAGGCACATCGGAAAACCGGCGGCACGAAACCAATGTGCCGTCGGGTTTTCCTGATCGCGGCCGTACACCCGACACCCGACACCCGAAGCCGCCGCCGGTAACCGCTGCACAGGCGTCGCGGCCCTAAAACCCGTCGTTTACGCACCAGATCCGCAATTTCGCGCACGATCCGGCGCCTTCAGGGCGTCGATCTGTCCGTTTCGGATGAGCTTTGTGACAAATACGGGAAATTATCGGGTCCGGTTCGGGGCGATGTGCTTGCTGAACCGGGTTGTCCGGTGCCCTATCATCCAGAATGAGCACGCCTGCTGACATCGTTGACCCGATGGTGCTGGATCAACAGCGAGTGACGGCATCGGACTTCGTCCGGCATTTCGGCATTTGGCAGGATCGCGCGGCCCAGTCCCCGGTTTATATTCTTCACCGCGGACGGCCGCGCCACGTCCTGACCTCGGTCGACGTGATGAACGCGCTGTGCGAACCCCATGTCGACGCGGCCGGCGGCGCAGGGGCGTCGATGGCAATGGCAATGCTGGACCTGACGCGAGAGATCATCCTGTTCGCCGATGCGGAATTGCTGGTCACCGCGCTCAGCCTGCCCGCGCGCCTGTTCTTCGGGGGTGACATGCGTATCGGCACGCGCCTCGACCATTGTGTCTCGGCGACCACCGGGCCGATGCTCCTCGATGCGATCCGCCGGGTCCTGCAAACCGGAACCGCAGACACGATCGAACTCGCCGCAGCCCGTTATCCCGCACAACGGCTCGACGCGATGATCGCACCGCATGGATCTGGCATCATTTTGCAATTACGTGATATTTCCATCGCTGAAGAATTGGCTAATGCACTCGAACACCGGCGTTCGTCCGACGCGGCGTTGGCGGCGGCAACCGGTGTGGCGACCGCGACTGTCAACCTTCGCGGCCATGTCGAAGAGGCTCCCCAATCGCTGCGGGGGATGACGGGGCTTTGCGCCGACAACCTGATCGGTGCGCGTTTCACCGCGTTGGTCGATGCCGCGTCGCGCCCGCCATTGGCCGATGCGCTGGAAGCAGTGGTCGCCAAGGGGGTTATCTGTGCGATGCAGGCGGAATTGCTGGTCAGTCAGCGCGCGAGCGTGGGCGTGAACATCGGCCTGGCACCGCGTCGTCGCGGCTCTGCGATCATCGGTGTATCGGCGGCAATCGGCCGGATTGACGACCGTGCGCCCTCATCGCGTTGAGATACACTTAAGCGCCTATAAACCGTGTCTTTACGTGCTTCGGTATATGGCCTTGTCGGATAGCTGATCGGCACCGGGCAATTCCGGCAACATCAGCAAGGTACAAGGGTAGCATGGCTGGCGACATGGCATTCGACATGAGCAGGACCGAACGCGTCAGCGCAGGCTGGACGACGATCATCGCGCTGGCTCAGGCCGACGGGAGCGCGGCGCATCGAACGCCGATGTCGCTGGTGCAACCGCGCGCGCCTGCTCGCATCGTTGCCGATGCCATCCACCTGATCGGCATGTTGCATGGCCGTCACCCCGGTATTGTCGATCACGCATTGACCAGGCCGAACCAGGGCGTGGAACATCTGTGGCTCGAACATGCCGCCGATGCGTTTGCAGCCGAACGCAGCTATCTGGCCCGGCTGGTTTCGGCGGTTGGCCCCATTCCATCAACCCCCGGCCAGGCGGAAAGCGAAACGGCAGTCATCGGGCAACGCCACGCGCTCGACACGCTGGCACAGTCTGATCGGCAGGGTTGCGCACTGGGCGCCGCGGTTGCGCTGGTGCTCGATTGGCATACCATTCGCACCATTCTGGATACCGCTGCCGAACGGCTGGCACTGGCCACCCCTGCCTGTTTCCTGCCCGATCAGGCTGAAACGGCGGCGATGGTATCGTCCATGGCAACCGGACCCGCTGCCGAACGGGCATTGGCATTCGGCGCGCAGCAGGTGCTCGCCCAGCATCGCGGGTTGTGGGATCTTGTGGATGCCCGCGCCAGCGCGCGTGGCGATACCTGAACTGAACCGAACCGCGCTCACAGTACGCTTGCGCTTTCCCTGACATTGCCCCTATCCCAAACCTGATATTCGAATTCGGCAGGGATTGGGTTATGCAGCGTTTTCAGGGCACCAAGGACTATGTTGCCACCGACGATCTGAAAGTTGCGGTAAATGCGGCCGTCACGCTGCGGCGGCCCTTGCTGGTCAAGGGGGAACCCGGCACCGGCAAGACTGTATTGGCACATGAAATTGCCAAGGCGACGGGTGCTCCACTGATCGAATGGCACATCAAATCCACGACAAAGGCGCATCAGGGCCTTTATGAATATGACGCGGTGGCCAGGTTGCGCGATGGCCAGCTTGGCGATCCACGCGTCCACGACATTTCCAACTATATCCGCAAGGGTAAATTGTGGGAGGCATTTACGTCCCCCGCCCTGCCCGTGCTGCTGATCGATGAGATCGACAAGGCCGATATCGAATTTCCCAACGACTTGTTGCAGGAACTCGATCGCATGGAATTCCATGTGTACGAAACCGGGGAAACGGTGCGTGCCGCCGAACGGCCGATCGTCGTCATCACTTCGAACAACGAAAAGGAACTGCCCGATGCGTTCCTGCGCCGGTGTTTCTTCCACTACATCAAATTCCCCGACCGGGAGACGATGCAGGCGATCATCGACGTCCATTTCCCCGGCATCCAGAAAATGCTGGTGAGCAAGGCAATGGATATCTTCTATGATGTCCGCGAAGTGCCGGGCCTGAAAAAGAAACCATCGACCAGCGAATTGCTCGACTGGCTGAAGCTGCTGCTCAACGAGGACATGCCACTCGACGTGCTGCAGAACCGCGACCCCACCAAGGCCATCCCGCCACTCCACGGCGCGCTGCTCAAGAACGAACAGGACATCATGTTGTTCGAACGGCTTGCTTTCATGGCAAAACGGCAATCAAACAGGGGTTGATCGCCGCCGAGGAGACGCCTGCCATGATGCTGCCCCTGATGCTTGCCTGCTCGTTGTGCCTGATCAGGCTGTTTCCTAATTCAGTCGGTGCGATCTGGTTCAACCGGTGCATTGTGCTGCCGTTGGTGGCCCGGCTGGCGCCGCTGAGCAGGCAACAGGTCATCTTTGCGCTGCTGCTTGTCTTCGTCGTGGTCGCTGCCGCCGAGGTGCTGGCGGCGGCTGGCCCGTTCGACGCGTCGCTGGTCATGCTGTGGGATGTCGCAGGTTATCTCGACGCGGCCGTCTTCACCACGCTGTTGGCATTGCAAACGCGCATTGCGCCTGCGCTACGGCGGCTGCGGGCAGGCCCGATTCGCCACATCGCCCGTCCGCGCGGCATTGCCCGGCGGCGACGGGTGCGGGCTGTCCGGCATGAACAACCCACCGCAAATGACGACGACCCTGCCCCGAAAGCGCTCGCCGCCTGACATGGTCAACGCATTGTTAAACAATCCGGACAAGTCTTCCTGCACGGGGTATCGTGCAGGAGGTGCCGATGCGTTTTCGGGTAATATCACCGCTGTTCATCGCAGCGCTGGCCAGCGTCACGACGCCGGCACGGGCTGAATCCCTGCTCGATTATGTCGGCGAATGCGTGCCGTTCGCCCGCGCGGTTTCCGGCATCCAGCTTTACGGGGACGCGTGGACCTGGTGGGACAAGGCGCAAGGCCATTACCAGCGTGGTGACAAGCCGCAACGCGGTGCCGTGGTGGTGTTCGAACGCATTGGCCGATTGCCGCTGGGCCATGTCGCGGTGGTCAGCCGGGTGATCGACCAGCGGGTCATCATGGTCACCCATGCCAACTGGTCCCGCATCAATGGCGAACGCGGCCATGTCGAGCAGGACGTGACGTTGACCGACGTATCCCCGTCGAATGACTGGAGCCAGGTGCGCGTCTGGCACGCCGGCAGCCAGGGTTTGGGAACGACCATCTATCCCATCGATGGCTTCATCTACGAGGCAACCGCGACAGGCAAAGCCGCTGCCAATCCCAACCCGGCGTTATCAAGCCCCCAACCCGACGAAATCGCCGCCCTGATCGACGCCTATCGCTGAGGGTCACCGGTTGAATTGAGGTACGGGTTTGGAACGCGGGAGAGGCAGGCGGATTGGCGCGACAATGGCCGGTCCTGTCCTACAATCCGCCCGCGCGCTATCCTGTGCGGCGATCTTTCATATCGTTGATTTAATCCGAAAATCCACGGCGGTTGAGGGACCTCAACCGAAACCGATGGCAACCCTCAACTTCCTCAACCAGTTTGCTCGACTGATCGGCGGAACCGCGAGGATCAATGGCTTCAGAACGGGCAACCGGCGCCAATTTTTTGGGCGGGTAACACCGGGGTGGCCGTCACCAGGTCAACCCGTCGAACCCGGCGTGGTCGGCTAAACTCGACACCGCATGGCCTCGGCTATCCGCAGCAAGGCTGAACCTATTGTCTCTGGATCACACGGCGCAACGGCATTTCTGGTGAGTTCTTCGGCGTTAGTGACGATCTCGTGCGCTGCGCGTAACGCCGACCGCCCCGCCGCCGTGAGTTCGGTGGTCCGGATTCGGCCATTTACCGGATGGGCCATTCGCTCAACCAGAGAGGCCCGTTCGAGAGTCGCCAGAATGGCCTGCATCGTCTGCGGAGTGACGAATGCGAGCCGCGCGAGTTCCGCGTTCGACAAACCCGCGCTTAACTCCAACCCCGCGAGCACCGAATATTGGGGGGTCGTCAATCCGATGGCTCGAAGCTCGGTGTCGAGATGACTCCGCAGCGCCTGTTGGGCCAGTTTGAGCGCATATCCGAGCATTCGGTAGGGATCGTTCGTCGTCGAAGCGTGCAGGCTGGACATATCAGTGCCCTTATATTATATCAGGTCCCTGATAATATCGATTCATCGAGAAGAAGGAAAGACAACTCATGCCTCGCTTAATTGGACCGGATTTCATCGGCATCCAGACGAAGGATCTCGACGCGGCACGGACGTTCTACCGGGATATCGTCGGCCTCACGCCCTCGGCAAAAGCGCCGCCGGGCGCCGTTGTCTTCGAAACGCAACCCATCCCGTTCGCCGTCCGCATACCCATCGACGGCTTCGACGATGCGGGCAAGCTGGGGGTTGGCATCGCGCTCTGGTTCGGCTGCGACGACGCCGACGAACTGCACACCCATCTTCTCGAGCGTGACGTGACGATAGCTTTCCCGCCGAAGGACGGACCGTTCGGGCGTTATTTCGCCTTTGTTGATCCGTTCGGTTATACGATTACGGCGCATACCGTCCCGGCAACGTAACGATGCCCCTACAAAGCGGCGTCACCAATATAATCACGACCAGAAATCGGGTCAGCCGCGTTGTTCGTGAACCTCGATTTCGTGAACCTCGATGTCGCTCAAATCGGTCAGGCTGCGTTTCAACCCCTCCTGATCGAGCGTGTTTTCAACCACCTTGGTGTCGTTGACATAAGCCAGTTCAAAATTACCCCAGCGGCGCCCGTTGAAATAGAGCGGTACAAACACGTTCTTCATTGAAACGAACGCGTTGTTCCCCAGCGTCATCCGATAGCAATTGAGGATGGCGGGCGCGTCGCTCGCGATTGCCCGGCGCGTGCAATCGTCCGCCATCACTCGCCGGTTGCGAGACCAGGTATTGTTCCATTCGACGTCGCCGCCTTGCGGTTGTGATCGCAAGGAGATGTGCGTTGGCAGATAGCAATTGATATCCGACATCACGCATCCGGTCGATTTTTCGACCGCCGCTGTTTCCCGGTCGAGGATCGGGCGCAGATATGTATCGGCGAAACCGTTGAACCGCGTGGTCAATTGCGGCGGATTTGTACCCGGGACTGGCTGGTAGGCGAAATCGAATACGTCCGCCATTGAGATCTGCCCGCGCCTGATGGCGTTTTCCACCAGCGCCGTGATTTCTTTCGCGGTCGCCTTTGCCCGCTCGATCAGGGGCGTATCGTCAATCTCGACCCCGCTTGCCGCCAATTGGTCCAGCATCTGGTTGACGGTTACCTCAAAACCCTCAAGTCGACGACGAGCGTCGCGCAAAGCCTCTCCATCGGCGTAAGTCGCCTTGGCTGACGCCGCCATTTCCGCTTGAACCGCTGAAATGCTCGTCTGCATCTGGTAGGTGGAACGGGCGATGCCGTCGGTCTGCTCATCGACCATTTCGACAATCGAGCCGATTTCGTTGACGGTTTCCTCGATTGCACTGATGTTGCTGCGCGCGCTCTGGCTTTCGCGGACGCCCAGATCAATCGCCGCGCCGAAACTGGCAGCTTCGCCAGCGAGCAGCGCGACGGTGGTGTCGATCATCTGCGTCGCGTCGCGCGTGTTCTGGGCGAGCTTTTTTACTTCGGTGGCGACCACCGCAAATGCCTGCCCGGCTTCGCCCGCGCGTGCCGCCTCGATGGCGGCGTTCAGCGCCAGCATGTTGGTCTGCCGGGCGATGCCGCCGATCATCTGCGACACTTTCTGCACCTGATCCAGCGCACCCGCCATGCGTTCCATGCGTTCGGCAAGTTGCTGAACCAGTGTCGTCAGGTCCTGAAATCCCGACATCGACCCGATGATCGAAGCGCGCCCCTGCGTCAACTTTGCCTTGACGTCTTCCGACAGATCTTGCGCGCGTTCGACGGCAGACGCGACAATCGCCTGGTCACGCGACAAGGCGGCGGCAACGGCATCGATCCGGTCAAGTTCCGCGATCGTCCGATCCATCCGGTCGGAAACCGTCGCAACATGCCCGCCCACATCCGCGCATTCGACCACCAGCGCACCGCAACTGCGTGCAACCTCACGTATCGTGGTCTCTATGGTCGACGCATTTGCTGACAATTACGCTTCCCCTCGCAAATCAGAGAGTTGCTCTTATGCAAAACTACCTAAACAGGGATTAACTTTGCAGATGCCGGGATAGGCGATAAACTCCCGGCATGTTTCTCAACTTCCTCGATGAACTGCGCGCCGCTGGTATCCCCGCCAGCATGAAAGAGCATCTGCTGCTGCTGGAAGCACTCGACCGCGACGTGATCGACCGGACGCCCGAAGATTTCTACTATCTGGCGCGCGCAACCTATGTGAAGGACGAGGGCCTTCTCGACCGGTTCGACCAGGTGTTTGCCAAGGTATTCCGCGGCATTGCGAGCAGTTTTGGCCAGCAGACCGCAGAAATACCCGACGAATGGCTGCGCGCGGTCGCGGAAAAATTCCTGACCCCCGAAGAGATGGAAGCGATCAAGTCGCTCGGCTCATGGGACGAGATCATGGAGACGCTGAAAAAGCGTCTTGAGGAGCAGCACGCGCGCCATCAGGGCGGCAACAAATGGATCGGCACGGGCGGCACCAGTCCCTATGGCAATTCAGGATATAATCCCGAAGGCGTGCGCATCGGCGGTGAGAGCAAGCAGAAGCGCGCGCTGAAGGTCTGGGATCAGCGTGAATTTCGCAACCTGGACAATACCAAGGAGCTGGGCACCCGCAACATCAAGGTTGCGCTGCGCCGCCTGCGCAAATTCGCGCGCGATGGTGCTCAGGACGAACTGGATATCGACGCCACCATCGACGGCACGGCGCGCCAGGGCTGGCTGGACATCCACATGCGCGCCGAGCGACGCAATGCCGTAAAACTGCTGCTGTTTCTTGACGTCGGCGGGTCGATGGACCCGTTCGTCAAACTGTGCGAGGAACTGTTCAGCGCTGCGACCAGCGAATTCAAGAACCTGGAATTCTTCTACTTTCACAACTGCCCTTATGAGGGGGTGTGGAAGGATAATCGCCGCCGGTTCAGCGAGCGGACGCCAACCTGGGACGTGCTGCACAAATACGGCCATGATTACAAACTGGTGTTCGTCGGCGATGCGTCGATGAGCCCCTATGAAATCAGTCACCCCGGCGGTTCGGTCGAACATTTCAACGAAGAATCGGGCGCGGTGTGGCTCCACCGCATGTCCAATACCTATCCCGCCGCCGTCTGGCTGAACCCGGTGCCCGAGGATCAATGGGGTTATTCCCAAAGTGTGCGCATCATCCGCGAATTGATGGGCGACCGTATGTACCCGTTGACGCTGTCCGGGCTGGACGATGCTATGCGTGAACTGACCCGCAAACGATGATGGAACGTTGCGCCTCCGCCGGGCGGTCGCGTCGATATCGACGCCGCCAAAAACCAGTCGCCGCCCCGCCAAATTTGACATGAATCAAGGTAAACACACCGGCAAAGAGCAATTTTTCCCCATCGATTGAGATGGGATATTTGCCATGACCACTTTTCCAAATGACCTGTTCGTCATGCTGGTTGTTATCGCAATGGCGGTGTTCAGCCTTGTTCTGGGTTATGTCAGCATCACCGACCGCGACGCCGCCAATACCCACCCCGCCGAATAGAGTCCCCCCCCCCGTTTTTCGGGCGCTTCTTTCCGCCCAACGGCAATTGAGGCAAGGCGGGAGGAGCGCAACCTCTTCGCGCGTTGCGGTTCAATATGCCAAAAATGGCGCGCGCGTTGCCGTCCAGGCCGCTTCATCGGGCGACGTCTGCACATCAAGATCGCCCGGCATTGCCACCACATCGTCGATCCAGTCGCGCAGGCCCGGCCCGCCATTGATGACATCGATGGCGAGTTTGCCGAATTCATATTCATAGGGAAAATCGCGCCATAGCTCGTAACCGGTATAGAGGCGGCGAATTGCCTTGAACGCCAGCGCCTGCACTCGCCACGGGCGGAAGGCGGCATGATCATATCCCGGCCCCTCCGCATGGATATGAACGCCGTTGCAGAGCTGCCCGACATGCTTGTGAAAAGTCGGCTGGAACCAGATGTCGCGCAAATTGCACCCCGCCAGCCACTGCGGAGCCAGCGCGCGCATTTCGGCGATGACATCGCGGGCGACGATAGCGGGCGCGCCAAAAATCTCCAGCGGCCGCGTCGTCCCCCGCCCTTCGGAGAGCGTCGTCCCCTCCAGCATCACCGTGCCGGGATAGGCGCGCGCCATATTTACATTGGGCGCGTTAGGGCTGGGGTTGATCCACACCCGGTCCGCCGGCCAGCCATAGCCAGGCGCGTCGTCAGGCGCCCAGCCTTCCATCTCGACAACGCGGTAATCCACATCGAGCTTGTAATGCGCGATGAACCAGCGGCCGAGCTCGCCCAAAGTCAGTCCGTGCCGCATCGGCATTGGCCCTGCACCAACAAAGCTCTCCCAGCCGGGCAGCAGCGTCAACCCCTCCACCGGGCGGCCAGCCGGGTTGGGCCGATCGAGCACCCACACGCTTTTGCCGTGCGCGGCGGCCGCCTCCAGCACATAAAGCAAGGTGGTGACGAAGGTGTAGATGCGCGTGCCCAGATCCTGCAGATCAACCAGCATCACGTCGAACGTGCCCATCGATTGCCCCGTGGGGCGGCGCACGTCGCCATAAAGGCTGAACACGGGAATGCCGTAAACCGGGTCGGTAAAGTCCGGCGACTCCATCATATTGTCCTGCAGATCACCGCGCACGCCGTGTTGCGGGCCAAACATCGCCGAGACATTCAGGCCACTCGCCAGCAACGCATCCAGCGAGTGCGTCAAATCCGCCGTCACGGAAGCGGGGTGAGCGAGCAGGGCCACGCGCTTGCCCATGAGCGGGCGGCGCAATTCAGCCTCGGTGAGCAGGCGATCGATACCGAATTTCATGGTGCCTCAGGTGCCGGGAGCCTCACCGTAAAGCAATCCCGATTATGGAAATCGGGGTTACCCACCGGATGCGTCAGGGCGAAGTAGTTGCGCGTTCCATCCAGCATTTCGATCACGGCCGACAAGCCGATGCGCCACGCCCGATCCGCAGGCAAGTCAGGAATATCGAAATCGGTCATCAGCGTCGCGTTCGGCCCGTACCAGGAAGTCAACCGGCTCGGCGCAGCCCCGGCGCGGCGCATACCCTGCCGATAATCGTCGAAACGATAGGCAGCCCAACGTTTCGACGGAGCGACGTTGAGTTCGACATAGCCCGGATCATCGGCAATCCCGACAAAAGCTTCGAAGCAAGTATGCCGCCAAAGGCCGTCGGCGAAACCTTGCTTCACAACCGGTGGCCAGCGTACCGCGTCACGCTTGCCGAGAACGCGAAAACCAAGCGACAGACCGCCGTGACGCCGACTGGGAATCGCCAAAATATCGCCGATCGCATCGCAGGGATTGGCAGGGTGGGGGCGCAGATGGAGCATCATCGGCGACACCCTAGGAAATCGGAACGGGAAACGCTATGTGCCCCACTCCCATGGCAACCATTCTCCCCTCCGCGCCCAAAGTCGGCATGGTCTCGCTCGGCTGTCCCAAGAACCTTGTCGACAGCGAACGTATCCTGACCAAGCTGCGTTCCGACGGCTATGAAATGTCCGCCGATTATGCGGGCGCCGACGTGGTGCTCGTGAACACCTGCGGGTTTCTGGACAGCGCCAAGGAGGAATCGCTGGAAGCGATTGGCGAGGCGATTTCGGAAAATGGCCGCGTTATCGTGACTGGCTGCATGGGCAAGGAAGCGGACATGATCCGCGCCAAATTCCCAAACGTCCTGGCCGTCACCGGCGCGCACCAATATGAGGAAGTCGTCGGCGCAGTCCATGACGCGGCGCCGATGCCGCCCAACGCCTTTCTCAATCTCGTACCCGAAAGCGGCCTGAAGCTGACGCCGCGCCATTACAGCTACCTGAAGATTTCAGAAGGCTGCAACCATCGCTGCGCCTTCTGCATTATCCCGCAATTGCGCGGCGACCTCGTCAGCCGCCGCCCCGACGCGATCCTGCGCGAAGCCGAAAAGCTGATCGAGGCGGGAACGAAAGAACTGCTGGTCATCAGCCAGGACACCTCCGCCTATGGCGTTGATATCCGCGACCAGCCCCGCCAATGGCGCGGGCAGAACATTCGCCCGCACATGACCGACCTCGCCGCGGCGCTGGGTGAAATGGGCGCATGGGTGCGATTGCACTATGTCTATCCCTACCCGCATGTCGATCAGGTCATCCCGCTGATGGCGGAAGGCAAGATCCTGCCTTATCTGGACATTCCCTTCCAGCACGCCAGCCCGTCGGTACTGCGCGCGATGCGCCGCCCGGCCAACGAAGCCAAGGTGCTGGAGCGGATCAGGAACTGGCGCTCGATCGCCCCCGATATCGCCATTCGTTCAACCTTCGTCGTCGGTTTCCCCGGTGAGACCGCGGATGATTTCGAGTATCTGATGGATTGGCTGGCCGAAGCGCGACTGGACCGGGTTGGCGCCTTCCGTTTCGAACCCGTCGAAGGCGCCCCCGCCAACGCCCTGCCCGATCAGGTTCCCGAGGAGGTGAAGGAAGAGCGTTACGCCCGGTTGATGGAACTCACCGCGCGAATTTCCGCCGAAAAGCTCGAAGCCAAAATCGGCAGGACAATCGATGTCATCATTGATGCCGTCGACGACGAAACCGGCGGCGCAACCGGGCGGTCGAAGGCCGATGCGCCGGAAATCGATGGGGAAGTGCATCTGCGCGATGCCGGACATTTGTCGACCGGCGACATCGTCCGCGTCGAAGTGGAAGATGCCGACGAGCATGACCTGTTCGGCGTTCCGGTGGAAGGTTAACCGCCCTTTCCCGGCACTCGGCGCACGGGGATGTCGGGGATGTCGATTGGTGCGCACCGCGGCTTGTGCGCAACGACGTGATGGTTAAGGTCCTTCCCGACCCCAGTCGAAAGGGACTTATGCGCTTACTCCCCGCTCTTGCTGCCTTGATCTTCATCGCCAGCCCGGCGACGGCCCAGCAACTGACTGCCAGCGAAGCCGCGCGAATCGATACAATCGTCAACACCAGCCTGGCGTCATCGGGAGTTCCCTCTGCCTCCATCGCCATCGTGCGCGGCGGCAAGATCGTGTTCGCCAAGGCATATGGCAAGCAGTCCGAGGACGGTTCCGCCGTCCGCGCCGACGCGCCATACCAGATCGCTTCCATCTCCAAGCAATTCACCGCCGCCGCGCTGTTGATGCTGGAGGAAGACGGCAAACTGAGCCTGGACGACAAGGTGTCGAAATTCGTACCCGATGTGACCGGCGCCGATCGGATCAGCATCCGCCAATTACTCAGCCACACCTCGGGCCTGCAGGATTACTGGCCGCAGGATTACAGCTTCGGCGCGATGGCAACGCCGATAACACCGCAGGGAATCGTCGATCGCTGGGCGAAAAAGCCACTGGATTTTGAACCTGGTACTCAATGGCAATATTCCAATACCGGCTATGTCGTCGCTGGCATGATCGTCGAAAAAGCGGCGGGAATGCCTTTGCTCGATTTTCTCCAGGCTCGAGTGTTCAAACCGCTGGGCATCAAGGCAATAGACCAGGATCTGGCGATCGGGCCGGGCTATCCGCAAGGGTATCAGCGTTTTGCGCTTGGTCCGGTTCGCCCTGAAAAGCCCGCCGCTCATGGTTGGCTGTTCGCGGCGGGTGAACTTGCCATGTCGGCGAGCGATCTCGCCAAATGGGATATTGCGCGCATGAACCGCGGGTTGATGCCCGCCGATGACTGGGCAGCGCAGGAAAAGACGGTCAGTTTGAGCGACGGGCGCGACACCCGTTATGGACTGGGCGTTGTGGCTGGGGAGGCAAACGGCCATCGCTTCATCGAGCATAGCGGCGAGGCCGTTGGTTTCCTTTCCGAAAACATCGTCTTTTTGGAGGAAAAGGCTGCGGTCGTCGTGCTGGTAAACGCCGATTTCAGTAACGCCTTCACGAGTATCGCCAGCCAGATCACGTCGTTGATTCTTCCCCCGGCCAAGTCCGATGCAGCCGTGGACGAGCAGGCAAAGACCGCGCAGGCGCGCGGCGTGTTCGATGCGATGCGCGCGGGTACGCTCGATCCGAAACTGATGACCGCCGACTGGAATTATTATTTCACTCCGGTCGCCGCGGGTGATTATAAAACATCGCTGGCAAAGCTCGGCAACCCGAATTCTTTTGAGCTATTGCGCGCGCCCCGCTTGCGCGGCGGCTTCGTCAATCGCAACTATAAGGTGACCTTTCCCAACGGCCAGGCGCTGACTATCGTCACTTATGCCGAACCGGGTGAGACAGGCCGGTACGAACAATTTCTGGTAATGCCATCCGAATGACCGATTTTTCCTCGCTGCTCGTTGCCGACAAGGGCCAGACCGCTCGCTTTATCGACGTCGTTCACCCTGATAATTTTGCTGACTGGCTTGCCAGGCAACCGATGCGTGTTCGCGCGGTGCTCGCGGCGCAGAAGATTACCGGCAAGGCGGGCAATCGCGCGATCCTGCCCGGTGATGCGCCCGAGGAATGGTCGGCATTGCTGGTCTGCCCTGATCCCGAAACTTCACCGTGGCGGATCGCCTCGCAAGGGGAGATTCTACCCGAAGGCACCTATCGCCTACGCGAAGGATCAGTGGGTGCGGCCGGCCTGGGTTGGTTGCTCGGCCAGCACCGGTTTGACCGCTATCGCAAGGACGATAGCCCTGAAGGGCCGCGCGTCCTGCTCACCAGCGAACCGGCGCGTATCGACGAAACCGTGCGCCTGGCGACTGCGGTGGCGAAAGTGCGCGATCTGGTCAATCTGGGCGCGTCCGACATGGGGCCTGCTGAACTGGAGGCTGAAGCAGCCGCTCTGGCCAACGCCCATGGCGCGACGTTGACGGTGACGCGCGGCGACGCCCTGGCGCAGGGATATCCGATGATCCAGGCTGTCGGCCAGGCGGCGGCGAAGGACCGAGCGCCCAGGTTGATCGAACTGGAATGGGGATCGTCTGACCACCCCCGCCTCGCGCTGGTGGGCAAAGG
The DNA here is from genome assembly GCA_041659385.1 of Sphingomonas sp. GTDB lineage: Bacteria > Pseudomonadota > Alphaproteobacteria > Sphingomonadales > Sphingomonadaceae > Sphingomonas. The sequence continues at coordinate 60,119 of JBAZYJ010000007.1, forward strand.
CGTGTGCTTTGATTCTGGTGGCCTCGACATCAAGCCTTCAGCAGGTATGCGCCTGATGAAGAAGGATATGGGCGGCGCGGCGCATGTGCTGGCGCTGGCGGGCCTTATTATGGGAATGAGGCTGAAAGTCCGGTTGCATATGATTGTTCCAGCAGTGGAAAATGCAATTTCCGGCAACGCCTTCCGGCCGGGTGATATATTGCGCACACGTGCCGGACTGACGGTGGAAAACACCAACACCGACGCCGAAGGACGGTTGATCCTGGGCGATGCGTTAACAAAGGCGGGCGAGAGCAAGCCGGAACTGGTGATCGATTTCGCTACGCTGACCGGTGCGGCGCGTGTTGCGCTGGGACCAGACCTTCCCGCGACCTTCGTCAACGACGATACGCTGGCAGCCGCGCTGATCGAAGCCGGTACGGCCGCGTATGACCCGTTATGGCGGCTACCGCTGTGGGACGGATATGACGACATGCTCCGATCCGACATCGCCGACATGGTCAATGCGCCGGACGGCGGCTTTGCCGGATCGGTGACGGCCGCGTTATTCCTGCGCAGGTTCGTGCCCAGGGACACGCCCTGGATCCACCTTGATACGTTCGCCTGGCGCCCGGTTGGCAAGCCCGCCCGCCCCAAAGGTGGAGAGGCGCTTGGCCTGCGCGCCGTCTGGGAATTGTTGAAGCGACGTTATGGCGGCTGATCGCTATTAGGCGCATCCGGACGTCGCCGGTGGTTACAGGGTGGCGCCAGCCTGGATAATCGGTACGAACTTCGCCGCCGTCAGGCTTGCCCCACCGACCAACGCACCATCGACATCACCAACGCTCAATATCTGCGCCGCGTTCGCGCCAGTGACCGATCCGCCGTACAACAAACGAATGCCGTCGGCGGCATCCCCCACCAACGAACGCAGCTTGGCGCGCGCGATTGCGTGGATATCGGCAATTTCCTCCATGGTCGGGGTACGCCCCGTCCCGATTGCCCAGCGCGGTTCATAGGCAAGTGTAAACCAGTCGCCGGTTGCTGCATCCGGCACCGATTTTTCGATCTGCGCCTGAACGACACGCGCTGCGCGACCGGCATCGCGTTCTGCTTCGGTTTCGCCGACGCAAAGAATGACGTTCAACCCGTGGCGACGCGCGGCAGCGGCCTTGCCCCACGCATCCTGGCTGGTTTCGCCCTGGTCCGCCCGACGTTCGCTATGGCCGACAACCGTGAAGCTGGCGCCCGCTTCAACCAGCATCGCGGCTGACAAACAGCCCGTGTGTGCGCCATTTTCCGCCTCATGCACGTCCTGCGCACCGATAGCCAAGCCGGGCAAACGCTGGTGCGCCGGTGCAATCAGGGTCGCTGGAACTGCCACCATGACGTCAACACCGGGATGCGCCTGCGCGGCGGCGGCAATCAAGTCGAGTTCGGCCAGCGCCGCCATGCTACCGTTCATCTTCCAGTTGCCCGCGATCAGCTTACGTCGTGCCATGCGCCGTCCCCCGTTTTGGTCTGCCAATCGATCGATAGCAGCGCAGGCAGCGCGCACAAGGTTGAAGCGCCGCGAAACCCGGCGTAAGGCGTCGCCTTCGCTTTATCCTTGGCCATGGTCCGACCGCTTCATGCTCAGCTTTTTCCGTTATCTCATCAATTCCAGAATTGGTCAGGTCGTCACCCTGTCTGCGCTGGTCCTTATTGGCTTGGCCTTTGCGCTTGGCGATGTGACCGGCCTTCGCGGCTCTGGATCGTCCGGGGCAGCCAACGGGGATATGATTGCCAAGGTTGGCAAATTTTCGATCACGCCCGACGACTTGCGTCGCCGGGTCGAAGGCGAAATGCAGGGCTATGCTCAACAACGGCCCGGATTGACGATGGCGCAATTCGTCGCTGGTGGCGGATTCGATGCGACGCTGGAGCGTTATATCGACAATATCGCGCTGCATCAGTTCGGTGCGGCCCATGGCATCGTCGTCAGCAAGCAATCGATCGATGGCCAGATCGCCAGCATTCCGCAATTCAAGGGGCCCGACGGCAAATTCTCGCCCAAGCTGTTCGACAGCTTTCTGGCGTCGCAACGGCTGACGGTTGAGCAATTCCGCAACGAAGAAGCGCGCGTCAACGTCGATCAACAACTGACCGCGCCGACATTGGGCGCCAAGCAGGTGCCGACAAAAATGGCCCTGCCCTACGCCTCGCAACTGCTCGAACGGCGCACCGGCCTGATCGGGTTCGTGCCTGCATCGGCGATGGCCAAGGGTACGCCGCCCAGCGATCAGGAGATTGCCGCCTATTACCGCGCAAACATTACCCGTTATGTGGTGCCTGAGCGTCGCCAGATCCGCTATGCGATTGCGTCAGCCGACACATTGAGGGCGCAGGCCACCCCTGGCGCCGCGGATATCGCAGCCGCCTACAAGGCGAAAGCCAATGTGTTCGCGGCGCGTGAAACCCGTTCGGTTTCCCAGGTGGTGCTGGGTGACAAGGGAGCGGCAGACGCGCTGATCGCCAAGACCAAGCAGGGCACGGCAATCGAGGCGGCAGCGTTGGCAGCCGGGCTGGAAGCGGCAAAACTCAGCAACCTCGACAAGTCGGCCTATGCCGCACAGACAAGCCCTGAAGCTGCAAATGCGGAGTTCACCGCGCCGCGCGGCGGCGTTGTCGGCCCCATCAAGGCGCCGCTCGGCTGGATGGTCGTGAAGATCGATGGCGTCGAGCAGGTCGCGGCAAAATCGCTGGCCCAGGCAACGCCGGAACTGACCAAGGACCTGACTGACGCCAGTCTGGCAAGCAAGCTGCTCGACATCCGCCAGAAGATCGACGCCGCACTCAACAACAATGCGAGGTTCGACGAAATCGTTGCTCGCTTGCCGCTGGCCCAGGCGACCACGCCGCCGGTCTTTGCCGATGGCCGCGATCCCGCCATGCCGGAAGCGACGCCCGATACCAAATTTGCGCAGATCGTGAGCGCTGGTTTCTCGGCACAGCAAGGCGATGTCCCGCAGCTTGTTCCTGTCGGGAAGGACGGCAGCTTCGCACTTGTCGGCCTGGATCGCATCATCGCCGCAGCCCCGGCGCCGATCAACAGCGCACGGGCCAAGATTGCAGCCGATATCGTTGCCGATCGCACGGCCGCAGCGGCTCGCAAGATTGCTGCCGATATCGTGCTCAAGGTGAATGGCGGCACGCCGCTCGACAAGGCGCTGGCCGGTGCCGGAGTCAAACTTCCGGCGGCGAAGCCTATCGACGCTTCGCGCGCGCAGCTTGCCGCCGCGGGTGAACGAGTGCCGCCGCCGCTGGCGCTGCTGTTCAACATCCAGGCCAAGAGCGCCCGCCTGCTCGCCGCGCCCAACGGGCAAGGCTGGTTCATTATCGCCCTGAACACCATCGTTCCCGGCAATGCCACCAACCAGCCTGCGGTAATTCTGGGAATGCGCCGCGATCTGGGCAACACGCTCGGCAACGAATACGTCCAGCAGCTTGCTCAGGCCGCTCGCCGCGAAATCGGCGTCAGCAAGAACAATATCGCCATCGCCAAGCTGCGCGCCCAATTGCTGGGCGTTGTCAGCGACACCACGCAGCCCTGATCCATCCGATGATCGAGGGTATCGAGGTCGCACGCGCCGCGCTCGCCAATGGCCGCCCGGCCCTGTTGTGGCAGCGGCAGATTGCCGATACCGAAACGCCTGTCGCCGCCGCGCTGAAGCTGATCGAGCCGGGTCGTGGCGACTTCCTGCTCGAATCGGTCGAAGGCGGGTCGGTGCGCGGTCGCCACAGCCTGATCGGCCTGGCGCCGGACCTGGTATTTCGCGCGCAGGGCGAAACGGCGGAAATCAATCGTGACTGGCTGACGAACGCCGACGCTTTCCAGCCTGCAGGGCAAACTACGCTCGCGGCACTGCGCGCGCTGGTCGCGGACTGCCTGATGGATGTGCCTGCTGCCCTGCCACGCGCGCTTGCCTGTCTGGTCGGCTATTTTGGCTATGAAACGGTTGGCTTGGTGGAACGCCTGCCACGGGCGCCAGAACCCGGCATAGGCCTGCCCGACATGATGTTCGTGCGCCCGACCGTCATCCTGATTTTCGATCGGCTGGCCGATACGCTGTTCATCGTTTCGCCCGTGTGGCCGGGGTCTGCCCATTCGGCGGCCGACACGATTGCCACGGCGGCCGAGCGGATAGAAGCAACCGCCGCCAGACTGGCATCGTCGCCGTTGCCCGTGCCCGCGCGCACCGAACCGATGGACATCGCGCCAACGCCGCTGCTGCCCGAGGGGCGCTATCGAGAGATGGTGTTGAAGGCGAAGGACTATATTGTCGCAGGCGATATTTTCCAGGTCGTGCTGGCGCAGCGCTTTACCGCGCCCTTTCCGCTGCCGCCGTTCGAATTGTACCGCGCGCTGCGACGCGTGAACCCCTCCCCCTTCCTCTACCACCTCGACCTTCCTGGTTTTGCTTTGACTGGATCAAGCCCGGAAATTCTGGTGCGCGTGCGCGATGACGAAGTTACCATTCGGCCGATTGCGGGCACCCGCCCGCGAGGAAAGACCGCCGCCGAGGATGAAGCGAACCGCGCCGACCTGCTCGCCGATCCAAAGGAACGCGCCGAACATCTGATGCTCCTCGACCTTGGCCGCAACGATACAGGCCGGGTTGCGGAGGTGGGTAGCGTGCGCGTGACCGACAGCTATACCGTCGAGTTCTACAGCCACGTCATGCACATCGTTTCCAACGTCGTCGGCAAACTCAACGCCAAACATGACGCGCTCGACGCGCTGTTCGCAGGATTTCCCGCCGGTACGGTATCCGGCGCGCCCAAGGTGCGCGCCTGCGAAATCATCGCCGAACTCGAACCTGAAGCACGCGGTGCCTATGCTGGCGGCGTCGGGTATTTTTCGCCCGATGGATCGATGGATTCATGCATCGTCCTCAGAACCGCGATCGTCAAAGACGGCATGATGCACGTTCAGGCCGGCGCGGGCATCGTCGCGGACAGCGACCCCGCTTATGAACAGCGGGAATGCGAAGCAAAGTCGGGCGCCTTGTTCGCCGCCGCACGTGAAGCGATCACGCGAGCAACTGATCCGGGATTCGGCCAGTAACCAACCCTCCAGTCTCTCAATACCGGTAAATCAGCGGATCAGGGAATGGCTGCACCGCTGTTGCGGGCACGGGTCTCTTCGGTCCACCGCTCAAGCAAGGCGCGCGTACAGCCAGTTTGTCCGCCAGTCCCCGTTGCCGAACACGTTCCAGGCACGCCGCCTGCCGACCGATTAATGTCATCCACGACCTGAGAACGGCTCGCCCATGAACGGTTTGCCGCTGTTGGTTCTGACCGACGCAACGACTTCGGGATGCGATAGGGATCATCCAACGGCGCGCAGACGACAATTTCGTTGCCCTGTGCAGGCGGGCAAGCCTGGCCTGGCACGGTCAAAACGCTGCGGATGCGTTGCGGTGCTTCGCCTTGTGCGGCATCGGTTGGCGGCGGCGCATTCTGGGCTGCAACGATCGCGGGAGCGGCAAGCAGGGCAGCGGCAAAAAGCGTACGCAACATCGGCAATCTCCATGTCCTGCACCGGCCCATTGGGAGCCAATACCCACAAATCAGGTCAAGCCATCAAAACACGGCCGAAACTTGGTGGAATATCGGGGCATACGCCTCATTCGACAAGGATCGGCAATAAATTGATTTCGGCGTCGCGTCCCGGCCTGGAAAAGTGCCCCTGGCGGCGCGCTCTTCCCCCACGGCGCGCATGGAGCTAGGGGAGCAATCGCAATGATCCTGGTTATCGACAATTACGACAGCTTCACCTGGAACCTGGTCCATTATCTGATGGAACTGGGCGCCGAAGTGCAGGTCGTCCGCAACGATGCGCTGAGCGCTGCCGACGCCATCGCCAGCAACGCTCATGCCTTCCTTATTTCACCGGGGCCATGCACCCCGAACGAAGCGGGCATCTCGCTCGATCTGGTCGCGGCCTGTGCCGCCGAAGGCAAGCCGCTGCTAGGCGTCTGCCTTGGGCATCAGTCGATTGGCCAGCATTTTGGCGGGAAGGTAGTGCGCGGCGGCCTGATGCACGGCAAGACTTCCCCGGTCATCCACGACGGCACGGGGTTGTTCGACGGATTGCCCTCCCCCTTTACCGCCACGCGCTATCATTCGCTGATCGTCGAAGAGATTCCTGCCTCACTTATCGTCAACGCGACGGCCGATGATGGGTCGGTGATGGGTTTCCGCCACGAAACGCTGCCGATTCACAGCGTTCAGTTTCATCCTGAAAGCATCGCCACCGAACATGGCCATGCGATGCTGGCCAATTTCCTGAAGATTGCCGGGCTCCCTGCAAAGATGCCCGCGTGACGGCACCGGTTGACCTGCCGGACCCTCGCGCGCCACTGTCGCGCGAAGACGCTGCGCAAGCCTTTGCCGACATCCTTGATGCGCGCGCCAGCGAGGAAGCGATTGCCGCATTCCTGATCGGCCTTTCGGAACGTGGCGAAACCGCAACCGAAATTGCCGAGGCTGCACGGGCGATGCGTGCCCGGCTGATTCCGATCAGCGCGCCGTCCAACGCGATTGATGTGTGCGGCACAGGGGGCGACGGGCATCATACGCTGAACGTCTCGACGGCGGTATCGCTGGTCGTTGCGGCTTGTGGCGTACCGGTGGCCAAGCATGGCAATCGCGCTGCCTCCAGCAAGGCTGGCGCTGCCGACACGCTGGAGGCACTGGGTTTGAACATGGCACGCGCCGGTGAACTGGCCGAAGCAAGCCTGCGCGATATCGGCATCGCATTCCTGTTCGCGGCCAACCACCACCCTGCGATGAAGCGCATCACCCCAATCCGCAAGCGGATCGGCCGACGCACCATCTTCAACCTGATGGGGCCGCTCGCCAATCCGGCTGGTGTGTCGCGGCAACTCATCGGTATTGCGCGGCCGGATTATGTTCCCATCTATGCCGAAGCGCTTGAGCAACTCGGCACGCAGGCTGCGGTGGTTGTTTCGGGCGAAGAAGGGCTGGACGAGTTGTCCGGTGCCGGGCCGAGCATTGCCGCAAGCGTTGGCTCCGTGTCTTTCCCCGCCAGAATTGCGCCGGAAGATGCCGGGCTGCCACGTCACGACATAACCGCAATCCGGGGCGGCGATGCGGCTTACAACGCCGCGGCCCTGCGTCGATTGCTGATGGGGGAAGTCGGCGCATATCGAGATGCAGTGCTGTTCAACGCCGCTGCCGCGCTGGTTGTGGCGGGCGAAGTGGACAGCCTGATCGAAGGAACCGAAGAAGCTGCCGAGGCGCTCGACAAGGGGCTTGCCAAGGCATTGCTCGATTGCTGGATCGCATATCAATGACTACGATTCTCGACCGTATTCTGGAAACCAAGCGCGCCGATGTCGCCGCGCGCAAAGCGTGTACGCCATTGGCGGAGTTGGATTCGTTGATCCGCGCGCAAACCGCCCCGCGCGGCTTCAAGGCGGCACTGGATGCTCGCTCGGTCGGTGGTCCGGCGTTGATCGCCGAAATCAAGAAGGCCAGCCCGTCCAAAGGCGTGATTCGCGAAGATTTCGATCCGCCCGCGCACGCCCGTTCCTATCAGGCGGGCGGCGCGACCTGCCTGTCGGTGTTGACCGACGAGCCATGGTTTCAGGGCAGCGATGCCTTTCTGCAGGCGGCACGCGCTGCATGTTCGTTGCCGGTATTGCGCAAGGATTTCATCGTCGATCCCTGGCAAGCGCCCGAATCCCGCGCGATTGGTGCGGATGCCATTCTGCTCATCATGGCGGCACTTGATGACATGACGCTGGCCGAAATCGAAGCGGCGGCGATAGAATCGGGTCTCGACGTTCTGGTCGAAGTACATGACGAGAAGGAACTGGAGCGCGCGCTGAAGCTCAAATCGCGGCTGATCGGCGTCAACAACCGCGATCTGCGCGACTTTACGGTCGATTTCAAACGCACTTACGATCTGGTGTCGAAAGCACCCAAGGAATGCACCTTCGTCGCCGAAAGCGGCTTGTCGACGCGCGCCGACCTTGACGCGATGAGCGTAAAAGGCGTGCGATGCTTCCTCGTTGGCGAGGCGCTGATGCGTGCCGACGATATCGAAGCGGCAACCCGGGCGTTGTTGGGATGAACGGCCTGACCCACATCGACGAAGACGGCGCGGCACGCATGGTCGATGTCGCAGGCAAGGCTGATACCATGCGCGAGGCGATCGCAACCGGGCGCATCAGCATGTCGGCCGAAGCCGCAAGGGCCATCAAGGCAGGCTCGGTAAAGAAAGGCGATGTCTTGGCCGTCGCGCGGGTCGCAGGCATCATGGCCGCCAAACGAACCGCTGACCTGATCCCATTGTGCCACCCCTTGCCGCTGACCCGAGTCGACATCGCGTTGACGCCGGATGATGGCGGCGTGACCGTGACGGCAACCTGTGCCTGCACCGGCAAGACCGGCGTTGAAATGGAAGCGTTGACGGCGGCATCAGTCGCATTGCTCACCATTTATGACATGGCCAAGGCCATCGATAAGGGCATGACGATCGAAACGGTGCAGCTCGTGCGCAAGACAGGCGGTAAATCGGGCGATTGGCACCGTGGGTAAGGTATAGCGGATAAACCTCAACGGGACATTCCCAAGCGCCAATGGAGCGGCTAGCGACATTATTATGGCACCCACCGCTTTGATCTCCGTTACCGATGCCCAAGCCCGCCTTCTTGCCCTGGCGCATCCCGTCGATACTGAGGAATTGCCGTTGGCCGCCGCCGTTGGCCGATGGGCGGCACAGGATGTCATCGCGCGCCGCACCCAACCCGCCGCCGACCTGTCGGCGATGGATGGATATGCCATCCGTTTTGCCGACTTGCCCGGCCCCTTCCACTTGATTGGCGAAAGCGCCGCCGGGCGCAGTTTCTCCGGGACTATCGCTAGCCATGAAACAGTCCGCATCTTCACCGGCGCGGCCGTTCCCGATGGCGCTGACACGGTGATGGTGCAGGAAGAAGTCGAAGCGAATGGCACCGCCATAGCGCTGGTTGGCGAGGGCCCACGTTTCATGGGGCGCAACATCCGGCGCAAGGGGCTGGATTTCACCACCGGCGACCGGTTGATCGCCAAGGGAGAGCGCCTGACGCCCGCCCGCATTGCGGTGGCCGGAACCGGCGGCCACGGCATGATGACCGTCAACCGCCGGATCCGGGTGGCGATTGCGGCAACCGGCGATGAACTCGTTCCGGCCGGCGCGCTCACCCACGGCGTGGAGTTGCCCGAAACCAACGGCGTCATGCTCGCCGCCATGCTTGCTGATCTGCCAGTCGATATCGTCGATCTGGGCATCCTGCCCGATCGCCTCGACATATTGAAGGACGCATTCGGCCGGGTCGAGGCCGACATTCTGGTGACCACCGGCGGCGCGTCGGTTGGCGATCACGATCTGGTTCGCCCGGCGCTGGAGGCCGCGGGAGGCACAATCGATTTCTGGCGGATCGCACTCAGGCCCGGCAAGCCGATGATGGCAGGGCGCCTGGGCGCAACCATCGTCCTTGGCCTGCCTGGCAATCCGGTATCGGCCTTCGTGACGGCGCATCTGTTCCTTCGACCGCTGGTCGCAGCAGCGGCAGGCGCGATTGCCCCCTTGCCCCAGCTATACACCGCCGCGCTTGCCGAGCCGCTGCCCGCCAACGATCACCGGCAGGATTATCTGCGGGCAAAGGTCACCGACGGCAAGGTCAGCGTTGCGGCTATTCAGGACAGTTCGATGCTTTTGGCGCTCGCCCGCGCGAACTGCCTGTTGCTGCGCGCACCATTGGCCCCGGCTGCGCAAATCGGCGACCTGGTACAGGTCCTGCCGCTCGCTTGACTTTGCCCTTTTCGTTTCCTAAACGTTCAGCGTCTGTTCTGGACGGAGGAACGTGAATGCTCACGCGCAAGCAGCACGAGTTGATCTGCTTCATTAACGACCGACTGCAGGATACCGGCGTATCCCCGTCGTTCGAGGAAATGAAGGAGGCACTTGATCTGAAATCGAAATCAGGCGTGCATCGCCTGATCAGCGCGTTGGAGGAACGTCAGTTCATCCGCCGCCTCCCCAACCGGGCACGAGCGCTGGAAGTATTGCGTATGCCCGAAACAGGCAATCGTGGCGTCACGCCTGCCCGTTCCGCTCCTGCCAATCTGTCACGCGTCATTCCCGAACCCGCCAATGACGTCATCGAAATTCCGCTGCACGGCCGCATCGCCGCTGGCGTGCCGATCGAGGCGTTCGAAGGGCAGTCGATGTTGGCAGTTCCTGCCGCCTTGCTGGGTGGCGGTGAGCATTATGCGCTCGAAGTTTCGGGCGATTCGATGGTCGAAGCCGGCATCCTTGATGGTGACTACGCACTCATCCGCCGTACTGAAACCGCACGTGATGGGGAAATCGTGGTCGCGTTGATCGATGACAGCGAAGCGACGCTCAAATATTTCCGTCGTGAAGGCGCGATGGTCAGGCTTGATCCGGCCAACCGCTCTTATGATCCCCAACGCTACCACCCGCAGCAGGTGCGCGTGCAGGGTCGGCTCGCCGGGCTCCTCCGCCGCTACGACTGACGGGAATGATCTGTGGCGCGCGCCAGGGGTGTGCGTCACCCGGATGCAAGACGGTCTCGATTCGTCCACTGGGGAGCGCGATGCTGATCCCACCGGTTCGCGCCAGTGTCGGGCGATCCAGCTTCAGCCAGCGCGGGATGCAGGAACGCGGCAAGCGACGTTCGCTGACGACGATGTCCGCCGCGCCACATGCCACCTTCAATTGCTCGATCGGCACCGGATAGGTGCTGCGCGTCGCCAGAATTCGCCAATGCCTGCTGCCTCGCGCGATATCGGTAACGCACAAGTCGCGGCTGCAGATCGCGTCCCCACGGTCGGACATCAATTCAGGCATGTCGTCGACGCCGCCAATCTCGGCCAGCATCGCCTGGGTATAGTCGCCCGCGCGGTCGCGCAGCATCGCTATGCCGCCCTGCGCCGTCCTTACCGCGAGGTGCCGGCCGTCGCCTGTGATCAGCAGGTCCGGCGGTGGCGTCATGGCCGCCCATAACGCCCCGGCAAAAACCGGCGCGATCCCGAATAATCGTCCTCTCGTGCGCCACAACCCCAACCACATGCCGCCGCAGATCATCAGCGCGAACGCCCCGGTTGGCATCGACGGCAGTGACGCAACCGCACCCGGCGCATTCGCCGTAACATGCGCCACCCAAAGCAGCGCGGTGATCGCCAGGCGGGTAATCCACCAGAACGGCGCGCCCAGACCGAGCATATCCGCCAGCAACGCCAGCGCCTCCGCTGGCATGATGACAAAGGTCGTCAGCGGAATTGCGATGATGTTGGCGAATGACCCGTAAAGCCCTTCCCGGTGGAAATGATAAATGGCGATGGGCGCCAACGCCGCTTCGACCACAAGCCCGGTCAGCAACAGCGACGCGATGTTCCGCAACCAGCCTTTGACGCGCGCCTCATCCCGCGCGGCAAGCCAGCGGCGCACCGGTGGCCATTCGTGCAACGCGACAATCGAGGCGACGGCGGCGAAGGAAAGCTGAAAACTCGGCCCCGGCAATGCCTCGGGAACCACGAGCAATACGACGATAGCGCCGGTGGCGACCAACCGCAACGTGATGGCTTCGCGCCCCAATGCCAGCGCCGCCAGAACCATCAGCGCCGCGACGCAGGAACGGACCGTTGGCACTTCCGCACCCGTCAGCAAGGTATAGCCGATTGCCGCAACTGCACCCGCGCCAGCCGCAATCATCGGCAGCGGCCATCGCAACGCCAGCCAGGGGCTGAGCGCCAGCAGCCGCAGTACCAGAAACATTGTCGCCGCGACCACCGCGCTCAGGTGCAACCCGCTGACCGACAGCAAATGGGCCAACCCCGCTCGGCGCATCGCTTCTGCATCGTCCAGCAGGATCGCACCCTGATCACCCGTCGCCAACGCCGCGGCGATGCCGCCCGGCGCTCCCGGCACATGAGCCAGGATATTGGCCGACAGCCTGGCGCGCAGCCCGCTCTTTCCGCCCGTGCCACGCCCAATAACTTCAATCGGGCGATACCCCCGCCCCGTTGCGCCGATGCCATCGAACCAGGCGACGCGCGCATAGTCATAGGCCCCTGGCAAAGCAGGTGGCGGCGGCGGCATCAATCGGGCGCCCAGCCGAATCGTCGCGCCATCCGCCAATCCTGCCGGTACATCCTGCGTGGTAAGGTTGACGCGGATATGGGGCGGCAATACCGCTACATCCGGCAATCGGCCAGGTTCGAGCGACGGCAATACCGCAACGGGTCGTAACCTCAGCCGGACGAGCCCACGCGGCGGCAATGGTTCAATCCGCTCGACCACCGCGTCAAACCGGGCGATCGTCGGCCGACCTAGCACCGGCGCGGCTTTATATTCGGCGCGGGTCCAGATAATCGCCAGCCCCAACGCCGCCACCAGAGCCCCGATGCCAAGTGCGCGCAAAGCTCGCCCCGAACGCCCGACAGCCAGCGCAAGAAGGCCGGTCCCAGTCAGACCACACAGCCCCATTGCCCACTCGGCGGAGGACGGCAGCGCAAACCACAGCGCGATGCCGGTTCCCAGCATCACTGGCAGCCACAGGACAAGCTGGTCCCGTTCCGCGTCGAGCCAGCGCTCGATTCCCGTCCCGATCACACTTAATCGTCCCGCGATTTGAAGCCGCGGGGCCACCATGCTAGGGGGCTGGCTGGCTGAACTGGCCATAGGTTTTCTTGTCTGGGAGCACGCGCGGTTGAGCGCAACTATTGATATCGCTGCCGGTGCGTCAAACGCGCCAGGCACAGCCGAAGTCGTTACTCGTTTCGCCCCTTCGCCGACCGGTTATTTGCATATCGGCGGCGCGCGCACCGCGTTGTTCAACTGGCTGTTCGCTCGCCATCATGGCGGCAAGTTCCTGCTCCGTATCGAAGATACCGATCGGGTTCGATCGACCCAGGGTGCCATCGATGCGATTCTCGACGGGATGCGCTGGCTTGGCCTCGATTGGGACGGGGACACGGTTTATCAGTTCAGCCGCGTTGAACGCCATGCGCAGGTGGCCAGTCAATTGCTGGCCGCAGGCCAGGCTTATAAATGCTTTGCCACACCCGAAGAATTGGCCGCGTTGCGCGAAAGCCAGCGCGCTGCCGGCAAACCGATTCGCTATGATGGCCGTTGGCGCGACCGTGATCCGGCCGAAGGCGGCGACAAGCCGTTCGTTGTCCGCCTGAAAGCGCCCCGCGACGGCGCGACGACCATCGACGATCAGGTGCAGGGCAGCGTTACCGTACAGAATGGCGAGATCGACGATTTCGTCCTGCTGCGGTCAGACGGCACGCCAACCTATATGCTGGCAGTGGTGGTTGACGACCATGACATGGGGGTCACCCATGTCATCCGTGGTGACGACCACCTCAACAACGCATTCCGCCAGTTGCCCATTATCCGCGCGATGAACGCGATCGAAGGCGGCTGGCCGGACCCGGTTTATGCGCACATCCCGCTGATCCACGGCGCCGATGGTGCGAAGATGTCGAAACGGCATGGCGCGACAGGCGTCGATGCCTATCGTGACGAACTGGGCATCCTTCCCGAAGCACTGGGCAATTACCTGCTGCGGCTGGGCTGGGGACATGGCGACAATGAGATCATCAGCCGTGAGCAGGCGGTCGAATGGTTCGATCTGGCCGGCGTCGGCAAGTCGCCCAGCCGGTTTGACCAGAAGAAGCTGGAGAACCTGAACGGCCATTATATCCGGGAAGCGGATGACGCTCGCCTGGCAGCTTTGGTCGCTGGGCGGATGGGTGGCGGTGTGACGGGCGAACGGCTGAATCTGCTGCAACGCAGCATGCCGTTCCTGAAACCCCGCGCCGCCAATGTGCTGGATTTGACCGAAGGGGCACAGTTTCTGTTTCGCACGCGCCCACTCGATATGGATGCCGATGCCGACGCATTGTTGACCGACAATGCAAGGATGTTACTCGCGCATGTGCATACTGCGCTTGACCTCCTCACCGGCTGGGATACGGAGGCGCTCGAAGGCGCGGTACGCGCGGTAGCCGAAACGACCGGCGTAAAGCTGGGCGCGGTGGCACAACCGCTGCGTGCCGCACTGACGGGGCGCAAGACTTCCCCCGGGATTTTTGACGTGTTGGCTCTGCTGGGCCGCGACGAAAGCCTGGGCCGCATCGCGGACAGAATGACCGCGCCGGTAAATTGATCGAAGTGAAAGGACCACATGAGATGACCGAGAGCGCAAAACTGAATGTAGCGGGCAGCGAGTTCGACTATCCGGTCATTGCGGGTTCGGTCGGGCCTGAAGTTATCGACATCCGAAAGCTCTATGGCCAGACGGGCAAGTTCACCTTCGATCCTGGCTTTACGTCGACTGCAAGCTGCGAATCCGGCCTGACCTATATCGATGGCGACGAAGGTGTTCTGCTGCACCGCGGCTATCCGATCGGCCAGCTCGCCGAAAATTCCAGCTTCATGGAAGTCAGCTACCTGCTGCTCAACGGCGAATTGCCCGATCAGGGCGAACTGGACAATTTCACCCACACCATTTCGCGCCACACGATGCTGCATGAGCAGTTGATGACGTTTTATCGCGGTTTCCGCCGCGATGCTCACCCGATGGCGGTGATGTGCGGCGTCGCCGGCGCGTTGTCGGCATTCTACCACGACTCGACCGACATCACCGATCCGCACCAGCGCATGATCGCCAGCCATCGCCTGATCGCCAAGATGCCGACGATCGCGGCGGCGGCTTACAAATATTCGGTCGGCCAGCCGTTCATGTGGCCGAAGAACTCGCTCAGCTACACCGGTAATTTCCTGCGCATGACCTTTGGTGTTCCGGCCGAGGAATATGAAGTGAACCCGGTCGTCGAGCGCGCGCTGGATCGCATCTTCATCCTTCATGCCGACCACGAACAGAATGCCTCGACCTCGACCGTCCGGCTTGCCGGTTCGTCGGGTGCGAACCCGTTTGCATGCATCGCTGCGGGCATCGCTTGCCTGTGGGGCCCGGCGCATGGCGGCGCGAACGAAGCCGCGCTCAACATGCTGCGCGCAATCGGCACGCCCGATCGCATTCCCCACTATATCGAGCGCGCCAAGGACAAGAACGATCCGTTCCGCCTGATGGGCTTCGGCCACCGCGTGTACAAGAATTACGATCCGCGCGCGACGGTGATGCAGAAGACCGTGCGCGAAGTGTTCAAGGCGATGAACGTGACTGATCCGGTCTTCGAAACCGCGTTGCGGCTGGAAGAACTGGCGCTGTCCGACCCGTATTTCGTCGAAAAGAAGCTGTTCCCCAACGTTGATTTCTATTCGGGCATCATCTTGTCGGCGATCGGGTTCCCGACGACGATGTTCACCGCGCTGTTCGCACTCGCCCGTACCGTTGGTTGGGTGGCGCAGTGGAACGAGATGATTTCCGACCCCGCGCAGAAAATCGGCCGTCCGCGCCAGCTCTATACCGGCCCGACGCAGCGCGATTACACCCCGCTGGGTCAGCGTTGATGAAACTGGCAATGACCATCATCGGCGTGCTGGCGCTGATGATGGGATTGCTGTGGATTGGCCAGGGTCTTGGCTATGTCCATTGGCCTGCGTCGAGCTTCATGCTCGATCAGCGGCCATGGGCGGTTCGCGGCGCTGTTCTGGCTGCGATAGGCGTGCTGATTATTATATTCGGGCGGCGGCGTTAACGAGACGCATACCGGCCGCAGCTCGTTATGGGGCGGCCCGATATGGCAGCGTAAAGATGAAACGCGCACCCATGCCTGGCGCGCTGTCCACGGTCAGGTCGCCGCCCATTGCCCGCGCCAGCCGCCGCGCAATGTAGAGGCCAAGCCCGCTGCCACCCGGCTCACTGGTATCAACGCGCTCAAATTTGTCGAAAATCCGTTCCAGGTTTTCAGCCGCAATGCCACGCCCCTGATCCGCAACGATCACCGCCGCCATCTCACCATCGCGCTCGGTGCGCAGCCAAACCATGCCGCCTTCCGGTGAATAGCGCACGGCATTGCCGATCAGGTTGACCAGCACTTGCAGTGCACGGCGAAACTCACCAGTTGCCGGCAAGGCATCGACCTCGGTCGGCTTGTCGATCCGCACATTGTTCGCCGCGGCCCGCACCGCCAGCAACCCCGCCGCGCGGCGTGCCACATCGGCAAGGTCGATCGGTTCGGCCTCGGTGGCGAAATCGGAACGCTCAATCGCCTGCAAGTCAACCAGATCGTCGATCAGGCCCAGCAAATGCCGTCCCGCCGTCGCAATGTCCGCTGCATATTCAGCATAGTCGCGCCGCAACGGTCCTTCTGACTGTGCGCTGATGCTATCGGCATTGGCGATGATGCGGCCAAGCGGCGTACGCAACGCCCGATCAAGACGCTGGGCAAAAACATCGGCGAGGCCGGGCGCGGCATCTTCCGGCAACAGTCTGGCAGTTGGTACGATTTCCGCCCTTGGCTCAGGCTCGATCGTCGCTCCCAAAAAACCGGCAAAGCTGCCAGCCGCATCGAACCGCGGCACCGCATCAAGCCGCACCGGCTTGCCCGTTGGCCGCAGCAGCGCTGCCTGATTTTCGACATGCTCCCGCATCGACAACGTTTCGAGAAGTGGCAGGGCGCCCTCTTCGCCTGCGCCCAATTCGAACAGACGATCCACCGGTTGACCAATCAGTCCAGCTGGATCGAATCCCGCCTTGGTATCGGTGCCGAGCGAAATATAGGTAAGGCGCAGCGAGGCGTCGGTTTCCCAATGCCAACTCGCCGAGGTGCGGATGAAATCCTGATCCCGAGCAGCCTCTTCCGCGCTGGACATCATTCGCGTGTTCCAGGTCGCGCGCGTGCGCCATCCGGTGATGTGCAAGGTGACCAGGCCATGCTTGCCATTGGGAATGGCCCGCACCCACAGTTCGACATCATGGTCACCGTCCGCCGCAACGACCGAACGCGATACCAGGATACCCAATCGCTGTGCCAACCGTACCAGCGTCGCCAGTTGCGGCACGGCGATCGGCTGGCCAATGGCTCCGCCCGCACGGGCATTCAGATCTTGCAGGCGTGGATCTGCCTCGATCAGCAAGCCTGCGGCATCGACGCGCCCCTGGACTGGCGGCTGGTGGGGAGTTGCGACATTCATCGCCCGCTCCCCTGCCCGATCATGCGTGCGGCAGCGCGAAGTTCCGGATGGCGCTGCATCGGCACCAGCGCGACGCGAGCGTCGATGGTGTCGATTGCCGCTAGAATGTCGATCCGATCGGCAAAGACCTCCAGATCACGACGTGGATCAGCTTCGCACAATGCCAGCCCTATCGCAGCTATAATATCCCGCGACAAATCGAGCGCGCGCGCCGCAATCCACAGCCGATCGCCGGTTGGTTCCAGGACGATGTCACGCATCAGGTCATATTCGATGCCCAACCCATGGGCGAACACCGCGATGAACAACGGCAACCGCCGATCATTCAACGCCTCGACCAGCAGATCCGGAATTTCATCGGGCGTCGCGTCGATTGCGCTGGCCAGCCGCAGCGCGACTGATTCCAACCGAACGCCCTCGTCATGCGCGGCCACGCTGCGCAGGGCGGCGTCAGTCAACGCCTGATCGAGCGGTGTCCGCGCCGCGACGTCTGGCAACGATATTGACTCGACAATCGCCGCTGCCGTCGACCAGACCAGCTTGTGATGAAGTTCCGCCGGCAAATCACTGCGCCCGGCTGCACGCCCTTGGCGACCGGCGCGGCGATTCGCCTCGGCAGCGACATACGCTGTCGCCAGCGCGGCGACGGCGCCGTAGGGCACCGTTGCCAGACGCGCCATCAAGCCGGGCTCTGCGTCATCGCCCGGCGCGAAAATCGGCAATGCTTCGCTTATCATGTCCTGATCCACGCGGGACACAAGCTCTCGTCCAAGATCCGACGCTTGCAACAGTCCGGATTCGATCAGCAGTGTTTCGGTTGAACCGTGCGCACCGGCCAGCGTTTCCGCCAGATCCTGCCGCCCCTGCGCAGTCAACGAATGCGTGGCGATATCGATGATTTCGGTTTCGACGGCGGAAATCATGTCCGACAAGCCAACCGAGAGCCGCGCGCGCGTGCGGTCGTCGATCAACAACTTCGTCGGTTGCGAAATCTGGGCGATGACGGCGCACACTCTTTTTTCGGCACGCGACTCCGCCCCCGCCGCTCGTGCAAGCAGCTTGGCGACATCCACGCGGATGCCCTCGGCAGTGTCGTCTCGGTCGATCGACATGACCCCATGTTAGGGAAGTGCGGTTAAATTCGCGCTAAGCCTGGCGGCGCAATACTTCGATGGCACCGCCCAATGACAATGCCGCATAGATGGTGGCCATGCCAAGCCCGATCACCCCTTGCCCTGCGATGACGAAAGGCAGCAACAATATCGGATAAGCAGGCGCTGACGCCCACCAGCGCTTTCGCGCCCCGCCAAGCGCCGCGCGCTCGGCCAAGCCAGCGGTTGCCACCAGAGTCGTCGCCAAGATCATGCCGGTCGCGGTGCCGGAACCGACGCTCAGCCCCCTGCCCAACAGCAACATCGCAACAGCCGATCCTGCCAGGATCACCGCCGATTGAATCCGCGCATGGTCCTGCTCATCGCGCATCCATGACAAAATGCTGCCGAGCATCAGGCCGAGATTGCCCAGGATGACCAACGGCAACCCAATGCCGCTCCAACGGGCGGCCAAAAGCACCAACCCAACCGCCAACGTGGCCCCTGCGACGCCAGCGACTGTCAATGCACCGACGCTGCGCGCCACCAGCACGGGCAGTATTTTCCGGGCGAGCGGTGTCTGAAAATATCGATCAATCCACGCCACGCGCCCGGATACGTGTGCCGCGACCACAGCGTCATTCCGTTCCTTCAGCCGCCGCGAATCATGTTCGACGCCGTGTCCGTCCGCAACAGCGTCGGGCGGCAGCGGAATGTGCTGAGCGCCTCCCTGTGCCGTCACGCGCAACAAGGTCGAGGCAAAGTCATAATCCTTGGGCAAGGCCGCGACTTCCGCGATTCGGTTGACGGATAGCCGAGCGATGCCTGCCCACACCGCATCTGCGCCGACGCGCTCCAGCCCGGGCAGGGCCATCGCGTCGTTCGTCACCAGCAGCGCGTCGTCCCCTTCACCTGCCAATTTCGCCAACACCGTGTCGGTCGTGACCAACCCATCGGCAAGCACCAGCACATGCGCAAGCGGATGGAGCTTGGCATCGGCTTCCCGTGCGGAACGCACGGTATCAACCGGGACGCCGCGGCGGGTGATGCGGTTGATCGCACCCAAAAGTTCAGGCGTCAGTCGCTCAACAGCGACAAGCAGATGCCCGGCCCCGGCGCCCAGCAGCAGCCGGGCCTGAAATTCGATGAGCGTCGAACCGCCAAAGGGCAGTGTCGCCACAAGCTGATCAGGGCGATCGCTCGCATCCTCGGTTGCAAAAATAAGGCCAGTCAGCATGACTACAGGCTGTTAAGCGGTTCGCCACGCCTTGGCAAAGGGGCTGCGCGTCGAACCGGTGGTAATCTCGCTTGGCACTTGCGGCCTCTATCACGACGACCTTGCCAGCTATTTGCTTTGCCCCTCCGAAATTCGTGATAAACAGATGGCATGGATCAGGGAGCAAGCGTTCTGAACATACGCAATCGGGCAGGCAAGGACACGACCGGCGACGATCCGGTACTTGCCGACATTACGGACGAGATTTTCGCGGCCGCAACAGCAGCGGTTGACGAAGAGGACGACCTGTCCGGACCTTTGGACGAAATTTCGGCCGCGCCTGTCACGATCGACCTCGCTCAAGACCTTACGCCGCAGCCTGAGGCAGTGATCGAGGAAGGTGAAATGCCGACCCGATCGGCATGGCGCTGGATCGTGCCGACCATCGCAATCCTGGCGATTATCGCATGGACGGGTGGCATGATTGCGATGATCGGCCTGCAAACCTTCGCACGACTGGCGCCGGTCGAACTGACCCAGTTGATCGCGGGCCTTTGCGTCCCGCCTGTGCTGATCGGAATTATCTGGCTGCTTGCCATGCGCACCAGCACGGCGGAAGCGCGACGCTTCGGTGACGTAGCAACCCGGATGCGCGCCGAAGCGGCAGCGCTCGAACAGGCAATTG
Source organism: Sphingomonas sp. (assembly GCA_041659385.1). GTDB lineage: Bacteria > Pseudomonadota > Alphaproteobacteria > Sphingomonadales > Sphingomonadaceae > Sphingomonas. The sequence continues at coordinate 80,278 of JBAZYJ010000007.1, forward strand.
CGGTGATGAACCGCCAGGTTGACGAGAACCGTGCCCGCCTTGGCGAGCAGACTGCTGCACTGATGGCGATGGGCGATCAGGCGAACCAGCGACTGACCGCGATCAGCCGAGGCATGGCACACGAAGTCGGCAGCGCCGACGAACAGTCCCGCCGATTGGCGGAGGGTATCACCACCGCGCAGAACAGCCTGAGCGTGCTGCTCGCTTCCTTGCCGCGCGCGTTGGGCGAAGCGGGTGAAATGAAGTCATCGCTTGAAGGCGCAGGATTGGCGGCGTCTGAACAGGCAGCGGCGCTCGACGCTCAGATAGTCGCGCTGACCGAACGTGGCCGGGTGGCGGATGCTCTGGCGACTGGAGCCGCGCAGAAACTCGCGGCCCATATCGCGCGGATGGAAGCCACCAGCGAAACCGCCGGAACCCGGCTTGAAGTCGTCACGGCAGACATGTCGGTCGCGGTGGATGGCTTGCTCAACCGGACGGCAAGCGCCGTCGATGAAGCGCGCAAGGGCATCGAAGCGCAAGGCGCCGCGATGCTGGCCATGGTTGAAGCCAATCAGGCTCATCTGTCGCGCGCCAGCACTGAATCGGTCGATGCTCTTGCCCAGCGGATTGATCTTATCGAAGCCGCGATTGACCGGATTGGCGGGCGCATCGCTGAACAGCGCATGGCCGGCCAGGCGTTGGTTGCCGACATCGACCGTGACTTCGGCACGGTTGAGGATAAGGTCGCAACATTCCACAATAACGGAATCGAGCGCACGCAGATGCTGGCCGCCTCGATCAGCGCGCTCAACGGTTCAGCCGATGCGATGACCGAGGCGCTGCGCGCGGGCGAGGATATGGCCCGTCGCGTCATCAACACCAGTGAGGATCTGCTTACCTCGCTCGATGCCGCCGCGCGCGAAATCGACGAGACGCTGCCCGAGGCGTTGAAACGGCTGGACAAGCGCATCGGCGAAAGCCGCAAGATCGTCGGTTCGGCCAAACCCGAATTGCTGGCCCTGGTAACCGCCGCCGAAAGTACGCACGACGCGATTGAGGCGATCGCCCAAGTGCTCACCAACCAGCGCCAGACACTCGACCAATTGACGTCGACGCTGCTGGAGGCGCTCCGTACCGGCGAAGACAAGGCCGAGACTTTGGGCGCGGCGATGGACGCGACGATCAGCCGCACCAACGACTTTACCGAAAGCGCAGCACCCCGCCTCGTCGAGGCGCTGATGCGTGTGCGCGAAACCGCCAACACCGCCGCCGAACGCGCCCGTGAAACGCTGACGTCGGTGATACCGGATGCGGCAAGGGTTCTGGAGACCGCGAGCAACCAGGCCATTCAACGGGCGGTGGGCGGCGCAGTCGAGCAGCATATTGCGGGCATCATCACCGCGACCGATGCCGCCGTTGCTGCCGCCACGCGCGCATCCGAACGCCTGGCCAGCCAGATGATGACCATTGCCGAGACCACCTCCATGGTGGAAGCGCGTATCGATGATGCCCGCGCTGAAAACGAAAAGTCGGATCGGGAAAGCTTTGGCCGCAGAGCATCGTTGCTGATCGAATCGCTCAATTCTGCCTCGATAGATATCGCCAAAAGCTTTTCGAGCGACGTCGCGGACAGCGCATGGGCGGCTTACCTCAAGGGTGATCGCGGCGTCTTCACGCGCCGCGCCGTCCGCTTGATCGATACGGGAGAAGCGCGTGAAATCGCTCGCCTCTACGACGAAGAACCATCGTTCCGCGAACAGGTAAACCGCTACATCCATGATTTTGAAGCGATGTTGCGCACCATCCTGGCTCAGCGTGACGGATCACCGATCGGTGTGACATTGCTGTCGTCGGATATGGGCAAGCTCTATGTCGCGCTTGCCCAGGCGATCGAACGGCTGCGGACCTGAAGTCGCCAGCCCCAGCGATCGACGGCTGGGGCTATTCGACCGGTTTCGTACCGCCGAACAAGTCCAGCATCTCCGGCGTGACCCACCCGTAGCGATAGTTGAGCACGAACAGCGCAAAGATGATCGTCGCCAGGACGGTCACCCGGATTGCAACACGCAGCGGCTTGAATTCGGCTGGCGCGCTTTCCGCCTGCCCAGGCACTTTCGGCACGCCCGCTTCGTCTGCGGTGCGGACGCCGAACGGCAGCACCAGGAAAACGCAGAACACCCAGATAAGGAAATAGATGGCGATCATCGACGGGATTGGCATGGCCGTCTTCATACGCTTTCGCCACGGGCACTCAAGCCCCAGTCACGGGCAAGCCCCAGTCACAGATATTCCGCGCTGCCGATGAGACACCGTGATCAGTGCCCATCGGCGGGGTCGTGTGATCAGCCCTCGATCAGCAGCACGTCGACGATGGGCTTCTTGCCGGTCCAGCGGGTGGCGACCCGGCGCACCGCCAGCCGGATCTGCTCGCGCAGCTTTTCGCTATCGCGCCCGCCGGACCGCACAGCCTTGGCCGCTGCGTCCGTAGCTTCATCGATAAAGGGATCGCGGTCTTCCTCCACCGGAACGCCCTGCAACTTGATTTGCGGGGTCCCGATCATCGAACCGTTCCGGCCGATCGCCACCGCCACCGAAATCTGGCCGTTGACCGACAGCTTTCGGCGCTCGTTGATCGTGCCACCCTCCGCGGGCAGGATCACTTCACCATCAAGCACCAAGCGGCCGACAGTTGCGTTGCCGATCTTCTGCGGCACGCCCGGCGCCAGGCGAACAATGTCGCCATTTGACTGGACAAGCGCCCTCGGCACGCCTTGCGAAATGCCAAAGCGGGCCTGTTCCTTCATATGGCGCATCTCGCCATGGACGGGCATCAGCAATTCGGGGCGGATCCATTCGTACATTGCCGCCAGTTCCGGCCGGCCAGGGTGGCCCGACACGTGAATATGCGCCTGGCGTTCGGTGACCATGTTGATACCGCTGGTTGCCAAGGCATTCTGGATGCGGCCGATGGCGATTTCGTTGCCGGGAATCTGCTTGGACGAAAATACGACGGTATCGCCCTCCACCAGTTTGATCGGGTGCGTCCCATCGGCGACACGAGCCAGCGCGGCGCGCGATTCACCCTGGCCGCCGGTCGCAATAATCATAACGTCCTGACGCGGCAGCGCCATCGCCGCATCAAAATCGATCACGGGCGGGAAATCCTTCAGATATCCCGATGCCTTCGCCACCGCGAGAATGCGATCGAGTGAACGGCCCGCCACGCACAAGGTACGGCCATTCGCCGCCGCCACGTCGCCCAATGTCTTCAATCGCGCCGCGTTGGAAGCGAAGGTGGTGACGAGCACCCGCCCCTTTGCTGCGCCTACGATCTGCATCAGGTCATCACGCACGCTGTTTTCCGAACCCGACGCTTCGGGATTGAAAACGTTGGTCGAATCGCACACCAGCGCCAGCACCCCTTCATCACCGATCGCGGTCAGCATTTCCGGCGTGGCGGGCGTGCCGATCACCGGCTCGTCATCCAGCTTCCAGTCGCCGGTGTGAAAGATGCGGCCAAACGGTGTTTCGATCACCAGGGCGTTACCTTCCGGGATCGAATGGGCCAGCGGCACATAACGCAGGTTGAACGGCCCCAGGTCAAAACTTTCACCATTGGGGATCACGTTCAGTTCGACATTATTGGTAATACCTTCCTCGTCCAGCTTGCCGCGGATCAGCCCGGCGGTAAACGGCGTGGCGTACAACGGCACATCCAGATCGTCGGCGAAATAGGGCAGCGCGCCGATATGATCTTCGTGCCCGTGCGTCAGCACAATGCCGATCAAATCGTCGATCCGCTCTTCGATAAAGCTGAGGTCGGGCAGGATGATGTCGACGCCGGGATAGTTGGGATCGGCAAAGGTTATGCCGCAATCGACCATGATCCATTTGCCGCGGCAGCCATAAAGATTGACGTTCATGCCAATCTCACCAGACCCACCAAGCGCGACGAAAATCAGTTCTTCTTCAGGCTTCACTTCTATTTTTGTCTTTCATGTCGCAAAATTAGTCCGCCGTCCCGGTCGGGAGCCGGGGCCCAAATCATCATCTGCGCGCGACCGCTGGATCAGGAACCCCAATATGGATCGGGGTGACGGGTATTATAAGTGTCTTACGCTCTATGGGCACGATCCCACAGCATCGCCAGCCCTTGAATGGTCAGATCGGGCTCAACCGTGTCGAAAACCTTCGTATGACTCTCGAATAGCACAGCCAGGCCGCCAGTGGCGATCACTTTGACCGGTCGGCCGATCTCCGCCTTCATCCGCGCGATCAGCCCCTCCATCATGGCGACATAGCCCCAATAGATACCGATATGCATCTGGCTGACGGTATCGCGGCCAATCACCGAACAGTCACCCGATGGCGCCTCGATCGCGATCCGCGGCAATTTGGCGGCCGCCGTCACCAGCGCATCGAGCGACAGGTTGATGCCAGGTGCGATGATCCCACCTTTATATGCGCCGGTATAATCCACCACGTCGAACGTTGTTGCGGTGCCGAAATCGACAACGATCAGGTCGCCGGGGTGAAGCGCATGCGCCGCAATGGTGTTGATCGCGCGATCGGCGCCCAGCGACTGTGGCTCCTTCACGTCGATCTCGATTCCCCATTCGACCGGCGGCTGCCCGGCGATCAGCGCTTCGCCGCCGAAATATTTGCTCGCCAGCACCTGAAGATTGTGGAGCGCACGCGGCACCACCGTGGCGATGATAACCCCGGTAACGTCGGAACGCTGAAATCCTTCCAGGTTCAACAACTGGCTCAACCACACCGCATATTCATCTGCCGTTCGGCGTGGGTCGGTTGCGATGCGCCAGCGCGCGGCGACCTTGCCATCCTTCAACAGCGCGAAGACGACATTGGTATTGCCGGCGTCAATCGCGAGCAGCATGCAAACTCTCCTGTGGGCCCCGCCAGGCAAGGCTCAAATTACGAAAACATCGCCTGCGTGAATGACACGCTGGCGGCCATCCGCCAAGCGCAGGATGAGCGCGCCATCGCTGTTCATCCCGTCGAACAACCCGTCAATCGCCTCTCCATCGGGTAGCCGGGCGGTCAGCGCCGTCCCAACCGGATGCGCCCGGGCCAGCCATTGCGACCGGATAACGCCCACGCCCTCATGCCGCCAACGGTCCCGCCAGCGCGCAAAGGTCTCGGCAAGCGTCTCAAGAAAGTCCGCCGGGTCGACGGTAACGCCATGCGCCGCAAGGCTGGTGGTTAAGCGACCTTCCACCGCCGGGTGATGCGCCAGATTAACCCCGATGCCGACGACCACCGCGTCGCCGGAGCGTTCAAGCAGGATCCCTGACAGCTTCGCACCATCGACCAACAGGTCGTTTGGCCATTTGATCCTCAGCCCGGCCTGCGCACGCCCGTGCCGCGATTGCCCCAGATACAAGCCCACGGTTTCCGCCAACGCCACCGCCGCAACAAGCGCCAGCGTGGCAGGTGCGGGATCGGTCGCGCGCAGCCGAACGATCGTGCTGGCATAGAGGTTTCCCGGTGCCGAAACCCAATCGCGTCCTTGCCGCCCGCGCCCCGCGGACTGGCGTTCGGCACGCAACCAGAACCCTTCGTCAACGCCAGTTGCGGCCAGAGCCATCAGATCGGCATTTGTCGACCCGGTCTCGGCGACCGTGCGGATCATCGCCGTCAGAACAGCGCTTTGGCTGCCGTCATGCTCCAGGCGCCAAGTACCGACAGCGCGAACCAGCCGATCGGCGAGATGAAGATAGCAGCGGCGGTAATCAGCCCGCCCTCAACCGCATCGCCATGCCCCAACGGCTGGGCAGGTTCGTCAATGTACATCACCTTGACGACCCGCAGGTAATAATAGGCGCCGATCACCGATGCGACGAAGCCCATGACGGCCAGCGGGAACAGGCCCGCATCCACCGCGGCGTCAAACACCGCCAGCTTGGCATTGAACCCCAGCATCGGCGGCACACCGGCCAGCGAGAACATGAAGATCGCCATGGCCAGCGCCAGTCCGGGGCGAGTACGCGACAAACCCGACAGGCTGGAAATACTCTCAAGCGGACGACCGTCTTCATCGCGGATTTGCAGGACCACGAGGAAACTGCCCAGCGTCATCACGACATAAACGAACAGGTAAAACAGCACCGCGGCGACGCCGCGCTGGGTTCCGGCAGCAAGCCCAACAAGAATGAAGCCGACATTGTTGATCGACGAATAGGCAAGCAGCCGCTTGATATTGGTCTGGCCGATGGCCCCCGCCGCACCGAGCACAATCGAAGCGAGCGACGCAAAAATGACGATCTGGCGCCAGTCGTGCAGCGCAGGTCCCATCGCCTCCACCGCAACCCGCACCGTCAACGCGACCGCCGCCACCTTCGGCGCCGAACCGAAATAGGCGGTGACCGGGGTTGGCGCACCTTCGTAAACATCGGGCGTCCACATATGGAACGGCACCGCGCTCATCTTGAACGCCAGGCCGGAAAACACGAATACCAGGCCGAAAGTCAGGCCGATCGAATGCGCGCCCAGATAGGCAACCGCAATCTGGTCGAACAACGTCGTGCCCGAAAAGCCATAGACCAAACTGATGCCGTACAGCAGGATACCGCTGGCCAGCGCACCGAGCACGAAATACTTCAAACCGGCTTCCGCCGAACGCTGGTCGCGCCGCATAAAGCTTGCGAGCACATAGGCCGCCAGGCTCTGCAACTCCAGGCCGACATACAGCGTCAGCAAGTCGCTTGCCGAAACCATCATGCCCATGCCGGCCGAGGCCAGCAGGATCAGTACCGGATATTCCGGCCGCAGATTGTCACCTACGGTCCGGTCGAAGAAGCCCGGCGCCATGATGATCGCCACCGCCGCCGCGCCGAAGATCAGCACCTTGGCAAAAGCGGCAAAGGCATCTGCGCGGTACAGGCCATAAAATGCCTCCCCGCCGCTCGACGCCGGACCACCAAGCGCGATCATCGCGCCGAGCAGCAGAGCGACCGAGGCCCATGAAATCATCCGTGCAGCGCTCTGTCCACCCCAGGCGGCAACGAGCATCAGTACCAATGAGCCGGCCGAAAGCAGCGCTTCGGGCAGGGTCATTGCGAGATTGGCGGCGTAGTCCATCAGCGTGCCTCCACCGCGACCGCAACGGGGGCCGGTTTACCAAGAGTCGGCAGGGAATCACCCGCCGGACGAGCCCGTTCAACACGCGCGACAAGCTTGGTCGCATCCGCGCGCATCGGCGCGAGGAAGCTCTCGGGATAAATCCCCATCCACATCACAACCAGGCCGATCGGCAACAACAGCGCGACTTCGCGCATCGACAGATCGGGCATCACCTTCACATCGTCGTGGACCAGGTCACCAAAAATGATCCGGCGATAGAGATAAAGCATATAGGCAGCGCCCAGAATGATACCGGTGGTGCACAGCAGCGTTGCCCAGGTAGAAATCTGGTACGTGCCCGCAAGGCTCAAAAATTCACCGACAAAGCCACTGGTGCCCGGTAAGCCGACCGATGCCATCGTGAACAGCATGAAGAACAACGCGTAGCGCGGCATGTTGATCGCCAACCCGCCATAGCGCGATATTTCCCGCGTATGCAGCCGGTCATAAATCACGCCGACGCACAGGAACAACGCCGCCGAGACCAGGCCATGGCTCAGCATCACCACCATGGCACCTTCGATACCCTGCCGATTGAAGGCGAACAGGCCGATGGTGACGATCGCCATGTGGGCGACCGACGAATAGGCGATCACTTTTTTCATGTCGGACTGCACCAGCGCCACGAGCGAGGTGTAGATCACCGCAATCGCCGACAGCCCCAGGATCAACCAGACAAGGCTGGCCGACGCTTCCGGGAACATCGGCACCGAGAAGCGCAGGAAACCATATCCGCCCAGCTTCAACAGCACGCCCGCCAGGATTACCGAGCCTGCGGTCGGCGCCTGAACATGCGCATCGGGCAACCAGGTGTGGAATGGCCACATCGGCATCTTCACCGCGAACGACGCAAAGAACGCCAGCCACAACCATGTCTGGACATGAACCGGGAAGTCGTGGTTCAGCAAGATCGGAATGCTGGTCGTACCGGCTTCATTTACCATCCACAGCATCGCGATCAGCATCAGCACCGATCCCAGCAGCGTGTAGAGGAAGAATTTATAGCTGGCGTAGATGCGGTTCGCTCCACCCCAGATGCCGATGATGAGGTACATCGGGATCAGGCCCGCTTCGAAGAACATATAGAACAGGAACATGTCCTGCGCCGCGAAGGTGCCGATCATCAGCACCTCGGTCATCAGGAATGCCGCCATATATTCGGGCACGCGCTTGGTAACCGACTCCCAGCTTGCCCCGATGCAGATCGGCATCAGGAACACCGACAGCAGGATGAGCATCAGCGAGAAGCCATCGATGCCTAGCGCCCAACTGAACCGCCCGAACAGTGGCGCATTCTCGACAAACTGCCACTGCGCGCCGCCAACATCGAACTGCGCCCACAAGACGGCGCCCAACACCAGATCAACCAGAGTCGCCGCCAGCGCCAACCAGCGCGCGCCTTTGGCGTCGAGGAAAAGACAGCCGATTGCCGCGATCGTGGGGATCGCGAGCATGGCCGAAAGGATTGGAAATCCACTCATCATCCGGCCCTCACTTCGCGCCCAAATAGGGAAGAACGGCCCAGGTGACCACTGCGGTCAACCCGATCAGCATGACGAATGCATAGGTGTAAATATACCCCGATTGCAGTTTGACCGCGAGGCGGCTCGACGATTGCACGACATAGGCCGCACCATTCGGCCCGAACCGGTCGATCGTCTGTTCGTCGCCCCGGTGCCAGAAGAGGCGACCAAAGGCGAAGGCAGGCTTCACAAACAGCAGATCGTACAATTCGTCGAAATACCATTTGTTGTAGAGGAAGCGATGGAGTGCATGGAAATGCTCGCCAATCGCCGTCGCGGTGCCGGGTTTGCGAACATAGACGTGGTAGGCCCCGAACAAGCCCAGCAGCATGACGATCGCCGTTGATAGCTTGACGCCGGTCGGTACTTCGTGGGCCGCGTGCATCAAATGTTCGCGGAAGGCGATGCTGCCCTTCCAGAAGCCTTCGCCTGACGTCGGCTCGATGAAATACCCGTGGAACACGAAGCCCGCGAACACCGCACCGATCGACAACAGCACCAGGGGCAGCAGGATCATCCACGGGCCTTCATGCGGGTGATAACCGGCGGTGCCGTCATCATGGCCATGTGCATGATCTCCATGAGAATCGTGGTCGTGTGCGGTATGCGCATGATCGCCATGCCCGTGGTCGCCATGCCCGTGCGCATCATGCACCGCATGCTGGATGTGCTCCGATGCGGCCCAGCGCGGCTTGCCCCAAAAAGTCAGGAACATCAGCCGCCACGAATAGAAACTGGTGAGCAAAGCAACGACGATACCAGTGATCGACGCGCCAATCTGCCCTGATGCCCAGGCGCTTTCGATGATCGCATCCTTGGAATGGAAACCCGCAAAGCCAAAGCCCAGCGGATTGCCGAACACCGCAGGCACGCCCACCCCGGTAATCGCCAGCGTCCCCGCCATCATCGCCCAGAAGGTCAGCGGGATCTTGTTCCGCAGGCCGCCATAGTAACGCATGTCCTGTTCATGGTGCATCGCGTGGATTACCGAGCCTGCGCCCAGGAACAGCAGCGCCTTGAAGAAGGCGTGGGTGAACAGGTGGAACATCGCCGCGCCGTAAGCGCCGCAACCCGCGGCGAAGAACATATAACCAAGCTGCGAACAGGTCGAATACGCGATCACCCGTTTGATATCGTTCTGCACCAGGCCGATCGTCGCCGCGAAGAAGCATGTCGCCGCACCTACCGTCATCACGACGGACAACGCAAACGGGCTTGTCTCAAACATTGGCGACAGGCGGCAGACCATGAACACGCCTGCGGTCACCATGGTCGCTGCGTGGATCAGCGCCGACACCGGGGTCGGCCCCTCCATCGCGTCGGGCAACCAGGTGTGCAGGCCGAGCTGAGCCGACTTGCCCATCGCGCCGACGAACAGCAGCAGGCAGATGACGGTCATCGTGTCGGCGCGGAACCACAGGAAATTGATCGTGGAACCAGCCATTCCCGGCGCAAGGCGCAGAATTTCGGGGATCGAGGTGGTATGAAACACCAGATAGGTCGCAAAGATGCCGAGCATGAAACCCAGATCACCGACGCGGTTGACGACAAACGCCTTGATCGCAGCGGCACTCGCGCTTGGTTTGGTGAACCAGAAGCCGATCAGCAGATAACTGGCCAGACCAACGCCTTCCCAACCGAAAAACATCTGGATGATGTTATCAGCCGTCACCAGCATCAACATCGCAAAGGTGAACAGCGACAGATAGGCAAAGAAGCGCGGCTGCGACGGATCTTCGGCCATGTAGCCCCAGCTATAGAGGTGGACCAGCGCCGAAACGCTGGTCACCACCACCAGCATCACCGCGGTCAGCGCATCGACACGCAATGACCAGCTAACCTCCAGCGTATCAGAGCGGATCCATTCGAACACCGGTGCGACGGTGGGTTCGGCATGGCCGCCCAGAAAAGCGAAAAAGATCGGCCAGCTCAGCGCGCATGAGAGGAACAGCGCGCCCGTCGTCACGATTTTCGCCGGAACGTTGCCAATCATGCGATTGCCAAGCCCTGCCACGATCGCCGCAAATAGCGGCAGGAACACGACGAGCTGGATCATATAAGTATGAACGACCATCAGCCTTTCATCCGGTTGACGTCATCGACCGAGATCGTGCCCCGGCCGCGGAAATAGATCACCAGGATCGCAAGACCGATCGCGGCTTCACCCGCCGCAACCGTCAGCACGAACATGGCGAACACCTGCCCCACCAGATCGCTCAGGAAGGCGGAAAAGGCGACGAAGTTGATGTTCACCGCCAGCAGGATCAACTCGATCGCCATCAACATGACGATCAGGTTCTTGCGATTGGCGATCAGCCCCAGCACGCCCATGCCGAACAGCAGGGCAGCAACCACCAGATAATGCGTCAGACCAATGGTCACAGTTCAACTCCCTGACCGACAGGTTGATCGACCTTGCGAACCGCATCCTGCGGCCGACGCGCAACCTGGCGCCCGATATTCTGCGGCCGCACGCCCGAACGCTGGCGATGCGTCAGGACAATCGCGCCGATCATCGCCACCAGCAGCACCAGCCCCGCACCTTCAAACAGGTAGAGATAGCGGGTGTAGAGCAGTTCGCCGATCGCCTCGATGTTCGATTTGTTGGCACCGATGGGCGCAATGCGACGGCCCAGCTCGATGCCGCCAGCGCTCCATGCGCCAATCGCGATCATCAGTTCCGCGGCAAGCGCAATCGCAAATACTAGGCCGATGCCCGCATAGCGCGCAAAGCCGGAACGCAATTCAGCAAAGTCGATGTTGAGCATCATCACCACGAACAGGAACAGCACCGACACCGCGCCGACATAAACGATGACCAGCAGCATCGCGATGAACTCGGCCCCGACCAGCACCATCAGCCCGGCGGCGTTGAAAAAGGCGAAGATCAGCCACAGCACGGCATGAACCGGATTGCGCGACGTTACCGTCAACGCGCCCGACAGCAGCACCAGGCTGGCGAAAAGATAGAATGCGAGCGCCTGTATCATGCGACCGCCCCCCGTTCGGCTCGTTCGTGCCTGACGTGATGGAGATGATTCATCAAAGCCCCTGAATACATGGCGCGCTTACCGGTATGGCGCATCGGCGGCAAGGTTGGCGGCAATCGCCTGTTCCCAGCGGTCACCGTTGGCCAGCAACTTGGCCTTGTCGTAGATCAGTTCCTCGCGCGTTTCGGTCGAGAATTCGAAATTCGGCCCTTCGACAACCGCATCCACCGGGCATGCTTCCTGGCAAAGCCCGCAATAGATGCACTTGGTCATGTCAATGTCGTAGCGCGTGGTACGGCGGCTGCCGTCGTCGCGCGGTTCAGCCTCGATCGTGATCGCCTGTGCCGGACACACCGCCTCGCACAGTTTGCACGCGATGCAGCGTTCCTCGCCATTGGGATAGCGGCGCAACACATGCTCGCCCCGGAAACGCGGCGAAATCGGGTTCTTCTCATACGGATAGTTGATCGTCGCCTTGGCCTTGAAGAAATAGCGAAGCGTCTTCAGATGCGCGCCGATGAACTCATACAGCATGTATGACTTGATGAATTGAGCGACGCTCATGCGGCAACTCCCACGCGGGTCAACATCAGGAACCCGGAAACGATGAATACCCACAGCAGCGACATCGGCAGGAAGACTTTCCAGCCCAGCCGCATCAACTGATCGTAACGATAGCGCGGCACCGTCGCCTTCACCCAGCTAAACAGGAAAAAGAACAGCAGGAACTTGATGAACAGCCAGATGATACCGGGCACCGCGTACAGGATCGGAATGTCGAGCGGCGGCAGATAACCACCCCAGAACAACGTCGCGTTCAGCACGCACATCAGGATGACGTTGGCATATTCGCCCAGCCAATAGAGCGCGAAGCTCATCGACGAATATTCGGTCTGATACCCCGCAACCAGCTCGCTTTCCGCTTCGGTCAGGTCGAACGGTGCGCGCTGCGTTTCAGCCAGCGACGAGATGAAGAACACCACCGCCATCGGGAACAGCAGCGGGTTGAGCGCAAAGGCATTCAGATGGATGCCCATCGTGTTCTTCTGTGCCTCGACAATCGCCGACAGGTTGAAGCTGCCCGTCCACAACACGATCGAGATCAGGACGAAGCCGATGGCAACTTCATAACTGACCATCTGCGCGGCGGCACGAATGGCGGAGAAGAACGGGTATTTGGAGTTCGACGACCAGCCCGCGAGGATGATGCCGTATACGCCCAGCGATGACGCCGCGAGGACGTAGAGCAAGCCGACGTTGATGTTCGATAACGCCACGCCCGCCTGGAACGGCACGACCGCCCAGACGATGAGCGCAACGGTGAACGTGATGATCGGCGCAAGCAGGAACAGACCCTTGTTCGCGCCCGAGGGGATGATGGTTTCCTGCAGGAACACCTTCAACCCATCCGCAAACGACTGGAGCAGGCCGAATGGCCCGACCACATTGGGGCCGCGCCGCAGCGCCATTGCCGCCCAGATCTTGCGATCGACGTAGATGATCATCGCCACCGCCAGCATCAGCGGCAGCGCGATCACCAGAATGTCGATGATCGTCGCAATGAACCAGGCCCAGCCGAACGGCAGCCCCAAATAGGTGAACCAGCCCGTCATTCCGCGGCCTCCGCGAATTCCTGGCCGTGGATCAATTCGGCCGAGCAGCGCTGCATCGTCGGGCTCGCGCGGCAGATCGCGTTGGTCAAATAGAAGTCCTTGATCGGATAAGTCACTTCACCCTCACCCTTGCCTTCCAGCGCGGGCGGGTTCCATTCGAACGTCGCCAGACCCAATTGGCCGAGCGCCGGAGTGTCCTTGGCCATTTCGGCCCGCAACTGATCCAGCGTGTCGAACGGCAACGGCTTGCCCAGCACCGCGGACAGCGCGCGCAGGATCGTCCAGTCCTCGCGTGCGTCGCCCGGCGGGAATACCGCAAGCTCACCGCGCTGGACGCGACCTTCCAGATTGACCCAGGTGCCCGACTTTTCGGCGAAGCTGGCGCCCGGCAGGACGACATCGGCGTGATGCGCGCCCTTGTCGCCGTGATGGCCGATATACACCTTGAAGCTCTTGGCGAAGGCCGAGAAATCGACCTCGTCGGCGCCCAGGAAGAACGCCAGCCTGGGCTTGGCTGCAACGATATCGGCAATGCCGCCCGGTTGCGCGTAACCAAGCATCAAACCGCCAGTCCGCGCGGCGGCGGCATGAAGGACGTTGAAGCCGTTCCATGCGCCGCCGTCTTCCTGGGTGCGCACCAGCTTGTAGGTCTTGGCGAGTTTCAGCGCAGCGGCATGGCCGCCCTTCAACGCCGCCCCGCCGACGATAATCATCGGCCGATCACCCGCCTTCATGGCGTCCATCGCCGGCTTGGGCAGCTTGTTGAGCAGGTCAAGATCATTGCCCAGCCACTCAACCTTGTAAGTCAGGTCGACTTCCGGCCCGATTGCAAAAACCTTTGCACCCTTCTTGATCGCCTTGCGGATGCGCGTGTTCACCAGCGGCGCTTCCCAGCGCAGATTGGTGCCAACCAGCAGGATCACGTCCGCCTGTTCAACACCCGCGATGGTGGTGTTGAAATTGACGGCAGCCAGATTGGTGGCATCATACGCCATGCCGGTCTGCCGCCCTTCAAGGCTGGTGGACCCCATCGACTTGAGCAGCGCCTTGGCGGCGTACATCGTCTCGCAATCGACCAGGTCGCCTGCAATCGCCGCAACGCTCTTGCTAGGCTTGACCGCGGCAATCGCCTGAAACGCTTCGTCCCAGCTTGCCTCGACCAGCTTGCCATCCTTGCGGACATAAGGCCGGTCCAGGCGACGACGGACAAGGCCGTCAACCGCATGGCGCGTCTTGTCGCTCGCCCATTCCTCGTTCACGTCTTCATTGATGCGCGGCAACGCGCGCAGCACCTGACGACCGCGACTGTCAAGGCGGATGTTGGTGCCGACAGCGTCCATCACGTCGATGGTCAGCGTCTTCTTCAACTCCCACGGCCGCGCCTCGAACGCATAGGGCTTGGATGTCAGCGCGCCGACCGGACACAGATCGACGACATTGCCCGACAATTCGCTGGTCACGGCCTTTTCGAGATAGGACGTGATCTGCATGTTCTCACCGCGATAAATCGCGCCGATTTCCTCGACACCCGCGACTTCCTCGGCGAAACGGACGCAGCGCGTGCACTGGATGCAGCGCGTCATCACCGTCTTGACGATGGGGCCCATATATTTTTCGGTCACCGCGCGCTTGTTCTCGTCATAGCGAGAAGCACCGCGGCCATAAGCGACCGATTGATCCTGCAGGTCGCACTCCCCACCCTGGTCGCAGATCGGGCAATCGAGCGGGTGGTTGATGAGCAGGAACTCCATCACCCCTTCGCGCGCATTTTTCACCATCGGCGAGTTGGTGAACACTTCCTGGTTTTCCGCCGCCGGAAGCGCGCACGACGCTTGCGGTTTGGGCGGTCCGGGCTTCACCTCTACCAGGCACATGCGGCAATTGCCCGCGATGCTCAGGCGCTCGTGATAGCAAAAACGCGGGATTTCCTTGCCAGCCGCCTCGCACGCCTGAAGCACTGTTGCGCCAGCGGGGACTTCGACTTCGATCCCATCTACTTTGAGTTTAGGCATCTATTGTGCTCGAACTAAAATGATCATTGGCGAGTTCCCGAATGGCCAAACCGCATCCACATCCCATCCGCAACAAATTGCCGGATACTTGCCGGTGACAAGGACAGTTTTTGCCCCTGAACCAGACAAGCGCCCAGACTGGGCGCCAACGCCGCGGCCGCGTCATGTTCCGCGTCACTTGCCGGAGTGGTTCTCAACAACGCGTCGGCCATCGCAACATCATGGAAAACAATACAATCGGAAAATTGCCCCCATGCCTGCGCCCTGAGTAACGCTTCGTCCGTGGCGAAGTAAGTTCGAGCGACATTCTCGGTCGCGCTGGCGGATAGCTGCGGCGCTGTTCGATTGGTATCGAGATAAGCCTCTTCAGCCATCATGGCCCGCAATAGGGTAGGCCCAAACCGGTAGCCGAGCGACAATTGACCGGCACCAACTTCATCTCCCAAACAATGACTCATATCGAATTGCTCGCCGAAATCCTTGATTTGCGCCCCAGTCGCGTCGATTTTCGCTTGATCGCTATGCTCAAGCAACGTCTGCGCCAACGCCTTGTGTCTCCGATAAACGCACGCAGCAAAGCCCTTTTTGACAATTCCAGCCTGTTTTGCTGCCACCGTTTCGGGATTGACGGCAATACGAGAACCAGTCTGCGCTTCAGGCTTGAGTTGCCCGATAGTCGCACTGGGCGCCGCTAGCAGTAAGCCAAAGATTACCAGACCCCATCTCACTCCGCCGCCTCCGCCACAACAGCACCGCCTTGCTTCTCCGCGATCCGCCGCTCAATCTCCGGCCGGAAGTGACGGATCAGGCCCTGGATCGGCCAGGCCGCCGCATCGCCCAGCGCGCAGATGGTGTGGCCCTCGACCTGCTTGGTCACCTGAAACAGCGTATCGATTTCGCTCACATCGGCATCGCCCGTGCGCAGCCGTTCCATCACCCGCCACATCCAGCCGGTGCCCTCGCGGCACGGCGTGCACTGGCCACAGCTTTCATGCTTGTAGAAGTATGACAAACGACTGATCGCGCGGACAATGTCGGTCGATTTGTCCATGACGATGACCGCCGCCGTGCCGAGCCCCGAGCCGAGCGCGCGCAGGCCGTCAAAGTCCATCGGCGCATCCATGATCTGCGCGGCTGGCACCAGCGGCACCGACGACCCGCCGGGAATAACCGCGAGCAGATTGTCCCAGCCGCCACGAATGCCGCCGCAATGCTTCTCGATCAGTTCGCGGAACGGGATCGACATCGCCTCTTCGACGACGCACGGCTTGTTCACATGGCCACTGATCTGGAACAGCTTGGTGCCGCGGTTATTCTCGTTACCGATGCCCGCGAACCACGCCGCGCCGCGCCGCAGGATGGTCGGCGCAACCGCGATCGATTCGACGTTGTTGACCGTGGTCGGGCAGCCATAAAGCCCCGCGCCCGCCGGGAATGGCGGCTTCAGTCGCGGCTGGCCCTTCTTGCCCTCCAGGCTTTCGAGCATCGCGGTTTCTTCGCCGCAGATGTACGCGCCCGCGCCGCGATGGACGAACACGTCGAAATCATATCCCGACCCGCACGCATTCTTGCCGACCAAACCCTTGTCATAAGCTTCGGCAACGGCGGCAAAAAGCGTTTCAGCCTCACGTATATATTCGCCGCGAATGTAGATATAGGCGGCACGCGCGCGCATCGCATAACCCGCGATCAATGCGCCTTCGATCAGCTTGTGCGGATCATGGCGGATGATCTCGCGGTCCTTGCACGAACCGGGTTCGGACTCATCGGCGTTGATGACCAGGAAGTTGGGCCGATCGGGCTTCGGTTCCTTGGGCATGAAGCTCCATTTGGTGCCGGTCGGAAACCCGGCGCCGCCACGACCGCGCAGGCCGCTGGCCTTGATCGCGTCGATGATCGCGTCCTGGCCCAGTTCCATCAGCTTCCTGGTATTGTCCCAGTCACCACGCTTCAACGCGGCCGACAGGTTCCATGGCTGGAACCCATAGACGTTGGTGAAGATGCGGTCCTTGTCCTGCAACATCAGACGCCGCTTCCCTTGTTCTTGTTGAGCGCGAGATAGACCACCACGCCTGCACCAACCAGCATCAGCGGCCCCAGCAAGTGGAAAGTCAGCCGCAACACCCAACCAGCCACCACCAGGCCGCCGATGATCGCCAGGATGGCCACAATCGCATTCTTGTTCATGCAACCGTCCCCCATTCGGGTCGATAATCGTGGTTTTCGTCGACCATCGCGGTCAGCGAGGTCGGTCCGCCAGCCGGGCAGCTTGCGCGGCGCCCGGTCTGCGACCCGACCATCGGCGTTTCGCCCTTCGCCAACGCATCGAGCAAGGCGGCGGTCTTGTCGAAATCCAGGTCTTCGTAATTGTCGTCGTTGATCTGGACCATCGGCGCATTGGCGCACGTGCCGAGGCATTCGACCTCGGTCAGCGTGAACAGGCCATCGGCGGTGGTGTGCCCCTTGGCCAGCCCCTTGCTCTTGCACGCCGCCAGCACATCGTCCGACCCGGCGAGCAGGCACGGCGTCGTGCCACAGACCTGAACATGATAACGGCCGACCGGCGCCAGATTGAACATCGTGTAGAAGGTCGCAACCTCGAACACGCGCATGTACGGCACGCCGATTTCACGAGCGACGAACTCGATCACCGGCACCGGCAGCCAACCTTGCGTATTGGTTTCCGCCCCCACCTGCCGCTGGGCAAGATCGAGGAAGGGGATCGACGCCGATTGCTCGCGCCCCTTGGGATAGCGGGCGAGAATTTCCTTGGCCTTGGCCGCGCTTTCCTTGCTCCAGGCAAAATTGCCCCAGCGCGCGCGGGTTTCGGCTTCGTCGGGAATTTGGGGTGCGTCAGCCATTGCTCTTGTTCCGTTTGGCGAACAGGTTCGTTTCTACGAAACCTGTCTGCATCATCAACAACCATCGCCAGGTAACGAACGCCATCCAGATGCTCCCGGCAACAACCGACGGAACCAACAACCATTGACCGATCAGGGGAACCAGAAACATGGGTAACACGCCAATCGCATAGACCATTTTACCCGACGCCCCGTCGGCAAGCCATTCTTGCACCCAAAGGCAAAGTCGCCCGTACACGCTCACCGATCGCACTCCCCGAACACGATATCCAGCGCGCCCAGGATGGCGGTGGTGTCGGCGAGCATATGGCCCTTCGACATCATTTCCATCGCCTGCAGGTGGCTGAACGCGGTTGGGCGGATCTTGCAGCGGTACGGCTTGTTGGTGCCGTCGCTCACCAGATAGACGCCGAATTCGCCCTTGGGGCTTTCGGTGCCGACATAGACTTCGCCAGCGGGGACATGAAAGCCCTCGGTATAAAGCTTGAAGTGGTGGATCAACGCTTCCATCGACCGCTTCATTTCGGCGCGCTTGGGCGGCACCACCTTGCGGTCTTCGCTGGCGATCGGCCCTTCGGGCATCTGCGCCAGGCACTGCTTCATGATCCGCGCGGATTGGCGCACTTCCTCGACGCGCACCATGAACCGGTCATAGCAATCGCCGCGCGTACCCACCGGCACGTCGAACTCCATCCGGTCATACACGTCGTACGGCTGCGACTTGCGCAGATCCCACGGGATACCCGAGCCGCGGACCATCGGGCCGGAAAAACCCCATTTTACCGCATCGTCGCGGGTGACCACCGCGATATCGACGTTGCGCTGCTTGAAAATGCGGTTGTCGGCAACCAGGCTGATCGCATCCTCGAACAAGCGCGGGAGGCGGGTGTCGAGCCAGTCGCCGATATCGGCGAGCAGCTTCAACGGTGCATCCTGATGCACGCCACCGGGCCGAAAATAGGCCGAATGCATCCGCGCGCCCGAAACCCGTTCGAAGAAGTTCAGGCAATCCTCGCGGACCTCGAACAGCCACAGGTTCGGCGTCATCGCGCCCACGTCCATCACATGGCTGCCCAGGTTGAGCATGTGATTGGAAATGCGCGTCAGTTCCGCAAACAGCACTCGCAGATATTGCGCGCGAAGCGGCACTTCCAGCCCAAGCAGCTTTTCGACCGCCAGCACATAGCTATGCTCCATGCACAGCGGCGAACAGTAATCGAGCCGGTCGAAATAGGGCAGCGCCTGCAGATAGGTCTTGTATTCGATCAGCTTTTCGGTGCCGCGGTGCAGCAGGCCGACATGCGGGTCGAGCCGCTCGATGATTTCACCGTCCAGTTCCATCACCAACCGCAACACGCCATGCGCGGCCGGATGCTGCGGACCGAAGTTGATCGTGTAATTCTCAATCGCCAGATCGCCGATTTCCGGCTTTTCCGCGTCGAGCTTGCCTTCGAGTTCGTCGAGATAGTCGGCCATTACTTGCCCTCCGCCTTCTCGTCGCCGGGCAGCACGTAATCCGCACCCTCCCATGGCGACGTGAAGTCAAACGTGCGGAAATCCTGCGCCAGCTTCACCGGCTCATACACCACGCGCTTGGCCGATTCCGAATAGCGCAGTTCGACATAGCCGCTGAGCGGGAAGTCCTTGCGCTGCGGGTGCCCGCGAAAACCATAGTCGGTCAGGATGCGACGCAGATCGGCATTGCCCTCAAACAGCACGCCGTACATGTCGTACACTTCACGCTCCAGCCAGCCCGCGACTGGCCAGATACCGGTAACCGACGGCACCGGCTTCACGTCATCGGTCAGCACGCGCACGCGGATCCGATGGTTTCGCGTCAGGCTGAGCAGATGATAACAGACGTCGAACCGCTCTTCGCGCTCGGGATAATCGACACCGGCGATTTCCATGAGCTGCTGATATTCCAGCCCCTTTGTATCGCGCAGCAGCAGCATCGCCTCGATCAGCCGAACCCGATCGATGGTCAGCGTGACTTCGCCGACCGCATCAAGGCTGTCGACGATCAGATCGCCGAGCGCCGCGACGGCGGTATCGATCACGCCATCATTGGCGGCATAGCGGGGTGCAGGACTTGCCATGGCCGCGCTCACCGTTCGATCGTACCGACGCGGCGGATTTTCCGCTGCAACTGCATGATGCCATACAGCAACGCCTCCGCCGTCGGCGGGCAACCCGGGACATAGATGTCGACCGGAACGATGCGGTCACAGCCGCGCACCACCGAATAGCTGTAATGGTAATAGCCGCCGCCATTGGCGCAGCTGCCCATCGAGATGACGTATTTCGGCTCCGACATCTGGTCGTAAACCTTGCGCAGCGCCGGCGCCATCTTGTTGCACAGCGTGCCCGCCACGATCATCACGTCGGACTGGCGCGGGGACGCGCGCGGCGCGGCGCCGAAACGTTCCAGGTCATAGCGCGGCATGTTGACGTGGATCATCTCCACCGCGCAGCACGCCAGACCAAAAGTCATCCACCAGAGCGAACCCGTGCGCGCCCAGTGGAACAGATCCTCGGTCGAGGTGACAAGGAAGCCCTTGTCGCCCAACTCTGCGTTGATGTCGTTGAAAAATGCGGGATCAGGTGGCGTGATCGCCCCGCCCTGATGCGTGAGTTCTACTCCCAATCGAGCGCTCCCTTCTTCCAGGCATAGGCAAGGCCCAGCGCCAGTTCGCCGATGAAAACCATCATCGCGATCCACGCGGTCCAGCCATCGACGTGATTGAGTTTGAAGACCGTGACGGCCCAGGGATAGAGAAACGCCGCTTCCAGATCGAAGACGATGAACAGGATCGCCACCAGATAGAAGCGCACGTCAAACTGGCTGCGGCTGTCTTCAAACGCGGGAAAGCCGCATTCATACTCAGACAGTTTTTCCGGGGTCGGTTTGTGCGCGCCTGTCAGCCGCGCAACCAGCATCGGCAGAAAGACAAAGGCGCTCGACAGAATGATGGCCACACCCAGGAAAAGCAGGATTGGCAGATATTCCAATAGATCGATCAAAGTACGTCTCGCGAGTGCGGAATCGATCAGGGGGCTTTAGGACGGTGGTGCCGCAGGAGCAAGGGCGCGGACGCGAAATCGCTAGCCTTTTCCAGCATTGTTTCAGGCCCTTTTCACCCCGGCAGCGACAAGGCTTCCCCAATGCCGCAAAAAAGGCGGCGTCGCGTTATTCAGCCAGTCCGTTTTCAGCGCAGCGAACTGGCTACCAGCTTGTGCAGGCGCGAATGCAGCGCGTCGTTCGCCGCCAGATATTCGTTACGCTCGAACATCCGGTCGCCACCGCGAAAATCAGTGACATAGCCACCGGCTTCCTTGACCAGCAGGATCCCCGCCGCCACGTCCCAGATGCTCAGGCTGGATTCCCAGAAACCGTCGAAACGTCCACCCGCTACCCAGGCAAGATCCAGCGCCGCGGCGCCAAACCGGCGGATGCCCGCTACTTCCGGCGCAACCGCACCAAAGATCCGGCTCCACTGCACGAAATCGCCGTGCCCCAGGAACGGAATGCCCGTGGCGATCAACGATTCGGACAAATCACGCCGCGACGACACGCGCAGCCGCTGGTCCTGCAACCATGCGCCCCTGCCCTTTTCGGCCCAGAAGCTCTCGTCGGTAAGCGGTTGATAGATCAGGCCCGTAGTAATCTCGCGCTTGCCGTTGGGCATCGGCTCTTCCACCGCGATCGAAATCGCAAAATGCGGGATGCCGTGGAGGAAGTTGGACGTGCCGTCGAGCGGATCGATGATGAAGCGCGGCTTGTTGGGGTCGCCCGCAATCTCGCCAGCTTCTTCGAGCACGAATCCCCAGTCGGGCCGCGCCTTTTGCAGTTCCTCGACCAAGGTGTCCTCACACCTTTTGTCGGCAATCGAGACGAAATCGGCCGGTCCCTTGCGGCTGACCTGCAGATGCTGAACCTCGTTAAAGTCACGACGCAACCGCGGTGCCGCCTTGCGGGCGGCGCGGTCCATGATCGTCAAAAGGCCGGAATGGGCTACCATGATCTTCCTTCTGGTGCGTCCCGTCCGGGAGCTACGTTTAAAACGTCGCGGGCAAAGCCCGCGTCGTCGGCCGAACCATGTTCGCCGGCCGGGCCGGCGGCACGGACAAATAGCGACGCTCTTTGACTCGGCCGCTCGGCCTCAGTCGGCCCGCTTTACATAAGTCTGTTCGTACACATCGACGACGATGCGCGTGCCAGCGCCGATGTGCGGCGGCACCATAACGCGCACGCCGTTTTCGAGCAGCGCAGGCTTATAGGACGACGACGCGGTCTGGCCCTTCACCACGGCATCGGCCTCGACGATCAGCGCTTCGATCGTATCGGGCAACTGCACCGAGATCGGCCGTTCGTCGTACAATTCCATCACCACGTCCATGCCGTCCTGCAGGAACGCCGCCGCCTCGCCAAGCAGGTCGCGCGGCAAGGTGATCTGTTCATAGGTCTGCTTGTCCATGAAGGTCAGGTCATCGCCTTCGGCAAACAGGAACTGGAAATCCGTGGTGTCCAGCCGCACGCGCTCAACGGTTTCGGCCGAACGGAAGCGGACGTTGGTCTTGCGGCCATCGATCAGGTTCTTCATCTCGACCTGCATGTACGCACCGCCCTTGCCGGGCTGGGTGTGCTGAATCTTCACCGCGCGCCAGATGCCGGTTTCATATTCGATAATGTTGCCGGGACGGATGTCCACGCCGCTGATCTTCATGGGTTTGCCTGCAAGATTGGAAAGAGCGAAAGCGCGCCCTTAGCCTTGCGACGCGCTTCGGGCAAGCCGGGTCGGTTCAACAAGTTGGTTCACCAAGGCGTCGGGAATGCGTCGGCCAGCCCGCAAAGCGCTGGACAGCCCGGCGCCGGGGCAGCATCATCGCTCTATCATGCGGGGGCTGTTATCTGGAGCGGAAGGCGCACTCGGTTCGCCGATCCGCAATCTGCTGGCGATCCTGGGTTTTGTCATCCTGGTCAGCATCAGCGCGACCATCGCCTATATGGCGGACGGCTGGAGCCTGTTCGACGCCGCCTATATGGTCCTGCTGACCATCTACACCGTCGGTTATGGCGAAGTCAGGCCGATCGACACGACTTACCTGCGCGCCGTCACGATTACGACGATGGTGTTCGGCTGCACCGGCATGATATTGCTCACCGGCGCGCTGGTGCAGATCTTCACCGTCATTCAGCTTCGCCAGTTGTTCGGAACCAATCGCATGCAGCACCGGATCGACAAGCTTTCCAACCACGTCATCATCTGCGGCTATGGCCGGATCGGCGCGACGCTGGCCCGCGACCTGGAACAAGCGGGCACACCATTGGTCATCGTCGACCGAGGCGCGGTACGGCTGTCGGAAGCCGAAGCGGCGGGCTTTGCCTGCTTGTCGGGAGATGCGACCGAGGAGGATGTGCTGGTCGCCGCCGGGATTGATCGCGCCCGGGCGCTGGCGACGGTATTGCCCGATGACGCGGCCAATGTTTTTATCACGCTCAGCGCCCGCAGCCTGAATACGGATATCGAAATCATCGCTCGTGGCGAAGTTCCCCCTACCGAGCGCAAGCTGCGCCGCGCGGGCGCCAACCATGTCATCCTGCCCGCCCATATCGGCGCCGAGCGGATCGCCCGCATCATCCTGTACCCGGCGAGCGAGGACCTCGCCGCCAGCCAGACCATGGCCCGATCACGCCTGTCGCTTGGTGAACTGGGCCTGGACCTGGAAAAGTTCATCGTCGCCAGCGGCACCAGGCTGTGCGGCATGACCATAGCCGAGGCGGAGCGCGCAGCGGCCGGCGCGTTGATGATCGTCCAGATCAACCACGGCGCCCATGATCGCGTTGCCCGGCCCAGCCCGGATGAGCGGATCGACGCGGGCGACGAGTTGCTGATCGTGCTGCGTGACGCAGGCAATGCGGCGAGATCGCTGTTTGGCAGCGAAAATTTCCCGCGCGAACCGGCGGACTGATCGGCGAAAAAGCGCATCGCCATCCCCCTTGTACATGCGGCAGGTTGAGTATCTGGTTGAGGAAGTTGAGGGTTGCCATTCACTTTGTTGAGGCCCCCTCAACCGCCCGCGATTTCAATCCTGTTTCAACGAGTTAAAAGAGCGACCCGCAGGATAACGCTGGTCAACGGAGTAGGACAGATGCCCCCCCCTTCGGGGCCCGGCCAAGCTCTTGCTTGCACAAGACCGCGCGGGCCATTTCGGGGCACGACGGCGGCATACACGCGGCATTATCCCCGCTGTGCAACAATGAATTGCCCGAACGCCATCTTATGCCAGACCTGGCATAGGTTTAGTGTTCAACGCCTGATCGTAATGCCGCACGCATGGCGCGTGGATTGATGGAGTTTTCCGCCAGGCGTTATGGCAAGACCGGGCCAACCCGGCAGGATGTGAGAATGAGGGTTTGAGTGAAATAGATGCAGCGACGGCACGATATTGGCGACGGGCGTTGGCGCCGATTATGATCGACAACGCCGTTGCCAACGCTGGTACGCTCCAGCCTTCGCCAAGGGACGCAGTCCCGCTGGCCACTCAATTCCCTCTTGAAGTGGTGTAAACTGAATGACGATTGATACTGTTTCGCTGAATCGCGCGTTTGAAGGTGTGCAGGGCGTCTATCGCCATGCTTCGCCAAGCACTGGCACCGACATGACATTCTCGGTCTTTGTCCCGCCCCATGCAGCGGGCGCCCGCCTGCCGGTCGTCTGGTATCTCTCGGGCCTGACCTGCACTCATGCCAATGTGACCGACAAGGGGGAATTCCGCGCGTTGTGCGCCGAACTCGGCCTGATCTTCGTGGCACCCGATACCAGCCCGCGCGGCGACGGCGTGCCCGATGATCCCGATGGCGCCTATGATTTCGGCCTTGGCGCGGGCTTCTATGTCGATGCGACACAGGCTCCCTTCGACCAACATTACCGGATGTGGAGCTACATCACCGAAGAACTGCCCGCGATCATCGCCGAGCATTTCCCGGCGGATCTGGCGCGCCAGGCAATCACCGGCCATTCGATGGGCGGGCATGGCGCGCTGACCATCGCGCTCAGCCATCCCGAACGCTTCAAATCGGCCAGCGCCTTTGCTCCCATCGTCGCGCCATCGCAGGTTCCGTGGGGCCACAAGGCGCTGGGCGGCTATCTGGGCGACGACAAGGCGGCCTGGCGCCGCCATGATGCGGTGGCGCTGATCGAGGATGGTGCGCGGTTCGGCGAATTGCTGGTCGATCAGGGCAGCGCGGATCAGTTTCTCACCGAACAGCTCCGCCCTGAATTGCTGCAGGCGGCCTGCGCCGATGCGGGCATCGTGCTGACGCTCAACCTGCGCGAAGGTTATGACCACAGCTATTATTTCATCTCGACCTTCATGGCCGATCATCTGCGCTGGCACGCGGCTCGGCTGACATGAACGCAGGCGCGCCTTTTTTGCGATCCGGCTCCGGCGGGCCGAGCGAGAATGATCTTGCCGAGGTGCGCGCCATCGCGGCGGCGCATGACGAGAAAGGCGCGCTGCTGCCGGTGTTGCACGATGTGCAGGCCGCCTTTGGCTATATCGATGACGCTTTCGTGCCGGTCATCGCCGAGGTGCTGAACCTCAGCCGGGCCGACGTGCATGGGGTCGTCACCTTTTACCACGACTTCCGCCGCGCGCCCGCCGGGCGGCACGTCGTCAAACTATGCCGCGCCGAAAGCTGCCAGGCCCGCGGCGCGGTGGCCGTCGAGCAGGCGATGGTCGAACGGTTGCGGCTTGGGATGGGCATGACGAGCACCGACCAATCATTGTCGCTCGAACCCGTTTATTGCCTGGGGCTGTGTGCGATCGGACCCAACGCTCTGGTCGACGGCTCGCCCGTTGTCGGGATCGACAAGGCGGGCGTTGAGCGCATCGCTGCAATGGTGGGCGCGTGATGCGGGTTTATGTCAGCCGCGACATGGCCTCGGTCGCGCTGGGCGCCGATGCCGTTGCCGATGCACTGGCCGCGGCGGGCGCGACAGTCGTCCGCACCGGCAGTCGCGGGCTGTTCCGCATCGAACCATTGGTCGAAGTCGACACCGCTGAAGGCCGGATCGGCTACGGCCCGGTAACGCCCGACAGCGCCGGCGCGGTGCTCGACGGCACGCATCCCAACCGGCTCGGCAGGATCGATGCCCTGCCATATTTCGCTTCCCAGCAACGCTTCACCTTTGAACGTTGCGGCGTTATCGATCCGCTGAGCATCGCCGATTATGCCGCGCATGGCGGTTGGGACGGACTGGCCAATGCACGGGCCATGCCGTCGCAGGAAGTGGTCGCGGTGGTGAAGGCCAGCGGCCTGCGCGGGCGCGGCGGCGCGGGGTTCCCGACGGGTATCAAGTGGCAAACCGTGCTTGATGCCGACAGCGCGACCAAGTTCATCGTCTGCAACGCCGATGAAGGCGACAGCGGCACCTTTGCCGACCGGATGCTGATGGAAGGCGATCCATTCTGTCTGATCGAAGGCATGGCGATTGCCGCCCATGCGGTCGGCGCCGGGCATGGCTATATCTATATCCGCTCCGAATATCCCTTTGCGATCGACATCATGCGCCGGGCAATCGCCTTGTCCGAACGCCAGATCGCCCCCTTCACGCTGGAAGTGCGCGAAGGTGCGGGCGCGTATGTCTGCGGTGAGGAAACCGCGCTGCTCGACTCGATCGAGGGCAAGCGCGGGCAAGTACGCGCCAAGCCGCCGCTCCCCGCCATCTCCGGCCTGTTCGGCCAGCCGACCGTCATCAACAATGTGCTGAGCCTGGCGGCGGTGCCGTTCATCCTCAGCCGCGGCGCACAGACTTATGCCGATGTCGGTTTCGGCCGGTCGCGCGGCACCATGCCGATCCAGTTGGCGGGCAATATCCGCAACGGCGGGCTTTACGAAATCGGCTTCGGCATCACGCTGGGCGAACTGGTCAACGATATCGGCGGTGGCGCGGCCAGCGGACGTCCGGTGCGCGCGGTGCAGGTCGGCGGTCCGCTCGGCGCTTATTTCCCGGTGTCGATGTTCCACCTGCCGTTCGATTATGAAAGCTTTGCCGCGGCTGGCGGGTTGATCGGCCATGCCGGCATCACCGTGTTCGACGATACCGTCGACATGGCGCGGATGGCGCGTTTCGCCATGGAATTCTGCGCAGTGGAAAGCTGCGGCAAATGCACGCCGTGCCGCATCGGCTCGACGCGGGGCACCGAAACGCTCGACCGGATCATCGCGGGCGACGCGGTGGCCGACAACACCGGACTTCTGCGCGACTTGTGCGACACGATGAAGTTTGGATCGCTTTGCGCGCTGGGTGGTTTCACTCCGTATCCGGTGTTGAGCGCGCTCGATCATTTTCCCGAAGATTTCGGCGCGGCCCCCGCCCCCGTCGCCGCGGAGTAGAATTGATGGCCTGGAAAAGCGAAGCAGATCTGGGGACCAAGGCACCGCCCGCCGCCGCCAAAACCGTCACGCTGACCATCGACGGTCGGCAAGTGAGCGTTCCCGAAGGCACATCGGTGATGCGCGCCGCCGCGCTGATCGAAACCAACATCCCCAAACTTTGCGCGACCGACACGCTGGACGCATTCGGGTCGTGCCGCCTCTGCCTTGTCGAGATCGAGGGGCGCAATGGCTATCCCGCCTCGTGCACGACGCCTGCTCAGCAGGACATGGTCATCCACACCCAGACCGAGCGGCTGAAGAAGCTGCGGCGCGGGGTGATGGAACTCTACATCTCCGATCATCCGCTCGACTGCCTGACCTGCGCGGCCAATGGCGATTGCGAATTGCAGGATCAGGCGGGGGCAGTTGGCCTGCGCGACGTCCGCTACGCCGCTGGCGCCAACCATCTGGGGCAGGCCAAGGACACGTCCAACCCCTATTTCACTTTCGATTCATCGAAATGCATCGTCTGTTCGCGCTGCGTGCGGGCCTGTGACGAGGTGCAGGGCACCTTTGCGCTGACCATCGAGGGCATGGGCTTTGGCAGCAAGGTGTCGCCAGGCCAAGGCCAGGATTTCTTTTCCAGCGAATGCGTGTCGTGCGGCGCGTGCGTACAGGCGTGCCCGACCGCGACGCTCATCGAAAACCAGGTCATCGAAACCGGCACGCCCGACCGGGCAGTGGTGACGACCTGCGCTTATTGCGGCGTCGGCTGCACCTTCCGCGCCGAAATGCGTGGCGAGGAACTGGTGCGCATGGTGCCGTGGAAGGCAGGCAAGGCCAATCGCGGGCATAGCTGCGTCAAGGGGCGCTTTGCCTGGGGCTATGCCAACCACCGCGACCGGATTTTGTCGCCGATGATCCGCAATTCGATCGACCAGCCATGGCGCGAAGTGTCGTGGGAAGTGGCACTGGCCCATACCGCATCGGAATTCCGGCGCATCCAGGGCCGATTTGGCAAGGGTTCGCTCGGCGCGATTACCTCGTCACGCTGCACCAACGAAGAAACCTTCCTGATCCAGAAGCTGGTGCGAGCGGGCTTTGGCAACAACAACGTCGATACCTGCGCCCGCGTGTGCCACTCACCCACCGGCTATGGCCTGAAAACCGCGTTCGGCACGTCGGCAGGCACGCAGGATTTCGACAGCGTGGTGGCGACGGATGTCGTCGTCATCATCGGCGCCAATCCCACCGACGGGCACCCCGTCTTCGCCAGCCGGTTGAAGCGGCGGTTGCGGGAGGGCGCGAAGCTGATCGTCATCGATCCGCGCCGCACCGACATCGTGCGGTCGCCCCATGTCGAGGCGCAGGAGCATCTGGCGCTGCGCCCAGGCACCAACGTCGCGGTGCTCACCGCCATGGCCCATGTCATCGTGACCGAGGGGCTGGCCGACGAAGCGTTCATCCGCGAACGCTGCGACTGGTCGGAGTTTGAGGATTGGGCCAGCTTCGTCGCTGATCCGCGCCACAGCCCCGAAGCGACCGAACCGATGACCGGGGTGCCCGCGCAAAGCCTGCGCAATGCCGCCCGGCTTTATGCAACCGGCGGCAATGCGGCGATCTATTACGGATTGGGCGTTACCGAACACAGCCAGGGGTCGACCACGGTGCTGGCCATTGCCAACCTTGCCATGGTCACCGGCAATATCGGGCGCGAAGGCGTTGGGGTTAACCCGTTGCGTGGCCAGAACAACGTCCAGGGTGCGTGCGACATGGGCAGCTTCCCGCATGAATTCTCGGGCTATCGCCATGTCGCCGATGATGCCGCGCGCACCATGTTTGAGGACCTGTGGGGCGTGACGCTGGACCATGAACCGGGCCTGCGCATTCCCAACATGCTCGACGCCGCGGTCGATGGCGACTTCAAGGCGCTGTACATTCAGGGTGAGGATATCCTGCAATCCGATCCCGATACGCATCACGTCTCCGCGGGCCTTGCGGCAATGGAATGCGTGGTGGTTCAGGATCTTTTCCTGAACGAAACAGCGAATTACGCGCATGTCTTCCTGCCGGGTTCGACCTTTCTCGAAAAGAACGGCACCTTCACCAACGCCGAACGCCGCATCCAGCGCGTGCGCAAGGTGATGGAACCGATAAACGGCCTGGAAGACTGGGAAATCACCCAGCGGCTGGCGCAGGCGATGGGCTATGCGATGAATTACGCGCACCCATCCGAAATCATGGATGAAATCGCCGCGACGACGCCAACCTTCGCGGGCGTCAGCTATGACAAGCTGGACGAACTCGGCTCCGTCCAATGGCCCTGCAACGATGCGATGCCCGAGGGCACACCGGTCATGCATATCGACGGCTTCGTGCGCGGGCGCGGCAAGTTTGTCCGCACCGAATATGTGGCGACCGACGAACGCACCGGGCCGCGTTTCCCGCTGCTGCTGACCACGGGGCGCATCCTCAGCCAGTATAATGTCGGCGCGCAGACCCGGCGGACGGAGAACAGCCGCTGGCACGAGGAAGACCGGCTGGAGATCCACCCGCACGACGCCGAACAGCGCGGCATCCGCGATGGCGACTGGGTTACCGTGGCCAGTCGGGCGGGCGAAACCGCATTGCGTGCGCTGGTGACGGACCGGGTGGCGCCCGGTGTCGTCTATACCACCTTCCACCATCCATCGACCCAGGCCAATGTCGTCACCACCGACAATAGCGACTGGGCGACCAACTGCCCGGAATACAAGGTGACGGCCGTGCAGGTCGGGCGCGGCAACGGCCCGAGCGACTGGCAGGAACGCTATGAAGCCCATGCCCGCCAGTCACGGCGGATTGTCAACGTGGCGGCTGAATGAGCAACGCCGCCACCGAAAATCCAGGCGAAAATCCAGGCGAAAGTCCGGGCGGAAATCCGGGCGAGAACCCCGCCGACAAACTGGCGAGGAAGCTGGCCAGGATGGCAAACCAGATCGCACAGGAGCTGGAAAACCAGGTCGGGGTCGCGGCGCCCGCCGCGATTGCCGATCACATTCGCCAGTTCTGGGACCCGCGGATGCGCCACCAACTGGCGGAGTATATCGCGCGCGATAACAATGTGGTACGTCCTAGCTGCATCGCCGCTTTCAAAATATTGAAAGCTGGCCAACCGTAGGAAAAGGGCCGCCATATGCCGATACGGGGCGCACGGACTTCACAGGTCGGCTGATGGCGGCGGATCGCGTCGAGGCGATGGTCGCAAGTGTCGGCTCGGTCAGCCAGGCGTTCACCGCCGCGCGCATGGACGGCGAACGCTTGCCGATTGAACGCGCGGTGGCGATCGAACGACCCGTCGCAATCGAATTCAACGGCATCGGCTATGCGGTGATGATGGCGACGCCGCTCGACATCGAAGACTTTGTTACCGGCTTCGCGCTGAGCGAGCGGTTGATCGCCGATGCGCGCGACATCCTGGATATAGACCGTCATTCGCGCGCCGAGGGCGACATCGTGCGGGTAACGGTGCCGGAAAGCGCGGCGGAAACCCTGCTCGCGCGCGTCCGCCACCGCGCTTCGGAAACGTCATGCGGGCTGTGCGGCATCGAGAATCTGGAACAGGCGTTGCGCCCCCTCCCCAATCTCGGCTTTCCGCCGCGTGCCGATGACGGTGCGATATTCAGCGCGCTGACACGATTGCGCGACCATCAGCCACTCAACCGCGCCACTGGCGCTGTCCACGCGGCGGCGTTGTGCAGCGTGGACGGCCGCATCGTCATGGCGCGGGAGGACGTCGGCCGGCACAACGCCTTCGACAAGCTGATCGGCGCGATGCAGCGTCAGCGCCTGGGATGGGATGGCGGCTTTGCGCTGTTGACATCGCGCTGTTCATATGAACTTGTTGAAAAGGCGGCGCTTTCCGGTTGCCCGATGCTGGTTACCGTCTCCGCCGCGACCGATCTGGCGATTGCCCGCGCCAACGAAGCCGGGTTGCATCTTGTCGTCCTCGCACGTTCCGACGCGGTGCTGGTCGCCACGGGGGCATGACTGGATGACGCGGCTTGGCGCCGTGCTCACCGGCGGGCAATCGTCGCGTTTCGGCAGCGACAAGGCACTTGCGCTGTTCGATGGCAAGCCGCTGGTCTGCCATGCCGCAAGCGTGCTCGCCGCGGCTGGCCTGCCTGTCGTCCTGTCCGGGCGCGCCTATCCCGTGGAAGCCGTTGCGGTGCTGGCGGACTGGCCTGTTCCTGCGCTTGGCCCGCTTGGCGGCCTGTGCGCGGCGCTACGCTATGGGTTGGCGCACGGCTACGGCACGGTGATCACGATCGGTTGCGACATGCCTGATTTGCCGCCTGCTGTGCTGGCCGAACTGCTTGATGGCGATACCGCGGCTTATCTGGCGGCATCCCCCGTGGTCGGGCGCTGGCCAACCGCACTTTTTGCGCAACTGGAAGCCCATCTGATGACCAGCGATCGGCGGTCGATCCGTCATTGGGCGCAAATCGTACAGGCTGCCGCAATCGCGTCCGACGTGGATATTCCCAATCTCAACAGCCCCGGCGACCTGGCGGCCTTCACATCCCGATCAACGTCGGCATGACGGTCGGGTCAGTCCCGAAATAATCGATGCTGCGGTCCATCCGCACCGTTCCCAATCTCTCCGGCAATTTGCTGCGCAGACGCTCGACCAATTGCCGCACCTTGGGCAGCAGATGGCGCTGCTGGGGATAGATTGCCCAGATCGGCTCATCGTCCGGCCGGAATTCGTCTAGCACGACTTCCAGGCGGCCGCTGGTGATATGCGGGACCACATAAAAATCGGGCAACTGGCAAACGCCCATCCCCGCCAATGCCGCGTCAACCACCGCAAAACCGCTGTTGCACCGCCAACGCCCCTTGGGCCGAACCAGATGTTCACGCCCACCCATCTTGAAATGCCAGGTGGGCGTGGAACCGATCAGGCAATCATGGTGCGACAATTCCGCAGGCTTTAACGGCCGCCCGGCGCGTTCGAGATATTCCGGCGTCGCCGTGCAATATAACCTGCGAGATGCAATACG
This sequence comes from Sphingomonas sp., assembly GCA_041659385.1. Classification (GTDB taxonomy): domain Bacteria; phylum Pseudomonadota; class Alphaproteobacteria; order Sphingomonadales; family Sphingomonadaceae; genus Sphingomonas. The sequence continues at coordinate 112,829 of JBAZYJ010000007.1, forward strand.
CATCCCGACCAGGCGGGAATCGGGCAACTGGCCGGTACGGATGGCAAGATCAAACCCCTCCGCCACGATATCGACGACGCGACTCGTCAATTCCAGATGGACGGTCAATTGGGGAAATTCCTCGCAATATTCGCGGATGATCGGCGCGACGAACCGTTCGCCCAAAGCGGTGGAACAGGTGACGTGAAGCTCTCCATGCGGACGCCCTTCTTCCCCGACCAGGGCGAAAGCTTCATTTCGCTCCTGCACAAGACGGCGGCATTGGCCGAACATGATCTGCCCGGTATCGGTCAACCGGACGGTACGGGTGGTTCGGTAGAAAAGCTGGGCTTGCACGCGACTTTCCAGCCGTGCGACGGCCCTGCTGACATGTGATGTCGACATGCCGAGCGCCTCTGCTGCAGCTGCGAAGCTGCCGGCCAAACCGACGGCGACAAACTCATCAACCCCATCCCAAAGCGTCATTTATTATCCCATTACAGCAACAATGAATTGCCCGAACCCCATCTTATACCACAGAATGCAGAGGGCTAGTGTTCCAGCCCTGAAATCAGAAAGGCCAGTCCGACGAATGAAAACACGTGCAGCCGTCGCCTTTGAGGCGAAGAAGCCACTGGAGATCGTGGAGGTTGACCTTGAGGGCCCCAAGGCGGGCGAAGTGCTGGTCGAAATCATGGCGACCGGTATCTGCCACACCGACGCCTACACGCTTGATGGCCTGGACAGCGAAGGCATTTTCCCCAGCATCCTGGGCCATGAGGGCGCTGGCATCGTGCGCGAAGTCGGCCCTGGAGTTACCAGCGTAAAGCCGGGCGACCACGTCATCCCGCTCTACACGCCGGAATGCCGCCAGTGTAAGTCGTGCCTGAGCGGCAAGACCAACCTGTGTACCGCGATCCGCGCGACGCAGGGCAAGGGCCTGATGCCCGATGGCACCACCCGGTTCAGCTACAAGGGCCAGCCGATATTCCATTACATGGGTTGTTCGACTTTCTCGAACTTCACGGTCCTGCCTGAAATCGCCGTCGCCAAAATCCGCGACGACGCGCCGTTCCAGACGTCCTGCTATATCGGCTGCGGCGTCACCACCGGCGTTGGCGCGGTGGTCAACACCGCCAAGGTGCAGGTCGGCGACAACATCATCGTGTTCGGCCTTGGCGGCATTGGCCTCAACGTGCTGCAAGGCGCGAAAATGGCCGGTGCCAACATGATCGTCGGCGTCGATATCAACCCGGACCGCGAAGAATGGGGCCGCAAGTTCGGCATGACGCACTTCGTCAACCCCAAGGACGTCGATGGCGACATCGTCGCGCATCTCGTCGCGCTGACCGATGGTGGTGCCGACTACACCTTCGACTGCACTGGCAATACGACGGTGATGCGCCAGGCGCTGGAAGCATGCCATCGCGGCTGGGGCACCAGCATCATCATCGGCGTGGCGGAAGCGGGCAAGGAAATCTCCACCCGCCCCTTCCAGCTTGTGACCGGGCGCAACTGGCGCGGCACCGCATTTGGCGGGGCCAAGGGCCGCACCGACGTTCCCAAGATCGTCGACTGGTACATGAACGGCAAAATCCAGATCGACCCGATGATTACCCATGTCCTCAGCCTTGAGGAGATCAACAAGGGCTTCGAGCTGATGCACGCCGGCGAAAGCATCCGGAGCGTGGTGGTTTATTGACGCTGATTTTTTGACATTGACCCGTGATCGACAGGAGTAATTTTATGACCATCAGTATCCACCCTTCGGTCGATCACGGCGTCGTGCCCGGATCCGGCTCGTTTACGGGCGGTGCCTTGCATTGCAAATGCGCCACCGCGCCGGTCGAGGTGGAAGTCATGGGCGATGTCGCGCACAACCATGCGTGCGGCTGCACCAAATGCTGGAAGCCCGAAGGCGCGATCTTCTCGGTCGTCGGCGTGGTTCCCCGCGCCAATGTCGCGGTGACCAGCCATGGCGAGAAACTGTCGATCGTCGACGAAGCGGCGACGATTCAGCGCCACGCCTGCACGGTGTGCGGCGTTCATCTTTACGGGCGCATCGAGAACCAGAACCACGCATTTTATGGCCTGGATTTCATTCACGCCGAATTGTTCGATCACGCTGGATCTGCGGCGCCAGGCTTTGCCGCATTCGTGTCGTCAGTCATCGAAGGCGGCGTTGATCCGGCGGAAATGGACGGCATCCGTGCCCGACTCAAGGAACTGGGGCTTGAACCATATGATTGCCTCAACCCTCCCTTGATGGATGCGCTGGCGACTCATGCGGCCAAAATGAAGGCCGCCGCCTAGTCGGGAGCAATGCCAGTCAATTGCCGTTGCGGGGCAAAATCAACGCGGCAATTGGCTGGATAACTACGTAAACTCGTATTACACTCTGACAATAACGATCCCTCTTCCAAAAAAATAAACAGGGGGCAAAAATGGAGAGAAGCGATGTCAAGGCAACAAGGTAAGTTCAGGCGGCTTGTCTATATTTCACTGGCGAGCGTCCTCGCGTTGCAACCCTTGTCGAGCGCGTCCGCCAATGACGGCGTGGTCGCAGCGGCAAAAGATCCCAACCAATGGGCGATGCAATTGGGGAACTATAGCAGTACCCGTTACAGCGAACTGAACCAGATCAACGCCGCCAACGTAAAAAATCTGCGCGTCGCGTGGCAATTTTCGACTGGTGTTCTGCGCGGCCACGAAGGTGGTCCTTTGGTGATCGGGCACATGATGTATGTGCACACGCCATTCCCCAACAAGGTATTCGCACTCGACTTGTCGCATGACGGCGCAATCGCCTGGCAATATGAACCGCGCCAGGACCCGAAGGTTATCGCGGTACTGTGCTGCGATACCGTCAATCGCGGCGTCGCCTATGCCGATGGCAAGATCTTCCTGCATCAGGCGGACACGACCGTGGTTGCGCTCGACGCGATGACCGGCAAGGTCGTCTGGTCGGTGAAGGACGGCGATCCCGACAAGGGCGAAACCGGCACATCCGCGCCGACCGTCGTCAAGAACATGGTCCTGATCGGCAACAGCGGCGGCGAATATGGTGTTCGCGGCGCGATGACGGCTTACGATATCAAATCGGGCAAGTTGCTGTGGAAAGCCTATTCGCAAGGGCCGGACACCGACACGCTGATCGATCCGGTGAAGACGACGTCGCTGGGCAAGCCGGTCGGCAAGGATTCGGGCATCAACACCTGGAAGGGTGACCAGTGGAAACTGGGTGGCGGCACCACCTGGGGATGGACCAGCTATGACCCCGACACCAACACGATCTATTACGGATCGGGCAACCCCGGCACCTGGAACCCGGCGCAGCGCCCGGGCGACAACCGGTGGTCGATGTCGATCTGGGCACGCGATGCCGATACCGGCAAGGCCAAGTGGGTCTATCAGATGACGCCCCATGACGAATGGGATTATGACGGCGTCAACGAGATCATCCTGGTCGACAAGGTGTTCAAGGGCAAGATGCGCAAGATGCTGGTCCATTTCGACCGCAACGGCTTTGCCTACACCATGGATCGGGTTTCTGGCGAACTGCTGGTCGCGGAAAAATATGATCCCGCGGTCAACTGGGCGACGAGCATCGACCTGAAGACCGGCCTGCCGCAGCGCGTGACCCAATATTCGACCGAGGCGACGGGTGAAGACGTGGCGACCAAGGGCATCTGCCCGGCGGCGCTGGGCTCCAAGGATCAGCAACCGGCGGCGTACAGCCCCAAGACCGGCCTGTTCTACGTGCCCGGCAACCATGTCTGCATGGATTATGAGCCGACCAAGGTCGCCTATGTCGCTGGTGCGCCATATGTCGGCGCGACACTGACGATGATGCCGCCAAAGGGCGAAACCAACCTTGGCCGCTTCGCCGCCTGGGACGCGACGACCGGCAAGGTCGTCTGGGAAAAGAAGGAGCCATTCTCGGTATGGAGCGGTGCGCTCGCAACCGCCGGGGACGTTGTGTTCTATGGCACGATGGAAGGCTATCTGAAGGCCGTCGACGCGAAGACGGGTAACGAACTCTACCGGTTCAAGACCCCGTCGGGCATCATCGGCAATATCAACACCTATACCTATGACGGCAAGCAATACATCGCCGTCCTGTCGGGCGTCGGGGGCTGGGCGGCCATCGGCCTGGCCGCCGGCCTGCAAGGCGATCACGAAGGCCTGGGTGCGGTTGGCGCTTATCGCGGCCTGTCGCAATACACCAATCTGGGCGGTTCTCTGACGGTATTCGAACTGCCGAGCTGACCTTCTGACTTATCTGGGGTGAGCGTCCGCAAAGGCGCTCACCTCCTTTTTCCCCTCAGGAATTGACGTTATGAAACTTCAGGCAATTTTGCCGATCGGCGCCATCGCGGTGATGGCCATCATCCCAGTTGCAACCTATGCGGCCCGCGGTGAAGCAGCGGCAGTAGAAACCGCGACGGCCACCCCCAGCGATGCGCCCGCTGCCAACTTCACCTGGCAGGAATTCAGCGGCTTCAAACGCTATCACGCGAATTGTTCGGTCTGCCATGGGCCCGATGGCCTGGGCGGCACCTTTGCCCCGAACCTCACCAAATCGCTGACCGCGCTGACCAAGGATCAATTCCTTGAAACCGTGGTCAATGGCAAACAATCGGGCCAACTCGCCATGCCGGCATTCGGCACCGACCCCAACGTCATCTGCTTCGCCGACGACATCTACACCTATCTGAAGGGCCGTTCGGACGGACGGCTTGGCCGTGGCCGACCTGACCCGCAGCCGAAAAAGCCGGCCGATGTCGCGGCGCAGGAGTCAGCTTGCCTGGGCGTTTGAGACTGGCGGCCAGGGCAGGACTGATCGCCGCCCTGTCGTTGCTGACGTCTGTTGCCTTACCCGGAGGAGCGCTGGCGCAGGACGAAGCGGAGGCCGTCGACCGGACCATGCTGCGCGTCTGTGCCGACCCTTCGTCACCACCGCAATCGTCGGAAGACGGCAAGGGGTTCGAAAATCGCATTGCCGACCTGCTCGCCGCGGATCTGGCGGTGCCGGTGCGCTATATCTGGTTTCCCAACTCGATCGGCTTTTTTCGCCGGACGCTGAATGCCCGGCGGTGCGACGTGGTGATCGGCACCGCGCAGGACAACGACATCGCGCTCACCACGGCCGCCTATTATCGCTCGACCTATGTCCTGGTGACGCGCACGGCCGATCATGTCGCGGCGACATCGCTGGAAGATCCGGCGTTGCAGCCGTTGATAATCGGTGTCCAGGCGCGAACCCCGGCGGCCGACATCTTCGCGCGGCTTGGCCTGCTCGATCATATGCGCTCCTATGACCTAGTGGTCGACACCCGGATCGATCATATCGGCCAACGGCTGATCGACGATGTCGGCGCCCGAAAGCTTGATGCAGCGGTGGTCTGGGGCCCGATTGGCGCGTGGTATGCGGCGCAGCACCCGGGGCAATACCATGTCGCACCCCTGCCCCAACGCAGCCAGGGCATTCCCCTGGCGTTCAACATCAGCATGGCGGTCCGCTTTGGCGAGCCGCGTTGGCGCGCGCGCGTCGAACGGTTCCTGCACGACCGGCACGATGCCATTCAAAAGATACTCGCGGAGTATCAGGTTCCGCTGCTGCCGGTTGAGGAGGCAACCCAATGAGCCGACTGCTGCTTCATGGCCTGGCAGCCCTGGTATTGGCGGGAGCGCCGATGGCCTCCGCCGCGGCCCCCGTGCCTGTGTCCAACGATTATCCCACCGAGACCCGCGTCGATTATGTCATCGGCTGCATGGCCGCCAATGGCCAGACGCAGGACGCGCTGCGCCGCTGTTCATGTAGCATTGATGTAATCGCCTCTACATTGCCATTCGAGGCATATGAACAAGCCGAAACCGTCGTGCGAATGCGTGGTGAATCGGGCGAAAGCGCAAGTTTGTTCCGCGAAACACCATTGCTGCAAACGGTCGTAAGCCGACTTCGTGAGGCCCAGGTCGAAGCGGATTTCCGCTGCTTTTGACCCAATGACACAAGTGGCGGACGCCACGGCATGACAAGTAACCAAGAGGAGTTGGATGTGTCTGTTTTTATTGAAAAGTCTGGTCTTGTAACTGGTATTGCCATGACCTGCATGGCGGGCGCGATCGTGCTGGGCACGGCCCTGACACCCGTTGCGGCGGCACCTGCCCCCACCGGCGATGCGGTGAAGGGCAAGCAGACGTTCGCCCGTTGCGGCATCTGCCATTCGACGGCGGCTGGCGCGAACAAGATCGGTCCATCGCTGAACGGCATTGTCGGGCGCAAGTCGGCGGCGGTTTCCACGTTCAATTATTCACCGGCAATGACGGCGGCCAAGCTGGTATGGACGCCTGAGGCGCTTGATCGCTATCTGACAAATCCCAAGGCGCTGCTTCCCGGCAACAAGATGATTTTCCCCGGCCTGCCCAACGCCGATGATCGCAAGAACGTGATCGCTTATCTGAGCAACCCGGATGCGGTGAAGTAATCGTGCGGAAGGCCGCCAGGCTGTTGGGTGCGCTGATGATGATCGGTGCGCCGGGATTGGCTGTTGCTGCCGATCGGCAAGCGGCGACCTGGCCTTGCGGCGATATGCCGCAGGCCACCCTGAGCCTGGGCGACTTGTGGCCCGGCGCCAGCGATGCGCCGGGCTGGCGCGACCAAAGCGAGATCGCCGGTATCGTTTCGGCAGTCACGCCGCGCAGCGTCAGCCAGGAAGATGCCCAAGCCGAAGTCGGCCGTTTCCTGGCCCATGCCAGCCGCGCGCAGGCATTGGCCCTGGCCGCTGGTATCGTCGACAGCATCGAGAGCGAACGGCGCCAGATCATCAGCGGCATTCGACGTTTCAACGGTCGGCAGGATGTATTGGCCCGGCGTATCGAGCACGCCTATACCGAACTCGATACGCCGCTGCCCCCCAATGCCGACAAATCCGCGCAGGAAGCACATGCCGCGCTGGAGGATCAGGCACAGTGGGACAATCGCGCGCTGGAGGATCGCCGCCGGTTGCTGCCGATCATCTGCAAACAGCCCGCGTTGCTCGAACAGCGCGCAGGGTCGCTTGTCGCGGGCATCCGTTCGTCGTTCGACACCCCTTACCTGCTCTATGTCAGCAACGAACGGTCAGGCGATGTCAGCGTCGTCGACCCGGTTCTGCGCCGCGAAACAAAACGAATCCCCATTGGCAAAAGGCCGCGTGGCCTGGTTGCCAGTCCCGATCGGCGCACGCTTTACGTCGCCGTCAGCGGATCACCGATCGGCGGCCCCGGCGTCGATGAGGACAAGCTCCCCCCCGCAGACAAAGCGGCCGACGGCATTGCCGTCATCGATCTTGCGACCGGCAAGCTCGTCCGCACCCTGCGTGGCATTTCCGATCCCGAGCAAATCGCGATCAGCCCCGATGGCACCCGGCTTTATGTGGCCAGCGAAGACAGCGGGCAGTTGATCGTGCTGGGCACTGACGGCCATGTGATCGCCAGGGTGATGATCGGCGACCAACCCGAAGGCATCGCCGTGTCGCCGGATGGCAAGACCATCCTTGCAACGTCCGAAGGCAGCAACAGCGTGACCGTCGTCGATGCCGCCACGCTGAAAGTCACCGGGCACGTCACCGTGGGCGAGCGCCCGCGCAATGCCCTGTTCCTCGCCGGAGGGCTGGCCGCCGTACCGGGTGAATTCGATGCGAGCGTCAGCATCGTCGATCTGCGGGCGGCGCGGCTGGTGAAAACCATCAAGCTGGACCAGAAAGACCGGCCGATGGCGCTCGCGGCGCTGGCCGATGGCCGCTTCGTCGTGTCGACGGGGCGTGGCGGGCGGCTGGTGAAGATCGATGCGCAGCGTGACGATGGCGGGTTGACCGGCAGTGGCTCCGTTGGCGCCCGGCCATGGGGGCTGGCGCTGTCGCCCGACCGTTCGCTGGCCTATACCGCCAACGGCCCTTCAAATGACGTGGGGACCGCCGACACCGGTACGCTGGCGGTGCTGGGCCGCATCAGCGTCAGCGGGGACGGGCCGTGGAGTGTCATCGCCGTCCAGTCGGCAAAGCCACGCGCGCGCGTTGCGGCGAAGTCAAACGCGTCGACTCACCGTCGGCGCTAACCGCCGGTCAGCGCGCGCCGAGCACCTCATGGAACGCCTTCACCGCGACATCAGGGCCAAGCGGTTCGTTCCACACCGCGCCTGACACCGCCAGGAAATCGGCGCCCGCGCGCACCAGCGGCGCGGCATTGGCCGGGGTAATGCCGCCGATCGCAACGCTCGGCAGTTCGAACATGGTGGACCACCAACTGAGCAATACCGGTTCCGCCTGATGCGATACCGATTTGGTCGTCGTCGGATAAAAGGCGCCGAACGCGACATAATCAGCCCCCGCTTCGCCCGCTTCCATCGCCAGGTGGCGGCTGTCGTGGCAAGTGACGCCGATCTGTGCAGCGGGGCCGAGCTGCGCGCGCGCTTCCCGCGGATCACCATCATCCTGGCCCAGATGCACGCCATCTGCACCCAATCTTTTGGCAAGGCTGATCGAATCATTGACGATGAACGCCACGTCACGATCGGCACACAGGCGCTGCAATGGCTCTGCAAGTTTGGCCGCTGCGTGCTGATCGATATCCTTTACCCGAAACTGGAAAGCCGCGACCGGCCCCGCATCCAGGGCAAGCGTCAGCCGGTCGACAAACCCGCCCGACACGTCGAGCGGTGAAATCAGGTAAAGCTGGCACGCCACCCGCTTGTCATCGCGCACGAACTGTTCGGCGAAATCGGGGGAAAGCCGCGGCAGGGCATCATCGTCATGGATCATGCGCCCCCCTAACCGGTTTATGCGCCATGCTCCAGCCGGTTCGCCCGCCGCGATCATCGCCAACGGCGTATTGACCGCGGGGCCGACGCGAACCGCCACGCGCCCGCCAGCCAGATCGTCGACGGGCCGGATCGGTCGACCAAGGGCTTATTCCTCGCCCTTGTAGATGCGGACCAGCTTGTCGAGCATCGCCAGCGCTTCCGAACGTTCGCGCTGGAAGGTGTTGCGACCGATGATCGAGCCGTTGCCGCCGCCATCACGAATATCGCGCGCGTCCTGATAGACCGCATCGGCACCCTTGGCAGCGCCGCCCGAAAACACGACGATGCGACGCCCGGCGAAGCATGACTTCACGACATGCGCCACGCGCCTTGCCTGGGTTGAGCTATCAAAGCCCTCATACGCCTTTTTGGCGTCCTTCTGCTCGATATGGTCGCTCGGCAGCTTCACCTTGATGATGTGCGCTCCCAGCAGAGCCGCCATGTGCGCGGCATAAGCCCCGACGTCGAGCGCCAGCTCACCTTCCTTGCTGAGCATTCCGCCGCGCGGATAGCTCCAGATCACCGTGGCGATGCCCACCGATTTGGCCTCTGCCGACATTTCCCTGATTTCTTCCATCATGTCGAACACGTCGTCGGCGCCCGGATAGATGGTGAAGCCGATCGCGGCACAGCCAAGGCGCAGCGCATCCTCGACGCCACCGGTCACCGCCTGATTGATGCCCGTCGCCCAGCTATTCGAGCTGTTGACCTTCAGGATCGTCGGAATCTGGCCGGCGAAGGTCGCGGCGCCGGCTTCCAGCATCCCTAGCGGCGCGGCATAAGCGGAAAGTCCGGCGTCGATCGCCAATTGGTAATGGTAATGCGGGTCATAAGCGGGATCGTTGACCGCAAAGCTGCGCGCCGGGCCATGTTCAAAACCCTGATCGACCGGCAGGATAATCATCTTGCCGGTGCCGCCCAGGCGACCCTGCATCAACATCCGGTACAGATTTGCCTTCACGCCGGGATTGTCGGACTCGTAATTGGCCAGGATGGCCTTCACGGTAGAGGTCATTCGGATCTCCCTGCTGGCGCATAAGCGTGGGTGTTTGAAAAAGGCTGATAGCACGCCCGGCAACCCGCGCAACGTTGACAGCGCTGCACCGCAACATATCCAGCCCCATTTTGATGTCGGATCGCGGTCCTGCCGGTGGTAGAAGAAAGACCGGCACCCTCACCGCACGTGAGTAAACCGTGGTTTTAGACAACGCTGCCAGTTTTTCCCGACATTGGAGCACCGCGTCTGGCGGCGAGGGTGCAGAGCAGCACGACGCACCTTGCGCCGCACGATCCGGCCAGCCGCCGCGATGGAAGGCGAATGCCTGCCATTGACCATCAACCGATCCTCATGCAGTTATCCGATTGTATCGGGGGAACAAACATGGCCTTAGGCGCGCGCAGGAAATACGGCATTCTGGCCTTTGGCGCTGCTGCGCTGTTACTGCTCAGCGCGGGCAAAGACCCAAAAATCGGCGATCAGGCGCCCGAATTCCGCCTGACGCTGATCGATGGCAGCAAAGTGTCGCTGAAAGACCTGCGCGGCAAAGTTGTCGTCCTCAACTTCTGGGCGACATGGTGCGTGCCGTGCCGCCGTGAATTACCGACGCTCGACGCCTATTACGCGGCACAGGAAAAGCACGGGCTGAAAGTATTCGCCATCGCCACCGAAGACTCGTTGCCGGTCTATCAACTCAAGAAACTGTTCGCCGCCATGCACATGCCATCGGCGAGGCGGATTGATGGCCCCTATAATACGCTGGAAGGCGTGCCGACCAATTACGTGATCGATCGCAGCGGCCATGTCCGTTACGCCAAGGCAGGCGCGATGGATCTTGACAGGTTGAATGAGGTGCTGGTCCCGCTGCTCAAGGAACCAGCGCCTGCCGACGTGCCCGCCGTGGCGAACTGAAACTCGTCGGCGTTCAGGCGCTCAGCGCGGCAACGCCGGGCAGTTCCTTGCCTTCCATCCATTCCAGGAAAGCGCCGCCCGCTGTTGAAACGAAGCTGAAATCACCGGACGCGCCGGCCTGATTCAGCGCGGCAACGGTGTCGCCGCCGCCCGCGACCGAGATCAGCGAGCCGTCCTTGGTCAACGCCGCCGCCGTCCGCGCCAGGGCAACGGTCGCCGCGTCGAAGGGCGGCGTTTCAAATGCGCCCAGCGGGCCGTTCCACACCAGCGTGCGGCAGGTCTTGAGCACATCCGCCAATGCTTCCACTGCCGCCAGACCGACGTCGAGGATCATCTCGTCCGCAGCAACTTCATGGACATTGCAGGTGCGCAATGATGGCGGATTGGGCGCGAATTCCTTCGACACCACGACGTCATAAGGCAAATGGATGGTGCATCCGGCCTTGTCGGCCGCCTCAAATATCTTTTCCGCGGTGCCGGTCAGGTCATGTTCGCACAACGACTTGCCGACATTCACCCCTCGCGCGGCGAGAAAGGTGTTGGCCATGCCGCCGCCGATGATGAGGTGATCGACCCGGCTGACCAGATGCGTCAGCACGTCGAGCTTGCTCGAAACCTTGGCCCCGCCGACCACGGCCGCAACCGGATGCTCGGGATTGCCCAGTGCCTTGTCCAGCGCGTCAAGCTCCGCTTCCATCTGCCGCCCGGCAAATGCCGGCAGCACATGGGCAAGCCCTTCGGTCGATACATGCGCCCGGTGCGCAGCGGAAAAGGCGTCGTTGACGTACAAATCGCCCAGCCTGGCCATTTCCGCAACCAGCGCGGGATCGTTCTTTTCCTCGCCAGTGTGGAAGCGCGTATTCTCCAGCACGGCAATGGTGCCTGGTGCAAACCCGGCGATTTCAGCGGCCACTGCATCGCCCACGCAATCATCGACAAAGGCGACGGGACGACCAAGCACCAGCGCATAGGCCGCCGCAACGGGTTTCAGCGAAAACGCCGGGTTCCGTTCGCCCTTGGGACGGCCAAAATGCGCGAGGACAAGGACGATTGCCCCCTTGTCAGCCAGTTCGGTAACGGTGGGAATGGTCGCGCGCAGGCGCGTATCGTCGCTCACCGCGCCATCGATCATCGGCACGTTCAGATCTTCGCGCACCAGCACGCGCTTCCCAGCGATATCGCCCATGTCGTCGAGCGTCCGAAATGCCCTCACGCCGCTATCTCCGTTTCCAGTTCGATTTCGATCATATCGCCGACGGCAATCTCGCCGCCCGCCAGTACGCGGGTACAGACGCCGCCGCGCCAATCCGCGCGTAACATGGCCTGCAATCCCGGTTCAATTTCGTCCATCCGCTGGCACGGATCGCATTCGACCGTCACTTCCAGCCGAACTGCCCCTATTCGCAGCACCGCGCCTTCGCGCTGTGGCAGGTCCAGACCATCGACCAGCAGATTGGCGCGCCGTGCCGACCATCGGTGGCCCGCGCCCAGTTCGGCCATCGCCGCATCCCAGTCGGCACGTTCGATCAGCGTCACTTGCCGTCGATTGCGCTTGCCGACCTTGAACGCACCCTTGCAATCGCCTTCGACACCCTGCTCGGGCGTTATCAGCGTCCGCTCCAGTTCCTCCATCGGCGCCCGCGGGGAAGCATGACGCGCGATCCCCGCGATGGTGCCCGGCCCAGCGATCGGACCCGACCCAATGATCGGACCCGACAAAGTCACGCCGCCACCCCGGCGCACACCGGGGCCTCCCCGATCAGGCGAGGCGCCAGCAATTGCCGACATGGCGGCGCGAGCATCTTACAGGAACGCCGCCATCGCCTTGGCCGTGTCGACCATGCGGTTGGAGAAGCCCCATTCATTGTCGTACCAGCTGACGATGCGCACCAATTTGCCGTCGATGACCGCCGTTTCCAGGCTGTCGACCGTCGACGATGCCGAGGAATGCATCAGATCGATCGAGACCAAAGGTTCATCGGTATAGTCCAGAATGCCCTTCAACGCGGCCGTTTCCGACGCCGCCTTCAAAATGGCATTGACCTCGTCCTTGGTCGTATCGCGCTTGGGCGTGAACGTCAGGTCGACCAGGCTGACATCAGGCACCGGCACGCGGATCGCCGAACCATCCAGCTTGCCCTTCAATTCGGGCAGAACCTCACCAACGGCACGGGCTGCGCCGGTGGTCGTCGGAATGATCGACATTGCGGCCGCCCGCGCGCGGCGCAGGTCCGGGTGGATCTGATCGAGGATCTTCTGATCGTTGGTATAGGCATGGACCGTGGTCATCAGGCCACGCTCGATGCCGATCGCATCGTTCATCACCTTGGCAACCGGTGCCAGGCAATTGGTGGTGCACGATGCGTTGGAAACGATGGTGTGTTCGGCGGTCAACTTGTCGTTGTTGACGCCGAAAACCACGGTCAGATCGACATTCTTGCCCGGTGCGGAAATCAGCACCTTCTTCGCACCCGCGTCGATGTGCTTCTGGCACGACTCTCGGTCGGTGAAGAAACCCGTGCACTCCAGCACCAGATCAACGCCGAGTTCCTTGTGCGGCAGGTTGGCCGGATCACGCTCCTTGGTCACCCGGATACGCTTGCCATCGACAACCAGGTCATCGCCTTCGGCCGAAACCTTGCCTGGATATTTGCCATGGACCGAATCGCGGCTGAACAGCCATGCGTTCGACTTGGCATCCGCCAGATCATTGATCGCCACCAGATCAAGGCCAGTGTCACCCTTTTCCAGCATCGCACGCGCAACAAGGCGGCCAATTCGTCCAAAGCCGTTGATCGCAACCTTCACCGTCATGGCAAATACCTCCGTTAAGCCTCTATTTTTGCAATAATCTGCGGGACGATCGCATCGACCGTCAGACCGAAATATTTATACAAGTCACCGGCCGGGCCGGACGCGCCGAAACCGTCGATACCAAAACGCAAGCCCGCCGTCCCGGTATAACGTTCCCAACCAATCGATGTACCCGCCTCGATTGAGACGATCAGCGCATCGGCAGGCAGAATATCGGCGCGATAGGCCTCCGGTTGACGATCGAAATGGCCAGTCGACGGCATCGACACCACATCCGCGCCAATCCCCTGTGCCTCAAGCGCGACTGCGACGTCGAGCGCCAGCGAAACCTCTGTCCCTGTCCCCACCAGGACAACGCGCCGCGGAGCGGTTGCCGCCTTCAAACGATAGCCGCCCTTGGCTGACATATTTTCATCAGCATTATCACGCAGTTGCGGAACATTTTGCCGAGAAAGTGCGAGCAATGACGGCCGATCAGACGTCTCGATCGCCATCGCCCAGCATTCAGCGGTCTCGATCGTATCGCATGGCCGATACACGTCCAGCCCCGGCATGATGCGGAAGCTCTGGACCTGTTCGATCGGCTGATGCGTCGGCCCGTCTTCGCCGACGCCGATCGAATCATGCGTCATCACGTAAATGACGCGAGCGCGCTGCAACGCCGACAAGCGGATCGCCCCGCGCGCATAATCGGAGAAGATCAGGAACGTGCCGCCATAGGGAATGATGCCGCCATGCAGCGCCATGCCGTTCATCGCAGCGGCCATCCCGAATTCACGGATGCCGTAGTTGAGATAGCGACCCGCCGGATTTTCGGCGCTGAACGCCGCCATATCGGCAACCTTGGTGAGGTTGGAGCCGGTGAGATCGGCCGATCCGCCGACCAGTTCAGGCACCTGCGGCACTGCCAACGCCAGGGCAAGTTCAGAGGCCTTGCGTGTCGCCACCTTTTGCGGCGCCGCGACCAGCGCGGCATTGTGCGCCTTCAGACTGTCCCATGCCGCGGGCAGCGCGCCAGCCATGCGGCGGTCGAACTCGCCCGTCAGCGCAGTATCGGCAGCGGCATGGCGCGCAAGCCATGATGCACGTTCCGCCTGTCCGCGCGAACCGGTGACTCGCCAGGCTGACAGGATCGGTTCGGGAATGACAAAGGCGGGGTCGGTCCAGCCCATTGCCGCGCGTGCGGCGGCCACTTCTTCGCTGCCCAGCGGCGCGCCGTGCGTCTTGGACGTGCCCTGCTTGTTGGGCGCGCCCTTGCCGATGATCGTCCGGCATTGAACCAGCGACGGCCGGGGGTCGGCGGCGGCCTCTGCCAGCGCGCGGGCGATGTCGTCCGCATCATGGCCGTCACAAGCCGTTACGTGCCAGCCGGTTGCGGCATAGCGCGCCGGAATATCCTCGCTCGACGACAGCGACACCGCGCCATCGATGGTGATGTGGTTATCGTCCCACAACACGTTCAGGCGGCCGAGTTGCAACCGCCCCGCGATACCGATCGCTTCGTGGTTGATGCCTTCCATCAGGCAACCATCGCCCGCGATCACCCAGGTCTTGTGATCGACCAGCGCATCGCCGAATTCGGCATTCAGGTGCCGTTCGGCAATCGCCATGCCCACGGCCATCGCCAGCCCCTGGCCCAGCGGGCCAGTGGTGCATTCGACGCCTTCCAACTCGAAATTCTCGGGGTGGCCGGCGCACGGGCTGCCAAGCTGGCGGAAATTGCAAATGTCATCGATCGTCGGCCGCGCATAACCGGTTAGGTACAGCAGCGAATAGATCAGCATCGATCCATGGCCTGCCGACAGGACGAAGCGGTCGCGGTCGGGCCATTTCGGATTGGCAGGATCGAACTTCAGATGGCTGGTGAAAAGCTGGGTCGCAACATCCGCCATTCCCAGCGGCATACCGGGGTGGCCCGAATTGGCCGCCTCCACAGCATCCATCGACAATGCGCGGATTGCGTTGGCCAGGTCGGCTGATGTCGTCCCCATGGGGCTCCCTTTCCGGTGGCCGCCAGGATGCGACGTGACTGTCCCCTGCGGCGATTCGATGGTGCGCGCGGTCTTTGCGGCCCGTGCGGGCGCGCGTCAACACTTGGCGCCCCAAAACGGCCTTGCCGCGCTTGATGGGCGTGCTATCCCCTGCGGCATGGCAGACAAGGCATCCAGTACCGCCATGCGCATCGACATCGCCCTGAAGCGGATCGACGCCGCGGCCAGGGCGTTGGCCGCCGATCGCGCCGACCTTGCGCGGCGCAACGAAATCCTGCGCGATACGGTCGGCATGGCCGTCGCCACGCTCGACGGCATCATCCAAGAACGCGGGCAGGACTGACATGGCAGAAGTCATTCTCGACCTGGGCGGCCGCCAGCACCGCATCGCCTGCAGCGATGGTTCGGAAGATCAGGTGCGCCGCACTGGCCTGATGCTTCAGCAACGCTGGGCCGCGGCGGAAAGGGCGTCGGGCGGGCTGAATATCGAGCGATCGATGCTGTTCCTCGCGCTGATGCTTGCTGATGCGCTGGACGAGGCGCAACGCAACCCGCACGCGCCGACATCGACGCCGGTCGAAGACCCGTTGCTCGCCGATATCGCCAGCCGGCTGGAAACAATCGCAACCACCCTTGAGCAAGCGGTGCATAAGCCCTAGATTGGCAGGTGGCGGGTACTGCCCGATACGAGCCTTTAGGAACATCCCTGAGGCGATACATCATCCAAAGGGGGCTGTCCCTTTACGGGTCCAGGCCCGGAAACATGGTCCCCACCTGACGTTACTGGCGTCAGAGGATATTCAGGCAAACGACCATGGCGGTCCCGCCACCCACACCACACCCTGCACCCGACGCCACCGCAAGAGCCGCAAAGGCCATGGTGCGCGCGGCGGTGCGCCAGGCGCGCGACAACCATGTCGGGCAATCGTCCCCCGGATTGGCCGCCCCTCCCGAATTTCTCGCTCTGCTTCGCCCCGGATTGGCCGTGGCGGGCTATATTCCGCTGGGCAGTGAAGCCAGCCCGGCAACCCTGCTGGCCGCGGCCAGCGCCGCTGGTTGCCGAATCGCACTGCCGCATGTCACTTCACGCCGGGCGCCAATGCGATTTCTGGAATGGATGCTCGGCAGCCCGCTGCACGATGGCATGTTGGGCCTTAGCCAGCCGCCCGCCGATGCGGCCGAGCTTGCACCCGACATCATCCTGACCCCCCTGCTGGCGTTCGACACCGACTTGAACCGTCTTGGCCAGGGAGCGGGATTTTACGACCGCGCGTTCGCCACTCTTCCCGATGCGATCCGAATCGGCATTGCCTGGTCTGTACAACAGATTGCGCAAGTACCGGTCGATGCGTGGGACGTGCCACTCAACGCCATCATTACCGAAAAAGGCTGGATGACCCGATGACCCCAAGCTGGCGCAAACCCGCAGGCATTTTCATCATCCTGGCGCTGGTCGCCGTGTGGGCGCTGATAATCGTCACTCTGGCGGATATGTTGGCGCGCTGGCCGATCCTGGCGCAACTGCCATTTTATGCAGTGACTGGCATGATCTGGATCCTGCCGCTGAAACCACTTTTGTCCTGGATGGAAACAGGAAAGTGGCGCGAGTGACGGGGCTCGAACCCGCGACCTCCGGCGTGACAGGCCGGCGCTCTAACCAACTGAGCTACACCCGCATCGAAGCGAGATCGGGGCCACTAGTGGGTGCTGGCGGGGGTGTCAACAGCCTTGCTGAAACTTATGGATGTCGCCGCCTGCGCATTCGCTCTTCGCGGTGCTCGCGCTTGCCCAGCGTACCATGCTCGAACAGAAACCCGGCAATGTCCGGCTTGCCCGCTGCACCCACGACCGTCTGAATGATAATCAGCAGCGGCACCGCCAGCAGCGCGCCCGCGGTGCCCCACACCCAGCTCCAGAAACTCAGCGAGATCAGAATCATGATCGGATTGATCGTCAACCGATGGCCGACAATCGTCGGTGTTACCAGATTCGATTCGATCACGTGCGTCACCACCATGATTGCCGCCGGGGTCAACGCCACCCAGCTGTTTTCAAACGTCATCAACCCGCCGATGCCGATCAGCAGCGATGCCACGATCGGCCCGAAATACGGCACATAGTTGAGCAATGCGACGATACCGCCCCACATCAGCGGATAAGGCATCCCGAACATCGCCAGCAATCCCGCGACGACCAGCCCCAGCGATACGTTGATGACGGTAATGGTGCCCAGATAGGACGACACATCGTCGACCACATCCTGAATGACGCGCGCCGTCGCCATGGCACCGTCGAAACTCGATCGGCTGGTGATGGTCCGACGCCGAAGCCTGGTCCAGCCGGACAGGAAGAAGAACACCACCAGCGCTCCGAAAAATATCTGGATGATGATCGCGGGCGCCGCCGTTGCAATCAGTTCGACCAGCGAGCTTGGCGGCACCTGAGTCTGCGCGGCATTCGAGGCCGCATGGCGAGCCGAGCCGATCGCCAGCCGCATCGCCGTTTTGTCGATGCTTTTCTGAAGCGTGATGTAGAGATCCAGCGCGGGCTGCAGATTCATCCTGATCCGGCCGATCCGTTCAGGGAACTGACGGAAAAACTCGACCGCCGGCACCACGATCGCGGCGAGCGCGACGTTGGCGATGGTCAAAAACGCGATGACGCAGACGAAAGACGCCAGCGGCGCAGGCAAGCGATGCCGTTCCAGCCATTCAAGCACCGGCACCAACGCCACCGCGATGACCAGGGCAGCCGTAACGGGAAGGAAAAACTCCGCCCCTGCTTTCAGCGCGAACGGCAAGGCGAGCAGCAACCCCAACCCCATCGACAGCGTCAACGCCGCAAGCAACCGGTCGCGGCGTTCGGTCATCTGTTCGGTTTCATCCGGGGCAGGAATGCCAAACGGCCCATCGCCATGGGCGGAACGCGGCAATTCCGACGCCGCGCGCGGCGTATCCGCCAATGCCCCGTCATCGATATGTCCGTCCGACTCGCTCACGTCCGAAAGCCCCTGTGCTCAACGCCCGCCATCCGAAATCGGCGTCTCGCGCGCCATCCTAGCCGCATTCCGTTCGCTTGTAATCCCGGCTAGGATTAACCGCATGAGCGACCAACTTCTCGTCATCGACGAAGGCACCACTTCGACCCGCGCCATGCTGTTTCGTGCAGATGGCACCTGCATCGCCAGCCGACAATTGGAGTTGACCCAGCATTATCCCGAAGCAGGATTGGTCGAACACGACGCCGCCGAAATCTGGCGGCGTACTTTTGCCGTCGCCCAGGCGATGGTCGATGCCGCCGGTGGAGCGGACCGGATTGCCGCGATCGGCATCACCAACCAGCGCGAAACGGTAGTATTCTGGGACAAGGCGACGGGCGAGCCGCTTGCGCCCGCGATCGTCTGGCAGGACCGCCGTACCGCCGCTGACTGCCGCGCGTTGAAGGCAGCCGGGCATGAACCGGCGGTTCAGGCCAAAACCGGGCTGCTGCTCGACCCCTATTTTTCGGGCTCCAAGATCGGCTGGGCGATGCGTCACTGGCCCCAGCTTGCCGATGCGGGTGATCGGCTGGCGATCGGCACGGTTGAAAGCTGGCTGGTGTGGAAACTGACCGCCAACGAAAACCACGGCGGATTGCACGTCACCGACGCCACCAATGCCAGCCGTACCGCGTTGATGGCGATCGGCAGTGGCAACTGGGATGATGGCCTGATCGACCTGTTCGGCGTGCCGCGCCACGCCCTTCCGGAAATCGTCGATTGCACCGGACGGTTCGGCACGACGCAGTTGTTTGGCGGCAGCATCCCGATCTGCGGCCTGGCCGGAGACCAGCAAGCCGCGACGATCGGGCAATCCTGCCTGAAGCCCGGCGACACCAAGGCGACGTTCGGCACTGGCGCCTTCATCCTGACTCAGGCGGGGGCCATTCCACCCGTTTCTCATCATCGCCTGCTGTCCACCATCGCCTGGCAAATCGATGGCAGGCGCTCCTATGCGCTGGAAGGATCGGTGTTCGTCGCCGGGAGCCTGATAAAATGGCTGCGCGATACCATCGGGCTGATCGGCACGGCGGCGGAAACCGAGGCGCTGGCACGCAGCGTAAGCGATGCTGGTGGCGTCTATCTGGTCCCTGCCCTGTCTGGCCTGGGCGCGCCGTGGTGGGAACCGGAGGCGCGCGGCACGCTGTCCGGCCTGAGTTTTTCGACCACCCGCGCGCACCTCGTTCGCGCCGCGCTCGAAGCGATGGCGCTGCAGGCGCACGACCTGAAAAACGCCTTTGCCGCGGATGGTGCCGACTGGGCCACGCTGCGGATCGATGGCGGAATGGTCGCCAATGACTGGATGGCGCAAGACCTGGCCGACATGCTGGGCATAACCGTCGAGCGGCCGAAATTCGCGGAAACCACCGCGCTTGGCGCGGCGATGCTGGCGGGCATCGGCAGCGGGCTGTTCGCGGACCTTGAACAGGCTTCGGCGATGCGCGCCTCAGTCGAAACCTTCACGCCCACCCTTGGCGAAGATGAACGCCTGCAACGCCTTGTCGGCTGGCGTCGCGCCGTTGAAAGCGTCGTCGCCAACGCGCATCAGGTGCGCGCTCGATCCAACGCGCATCAAGCGCGCGGTCAGTAAAGGCCCGGCACTTCGCGCTGCGGCGTGTCCGGGCGCGCCGGGCTGAGGATCAGATTGCGCCCGCTGGCCAATGACTGGCTGGTCTGCCCGCCACTGGCAATGGGCGTGCAACTGACGCCTGCCAGATAGTTGAGCGCGGCCCGCGTGGTCGCTTCGTTGGGATCGCCAAGCTGATGGGCAATGTCATCCGATGCCTGGCAACTCGCCTCCGCATATTGGGCCAGGCCGTTGTAATATGTGCCCTGGTGCGACGCATTTTCCACCGCGAAGGCAACGACGCGCAAGCGATCGTCGCACGCCGCCCGGTCAATCGCCACCTGGCCGACCGGCTTGCCATAGGTGTTGGTGCCGATCAGTGCCGAGTTTGTGTGGAGATAGGGCGTAAAGGCGTTGATGACGATCTCGCTTGCCGACGCCGTGCCCGATGATCCGATAAACGCGATCTTTGCAGGCGCGATCGATTCGTTCTGCAGCGCGAAATTGGTGACCGAGTTGTTCGACGATTTTTCCGGCCGGAAGGTCAGGTAATCGACCACGTCGCTCGAACTGCGGTTTGCCCCCATCAGGTTGGCGAGCAACTCCGCAATCGAAACCAGCCCGCCGCCATTGTAGCGCAGGTCGACGATCACATTGGTGATGCCCTGCGCCTTGAAATTGGCGAAGGCCGCCCGCAGTTCGGGGTCGGCGGTGTTGATGAACGTCCGCAGGTTGACATAACCGACTTGCCGCCCGCCATCATTGATGACCTTCGCGCCATAACGGTTGGATACCGGATCGATCGCATAGTCGGTCTTGGTGACGGCCAGAGTGCGCGTCCCGCCGGCATCGCGCACTTGCAGATATCGCGTCGTGCCCGCGGTGTTCGGGCCAAGCGCGGTGTTGAGCGCGTCGGTGCCGCCGCTGGCGATCAGGCTGGAAACGCTCTGCACCCCGCCCGATGTCGTGCCGACGCCGACAATTTCAGCACCTCGATCGATACCCGCGGTCAGCGCGGGCGCATTTTCAAACGCCTCGATGACGAACAGGCGAGTCCCCGTCTGGTCAAGCGCCAGACGCACGCCGAACCCCGCGCTGGACCCGGAATTATAATAGGCATTTTCCGACGAGATCGACGTCAGATAAGTGAAATAGCGATCCTTGTTCTGCGCCCGCGCCGTCGCGGTCAGCGCGTCGATATAATCGCTGACCGTGGTGTACGGCGCCGGATTGAGGCTGGCCGGCAGCAGGCTGGGGAAAAGATACCATTCCTGCAGCACCGAAAACGCCCAGTTCTGCCGATCGGGCAACGAACATGAAGCCGTGGGTGTTGGCGTCGGCCCCGGAGCGGGTGTGGGGGTTGGCGTGGGGTTTCCACCGCCGATGACCGATGTCGGCGAAGACGATCCACCCCCGCCGCTGCACGCCGACAACAACGCCAGTCCGGCCAAGCTGCTCGAAAAACGCCTGTACTTCATGGGCACCCCTCCCCTTGAACTGCCCAACGGCTTAACGCGTCCTGCCTGGCTTGTCAGCGCCGATAGCAACCCGGGATCGCCAAGCCGGGTGCAACGTCAGGCGACGGTGACACTATCGGCAAACAATGATTTCAGGTCGCGCTTCAATATCTTGCCATTGGCGTTGCGCGGCAACGTCTCGGCGACAAAGCGGATCGCCACCGGCACCTTGAACGCGGCCAGCCGTTCACGCACCCATTGCTGCAACTCCGCCTCGGTTGTGCTTGTGCCGGGTGCCAGATGAACCACCGCCGCCGGTTCCTCGCCAAGCGAGCGATGCGGAATGCCGATCAGCGCACAATCGGTAACCGCCGGGTGCGCATAAAGGGCATTTTCCACCTCGCTCGAATAGATGTTCTCGCCGCCGCGGATAATCATGTCCTTGGCGCGATCGACGATATAGACGAACCCTTCCTCGTCGATCCGCGCAAGATCGCCGGTGCGGACCCAGCCATCGACGAAGGTTTCCGCCGTCGCGTCGGGCTTGTTCCAATATCCCTTCACGATCATCGGTCCACGCGCCCATAATTCGCCAACCTCGCCAACGGGCAGTTCGGTCACGCCGTCATCGGCGACGATTTTCAAATCCGCCACCGCAACGGCAGCGCCGGCGCTGGTTGGCCGGTTGAGATAATCTTCCGCCGAATGGCCGGTCACCGTCGCCATCGTCTCGGTCATGCCCCAACCATTGGCGGGCAGCGCGCCGAACTCCTCATAGATGCGCTTGACCAGTTCTGGCGCGGACGGGGCGCCACCATAGGCAATCGCCTCGATCGACGAGAGGTCGTATTTGTGGCGATCCGGATGTTCGATCAATTGCCATGCAATGGTCGGCACGCCGCCGGTCACATTGACCCGTTCCCGCTCGATGATCTCCATCGCTTCAACCGGGTCCCATTTGCGCATGAAGATCAGCGTGTTGCCCGCCGCGATGGCGCCCATCATGCCCGCGCTGCACGCGGTGACGTGGAACAGCGGGATGACGGTCAGCATCGTCCGTGGCTCGGGCGTCGGAACCGGCTGGCCCCGCCGCAGGAAGCCGCGGGCGCTGGTATTGCCGGTCGACAGGATGTTGGTCGTCAGATTGCGATGCGTGCCGAGCGCGCCCTTGGGCTGGCCTGTGGTGCCACTGGTATAAAAGATGGTCGCGTCATCCTCCGGTTCCAGCGCTTCGGCGGGCAACGGCACGTCCGGCAGTCGGGTATAGTCGCCGGGCGCGCCGATCAACTCTTCGAGTGCCGTGGCAATACCGTTCAATTCACCCCGCGCGCGAGCGACGAACACCCGCTCCAGCGATGGCAGTCCGGCATATTGATCCGCCAGCCGCGCCTGCCGCTCGCCATCGACAAACAGCATCCGCGCACCTGAATCGGCCAGGCCATAGGCCAGTTCCTGCGCCGTCCACCACGCATTGAGCGGCACGACGATCGCGCCAATCGACGCGGCTGCGAAAAAGACCACCGGCCATTCGGGCAGGTTGCGCATCGCCAGCGCGATCCGATCGCCCTTCGCCACGCCCATTGCCCGCAACTTTGTCGCCAGATTGGCAACGGCGCGGTAATTGTCTGCAAAACTCACCCGTTCCTGGTCATAGATGGTGAACAGCCGGTCGCCATGGCTGCGGGAAAACTGGATCAGCGCGGCAAGGCTGGGCGGTGCATTTTTCCAGACGCGGGTGGGGATGCCGCGAATCGTTACCATTTCCATTTCAAACCGCTGGCCCGGCGCGGTCAGCAGCGCATCGACCTCTTGCATCGACAAGTGCGGCCAGGAAGGATCAAGCGCGACCAGTGGCTCGTTCTGGGCGGTCTCTGACACGGCACTCTCCCAAGTCTTGAATTTCGGGTTTGGCATTTTTGCCATTTGAATGAAGGTTAGTGTTGATTCATCCGACGCTCAAGGCAATAGGGTGAACAGCCTTTCGAAACGAAGGTATGGAGGAACGCATGACGATTTCGAAACCGGAGGTCCACGGATTCGACTCCGTCCGCCTGGCGCGAATCGATACTTTGCTGAAAGATCGCTACGTCGCGTCGGGCAAGCTGCCGCACACCCAGATCCTGATTGCCCGCGATGGGCAGATCGCTCATTTCGCCCATCAGGGCGCCGCGCGCGAAGGTGGCCAACCGGTGGACGAAACCACCTTGTTCCGCATCGCCAGCATGACCAAGCCCATTACCTCGATCGCGTTCATGATGCTGGTCGAGGAAGGGCTGATCGCACTCGACACCCCGGTTCACCATGTATTGCCCGAATTCAAGAATATCGGCGTCTATGGCGGCGGAGGCGGCGGGGTGCCGTTCCTCACCAAGCCGACGGACGAGCCGATGCGGATGGTGGACCTGCTCCGCCACACCTCGGGCCTGACCTACAGCTTCCAGAACCGCTCCAACATCGATGCCGCCTACCGCGAGGGCAAGATCGAGAACTGGCACGGCAATCTCGATCTGGACGAATTCATCGCCGCGCTGGGCAAGCTGCCGCTGGAGTTTTCCCCCGGCACCGGCTGGAATTACTCGGTGTCGACCGACGTGCTTGGCGCCGTGGTTCAGCGTGTTGCGGGCATCCCGCTTGCCGAGTTCTTCGCCAAGCGCATCTTCGCCCCGCTGAAAATGCACGACACCTTCTTCCAGGTGCCCGAAGACAAGATCGACCGGCTGGCGGATTGCTGGACCTTCGTTCCCGGCAAGGGGCGCGTGATGTATGATCGCGGGGCCGAAAGCGCGTGGAGCCGTTTCCCCAAGCTGGTTTCCGGCGGTGGCGGGCTGGTATCGAGCGCGCTCGACTATCACCGCTTCACATCGATGCTGGTCGGCGGGGGCACGCTGGACGGCGCGCGCATCGTCGGTCGCAAGACGCTGGACCTGATGACCGCCAACCACCTGCCAGACAATGGCGATCTGGCGCACTGGTCCAAATCGCTGTTCAGCGAGACGCAGAACGCGGGCACCGGCTTTGGCCTTGGCTTTGCCGTCAATATCAATGTCGCGCGGACGATGATGCCTGGTTCGGTTGGCGAATATTATTGGGGTGGCATGTTCTCCACCGCGTTCTTCGTCGATCCGGTCGAAAAGATCACGATGGTGTTCATGACGCAGATGTCACCCAGCAACATCTATCCCATCCGGCGCGAACTGAAGACGCTGATATATGCCGCGCTGACATGAACCCGGAACGTCGCCCCGATACGACCGGGGCCTGACGCCGTATCAAGGCCCCGGCCAGCGCCGGGGCGACGCCATCGAGAGCAGGAGCCTGAAGTGACCTCACCCATCCGCACCGAACGCCACGGCGACGTTCTCGTCATCATTTCGAACAATCCGCCGGTCAACGCTTTGGGCGCGGCGGTGCGCCAGGGGTTGGAAGCTGGCGTGAAGGAAGGCCTGGCCGATCCCGCGATCAAGGCAATGGTCATCCGCTGCGATGGCCGTACCTTCTTTGCCGGTGCCGACATCACCGAATTCGGCAAACCCATGCAGGAACCCGGCCTGCCGACGCTGCTCGACATGATCGAGGCGGCTGACAAGCCAATCGTCGCGGCGTTCCACGGCACCGCGCTGGGCGGTGGGTGCGAAGTCACGCTCGCCTGCCATTACCGCATTGCCGATCCCGCCGCGGTGATCGGCACGCCCGAAGTCAAGCTGGGGCTGCTTCCCGGCGCGGGCGGCACACAGCGCATTCCCCGGCTGGCCGGCGTGCCGCTGGCGCTGAAGATGACCGCGATTGGCGATCCCATCCCCGTGAAGATCGCGCTGCAGGCCGGGTTGATCGACCGGATTGCCGGCGAAGCGAGCCTGGCAACCGACGCCATTGCCTTTGCCCGCGAAGTCGCCGATGCGCGCCCGCTGCCCCGCGCCAGCGAAAAGGTCGCCGTGGCGGATCCCGATGCGGTTGCCGCGTTCAGGAAGGACAATGCCCGCCGCTTCCGTGGCTTTGACGCACCTGCCGCCAACATCGCCTGTGTCGAAAAGGCGGCGGACGGATCGCCCTTTGCCGACGGTATCGCTTTCGAGCGCCAGGAATTCATGAAGCTGATGATGGGCGTCCAGTCGGCAGCGCAGCGCCACATCTTCTTCGCCGAACGCAAGGCCGCCAAGATCGACGGCGTCGCCGACGACATCGCCCTGCGCGCCATCAAGAAGGTTGGGGTCATCGGCGCGGGCACGATGGGCGGCGGCATCTCGATGAACTTCCTGTCGGCAGGCATACCCGTGACCATCGTCGAGATGGCGCAGGACGCGCTTGACCGCGGTGTCGGCGTCATCCGCAAGAATTACGAAGCGTCCGCCGCCAAGGGCCGGATGAAGCCCGAACAAGTGGCGATGGCGATGGCCGCGCTGACGCCGACGCTCGACATGAACGACCTTTCCGATTGCGACCTCATCATCGAGGCGGTGTACGAGAATATGGACGTGAAGAAGGAATTGTTCGGCAAGATCGACAGGATCGCCAAGCCGGGTGCGATCCTTGCCTCCAATACCAGCTACCTCGACATCGACGAAATCGCCGCCAGCACCGGACGCCCGCAGGACGTGGTGGGCACCCATTTCTTCTCGCCCGCCAATGTGATGAAGCTGCTGGAAGTCGTGCGCGGCGCCAGGACGGCGGACGACGTGCTGGCAACAGTGATGGCGCTGGCGAAAAAGATCAGGAAAGTCGCCGTCGTCGCAGGCGTTTGCTATGGCTTCATCGGCAACCGTATGTTGATGCCCCGTCAGGTCGAGGCCAACAAGCTGCTGATGGAAGGCGCCACCCCGCAACAGATCGACAAGGTGCATGTCGATTTCGGGATGCCGATGGGGCCATTCCAGATGGCCGATCTCGCCGGGGTGGACATTGGCTGGCACCGTGACCCCAACCGCATCGAAAACGTGCGTGACGCGCTGTGTGCCGAAGGGCGCTGGGGGCAGAAGAAATCGGCTGGTTTCTATGACTATGATGAAAAGCGCACGCCCTCGCCATCGCCGCGCGTCGCCGAAATCATCGAGGAATTCCGTTCCAGATCGAACATGGCCAAGCGCGAGATCACCGATGAGGAAATCGTCGTCCGCACGCTTTACACCATGGTCAACGAAGGCGCGCTGATCCTGGAGGAGAAGATGGCGCAGCGGGCAAGCGACATCGATGTGGTGTGGATCTATGGCTATGGCTGGCCGGTCTATCGCGGCGGCCCGATGTTCTGGGCCGACACCGAAGGGCTGAAGAAGATCGCGGACGGGCTGGAAAAACACGGCTTTACCGTCGCGCCGCTGCTCAAGGAAAAGGCCGAAGCCGGCGGCCGCTTCAATTGAACCAGACACGTCGCCCCGGTGAAAGCAAGGGCCTCGCGCCGCCACATACACCTTTGACGCACGAGATGCCGGTTCTGCTGGCATGGCGGCAAGGCAAGGATGAGTGACATGACCGATCTCGACCAATTTCGTGCCGAAACCCGCGCCTGGCTGGAGGCGAACTGCCCGCCTGAAATGCGCGAGCCAATGCGATCCGAGAAGGATGCGTGCTGGGGCGGCCGCAACCCGGATTTTCAGCCGGGGCAGAAGCAATGGATGGACGCCATGGCCGCCCGCGGGTGGACCGTGCCCGATTGGCCCAGGGCCTATGGCGGCGGCGGGCTGAGTGCCGCTGAAACCAAGATCCTGCGCGAAGAAATGGCGGCGATGAAATGCCGCAATCCGCTGAACAGCTTTGGCATTTCGATGCTTGGGCCAGCATTGCTGAAATATGGCAACGAGGCGCAAAAACTGGAGCACCTGCCCCGTATCGCGCGCGGCGAAATTCGTTGGTGCCAGGGCTATTCGGAACCCAATGCCGGGTCCGATCTCGCCAGCCTGGCAACCAGCGCGGAAGACAGGGGCGACCATTTCCTGGTCAACGGCCAGAAGGTGTGGACCAGCTATGCCGACAAGGCGGACTGGATCTTCTGCCTCGTCCGCACCGACCGCACCGACAAGCATAACGGCATTTCGTTCGTGCTGTTCGACATGGCGACGCCGGGCGTATCGACCAAGCCGATCCTGCTGATTTCGGGATATTCGCCCTTCTGCGAAACCTTCTTCGACAATGTAAAGGTGCCCAAGGAAAACCTGGTCGGTGACCTCAATCGCGGCTGGGACGTCGCCAAATATCTGCTGGGCCATGAACGCGAGATGATCTCTGGCATGGGCCTTGGCTCAACCGGCGGCAATCCGCTGATCGAAGGCGCGATTGCGACCATCGGCCTTGATGGGCAGGGCCGATTGGCAGACCCGTTGCTGCGGGCGCAGATCGCGCTGTTCGAGGTACGGGCAAGGGCCTTCACCGCGCAGTCCGAGCGTTTCATTGACGAACTGAAGGCAGGGCAAGCGCACCCCGCCCAGCCATCGATGATGAAATATTACGGCACCGAACTGAACAAATCGCGCCATGAATTGACGATGGCGGCAGGCGGTTCCGACGCGCTGGAATGGGAAAGCAGCCGTTCGGCCCAGGGGGCCAGACCCCGCGCCTGGCTGCGCACCAAGGCCAATTCGATCGAAGGCGGCACCAGCGAGGTTCAGCTCAACATCATCGCCAAGCGCATTCTGGATCTGCCGAGCGCGTGACGCCCCACCCGGCGACACTCCCTTTCCACGCCCCCTTTTTTGCCCGCTGTTTCCATAGGGCGAGAGGGAGATAAGGAACCGCAAAATGCCTCTCTATCTCACCGAAGAACAAACCATGCTGCGTGATGCGGCGAAGGATTTCGTCGCCGAACGATCGCCGATCAGCCAGATGCGGGCATTGCGCGACGGCAACGATCCAACCGGTTTCAGCCGCGATTTGTGGAAGCAGTTCGCCGAAATGGGCTTTACCGGCATCCTGATCGGTGAGGACCAAGGCGGCCTGGGCCTTGGGCATGTCGAAGCGGGAGTCGTGCTGGAGGAAATTGGCCGCAACCTCTCCCCCTCCCCCTTTCTCTCCACCGCCATTGCCGCCGTCGAGGCATTGAAGGGCACGCAGCAGGGCGACCGCTGGTTCCCCGGCATCATCGCGGGTGACACGGTTGCGGCATTGGCCATCGACGAAAACGCCAAGCACCGCGAGAGCGTGGCGATGAAAGCCGAACGATCGGGCAATGGCTTCAGACTGTCGGGCGCCAAGCAGTTCGTCACCCATGGCCATGTCGCCGACTTGCTGATCGTCGCGGCGCGCACCGCTGGTTCTCCCGATGATACGCAAGGCATTACCCTGTTCGCGGTCGACAAGGGCGCGAAGGGCCTTTCGGTCGCGGCGGAACGGCTTGCCGACGCCAGCCTTGCCGCGCGGATGGTGTTCGAGGGTGTCGAGGTCGATGCCGACGCCGTGATCGGCGAAGTCGATGCGGGCAGCGATCCGTTGGGTCGCCTGCTTCGTGCCGGGCGTATCGGGGCTTCGGCCGAATTGCTGGGCGTGGGCGGCGGCGCGATGGACATGACCGTCAGTTACCTGAAGGAGCGCAAGCAGTTCGGCGTGCGGATCGGCAGTTTCCAGGCGCTCCAGCACCGCGCCGCCCACCTGTATGCGGAAATGGAAGTCGCGCGTGCTGCGGTGCTGAAGGCGCAGCAATTGCTCGACGTCGGGTCCGCGAGTGCCGACGACGCGGTTTCGGTGGCCAAGGCGATGACCGCGCTTGCCACCACGCTGAGCGTTCAAGAAGGTGTACAGATGCACGGCGGCATCGGCATGACCGACGAATATGATATCGGCTTCTACATGAAGCGCGGGCGGGTGCTGACCGAGATGTTCGGCGACGCCAATTTCCACGCCGACCGGCTGGCGCGCGCTGCGGGGTATTGATGAACGAAAACGAGCCGAGCCCCGCCGAACTCGCCCGGAAACTGGTCGATCTGCTCGACGTGGAGCTGATCGATACCGATCTTTATCGCGGGCGGCGGGGCGATGATGGCTTTGGTCGTGTCTTTGGCGGGCAAGTCATCGCCCAGGCGTTGCAGGCGGCGCAACGATCCGTCGATGGCGACAAGTCGGCGCATTCGCTCCACGCCTATTTCATGCGGCCGGGATCGGAAGATCATCCGATCATCTACCGCGTGGTCCGCGATTTCGACGGCAAGAGTTTTGCGACGCGGCGCGTGATCGCCACGCAGAAGGGCATGCCCATTCTGAGCATGACCTGCTCGCTCCAGCATCCCGAAGATGGCCTGACGCATCAGGATACGATGCCTGACGTACCGCCGCCCGAAGCGCTCGCCAGCGACCGCGACCTTCGCCTCGCCATGGCCGACAAGATACCCGAACGGTTCCGCGACAATTTCATGCGCCCGCGGATGGTGGACATTCGCCCGCTGGAACCGCGCAACTGGCTGCGGCCAGTCAAGCAGGCACCGCAGCAATCGAGCTGGTTTCGTGTCGTCGCCCCGATTGGCGACGATCCCGCGCTGCACCGCGCGGCCCTTGCCTATGCGTCGGATATGACGTTGCTGGGCACGTCGACACTGGCGCACGGTGTCAACTGGATGACGCACAAGCTGCAGACCGCCAGCCTGGACCACGCGGTCTGGCTGCACGAGCCGTTCCGCGCCGACGACTGGCTGCTTTATGCCTGCGACAGCCCATGGGCCGGACATGCGCGTGGCTATAACCGGGGCAGAATCTTCGCGCGCGACGGTCGATTGGTTGCCAGCACCGCGCAAGAGGGATTGATGCGATTGCGGGAGTGACCGCTACGACGCCGACCGTCGCTTTCGCCAAATCGTCAAAAGGGCGCGGGTGAATTTGCATCGCCATCCGCCACAACCGCGTGCGACCGCTCACCAGGCTTGGACAAGTTATAGCGGACACGGCTGACACAGCCTGTAAAACCCTGCCCCGCTTCCCGCTTGCGCGCCGCGCGGATCATGTTGCTCGCGGCCGTACCGAATTCGGCGGTCGGCTGGCTCATCAACACCTTGATATTGCCTGTCTGTCCCCAGGGCGCGACATCATAGGAAATAATCGCCCAACCCTCGATCCGGAGGCGCCGGTAGTCGTCGGGGTAATTGTAGCGAAGCGGCGCCGACCAATCGCTTTCTACCGGGCATCTGGCCGGGTCATTCTTCGGCGCATCCTCGGGAATTGGCGGCGGCGCCAGTGGACCGCCCGAGCGCCAATAAGGGTAGACGCAGCCGTGGCGGACACCCGGCTTGAAACGCGAATGCTGCACGGCCTTGATCGACGCGCGGTCAAGCGCGGCATTGCCGGTCGTCGCTGCCAGATGGACTCGCACAGCCCGCCCCTGTCGATCAATGTCATAGCCGACCATGCTCCATGCACGGCTTCCCGGCGCCTGTTCGATTGCCTGGAAATCGGGAAAGGCGCGCGCCAGAACCTCAGGCGACGGGTCTATGCAATCGGTATCGGTCGGCGCAATGCGGGCATAGGCTTCATGCGGCAACCGTGTCCCATGCGGCCAGATCGTATAGGCAATCATGGCCGAAATCGGCGCCGACGCCACCGGAGCGGCACCCGGCGTAAAGGTGATCGAACATTCAGTCCGCGCGGCACCGGGTGCAAAGCGGGTGGCGGCAAGCGCGGGCAGCACGCCATTGCCATAAGGGCTGTTAAGCCCGCTATCAGTAGCGATATCGAGCGTCCGCCCTGTGGCGTCGATGCGGAAACGCGCCGTCACGGGCCGCAGAAAGGGTTCGCGTGCCGTGCCCAGCCAGGCATAAACGCTATCGGGCGCTTCCGCTGCCTGCACAGCCTGCGCCAAGCCGTTGCACGTCGCCGGACCCGCCGACCATGTGACGAGCTGATATGCCGACGTCGACACCGATCCACGCGGAGGCGGCGACACGATCACCTGCGCGGACAACACGCCTGGCAACACAATCAACAGAGCGTTAGCCGCTGCAATTATTGCATTTTTCATGGAACACCAATGCGCCGCCATGATGACAGGATCAAGACAAGCTCACGCTGCCGTCATGCTCACACCGCCGTCTTGCCATATTCCTGGCGCGTCACCGGATGGCTGGACGACAGGCCACCGTCGACCGCCAATGCCTGGCCGTTGACATAGCTGGCATCCGGCGAGGCGAGGAACACCGCGACGCTTGCCAGTTCCTCGGGTTGAGCCGCCCGACGCAGCGGGTTGAGCCGCCCGACCTTTTCCATCTTCCCCGCATCGCGCGCGTAATCGAAGGTCGGTTTGGTCATGCCGGTTTCGGTAAGCCCCGGGCAGATCGCGTTGACCCGCACATTCGATCCAGAAAGCTGTTGCGCGGAAACCTGCGCGAGGTTGATGACGCCTGCCTTTGATGCCGAATAGGCCGGGGAACCCGCGCCCGAACGAATGCCCGCGACGCTGGCGGTCAGCACAATCGCCCCGCCGCCGCGTTCCGCAATCCGGGGGGCGGCATGTTTGATCGCCAGCAGCGGCCCGATCAGGTTGACGCGCAGCACCTCGGAAATCAGTTCGACCGAGGTGTCATAGATATTGGCCATGCCGCCGGAAATACCGGCATTGGCGAAAAACACGTCGATGCCGCCAAACGTCTCCATGGCCAGCGCCACGGTACGGACGACATCTTCCTCCTTGCCCGCATCGATGCGGATCGACGTCGCGGTTCCGCCAGCGTCGCGGATCGCCTGTGCGGTTTCCTCGACCGTTTCAGCCCAGTCGGCGCACAGCACGCTGCCGCCTTCAGCCGCGAACTGCCTTGCCGCCGCGCGCCCGATGCCGGATGCCGCACCAGTGACGATGATCGATTTGCCCGTGAAGCGCGCCATTTACCTCTCCTGTTCTGATAATCGTTCAGATCGTCACGCCGCCATCGATCACGATCGTCTGCCCGGTCATGAACGTGCTCGCGTCGCTTGCCAGGAACACCACGCCGCCGGCGATTTCGTGCGGCTCCCCAATGCGGCGCAGCGGGACGGAAGAGTTCGCCGCCTTGATCCGTTCGGGGTCTTCCCACAGCGCGCGGGCGAAATCGGTCTTGATGAGCCCCGGTGCGATGCAGTTCACCCGCACATTGTCCGGCCCGAATTCGTGCGCCAGATTGCGGGCAAGCTGCATGTCGGCCGCCTTGCTGATGCAATATGCCCCGATCTGCGTCGATCCACGCAAACCGCCGATCGAGGAGATGATGATGATCGAGCCCGATTGACGAGCCCGCATTTCAGGCGCGATCATGGCAATCAGCCAGTGGTTGGAGACAATGTTGTTGTCGAGGATCTTGCGGAACTGATCGTCCGATATCCCGCTTTGCGGCCCGTAATAGGGGTTGGAGGCGGCGTTGCAGACCAGCACGTCGATCCGACCAAGCGCCCGACGAGTCTCGTCGACCAGATGCTGCAACCCGGCCTTGTCGGAAATATTCGCCGCCACCGCAATCGCGGTATCGGCGCCATGGTGCGCGTTGATTTCAGCCGCAACGGCCTCGCACGCGTCCTGCTTGCGGCTCGAAATCGCCACTTTCGCGCCATGCTCGGCCAGCTCGAACGCGCTGGCCTTGCCAATGCCGCGCGAAGACCCGGTAACGATGGCGACCTTGCCCGCCAGGTTGAATTGACTCATTGTCGCGCCCTCTTTCTTTCGGGAGGCCAATTTTTCTTTCGGGAGGAAGGACCGGTCAGGCCCCGGCCTTCCTGGCGAAATCCCATGATGCCGCGGCCAGGCCATAGACGCGCTCCGCAGTCTTCGCCGCTTGCGCGCTGGAAGCGGTGCCATCGACAATCCGTTTCTTGATACCCTGAACGATGCCGGTCAGCCGGAACAGGTTGTAGGAGAAATACCAGTTGAGGTCCGGCACGCCGTCGCGGCCCGTCGCCGTGCAATAACGCTCGACCATCTGCTCGATTGTCGGAATGCCGGTTTCGGCGCCCGCCAACCCCAACACCCCGGATCGCCCCTCTGGCTGTGTCACCCAGTTCATCAGGAAATAGCTGAAATCGGCCAGCGGATCGCCCAGCGTCGACAATTCCCAGTCGAGCACCGCGATCACGCGGGGTTCGCTGGCGTGGAATATCATGTTGTCGATGCGGTAGTCGCCATGGACGACCGAAGTCCTGGTCTGCTCAGGGATGGTGCGCGGCAAAAATTCGATCAACGCCTCGACATCGGGCATGTGTTCGGTTTCGGATGCGCGATATTGCTTGGTCCAGCGGGCAACCTGGCGTTCGAAATAATTGCCGGGCTTGCCGTAAGCCGCCAACCCCGCCGCGATGTAATCAGTGTTGTGAAGCTGG
This sequence comes from Sphingomonas sp., assembly GCA_041659385.1. Taxonomy (GTDB): domain Bacteria; phylum Pseudomonadota; class Alphaproteobacteria; order Sphingomonadales; family Sphingomonadaceae; genus Sphingomonas. Next base: position 146,671 of record JBAZYJ010000007.1, read on the forward strand.
GCGAGCGTATCGGCCATCGCATTGTAGATCGCGGCGCGTTCAGCCGGTTGTTTTCCCGGCAGCGATCCGTCCCACAGGTTACGGCCCTGCATCAATTCCATGACGTAGAATTTTGAACCGATAACCTCCGGGTCTTCGCACAGGCCAAATGGCGTCGGCACGGGAAAGCCGGTCGGGTGCAGCCCGGCGATCAGCCGATATTCGCGGTCGACCGCATGGGCGCTGGGCAACAACCGGCCAAAGGGCTGGCGCCGCAGGACATAACTGCCACCATCGCGCGTATCGACCCGATAGGTGGGGTTGGACTGCCCGCCCTTGAACTTGGACAGGGTTACCGGCCCGCGCACCGACGGTATCACCGCTTCCATCCACGCTGCGACCTTGGCGGCGTCGATCGTGTCGTCGGGCGGCACGGGCAGTGTGCCGACCATCGCCTCGTCGGCACTGGGCATCGGTGCGTCCATCAGGCGAACTCGATTACCGAACGCACGCTGTCCCCGACACGGAGTTTGGCGAACGCTTCGTTGACGTCATCCAGGCGAATCGTCTCCGCGACCATCGTGTCCAGGTCCAGCTTGCCGTCGAGATAGAATTGCACCAGTCGCGGCATGTCGATCGGGAAGCGTGTCGATCCCAGCAGTGATCCTTGCAGCTTCTTGCCGGTCAGGAAGGTCGGGCCGGCGATCTTAACCTCGTTGCCCGGTGCGATCATGCCCAATATCGTCGCCGTGCCGCCGCGCCGCAGGATCGTCCAGGCGAGTTCGGCGGTGTTGGGTCGACCGACTGCTTCGATGGCGTAATGCACCCCGCCTTCGGTCATGCCGATTACCTTTTTGGCAAGATCGGGATCGGCGGCGTCCAGCACATGGGTTGCCCCCATTTTCTGCGCAATCGCGCGCTTGTCGGGCACCGGATCGATTGCAACGATCATGCCCGCGCCCGCAATCCTGGCCGCGTTGATCGCCGACAGGCCAATGCCGCCTGCACCGATGACCGCGACGCTTTCCCCCGGCCGCACCCGGCTGTCATTGAAGATCGCCCCCGCGCCGGTAATCACCGCACAGCCCAGCAGCGCCGCACGATCCAGCGGCATTTCCCTGGCGATCGCCACACAGGCGTTTTCGTGCACCAGCATCATTTCGGCAAAGGCATTGAGGTTGAGGAACGGGGCCAGCGGCGTCCCGTCCTTCAACGTCAGGCGCGGTGGCGCGCCCTTGGGGCGTCGCGTCGACGGATCGACGCACAGCGACGGCCTGCCGCTCACGCACATTTCGCAACTGCCGCAGAACACAGTGAAAAAGGTGATGACATGATCGCCCGGTTTCAACCGCGTGACGTCGCTGCCTACCGCCTCCACCACCCCGGCCGCCTCGTGCCCCGGAACGGTCGGCATCGGATGCGGGAAGGCGCCATCGACGAAATGCAGGTCCGATCGGCATACGCCACACGCCGCCGTCCGGATGAGCACTTCGCGCGGACCGGGATTATCGACGACAATGTCCTCGATCTGGAGCGGGGACCTGGCTTCAAAAAGGACGGCTGCTTTCACCCGGACATACTCTCATCATCCCGGCGACGGGCGGGGTCAAGCGGCCCGCGCCCATCGCATCGTTGGTATCAGCCCCGGCGTCCGCCGGGCAGTCGATCGCAACGGTCAACGCCCAACCGCCGCCTTTGCCGCCGCGGCTTCCGGCAGGTCGGCATATTTGCCGAATTCGTTGCGCGCGATCGCACGGCAATGCACTTCATCGGGCCCATCGGCGAAACGCAGCGTCCGCATCGCGGCCCAGGCATGGGCGAGATGGAAATCCTGGCTCACCCCGCCACCGCCATGCGCCTGGATCGCATCGTCGAGGATCTGCAACGCCATGTTGGGCGCCTGCACCTTGATCATCGCAATTTCCTGCTGCGCCGATTTGTTGCCCGCCTTGTCCATCATGTCGGCGGCCTTGAGGCAAAGCAGGCGAGTCATCTCGATGTCGATGCGCGCGCGCGCGATGCGCTGTTCCCAGATCGAGTGATCCGCAATCCGTTTGCCGAAGGCGACCCGGCTCAACAGCCGCTTGGCCATCGCCTCGATCCCGGTTTCCGCGACGCCGATGGTCCGCATGCAATGGTGGATGCGCCCCGGCCCCAACCGCCCCTGCGCAATCTCAAACCCGCGCCCTTCGCCCAGCAACAGGTTTTCCGCAGGCACCCGAACATTTTCCAGCACGATTTCGGCATGGCCGTGCGGCGCATGGTCATAGCCATAGACACTCAGCATCCGCTCGATCGTCACGCCGGGCGTATCCATGTCGAGGATCATCATCGATTGTTGGGTATGGCGTGTTGAATCCGGATTGGTCTTGCCCATCAGGATCGCAACCTTGCAGCGGGGATCGCCCGCGCCGGACGACCACCATTTGCGGCCGTTGACGATATAATGGTCGCCATCGGCATCGGTGCCGCGAACCATGCTGGTCTGGATATTGGTAGCGTCCGACGACGCCACCGCCGGCTCAGTCATCAAAAATGCCGAGCGCATCTCGCCATTCATCAACGGCCGCAACCAGCGCTCCTTCTGTTCGAGCGTGCCGTAACGATGGAGCACTTCCATATTGCCCGTGTCAGGCGCGGAGCAATTGAAGCATTCGCTGGCCCAGCCTATTTTACCCATTTCCTCAGCACATAGTGCATATTCAAGGTTGGATAGCTGCGTGCCTTCAAATTCAAAAACGTCATCAACATGCGCGCGCCCCGATTGCGGCGGCATGAAGAAATTCCACAGACCCGCCGCCTTTGCCCGGGCCTTCACATCCTCGATAACCGGGAGTATTTTCCAGCGCTCGCCTTCCGCTTCCTGGCGATGATAATCGCCATCGCGCGGACGGATTTCGCGATCGATGAAATCCCGCACACGGTCCCGGAAATAGGTTTCGCGTTCCGTCAGCGTGAAGTCCATTTACCCTCTCCAGCATACTCTCGATTGAGAGTCGCTTAGGCCATACCGAACATTCGGTAAAGCATTGACCGCATCGAATTATGGCCTGTCGGTCGAGGCGAGCGTTTTTGTACGAAAGGGACTGTTTCTTCGAAAAGATGCTGATAAGGTCAAAAAATGGCAACAGTGGAGCTTCCCGACCAAGCGGCGGACGGTAGTACGAAACGCTTTCGCGCCAAGCGCGACGCGATCCTCGCTGCAGCAGCGCAAGCGATCAACGAACATAGCGCCAAGGGCATGACTTTCGCCGATGTCGCGCAGCGCGTCGGCCTGAACACCACCAGCGTCACTTATTATTTCAAGCGCAAGGAAGACCTTGCCGCCGCGTGCTTCGACCACACGCTCAGCCAGCTTCAATCCATGCTGGACGAAGCGCAACGGGAAGCGACACCGCGCGAACGGGTTGGCCGGTATCTGGCGCTGAACATGGAGCGGCTCTCGCGCATCCAGCGCGGCGAGGAAACGGAATTTGCCGTCCTGTCCGACCTGCGCGCCACCGAAGAACCGGCCCGCGCCGAACTGATGTCGGGCTGGCGCGAGGTATTCCGCAAAACCCGCAGCCTTTGGGGCCCAGGCGAGACCAGGGCGCAAACCGATCTTTACGGCGCGCGCGCGCACGTCCTGCTGGAAAACACCTTCTGGCTGCCGGTTTGGCTCGCGCGCTACGATCTCGATCAATACCCCAGGGTAGCGGCGCGGCTGATGGATATATTCGGCGACGGCATCGCAGGCGCCAATGCGTCGTGGACGCCCGCGCTGATCGATCTTGAGCAGGACCGCGAGGAACCCGGACGCGAGGCATTTTTTCTCGCGGCAACCCGCCTCATCAACGAACTCGGCTATCGTGGCGCATCAGTGCAGAAAATCGCTTCCGAATTGAACGTTACCAAGGGCAGCTTCTACCACCATCTCGACGCCAAGGACGATCTGGTGCTTGCCTGCTACAAGCGGAGCCTCGACACGATTGTCGACGCATTGCGGCATGGCGAGGAAGAACCCGGCAGCTATTGGCAACGCTTGTCGAGCGTGATCGCAACCCTGCTCGACATACAGTTTTCCGAACGCGGCCCATTGATGCGGACAACCGCACTTTCGGGCCTTCCGCGAGAAACCCGCAGCGCGCTGGTCGATCAATCGATCCGCATCGCGCGGCGCTATGCCGGCATGTTGAGCGACGGCATCGCCGAAGGCTCCATTCGCCCGGTCGATGCGCTGATCGCTGCCCAGGCGCTGATGGCGCTTCAGAATGCCGCGTTCGACATGCGCAAATGGGCATCCACTATGCCGCGCGAAAAGGCGATCGCCTTTTATGCATCAACCTTGTGCTTCGGGCTGTTCGACGACCGCGTGCTGACCTTCTGATCCAGCGCCCGGCTTTACCGCCGCCGCGAACCAGGCCAACCGCTCCAACCAATCCACGAAAAAGCCCCGCCATGCTGCCGGAGAACAGCATGGCGGGGCCGTAGTCTGCGCGTCAGAACTTGCCGCGCAGCGTTACGCCAAAGGTGCGTGGTTCGGCCAGATATGCTGAGAAGATCTGCGTTCCGCCCGGATAGCGCGATGCCGGGAAGACCGTCGCCAGCGATCCCGTCGCAGGGCCGCTGGTCGATGCCTGGAACGGCGAGTTGAACGCAACCTGGGCATAGTTGGTGTCGAACAGGTTTTGCGCCCAGAATTCGATCGCCCATTTCTGGCTGGGGCCGCGAATGCCGATCCGGGCATTGGCCACGAAGAACCCGTCCTGCCCCTTTTGCGGGAACAGATCCGAACCGGTATTATAGTCGCTGCTCAGGCGGCCATCGATATAGAACAACCCCGACAAGCCGTTGCTGCCGATGTTGGGCGTCCACGACGCGGAAGACGTGATCACGTTCTTGGGCGCATTCGACAATGGCGATCCCGGCAACAGGCGCAGTGCCGGATCGAGCGGCAATCCCTGATCGTTGCCAATCAGATTCTTGCGGTAATGCGTGTCGCTGTAGGTGTAGCCGAGCGTCACCTGGAAATTGCGCGCTGGATTGAACGTCGTTTCCAGCTCCACGCCCTGCGAAATCACCCCAGGCTGCACCTGATCGCTGGCGCAGGTTCCCGTCGCCGCGCTCAGGTCAAGATCGCCGCCGGCGAGACTGGTTTTGCAGGAATTGATGTTCTGAACCAGAAACACCGACCCGTTGAAGGTATTCAACTGGAAGTTGGTGAATTCCTGATGGAACAACGCCAGGTTCACACTGATCGGCCGCGACGAGTATTTGAAGCCGATTTCATAGGCATTGTTGGTTTCCGGCGCGAAGCGCAGCCCCGCGGCCAGCGCCTGCGCGCCACCAAGCGCCGAGAACGGCAGCAGCGGCGACTTCAACGCCGAACGATCAAGATTGTAGCCGCCTGCCTTGTAGCCATGCGCATAGCTTGCATAACCCAGCAATCGCGGCGTGAACTTGTACGACAGGATTGCCGTCCCGGTGAGCTGATCCTCGCCAAAGCTGGTCGAAATCGACTGGCCGTTGAGTTCCGCCGTGCTGTTACCCTGACAAGCCAGCGAAATGACGCCGCCAGTCAGCGAAGCTGGCACCGTCGTCGCGGCAGCGCCGGTCACATATGGCAACAGCAACGCCTGCGCCTGCTGGCAGAAGGTGTTGTTGTTGGCGAAATTGGCGTTCAGGCTCTTGCTTTCGTTTGTGTAACGAAGCCCGAGCGTGAGATCGAGGCCACGCGCCAGCGAGATGATGTCATGGGTGAAGAACGCCCAATTCTTCTCATGCTGGCGATAGATCGAGGCGGTATCGCCCACGTCATGAACCTGGCTGAGCAGGTTGAGGCCGTTGATAAGCACTTGCGCCTGGTTCGCACCGGGGCCGAACACACCGCTCAACACGCTGTCGGTGATCGCCCCATTGGTTCCCGCCCGGCACCCGGCTTGCGCGGGATTACGCGGGATCGCCGGGTTGATTGCCGCCAGCAGGCGACAGGAAGCAAAGGCGCCATATTGGCTGCCAAAGGTCAGGTTGTCGCGCAACGTCAGGTCTTCGTTGCCGAAATAACCGCCGATCAGCCAGTCGACCCGGTCACCGAACGCCTTGCCCTTCAGCCGCAATTCCTGCGAAAATGTGCGGAACTGGCGATGCCCGGCATTGGGGCCGGGCGTACGGTACAACAAGTCCGCATAGCCATAATCGGTATCCGAACCCTGGTCGTTGTCGTACCCGCGATAAGCCGTGATCGAGGTCAGGTGGAGGCTGCCGAAATCATAATTGATCTCACCCGAAAAACCCCAGTCGGTCGTCTTGCCGGCATAAGAGCGCCCTGGCGATATGGAGACGTCGCGGCTGAACGGGTTGCCCAATGCCGCAGCGGGTTGCCCGAGGCTGAGCAGCACCGGAATGATCGGGTTCTGCGTCGTCAGCAGGTTGACGTTGTTGGCATTATAGGTGGAATCGATGAACGCCGCGGCGCAGCAATTTTCGCTGCGATGGGTATAGTCGCCGATCAGGCGGACGCTCAGGTCGCTCGAGGGTTGGTACAGGATCTGGCCGCGCAGGAAATAACGATTGCGATTGTTGAGCTTGGTGTTGTTGACGACGTCGTTCAGATAACCGTCGCGCGACACATAGACGCCGTCGATGCGTCCGGCGATCGTCTCAGTGATCGGCACATTCACGTTACCGTCCACCCGGACATAGTTGAAATTGCCGTATGAAACCGAACCGCCGCCGCCCAGGTGGAAATCGGGCTGCTTGCTGTAGATGCTGATGATGCCGGCCGACGCATTGCGGCCAAACAGCGTGCCTTGCGGCCCACGCAACACTTCGACGCGATCGATATCGCCGAGTTCGTTGAGGCCGATGCCCGAGCGCGAGCGATAGACGCCATCGACAAACACCGCGACCGAGCTTTCCAGGCCGGGATTGTCACCGACAGTGCCGATACCGCGCAACCGCGCCGAACCATTGGCCTCGTTGCCAGTCGACGACACCAACAGCGACGGCGCAACCTGGTTCAACTGGCGAATGTCGTTCGCGCCAGACCGTTGCAGCGACTGTTCGTTGACCACCGATACCGCGATCGGCACATCGGCGAGCACCTGGGCACGCCCCTGCGCAGTCACCACGATTTCAGGCCCCAGCGAACGATCTTCATTGCTTGTCGAAGACTGATCGGCCGACTGCGTCTCGCCCGTCGCGGGTTTGGCGGGCGTGCCATCGGCAGCCAGCGCCGATCCCGGCATTGCGAGGCCGAGCGCCAGCACGGAAAAAGCACTCGCCGCCAGGAGACGTGATGTCTTCATATAAACCTCCCTAAGGGTTGGAACGCTTCCCGGTTCCATACCGCACAATCGAATAAATGCTTGTCGGAGGCTTTCGTCAATAGAAACCGTACCCAACAAACGCGCTGTTCCCTTGTACTGTGGCTAAAATGCCATAAGTGATCGGGCGTCGTCAAAACCTGACTCGATATTCAATTTGACAAAATGCGATGATGCAGCGCATCAAACCCGACCGGATTTGATCCGGCCGGGCTTGGATTTTTATCGATTTCGCTGGATTCAGTAGTCGTTCAGCCGCGCAAAGCGTTCGCGGTGATAAGCCGCGTTGCCGTACATCGCTTCCAGGACGGCCGCCCGCTTCATGTAAAAACCGGCATCATGCTCATCGGTCATGCCGATACCGCCGTGAAGCTGAACCATTTCACGACTGACCAGCTTCAACGTATCGCCAGCGACCGCCTTGGCGAGGCTGACGGCTTGATCGATATCGGAACGATTGGCATCAATCGCCTCAAACGCGGCTTCGACCACCGAGCGCATCAATTCCAGTTCGGTGAACATCCTGGCCATGCGATGCTGGAGCGCCTGGAAAGTCGAGAGCTTCTGGCCAAACTGGACGCGGGTCTTCAGGTAGTCGTTCGTCACCTCGAACGCCTGTAGCGCCATGCCCAGCATTTCCGCCGTCACGAACGCCGTGGCACGGTCGACCACCGCCTCCACCGCGACCGACAGCTTTTCCGCAGGCACGGCGTTGAACGCGATATCGGCATGGCTGCGCCCATCGATCATCAGCCGCGACGTGCGGGCCAATCCTGCCGTCGCGCCGTCGACCAGATAAAGCCCGTCGGTCGCAGCGACCACGAACAGCGCGGCGCTGTCACCTTCCGCCACGAATTGTTTGGCTCCGGTCAACTTGCCACCGGCAACACTCGCCTTGATCTTCGACAGATCATGGACCGGCCCCTCGTCAACCGCAAGGGCTGCCACCACCTCGCCTGTTGCGATGCGCGGCAGCCAGGTTGATTTCTGCGCCTCATTGCCTCCCATTACCAGCGCGGTCGCGGCAGCGGCGGTCGTTGCCAGCGGCGATGCCGTCAGGGTGCGGCCAAGCTGTTCGAGCACCAGGCCAAGCGACAGGTAACCGAACGCAGTGCCGCCAAAAGCCTCTGGCACGACGATGCCCGCCAGGCCCATTTCAGCCAATTGCCCCCACGCGGCCGGATCGAAACCAGTCGCCGACCGTGCGTCGCGCACCTTGCGAAATGCGCTCACCGGCGATTCATTGTCCGCCCATTCGCGCGCCATGTCGCGCAGCATCGTCTGTTCTTCGCTCAATACCGCCATGATGCTTCTCTTTCCCGTCCTGGCCAGGCATGCACGTCGCCGCGGCCAAATTGGTGGCTGGGGCGTCCGGTTCTCGTGCCGAACGCCCCGCCCCTCTCCAACTATTGATGGTCCAGCATCCCCAGGATGCGTTTCGCAATGACGTTGTTCTGAATCTCGGTCGATCCGCCGTAAATGGTCACCGCCTTGCCCCACAGCCAGGCACGGGTCTGGGCCAGTTCGTCGGACGAAAAGCCTTCGCCTTCCCAGCCAAGGCCCTGCAATCCCATGATCTCGATCGCCAGTTCGGCGCGTTCCTGCGTGATCCGCGCGCCGACATTCTTCATGATCGATGTCGTGGCACTTGGTCCCTGATTGGACTTCGCTTCCAGGGCCGCACGACGCAACGTCAACGCAAAGGCGCGGCTGTCCATTTCATGGCGGATGATCCGCGCCCGCAGGTCGGGATCCGCAACGCGACCCTGTTCGTCGGTGCCACGATATTCCTTGGCCAGTTCACTGATCGATTTGCCCGCGAACAGCCGCGATGCCGCCGATCCGCCACCCGACAGGCTGCTGCGTTCATGCTGCAACAATCGCGTGCCGATTTCCCAGCCCTGGCCAACCCGGCCGACCAGATTTTCCTTGGGCACCTTCACATCGGTGAAAAAGGTTTCGCAGAACGGAGACTGACCGGAAATCAGCCGGATTGGCCGGGTTTCGACACCCGGTGACCGCATGTCGATCAGCAGAAAGCTGATCCCGGCATGTTTCTGGGATTTATCGGTGCGAACCAGCGCGAAGCATTTGTCCGCCCATTGCCCGCCGCTTGTCCAGGTCTTCTGCCCGTTGACGACATAATGATCGCCCATATCCTCGGCGAAGGTCTGGAGCGACGCCAGGTCCGAACCCGCACCCGGCTCCGAATAGCCCTGGCACCAGCGGATTTCGGACCGCGCGATCAACGGAATATGCTCCTGCTTCTGCGCCTCGGTGCCATATTCGAGCAAGGTCGGCCCGAACATCATCACGCCCATGCCGCCAATCGGGTTCCACGCCCCCACTCGCGCCATTTCTTCCTGCAGGATGCGCGCCTCAGCGCGGCTGAGGCCGCCGCCGCCATATTCGCGGGGCCAGGTTGGGACGCCCCAGCCGGTATCGCCCATCGCCTTGGTCCACGCCTTCACTTCCGGCGATGGCTCGGTCAGTTCATCGACAGCGCCGGCGGGATTGAACTGGTCCTTCAGCTTCGAATCGAAATTCGCCGCCAGCCATTCGCGCGCCTTCAGGCGGAACGCTTCCAGCGCATCCGCGGGGTTTTCAACCTCTGCGATGGTGGCCATTGCATCCTCTCCATTCTTATTATCTGAATATCGGGTATGGCGTTTAACACCGACAGGCACCGTCGCGCAATGGCGCAACGCCAACAGGCTACACAGAAAGTCGTTTGGCCATCGGGAAAGGCGCAGGCGCCTTAACCCGCAAAGCGATCGAGTCAAATCGATTGGGGGCGTATCTGCCAGGTGATGGAAAAGGTGGCGACGATTCGCCCGGAATATCGGCTCCACGCGCGGTCCGATTTGAATAACCGGTCAGACGTGACGATGGCCGATCGGCACGCCAATGATCGCCTTGACGATCAGATGGTCGGCATTGGTGCCATAACCCGACCCGACACCCAGGTTCAGATCCCAATTGCCGAAACTGCGATTGATCGCAGCGAGCGTCTGTGTTCATTGGCGCCGAAGTGCCCGAGCGAGCGGAATTGGCCCGCGCCATTATATGTTTCGACGCCAATCTGGAAACGTCGGCCGAATTGATAGAATAGCTGGGCAGCGATCTGCAATTCCGCTGGCGATGACGATGGCCCCGACACTTTGAAATCGACATTGGTGTTGAGTGCGCCAATCCATTTGCCCGACGCAAAGCCGACAATCCCCTTCAGCTCCGCGTTATATGGATTGATATCCAGCTTGCGCGAAACCCGGCCGATTTCAAAGTTCGCGCCCCAATACCAGCGTTGGCCGGTTGGGCGCGGCGCGATGTACTTGATCCGCAGCTTGACCCCGTCAACGCCAACCCGACCCGTGCGATCGATATCGGCCAGCGGCAGATACGCGCCAAGTTCGATCGTGTCGGTCAATCCATAGGCGAATTCAGGCGTCACCCGGAACCGGTGAAGCGATTGCTGCTGCCCGGGACAATCGGCCGTCAGGTCGCCCGTACCGACGAAATTGGTGTGGACATCCAGGCCGAAATCATGCGGCTTCAGGATATCGTCGGTATAAACCTGAATCTCCTCATCCGCGGCAAGGGCAGTGCCCGGCACAACAGCCAAACCGATACCGATGCCCATAATCGCCAGGGTGGTGGGAAGACGCATCCTTTAGTCCTTGATCGGTGCCGTTGCGTACCGGTTCGGGCGCCGCGTCGCGGGAGCCCAGCCATTTTCGCTGAGTAGATCAATCAGCCGCGGTTGCACAGCACCGGGCCGACCCCCATGTCCCGAAAATCGTAACAATGGAGCCCCTTGATGATCGATCTCTATTATTGGCCGACCCCGAACGGTCACAAGATCACCATGTTTCTGGAAGAGGCTGGTGTCGAATATCGCATCGTCCCCGTCCATATCGGCAAGGGTGAGCAGTTCACGCCGGAGTTCCTGAAAATCGGCCCCAACAACCGGATGCCGGTGATTGTCGATACCGCGCCTGCCGATGGCGGCGAACCGATCAGCATTTTTGAATCGGGCGCGATCCTGCTTTATCTAGCGCAAAAGACAGGCAAATTCCTGCCGCTTGATACGCGCAGCCGCTTTGATGCGGTTCAATGGTTGATGTGGCAGATGGGTGGCCTTGGCCCGATGCTGGGCCAGAACCATCATTTCAATCGCTATGCGCCTGAAAAGATTGATTATGCGATCAATCGCTATGTCAACGAAACCAACCGCCTCTACGGCGTGCTGAACCGTCGCCTTGAAGGGCGAGAGTTCATTGCCGGTGATTATTCGATCGCCGACATGGCCTGTTATCCGTGGATCGTTCCGTATGAAATGCAGGGCCAGAAGCTGGAAGACTTCCCCAATTTGAAGCGCTGGTTCGATGCCATCCACGAACGGCCAGCTACCAAGGTAGCCTATGCCAAGGGCAGGGAAATCAGCGATCAGGCCGTGGTGACGGAAGACGCCAAGAAAATCCTGTTCGGGCAGACGGCAAAAGTCGTCGCCTGACGGGAAACGAACGGGGCGGGCGCCCATGCCCGCCCCGCCGAGCGGCCCTCAGGCAGGAAGCAATTCTGCCAGTTCGTCCAGCAGCGCCGGCAATTGGACCGGTTTTGACAGCACCGGGTGGTCGGCAAATGCTGCGGGCAATTGATCGGCCGAATATCCGCTCAGCGTGATGAACGGGATCGCCGCATCGTTCAGCGCCTGAGCAACTGCCTCCGACGTATGATCGCCCAGATTGACGTCGAGGATGACAACCGTCGGGGCGCTGGCAGCGATTTCCGCCAAGGCACGGGCTGCGTTGACGATTGGCCCGACAACGCGATAGCCCGCGCCCTCCAGCCGATCGGCCAGGTCCAGCCCGATGAAGGGATCATCCTCCACCACCATGATTTGCGCCCCGCGTCCCGTTGGCATTAAATCACATGCTCCCTGGCATGATGGCCGAGACCTGGCAACGCAGGCTCCACCGCAGCCCTTGCGGGGCATATTCTCGGGTAATCTGCCCATCGAGCGCGGCTTCAACCATGCGCGACGTAACCTTGGTGCCGTAACCCGTTTCGGTCGGCGCGACCACAACCGGGCCGCCGCTCTCCAGCCAGCACAACTCGAATTGGTCGCCATTTCTGGCCCATTTCACGTCCACGACCCCCTTGTCGTTGGAAAGCGCGCCGTATTTCGCCGCATTGGTGGTCAGTTCGTGAACCACCATGCCCAGCGTCGGCACAATGTCGGGCCGCAGGACGATCGGCTCGCCGTTGATAAGGATCCGCGATCCGACGATGTCGCCAAAGGTGACAAATTCGCGCTTGAACAATGAATCGAGCTGGACACCTTCCCACCTTCCCTCAATCAGCAAATCCTGGCTGTCGGCCAGTGTCTTGAGCCGGGCGGAAAAGCGATTGCGAAAATCGTCGATGTCCTTTGCCTGCGTCTGGAAAGCGATCGCCTGTGCCAGCCCCAGCAAGTTCTTCGCGCGATGATTAACCTCACGCAGCAGGCCATGAATCTTTTGTTCCGCCTGCCGCTTTTCCGATATGCTGCGCACAATTTTCGACGCACCGACCACTGTTCCCGTCCGGTCGCGCACCGGGGAAACGGTTATTGAGACATCGATGGGCGTGCCGTCCTTGTGAAGGCGCACCGTTTCGTAGTTGGCAATGCGCTCACCCGCGGCAATGCGCTTGATGATGTCGTCTTCCTCATTCTGGCGGTCGGCAGGAATAAGGCAACGGACCGACTTGCCCAGAATTTCGTGCGGCAGATATCCGAACAGTTTTTCGCAGGCCGCATTCCAACTCATGATCTGGCCATCAAGCGTCTTGCTCAAAATGGCCTCGTCGGACGAGGTCACAATAGCCCCGAGAAGCGTGGACACTATTTCCGGTGCAAAATCGATCGATCGAATCTTGGCGGGTAAGCTAGCCATATTTACGATCGCCCCCATCGTCCAATTATAGTCAGCAAACCAAGCATATTGTTGTTAATTCCAGTTGCCGACCTCAGCAAGAACAGAAACGATCCAGAACCACATTCGTTGCATGGAACCGTCCAAGTAGCCGCACTGCAAGCATTTTTCTTCCGCGCGTCCGGTTGAAGCGCGCCGTCGAACCCGTGATTTTTCAATTTTCGAATATCCCGTATGGCATTTATCCTAGCTTTCGCATAGCGATCGTTGAAACAATGCACGGAGAGGTATGTGGCCGCGGCGGAGATTCTGACGAGCGAATTTGCGACCCTGTCCGATTTGATCGGTCGTCACGCGGTGGAGCGCGCAGACAAGATCGCTATCGCCGACGAGACCCACAGCATCACTTATGCCGATCTCGACAAGGTATTGGATCGTGCAGCCGCCGCCATGCAGCGCGACGGTGTTGGCCATGGCGACGCGGTGGCAATCGTCGGCGGCGCTTCGCTGCCCTATGCGATTGCCTTTCTGGCGGCGTTGCGCGCCGGCGCGGCCGCGACGCCGATTGCACCATCGGCCACACCCGCACAGATTGCCGCGATGATCGCGGATTGCGCCGCACCGCTGGTGTTCCTCGATGCGAATGCGGCAACCGCGCTGGCGAGCGAAAACCTTGCCGCAACCTGCGTGTCGTTCGACGACGTTCTCGGTGCGTGGCTGGCGCCGGACGGGGCACGCGGTCGACCCGTCACCATTGCACCTGATGATGCGTTCAATATCATCTATTCATCGGGAACGACGGGCACGCCCAAGGGTATTGTCCAGAGCCACGCCATGCGCTGGGCCCATATTCACCGCAATGCCGGGGCTGGATTTGGCGATGCCGTCACGCTGGCGGCCACGCCGCTCTATTCCAATACGACGCTGGTCACTTTTTTGCCGACGCTGGGCTGGGGCGGCACCGCGGTGCTGATGAAGAAATTCGATGCCCGCCGCTTCCTGGAACTTGCCGAGCAATATCAGGCGACGCACGCCATGCTGGTGCCCGTGCAATACCAGCGCATCATGGCGATCCCTGATTTCGATCGTTTCGACCTGTCGTCGTTCAGACTGAAGACTTGCACCAGCGCACCGTTTTCCGCCACGCTGAAGGCCGATGTCGTGGCACGCTGGCCGGGCCTGCTGGTCGAATATTATGGCATGACCGAAGGCGGCGGAACGACGATGCTGGTGTGCAACGCCCACCCTGACAAACTGCACACGGTGGGGATGCCTATCGAAGGCCACGACATTCGCCTGATCGACGATGATGGCGTTGAAGTGCCGCAGGGAACAACCGGCGAAGTCGTCGGTCGGTCGCCCGCGATGATGAGCGGCTATCACGGGCGGGCGGACGCAACCCGCGCCGCCGAATGGCATGACGCGCAAGGCAATCGCTATATCCGTCACGGCGATATCGGCCGGTTTGACGAGGATGGTTTCCTGATCCTGATGGACCGCAAGAAGGATCTGATTATCTCGGGCGGCTTCAACATCTATCCCAGCGATCTGGAAGCGATCTTGGCGCAGCATCCCGACGTTGCCGATTGCACCGTCATCGGCGCTCCATCCGAAGCCTGGGGTGAGACCCCGGTCGGATTTTACGTGCCGACCAAACCCGATAGCGACACCACCGCGATCCTGAACTGGCTGAACGCTCAGGTCGGCAGGACGCAACGGCTGTCGGCGCTCCACGCGATCGGCGATCTGCCGCGCAGCGCCATCGGCAAGGTTCTGAAACGGGAATTGCGCGACCGACTGCCATCAATACAGGAAGGAGTCGACGCGTGACGCCGATTGCCGACATACTGGCCGCTGCCACGCCGACCGCCACGGGTTTCACCACCACCATTCCCACTGACTGGATGCAGGGGCGGACCTGCTATGGCGGCTTGTCGAGCGCACTGGCACTTCATGCTGCGCAACATAGCGAGCCTGATCTGCCGCCCTTGCGCACCGCGCTCATCGCCTTTGTCGGGCCGCTTGCCGGCGAAGTGAAGGTGACGGCAACACGCCTGCGTCGCGGACGAACCGCCGCGTTCATCCAGGCCGATATCTCGTCAGACGCGGGATTGGGCTATCGTGCCACCTTCGTGTTCATGCACGACTTGCCGTCCAAGATCGATTTCGACCAGCGGCCCGGTTGCGATCAACCCCCGCCCGCCGCCGATGCCCGGCTGCACACCGGTCCTGAAGAGTTCTTTACCGGCAATTTCAACTTCCTCGACGTCAAAACCCCCGATCTGGCGCCCGCCGAGTTGTTGCGCTGGGCGCGGTTGCGCGCGCGCGATGGGCTGGACCCGATGGTGGAACTGCTGGCCATCGCCGATGGTCTGCCGCCCGCCGCGCACAAGCTGCTCGGCAATGTGCAAGTGCCGCTCAGCACCATCACCTGGCAGATCAACCTGCTAAGCGCGCACCCCGCTACGACCGACGGCTGGTGGCTGTTGTCGGCCAGGACCGACTATGCCCGCAACGGCAGCACAAGCCAGGCGATGACGATCCGCAACGCGTCTGGCGAATTGCTGGCCGATGCCATTCAAAGCGTCGCCATCTTCGCCTGATCGCCACGCCAGCGGCGCATTTCCTGGGACATTTTGCGACATATTTCGTTGCCCCTGACAAACTGGCGCGACATACGAGCTGCTAAAAGCGTCGCTAAGGTGGATGCTATCATCCGCCGAAGCGAGGGAAGTATCATGAACAAGCTTATCATCGGCGCGGCGCTGGCTGGAACGCTGGCCTGCGGCATCGCACTTGCCGCACAATCCAGCGGCCCGCCCGCCCGGCCCGACGACAGCAAGCGGGTGGCCGGATGGTTGGCGCATCACGGCGACAAGAACGGCGATGGCGCGGTGTCGCGCGACGAATTTCTGGCACAGGCAGCCGCTCGCTTTGCCGAGATGGACGCAAACAAGGACGGCAAGATCAGTGCAGACGAGGCCAAGGCTGCCATACGATCGCACCGTGGCAAGTTCACGGGTGAGCATGGCGGCCGTCATCGCCGCGGCGAATATGGCGAAGGCGCGATGCCGCCTCCGGGTGGTCCGGGTGGTCCGGGTGGTCCGGGTGGTCCCGCAAGTATTCTTGAACGCCTCGACGTCAACAAGGATGGCAAGATATCCCGCACCGAGTTCAACGCACCCAATGATCGCCGCTTCGACCTGCTCGATACCAACAAGGATGGCGTGATCGACCAGAGCGAACTGGCAGCCGCCAGGGAACGGATGCGCACTCATATGGAAGAAATGCGCAAGCAATGGCGGTCGCGCGCTGGAGGTGGCGACGTGCCGCCACCTCCACCGCCACAGGATCAGAACACCGGGAGCTGATTAACAATCGCCCCTGGTCGCCGGGCGGACATGCCCCCCCGAAAGGTCCGCCCGGCATAGCCCTCAACTGAAACCGGCGCAGGTGAATACGGCCCGCCCCGCCTGCTTTTACCGGCTAATCCACTTGCCTGGACCAGCCAACTCCCCCTGCTCCAGGACGCCGTTCATGCTATGCGCCGAGTCGATGACCGAAACACCGCATCTGCTGCTGGTCGATGATGAGCGCTCGATCCGCGAGCCATTGGCGCAATATCTGCAAAAACAGGGCTTTCGCCTGACCCAGGCGAACGACGCGGCGGCCGCCCGCGCGCGCCTTGCGGCTTATGCGATCGACCTGATTGTGCTCGACATCATGATGCCGGGCGAAGACGGGCTGAGCCTGTGCCGCCACGTCCGCGAGACCAGCGACATTCCCGTTATCCTGCTGACCGCGCGCAGCGAGGAAACCGACCGTATCGTCGGGCTGGAAATCGGCGCTGACGATTATGTCACCAAACCCTTTTCACCGCGGGAACTGGCAGCGCGGGTCAAGGTGGTGCTGCGTCGTTGCGGGGCAGGTGGCGCACGCCAACACGCGCCTGAAACGGGTTCCTATGCCTTTTCCGACTGGGTACTAAAATCCGGCGAACGCGCGCTTGTCGACCGGGAAGGTGTTTCAGTCGCCCTTTCGACCGGCGAATATAATCTGTTGCTCGCGCTGGTGCAGCGTCCGCGGCAGGTGCTGACGCGCGACCAGTTGCTGGACCTGACGCAGGGGCGCGAAGCCGCAGCGTTCGACCGCGCGATCGACAACCAGATCAGCCGCTTGCGCCGCAAGATCGAAAACGATCCCAAAAACCCGGACATCATCAAGACGGTGTGGGGCGGCGGCTATACTTTGGCGAGCGAGGTAACCAGGCTGTGACGATGCGCCTGCCCTGGCCACGCAGCCTGCCCAGCCAGATGGCGCTGCTGATCGCGCTGGCGCTGTTTGCCGGACAGGTCGTCAATTTCGCGCTGATCTATCAGGGGCGCGCCCAATTGCTGCAACAGACCGTCGTCAGCCCCGCGGTCACCCGATATGTCGATGCCATCGAACGCCTGACCAAGGGGGAACCCCTGGATGTCGATTGGCCAAGCCATATCAATCTGTCGAAACAAAGCCCGGTACGGCCCGTAGCACCGCACAGCGCGGCGATCGAAGCCGCCGTCAGCACCGGCCTGCGTGAAGCCGGAATGGGCGTCGTGGCAGTCCAGACCGAATTTCGCCCGGTCGGGCCGCACGACCCGTTCCTGCGACGGTTCAGCCATGAACGCGCCGAACGCTTTCGGCGTTTCGGCGCGATGATGATCATCGCCATGGAATGGCCCGGTCATGGCTGGCTGATCGTTAATGCGCCGTGGCCGCGATCCGACGCTGGCCTCATCTGGCAACTGATCGGTCAGACGCTGATCATCTACGCGATCATCCTGTTTCCGGTGCTGTGGGCAACGCGCCGGATTTCGCTGCCGTTGCAACGCCTGGCCCTTGCCACGCGAAACTTCCAGCCGGGCATCGTCGGTGACACCCTGCCCGAAACCGGGCCGAATGATGTCAGGGCGGTCATCATCGCGTTCAACGCGCTGCGTTTAAGGGTGACCGCGATGCTGGACGAAAAGGACCGGATGCTCGGGGCGATCGGCCATGATTTGCGCACGCCGCTCGCCGCGCTGCGCGTCCGCATCGAGTCGGTTGAGGACGAAACAGACCGCGCCCGCATGGCGGATACCATCGCGGAGATGAACCGCACGCTGGATGACATTTTGTCCCTCGCCCGGCTGGGGCGCCCGAGCGAGCCGATCGTCGAAGTTGACCTGCCCGCGCTGGTCGATGCGGTGGTCGAGGATTTCCGTGATCTGGGCCAGCCCGTCGATTTCACGCCAGCCGACCGGATCACCCTGCCCCTTCGGCCATCACTGATGCGCCGCGCGGTGCGCAACCTCATCGAAAACGCCATCAAATATGGCGGCATGGCCAATGTGCGCCTGGAACTGGCGCGCGATCACGTCGCCATCCTGATCGAGGATCGCGGCCCGGGCATCCCGGTCGATTACCTTGAGCACGTGTTCGATCCGTTCACTCGCCTGGAAGGGTCACGCAACCGCGAAACCGGCGGCATCGGCCTTGGCCTTGCGCTGGCCCGGGCGATCGTCCTTGACGCGCGGGGCGACATTTCGCTGACCAACCGCCCGGACGGCGGGCTGGAAGCGCGGATCACCCTGCCGCTTGCCCGAGACGCCTGAAGGGCAGGCAGGGTCGTGGTTTTTCGACGATCAATTTTGGTGCGGGCGGTCGGAATCGAACCGACACTCCTTGCGGAACTGGATTTTGAGTTTTGCAGAGGCGTCGCCGTCAGCAACAGCTTGTGCCGTTCCGCCAGCGCTATTTTCAAAGTGTTGGCGATCACATTCGACGGCTTATAGACGTTCCGCAGTCGGTTGGCTTCATCGATAACGACAAGATCCCAATGCATCGAATGCACGTCTACGGCCTTGTTGCAGACAAATTGATAAGAGCAGATCACGACACTGTCATTCAGGTCGAATGGTCGGAAATCGCCTGCCTTGATCGCGGCGTTGTATGACTTCGATTCGATGATGGAGCAGGGAATGAAGAACTTCTCGTTCATTTCTTGATACCACTGCTTACGCAGATTGGACGGGGCGATAATCAACACCCGTCGTTTGCCCTCGGCCCAGCGTTGAGAGATGACCAGACCTGCTTCAATGGTCTTTCCAAGCCCAACCTCATCGGCAAGCAATGCGCCCTTTGACAAAGGTGAGGCGAACGCGAAGAGCGCGACGTCAACTTGGTGCGGGTTCATATCCACCTGCGCACCAGCGACGGCTACGGCCAACTTGTCGCTGCTGTCGGATGATCGACGCCGCACAAGATCGCTCGCCAGGTATTTTGAGTGATAATCTGTAATCATTTCAATCTTCACTTGCACTGTGATCGGCCGTTATTCCAGCGGCAAGTCGATAACGGGCATATCGACGCTCGCCAGTGCGGATCAGTGCACCTTTTTCAACAAGATCGGCCAGATCGCGCGTCGCGGTGGCAAGGCTAGCTCCGGTGATCGTCCGGTAATTTCCGGCGCTCAAACCGCCCGCAAAACCATCCGGCCCTTCGCGGAACATACGGAGCAGGGCCCTTTCCTGACGTTCGTTGATTTCGCCGCGCAAGCGATCTAGCAGCCGCGTCTTGTCGATCAGGAAGCGGATGCGGGTGATCGTCCGCGCCTGGGCCTCGATGACAATATCGGCAAACCACGTCAGCCAGGCATTGATGTCGTTGCTCTGGCTGCCAAGCTGAAGCGCGGCGTAATAGGCTTTGCGATGGCGATGGATCGTTTCCGCGAGTGCCGTCAGCGTCGGGGCAGCAAGGTTTTGGGCCAATGCCTTTTCAGCAATCGCGCGCCCGATTCGGCCATTGCCGTCTTCAAAGGGATGGATGCTCTCGAACCACAGGTGCGAGATTGCGGCACGGGTGATCGCGGGAAGTGGGTTTGGTGACGACGGCGCGCTGTCGTTGAACCACGCGACGAAGCGGGACATTTCCATCGGGACGGCATCCGACGGCGGTGCCTCGAAATGCACACGCGGCGCATGGAGTGCGCCCGAAACGATCTGCATTGCATCTTCGTGCGTTCGGTAGCGCCCCACATTAGCAATGTCGCGACGCCCGTTCATCAGCATGGCATGCCATGCGAATAGAGTCCGATCGTCGAGCGGTGCAGCATGGCTGCGATAAACATCGGCCATGAGTTCGGCGGCTCCGGCCTCTGCCGCGCTAGCGCGGCGCTGGTCGGCGGCAAAGCCCAAATGCCGTGCGAGCGACGACTGGACACTGGCGCGGTCGAGGATTTCGCCCTCGATGGCTGAGCTATCGACAACCTCCTGCGAAATGAGTTCGATGGTCAGGCCATCGCGCTCATCGGTGTCGAGGTGGTGGAGCGCACCAATAACGACGCCGGAGCCTTTCAGGAATTGCTCTTCTGACACGCGGATGCGTTCCGCGTCGAAGCGGAAATCCGGCCAGTCGGGAAGTTGCCAATTCCAGCGCATGATCGATAGGATGTCTTTCTATCAATCACGACATTGCCCAATTATGATTGATAAAGCGATAGCCAATCAATCATCAAAGACACATTGCCGCTTCGCGAGGCCAATTTGTGGCGATGGCCGCATCCCGGATGGGCTGCCAAGTGCCAGCACGACAATGCCAGCATGACAATGCCGTTCGATTGTCATTTCGCGCAGCGGAGCGCGGGACGTGCGCCCCTTGGGCGTCCGCTGATGCAGGCTCCTGTCCCCCGCGCGGTGGACTTTTCAGAGCCTGCTATTTTGGATGGTGCGGGCGGTCGGAATCGAACCGACACTCCTTGCGGAACTGGATTTTGAGTAGGTCGAGACTACCTTAAGTAATTGATATTAAACGATAAAATATCAAGAATTGGATTTTTGTGTAAGTGTGTAAGATATGTGTAAGGGTTTCCCACAAATAATTGGACGCGGCTGAGACCCCTCGAAGCCTCTTAGTCGCCCCCCATCTCGTAGTCCAGATTTTGTCATCCCGGCTTAGTCCAATCATAGTGTTTCTGAGGCTTCGCGAACCAATGTGACGAGACCTAGTGGATTGATTGGAACGGACGAGTCCGGATCGGGATTCCCCTTTGGATCATGCTGTGCGACGCTGCGGCATGCGCAGAGGTATTAACATCGCCGTCACGGCTTTCGACAGGGCTCGGCTTGAGG
>JBAZYJ010000008.1:0-150821 GCA_041659385.1 Sphingomonas sp.
GCGCAACTTCACCCAGTGCGATTCGCTGCTGCTCGGCGACCAGTGCGGCGCGCATACCGTGCCCTATATCGAGGTCCGCAACCCGAGCGCGCAGATCGAGCATGAAGCGACCACTTCGAAGATTTCGGATGACCAGTTGTTCTACGCGATGCAGCGCGGGCTCGACCAGGAGGCGGCGGTGGCGCTGATCGTCAACGGTTTCGCCAAGGAGGTGCTCCAGCAACTCCCGATGGAGTTTGCGGTCGAAGCGCAGAAGCTGCTGGGGATCAGCCTTGAGGGGAGTGTGGGGTGATTTGGGCCTTGCTCGCTCAGACGGCAATTTCAACAGCGCCGATAACGCAGATCAGTGATGCTGCAAGCGCCTACCGCCAATGCGTGCGCGACCATGCATTTACAACTGCCGCTTCAGAAAGCGTCGAAACAGCGATCGCAGCAGCATTAAAGTCATGTTCTGAAGCAGCTGCTGATTACGAAGATGCAATAACGGCGGAGCAAAGTTTTTACTCGGCGAGTGATGGTTCCGAACAAACTCGCATGCGGCGGGGGATGGTCGCGACTATGAATCGCAATCTTACTTCCGAACTGACGGTCGATCTCCGTAGCCAACAAGCAGCAAGGCAATCGCGTTAAATGCTCAAAATAACTAACCTCCACGCCGAAATCGACGGCAAGGAAATCCTCAAGGGCCTTTCGCTCACCGTCAATGCGGGCGAGGTGCACGCGATCATGGGGCCGAACGGCGCGGGCAAGTCGACGCTTGGCTATGTGCTTGGCGGGCGGCCCGGATACGAAGTGACCCAAGGATCGGTCGAGTTCGACGGGCAGGACCTGCTCGCGCTTGCCCCGCATGAGCGCGCCGCCGCTGGCCTGTTCCTCGGCTTCCAATATCCGGTCGAGATTCCCGGCGTCTCCAACGTGCAGTTCCTGCGGGAGGCGCTCAACAGCCAGCGCAGGGGCCGCGACGAGGCACCGCTGTCGGGCGCTGAGTTCCTGAAGCTCGCCCGCGCGCAGGCAGCGGCGCTTGGCATGGATGCCGAGATGCTCAAGCGCCCGGTGAATGTCGGCTTTTCGGGCGGCGAGAAGAAGCGCAACGAGATGGTGCAGATGGGCATCGTCAATCCCCGGCTTGCGATCCTCGACGAAACCGACAGCGGCCTCGACATCGACGCGCTGAAAGCGGTGGGGGAGGGGATCAACCGCATCATGCGCAAGCCGGACAAGGCAGTGATCCTCATCACCCATTATCAGCGCCTGCTCGATTACGTGCAGCCCGATTTCGTGCATGTGCTGGCGGCAGGGCGGATCGTGAAATCGGGCGGGCCCGAACTCGCGCTCGAACTGGAGCGTGAGGGCTATGCAGAGGTCGTGGCGTGACACTCGCCCTACCCACCCGGCGCGATGAGGCATGGCGCTATTCGGACCTGGAGGCGGTCGCCTCGGTCTGGCCGGTGCCCGCGCCGGAACGCATCATGGTGCCAGCGGGTGGAAGCATCGCGCGGGTCATCATGCAGGATGCCGATAAGCATACCGTCGCCATCCGCGACTATGTGGTGGAACTGGGCGCGGGCGCGCGGGCGGATTTCCATATCCTCAACACCGGCGGCAGGCTGGGGCGTGTGTCTATCGACGTGACGTTGCACGAGGGCGCGCATTTTGAACTGGGCGGCGTCATTATCGGCGGTGGCGAGCAGACGCTGGAGATCGTCACCACGCTGCGCCATATCGAACCCAATGCAACGTCGAACCAGATTGTCCGCTCGGTGCTGGGCGGGCGAGCGACCGGCAGCTATCTGGGCAAGGTCGCGGTGGCGCGACATGCGCAGAAGACCGACGCGAGCCAATCGTTCAAGGCGATGCTGCTGACGCGCACCGCGACGGCCAATGCCAAGCCGGAACTGGAAATCTTCGCCGACGACGTGAAGTGCGCGCACGGCGCGGCCATCGGCGAGCTGGACGCGACCGCGCTGTTCTACCTCGAAAGCCGGGGTATCGCGCCTGCCGACGCCAAGGCGATGCTGCTGCGCGCGTTCGTCGGTGGCGTGTTCGACGGCGTCGAGGACGAAGCGGTGCGCGAAAAGCTGGACGCCGCCGCGTTGGCCGCGCTGGAGCAGATATTGTGAGTGTGGCAACCACCCTCGCGCCCGTCGATGTCCGCGCCGATTTCCCCGGCATGGTCGATGCCGGTGGTGGCGACTGGCATTATCTCGACACCGCGGCGACGTCACAGAAGCCGCAGGCGGTGATCGATGCGATCGCCCGCGCCTATGGCCCCGATTATGCGACCGTCCATCGCGGCGTGTACAAGCGTTCCGCCGACATGACGCTGGCCTATGAGGCATCGCGGCGGACGGTCGCGCGCTTCATCAATGCCGCCGCCGAAAGCGAGATCGTGTTCGTGCGCGGCGCGACCGAGGGGATCAACCTGGTCGCCGAGCGCTGGGTGCGTGAACAGTTCAAGCCTGGCGATCGCATCCTGTTGTCGCAGCTTGAGCATCACAGCAACATCGTGCCGTGGCAAATGGCCGCGGAGCGTGTCGGCGCGCATATCGACGTCGTGCCCCTGACCGCCGATCATCGCATCGATCTGGACGCGATGGCGGCGATGATCCGGCCCGAACACCGGCTGGTCGCATTGGCGCATGTCTCCAACGTGCTGGGGTCGGTGCTGGATGTGCGCCGCGCGGCGGACATCGCGCATTCGGTGGGCGCGAAGATCCTGATCGACGGGTGCCAGGCCGTACCGCGCATGGCGGTGGACGTGCAGGCGCTGGATTGCGACTTCTACGTGTTTTCAGGCCACAAGCTTTATGGCCCGACCGGCATCGGCGTGCTGTGGGCGCGGGGCGAATTGCTCGACGCCATGCCGCCTTATCAGGGTGGCGGGTCGATGATCGACCGGGTGACGTTCGACAAGACGACTTATCTGCCCGCTCCGGGCCGGTTTGAGGCGGGAACGCCGCATATCGTCGGGTCGATCGGCCTGGCGGCGGCGATCGATTATGTCAGCACCATCGGGCTGGATCGCATCCACGCGCACGAAACCGCACTGGTGGCCGAAGCGCGTGCGGTGCTGGCCCACACCAATTCGGTCATGCTGTTCGGCCCCGATGATGCGGCAGGCATTGTCAGCTTTGCGATAAATGGGGTTCATCCCCACGATATCGGCACCATATTGGACGAAAGCGGCGTGGCGATCCGCGCCGGGCATCATTGCGCACAACCGCTGATGGACAGCCTGGGCGTGTCCGCGACGGCACGGGCCAGCTTTGGCATTTACAGCAATTCGGACGACATCGCCGCGTTGGCAAAGGGCATTGAGCGCGTGACGCGGATTTTCGGGTGATGAACATGAACGAAGAACGCAAGATTGAGGTTCAGGAAGTCGACGCAGTTGATGCGCCGCCCAAGGCACGCGTCGAAACCGGCGGCGATGCCCCGGCGGAAGCGTCGATGGGCGTCGCCGAAACCTTTGCCCGCAAGCGCGATTATCTCGACGGCTTCCTTGCGCAGAAGCCTCAGGCAAACTCGCCGGGCGAACCGGGCGGCGCGATCCATGATGGTGTGATCGCGGCGCTCAAGGAAATCTATGATCCGGAAATTCCGGTCAACATCTATGAACTTGGCCTGATCTATAATGTCGAAGTGGCGGCCGACGCGCATGTCGTCGTCACCATGACGCTGACGACCCCGCATTGCCCGGTTGCCGAATCGATGCCCGGCGAAGTCGAAATCCGGGTCGGCGCGGTGCCGGGTGTCGGCGTGGTCGACGTCAACCTGGTCTGGGATCCGCCATGGGACCCGAGTAAGATGAGCGACGAAGCCAAGCTCGAACTGGGGATGCTGTGATGGGCGAAACGGTAACCAGAACTCGCCAGCGCCCCGCCGCGTTGCTGCTGACGCCATCGGCCGAGGCACGCATCGCCGCGCTGATGGCGAAAGCGCCCGAAGGATCGATCGGCGTCAAGCTGTCGACGCCGCGCCGTGGCTGTTCGGGGCTTGCCTATTCGGTCGATTATGTCGCTGCCGCCAACCCGATGGACGAACGCATCGACACCAGCGGCGGCACGCTGTTCGTCGATGGCGCGTCGGTGCTGTATCTGATCGGATCGACGATGGACTGGGTGGAGGACGATTTCGCCGCCGGTTTCGTGTTCAACAACCCCAATGCCAAGGGTAGCTGCGGCTGCGGCGAGAGCTTTACCGTCTGATCGCGGTCTGCGCGTTCAGTGCGCATCGACCGGTGGAGCGCTGCCGTCGCGTGGCGGGCGGCATAGCGGCACCATGACCAATGCGGCGATAAACATCCACGCCATGGTTCGGAACACATCGTTGAACGCCAGCGTCAGCGCCGCACGGCCGACGATGCGCGCCAGCATCCCGTCGGCCATCAACTGCGCGTGGTGGGCATCGGGCGTATAAGCCGCAAAGCCATGCGCCAGTCCGCGTGCCGCGTTTCGTGCCGCGCGGCCAGCCTCGCCCGCCGCTTCGCTCAACCGCAGCATATGGAGCCGCGTCGCGTCCTGCAGCCAGGTGTTGACGACGGCAATGCCGATCGCGCCGCCCAGATTGCGCATCAGGTTGAACAGCCCCGATGCGTAGCGCAGTTCCGCACCGGTAAAATTGCCCAGCGCCAGCCCCACCGACGGCACGATGCACAGCATGATCGCAAAGCTGCGGACGGCTTGCGGCCAGAACAGCGCGGCAAAGCCCCAGTCGGGCGTCATATAGGAAAACAGCCACAGCCCCGCGGCGAACAACGACAGCCCGGCGGTAATCATCACGCGCGGATCGACCCGTTGTGACAGGCCGGCGGCAATCGGCACGCCCAGCAATTGCGTGAGCCCGGCGATGAAAACCGTGGTGCCGATCTGCGATGCGTCATAACCGCGCACCCTGCCCAGGAAGACCGGCACCAGATAGGTTCCCGAATATATCCCGAACCCGATCACCAGATTGAACAGGCAGGCAAAGGCGAAAGTGGGTTTACGGAACGGGGTCAACACCACGATCGGCCCGTTCGACCGGAAGGATCGTTCCAGGAAGAGCAGGAACGCGACGAACGAAACCCAGGCCGCGCCCGCGATCCAAGCGTCGTCGAACCAGTCGTTGCGCGGCCCTTCTTCCAGCACATATTCCAACCCGGCGAGGAAGATCGCCATCGATGCCAGATGGACCCAGTCGATGCGCTTCAGCATCGACGGCGTGGCGCGATCCACCCGGATCATCGCCACGGTCAGCAAAGTGACGATGGCGCCGGGCATGACGTTGACGAAGAATACCCAGCGCCAGCCAAGCGACCCGGTGATCCACCCGCCCAGCGTTGGCCCCAATGTCGGCGCCAGTACCGACACCATGCCCAGAATCGCGGGAATCAGCGCGCGCTGCTTGCCCTCGAACAGGACATAGCCGGTGGCGAAGACCGTCGGCACCATCGCGCCGCCGACAAAACCCTGTACCGCGCGGAAAGCGATCATCGATTCGATACTCCACGCGAAACCGCACAGGACGCTCGATATCGTGAACAGCCCGGCGGAAAGCGCAAACAGCCAACGCGTCGACATCGCCTGCGCCAGGAATGCCGAAAACGGGATCATCACCAGCTCGGCCATCAGATAGGCGGTCTGTATCCACGAGATTTCGTCCGGTCCGGCCGCCAGCCCGGCCTGCACTTCGTTCAGCGATGCCGCGACGATCTGAATGTCGATCAGCGCCATGAACTGACCGAACGCCATCACCGCGAAAATCAGGAACTTGCGCGCGGTTGGCATTGCCGCCGGGTTGATCGGCAGCGCGACAGGGGCGGGCGGTTCGGGTTCCTGATCGGCCAAATTGCTGCTCGTGACGGAGTGTTCTTGATAATATTATATACGTCATATAAACAGGGCGAGCAATGCGGTACACCAGCAACCACAAGCAGGCGACGCACGAGCGGCTATTGAAACTGGCCGCGCAGGAAGTTCGCGCGCGCGGGACGGAGGGCGTTTCGGTCGCCGGGGTCATGGCGCGCGCCGGGCTGACGCATGGCGGCTTTTACGCGCATTTCGCGTCCAGGGAGGCGATGATCGACGCGGCGGTCGAAACGATGTTCGCCGACATGCGCCGCCGGTTCGACTGGGCGAACGAAGCAGGGCTGGGCGCGGACAAGCGCCTGCTGCGCTACATCGATTTCTATCTGTCGCAGGAACACCGCGACCACCGCGAAAGCGGGTGCCCCTTGCCATCCCTGCCGAATGACCTGGCGCGTGATGACGGGCAGGCGCGGCGAATTTTCGGCGAAGGGCTGGCCGCGCTTACCCGGCGGATGGCGGGCCTGCTCGCCGAATTGGGTGAAGGCGACGCGCTGACCGCCGCGACCGCGCTGGTTGCCGAACTGGTCGGTGCCGTCGCGCTGGCGCGGGCGGTGGACGATCGTGCGCAGTCCGACGCCATTCTCGCCCGCACGCGCGCCGCCATTGCGCAACGTTATCGATTGGAGCCTGCCGCATGACCGAGGCGATGTCCGTTTCCAGCCCATCCGCCGCCGACTTGTCCGGCATCGAGCAGCTTCAGGCGTTGCTTGGCAGCGGCAAGCGCCCGCCGATGAGCGAGCTGGTCGATATCGAACTGGTCGAGATCGAAAAGGGGCGGGCGGTTTTCACCGGTATGCCAGGGCCGCAGGTCTTCAATCCGATGGGCACGGTGCATGGCGGCTATGCGGCGACCCTGCTCGATTCGGCCTGCGGAATCGCGGTGCATTCGATGTTGAAAGCGGGCCAGCGCTATACGACTCTGGAACTGAAGGTCAGCTATTTGCGGGCGATGACTGGCGAAACGGGCATGGTGCGGGCCGAAGGCACCGTTACCCAGATGGGTCGCCGTGCCGCCTTTGCCGAAGCGCGGCTGACCGATGCGAACGGGCGGGTGATGGCAACGGCCACGTCGACGCTGCTGGTCATGGCCGACTGATGGCGACGATCGTCCTTGATCGGCCCGATACCGACGCGAAGCCGCGCCGCCGGTTGACGCGCAATCCCCTGGTGATGGCGGCAATCGCCCTTGTCGTTGCCCTGGCAGGCATCGCCTGGCTGGTTGCGCCGCGATCGAGCGAAACGACCGACAACGCCTATATCAAGGCCGATTCGAGCAGCATCGCGCCCAAGGTCGGCGGGCTGGTTTCGGCCATTCTGGTGCGCGACAATCAGGCGGTGGCAATTGGTACGCCGCTGGTTCGGATCGACAGTGAAGATTATGACGCGAAGGTATCCGCCGCGCGCGCCGCGTTGGCCGACGCCGATGCGGGCCTGGCCTCCGCGCGTGCGGCGTTGACCGCGCTTGACGCCGATCAGCGGCTGGCGGCGGCGCGCCTGCGGTCGAGCATGACGGCGATTGCCTCGGCTGATGCGGACTATGTCAGGGCGCAGGCCGACCAGGCGCGTTTCGACGCGTTGACCGCCGCTGGCTTCGCCACCCGCCGCGACGCGGAGCGCGTGCGGGCCGATGCCGTCGGCGCCAGTTCCAACCGCGACAAATCGCGGGCGGAGCGCGACGTTTCGGCGGAGCAGGCCGCGGTGACACGCGCACGCCTGCCCGGACTCCAGGCTGCGGTGGCCGAGGCTGAGGCAGTGCGCGCCCGCGCGCAGGCGGCGCTGGACCTGGCTTCGCAGGACAAGCGCCATACGCTCGTCGTTGCTCCCATCGCCGGGGTTGTCGGCAATCGGCAAGTGCAGGCCGGCGACTATGTCCAGCCCGGATCGCGGCTGTTCACCGTGGTCCCGATCCAGTCGATCTATGTGATCGCCAATTTCAAGGAAACGCAGACGCGGCACATGATCGTCGGCCAGCCAGCGAGCGTGTCGGTCGATGCGTTGGGCGGCAAACCGCTGACCGGCCGTGTCGAGAGCTTCGCACCGGGATCGGGCAGCGAATTCACGTTGCTGCCCTATGAGCCGGGCACGGGCAATTTTACCAAGATCGTCCAGCGCGTGCCGGTGCGGATCGCGCTTGATCCGGGTCAGTCCCAGCTTGCGCGGTTGCGCCCGGGCCTTTCGGTAACGGCGAGCGTGTCGCTGCGCTGATCGCCATCGCTTGCCCCGACTGCCCGACTGGCCCTAAGCCATGTCGCAGAACCACAAGGGGGAATGCATGTCGGGCAGCCTGTTTCGCACCAAGAAAATCGCCACCGGCAATGACCAGCCGCTGGAACACCGGCTGGCGCGCACGCTGGGCTGGCCGCATCTGGTGGCGATGGGCGTCGGCGCGATTGTCGGCACCGGCATTCTGACGCTGATTGGTGTCGGCGCGGACCGGGCGGGACCGGCGGTGCTGCTGAGTTTCGCGGTGGCGGGCGTCATCTGCGCGGCTGCGGCGCTGTGCTATGCCGAAATGGCGACGATGATCCCGGCGTCGGGCAGTGCCTATACCTATAGCTACGCCGTTCTGGGCGAAGTGTTCGCCTGGGTCGTGGGGTGGAGCCTGATCCTTGAATATTCGCTGGTCGTGTCGACCGTTGCAGTCGGCTGGTCGGGCTATGCCGTCGGGTTTCTGAAAGGGCTGGGTATCATTGTGCCCAATGCACTCGCCAATGGCCCGGCGCTGGGCGGCGTCATCAACTTGCCCGCCGTGCTGATTATCGGGGTGGTCGCGGGGATGCTGATGCTCGGCACGCACGAAAGCGCGCGGGTCAATTCGGCGCTGGTGGTGTTGAAACTCGTGACGCTGGCGCTGTTCGTCGCGGTGGCGCTGCCGCATTTCAACCCGGCGAACCTGCATCCGTTCGCACCCAATGGCTATGGGTCGCTGCCGGGCGCTGGCGGGGTGAAATATGGCGTGATGGGGGCCGCGGCGATCATCTTCTTCGCCTTTTACGGCTTCGATGCGATTTCAACCGCGGCGGAGGAAACCAAGGACCCCGAACGCGATCTGGCAATCGGCATCGTCGGATCGATGGCGGCCTGTACCCTGATCTATATCATCGTTGCCGCGACTGCGGTTGGCGCGGTGCCCTATACCGGCTTCTCGAAAAGCGCCGAGCCGCTGGCATTGATCCTGCGCACCCTGGGGCAAGGGCAAGTCGCCACCATCGTTGCCGCTGCTGCTGCGATCGCACTGCCCACGGTGTTGCTGGCGTTCCTTTATGGCCAGAGCCGGATTTTCCTGGTGATGGCGCGCGACGGTTTCCTGCCGCTCCGGCTGGCGGCGGTCAGCAAGCGCGGCACGCCGGCGCGGATTACCGCGATGACCGCGGTTTTCGTGGCGATCATCGCCGGGCTGGTGCCGCTTGACGTGATCGCCAGCCTGGCCAATGCGGGCACCTTGTGTGCGTTTGTCGCGGTGGCGGCGTGCGTGCTGGTATTGCGGCGACGCGCGCCCGACGCCCGGCGGCCATTCCGCACGCCGCTCGCCTGGGTGGTCGCGCCAGTGGCGATCCTGGGCTGCGTCTATCTGTTCACCAGCCTGCAAAGCGTCACGCAGATATCGTTCTTCGCCTGGAACGGCATCGGGCTGGCGGTGTACCTGCTTTACGGCCGCGCGCGGGCGACTGCCTGAGCTTAGCGAAGAATGCCTTCCCATTCGGGCTGGTGATCGACCTCGTGATTGTCCATGCCCGGCTTGGTCAGATAACCGCGTGATCCCGTGACATGCGAAAAGATCGCGCGGACCGGCCGTTCGTGCCAGCCAAGGTTGAACGCCCAGCGTTGCGCGAAGAATTCCATGGTCGAATAGGGCAGATGGTCATGCACCCACCAGGCCAGTTTCTGCCAATCCTGCGGGTCGGTGAAGCGGTTGGCGAAGTCGGGCACGACGATGCACGCGGTCGCGCCCATGCAGCCCCTGGCGTCGCGCAGATCCCAGATGTGGTGCGCGGCATTGCGATCGTTCGAGGCGCAATTATGCCCCTTGTCATGGCCAATCGCGTTGACCTCTGCCGACCGATAGGCTGACCGGATGGCGATCCGCCCAAACACCGCCTGCAACGGCTCCAGCAAATCCTCGCACAATCTGGTGCCCGCCGCGATCGCCAGATCCGGGTCGCTCGGCACGTTGGCGAGCTTGTAGTGCGCGGCAATCTCCGAATAGAGAAAGTCGCGCATGAAGAAGCTGGGGGATAGCTGGACTCGCCCGAGTTCTTCGAGCTGCGCCAGCGTCATTGGCTTTTTCATGTACCTCTCCAGCCTTTACTGGCCCAGTCCTTGCCAGGTCTGCCTTTACCGGATCTGGCTTTACCGGCTCTGCCCAAAGTCACTACGCCTTTGCGCGGCTTTCGGAAGGCGTCATCGCGCCTGACGGGCGTGCCGTTACGGAACGCCGGCGGGATAATGGGAATGGCGGCCCGCAATGCCAGCCCGCATTCGCCGGTCCCCAAAACGGCGCAAGGCCGGAGCATCATGCCCCGGCCTTACCCGTCTGCCCGAACCCGCCCGCGAGGGGGAGTGCCGGGCTGTTGTCGGCTGCGCTTACGCCGAAGCGAGGTTGCGCAACACATAATGCAGGATGCCGCCGTTCATGAAATACTCGACTTCATTGGCGGTATCGATGCGGCACAATGCGGTGAAAGTGAAGGTCGAGCCGTCCTTGCGAGTGACTTCGACTTCGACATCCTGGCGCGGCTTCAGATCGGCAACGCCGCGGATGGTGAAGCTGTCGTCGCCGGTCAGGCCCAGCGTGTCGCGGGTGTCGCCATCCTTGAACTGCAACGGCAGCACGCCCATGCCGACCAGGTTCGAACGGTGGATGCGTTCGAAGCTTTCGACGATGACCGCACGAACGCCCAGCAGGTTGGTGCCCTTCGCCGCCCAGTCGCGCGACGATCCGGTGCCATATTCCTTGCCCGCGACCACGACCATCGGCGTGCCGTCGGCCTTGTACTTCATGGCGACGTCATAGATCGGCATGACTTCTTCGCCATAGCGGCTCATGCCGCCTTCGATGCCGGGGACCATTTCGTTCTTGATGCGGATATTGGCGAAGGTGCCGCGCATCATCACGTCGTGGTGGCCACGGCGCGAGCCATAGCTGTTGAAGTCCGCCTTGCTGACCTGATGCTCCATCAGCCACTTGCCCGCCGGGCTGTCGGCCTTGATCGAACCGGCGGGCGAGATGTGGTCGGTGGTGATCGAATCGCCCAGGATCGCCAGTGGTTTCGCCTCGATGATGTCCGACACCGGCGCCGGGGTCATCGACATGCCGTCGAAATAGGGCGGGTTGGCGATATAGGTTGAACCTGCGCGCCACTGATAGGTTTCGGAACCCGTGACGTCGATTGCCTGCCAGTGCGCATCGCCCTTGTACACATCGGCATAGCGCGCCTGGAACATCGCGCGGTCCATGCAGCTTGCCATGGTGGAGGCGATTTCGGCGTTGGTCGGCCAGATGTCCTTCAGGTAGACATCGGTGCCATCGGTGCTCTGGCCGATCGGGGTGGTGACGAAATCCTCGGTCACCGTACCTTTCAGCGCATAAGCGACGACGAGCGGTGGCGAGGCGAGGAAGTTGGCGCGCACGTCGGGCGAAACGCGGCCTTCGAAGTTGCGGTTGCCCGAGATGACGGCGGCGGCGACCAGGCCATTGTCGTTGATCGCCTTGCTGATCGGTTCGGCGAGCGGGCCGGAATTGCCGATACAGGTGGTGCAGCCATAGCCGACCAGATTGAAGCCGATATTGTCGAGGTGGCTCTGCAGTCCGGCCTTGTTCAGATAATCGGTCACCACCTGCGATCCGGGCGCGAGCGAGGTTTTCACCCAGGGCTTGGGCTTCAGGCCGAAGGCATCGGCCTTCTTGGCGACCAGGCCGGCGGCGACCAGTACGCTGGGGTTTGAGGTGTTGGTGCAGCTTGTGATCGCGGCGATCATCACATCGCCGTCGCCGATGGTGAAGTCTTTGCCCTCAACCGCGACGCGCGCCGGTTGCTTGTTGTAAACGCTCGCCATGTCGGCGTTGAACACGTCATCGACTTCGGTCAGGATCACCTTGTCCTGCGGGCGCTTGGGGCCAGCGAGGGTCGGCACCACGGTGCCCAGATCGAGTTCGAGCGTCGAGGAGAAGATCGGTTCCGGCGCGTTGGGGTCGATCCAGAAGCCCTGCTGCCTGGCATAAGCCTCGACCAGCGCGATCTGATCTTCCTCACGCCCGGTCAGGCGCAGATAGTCAAGCGTCTTGTCGTCGATGCCGAAGAAGCCGCACGTCGCGCCATATTCGGGCGCCATGTTGGCCAGCGTTGCGCGGTCGGCAAGGCTGAGCGAGGCAAGGCCGGGGCCGAAATATTCGACGAAGCGGCCGACGACGCCGTGCTTGCGCAGCAGGTTGGTGCAGGTCAGCACCAGGTCGGTCGCGGTCACGCCTTCCTTCAGTTCGCCGGTGAACTTGAAGCCGACGACTTCGGGGATGAGCATCGAGACCGGCTGGCCGAGCATCGCGGCTTCCGCCTCGATACCGCCGACGCCCCAGCCGAGCACGCCCAGGCCGTTGATCATCGTGGTGTGGCTGTCGGTGCCGACGCAAGTGTCGGGATAGGCAACCGTTTCGCCATTGGCATCGACGCTGGTCCACACCGTCTGGGCGATGTTTTCCAGATTGACCTGATGGCAGATGCCGGTGCCCGGCGGCACCGCATAGAAATTGGCCAGGCTCTTCGACCCCCATTTCAGGAAGTCATACCGTTCCATGTTGCGGTGGTATTCGATCTCGACATTCTGCTCGAACGCCTTGGGGTGGCCGAATTCGTCGACCATGACCGAATGGTCGATGACCAGGTTGACCGGCACCTGCGGATTGATCTTGCTGGTGTCGCCGCCAAGCTTGGCAATGGCATCGCGCATCGCCGCCAGATCGACCACGCAAGGCACGCCGGTGAAATCCTGCAACAGCACGCGCGCGGGGCGATACTGGATTTCCTCACCCGTCACCGGGTTCTTCTGCCAGTCGATCACCGCCTGGACGTCGCTGGTCGAAACCGTGAAGCCGCCATCTTCGAAGCGCAGCAGGTTTTCGAGCAGCACCTTCATCGAAAAGGGCAGGCGCGAAATGTCGCCGAGTTTTTCGGCGGCTTTGGCCAGCGAATAATAGCTGTAGGTCTTGCCCGCGGCGGTCAGCGTTTCGCGCGTGCCCAGCGTGTCCTGTCCAATGGCGGTCATATGCGTCCTTCCTCAATGTGCTCCGGCGGCGCGGGGGAAGCGGACATAGGGGCAGTCCGCGCGCGGTCGGTTTAGCCTCAACGTATGCGAAGAGTCGCGGCGGCTTTAGCAAGCGAGTCGGGGCGGGGGAAGGGTAAGGAAGTAACGTTTGGCGCAATCGCGGATGCAGCCATGTTACGCCATCTCGTCATGTCGCCGCTTGGTCGTGTCGCCGCTTGGTCGTGCCGTCGCCGCAACCCGGCAGGCGCCGGATGGCGTGGCGGACGGCGAGCCGCTAAACCGTCGCCGGAACGACGCGCCGGTCCGTTCGTTGGCGGTGTGACTCATGGAGGGTGGGATGAAAAGACTCGCAACGACGACGCGGCTGGCCACGGGCCTGGCACTGGCTGGCATGGCTGTGGGAAGTGTGGCTGCGGCCAACGGCGAGAAACACGGTGTGATGGCGCATGGCCGCGTCGCCATGGCGATGCTGATCACCGCCGACGGCAAGGATGCGGGCCACGCCATGATCCGCGAGATGAAGGACGGCCTGCGCGTCTCGATCGAGGCCAGGGGGCTGCCCGCGGGCACGCACGGCGCACACATCCACAGCGTCGGCCAGTGCGAGACGCCTGCCTTTGCCAGCGCGGGGGGCCATTGGAACCCGACCGGCCATCAGCACGGCACGATGAACCCGATGGGGCCGCACGGCGGCGACTTGCCCAATCTGATCGTCGGCAACAACGGGCGCGGCGTGCTGGGCATCATCCTGCCCGGTGCGACGATGGACGGCGTTCTCGACGCCGATGGCAGCGCGATCGTCATCCACGCCTCATCCGACGACATGAAAACCGATCCGTCGGGCAACAGCGGCGCACGCATCGCCTGTGGCGTCATATCCCCGATGTCGATGCCGATGGAGGCCAAATAGGGCGGAGCAGGGTGAGGGAGTTTGGCGGCAGGGGCTGGTGGTCGATCGCTCCAGTTGTGGAAGTTCGACAAGAAAATATCGCTGCATAAAAGCGGCCATTCATGGCATGATGTCGCAATGCTTAAACTGCAATTTGCGCCACTCACTCGCTCCATCAGGATTCGGTGGCTGCTGGAAGAACTGGGACTCGAATACGAGTTGGTCCGATCCGAATTCAATCGAGACGGCGGCAAGGGTTTTGCGCAAAATACGCCCTCCGGGAACTATCCATATCTTGAGGACGGCAATGTGGCTTTGTCAGAGTCCGGCGCTATCACTCAATATGTTCTGGAAAAATACGGCGATGGACGGCTTGAACCCGTTATTGGATCAAAGGACCGCGCTGCATATTTGCAGTGGTTGCATTTCGCCGAGGGCACAGCGGCCAATCCGGTCAATACGATTGTTTGGCTGACTGTTTACCGGCAGGACGCAGATCAACATACAGCGATCATCGGCGCGGCGCGCGACAGCGCGAACACCGTGCTTGAAAAAGTCGAAATCGCCCTGGCAGACCGCCCCTTTTTGGCTGGCAACGACCTGACCGCAGCGGATGTCATGATGGGCTTCACCCTCGCCACGGCAAAATGGCTCAAGGTTCTGACGAACGACCACCCAAAGGCCATGGCCTATGTTGATCGGCTCTTTGCTCGCCCGGCGCTCCAAAAAGCTCTGGACTAGCAGTAATCGAATGGCGTTTTCGTATCGGCCGAAACGCTAAAGGCCGCCTTGCTCCTAACCAGCCACTCCCCCAACCAAGCGCCTCCGCCTAGATCGCTTCGCCAGCGGCTCGTGCGCGTTCTGCGCGGTTTGCTTCGGCGGCGGGGACCAGGCGATAGGCGATCAGGCCGGCGATCAGGCCGAACGGCACGACCAGCAGCGTCGACAGGACGCCGATCGACAGGCTGCCGGTCAGCGTCGAAACGCGGCCGGCGGTATATGGCCCAAGCGCCAGGCCGACGAGCGTGGTGCCGATGAAGAACGTGCCGGTTGCCGTGCCGCGCATCCGGGGCAGCACCAGGTCCTGCGTCGTCGCCGCCGCCGCGCCCAGGGCGCCGCTGCCCAGCAACTGCGCGGCGAAGATCATCGCGCAGAAAACCGCAAAGCTGCTGGAGGTGAAGGCCGCGGCGACCGCCAGCGGTGGCACGATGCCGCCGAACAGCAACACCATCAGGCGGCCTGCTGGATACCGGGTGCGCAACTTGTCGGCGATGATGCCGCCCAGCGTAATGCCCGCAAAGCCGGACAGCGCGGCGAACCCGCCGATCGTTACCCCGGCTTCTGCCGGGGAAATCCCCAGAACGCGGATCGCATAGGGCGATGCCCAGAACCCGATGGTGTAAGCGACAAAGGCGTTGAGGCTGTAGGCGATGACCGTGGCGAGGAACGCCGGGTTGCCGATGATGAGCGCAAAGGTCGGCGCGTCGCGGCGTTTGAGCGCCGATCCCCATGAGAATACCGCATATGCGCCGATGCCGATCGCCGTCCAGACCGCGAGCGATTCGCCCAGCGCGTGGATCGCGGTGACCAGGCCGACGATGATCGCCAGCGCGACCAGGTTGACGATCAGTGCCCGCTTGCCGCCACGCGCCGCGCCGACCAGCGTGAAGGGGGGAATGATGGTCAGCAATTCGGCCATGAAGGCGCGGAAAGGAGCGGGATGCGGCGGCGGCGGCGCCGTGCCTTCGGATTGGCCGCGATAGGGTTCGCGCAGGGTGGCGACGACCATCGCCATCAAAAGCCCCGGTACGCCAACCGCCAGGAATGCCGCCTGCCAGCCCGCAAGGCCCAGCGGCCCGCCATCGGGATAAGCTGCATTCCAGCGTTTGACGATCAGCCCGCCAATGCCAAGCGACAGCCCGCCGCCGACATAGATGCCCGCTGAATAGATGGCGAGCGCGGTGGCGCGCAGGCGACGGGGGAACCAGTCCGAAATCAGCGAATAGGCGGCGGGGCTGGCCGTTGCCTCGCCCACGCCCACGCCGATGCGCGCGCCTGCCAGCATGGTGCCGCTGCGCGCCAGCCCGGAAAGCGCCGTCATTGCCGACCACAGCGTCAGCCCCACCGTCATCAGGCGAACGCGGTGCCAGTTATCCGCCAGTCGGCCGAGCGGGATGCCGAACAGGGCGTAGAACACCCCGAACGCGGTGCCATAGAGAAAGCCCAGATCCTCATCGCGCAGGTGCAGGTCGCGTTTGATGTCTTCGGCCAGGATGGAAACGATCTGCCGGTCGACGAAGTTCAGGATGTACACCGCAAACAGGATTGCCAGCACATACCAGGCATAGGGCGTTGCGCGCGGTTCGCTGGGTATGCTGTCTTCGGCCATCGTCTCTCCCACCGGCGACTTGTCGCGCCGTTTCTCCGGCCAGTCCTAGGCAATGGGGTGGAGGGGAGCAAGCGGTTGAAATTCAGCCGAGCGGCCAGCGCGTGACCGGCTGGTAACGCGCGCCGTCATGGGTGAGCGCACTTTCGAACAAGGTCAGGTGAGTGAAACCGAACGGCGCACTCGCCAATCCGGCCTGTCGGCCAAGAAACGCCTGCACCTCGGCCTCCGCGACCAGGCTGCGCGGCATCCGGGCAAGCGTGATGTGCGGCAGATAAGCGCGCCCTTCCGGCGGCTGGCCGCACCGCACGATGGCATGATCGACCTTCCGGTGCAGCGCGGCGAGCGCGTCATGGGGCGTGACGCCTGCCCAGATGGCGTCGGTGCGACCCTTTTTGTCGAATCGGCCGACGCCGTTGATCGCCACGTCGATGGCGTCGGCATGGACGTGGCCAAGGGCGACGGCGATGTCGTCGGCGGTCCGGCCATCAACCTCGCCGATGAAGCGCACCGTCAGATGGAGTTGATCGTCGTCCTGCCAGCGCGCGCCGCCAATGCCGCCCATTGCCCCGCGCAACAGCGCGCGGATTTCGGGCGGAGGACGCAAACCGACGAACAAACGGTGCATGGACGTTAACCCCAGGCGGTCAGCAACAATTCAGAAAAGCTGTTTTACTTGAATTAGCCACCGGATGCGCCGATATTCAGTCGGCATCCGGCATGATGCCGGGCAAAGGAGTTTATACGAGATGGCAAACTGGTCTGACCCCCGGGCAAATGGATCGGCCTTTGCTGCATCCTCCGGCGTGCGCAGCGATGCGTATGACCAGGGGCTGCGGTCCTACATGCTTTCGGTCTATAACTACATGACGTCGGCCGTGTTGCTGAGCGGCATCGTGGCTTTGGGCTTTGCGCTTTCCGGCGCGGCGGCAACGGTGTTTCTGGGCGGCGGCATCCTGAAATGGATCATCATGTTCGCGCCGCTGGGCTTTGTGTTCGGCATGAGCTTCGGCCAGGCGCGCATGTCGACGGGTACGTTGCAGGCGATGTTCTGGGGCTTTTCGGTGGCGATGGGCCTGTCGCTGTCGACGATCTTCCTGCAGTATAGCGACATGGCGATTGCGCAGGCGTTCTTCGCCACCGCGGCAGCCTTCGCGGCGCTCAGCCTTTACGGCTACACCACCAAGAAGGACTTGTCGGTTTTCGGCACGTTCCTGCTGATGGGCCTGGTCGGCCTGATCGTTGCCAGCCTGATCAACCTGTTCGTTCAGTCGGGGCCGTTCTCGCTGGTCATCAGCCTGGTCGGCGTGCTGCTGTTCGCAGGGCTGACCGCTTATGACACGCAGCGCACCAAGAACATGTACGCGGCTGTCGCGGGGACGCCTTATGAAGGCAATGTGGCGATCATGTCGGCGCTGAACCTCTACCTCGACTTCATCAACATGTTCCTGTTCATCCTGCGCTTGTTCGGCTCCAGCCGTAACTAGGCGGAATGGCGCACATGGTGCGACGGACACGAAAAGACAATTTGATGGAATTGGGCCTGGCGGGGAAACTCGCCGGGCCTTTTTTTGTTGCGCCCGGTTTCGTGGGCAACACATCCAGCGGGCAGGCGAATCGGCGTTCATACTGCTTGTTGCGCGGATGCCGCGATTGACGCGCCGAATTCGCCTTGTTTTCCCATGCGTAACAACTTTTGTTGCGCCGCGGCATTTTATGTGGCGTCATGCTGAACGTGGGGCAACATGGCGTTAAGGGACTCGTTAACCATCTTGGCGCATGTTGGTCTCCTCTCGAAGGTATCGGGGACATGGTGACGCGATGGGTGCAAGAATGAGACCGGCCGCTGGAACCCTGGCATTGGCCGAAATGAAAGAATTCGCAGGCTTCAGCGCAGCGACGCAGCGATATGTGCGCCGTTCGCTCGATGTCGGGCTTGATCGGGACGACGCGATGAAGCGTTGGTCGCGCGATGTGGTGGAAGCCGCCAGCATCCGTGCCCAGTCGCGCGTGTACGACCGCCTGCCCGATATTCGCGCGATGATCCCGGAAGACAGCGGGCTCGACGCGGTGGAGCCGTTTCTCGGCACGCTGGTCGCGGTCAGCGCGTTTGATCTGGGGCAGGGGCGGCTGACCAGCTTTTCAGCCTATCGCTTCCTCTACGAACGGCTGATCGGTGCGCAGTCGCGCCCGTGGCTGCCCGGCGCATTTTGCGCGGCGGCGGCCCTGCCGCATCTCCACCCCGATCTGCGGCGCAATCTGCTCCAGTCGATCAGTGAAGCGGCGGCAACGGCCTCGGGCTGGTCGACGCGCCCGCCAAGCTTCTTTCCCGATTGGGTCGACAAGGTCGATACGACCGCCTTGCCGAACTGAACGATCGGTCTGCCCGCCAGGCCGTTATCCGCGCCTGGCGGTGTCGACCGGCTCTGACGGGATTGGATAGCCCAGATCGTCGGGGATGCAGAGATGGTCGCGCCCCGCTCGCGATTCGATCCACGGCGTAACGGTGCGGATTGGAAAAGCCGAAGCATCGGCAACCGCGTCGGCAAAGCTCGCAAATTGCGCCAGCCGCTCCAGATTGCGCCGGGTGGGGAAAATGACGTGCGCCGCGCCGCGATCGACATCGTCAAGCACCCCTTGGGCGCTGCGCCAGAAGACCCGTACATTTTCGGTCGCATCGACAATCGGCTCCGGCGCGTCATCGGGCAGCCGCGCGAGATAGAAGCGAGTATCGAAAATGCGCATATGGGGGTGGCGCGGGCACCAGCGGGCAAACGGCACGAGATGATCGAGATCGAGCGAAATGCCATGGGCGCCAAGCAATGCGTGCAAATGCTCGCCAGCGTGCAGCCCGGCGCGGATCGTGGCCAGCGTGGCGATGTCGGGCTGTACTGAAAGGCCGATCGGCAATCCCGCTTCCTCAATCGTTTCGCGCACCGCGGCAATTCGGTTGGCGAGTTCGTCAACGTCGCGGCCATCGGCAATCCTGCCCGCCAGCATTCGGTCCGCCGGATCGACTCGCCCGCCGGGAAACACCAGTGCGCCGCCCGCAAAGGCCATGCCGCGCGCTCGTTCGACGATCAGCAGTTCGGGAACGTCGCCGGTTTCGCGGAAAATCACCAGCGTTGCGGCGGGTATCGGGTCAGGTTGATTGTCGGTCTGCATCGTCGCGCGAGACCTTAGACTGCGCCGCGGCCGGACGCCATTGCCACGCGACCGCTCGGCGCCGCAACGTCGTCAGGCCGCGATGGCCAGCCGGTCGCGCCCGGCATCCTTGGCGCAGTAAAGCGCATCGTCGGCGGCCTTCATGATCTGGTCACGCGACAAGGCGGGTTTGATCGCTGCGATACCCGCGCTGGTGGTGATCGACACCGACGCGCCGTTGACGGTACGCATCGTCTGCTGGGCCAGCATCTGGCGCAGGCGATCGCAAATCTGTTCGGCCTGTGCGAGATCGACTCCATCCAGGATGACGCCGAATTCCTCACCCCCCAGGCGCGCGACATAATCCTGCGCGCGGACGATGCCGAGCGCCGTCGCGGCAAAGCTTTCCAAGACCCGATCGCCGATGTCGTGGCCGAACTGGTCGTTGACCAGCTTGAAATGGTCAAGATCGAACACCGCGACACAACCCCGGCGCAAACCGGTGCGGCAATCGTCGATCCGCTGGTCGAGCAGCATGTCGAAGGCACGGCGGTTGCCCAGCCCGGTCAGCGGATCGGTGGTTGCGGCATGGGCAAGCTGCATTTCCAGCGATTTGCGGTGGGACACATCGCGGATCACGCTGACAGAGCCGGTCAAATTACCGCGATCATCGACAATGCCGCGCGTGCGCGCCTCGAACCATTTCAATATGCCATAAGCATCCGGCGCGCGATATTCGATCGCCGAACTCAGCCCCGGTTGCTGGCGCAAGGCGCGATACGCCGCGAGGAACGTGCGGGCGTCGGGCGCGCTGGTCAGGCGCAGCGGCCTGTGCCCGACAAGCTGCTCCGGCGAAAAGCCCGCGACTTCCTTCACCGATGGCGAGACGTAGCGAACGATGCCTTTCGCGTCGATTTCAAGGACGATGTCGCTCGCATTTTCAGTAAGCAGCTTATAGCGCGCCTCGCTCTCGTGGAGGCGGCGGAATATGTCGCGTCGCTGGCGTAACTCTGCCGCGGCGGGCAGCACCGTCAGCACCGACATGGCGAAATAGAAGATCAGATACACGCTGCGTTGCGACGTGGTTATGCTCATCGAATGCAGGGGGCCGTGGCCGAGGGCGGTCAACAGCGTACCCACCAGCACCAGCATCACCACTGCCAGTGCCGCACCGACCCGGTCGAGGTGAAAGGTGATGACGATCATCGGCAACATGGGCAGAAACAGCAGCGGAAGTTTTTCCTGCCCGAAACCAATCACGCAAATGCCGAGCATCGCCGCAAACAGGCCAATCGCCTCGAACCGGCGCCGTGTGGTCAGCCCGCGCGCCCATTCCGATAATTCGCCGCGCAGGAACATGGTGGCGGGCGGCGCAAACACCAGCATCCCCAGCGCATGGCCCATGAACCAGTCGCGGCCGAGGTGATAAAAGGGCTGGCCGGTAATCACGGCTGCGATCCCGCCAGCCAGCACGCCCGACACCAACGGCGCGACGAGGCCGGCGGCAAGCACGAACAGGCCGACATTGCCTAGCGATGCCAGATAATCATCGCGCTTGCCGAAATGCCGCAGCAGGCCAGCACCAAGCACGGCCTCACCCATGTTGATCGCGGTCAGCGGAATCGCGGGCTTGATGCCCAGGCCGAACATCGACGCGGCGGTGAAGCAGCCGATTGCGGCGGGCACCACCACCCGCCACCAGCGGCGGCTGTCCATGCGCATCATCTGCGCCAGCATCAGCGCGGCGCCAATCCAGATTTTGGCGAAGCCGCCATCGAACCGGGCCCACAGCATCGTGGCGGAAGCCACCAGGAAATAGGCGACCCCAAAAGCCAGCATGTGCGCCGCATCGTTCCTGGAAATCTTGACGCTCATACAGTCCTTGTCCGTTGAGCGATT
Organism: Sphingomonas sp.; assembly: GCA_041659385.1. Classification (GTDB taxonomy): domain Bacteria; phylum Pseudomonadota; class Alphaproteobacteria; order Sphingomonadales; family Sphingomonadaceae; genus Sphingomonas. The sequence continues at coordinate 21,428 of JBAZYJ010000008.1, forward strand.
TACTAGGGTGGGTAAGTTAATGCATCCTTTGCCCAACCGCCTTCGCACCGAATTTTTCCGCCAAAGGCATCCAGTATAGAACCCGGTTTCCCGGAACTGCCGCTTTCTCGCCCAGGCAGTTCGACATTGTCGGGGCCGGGATGCCCCAACCCTGCCATGATCGGGCGGAGTGAAGCGCCCAGCGCACGCGTTTCACTCTTGCGGACAAGGGCATGACTGGCTCTAACCGTCGACGATCAATCCGTCGGGGGCAGCCATCTATGCGATTAAAATCACTTGCCATCCTGTTGGCCAGCGCCAGCATGTCGTTGCCCGGCATTGCCGTCGCCCAGGACGCGCGACCTTCGCTGGCCGAACCTTCATTGTCGCCCGATGGCAGCATGATCGCGTTTTCGAGCGGTGGCGACATCTGGGAAGTCGCGGCGTCGGGTGGCGTTGCGCACCTGCTGGCGACCGACCCCGCGACCGAGGGTCGACCGCTCTATTCGCCCGACGGGCGCAAGCTGGCCTTCACTTCCAGCCGGTCGGGCAATACCAATATCTACGTCCTTGATCTGGCAAGCGGCCTCGTCACCCGGCTGACCTTTGCCGAGACCAACGAGGAACTGGACAGCTGGTCGGCGGACGGCAAGTGGCTGTATTTCAGCTCCGGCGCCGAAGATCCCGGTGCGCGCGCCGATGTTTTCCGCGTTGGCGCCACCGGCGGCACGCCAATGGCGGTCAGCAACGACGCCTATGTGCCCGAATTCCAGGCGGCTCCCTCGCCCGATGGCAGCCATATCGCGCTGATGGCGCGCGGCATTTCCAACGGCCAGTGGTGGCGCAACGGCCGATCGCACATCGATGAAACCGAATTGTGGGTGAAGCCGGTGTCCGGCGCGGGCGGCTATCAGCGGCTGCTCGCCGATAATGCCAAGCACGCCTGGCCGCAATGGACGCCCGATGGCAAGACGCTGTTCTTCATGTCGGACAAGTCCGGCACCGAAAATCTGTGGCGCATGGCGGCATCGGGCGGTGCTGCCCGTCAAGTGACGCAGTTTACTGACGGGCGGCTGCTTTATCCGATGATCGCCGCCAATGGCACCGCCATCGTGTTCGAGCGTGACATGGCCATCTGGCGCTTCGACCCGGCCAGCGGCAAGGCGGCGCCGGTTGAGATCAGTTTGCGTGGCGCCTCCGCGATGGAGGCACCGCGGCACCTGAAGATCAATAATTTCGACCGCATGGCGCTTTCACCCGATGGCCAGAAAGTCGCGGTAATCGGCCATGGCGAGATCTTTGCCGGCCCGGTGAAGGATGGCGGCCCGGCCCAGCGCATCACCACCAGCATCGGCGCCGAACGCGAAGTCACCTGGTCGCCCGATTCCAAGCGGCTGCTGTATGTGACCGAACGCGGCCTTGACCACCTGCTCGCCGAATATGACGTCGCCACGGGCAAGGAAACGCTGTTGACCAGGGAGGGCGTCGCCGCGGCGATCGCCTATGCGCCCGATGGCAAGCAAGCCGTCTATATGCGCGATGGCAAGGAACTGCACCTTGTCACGCTGGGCGCGGCGCCCGCGGACCGGACCTTGTTCACAGGCGCATTGTCGCTGTTCGGCGACGATACCGCGCCTGCCTTTTCCCCCGATGGCAAATGGATTGCCTTCCCGGTGACCGACAGCAAGTCCTTCACCAACATTTCCGTCGTGCCGGTGGCGGGCGGCGCGGCGCGCGCCGTCAGCTTCCTGGGCAACGGCCAGCTTGGCCGCGTCGTCTGGTCGCCCGATGGTACTTTCCTGCTGTTCGACACTGGGCAACGAACCGAAGACAGCAAGATCGTGCGGATCGACCTTGTCCCGCATGTGCCCAAATACCGGGAGGATGGTTTCCGCAAGCTGTTCGACAAATCGGCTCCGGCGCCGAAACCCGATGCCGATCCCGATGACGCTACAGACAAAACCGCCAAGCCGGGCGGCAAGGCGGGCGGTAAGGCGGCCGGAAAACCCGAGCCCAAGCCTGCCGCAAAGCCGGTGTCGATCGTCTTTGAAGGCATCCGTGAACGCGCATCGTTCCTGCCGCTTGGCCTCAGCGCGGAAAGCCCGGTCATCAGTGGCGACGGCAACACGCTGGTATTCCGGGCGACGGAAAAGGGGCAAGGCAATCTCTACAGCTACAGCCTGGACGAACTGGCCGATGATCCAGTCATCGCCAAACAGGTAACGGCAACCGCACGGCCCAAGGGCGATTTTGCGCTGAGCAACGACGGCAAGACGCTGGTCTATCTGGATGGCGGCACGTTATTCGCTTCTCCGCTGGAAACCCCGCGACCCAAGGCGGTTGGCCTGGCTGGCGAGATGGACGTGAATTTCGCCACCGAAAAACAGGTCGTGTTCGACGAAGCCTGGGGAATGCTGAACCGCGACTTTTTCGACCCCAAGTTCAACGGGCATGATTGGAAAGCGCTGCGCACCAGGTTCCAGCCTTATGTCAGCGGCGCGCGCACCGGGGACGAATTGCGGCGGATCATCAATCTGATGATCGGCGAACTCAACGCATCGCACAGCGGCATCGGCGCCCCGCGCGGGCCAGGTTCCGCGCCGCGCGAACATTTTGGCGATCTGGGCCTGCGTTTCGACGCGGCCGCCTATGAGGCTGGCAAAGGGCTGGTCGTGCGAGAGGTCATCCCGCTTGGCCCGGCGTTCATCGAAGGGAAGATCAAACCCGGTGATCGCCTGGTCAGCGTCGATGGCGTGGCGATTACCCCGGCGACCAATCTGGACCAGTTGCTGAGCGAAAAGGTCGATGAGCGGGTGGTGCTGGGCATCACTGGCCCGGCAGGCGCGCGTGACGCCATCGTGCGCCCCGTGGCTGCGACGACGGCGGGCGGCCTTGCCTATCGCGGCTGGGTCAATGCCCGGCGCGCTTATGTCGAGAAGATCTCGGGCGGGCGGCTGGGTTATGTCCACATGCCCGACATGTCGGAGGAATCGCTCAACCGGCTGTATCTCGATCTCGATGCGCAGAACCAGTCGAAACAGGGTGTCGTCGTCGATATCCGCAACAACAATGGCGGCTTCGTCAATGGCTATGCGCTCGATGTGCTGACGCGCCACAATTACCTGACGATGATCCCGCGCGACATGTTCCCCATCCCGGCGCGCCAGGCGTTGGGCCAGCGGGCGCTGGGGTTGCCGACGGTGCTGGTCACCAACGAATCGACCTTGTCGGACGGCGAGGACTTTACCGAAGGATATCGGACGCTTGGGCTGGGCAAGGTGGTGGGCCAGCCGACCGCAGGCTGGATCATCTTTACCGGCGGCGAAAGAATGATCGACGGATCGACCGTCCGGCGGCCCGGCGTGCGCATTCTGGGCAGCAAGGGCGACGCGATGGAACTGAACCCGCGCGCCGTCGACATTCCTGCGGATCGGCCATTGGGTGAAGATGCCGAAGGACGCGATGCGCAACTGGAAACCGCGGTAAAGGTTCTGCTCGGCCAATAACCGGGCGGTGCCTTTGCCGCCTGACTGGCGAAACCAGATCGCAGTGGACCTGCCATCTGGTTTCGCCCATAATCAGTTGCAGATGACAACCAGATGACCGTGCGTGACGACCGCGAAGTCCGGGTGGGAGGAGACAAGCGTATGGCGATCGAAACCAGCGTCAATGGCAAGCCGGTGAGCTTTGCCGGAGAGGCCGACACGCCGCTGCTCTGGGCGATCCGGGAAGAACTGGGGCTGACCGGCACCAAATTCGGCTGCGGCATCGGTGCGTGCGGCGCGTGCAGCGTGCATATCGACGGCCAGGTAACGCGTTCCTGCCAGGTCCAGATTGGCGATGTTGCTGGCAGGAAGATCACCACGATCGAAGGGCTGAGCGGTACGCCGGGCCGGATTGGCAAGCTGCAACAGGCATGGATCGCGCATGAAGTGCCGCAATGCGGGTATTGCCAGTCGGGCCAGTTGATGGCGGCCAGCGCCCTGCTTGCCCAAAACCCAAAGCCGACCGACGCGGATATCGACGCGGCGATGACCAATATCTGTCGTTGCGGCACTTATGTCCGCATTCGCGCCGCGATCCATTCGGTCGCGCAGGGTTAAGGCAAGGGGACGCATCATGGGCATCAAGCGCAGGATTTTCCTCATCGGTGGCGCAGGCCTGGTGGGCGGCGCGGTATTCGGCACCGGCTATGTAAGCTGGCAGGACGGCGCCCAACGCCGCCGCGCGGCGGAACTGACGACGGGCAAGGGCGAAACCGGCTTTGCGACCTGGATCAAGATCGCCGAGGACGACACCGTTACATTGCTGTCACCGCACATCGATTTTGGCCAGGGATCGAACACCGCGCTGGCGCAGATGCTTGCCGATGAACTGGATGCCGACTGGAGCAAGATGAAGGTCGAATCGGCGCCCGCAGACGTTGCGTTCGCCAACACCCCGCTTGCCGAGGGTTTTGAACTGGGCGACGCGCAAATTCCCGCATTTCTGCGCGGGCTGGTCAATTCCGGCTTCTCGATGATTGCGCGCAGCCTGCCTTTGCAGATTACCGGCGGATCATCGGCGATCCGCTTCACTGGCCAGCACGGCGTCCGCGTCGCGGGTGCGGCGGTCCGGATGGCGCTCGTCGCCACCGCGGCGGACAAGCTGGGTGTCCCGGCCGGCGAACTGACGACGCGTGACAGTCGCGTCATTCATGCCCGTTCGGGCAAATCGCTGCGCTATGGCGAACTTGCCGAGGCCGCGGCAAGCCGGTCGCTGGCGGTCGCGCCCGCGCTGAAATCGCGCAAGGATTATCGCTTTATCGGGCAGCCGATGGCGCGTTTCGACGTGCCGGGCAAAGTCGACGGTTCAGCCAAATACGGCATCGACTTCACCCTGCCGGACATGCGGGTGGCGACGATCATCATGGCACCGGTGCGCGGCGGCAAGCTGGTCTCGGTCGATCCGGCGCCCGCCATGGCGGTTCACGGTGTCGAGAAAGTCGTGAAGCTGGACGACGCGGTCATCGTCGTCGCCAGTGGCTATTGGCCTGCGTTGAAAGGGGTGCGCGCGCTTGACCCCAGGTTCGACGATGGCGGCCATGGCGCCTTGTCGAGCGACGCCATCTTTGCCGCGCAGGACAAGCTGCGCACCACGGGCAAGGCCGACAAGAAACATGGCAGCGGCGACCCGGCGGCCGAATTCGCCAGGCATGGTACGTCGCTGACCGCCGATTACCGGGTGCCATTCCTGCACCAGGCGATGATGGAGCCGTTCGTCCTGACCGCGCATCACCGCGACGGTCGGCTGGATATCTGGGGTGGGATGCAGGATCCGCTGTCCGCGCGGATGATCGCGGCGAAAACCGCGAAACTGTCGGTGGACAAGGTGATGTTCCATCCGATGATTATGGGCGGCGGTTTCGGGCGGCGCTTCCCCGGCTATTCGCAGATCATCGGCCAGGTGACCGAATTGGCGATGCAGTTCCCCCACCCGGTGAAGCTGATCTGGTCGCGTGAGGAGGACGTGCGCCACGGCGCCTATCGCCCGCAATCCTCTGCCCGGTTGCGCGCGGCACTTGGCACCGATGGCAGGATCAGCGCCTGGCAGACCGATTATGTCCAGTTTGCCGATGCCGAGGACGAGTGCGTCTTTCCGTATGAGATACCGGCTGCACAGCGCCAGCACTTCAAATACATCTCCAATCAGGTCGATGCATACTGGCGTTCGGTGAACAGCACCCAGCACGGCTTTTACAACGAGAGTTTCATCGATGAACTGGCGCACAAGGCCGGTGTCGATCCGTATGAATTCCGCCGCCGCCACCTGAAACCCGGTTCGCGCCATCTCGCGGTGCTCGATGCGGTCGCCCGGCGTGCGGGCTGGGGCACGCCCATGGCACCCGGCGTCGCGCGCGGCATCGCGCTGGTCGAATCGTTCGGCACCATCGTCGGCGAAGTCGTCGAACTGTCGATGCAGGCCGACGGCACGCCCAAGATCCACCGTGTGTTCGCGGTGGTCGATTGCGGCACCACGGTGAACCCGAAAAATGCCGAGGCGCAGGTGCAAGGCGGCATCGTCATGGGCTTGTCCGCGGCACTGGGCGAAGCGATCACGCTTGAAAAGGGCGCGGTCGTCCAGTCGAGCTTCCCCGATTATCCGGTACTTCAGCTCGCCGCCGCGCCAGCGGCGATCGACGTCCACTTCATCGAAAGCGGCGCGACGGTTGGCGGCATCGGCGAACCCGGGCTGCCGCCGGTGGCACCGGCGCTTGCCAATGCGATTTTCGCGGCGAGCGGCAAGCGGGTGCGTCACTTGCCCATTCTTCCCAATCTGGCGGCGTAGCGCGACAATCGCCTTGTTGCGTCGGTTCGCGCCGAACGCGCCGCGGCTTGCCTGGCACGGGTGGCATGCGTAATGATCGCGCCACCAGGGCGGTGCATGGTCGGGAATGCGTATGATGTTCAACCGCTGGTCGCGTGCGGCGATCCTGCTTGCTGCCTTGTTCGCAACGTCCGTCGCGGCCCGGCCGACAAAACCGGCAAGGGCGGCCAGGCCGACAATCGCGCTGACCTTTGACGATATTCCTGCGCACGGGCCGTTGCCCGTCGGCGAAACGCGGCTGGATGTCGCCAACGCGTTGATCGCCGCGTTGCGGGCCGCCCATGCGCCTGCCTTCGGCTTCGTCAATGGTGGGTTCGAACTCGGCAACCCGCTGTCAGCCAAGGTAATGGCGGCATGGCGCGCGGCGGGCCTGCCGCTGGGCAACCATACCTATAATCATCCCAGCCTGAACCAGATTTCCGCGGCGGACTTCCTGGCGCAGGTTGGGGATGACGAAGCCACCGTCGCGCCGTTGATGAAGGGTCGGGATTGGCGCTGGTTCCGCTATCCATTTCTCGATGAAGGTGACACGCCCGCCAAGCAGGCAGCGGTGCGCACCTGGCTGGCCGCGCATCATTATCGCATCGCCGCCGTCACCAATGATTTCAGCGATTGGGGCTGGAACGATGTCTATGCGGGCTGCGTCGCCAAGGGCGACCCCGCGATCATCGACAGGCTGGCGCATGACTTTCTGGAAGCGGCGCGCGAGTCCGCGCTCAATTCACGCCGTTTGTCCCGGCAGCTTTATCACCGCGACGTGCCGCAGGTGTTGTTGATGCACATGGGGGCATTCAGCGCCTATATGCTGCCGCGAGTTCTGGACTTGTATCGCGCGCTCGGCTTCCGTTTCGTGACGCTGGCCCGGGCGGAAAGCGACCCGTTCTACGCCGCTGCCGCCAATCCGCGCCTGCCCGGCCCCAGCCCGACGTTCGAGGATGCGGCCATTGCCCGGAACATCCCCGTACCGGCCAGCTTTCCAATGCCCGCCGACGGTTTGTGCGCCCAAGGAGAATGAAACAGTCGCGCGGGGGACCAACTTCCACCATGTCGACCTTCGACACCAGCTTTGCCTGAAGCAATTCAAGGCCGGGGCGCAGCGCCGATCGGCCGAAATCCAGATGACGGAGAACAAGCGATGGACGGCAGTTTCCTGATCGGCGCCAAAGCGGTAACCACGGAAAAGGTGTTCCGCGCCTATAACCCGGCGACCAATGCGTTGATGGAGCCGGATTTTTCGATCTCGACGACCGATCATGTCGAGCAGGCATGCGCGTTGGCCGACCGGGCATTCGATAGCTTTCGTGAGACGACGCCCGCACAACGCGCGCATTTTCTGGAGACCATCGCCGCCGGGATTGAGGCCATCGGCGCCCCGTTGATCGAGCGCGCAGCCGCTGAATCGGGCCTGCCCATCGCGCGATTGACGGGCGAACGTGGCCGGACGTGCGGCCAACTCCGGTTGTTCGCCACGCTGCTGCGCCAGGGCCGCTCGCTGGGCGTGGTGGTGGACAATGCGCTGCCCGAGCGGCAGCCGCTGCCCCGGCCGGACCTGCGCCAGCGCCGGATCGCCATTGGCCCGGTGGCGATCTTTGGCGCCTCCAACTTTCCTCTCGCCTTTTCGGTGGCAGGCGGCGACACCGCGTCTGCTCTTGCCGCAGGGTGCCCTGTGGTGGTGAAGGGCCATCCGGCTCATCCAGGCACCTCCGCGCTGGTGGGTCAGGCGATCCGCGCCGCAGTGGCCGAATGTGGGTTGGCCGACGGTGTCTTCTCCCTGCTTCAAGGTGTCTCGAACGAACTGGGCAGCGCGCTGGTCGCCAATCCGCACATCAAGGCGGTAGGCTTTACCGGATCGCGCGGCGGTGGCCTGGCGCTGGTGGAAATCGCGGCCAGGCGTGCCGAGCCGATCCCGGTCTATGCCGAGATGTCGAGCATCAACCCGGTCGTCCTGTTCCCCGCCGCGCTTGCCAACCGCGCCGAGGCAATGGGTGCGGCCTATATCGCCTCGCTGACGATGGGATCGGGCCAGTTCTGCACCAATCCCGGCATCGTCTTTGCCGTCGACAGCCCTGATCTTGATCGCTTTGTCGTGGCGGCGACCGAAGCGCTGAGCGGCGCTGCTCCCCAGGTGATGCTGACTGCGGGGATCCATGCCGCGTTCGACAAGGGGGTCGCCGCCATCGCCGCGCACGATGCAGTGGCAACGCTGGCGCGCGGCACAGCAGCGGATGGCCCCAATCGCGGTCAGGGCGCATTGTTCCAGACCGACGCGCCGTCGTTCGCTGCCCATGAGGAGTTGGGCGCGGAGGTGTTCGGGGCAACATCGATCATCGTGCGCGCGCAGTCGTTGGAGGAAATTCATGCCGCGATTGCCGCGATGGAGGGGCAATTGACCGCGACGCTGCAACTCGACGAAGGCGATCATGACGCTGCGCGCTCCTTCATTCCGTTGCTGGAAAAAAAGGCCGGGCGCATCCTGGCGAATGGCTGGCCTACCGGTGTCGAGGTTGGTTACGCGATGGTCCATGGCGGGCCGTTTCCGGCAACATCGGACGCGCGCACGACATCGGTCGGCGCGTCGGCGATCGACCGCTTCCTGCGCCCGGTCTGCTATCAGGATCTGCCCGACGCGCTGTTGCCGCCGCCGCTGAAGAGCGACAATCCACTGGGGCTGCCGCGCCTTGTCGATGGTGAGATGATGCGCTGATCGCGGGAACATCGGCCGCTGCTATCCGATGTTTGCACCGACGGCCGGGCTTGCAGCGGCGACCGACGCCGCGCTAGAGCGATCAACCATGGCCTATTGGTTTTTACGCTCCGAACCCGAAGTTTATGGCTGGGACCACCTGGTCCATGATCGCGCCACCGAATGGGACGGCATCCGCAATTATACCGCGCGCAATTTCCTGATGCAGATGCAGCCGGGCGACCGGGCGATTTTCTATCACTCGAACACCCAGAAGGCCGCTGTCGGCATCATGGAAATTACCCGTAGCTGGCGCCCCGATGGTGAGGACGGCAAATGGGCGAGTGTCGCGGTCAAACCGGTCGAGCCATTCAAAACGCCGGTCACGCTGGCGGAAATCAAGGCGGAACCCCGGCTCGCCAAGATCGAAGTGCTGCGCCAGTCGCGCCTGTCGGTCACCCCGGTGCGCGATGATGAATGGGCCGTCCTGCTGGAAATGGGCGGGCGTTGACCATATCGGCCAGATGGCGGGCGGGCGTGCTCGCCTTGCTGCTGCTGCCCGGTGCGGTGGTGGCGCAACGGGCGGATCGGGCGACGCCGGGCTATGTCCGGGTGAAGCTCGTCACCTCGCGCGGTGCAATCGTCCTGGCGCTCGATACCCGTCGCGCGCCGCGCACCGCCGCCAATTTTCTGACCTATGTCGATGACGGGCGATTGGACGGCACGACCTTCTTTCGCGCCGCGCGGCAAAAGGGGGCGCCGAAACGAGGCTTTGTCGAAGGCGGTATCGGCAATGACATCCGTCGCAGCCTGACACCGATTGCACTGGAACCGACCAGCAAGACGCACCTGCATCATATCGACGGCGCAATTTCGATGGCGCGAACGACGCCCGATTCGGCGACGGGTAATTTCTCCATTCTGGTCGGGGCCAGCCCCGGCATGGACGCGCGGCCGGGCAATCCGGGCTATGCGGTGTTCGGGCGCGTGGTTGATGGCATGGCGACGGTGAAGGCCATATTGGCGGAAGCATCCGCTGGCGGCAGTGGCGTGATGAAGGGGCAGATGATCGTCAAGCCGGTCCAGATCGTCCATGCCATTCGCCTGGACGGCGCGGCGCATCCATCGGGCCGCGCCAAGGCCTGGCTGATCAACATCGGCCATTGAGGCCGATTCCGATAAACGCCTGAAATAAGCCATAATCCGACGCTCAATATCTCGCATCCGCAAGATGGGGATGCCCGGCCAATGTTCGTCGCTCTGCCATTGCTGCTGTTGATCGGGCAGGACGCGGCTACGCCTCAGCCGGACGTATCCGCGACCGAAGGCGCGGTCGAGCATTTCGACCTCGCCAAATTTCGCCCGGCGGCGACCAAGGGGGACTGCAACCTTGCCACCGCGACCAGCGACGAAATTCTGGTGTGTGCGCGGGTAAGGAAGGACGTGGAACGGATCGACCCCGAACGTTTCCGTGAGAAACCGGTGGACCTTGGTTTCCGCTTGTTCGGCGCGGATGCCCGGCCCCAGGCGTTCCAGCGAAACTTGCCCAACGGCGCCAGCGCTCCGGCGGTGGGTATCAATTTCAAATGGAAATTCTGACGCTGCTCACGGCGCTGGCCAGGCAATTGTCTCGATAGGTCAGGCGCCAGCCTCGCCGCCATCGGCAAACTGGTCATAGGCGCGCAGCGCATCTGCCGCGTACATCAATGCTGGCCCGCCGCCCATATAGACGCACATCGCCATTACCTCGGCGACTTCCTGCCGCGATGCGCCCATGGCGACCAGCGCCTTGGCATGGAAGCCGATGCAGCCGTCGCAATGCTGCGTCACGCCAATGGCCAGCGCGACCAATTCCTTCGTCTTGGCATCGACGGCTCCTTGCGCGCTCGCCCCTTTGGCCAGGGCATGGAAGCCCTGCATCGCGTCGGGGGCGAGCTTGCGGAGTTGCGCACTGTATGCGCTGATATCCTGGGTCAGCGCCCGATAGTCCTTCGCCACACGCAAGCTCCTTGTCCACAATGTTATTTATCAATTTATGTAATTATGAATAAGATTCAAGCCCCGCGGCCAATCGCGCGCGCAAACCGGTTGAACAGGCGCCCGGACAGCAAAAGGGCCGACCCAGCGTTGCTGAACCGACCCTCTTGAAACCGGATGATCCGAAAATCAGGCAGCCGCTTTGGCGCGGCTTGCCTTCTTGCGCTCGTGCGGATCGAGGTGGCGCTTGCGCAGCCGGATCGACTTGGGCGTCACTTCGACCATTTCGTCATCGTCGATATAGGCGATCGCCTGTTCCAGCGTCATCTTCTTCGGCGGCGTCAGGCGAATGGCGTCGTCCTTGCCCCCCGATGCGCGGAAGTTGGTCAACTGCTTTGCCTTCATCGGGTTGACCTCAAGGTCATCCGGCTTGGCATTTTCGCCGATAATCATGCCTTCGTACAGCGCTTCGCCATGGCCGACGAACAGGATGCCGCGTTCTTCCAGCGGACCCAGCGCATAGCTGTTGGCTTCGCCCGATCCGTTGGAGATCAGCACGCCGTTCTTGCGGCCCTCGATATTGCCCTTGTGGGGGCCATATTTCTCGAACAGCCGGTTCATGATGCCGGTGCCGCGCGTGTCCGACAGGAACTCGCCATGGTAACCGATCATGCCACGGCTGGGCGCCGAGAAAGTGATGCGGGTCTTGCCGCCGCCCGAAGGGCGCATATCGGTCATTTCGGCCTTGCGGATGTTCATCTTTTCCACGACCGTGCCCGAATATTCCTCGTCCACGTCGATGATGACGGTTTCGTAAGGCTCGGTCCGCTTGCCGTCTTCATCGACGCCGAACAGCACGCGCGGGCGGCTGATGCCGAGTTCAAAGCCCTCGCGGCGCATGGTTTCGATGAGCACGCCAAGCTGAAGTTCGCCACGACCGGCGACTTCGTAGGAATCGCGGTCGTCGGCTTCGGTCACCTTGATTGCGACATTCGATTCGGCTTCGCGGAACAGGCGGTCGCGGATCATGCGCGACGTCACCTTGCTGCCTTCACGACCTGCCATCGGCGAATCGTTGACGGCGAAACGCATCGACAGTGTCGGCGGATCGATCGGCTGGGCATGAAGCGGATCGCTGACGCTGGGATCGCAGATCGTGTTCGACACGGTCGCGGTGGTCAGGCCCGCCAGGCTGATGATGTCGCCAGCCTGTGCTTCTTCGGTCGGCACGCGTTCCAGGCCACGGAAGGTCATGATCTTCGACGCGCGGCCCGTCTCGACGATCTTGCCGTCGTTGTCGAGCGCGTGGATCTGCTGGTTGGTCTTGACCGAGCCGGAGAAGACCAGGCCAGTCAGGATGCGGCCAAGGAAGTTGTCGCGGTCAAGCAGGGTGACCAGGAACTTGAACGGACCATCCGGGTCAGCCGATGGTGCCGGCACATGATCGACGATCTTGTTGAACAATGGCCCCAGCGTACCGTCGCGCAGCGCCGGGTCTTCGTTGGCATAACCATTGCGGCCCGACGCGTAGAGCACCGGGAAATCAAGCTGGTCGTCGGTTGCTTCCAGGCTGACGAACAAGTCGAACACTTCGTCCAGCACTTCCTGGATGCGTTCGTCCGGCCGGTCGATCTTGTTGACGACCACGATCGGGCGCAGGCCCAGCGCCAGCGCCTTGCCGGTGACGAACTTGGTCTGCGGCATCGCGCCTTCGGACGAATCGACCAGCAGGATCACGCCATCGACCATCGACAGGATGCGCTCCACCTCGCCGCCGAAATCGGCGTGGCCCGGCGTATCGACGATGTTGATGCGCGTGCCTTCCCACTCGACGCTGGTGCACTTGGCCAGAATGGTGATGCCGCGCTCTTTTTCGAGGTCGTTCGAATCCATCGCACGTTCTTCGATGCGCTGGTTATCGCGGAAGGTGCCCGACTGGCGGAACAACTGATCGACAAGCGTTGTCTTGCCGTGATCGACGTGGGCGATGATCGCCACGTTACGGAGGCTCATGAAATTTCCCGATACTGGAATGAAAATACTGGCGCGGCGCATAGCCCAATTTGTGCGATGCGGGAAGTCCCACCCGCCAATACCGTCCCAAACCGGCATTTGGCGCGATCAAACCCGGCCGGATTGCCGCGACTTTTGAGAAAATAATTTTCACTTTGCGGGAATAAACGGCGTTCTCGCCACGTCTTGCCCCTGAACACCGCACGAAAGGGATCAGGAAATGCACGACGACAGAATGGACAAGCTTGACCGGCGCGGGCTGCTGAAGTGCATGGGCTGGGCCGGCACCGGCGCCATCTATACGCTCGCTGGCGGCGTCGCCAGCTCGATCAGCCTCGACAGCGCGTTGGCGATGCCCGCCAAGCCGACGATCAGCGGGGTGAAGCCCTTTACCTTCCTGCAGATCAGCGACAGCCATATCGGCTTTGACAAGCCCGCCAACCCCGATGCGCGCGCCACGTTCCGCGACGCCATTGCCAAGGTGAAGGCGCTGCCGGTCAAGCCCGACTTCATCATCCACACCGGCGACGTCAGCCATTTGTCGCGCGATGCCGAATTCGCCGATGCCGATGCGATCATCAACGAAGCGGGCCTGACCGTATTCCACACCCCCGGCGAACATGACGTGCTCGACGAAGGCGCCGGCAAGGCGTTCCTCGATCGTTATGGCAAGGGGACAAAGGGTTCCGGCTGGTACAGCTTCGACCATTCTGGCGTCCATTTTGTCGGCCTGGTCAACGTCGTCAACCTGCCTGCCGGTGGCATGGGCCATCTGGGCGACGATCAGCTTGCCTGGTTGAAAAAAGATCTGGCGGGATTGTCATCCTCCACCCCGGTCGTGGTGTTCGCGCATATCCCGATGTGGACGGTTTTCGGCCCATGGGGCTGGGGCACCGACGACAGCCTGAACGCATTGTCGCTGCTCCGCCGCTTTGGTTCGGTAACGGTGCTCAACGGCCATATCCACCAGGTGATGCAGAAGGTGGAAGGGTCGATCAGTTTCCACTCGGCATTCTCGACTGCCTATCCGCAGCCGGCACCCGGCACCGCGCCGTCGCCTGGCCCGCTCAAGGTGCCGACCGATCAGCTCCACGGCGTCCTCGGCATCCGCACTGCAACCGTCACCAACAGCGATACGCCCATCGCGCTTATCGACGCGACGCTCGCCTGAGCGCGCCGATTAAGCACCCCGAACGCAATATCCAGCACAAGGACCAGTCATGTCTGTTTCATATCGTCGCCTTGCCGCGGCGCTTGCCCTGTCGTCGGCGGCAGCGCTCGCCACGACCGCTTTTGCCGCACACACCGGCCATACGGGGGCTCACCACGCCGCGGCCAAACCGGCGGTCGCCGCAGCCAAACCCGTGGCCAATGCGCCTGCGGCCAAAGCCGTCGCCGTGCAGATCAAGAACTTTGCCTTCATTCCCCAGATCGTTACCGTGGCGCCCGGCACCACGGTAACCTGGACCAATGTCGATGAAGACCCGCACACCGCAACCGCCAATGACCGCGCGTTCCATTCGCCCGCGCTCGACACCGACGGCACTTATTCCTTCACTTTTACCAAGGCGGGGGACTATGCGTATTTCTGCATGTTGCATCCGCATATGACGGGGAAGATCATCGTCAAATGACGAACCAGGGAACGACGCGGATGATGGCCCATGCAGGAGGGCCAAGCGACCGGCAATGAGGCGTTTTGCCCCGGCAACATCCGCGCCGGACTCCACCGGCCTGCCCGGCAGCATCGGCGAACGGTTTCGATTGACGATGCTGCCGCACCTCGATGCGGCCTACAGCTTCGCGCGGTATCTGGCGCGCGATGCAGCGGCGGCGGACGATATCGTCCAGGACAGCTACCTGCGCGCTTATCGTTCGTTCGCCGGTTATCGGGGTGACGCGGATCGCGCGTGGCTGTTTGCGATCGTCCGCAATTGCTGGCGCGACTGGGCACGCGGCAACCGCCCGGTCGAGGTGCCGATCGAAGTCGAGGAACTGGCCGATGATGTCACACCCGAAACCATTCTGCTGCGCCACGGCGCCATCGCCTCGGTTCGCCAGGCCATCGAAGCGCTGCCCGAGCATTTCAGGGAGGTGATCGTGCTGCGCGAACTCGAGGAAATGAGCTATCGGGATATCGCCGCGTCGATCGATACGCCGATCGGTACGGTGATGTCGCGGCTGGCGCGTGGCCGCCAGTTGCTCGCTGCCCTGCTGAGTGCTGCCGATGTCGCGGGGGAGGCATGCACATGACCGCTTGCCCGGAAAAGCTGCCGCTGCTCAATGCCCTGATCGATGGCGAGCTGGACGCCGCCAACGCCGCCGCGCTCGACGCCCATGTCGCCGCTTGCCCGGGCTGTGCGGAAGAGTTGGCCGCGCTCGACAAATTGCGCCGCCGGATTGCCGGCACTGATGGCCTGGCCCATGTCGCGCCCGAAGCATTGCGCGCCCGGATAGAGGCAATCGCACCTGCCCGCGCTGGCACCACCAGCCTTTCCACCGCTCCGCGTGCCCGGCGCCCGGGTTGGGGTTGGGCCGGGGGAGCGTTGGGTGGCGCCCTTGCCGCCAGCCTGGCCTTTGCCGTCATCCTTCCACAAGCCAGCGACCACGCCGTCGAAGATGAAGTAATCTCCAGCCATGTGCGGTCGATGCTGCCGGGCCGACTGATCGACATCCAGACTTCCAATCGCCATGTGGTGAAACCGTGGTTCAACGGCCGCATCGATTTCGCGCCCCCGGTGGTCGACCTGGCCGACAAGGGCTTTCCGCTGATCGGCGGCAGGCTCGATTATCTGGCGGGTCGCAACGTCGCCGCGCTTGCCTTCCGGCGGGAACGCCACGTCATCAACCTGATGATCCTGCCGGCCAGGCCAGGCTGGCTGCCGCACGGCCCGCTCGACGACCAGCGCGATGGCTATCATATCCTGCGCTGGCACCAGGGCGATCTGGAGTTCTGGGCGATCTCCGACACCGATCCGGCGGCGCTTCACGCGTTCCGCGCCGCGTATATCGCCGCCACGCGCTGATTCAGGGGCAATTCCGGGTGAAAAACCTGAAATAGCGCCATCTTGCGCGTGGCGCTTTGCGTGTTACATTCATGATACACTTGAACGTGCGCGCGAAGGCCCTAGAGTCAGGGGCGTCCCGCCTATGGAGTCACGACATGGCCACGACGCCTGATACGACCACTGCCGACCAGCCTTTGACGCTGACCCCGCCTGATCCGGTGCAGGTCGTCGCGCCGGAAAAAGCCGCCGGACTGGTGCCGGTTGATGACGGTACGCGCTCCAAACTGGCCGAGCGGGTTGACGGTTTCATCGCAGACCTGGTCGCGCAGGACGTGAACTCGCCCGAGTTCGGCAAGCGCGTCGATGCGATTGCGGCGATGGGGCAGAAGGAAATCCGCGATGCGGCAGGCCAGTCCAATCGCTTCCTCGATCGCCCGGTCAAGGCGATGGACAAGGAAGGCGGCGTCGGCGCGGACCTCGCCCAGCTTCGCCGCACGATCGAACAGCTCGATCCGGGCAAGAACGGCAGCCTGTCGACGGGGCGCAAATTGCTGGGCGTCATCCCGTTCGGCAACAAGATGCAGAATTATTTCGACAAATATAAATCGTCGCAAAGCCATATCTCGTCGATCCTCAAAAGCCTGGGCTCGGGCAAGGACGAGCTGTTGATGGACAATGCCGCCATCGACACCGAACGCGCCAATCTGTGGACGGCGATGGGGCGGCTGGAACAGATGATCGTCCTTGCCAAGACCATGGACGAGAAGATCGAGGACAAGGCCAACGAACTGGACCATAGCGATCCCGCCAAGGCCAAGGCCCTGCGCGAAACAGCGTTGTTCTATGTTCGCCAGCGCACGCAGGATCTGCTGACCCAGATGGCGGTCACCGTGCAGGGCTATCTGGCGCTCGATCTGGTCAAGAAGAACAATCAGGAACTGGTGAAGGGCGTCGATCGCGCATCGACCACCACGGTCGCCGCGCTGCGTACCGCCGTCACCGTGGCACAGGCGCTGGGCAACCAGAAGCTGGTGCTGGAACAGATTACCCAGCTCAACACCACCACGACCAGCATCATCGAATCGACTGGCGCGCTGCTGAAAAGCCAGACCGCGAAAATTCACGAACAGGCCGCAGCCTCCACCATCCCGCTGGAAACGCTGCAACGCGCGTTCCAGAACATCTATGACACGATGGACGCGATCGATACCTTCAAGCTGAAGGCGCTCGACACGATGAAGATCACCGTCACTGCGTTGTCGAGCGAAGTCGAGAAGTCCAAGGGCTATATCGCGCGGGCCGAGGGTGCCACGCAAAACCAGGTGAGCGGCCCCGCCGACACCTTCAAGCTAGAGGCTGTGTAATGACCGATGTCGATCGGCAGATCGCGCGATCGGCCGAGCTGCTGACGCGCACGTCTGCCAATTACCGGCAGGGTGCGGCTTATCAACGTCGCAAGCAGGGCGTGGCACGGCGGCTGACGCGGATTGCCGTTGCCAATGTGCTGATCCTGTTTGGCGCCATTACCATCGGGCTGGGGATGCCACTGGGCATGTTCGGCGCGCTGGGGGTGGTGACATTGATGATCGCCGCGACGATCGCGCTGATGATCTTCCCCACGACCCCTGAGCCCACGGCCGAAAAGCTGCGCGAAACCAATATCCGGGCATTGCCCGCGCAAACCCAGATCTGGCTGGACGCGCAACGCCCGGCCTTGCCCGCACCCGCAATAACCCTGGTCGACCAGATCGGCGCCCGGTTGCGGACCCTGGAGCCGCAACTGGCACAGTTGAAGGATGACGATCCTGCCGCGCTTGAGGTGCGCAAACTGATCGGCGAGCAATTGCCCGATTTCATGAAGGGATATGCCGGTGTGCCGCTGCCGCTGCGCGGGGTGGAACGCAACGGCCGCACACCCGACGCGCAACTGGTTGACGGACTGAAGGTCATCGACGGGCAGATCGCCGAAATGACCGAGCAGCTTGCGCAGGGCTCGCTGGACAGCCTGGAAACCCATGGACGGTATCTGGAAATCAAATATCGCGGCGACGAGGGAGCCTAACGGCGAAGCCGACTGGTTGCGGGGAGGGGCTGTTGAGGGGCTGTTCCAGCCTGATCCCGGCCGAAACCCTTTGGCAGGAACGATCGGCGACCCGTGTCCAATTTTGCCGTGAGGCGGATCGAAGCCGGAAGGCCAATAGCGACCTTTAACTCGCGTCTTGAATGCTGGCGATCGCGCTGGTAATCCACGGAAATATTGATAAATTTAATCCGTTTCTGGCGATATTTTCCGGGAGGACCATGAACCTCGCCTATCTGTTTACGCTGCCCGAGCTGCTGACCGAAGACAATCTGCCCGATGTCGAGATCAAGGGGCTGGCAGAATGGTCCGACCATGTTCCAGCGCTGTTTCTGCTGCTGATCGGGGCCGATCCCGCTATCTGCACCTGGCCGGTTTATGACGACGGCAATCACCCGCCAGCGTTTATATGTCCATGGGGCGCTGCGGCGGCGCGACTGAGCGCGTTGATGGACCTGATGCAATCCAGCGGGGCGGCCGCCGCGGCGGAATTGTCCGGGCGGTTGGTTCAAATCCACGATTTGCTCCACCGGCAACGCAACGAGCATGTCGTTCTTGAGTTTTCCGAAGTCGCCGCACCGCAATTTGGGCGACGATACCAGCAAAAGGGCTTCAAGGGCTTCATGGCCGATCTGAAGTCGCGCGCCGATACCCTAGCTGAGGAATTCGAAAAAGCGCTGGCCAGTGGCGGCCCTGCCGATGCCGATTATCTGCTTTCCAGCGTGTTCGCCCATCCGCAAGACGAACTGGGTTACTGGGATGCGCGCGTGGCAACGGGCTATTGGCTGGCGGGCGATCCGCCGCAGGAATTGCCGGATTTCCTGAGCGAATTCAGCGCATACTGGTATCAGGACAGGCGTAGCGCCTCGGATTTCGATCAAAAGCTGGGCGCGTACCAGGTATGCCGGCGCGCGCGCGGCGCGCCACCGCAATTCGGCCTGGTAACCGCCTATGATCGTTGGCTGCGCCCGCTGGCAGGTTCGCTTCTCCAGAGCAATCGTTACGACGGTTATGCAACCCGGGGCTGGATCGTGATTTTTGAGCCAGTCACGGGCGGACTATCTGGCGATGAGGGGCAGGCATTCCGCTATGGCCTGCTCGATGCCAATGGTGTCGAGGTGCTGCCCATGGAGTATCGGTCGTTGCACACGATGGGCAACAAACTTGCCGTGGTCCGCAGTTGGGCGAACTGCCAGGCGGGCGACCACAGTCATTATCTGCTGCGCCTCGACACTGGCGAATATCTGCCTGGCCGGTTTGACGGCTACTTTGATACTGCTCGCTCGGATGGTTTCATCGAAGCGGGATTGGACAGTGGCGAGCCGGGCACCTGTTGCGGCCTGCTGGACTATGATGGCCGGCGCGTCACTGAGTTCGTTTTTTCAGGCATTTCGCAATATCATCGGAAGCACAAGCTTGCCATCGTCAAGCGCGGGCGGCGCTGCGGATTGATCGACCAGTCCGGCAATATCGTCCTGCCCATCGAATATCAGAACATCGCGCACAAAATTGCCAACGGGGCGCCGCATTTCCACGGCGACGCAACCCTGATTTTCACGGCCGAATATGATGAACGCGGCGTTCCCATCCATGGTTCCGACCGGGTAGGCGTTGCGGACAGACACGGTAAGATCCTGGCGCCGCCACGTTGGCATCCATGGCACCTGCAATACACCTTCGACAAGGAAGGCCGGATGCTGGTCCACGAGGATGGAGTGCTTTACCACCTGCACGCTGACGGATCGCTGTCAGAGCCGCTTGGCAGCTACCAGGCCACAATCGACGAATTGGTGAGCCATCTTGATCCGCCAAAAATGGACGCCAAGCCAAAGATCGCTGCATCGACGCTTGCCGCGAAAATTGATCGCGCCGCCTGTGATGAGTTCATCGAAATATTGTGCCGCGGCAACGACGAGGCATGTGCGCAGGCGCAGCAGATATTTGCCAACCTGATCGACCGCGCGCTTGCTGGCGATGACGACAACGAGGCAGTGTACGTCACCGCAACCGACCGACCTGCAACGCCATTTTTCCGCCCGCTGGCCTTTGCCCTGGGGGAGCAGCAGATATGGATGCACCTCGACTGGAAAGCGGTCGAAGAGATTTCGCGGGTGCATAGCCATTTGCCCGACCTGGCGCCGCTCGCCAAATTTCGTTGGGACGGCCTGGCGCATGGTGAAGGCATCGCCGATGGTTTCATCGCGATCGACGTCTATCTGGCGGCCCATGGCTATCGCCTGCTGAATTTCCAGACGGATGGCGACTATTACATGGTTGGCGCCATCGAGAGCGACCGGGTCGAACGCTGCATGGAACTGGGCGATGCGCTTGGCATTCCCATGGGCCCCGTCGGCAACGCGATCGATTGAGGTGTTGGCCCACTGCCTGACAGCGTCTGCCGACCAGAGGTATTTTCGGCTTACAACATGCGAACCAATCGCGTTGCGAGTGCTATCCACGGAGGATCACTGACGACCTGTTGCCGGGCGCCGGGGCCAAGGGGCAGCAAATGAAGCTTGCCTGGGGTATCTCCCTGCGGCTCCTCTCGACCGATCAGTCGGGCAAAAACGAAACGTCCGGCCGGCCGTGGGACCAGAACGTCACGGTTTAGGGCCTGGGCGTATTTGTCGGGTGGCGAGAGGCGGCACCAGATTTCATCGCCGGTGCGATATTCTCCGACACTTGCTTTGACCAGCATGCCAATCATGCCCGGTTCGGGCGCGGGGGACATGATCGTAGCGGCTTTGCGCGGGGCATGAGCACCGGTTGGGTCCAGAATTGCGGCCACCGCGATATCGGCGCGGTCGGGCAGCTTCACGAGGTCCGCGGCGTTGACGCCAAGCGCACCGGCAATCCGGTTAAGCCAGTCGACCGAGACTGTGCGCATGCCAGTTTCCAACCGACCGATGGTCTGCGCGGTGGTGGGCGGCGCACATGCACGCGCGACATCATCCAGCGTCATGCCCTTTGCGCGGCGGACTTCCCGAATTGCCGTAATCATCCAAGCCAGCCCTTTGAATAAAAATCACCCAATAGGTTATAACTGTCCTACAAAATAACCTTCGTGGCAAGGGGACGGATATCGTGAGTACAAAACAGGAGTGCCGACCATGAAACAGCAGCTCGCCGAACGCGGCCTGGATGCCCACGGCCTGATTCAGGACGCGATCGCACCGCGCACGCCCATGCGGCGCAGCGTGACGGTCAATCTCGCCGAATCGCCGCTGTCCTGGCTGGCCGCGCGAGGCAAGATCGATTCGCGGCAGATCGAGGCAGGCGAGCGGCTTCGCGCGGATTATGAGCGTGCCTCGATTGCGCCAAGCGTCACGATGCGCTGGGATGGCGCGCGCGTTGATGGCGGTGGTTGGCGCGGTGACAACGGGCTTGATCCGACCACGGCCCAACTCAGTGCCAAACGCCGGTTCGACGCGGCCATTGCCGCGATCGGGGGCGGGTTGAGCGACATTGCGTGGCGCGTGATCTGCGCTGGCGAGGCGATGCCGACAGCGGAGCGGGCATTGGGCTGGCCAACAAGATCGGGGCGGCTGGTGCTTGGCCTCGCGCTTGATCGACTGGCCGACCATTACGGTTTGCGACCGAACAGGTGACGCGGTCGGCTTCTGTCCCTAAATAAGCGGCCATGCGACTTTCGATCACCAAGGTTCACGGCTCCGGCAACGACTTTCCGCTGGTGGATGCGCGCGCGCTCGACTTGCCTGATGCGATCTGGGCGGGGATCGCGCGCGCGCTGGCAGATCGTTCGGGGCCGGTGGGGGGGGACGGGATGCTGGCACTTGCGCGGGGCGATGCGGCGCATCCCTTCGCCATGCGCATGTGGAATGCCGACGGGTCGGAAGCGGAAACCTGCCTGAATGGCCTGCGCTGCGTGGCGCGAGCTGGCTTTGAGGCGCTTGATATCGACCGCGCGGACGTGAAGCTGAAAATGTCGAGCGCATCGGTTCGGCGTGATGACGCGCTCGCACCCGGTGTTGTTACGATACGAGAGACCGCCGGGCCTGCGGGGCTGGATACGCGCGCCTTCCCCATTGTCGGCGCGCCTGACCGCCTCGTCGAAGCGCGCGTGCCGGGCTTACCGAGCGAACGGCTGTTTACAGCGGTTACCATGCCCAACCCGCACCTCGTGGCCTTTGTCGACCGGGTCGATGACGCTGAACTGTCCGCACTGGGCGCGGTGTGCGAGTCGGCGCCCGACTGGTTGCCCAACCGCGCCAATCTGTCCTTTGTCGAACTGCGCGGCGCGGACTTGTTCGTCCGTACATTTGAGCGCGGCGTCGGGCTGACGGATAGCTGCGGCAGCGCCATGGCCGCATCGACTTACGCTGCCTGCCTGACCGGCCGGGTGCCATTCGCCCGCGCGCTGACCGTGTTCAATCGCGGCGGCAAGGTCCGCGCGGAGGCTTTGGACGATGGCATGGTGACGCTGTCGGGCAACGCCACTGTCGAATGGCGGGGAAGTGTTGAGGTCGACTGGCAAGCCGGTCGAGCCGACGCGCTTGAGGTCGAATGCCGGTACGATGAGGAAGTTGCCGCCTGGGCGACGGTTCTCGCCGGGATCGATGGCGCCGGGCCGTCAAAGGATTGAGGCAGGCCAGATTGAGATAGGCCGGACTGAGGCAGGCCAGATTGGGCAGGCGGTGCGATTGGCGCCGCCTGCCCTTTGGTTCACCCTGGCGAACCCTGTCAGCTCATTTTACACGGTAAAGCGCGCAGAGCTTGTTGCCTGCCGGATCGAGCAGATAAGCGAGAAACAGTTCAACGCCGCCGCCTTCGCGGATGCCCGGCGGGTTTTCGCAAGCGGTGCCGCCATTGGCGAGACCGGCGCTATGCCATGCCTCAGCTTCTTCCGGGGATGCAGCAGCAAAGCCGATGGTCGCGCCGTTGCCATTGCACGCTTCCTTGCCGTTGATCGGCTTGGTGATTGCGAAAGTGCCGGTCGGCGTGCGCCAGAAAACGCGGCCATTGGGGTCGCCGCGGCCTTCGGAAATGCCAAGCGCGCCAAGGGCGGCGTCGTAGAATTTCTTGGATGCTTCGATGTCGTTGGCACCGACCATGATGTGGCTGAACATGCGCATACTCTCCCTTGATGTTGCGGGACGAGACCTAGACTCGCCAGCCGCCCGACGCAAAGCGATTGTTCGCGCGATCTGCTGCATGATAAACCAGATAGGTTATTTTATGTTGACATCGTCACGCTGATTGGGTACATAACAGGAACGCTGAAGAATTGCGAGTCGGGCCGGGCAGGACACTGCTTCCGGCCCTTTTTGTTGGGGTTGGCCAATGGACGTAAAATCACGAAAGCGATCCCGGAACGGGCAGACGCAGGCCGTATTCCTCGATCAGCTCGCGTCGACATGCAGCGTGGCGGCGTCGGCGGGGGCAGCGGGGCTGGATCTGGCGGCTGTGTACCGGATGCGCAGGCACGATGCCGCCTTCGCCGAGGAATGGGACCGAGCGCTGACCCTTGGTTACCAGATGATGGAAACCCTGTTGGTCGGCCACGCGCTCGCTGGTGACGGCAAGCCGGTCTTCGATATCGACCTGGCGTTGAAATTGCTGGCCACGCGGCGTTCAGGCGCGACGGGCCGCCCGGTGCGGGCTGCAACGGTTCCCGCGATTTCGGAAGCTACCAGCGATGAAACTGACCGGGCGATCCTGAAGCGGTTGGCCGTGATCGAAAAGAAGCGGACCAGCAAGGCGGCCGACGCAATCGCGCGGGTTGAACAGCCCGGCCACGACGGTTGATGTCGGGACCAGCGGACGACCCGAAGATCATCGACCTCATCCTCGCATTGCCGCCCGAGGAGCGGGCCAGGCTGGTGGGCGGGCTGACGGCGGCGCAGAAGCGGGAATTCATCGAGCGATGGTGGCAATGGGCATTGCCGGGACAGCTTGCGCCACCGGGCAACTGGTCGGTCTGGCTGATCCGTGCCGGGCGTGGCTTCGGCAAGACGCGCGCGGGCGCCGAATGGGTCAGTGAAATCGCGCGTTCGATGCCCGGCGCGCGCATCGCCCTGGTTGGGGCCACTGCCGATGATGTGCGGCGGGTGATGATCGAAGGGCAGAGCGGGGTGCTGAGCGTGGCGCGCGCCGGTGAGGCTGTCGATTGGCGGGCAAGCCTGGGCGAGGTGCACTTTCCCTCTGGCGCGCGCGCATTGGTCTATTCGGCGGAAGCGCCCGAAAAGCTGCGCGGGCCCGAACATGCGGCGGCATGGTGTGACGAACTTGCCAAATGGCGGCGTGGCGATGCGGCATGGGACAATCTGATGCTGGGATTGCGGCTGGGGGATCGTCCACGGGCGCTGGTGACGACGACGCCGCGCCCGAATGCGCTGATGCGGCGGGTGCTGGCGCTGCCGGGCATGGTGGAAACGCGCGGACGGACGCGGGACAATCCGCACCTGCCCGACAATTTCATCGGGGCGATGGATTCGATTTACGGTGGTACGCGGCTTGGCCGGCAGGAACTCGATGGCGAATTGCTCGACGACCTGCCCGGCGCCTTGTGGACGCGGGCGTTGATCGAGGGGTGCCGGGCACCGGCCGCGACACCCGAGCTGGCGCGCGTGGTGATCGGGGTGGACCCTCCGGCTGGAACATTGTCGGGCGAAGGCGGCGACGTTTGCGGCATCGTCGCGGTGGGGCTGGTCGATCGGGATGGCGGCTCGGTCGGCTATGTGCTGGAAGATGCCAGTATCGCCGCCTCATCACCCGAAAATTGGGCGCGGGCGGTGGCCGCTTGTGCCGATCGCTGGATGGCCGACCGCGTAATCGTCGAAGCCAATAACGGCGGCGCGATGACTGAAAGCGTGTTGCGGGCAGCCGATCCCGGAATGCCGGTAAAGCGCGTCGTCGCCACCTGCGGAAAGGTGGCGCGGGCTGAACCGGTTGCCGTTTTGTATGACAATGGCCGGGTCAAACATGCCGGGCGCTTCCCCGCGCTGGAGGATCAGTTGTGCGGCCTGATCGTGGGCGGCGACTATCAGGGGCCGGGGCGCTCGCCGGATCGTGCCGATGCCCTGGTGTGGGCGATTACCGAATTGCTGCTCGGCCGCGGCGGACGGGCGCGGATCAGGACATTGTGATCGCGGTCTGACGATCGCACCTTCGGGAGAGACACATGTTCGGGAGAGACACATGAAATTATTCGGCTGGAAGAACGCCGGGCGCGATGATGCTCGCCCGGCGCTGTCGCGCTATGCGAGCTATTCGACGGCCGGCTTGGGCGATTGGCCCAGCGGTTACGAAGCGCAGGTCCGTGACGGCTATGCGCGCAACCCGATTGCCCAGCGCGCGGTCAAGCTGGTGGCGGAAGGCCTGGCCAGCGCAACGTTTGTCGCGTCCGATCCCGCGCTTGCCGGATTGGTCGCCGCGCGGTCTGGTGGACAGTCGTTGATCGAGACGGTCGCGGCGCATCTGATGCTGCACGGCAACGCCTATGTGCAATTGCTGACCGACGCGCAGGGGCAGTTGCGCGAGTTGTTCGCGCTGCGCCCCGAACGCGTGACCGTGGAACCCGATGCGCGTGGCTGGCCCGTCGCTTATCGCTATCGGGCGATGGACCAGGTGACGCGGCTGAGCGCGGAAGACGCTGGCGGTCGACCGCAGATCGTTCACCTGAAGGCATTCAATCCGACCGATGATCATTATGGCATGGGGGTGCTGGGCGCGGCATCCGGGCCAATCGCCATCCACAATGCGGCGACGCGCTGGAACAAGGCCTTGCTGGACAATGCGGCGCGCCCGTCGGGTGCGTTGGTTTATGATCCGGGCGACGGCTCAGTCCTGAGCCGGGACCAGTTCGACCGATTGCGGGCTGAGATGGACGAGAGTTTTGCGGGCAGCGACAATGCCGGGCGGCCGATGCTGCTTGATGGCGGCCTGAAATGGCAGGCGTTGAGCCTCAGCCCCGCCGACATGGATTTCGTGGGGTTGAAGGCGGCGGCCGCGCGCGACATCGCCCTTGCCTTTGGTGTGCCGCCGATGCTGCTCGGCCTGCCCGGCGACAATAGCTACGCCAATTACCGCGAAGCGAACCGCGCGTTGTGGCGCCTTGCCATCCTGCCGCTGGCGGACATGATTTTCGGCGGCCTTGCCCAACCATTGTCCGGTTGGTTCCCCGGCGCGACAATCGCGGTGGACATGAACCAGGTGGTCGCATTGGCCGAAGACCGCGAACGGCTATGGGCGCAGGTTTCGGCCGCCGACTTTCTGACCAACGACGAAAAACGCGCGATGCTGGGTATTGGCCCGGCCGCGCCTGCGGGAGAGGGAGAAGCGCAATGAACGAGCCGGTGCTCGCGCAATTGATGGCGCAGGGCGTGCAACAGGGCGCGGATCTCGCCACGTTGCGCGCAATCGTCGAGGAAGCCGTCGATCTGGGCGCCAGCCGGGCGTTGACCCGGCTTGGCCTTGACGATCACGCCGCCGCCCGGGACATGGCCGAACTGCGCCAGCTTCTGGAAGCATGGCGCGATGCCAAGAAATCGGCGTGGCGTGCGGTGGTCGGCTGGGTGGTGCGGATTGCCGGCGCGCTGTTGATCGCGGGGATCGCGGTCAGGATGGGGTTTTCGGGACTCAATAAATGAACGTCCGGTTCGCCGGTTATGCCGCTGTGTTCGATCAGGTTGATCGCGGCGGAGATGTCGTCCGTCGTGGCGCCTTTGCCGACGTGCGCGGCGTGGTGCCATTGCTGTGGCAGCATAAAGGCGATCCGGTCGGCACGATCGAGCGGATCGAGGAGGATGCCCGGGGGTTGCGTGTCGTGGCGTCGGTCGCGGCGCCTGCGCTTGTGCCGCTGGTCCTGTCAGGCGCGGTCAAGGGGCTGTCGTTTGGTTACCGGGTGAAGGCGGCCCGCACCGGATCAGTGCGTGAATTGCTGGCGCTCGATCTGGTCGAAGTCAGCCTGGTTGCTCAACCGATGCAGCCGCTTGCCATGGTTCACGCCGTGGGCACCGGTTGAAGGCGCAGTAGTCAGCGAATGTTCTGCAAGGCGTGCCCATCCGGGCGCGCCTTTTCTTTTTGATGCGTGAGGAGACGATGATGATCGAGGTAAAAGCGGACGCACTCGAAGCCAGTTTCGAGCAGGTCGAGATGCTCCAGCCGGTCGAACGGCCGGTGTTGAGCCGGGCACAGCCGGGCGCGGCGGTGGCGTTTGAAGGCTTTGTGCGCACCGGCAACGTGGTGGAGATGAAATCATTCACCGGAGCAACCGGCGCGTCGGGTGGTTATGCCCTTCCGCGGGAAATCGACGAGGTGATCGACCGGACGTTGAAGGCGGTATCGCCGATCCGGTCGGTGGCGAACGTCGTCAAGGTGGGAACGGCCGGCTATCGCAAGCTGGTTACGACCGGTGGCGCGCCATCGGGCTGGGCTTCGGAAACCGACGCGCGGCCCGAAACCGGCACGCCAACCTTCATCGAGATCCAGCCGTCGATGGGCGAGCTTTATGCCAATCCCAGCGCCAGCCAGGCGATGCTCGACGACGCGCAGTTCGAGGTTGAAGCGTGGTTGGGCGAGGAAATCGCCATGGAGTTTGCTGCCGCCGAAGGGGCCGCCTTCGTCAATGGCAGCGGCGCCAGCCGACCCAAGGGGTTCCTGCAATATCCGACTGCGACGACGACCGACGCCACGCGCCCATTTGGTACGTTGCAATATATTGCGAGCGGCGGCGCAGGCGATTTTGCCGCCAATCCGCAGGACCGGCTGATCGATCTGGTGCAGGCGCTGCGCACGCCTTACCGACAGGGAGCGGTGTTCGTGATGAATTCGGCAACGCTGGCGCGTATCCGCAAGTTCAAGACGACCGACGGCGCGTTCATCTGGCAGCCAAGTCTGTCAGCGGGTCAACCCGCGACGCTGCTGGGTTATCCCGTGGTCGAGGCGGAGGATATGCCCGATATCGCCGCCAACGCGCTGTCGATCGCGTTCGGCAACTTCAAGGCGGGTTATCTGATCGCCGAACGCAGCGAAACCTCCATCCTGCGCGATCCCTATTCGAACAAGCCCTATGTCAATTTCTACGCGACCAAGCGGATTGGCGGCTGCGTTTCGAATTCGGAAGCGATCAAGCTGATGAAGTTCGCGGTTAGCTGAGATCAGCCGAATCATCGGGCGGGGCGGCTTTGCCGTTCCGCCCGGTGGTCATTGTTGCGGGCCGCTGCGCAGATGACCGGCCCGGCCATATTATCCGGAGACCCAGTTCATGTCCCTCGACACTCAAGGCCCTGGCGAGGTTACGCTGGGCGATGCTGATCGCGTGGCCGCCGCCGCCGCGATAAAGGCGCGGTTGCGCGTCACCGCCAGCGACGACGATGCACTGATTGTCGCTTTTGCCGAAACTGCATTGGGCCTGGCCGAGCAGTTCACCGGCCGCGTCCTGATCGCGCGCGACATGGCATTGGTGCTGCCCGTCGTCTGCGGTTGGCAACGCGTCGGCAGTCCGCCGGTGCGATCGATCGACGGCGTTGAGGGGCTGGCGAGCGATGGCACGCCGACACCACTGCCGCCGGTTGATTACGCAGTCGATATCGACGCGGGCGGGCAGGGTTGGGTCAGGATCGCCGATGCGGGCGGTGCGGGGCGGGTGCGCGTGACGCTGAATGCCGGGATTGCCGACGATTGGGCGACGTTGCCCGCGGCCATTCGGGAAGGGGCGGCGATGCTTGCCGCCTATCTCTATGCCAGCGCGGATGTGAGCATCCCGCCACCCGCGGCCATCACCGCGCTTTGGCGCCCGTACCGCGCCCTGGCACTGGCGCCCGCGGGGCACGCATGATGGACGCGCCAGCAGCGGGCATGGCGATTGCCGAACGGCGCAAGGCGCAGGTGATCCGGCAAGGCGTCGAGCGCCTGCGCGGTCAGTTGCCCGGCGTTGACGTGACGGCTGAGCGCGACGCGATCCTGCTTTCGGGACGCGGATTGCTACGACGCTGGGCCAACGATGCCCGGCTGCGGGCGATTGGGAGCCTGATCCGATGAGCGCCGAACAAGCCTTTCAGTTGGCCGCATTGGCGGCGCTGGCGGCGGTCCCCGGCCTGAATGGCGTGTTTGACGGGCCGCCGCTCAAAGCAACCGAACCCTGGGCAGAATTCGGCGAACTGATGTCGATCGACTGGGGCACCAAGGATATGGCCGGGCGGGAATTGCGTTCGGTTATCTTCGTGCGTGATCGGGGTGGCGATGTCGGGCGAGTCCAGGCGCTTGCAGCTGCCGCCAATGTCGCGGTGCTGGCCATCGGGCCGGACCTGGACGGTTGGCGCATCGCCAGCCTGGTTGCGCTGCGCACGCGCATCGTTCGGGAACGCCACGGTGTGTGGACCGCGGTCATCGAGCATCGTGTTCGCATGCTCGCCGCCTGACTTTCCCCCCAAATTCGACTTGAAAAGGAGTCCGACCATGCCCGCGGAAAAGGGAAGCGCGTTTCTGTTGAAGATCGGCGACGGCGCATCGCCACCATCGTTCACCACCGTTGCCGGGCTGCGTACCACGCAACTCAACGTCAATGGCGAAGCGGTGCAGATCACCAGCAAGGATTCGGGCGGCTGGCGCGAATTGCTGTCGGGCGCGGGTGTGCGATCGGTCAGCGTGTCGGGCGCTGGGGTGTTCACCGGTTCGGCGGCGGAAGTTCGTATCCGCTCCAACGCCTTGTCGGGTGCGATCGACGATTATCGCCTGACTTTCGAGAGCGGCGAGATGCTGACGGGGCGTTTCCTGGTCACTCGCCTCGACTATGCCGGCGATTACAATGGCGAGCGCAGCTACACTGTGCAGCTCGAAAGTTCGGGCGTGGTGATCAGCGCATGAGTGGCGCCAATCCCGCGCGTGGCGAAACCGATTTGCGGATTGGCGGCGTGGCGCTGGTGCTGCGGCCGAGCTTTTCGGCCCTGGTCGCCGCGGAACAGGAACTTGGCCCATTGTTCGCGCTGGTCGAGCGCGCGGCCTCGGGCGGGCTGACTCTCGCTGAACTGGCCGCGCTGTTCTGGCATTGCCTGGCCGACCGGCCCGAAGGTCTGACGCGCGATGCGTTTGGCGAGGGGCTTGCCGCCGCGGGGCTGGCCAATGCCACCCCGGCGCTGCGCGTGCTGCTCGGCCAGATCCTGGCGGGGCGGTGAGCGACAGTTTCACGTCGGTTGCGGCGCATCTGGCGGGGTTGGCTGGCGCGATGTTTGGTTGGCGACCGCATGAATTCTGGCGTGCCACCCCGGCGGAGCTGTCCACAATCGTCGCCGCGATGTGTCACCCGCAGGCGGGCGTGGCGCCACCTGATGCCAACATGCTCAAACAGTTGATGGAGGCGTTTCCCGATGGATGAGGAGATTGACCGGCTGGTGGTCAGCGTGCGCGCCGACACGACTGGTTTCCGGCGCGACGTCGCCGATATTCGCGCCGCGCTCGACGGGCCGCTTGCCACCGGGGCCGATGCGGCTGGACGCGGCATCGAGAACGCGCTGCTGCGCGCGGTGCGAACCGGCAAGCTGGGGTTTGAGGATCTGAAGAAAGTTGCCCTCAACGCGTTGGGCGATATTGCCGCGTCGGCATTGAGCGGCGGCCTCAATGCGATTTTCGGCGGCGCGGGCAGTGGATCGGGCGTCGGCGGTCTGCTCGGCACCCTGCTTGGCCTGCCGGGGCGGGCGACGGGCGGCCCGGTATCGCCCGGCCGCGCCTATGTCGTCGGGGAGCGCGGCCCGGAACTGTTCGTGCCGACATCGAGCGGCGCAATCTCCGCCTCGCCGGGGCAGGCCGGGCGCGACGTGCGCGTCGCCATTTCGATCAGCGCGCCCGGCAATGACCAGCCACAAGCGCTTGCCCGGTCAAGCAGGCAGATTGCGCGGGCGGTGCGGCAGGCGGTCGAAGGAGCGGCAGGCTGATGGCATATTGGCTTGCCGATCGTGGCACCGCGCAGGCAACGGGATTCCTGTCCCGCTTCGACCCGCGTTTCTGGACCGTGGATTTTCCGCGCCCGATGATGGCCAGCGTCGTGGCGACCGGCCCTGACAGTCTGCGCGTCGACGCGGTCTTTTATCGCAGCAACGACCTTGCCGGGCTTATCTGGGCGAGCGAAGACCGGATCGACCACCCGCTGCTCGCCTATGAAACGGCACGCGACTATCGCCATTGTCGGCTGGCGTTTCGCTGGCGCTCATCGGGCTTGCGGCCGCTTGACGCGGTCAATGGTCCCACACTGACCATCGAGGGGCGTGATGCGGCAGGCAATGCGCGAAGCTGGTATGTACGGCTGTGGAATTATGCGTCGGGTGCGCCTGACGATGCGAATGTCCTGATCGATTTTTCATCGCTCGACGGTGGCTTCGCGCTGCCGGAAGAAGCCGATCCGGTATGGGCAGGCGATATCGACCGGATGTTCATTTCGCTGGTCGCCCCCGGATATTCGGGCGATGACGCGTTGCTGACGGCGCCCGCGGAGGCGTGGGTTGAACTGAGCGAAATCAGTTGCGGCGGTTCGGGCAGCATCATCGGCATCGGCGACGTCGTGTTGCCCGAACATGGCCTGGGCGTCGCCACCGGCTATGATGACAGCTACAACGTCACACCGGCGCGATTGCTGCGCAATATGCTGCAGCTCGGCTATCGCGGACCGTTCATCCATTATGTCGGCATGAGCCACTATCTGCGGCTCGAAGCAAGCGGCGGCGGGCTATATGCCAGCCTGGCGGGCGGCGTCCTGAACACCGCCTGCGCGGCGTGGCATCGTGATCTGGCGACGCGCGCCAATGCACTTGGCCTGGGGATCATCTGGTCGCTCAGCTATGAATTGTTCGACCAGCATTGCTGGGGTGACTGGAAACAGCGGACCAGTGACGGCTCACCCGCGCTGACCGGCTGGGTGCCCCCCTCAACGCTGCTTTCGCCCGCGCACCAGGGCGCCATGAGTTATTTGCAGCAGGTGGCACAAGCCGTCACGGCGATTGGCGTCGCGGCGGGCCTTGCCCCCCAATTCCAGGTTGGCGAGCCGTGGTGGTGGGTCATGCCCGATGGGCGGCCCTGCCTTTATGACGATGCCGCCCGCGCAGCCTTTGCCGGGACGATGCCGGACATTGGCGATGTTCGCGGGCAGCACAATAGCGATCAGCAGGCGCTTTTGGACTTTGCCGGCGCACTGCTTGCGGTATCGACAGCGGCATTGGTCGCCGCGGCAAGGGCGGTCGCGCCGGAACTGGTCACTCATTTGCTCGTCTATCTGCCAGGCGTGCTGGCCGATGATGCCCCCGATGTTCAACGGATGAACCTGCCGGTCGCCTGGTCGTCCCCGGCGTTCGATGTGTTGCAGATCGAGGATTATGACTGGGTGGTCGCCGGGGACGAAGCCCGGTCGGCACGGGCCACTGCCGCCGCGTCCATCAGGCTTGGGTACGGCAATGCCGGGCAACATTATCTGTCCGGCTTCATCCTGCGTCCCGAACGCTCCGCAGACTGGGCGCAGATCGATGCGGCGGCGGAGGGCGCAAGGGCGCGCGGTGTCGCGCGATCCTTCCTGTGGGCAATGCCCCAAATCCAGCGTGACGGTTTCATCCATTTCGATCAGGAGGCAAGCGACGTGCAGGCGTTCGATGACGTGTTGTTTCCGATTGCGTTGGGCAGGGCGGCGGAAGTCGCGCCTGAATTCTCCACCGCGATTATCGTCAGCGCGGGCGGGCGCGAAGCTCGCAACGCAAGCTGGTCGGGGGCGCGTACCAGCTATGATGTCGGGCCGGGAATCCGGTCGGAATCCGATATCGCGGCGTTGCTCGATTTCTTCCGGGCGCGCCTGGGCCCGGCCCGAGCATTCCGGTTGCGCGATCCGTTCGATTCGTCATCGGCAATGGGGGACGGCGATCCCGGTCCTCTCGATCAACCGATCGGTGTTGGGGACGGCGTTGCCGTTCGCTTTGCCCTGGTGAAACATCATGGCGAACAGCAGCGGCGGATTACCCGTCCGGTTATCGGCAGCCTGCGGGTCGCACTGGACGGCGTTGAAACCAACCGATTCGTGGCCGTCGACGGGGGTTGGGTCGTGCTGGACGTCGCCCCTGCGGCTGGGGTTCCGGTAACGGCGGGTTTTCGCTTCGACGTGCCGGTGCGCTTTGCCGACGACAAGCTCAGCGTCAACCGCTCGACTTTTCTGGCGGGCGAAGCGGCATCGGTGCCGCTGATCGAAGTGCGGGAGGATTAAGGCATGTCGTTCATCGATGAGCCGCTGTCCACCATTGCTCTGTGCTGGCGGGTCGAGCGGCGCGACGGGATTGCGCTGGGATTGACCGACTATGATCGCGATCTGACGATCGACGGGCTGCCTTATCGCGCTGCACCCGGCATGACGCCGTCGGCGATCAAGCGCGGCGCGACCCTGGAGGCCGATACAATGGACGTTGCCGGCATGTTGTCGAGCGCCGCGATCACCGAAACGGATCTGCTCGCCGGCCGGTGGGACGGTGCGCGCGTGCAGTTGCTCGCCGTCGACTGGGCCGCCCCGGGTGACACGCTGCCCCTTGGGGAAGGGACGATCGGAACCGTCGAAACCCGCGACGACGGTTTCAACGCCGAACTGAAAGGGCCAAGCGCGGCGCTTGATCGGCCGGTCGCCGAGGAAACATCGGCGGAATGCCGGGCCGAGCTTGGTGACCGGCGTTGCCGTGTCGCCATGGCTGGTCGCCGCCGGTTCGCGCGGGTGCTGGCCGGGGAGGAGGCGGAGCTGACAGTCGATGGCGCGGAGCCGGTGCCCAATGCCTATGGCCTGGGCCTGCTCCGCTGGCTTGGGGGTGAGAATGTCGGCCTGGAAAGCGCCATCGCCGTGTCGGATCGCGCGTCGGTCACTTTGCGCCGGGCGCCGCCATTTGCCGTCGCGCCGGACACGTTGGTCGAGCTGATCGAAGGGTGCGACAAGACCATTGCCACTTGCGCCGGACGGTTTGCCAATGCGGAAAATTTCCGTGGGGAGCCTTATCTGCCGGGGGTCGACCTGCTGACCCGATATCCCGGCGGATGAGGCCCGGGGAATGCGTGGTCGCGGCGGCAATGGCGGCCGTGGGTACTCGTTTTCGTCCGCATGGGCGCGACCTGGCAACCGGGGTGGATTGCGTGGGGTTGGCCCTGCTGGCGCTGCGCGCCGGTGGCTTCGTTCAACCCGTGCCAGAGGGTTATGCTTTGCGCGGTGGCGATGCCAGGCGGATTGCCACCGAAATCGAGGCGCGCGGTCTGGTCGTCGCGCAGGGTTCGGCAATGCCGGGCGACCTGTTGCTGTGCCAGGCCGGTCCGGCCCAGTTTCACTTCGCGGTGCAGACGACAAAGGGCGTGATCCATGCCGACGCGACGCTCCGGCGCGTGGTGGAACGGCCTGGCACCCCACCCTGGCCAGTGATCGGGCGCTGG
This sequence comes from Sphingomonas sp., assembly GCA_041659385.1. Taxonomy (GTDB): domain Bacteria; phylum Pseudomonadota; class Alphaproteobacteria; order Sphingomonadales; family Sphingomonadaceae; genus Sphingomonas. The sequence continues at coordinate 55,923 of JBAZYJ010000008.1, forward strand.
CGAATCGCCGATCGGGAGGAATGACATGGCAACCTTGTTGCTGACCGTGGCGGGCGGCGTGCTTGGCGGGCCGGTAGGTGCTGCGCTTGGCGGCCTTGCCGGACAAGCGATCGATCGCAATCTGATTTTCAAACCAAAGGGGCGGGAAGGGCCACGGCTGACCGATCTTGCGGTCCAGACATCGTCATATGGCACGCCGATTCCGCGGTTGTTCGGCACCCTGCGCGTGGCGGGATCGGTGATATGGGCGACCGACCTGATCGAAAGCCGCAGCAAGTCGTCGGGTGGCAAGGGGCAGCCCAGCCTGACCAGTTACAGCTATTCGGCGTCCTTCGCGGTGGCTTTGTCCTCCCGAGCGATCATTGGCGTGGCGCGCATCTGGGCAGACGGCAAGCTGTTGCGTGGCGCGGCGGGCGATTTCAAATCGCAAACCGGGTTCAGGCTCTATCCGGGTGGCGAGGATCAGCCGGTCGATCCGCTGATCGCATCGGTGGAAGGATTGTCGCTGTCGCCCGCCCATCGCGGTATCGCCTATGCGCTGTTCGAGAATTTCCAGCTCGCCGATTACGGAAATCGCATTCCATCGCTGACGTTCGAAGTGATTGCGGACGGCCCCGTCGTGCCGATTGGCGTTATCGCGCAGGATATTGGTGGGGGCCTGGTCGAGGCCGATGGCGTGGCGGGTACACTGGGTGGCTTTTCCGCTTATGGCGACAATGCCCGTGACGTCCTTGAGGTGTTGGCAAGTGCCGCCGACGCCTGGTTTTCGTCGGTTGGCGGGCGACTGACGATGCGTAATGATCCCGCGCCCGTCGACGTGGTTCAGGATGATGGCTTTGCCGACGCGCGGGGCCGGGGTGCGCGAAGTGCGCGTCGCACGCGCAGCATCGCCGCGATCGAATCGGTCCCGCAAAGCATCACGGTTGCGCATTATGATCCGGCCCGCGACTATCAGGCGGGGGTTCAGATGGCGCGGCGTCCCGGAGCCGGGACGCGCCGCACGCGAATCGACTTGCCAGCTTCGGTCGAGGCACCGTCGGCGAAGGCCATCGCCACGGCCGCGCTTGCAACGGCGGAGGCCGCGCGGGAACGGCGCAGCATTGCCCTGGGCTGGTCGGCGATCGATATCGATCCCGGCGCACCGATCGCGATTAGCGGAGAGGCCGGACATTGGCGAGTCGATGGCTGGTCGCTGGAAGCGATGGTGCTGACGCTCGACCTGGTGCGCCTCGCCGATCGAATTGTGCAGCTCCCGTCCGCAAGCGCGGGGCGCGTGCTGTCCAGCCCCGACCGACCACTGGGCCAGACCGTGATCGAGGTCTTTGAGCTTCCCTCGCTCGACGACACGCTTCTTGCAGCACCCCGTTTGTCGATCGCTGCTGCCGGTACTGAGCCCGGTTGGCGCCGGGCGGCATTGTTGTTGTCCACCAATGGCGGCGGCAGTTTCGATGGCATCGGCGCAACTGCCGCCCCGGCGATAATGGGAATAGTGGCGACCCCACCGCGCGCGGCTTCAGCGGGCTTGATCGATCGCACCGGGATGATCGAGGTGGATCTGCTTCACGCCGATATGGAATTGTCATCCGCGGATGACGTCGGTCTGGACGGCGGGGCCAACCTGGCGCTGATCGGTGACGAGCTTGTCCAGTTCAGCCGGGCCTTGCCGGTTGGACCGACACGCTGGCGGCTCGGCGGATTGTTGCGCGGGCGACGGGGAACCGAAGCGGCAATCGGTCGACAACAGGCTGGCGATCGCTTTGTGCTGCTGGATGCCGATGCAGTGACGACCGTTAACCTGCCGCTTTCGATGTTGGGCAACCAGGCAATCATTCTGGCGTCAGGGGTTGGCGATGCCGACCCGGTTCGGCGGGATGTTCTGGTGTCCGGCGCGTCGGTATTGCCGCCGTTTCCAGCCCAGCTAACGGCACGGCGCGGGCAGGCGGGGCAGCTTGTCCTGTCCTGGACCCGGCGGAGTCGGCTTGGGTGGCGCTGGCTCGACGGCGTTGATGCCGCTCTCGCGGAGGAACGGGAATATTATCGTGTTGCGGTGTCGCCGCCCGGGGGAGCGATAGCGTCGTTTGCATGCGATGTGCCGACATTGACCCTGTCGCCGGATCAGGCGCCCGTCGGCGCTCTCGTTACCGTCCGTCAAGTTGGAAATGCCGGTGAATCACCGCCCGTAACGCTCGTCATCGCCAACTGAATCCGTCCGGAATTCGTCAATTCCAGCCAAAGGAGGCTCGCATGGCTGAAATCACACCAAGGCTGGCGCTGCCGCTGTTGCAGGCAGGGCAGGCGCAGAAGGAAATATATCACAATGAAGCGCTGGCGATGCTCGACATCGCACTCGCGGCGGCGGTCGAGGCGGTGGGTATCAACGTTCCGCCATCGTCGCCAGCCATTGGGCAATGCTGGCTGGTCGGCAGTCATCCAACCGGCGATTGGGACGGGGCAGCCAACGCCATTGCCGGTTGGACAAGCGGGGGCTGGCGGTTCGTTCCGGCGCGCGTGGGTATGGTGGCGTGGAGCATCGCCGATCAATTGTTCGCCGGTTTCAATGGCATCGACTGGCAGGTTGGTGTCATCGTCGCATCGCGCGTGGTGATCGACGGCGTTCAGATTATCGGCCCGCAGCGCGAATCAATTGCCCAGCCAAGCGGCGGCTCGGTCGTGGACGTCGAGGCCCGAGCCGCGTTGGACGCCATGCTTGCCACGCTGCGGGGGCATGGTTTGATCGCATCGTAACGATTCAGCTTGCGGACTGTTGCTGGAGCGCAACAGTTGGAGTTATTTGTCCGCTTGCGCGGAAACTAACCTTTGAGTACGGAGTTGAGGCTGTCCTTAGAGACGCTAAAACGAAGGGGACTATGATGCGGAAGCTTGCCATTACGCTGGCACTCGCCTCCACCGCCATCGCAACGCCTGCCCTCGCCCGCGACAAGTCGTGGTACGTTGGGGTTGATGGCGGTGTGACGATCGTTGAAGACATTAAATACGACATTGGTACGGCCAAGCAGGCCGCGACGACGAACCACGATGTTGGTTATGACGTCGACGGTAACATCGGTTATGATTTCGGCGCTTTCCGCGTTGAAGCGGAAGTCGGATATCGTCGCGCGACGGTTTCCAGCTTTAACTCGACCTTGCCCGTTCCTTACTTCACGCCAGCAGGCGCGCTGACCAGCGCTCCGGCCGGTAGTTACCCGTCGGGCGGGGCAACCTCGGCACTGAGCTTCATGCTCAACGGCTTGCTCGATTTCGGCGCTGATGACGAGCTGCAAGGCTTTGTCGGCGGCGGTGTCGGTATCGCTCGGGTCCGTGCGGAAGGCTATGACGTTTCGGCAGGTCGCATTGGCGCGTTCCTGAACGATTCGGACACGGTGTTCGCCTATCAGGCGCTGGCTGGTGTTCGTCTGCCGATCACCAAGCATATCGATGCGTCGGTCAAGTACCGCTTCTTCACCGCTCCGGGTGTCAACCTGGTTGGCGTGAACGGCAACTATCACGGCTCGTATCGTACCCACAGCCTGCTGGCGGGTCTGACCTACAACTTTGGTGAGCCGACGCCTCCGCCTCCGCCGCCACCACCACCCCCGCCTCCTCCGCCACCCCCGCCTCCGCCACCCCCGCCTCCGCCGCCTCCGCCGCCGGAAGTGGTCTGCGCACCGGGTCCGTTTATCGTGTTCTTCGAATGGGATAAGTCGGACGTCACGCCGGAAGCAGCGGGCATTCTCGACAGCGCGATCACGTCGTATCAGAGCTGTGGCAATGCGAAGGTGATGCTTGCGGGCTTCACTGACCGTTCGGGTACGCCGAAGTACAACATCGGCCTTTCGCAGCGTCGTGCTGACGCGGTGAAGGAATATATGGTGTCGCACTCGATCCCCGATGGCGTGATTTCAACCGAAGGCTTCGGCGAAGATCCGGCCCACCTGCGCGTTCAGACCGCAGATGGTGTCCGCGAACTGCAGAACCGTCGTGTCGAAATCACCTACGGTCCGGGTTCGGGCAACTAAGCCCAACTCGACCAAGGTCGATACAATCAGGGAGGTCGGAAATTCCGGCCTCCCTTTTTGTTTGGTGTTTCCCGGGCTGGAATTTGTAGTTGCGGCGCTGCAAGGCGATCATCGATTGCGGCGGGGTGGGTGCGCCTGAATGGCCGAGCGATGATGTGATCCAAACGCGTCGTCAGGCGCGTTATTCGCTGGTCGTGGCGATTCCTGCGGCCAGCCAGTCGGGCACATAGGCATCGCCCAACGCCTCGACGCGTCGCAATTCGACGGCAATGCCTAGCTCGGGGTAAACCGCCCGCTGCTTGTCGTTGCTGTTGCGTATCGGCGCGGTGACCAACCGCCGGTTCACCTTGCCACGATAGTGCATCCGGGCGGTATTTTCCTGGCCGACATAGCAACCTTTGGCAAAGCTGACACCGTTGAGCAGGTCTGCATTGCACTCCAGCCAAAGCGTCTTGTCCTCACCCAGTTCGGCGACGCCTTCGGTTACACCAAGCGCCAGCCGATGCCCGATCCAACCGCGAGCCAGGGCGGCCGGTGGCGCAATCCAGCGCCGACCAAGCGCGGCAAGCCGTGGATCAGCCGTGCCCTTGTTGCCGTCCGGCGACCAATGAACGGCCGCGCCCTCAACCCGTTCGATGGTAATGGCGCGTCGCAACCGGTAAATCGCCAGCCGCCGTGCCAAGGCATCAGCGCGATCCGCCTCGCAATCGATCAGCACCGCGCCATCGTCCGCCCACAGCAGGAAATCGAACAGCGCCTTGCCTTGCGGGGTAAGCAGTCCGGCCCAGCGGGGGGCATCGGCAGTCAATTCAAGCATGTCCTGTGTCAGCAGGCCCTGCAGAAAGCCGCGCGCGTCGTCGCCTGCCACGCGAAGCACCGCGCGATCGGGCAACATGGTTCCGGGGGTGGTATCATCCATCATGCATAGCTAGGACGGGGGACATGGAATCCCAAGGCCCTGTCCGCATCAAGTTGCGTCGTCCTGACGATTGGCATGTTCATTTGCGCGATGGCGACATGCTTCGCGCTGTCGTTCCCTATACGGCGCGCCAGTTCGGTCGGGCGATCGTGATGCCCAATCTTGTGCCACCGGTGACGACCATGGTCGCCGCGGCTGCCTATCGGGACCGTATTGTGGACGCGCTGCCCGCGAACAGCGCCTTCACGCCGCTGATGACCTGTTATCTGACTGATGACGCGGATGCCCAGGATATCGCAGATGGTTTCGCCGCCGGGGTTTTTGCGGCATGCAAATTATATCCGGCCCATGCGACCACCAACGCCGCCCATGGCGTAACCGATATCGGCGGTATTCATTCCGTGCTCGAGATGATGGAGCGGATTGGCATGCCGCTCCTCGTCCATGGCGAGGTGGCGGACCAGGATATCGATATTTTCGATCGTGAAGCGGTGTTCATCGATCGGATACTGGTGCCGCTTGTTCGGGACTTTCCGGCGCTGAAGATCGTGTTCGAACACATCACCACGGCGCAGGCGGTTGCGTTTGTCGAACACGCATCGGCGTCGGTCGGCGCCACGATTACCCCCCAGCACCTCCACATAAACCGCAATGCGATGTTCGCGGGCGGCCTGCGTCCCCATGCCTATTGCCTGCCCGTTGCCAAGCGGGAACTGCATCGGCTTGCGCTCCGTCGCGCCGCGACATCGGGTTCTCCAAAATTTTTCCTGGGCACCGACAGCGCACCACATGTCGTCGAAGCAAAGGAATCGGCCTGCGGCTGTGCCGGCATTTTCAACGCTCCCTTTGCGCTCGAAAGCTATGCCGAAGTGTTTGAGGAGGAAGGCGCGCTCGACCGGCTGGAGGGATTTGCGTCGCTTCACGGCCCACAATTTTACGGACTGCCCCCCAATGACGCGATGGTGATGCTGGAAAGAGCCGCTACGCCGGTTCCCGATCATATCGCGGTTGCGGATACGACCATTATACCGTTTCACGCCGGGCAGATTCTTCGCTGGAAACTGGTCGATTAGTCAGGCTGGCCGGTTTGTGCGGAACGGCCAGTCGATCACGCCCCCCGCGAACAATGCCCACCAGACTATGACTGGCTGAAACAACAGGCGTGGTACATGGTACCATAGCCCCAGCTCCACCCCGCCAACGGCAACATGGTCGACGGCGTGTTTGACGTTCGCCGGGAACACGCAAACAGCATAGGACGCCAACATTACTCCGGCGAACCAGCGCAGCCGGTGGACCAGCAGGCTTGTGGCCCCCAGCAACTCGCAAACGCCGGTCGCCAGAATAACCTCGCGCGGCCATGGAACCCAACCGGGCATGATGGGCATGAACGAATCGGGCGATTTCAGGTGGACAATGCCGACCAGCGCGAACGCCATCGCCAGCAGCCAACGCAAAAAAGCCCGGAAGCCAGCGCGCCGGCCGGGTGTCGCCGCGCCGCTGCTCAGAGCGGCAACCACTTCGCCTTTTTACTGAACTTCATATAGCCGACATTGACGCCCGCGCGCAGGCCAACGCCCAGTCGAACGGGGATCAGCACGATATTGCCGCGCCTGAGGTAGGTGGCTGAGAAGCCGCCGACAAAATACAGATGGCCTTCGCCTTCGGGGTAACGGCGGAAAAGATCCTCGGTATCGTAGAGATTATAGACGAGAACGAAGACCTTGCTGGCATTGCCTCCGGCGTCAAAGCCGATCGACGGCCCTGTCCAATAGACGGGCAGGTTGCCTTCAACCTTGTGCGACATCAACCCGGAGCCATAACGGGCGCCCAGGACGAACGCGCCCGATGCTTCGCGCCCGGCGATATAGGCGTTGGGCCGCCCTTGTTCGCGCAGGATTTTTTCCAGGATTTCCGCCAGTCCCTGCGCGCCCTTGCCAAAGACTCCCTCGCCGGCGCCAATCAGGTCCTGCCGGGAATAGGTATTATCGGCAGTGCGGGCTGAATCGGCAGACGCCCCGGATTGCGGGGGCGATTGCTGATATTGCTGCGTGCCGTTGGAATCCGCCTGATTGGCGGCATAGGGCGCGCCAGCGGCCGAATTGTCGGGTGCCTGCCGTCTGGCTCCACCGATATCACTGTCGATTGCGGTGTTAGGATCGATTTGGCGAACCTGCGCACCCAATGGTGCGGCGCCATTCAACGTCAATGCGGCGCACAGCCCCAGTGTGATCAACCAACCCCGAACCACGCCCGTACCCTCGCTCCAAACCGAAGCTCCTTCTACGCTAGTTGCACATTGCCAGACAATGAACTGGCGACGACCCGAGTCGAAAGGGCGGTGACCCGAATCGAAAAGTGATAAAAAGCACTGCGATGGACGGTTGATCGAGCGTTGCCCCGCGTCTATAGCGCGCGTTCGGCGCCATTCGGAGACGTGGGTGAGTGGCTGAAACCAGCGGTTTGCTAAACCGCCGTACTGCGATTAGCGGTACCGAGGGTTCGAATCCCTCCGTCTCCGCCAATTCGCCCTTCGCTGGCGTTCGCTGCAGCCCGAAAAATCGGAATAAATATCTGAAATTACAACGGTATTGTTCGCTCGCGTTCGCGGCCGTTCGCTGCGGCCCGGAAACTGGTGTGGGGCTGAGTGTGGGGTTGTCAGGGGTTGGTGGGGTTCAAAACAGGGGGCTGAGGTGGTATCCTCCAGTCCATGGGAAAGCTGACCCCAGCCTTGATCAAGGAACTCACCGAGCCCGGGCGCTACTCCGACGGCGAGGGATTGCTCCTGCAGATTTCCCCCTCGGGCGGAAAGAGTTGGCTCATGCGCGTCCAGGTCAATGGCCGCCGCCGGGATATCGGGCTGGGTGAACTCCGGCATGTGAGCCTTCGCGATGCGAGGCTTGAGGCGGCGGCGATTAAGAAACTTGCCAAGTCCGGTATCGACCCGCTCGAAGAGCGCCGGAAAGTCGAAATCGTCATCCCGACGTTCGAGCAGGCGGCGAAGCGCGCGCACGCGGAAATGGTCAAGGGCTGGAAGAACGGGAAGCATACCAAGCAGTGGATCAAGACGCTTGAGCTCTATGCCTATCCCAAGCTCGGCAAGCTGAGGGTCGACCAGATCGAGGGGCCGATCATCCGCGACGTGCTCGCGGAAATCTGGCTGGATATTCCCGAGACCGCCCGGCGGGTCCGGCAGCGGATCGGCACGGTGCTCGACTGGTCCTATGCCAACGGTTTCCGGACCAGCGAAGCGCCGATGCGTTCCATTTCCAAGGGCCTTCCGCGCCAGCCCAGGAAGACCGGACATTTCGCCGCGCTGCCCCACGCCGAGGTGCCGGCGTTCATGAAGCGCCTGCGCGCACGCGGCCTCAGCAGCAGCAGGTTGGCGCTCGAGGCCCTGATATTGACGGCGGTTCGATCCGGCGAGGTTCGCGGAGCCAGATGGTCCGAACTCGATGACGATCTGACCCTCTGGACCATTCCTGCCGAACGCATGAAGGCAGGTGCCGAACACTCTGTGCCTCTGTCGCAGCAGGCGGCGGATGTCTTCCGTCAGGCGCGGGCACTGCGGATTGCGGAATGCGACCTGATCTTTCCGAGTGCCACCTCAGGATCGGCGCTTTCGGACATGGCGCTGCTGGAACTTGTGCGCGGCATGGATCTGCCGGCGACCGTGCATGGCTTCCGATCGAGTTTTCGGGATTGGGCCGCCGAGGAAACGGATGTGCCGCGCGAGATCGCCGAAGCGGCGCTGGCACATACACTCGAAAACAAGGTCGAGGCGGCCTATCGGCGCACGGACTTCCTGGCCAAGCGGCGCGATCTGATGAAGGCTTGGGCCGACTTCTGCTTTCCGCCCGTCAAGACCCGATCCCGGCAGCAAGCCGAGCGAAAGAATTTCGTGGTCGGCCGCGCTTCCGAGGATGCGGCGCCTCAGCGCCGGCCGCGGCCGACTGGCGTTCGACAAACCGTTCAAGGCTCCTGACCACGATCAGCGTGGCCCGCCCGACCTTTATAACGTCGATCTCGCGTGCCGAGATGAGTTCGTAGAGTTTGGTCTTTCCGATGCCCAGCATGCGCGCCGCTTCCGGCACGCGGATGGTCAGTACGTCTTTGCGAGCGAGATTGGGGCCGCTCTCTCTCATCCGCCGCGTGCTCCGAGACGCTCGCGCGCCTTTACAAAGGCGCGGTCGCTATCAAGAAATGCGGACAGTATCGCCGGGACCAGTTCGCTGACCGGCTCCTCCCGGCCATAGGCTTCGGCATAGATCCGGGCGTAGTCCTGGAGCGCCTGATGCAGTTCAGGCAGCACCGTGATGGTGAGCTTCACCGGGGTTCGGTCGGGAATGCGAGCAAGCTTGAGGTCGACCATGGTCTTCTCCTATCCGCGCCACGGCGCGAAAATGAGATCGCGATGGACGATCAGTCGTACCGGGGCACCGGGCCGGATCGTGATCGTCGGCTGGATTTGCAGATTGCGGGACGTGATTTGATCGCCGGCGCGCGACACGTTCTGCTGAGTGGACTCCCGGATCGCCTGGACGAGGTCGCTTTCGCCGGTGAATGTGAGGTTCGCACCCACGCCGAGCAGGGTCGAGATCGCCACACCCCTGAGCAGAGCCCAGGTGTGGTAATCAATCTTGTCCGACAGGCCCGCATAGCCCGACGGATCGGTCGCGGGCACGTTGTCGATGCGCAACGATGAACCATCGGGCATGACGATCCTCTGCCAGACGATGAGCGCACGGCTCTGTCCGAATGCCACGACCGAGTCGTAACTGCCGATCAGTCGCGCGCCTTGCGGAATGAGCAGGATACGCCCCGTGGCGCTGTCATAGGTGTTCTCGGTGACCTGGGCGGTGACCAGCCCCGGCAGGTCGGAGCGCAGGCCGGTAATCAGGCTCGCCGAAATCACGCTGCCCGCCGACAGGGTGTAGGGCGATGGCGGCGGCGTTAAAAGATGGGGATTGACGTCGCCGCGCGGATCGAGGTTTCCGACGAAGGCTTCTTTGCGCCCCTGCGCGTTGGGATCGTTCGTCAGATCGAGCGCCAGTTTCGGCAGACTGGGTTGAGCGCCCTCTCTGGCAGATACGCTGGCCGTCGGTGCTTCGGGGGCAGTGGCCGCCTGCCGGCTCTGCACCAGCAAACCGGACTCGCGCGCAGCCTTCAATTCGGCGAGTTGGCGCTCACGCTCGGCCGCCTCGGCCTGCTGGCGTTGCTGATCGCCCGGGTTGACCTGAGTCGCAAGTTGCTGCTGGCGATCGAGGATCGGCTTTCCGAGGTCGCCGGGAAGCGGTGGCCCGAGCCGGGGCACGTCGCCATAGCTTGTCGGCAGGCCGTTCAGCGTATCGCTGGTGGGACGCAGATCGGGTTGGGAGAGTTCCTCCTGATCCGCGGCGCGGTGGAACAGGCGCGGCTTCAGCGCCAGCCAGGTCACCGTCATGAGGCTGACCGATCCCAGCGCCGCGATGACGATGATGACGCCGCGCTTGAACCGGATCGCGCGCGGCGGGCGCGAACGGAGCGCCAGGCTCTCTGGATCGAGCTTGGCGGGCTGTGTCGTCGTCTCGGTCACGACGGCCTCCTCCGGCTGGCCGTTTCACCGGTCCGGCTGATCCGCACCGCGTCTTGGTGCTTGAGCCCGAGGCGCAGCTCGGCGACATCGAAGATCCGGTCCACGACATAGTAGCGGCCCTGCACGCGGTAGTTGACCAGTTCGGCATTGCCCTTGGCATCGACCAGGAACAGCGGCGGCGCCTCGCCGTCGCCGAGACTGGCCGGGAACTCGATGAACGTCTGGCGCCCGTCATCGAACGCGCGCAGCGGTCGCCAGGCCGGCTTGTCGCCGGTGATGGCATAGCCGAAATGCAACTGGTCGACGGCAAGCCCCGAAGCCACCGGCTGCGCCGCCCGCGCCGCTTCGGCAGCGGCCTTGAGCGCGATCAGCGCGTCCTGCGGATAGGTCCACGAGAGAGCCGACATGGCGGTGCGCGCGGTACTGGTCAGCGCCAGATGATAAGTCCGCCGATCGGTGGTGATGATCACGTTGGTGGCGAGCCCGGCGGTGAATGGCTTCACCAAGACATGCGTGCGCCTGATCTCGCCCGAACCGCTCGTGGTATCGCCGATCACCCAGCGCACGGTGTCGCCCGCCGCCACCGCCACCAGCGTTTCTCCGGGCTGGAGCGCGATGTCGGTAACCTGCCCGGGCGCGGTCAGCACATGATAGATGACACCGTCACTGTACGGATAGACCTGCACGGCGTTGAGATAGCCGCCGGTTGCCGGTTCGAGCGTCGCGGCGCGATTGGCGGCACGGACGCGCAGTTCGGCTGGCGACGGTGGAATATGGCGTCGACGCGGAACCTGCACGACAGCCTTCGGTGGTGGCGAAGCGGCAGGTCCGCTCGGCGGCGTCACGACAACTGCCGATTGCAACGCTGAGTTGGCGGGCAATGAAGGTGCGGTCGATGTGGCCTGGGCGGTAGCGGGAGCCGCGAAGGCAAGTGCCGTCGCTGCTAGAAGGACGGCTTTCATGGCTGGGTCTCCTGATTTGTAGCGACGCCGAGGTTGGGATCGAGCGGCGATCCGGCGGGGATGCTTGCCGGTGGCGGCAGCGCAGCGCGCACCGGGGCGACGGCGGTGGGTGTCCGTGGCGACGAACCGGCAGGCTCGAGTTCTCGGCTCCAGTCGATCGCATCGACATAGATGCCGAGTGGGTTCTTCCTCAGCGTATCGGCGTTGGTCGGCGGCACCATCTGGACGGTCAGGATCGCAGTCCAATGCGAGGTGCCTGCCTGGGCTCCGCGCTCGTAGGCGGTCTCGACCCATTTGATCTGGAACGACTTGTCCGATGCACGCACCACGCTGGTGATCTGCACCGAAACTGTGCGCTCGCCGACATGACCGAACGGATCGGCGGCGCGGGCGTAATCACCGAGGAATATGCTCCCGCGCTTCGTCGTGAAATCATAGGCCGAAAGCCAGTCCTGCCGCATGAGCACCGGATCGAGCGAGACCGACCGGACATGTTCGATGAACCGGGAAAGGAACCACGCGACTTGGCTGTCGGTCGGCTGATAGTGCTTGTCGGCGGGCTCGACGGCGCGCGCCTCGCCGAGCTTGTCGACCTCGACCACATAGGGAACGACACGGCTTTGCAGCGACTGCCAGAGCAGGCCACCCGATAGTGCGGTGGTAAGGCCGAGGCAGCCGAACGCCATCAGGCGCCAGTTGCGGGCCTGGACACGGGCCGACCCGATGCGGTCGTCCCAGGCCTGGCCGGCGCGTTGATAGGGCGTCTCGGGCTGGGGCGTCTGCGCGTAGCGCTGGACAGCGCGCTTATAGAACATGGGGTATGAAGATCATGGCTCAATCTTCCCTTTCCTTGATATCGGGGGTGGCGGAGGCGCCGCCACGATCGCCTTCTTTCAATGTCTGCGCGGCGACGTGGCGGTGGTGGCGGGAGTCCTGCTGGCGACGCAGTGACTGCGCCCAGGAGGGAGCGCCGTCGGGGGCGGCGTCCGTAGCCGGTCCTTTCGAATTGGCGCCGCCATTGAGTGCGGACCAGGCGGCGTCGCGGCCGCGTTCGGCAGCCTCGCCCAATCCCAGCGCTGTCGATGCTTTCTGGCGGGCGGCGCCCGCCGCTGCCTGCGCCATGCCGCCGATGCCGGCACCGACGCTCGACGATCCGGCCGCGGTCTGGCCAAGCTGGTAGGAGGCTGAAGCCGCCGAACCCATGGTCGTGCCGGCGCGGATTGCGCCAAGGGCAGCACCACCGACCGCACGGGCCGCGCCCATCGCCGCGCCGCCGCCAAGCGCGACGACACCGGCCGCGCCGATGGCCGTGCCGACCGCTGCACCTGCGCCCAATTGCGGCGCGCCAGCCACGAGGCCCGAGGCGATGCCGGGGCCGAAGATGCCGAGGCCGAACAGCGAGAGCGCGCCGAGCGTCAGGCTCATCGCGGCGCCGAGATCGGGTTCCTGCCCCTGCATCGAGGTCGTGAACTCAGCGAAGAAGTTGGAGCCGATGCCGACGATCACACCTAGCACCATCACCTTGATGCCCGACGAGACGACGTTGCCGAGCACGCGTTCGGCGAGGAAGCTGGTGCGGTTCCAGAGCGCGAACGGCACGAGGATGAAGCCGGCCAGCGAGGTCAATTTGAACTCGATGATCGTCACGAACATCTGCACGGCGAGGATGAAGAAGGCGAGGATGACGATCACCCAGGCGAACAGCAGCACCGCGATCGTCAGGAAATTCTCGAAGAAGCTGACGAACCCCATCATGCTCGACGCCTGCTGGAGCAGCGGCCAGGCGGCGGAGAATCCGGTCGAGGCGACGCGGCCGGGCTTGAGCAGGTCATCAGCCGACAGGGTTCCGCCGCCGGCCGTGAGTCCGGCCTGCGCGAACGACTTGAAGATGATGTCGGCAAGGGTCGAGAAGCTGTTCAGGATGAACGCGAACGCGCCGATGTAGAGGATCTTCTTGAGGAAGCGGCCGATGACATTGTCTTCGCCGCCCATCGCCCAGAACAGGCCGGCCAGCGTGACGTCGATGCCGATCAGCGTAGCCGTCAAGAAGTGGACGTCGCCGCCCAGCAGCCCGAACCCGCTGTCGATGTAGCGGATGAAGGCCTGCATGAACCTGTCGATGACGCTGAGGTCGTTCACATGACTCTTCCATCAAGAGGGGTGCCGCGGGGCGCGCAGGGGGGAGCATCACGCGCCCCGCGGCGACGGCGGCGGGAGGCGATACCGCCGCCGCCTGGCCGACGTCCGACTACTGGGGCGTGTAGGCGGTGCCGGTGCCGAGGAACTTCGTCGTGGCGGCGCGTCCTTCGGCCTCGGCCTGGGCACGGCGCGCCGCTTCCGTGGCTTCGGCGCGGTATTGCGCCGCCATCAGGTTCTGGATCTGGAACTGCTGCTTGGCGGTCAGTGCGAGCAACTGGTTGGTCGCCTGTTGCGCCTGGAGCGAGCCTTGTGCTCCCTGGCTCTGCGCAACGATGCCGCTCATTGCATTTGCGTCGGCCTGCACGTTCGTAACGACCTGGGACTGGACGCCCATCGTCTGCCGGTACCCGGCCATTGCGGCATCGAGCCGCGCCTTCGCATCGATCACGCGCTGGTTGGTGGTCAGTGCCTGGTTGAAGTCGGTCGGAAACAGGCGGCTGAACTGCTGGTCGAGGCCGTCGATCCGGAAATCGATCCCCTGGGCCTGTGCCATTAGCCGGTCGATCGCCTGCAGGTTCTGGGTGAGCTGCTGGAGTTGGGGGAAATCGATGCGAGAAAGGTTCTTCGCCTGGTTGGTCAGCATCTGCGCTTCATTCTGGAGCGACTGGATCTGATTGTTGATCTGCTGGAGGGTTCGCGCGGCGGTGAGCAGGTTCTGGCTGTAGTTGCTGGGATCGAACACGGTGAACTGCGCGTGGGCGGGCGCACTCGGCACGATCAATGCACAGGCAAGCGAACCGATAGCACCGGCCCCGAGCGCGGTCGCGACCAGATATTTGCGGATTGGGATGCGCATCGCATTTTACTCCTTGGCTTGGGGGACGGAAGAATCGGAGAGGAGGCCAGCGGCCCAGTCGAGGCCGGCTCCTGCAAGAAAGCGGGCCGCGAAATCCTCGGGGCCGTGCTCGGTCAGCAGAGCGTCAATCCGTACCTGGGTCGCGGGATCGGAGGCGCCGCAGAGTGCGAGTGCGATCGGGCCGAGCCCAAGTTCGAACAGGCGGTTGCCGCGCGCGGATTGTAGATAATAATGCCGCTTGGGCGTGGCGCGGCTGACCAGCTCGATCTGCCGCTCGTTGAGGCCGAACCGCTCGTAGGCGGCACGCGACTGCGGTTCGATCGCCCGGTCGTTGGGCAGCAATATGCGCTGCGGGCAGCTTTCGATGATGGCAGGCGCGATGCTGCTGTCGGCGATATCGGCCAGGCTCTGTGTCGCGAAGATCACTGCGACATTCTTCTTGCGCAGCGTCTTCAACCATTCGCGGATGCGCGCGGCGAAGAGTGGATGGTCGAGGAAGATCCAGGCCTCATCGAGCACCAGCAAAGTTGGCCGGCCGTCGAAGCGCTCCTCAAGGCGGTGGAAGAGATAGGTCAGCACCGGGGCGACCACGCCGGCCTGTCCCATCAGCGATTCGGTCTCGAAACACTGGACGTCGGCGAGCGCGAAATGCTGTTCCGCCGCATCGAGGAGCCGGCCATAGGGGCCGTCGAGCGTATAGGCGGTAAGCGCGGTGCGCAGCGCATTCGATTGGAGCAGCATGGCGAGCCCGGTCAGCGTGCGCTCCTCCGGGGGCGCCGATGCAAGACTGCCCAGCGCCGACCAGACGGCGTCCTTCACCTCAGGGGTGACGATGACCTTCTCGTGCGCCAGCAGCGCCGCGATCCATTCCGCCGCCCAGCTCCGCTCGCTGGCATCGTCGATGCGGCGCAGTGGCTGGAACGCGAGGGTGTCGCCACTGTCCGCGCCGAGGCCGAGGGCATGATGCGCGCCGCCCATCGCCAGCACCGCCGCGCGCGCCGAATAGCCCTTGTCGAAGATATAGAGTTGGGAGCCGGCATAGCGCCGGAACTGCAGCGCGATGAGCGCCAGCAGCACCGACTTGCCGGCACCAGTCGGGCCGACGACGAGCATGTGCCCGACATCGCCGACATGGGTCGAGAGGCGAAATGGCGTCGATCCGCTGGTCTGCGCATAGAGCAGCGGCGGGCCGCCGAGGTGCCGGTTTTCCGTTGGGCCTGCCCAGACCGACGACAGCGGCATGAGATGGGCAAGGTTGAGGGTATGAACCAGCGGCTGGCGCACATTCGCGTAAGCCTGGCCGGGCAGCGATGACAGCCAGGCCTCGACCGCGTTGACGCCTTCGCGTTTGGCCGTGAAGCCAAGGCCGTTGACGATGCGCTCGACCGCGCGGACCTTGTCTTCGGCACGGTTGCGGTCGGCGTCCGACACCGTGATCGTCGTGGTCAGGTAGCCGAAGGCGAGCATGTCTGCCCCGAGCGCCTGCAGCGCGAGATCGGCATCGACCACCTTGTTGTCGGCGTCGCTGTCGAGCAGCTGGACCGGCTGGTTGTACATCACCTCGCGCAGCAGCGCGGTGATCGACTTGCGCTTGTTGAACCATTGCCGGCGGATCCTGGTCAGCGCCTTGGTCGCATCGGTCTTGTCGAGCGCGATGAAGCGCGTGACCCAGCGGTAGCCGAAATCCTGGTGGTTGAGCGCGTCGAGGATGCCGGGCCGGCTGAGGTTCGGGAATCCCAGCACCGTCAGCGTGCGCAGATGGCTCGCGCCGAGCATCGGCTCCAGCCCGCCGACCAGTGGCGTGTCGGCGAGCAGCGCATCGAGATAGATCGGTGTCTCCGGCACCGCGACCGGGTGACGACGGCTGGAGATAGTCCCGTGGAGATAGGTCAGCGTCTCGGCGTCGCCCAGCGCCCTCACCTCGGGCATGAAGCCCGACAGGAGATCGAGCACGCGGTCGGTCTCGGCGATGAAGCCGGCGAGGCCGGCGTGCCAGTCCCGGCCTTTCGCGTCGTCAGGCCGCTCGACCAGTGTCCGCCCCGCCGCATCGCTGCTGTCGGCAGGCGGCAGCCAGACCAGCGTGCCGTGATAGACACTCTCGAAATGCTGGCCCTCGGCTTCGAAGCCGGCGCGCCGTTCCTGCTCGACCAGCCACGAGGCCGCATCGGGAAAGGCGCTCTCGGGATAACCGAGCGCATCGCGGCGCTCGGACTCGAAGAACAAGGCCCAGCCCGAGCCGAGGCGTTTGAGGACATTGTTGGCGCGCGCGCAGGCCGACACCAGTTCCGCCTCGGTCGCGCTTTCGAGGTCGGGACCGCGAAAGGCAAAGCTGCGCTGGAAGCTGCCGTCCTTGTTGAGGATGACGCCGGGCGCGACCAAAGCTGCCCAGGGCAGATGGTCGGCGAGCCGATCGGCACGCGATCGGTATTCCGCGAGGTTCAGCATGCCAGATATCCCTTCTGGCGCAGATGGCGAAGCAGCACGGGCATGAAGTCCGGGTCGCGACGGGCCGCGAACACAGCGATGCTGTGGCCGATCGCCCAGATCGCGATCCCGACCAGCCATTGTTGCAAGCCGAGCCCGACCGCGGCGGCGATCGTGCCGTTGACGATCGCGATGCCGCGCGGCGCGCCGCCCAGCAGGATGGCTTGTCCCAGGCTGGCGTGGATCGGCGCCTCGAATCCAGCAACATGACCGTTGTCGATGTGGCTCATGCGACGAGCGCTCCGCCGCCGAAGCTGAAGAAGGACAGGAAGAAGCTCGATGCCGCGAACGCGATCGACAGGCCGAAGATGATCTGGATGAGCTTGCGGAAACCGCCGGCGGTCTCGCCGAACGCGAGCGCCAGCCCCGTGGAAATAATGATCAGCACCGCGACGATCTTGGCGACCGGTCCCTGGACCGATTCCAGCACCTGCTGGAGCGGCTGTTCCCAGGGCATGCCCGCGCCGCTCGCATAGGCACGGCTGGTCATGGTGATCGACAGGCCGAGCATCAGCCCGGTGGCGAAGAAGCGGTCGCGGTTGGGAATGCGGAAAATGGTCATGTCAGTCTCCTTGCAAGTCAGGGGTCAGGGTCGGGGTGATATCGACGACGGCGTAGCCGCCGTCTGGATCGAGCCCGGCGACGCGGGCGATCGTCTCGATGCGCCGCGCGGTGCCGCGCCCGGCGATGAAGACGATCATGTCGATGGCCTCGGCGACCAGGCGGCGCGGCACGGTGACCACGGCCTCTTGGATGAGCTGCTCGATCCGGTAGAGCGCGGACGCCGCACTGTTGGCGTGGACGGTCGCGATCCCGCCGGGATGGCCGGTGTTCCAGGCCTTCAGCATGTCCAGCGCCTCGCCGCCCCGCACCTCGCCGACGATGATGCGATCGGGTCGAAGGCGCAGCGTCGAGCGCACGAGATCGCCCATGGTAACGGCGCCGGGTCGGGTCCGGAGCGCGACCGTGTCGCGCGCCGGCGATTGCAGCTCGCGCGTGTCCTCGATCAGGATCACCCGTTCGTCGAGATGCGCCATCTCCGCGAGCAGCGCATTGGCGAGCGTGGTCTTGCCTGAACTCGTCCCGCCGGCGACGAGGATGTTGCGGCGGTCGACGACGGCGAGCGACAGCAGGCGTGCGGCCTCCGCCGACATGATGCCGTCGGTCACATAGTCCATCAGCGTATAGATCCGCGCCGCCGGCTTGCGGATTGAAAAGCAGGGAGCGGTTGATACGGGCGGCAGGATTCCCTCGAACCGCTCGCCCGCGCCGGTGCCGAGCGGTGGCAGTTCGGCAGACACGATGGGCTTGTCGCCGTGCACCTCGGTCCGGACATGGGACGCGACCAGCCGGATGATCCGTTCGACCTGGGGCGCATCGAGCTTCACGTCGGTATCGACACGGCCCTCGCCGAGGATATCGACGCGCAGCGCACCGTCTGGATTGACCATGATCTCGATCACCCGCGGGTCGGCGAGCGCGGCGGCAATCGCCGGCCCCATCGCGGTGCGCAGCATGGCGCGGCGGCGTTCCGCGGAGACGCTTGTCGTCTGGGCGGACATCATGATTTGCCTCCAGCAGGCTCGACGGGCGCCAGCGTGCGAGTGCCACCGGCGATGTGGCGGCCGACCTGCGAGACAAATGCCTCGAACCGATCGCGGCCGATCGCGCGGGCTGCGGCATCGGCTTCGGGTAATGGCGCCGTCACCATCAGCTGGTAGCGGACGAACAGCGCCAGGCTTTCCAGCAGCACGTCGATGTCGCGTCGCGCGCCGGCGAGTTCGCGTGTCAGACGGTCGAGGCGAACCTTCAGGAGGTCGTCGATTTCCTTGGTCCCCCGGCGCGCCAGCCAGTCTTTCAGCGCGTCGTTGACGAGGTGGCTCTTGTTGCCGCGCGGACCGGCGGCGAGCGCTTCCAGCGCATCGCTCAGTTCGCGGTCGATATAGAGGTTCTGGCGGATCTTCATCGCGGCCTCAGAAATCCGGTATGAGGTCGCGCTTCGCGCCCTCGTTGATGGCATGGCCCCGGACGACGGCGTTCTGCCCCTGCGCCTGGTCCATGGCGCGCTTGTCGGCGGCGACATCGTCGTCGTCGGGCACGATCTGGGGATCGCGCGTTTCGGCGCCGTCGGTTGCCTTGGAAACCTGTTCGGGAAGGCCTGGGTGGCGCTGCTGCTGCATGCCGCCATCATCCTCGCCGCCTGCGGCGTCATCCGCCTGGTGCAGTCGGTCATCGGTGCTGCGCACCTGGTTGGACCAGTCGTCGCCGCGCGACTTCGGTCGATCGGCATATTGGCCCGACGCCAGCACCGGCGCGGGTGCTACACGCGCGGCGAAGTTGCGATCGAGGAAATAGCGCAGTTTGCGCGCCCGGATCGGCGCGAGTCCGGAGACGAGCACAAGCTCCTCGTCGGGTGAAAGCTGCATGACCTCGCCCGGCGTCAGGAGCTGGCGGGCGGTTTCCTGGCGGCTGACCATGACGTGGGCGAGCCAGGGCGCGAGCCGGTGCCCGGCATAGTTGCGCATCGCGCGCTGCTCGGTCGCGGTGCCGAGTGCGTCGGAAATGCGCTTGGCAGTCCGTTCGTCATTGGTCGCGAAGGCGACGCGGACATGGCAATTGTCGAGGATGGCGTTGTGGTCGCCATATGCCTGCTCGATCTGGTTGAGGCTCTGGGCGATCAGGAAGGCGCGGATGCCATAGCCGGCCATGAAGGCGAGGCTGGTTTCGAAGAAATCGAGGCGGCCAAGCGCCGGAAACTCGTCGAGCATCATCAGGAGCTGGTGCCGGCGCGAGGATGTGCCGGGTTGGTCGAGCCGCTCGGTCAGGCGGCGGCCGATCTGGTTGAGCACGAGGCGGATCAGCGGCTTGGTGCGGCTGATGTCCGATGGTGGGATGACGAGGTAGAGCGACAAGGGACGCTCGGCCTCGATGAGGTCGGCGATCCGCCAGTCGCAGCGCGAGGTGACCTCGGCGACGGTCGGATCGCGATAGAGGCCGAGGAAGGACATGGCGGTCGACAGCACGCCCGAACGCTCATTCTCGCTCTTGTTGAGCAGTTCGCGCGCGGCGGACGCGACGACGGGATGGACCCTGGGGTTCTTCTCGTCGCCGAGATGATTGGTGGTCATCATCCGCCGGAGCGTGGCAACGAAACTGCGCTGCGGATCGGACAGGAAGGTCGCGACCCGCGCGAGCGTCTTCTCTTCCTCGGCATAGAGGATGTGGAGGATCGCGCCGACCAGCAGCGAATGGCTGGTCTTCTCCCAATGGTTGCGGCGTTCGAGCGCGCCTTCGGGATCGACCAGGATGTCGGCGATATTCTGGACGTCGCGCACTTCGTCGATGCCGCGCCGGACTTCGAGCAGCGGATTATAATGCGCCGATGCTGCGTCGGTCGGGTTGAAGAGCAGACAGTGCGAGAACCGCGCGCGCCATCCGGCGGTCAGCGTCCAGTTCTCACCCTTGATATCATGGACGACCGTCGAACCGGTCCAGGACAGCAAGGTCGGAACGACAAGGCCCACGCCCTTGCCGCTCCGCGTTGGCGCGAACGCCATGATGTGCTCGGGGCCGTCATGGCGCAGATAACGGCTACCGAGCGTGCCGAGCATGACGCCAGCATCGCGATGCAGCCCGGCGCGCTCGATCTCGCGGGAACTCGCCCAGCGCGCCGAACCATAGGTGGTGACGTTGTTCGACTGTCGCGCGCGCCACAGTGATCCGAAGATCGCCGCCGCGCAGCCGACAAAGCCGCTGGCGCCTGCGAGCATCCCCGCCTTGTCGAAGACGATCGGGGCATAGGCATCATAATGATACCACCAGCCGAACAGCGCCCAGGGATGGTAGATTGGCACGGTGCCGAGCCGGAACCAGGGCAGTCCCAGTTCGGGCTGGTAGGCCAGCATCGCCGCCGCCCACTGCGTCGCCGCCCAGACCCCCGCGATCACGATCGCGAAGACGACAAGGATCTGACCGATGAGCAATTTGGTGGGTGTCACGTCGAGGCTCCCGCCCCCCGAACTGGATCGGCTGGGGCGGATTCAGACTCGGTGACGGGCTCGAAAAACGAAACGGCGCTGATGGGCGCAGATGGGCTTGCGTCGGCCTGCTTTGGCCGAAAGGCGGAACCGGAACCTATCCGGCAGGCGTCGTCCGCCGGTCAGAGTCCGGCGTTTGTCCGGAGCGTTTCGATGCGTTCGAGCGAAACGGCCTCGATCATGTCGCGAAGGGTGCGAATGGACTGCGCCAGAGCATCGAGATCGTCATTGCCGATCTCGTAGCTCGCCGAATAGCGCGCTTCGACATAGGCGCGCTTCAGCAGCTCGAAGCGGCGGCGGTCAATCCGGGTGGCGCGCGGCCATGCTTCGATCAGCCGTGCCTCGCTGTCCTCGGCAAGCGACCGCAGGAATTTGATGTTGTGGGAGCGAGGAAAGTAGAGGGTGCGGACGAGCAGGAAGCAGATGTAGGCCCGCTCCGTCGCCTGATGGAGTGAGAATGCCGCCTCTTTGCGCCACCCGAGATCGTCGATCCCTTTCAGCGCCTGTTCTTTTGCTGTGGCCAACGCCCGATCAGTACTCGGTAGCCATTCTGTCAGGTATTTGCCTGCCATCTCGTAGGCATCCGCAGCGCTCAGCGGTTGGGGCGTGGCAAGCACACTTCCAGGCAGTTCGTAGAGAACGATTCCGTCGCGCGCGATATCGACCCAGAAATATTCGCCGCGGCTCAGCGCCTGATTCACCTCCTGCAAGGTGTGGACGATGATGTTCACCGGCCGCCCGATCGCGGTATCGCGCAGAATCTTGTCCTCGGCGACGTACCAGTAGTCGGCAATGTCGGTAAGATCGGGATGGCTGACGATGATCAACAGGTCGTAGTCGGACTGGTAGCCATTCTCGGGCTCGTCGACCCAATCGTCGCGGGCGTAGCTGCCGAACAGGATGACCTTGAGGATGCGCCCGTTCTTCTTCCACGGCTGGTTCGCGCGCGCCGTCGCCTCGGCGAACTCGCCCATCAGCAATTGCTTCACCCGATCCAGCTCGCCTTGCTGGACCGAGGGCAGATGATCGACATCAGAGCGCACGGCGGCGATTCTCGCGAGAGACCAGGCGCTTGGCAAGCCTTGACCGCGCGCATGGACACGCCGATGGTCCCGCCTCACGCACGAGCGCAGCCTTGTAGATATCGAACACGCCTGCGCATCACCCCGTCGTCTCCCTTATTTAAGGCCGCTTACCTTAGCTTGTTTGCTAATTAAGCCAAGTGCCAGTTGCTTAACTAAGAGGTTTTCCGCATATTGGATCCGCATGGTCGATCCTGAACCGAATCTGCGGCTGGGCCGCTTCGTCGAGACCCCCGTTGCGGGCGAGGTTGTGCGGGCCTTCGTACCGCCGCCGCTTCCACCAGCACCACCCATCGATGTGCTGGGCCTGCTCGATCGTCTCAGCCTGGCCGAACGCGCATTGGGTCGTCTCGATGGTATCACCATGCTCCTGCCACGCCAGGAACTCTTCCTCTACATGTACGTGCGAAAGGAGGCGGTGCTGTCCTCTCAGATCGAGGGCACGCAATCGACCTTGTCGGACCTGCTCCGCTTCGAAACCGAGGCGCAGGCTGGCCAGCCGATCGACGATATCCGCGAGGTCTCGAACTACGTCGACGCCATGATGTACGGGCTCGATCGGCTGGAAGAACTGCCGCTGTCGCTTCGTCTTATCCGCGAGATGCACGAACGCCTACTGCAAAGCGGCCGGGGCGATACCAAGAGCCCCGGCGAATTCCGCCGTTCGCAGAATTGGATCGGGGGCACGCGCCCTGGCAACGCGCTATTCGTGCCACCGCCGATTACCGAACTCGATGGCTGCCTGGATGCTCTCGAACGCTTCATGCACGAAAGCGAGTCCCGGCTACCCGCGCTGATCAAGGCAGGTCTCCTCCACGTCCAGTTCGAGACGATCCACCCGTTCCTTGATGGCAACGGCCGCATCGGCCGTCTGCTGGTGACGCTATACCTCTGCGTCAACGGCGTCCTGCGCAAGCCGCTGCTCTACCTCAGCCTCTATCTGAAAACCCACCGGAATGACTATTACCGGCTGCTTCAAGAGGTGCGCGAGCATGGCGCATGGGAGGCCTGGCTGGACTTCTTCCTCGCCGGCGTCGCCGACACCGCCAACCAGGCTTTCAACGCTGCTACCCGTATAGTCGATCTTTTCAAGGACGATCGCGAACGCATTATGGCAGAAAGCGATCGCGCCGGTTCAGCCCTTCGGGTTCATGACCTTTTTCAGCAGAATCCATTTCTCACCGCAAACCAGCTTGTGGAACGAACGGGACTGTCGGCACCGACAGTCAACGCTGTGTTGGCAGATCTTGAGCGCCTCGGAGTGGTCGATGAGGTCACAGGGAAAAAGCGAGGTCGGGTATTCGGCTATCGTAGATATCTCGCTATCCTCAGCGAAGGGACGGAACCGTTATCATCCGTGACATCAGGTATCGCTACTTAGGTTACCGCAAAGTGCAGCCCGGACGTGGACACTCGAACCGATTAGGAGCCGTCGCGGCATCCGGATAGCCGGTCGGGGCTTTCATTGCCGATTAGGCACTTCATCGCCGACTGTCTCGAAAGGAATATGAGATCGAGAAATGGTGCCAAGGCTGCGAATCAATCCGGTGCCAATGGACACACGGCTCTTGCCTCTCTCCCACTTGAGGTGATCGGACGGTCTAATTTCATGCACAACCCGGCATACGCTACGCGCAGCCTCGGCCTTATCGCCCCAGCCGAGGGGCGCTTTGCCGGACATGTTTCCACAGGCGGCACGAAGGCTTCCTAGCTGGCTTTTGCCCGTCGATCGGCTATGTCTGAAGAGTAGGTGGTGAACCGCTGAATCGCGTGATCCACCATGTGGGCCGGCGAACCTTGGGCACCTGAACAGAAGAGATGTTTTTGAATCAGCCGCCAATCTATATGGATTATCATGCCCATGCCCCGCTCGCACCCGAAGTGGCGGAGGTACTGGCTGACGCATTTCAGCAGTTCGATGCCAACCCCCACGCCCAACATGCCGCCGGCCATCGATCCAAGCAGGCGCTCGACGAATCCAGGGCGACAGTCGCGCGATTCCTCGGATGCGGGATCGCCGAGGTCATATTTACGTCAGGTGCCACCGAGGCGAACAATCTGGCCTTCCACGGCATGGCGACGTTGCTGGCCCGACGGGGTCGGACTCGCTTGCTCGTAGGTGCTGGTGAACATGCGTCGGTCCTGGCGGCCGCCGAGCATATGGCGGGTTTTGCCGTGGAGACGGTACCGTTGACCGCGACCGGAGTTGTCGATGTCGACGCCCTTTCAACGCTGCTGGGACCGGATGTGGGTCTCGTGTCGATCGCCTGGGCGAACCATGAAGTCGGCGCCGTCCAACCGATGGTGCAGATTTCGCAGATTGTGCATGCGTCCGGTGCGCTCCTCCATTCCGATCTTGCGCAGGCCTGTGGCCATATTGAGATCGACACGGCCTACCTGGATCTCGCCAGCGTCGCCGCACACAAATTCTGCGGACCCGTCGGCATCGGGGCTTTGATGGTGCGTCGCACGTTGCGACCCGCGTTGGAGCCCCTGATCGTCGGAGGGGGGCAAGAAGGCGGCGCGCGATCGGGCACCACTGCCGTGCCGCTATGTGTAGGCTTTGCGGCGGCGTGCGACCTTGCCGGCAAACTTCAAGCGACAGAGAGCGCCCGGCTCGCGCAATTGCGCGACCTGTTGCTCACCCGTCTGGTGCAGGCCAATGGGGTGAACGTCAACGGTGGTATGGAAGGCCGTCTTGCGGGCAACCTTAATGTCAGCTTCGAAAATGTCGATGGCGAGGCCCTGGTCATGCGCGTTAGCGATCTCCTCTCCGTTTCGACTGGGTCTGCCTGCTCGGCTGACAGCCTCGAACCTTCGCCCGTTCTCCTTGCTTTGGGGCTGAACGCCACAAGGGCGGAAAGCGCGGTCCGTTTTGGCCTTGGTCGATTCACAACAGAAGAAGAGGTTGAAACTGCAGCCCGGATCGTGCTGGACGCGGTGACTACACTTCGCAGGATGTCGAGACGCGTCGCATGAGTACTGATCCGGCTGAAATCATGGAGGACGACATTGGTGGACGCATAGACGCCATCTTGTCAGACCTTCGGTCAGAATATGAAGAGCCCCACACCACACCTTGGATCATTGGATTCTCAGGCGGAAAAGACAGCACGCTCCTCGCCCAGCTTGTGTTCGAGATGTTGCTCGCCCTGCCGCCACGGGCGCGGACAAGGCAAGTTCACCTGGTGGCGAATGACACCCTCGTAGAATCGCCGATCTTGGCACGCCATCTCGATGCCGTGCTGAAGCGGATCGAGGAATCGGTTGCCCCCCTCCGGCTACCCGTAACGGTCGCGCGAACTACCCCGGACGTCGATCAAACGTTCTGGGTGAACTTGATCGGTCGTGGCTATCCGTCGCCAAGCCGCATCTTTCGCTGGTGCACCGACCGGATGAAGATAGCGCCGACGACTCGTTACATTAGGGAGCAGGTGGACGCAGCAGGCGAGGCAATATTGCTTTTGGGCGTACGCGCCGCCGAATCGCCACAGCGCGCGGTCAGCGTGCATCGCTATCGCAACGATGGCGAGCGTCTGAACCCGCACAATTCGCTCAAAGGCTGCATGGTCTACAAGCCGATCGTGGATCTTTCGACCGATGAAGTCTGGCAGGTCCTTCTGCAGTCGCGGCCACCATGGGGCGGCACCCATCGGCAGCTCGTCACGATCTACCGCAACGCGGCGGGTGGCGAATGCCCCTTGGTCACTGACCGCGACGAGGCCCCGTCATGCGGGACAAAATCGTCCCGCTTTGGCTGCTGGACCTGCACGGTTATCGAGAAAGATCGCAGCGCCGAGGCATTTGTCGATGCCGGTCATGGCGACCTTGAGCCGCTCCTTGCGATGCGCGACTGGCTCAAGGAAATCCGGGAGGACAATAATCGGCGTTCGGCACGGCGGCGCAACGGCACGCTCAATTTCGTAGGCGATGGACGTCTCATCCCAGGACCTTTCACGCTCCAGGCCCGGGCCGAAATCCTGGACCGACTGATGCAGACCCAGGCCGATGTTGGCTTCGACCTCATCAGTGAGCAGGAAGTCGATCTCATCCGTCGTCTGTGGCAAGAAGATGCCCTCTCGGGAAAGACGGAATGATATCTTTAGCCGGCCCGGGGCCGAGAGATGGAGCCATATCCTTTCTCTTTGATCTGATAGCCTGTCGTGATGCCCACAGCGGCGATGGCAATCGGCGCCCGCTCTTTGCCCACTTTGATACATTGCTCGATAGCCATGGCGATCAAATCGTACCTGTAGTGATCGAGGATCAGGATATCCCGATTATCGAGCACAAGACTCCTGTCGCCCTGCGTAAAATTTCCCTTCGCAACTGGAAATTGTTCGAACGAGCCGAGGTGAACCTTCCGGCTGTCGACGGTGAAAAGCCTATCGTCCTGCTCGGTGGCGCCAACGGCTATGGAAAGAGCAGCCTGCTTGAAGCGATCGTCTTCGGGCTATTTGGACGCCGGGTTACCGCCGATCTCGATCATTTCCTCAGGCTCGGTGGCAATGATCGCACGCGCAAACCTACCTACCGATCGGCACTGGAAAGCGCGTTCACGCGAACCGAGCGCGCCCGCCGCGAAGGATTCGCTTCCATCGAACTCGCGTTCGACTGCGAAGGCGATGGCCTTGTCCTTCAGCGCAAATGGTATTTCGATGAGGAAGGTGGCCTCATCGAACGGGATGAAGAGCTGATCCTCTGGGTCGGAGATGATCGCGATCTGCTTGAAATCCCCGCGGGCATGGAAGCGACGAATTGGTATCAGACCGAGATCGAAAGGCGCGTCGTTTCGGCGGGTCTCGCGCCTTTTTTTCTGCTCGATGGCGAGCAGGTCGATCGACTGGCCGATTCCAAGCTGGCTGATCAGCTGCGATTCGGGATCGAGCGCATATTGGGGCTGGACGCCATGTCTGCACTCGCAGCAGACTTGCTCGATTACGCCCGCGACCGCGTTCGAGATCTGAAGGGTAGCTCTGAACGCGACGAAGCCCTTCGGTCTGACGCCGATCGTCTTCGCATGGCGACGGAGAGCGCTGCCGAAAGGCTAGCGACAATCGATGCTCAGATGGCACCGCTAAAGGCAGAACGCGACCAGCTCGTCGATCTGTTGGCTGTTCCCATCGGCGACAGCCATGCGGAACTTCAGACGCTGCTCGAGGCCGAGCGCCGAGCCCGAACCGACTGCGATCGTCTGCGCGCAGCCATTATAGATGCGACCGCTTTCGAGATACCTCTCGCCATGATTGGCAAGGGTCTGCAAACGAAGCTGGCCGCGTCGCTCGAAGAAGATGGTCTCGCCCATGGGAGCGGTGCGATAGGGCCTGACGAGGATCTTACACTGCTCCTGAGTCGGCTTGAGGACCATCTGTCGACGGAAGCGGCGGACGCCATGTCGCAGCTTGTACGAACCGCTTGGGCAGGCGGCGTGGAAGCGGCGGCGGGTGCTGCGCTTCATCATCCCTATCTCGACCGTAGCCAGCATCGCGAAGTTCTCGCTGCGTCCGACGCGATTTCTCGTGGGCGTGATCACGTCCGTGACCTCCTAAAGCAGCTGGGAGCGCGGGAAGGCGAGCTGTTGGAGTTGGCTGCGAACATCCAGCGCAGGCGCCAACAGGATGCGCGACGTGCTGAGGCACGCGAAGCGCTGAGCCAAGTGTCGACCAGACTCGATGCGATCATGGTTGAGCAGCGTCAGGCGAGCCAGGAGCTTGAAGTCAGGCAGGCGGAGCAAATGCCAGTCTTCGTCATGCTGGAGGAAGCTTTGTCATCGTCGCGCGACGCAGCGCCGCGGATCAAGCGGGCTGAGCGGGCACGGGATCTGGCCACTTTGGCTGATCGCTTCGTAAAACATGCCGCACCCAGGCATTTCGAGCGCTTTGCGGAAGTCGTGACCGAAGCCTATCGCGCGCTGGCCCATAAATCCGATGTCGCCAAGATCGACATCGCCCCCGATGGTAAGGTCGTCATCCTGGATGGAGCGGGTCGTGACATATCGGATTTGCGACGGTCTGCAGGAGAAAGCCAGCTGTTCGCCATGGCCCTCATCACTGCCGTCAGTGCGATCGCGGGGCCTTCCCTGCCGTTGATCGTCGATACGCCCTTTGGCCGTCTCGATACGCAGCATCGCGCTCTGGCGCTCCAGGCCTTCGCCGCGCGGCCCGGTCAAACGATATTGTTGGTGCAACCAGAAGAATTTGGCGCGAAGCAACATGAACAGATTGGCGACCGCATCGCGGGGGCCTTTGAGATATCTTATCGTCACGGCAGCGAAGGGAGCATCGGCACGAGCATATTGCGGCCTGAGGTGCTGGCAGCATGACACAGGCGAGAGATATTCAGGTGACATTGGCTGATGTCAGCCGGATGGATTTTCGGCCTTCAACCGGCGCAGATCAGATATGCGGTTCGCTTCAGCGCATCCTCGATCTGCCGTTTCGCTATCAGATCGCGCGGATGGCGATTGGACGATCCTTATCCATCCCATCCGCCCCGCCCACGCCGGGTGATTCAGCCGGACGTTCTATTCGAGGCGAGACACTGTTTGGCAAGGAGGTCTCCGAACAGGGGCTTTGGATCGCATTGCTTGGCCAACATGCCGCCCGCAATGATCTTTCAAAGAAAGAACTTCAGGAATTGACCGCTGCCCATTGGTGTCGTGGCGCCAGCACTCTCGACGAGCAGTGGAAAGCATCAGGCCAGGAATTTGGCAAATTCATAACGCGCCTGGTGGCAAACCGACGTTGAGCCAGACCCACTATATGTCTATTCAGCGTTCTGGTCTCACCCCAGGGTCGCGGACCAAGGGGGCGCCGGATGAGTATTCTTGATAGCTATGACGATATCATTCGGGCTGTTGCCGACAAAAACGACGTTCCCTTCGCGCTGGTGAAGGAATTGCTGGGGTTGGAGGACGACCACGGCAATCTTCATGGCTATGGCGCAAGGCCCGCCCTGCGTCGGGCTGTGGGTGAAATCATCGACCGGGCCCTTGCCGAGAACAGCAAGAGATGAAGTTTCACGAAATCTGCCTGGAGAACATCTTCGCTTACGAGAGCGAGGCCAAGTTCGACCTTTCCGCAACCACCCCCGAGCGCAACATCGTGCTGATCTGGGGGCGGAACGGCATGGGAAAGACAAGCTTTCTGCGGTCGATGAAGCTGCTTTTCGCGGGTGCCGGCTATGCGCCAGTTCGCGCAATCGGCTATCCGCCTAGAAATCTCAACGAACGCCAATTTATTCTGGGCGACGGTGGGGCGTGGTCTGGCCTGATCAATCGCAGTGCCGCAGCGCGCGCGGCAAAAGATGGCTCGGATGTCACGGCCTCGGTTGCGGCGCGCTGGGAGACGGCGAGCGGCCTGATGATCACCGCGCGGCGCCAGTGGGTGGTCTCTCGCAACAGCTATGACGAACAGCTAACTTTGTACGATGGCCATGATCGCCTCGCTGGCGAGGCCGCACAGGAACGAATCGCTGATTTTCTGCCGCCCGAATTCGTGGATTTCTTTTTCTTCGACGGCGACGACATCATGGCGCTTTCGGAGAGCGACGAAAAAAAGCCTCTGGATTTCGACCGGCTCCTGCGCATCAGCTTCGTGACAGCGTTGGCCGAGGAGCTTGGCCGCGTCGCGCAGGATCGCCACCGCGACAGCTTGGAGAAGGATCTCCAGACACAGATCGGAGAAGCCGAGGCCGCCAAGGCTCGAGCCGAGGGCATTAAGGCGAATGCCACGACACGATGGGGTGATGTCGAGGAAGCCTTGATGGACCACATGGCTGAATTGCGGCGTCAGCAACGCCGGCGCGACACGCTGAGCAGCGGCGCGTCGGAGGTAGAGAGAGCGAATCTCGAAGATAGGCGCACTACCCTGCGAAACGAGCTGGCAGAACAAAAGGATCAGATAGCGCTGACGATCCCCAAGACCGCGCCCGTTGTTGCCAATTTGGCATTGGTTAAAGCGGCTTTGGTGGCAGTCGAGGCGCGTCTGGAAAAGACTGGGCAGGCCGAGCAGGTCTTCGCGCGCAAACTCAGCGGCAATATGCCCGGCTGGCTTAAATCTGGCCCTGTTGATCTGACCGATCCTGATGTCGCCGCGCTGGCGGAGCATCTCGATACCAACATCATGGGCGAGCTCAATACCGAGATCGATACCGGTCTTTTTGCCTCTCTTGACCCGCTCCGGGCCGAACGGCTCCGGGACGCGCTATTGCGCTGGCAGGCAGCTGGAGAGGTGTCGTATCAGGCGCAGGTCGCGCAGCTGACAACCGCCCGCCGTACCCGTCAGAATTTGGCCGATGTGGAAGAGGCGCTTCTTCGGATCGAAGTGGGCTCGCAAGCCAATATCGAGCAATATCGTGAGGTGGTCACCGAGATCTCGCGCATCGAAGAAAAGGTAGCCGACGCACATGAACTGCGGGGGCGTCTTTCGGCGCAAATTGAGGAAGCGACCACGCAGATCGCCGACGCTGAGCGACGCATTCAGCATCTGCTACAGTCGCAGGTACAAGTGGAGCGCGACAGGGTCGCCGCCCGCTATATGAATCGCATAGTTCGTACCTTGAATGACGTAAGGGAGGAACTCCGCGTTGCCATTCGCGAGCGACTAGAGACCCAACTCACCAAGCGGTTTCGCGAACTGGTACAATATCACCACCTGGTCGATAGGGTCGCGATCGACGATCTCTATACCATGACGTTTCTTGATGCGGCCGACCAGCCAGTGGGCCGACGTAGCCTGTCAAGTGGACTGAAGCAGCTCGCGGCGACGGCGCTCCTGTGGGCGATGAAGGATTTGGCTGAAGCGGAAATGGCGGTTGTTATCGATACGCCACTTAGCCGCATCGATCGGCAGAACCAGGAACATATGCTCCGAAATTATTATCCCAATCTGGCTGAGCAGGTGATTATTCTCCCCACGACTTCCGAAATCGACAAGCATAAATTTGTCTTCCTGGAGGACCATGTTGCTGTCGAATATCGTATCGACAATGAAACCGGCGATCGGGCCGTGATCACACGCGCCTCGCTGCGAGAGGACTAGGGATGGTCAACCGCGTTCATCTTTCGACCGACGAGCGAGGCGCCGTCGGCGACATATTGCGCCAGGGCCTTGGGCAGCGCGTCGATCAATGGCGTGCTGCACGGCTCGGCTTGGCGCGATCGCTACAGATCGCGGAGGCACCCAACCCGCAAGATTATAAGGTGCTGAGCCAACAGCCCAAAGGTGTCGTGCTCCATTCTGATCAGTTGACCGGTGAGGGCAATGACGGCGCAGACGACTTTACAGACGTCTACCGCGCGTTGCTGTCCGTGTATTCCAGTCAGGATCTCTTCCTCGACGAGGATGAATTTCACCGCGCGCTGCAGGCCCATGTCCGTCGCGGCATTCACGAGATCACGAGCCAATGGCGGCCATCAGACGATTTCGCCGATTATCTGCTGCGCGAGCTCCTGTTCGAGTCCGGTCCTACAGGCTCACAAGCCGATACGGTGTCCGATCTTGGTGATCGGGTCGTGCGGATTCTCGGGCAGGTCGGCGTCGGCGCAAAACTGATCGAGTCGCGCGATGGCCCACGCATAACGCGGTTCACGCTGGAGTTGACATCGCTTGATGACCTGGATCGGCTTCGCCGCAGTCTGGGAAAAATCGGCTTCGCCCTGGGATGGGGCGAAAATGCCGTGACATCTTCGCTCGCGCGTGGGGAGCGACGCATCTTTCTCTCAGTTCCGCGCCCTGCGGCAAGCTGGAGGATGGTTGACTGGCAGGATGTCAGCGGTGCTTTGGCGGGACCGTTGGCCAGCAGCTTCAAGCTACCTCTATGCTTGGGAACGGACATTCTCGGTGATCCACTACTCGTCGATCTCGCTGAAGCGCCGCATCTGTTCATTGGTGGTACGACAGGGAGCGGCAAGAGCATGTGCTTGCACGCGTTGCTGCTATCAATGCTTGAAGGGCCGACGCCGCCTGAACTGGTCTTGATCGATCCCAAGGCTGTCGAGTTCACACCCTATGCCGGTCATAAAGATGTTCGGTACGGGGAGCCTATCATCTCACCCGATAGCGCGCTGACTGTTTTGGAGGATCTCGCGGATGAGATGGCCGTCCGGCAGGAGCGGATGCGGTCGCTCGACGCGCGTAATATCGATGAAGCAAATGAGCGCAACGCCGAGATGCGACGCGTCGTTGTGGTCATCGATGAGCTTGGCGACCTGTTTCTCTCCCGCCGTGAGATCGAGACGCCGCTCATCCGGTTGGCGCAAAAGGCACGGTCGGCTGGCATTCATCTCGTACTAGCGACCCAACGGCCCGAAGCAGCTACATTTCCCGGACTGCTTCGCTCCAATATTCCAAGTCGTGTTGCTCTGACGGTCCAGAAGGCGGCGGAATCGCGGATCATTCTTGACGAAGGCGGCGCTGAATCCTTGCTGATGAAAGGGGACATGTTGATCAGATTCGCTGGACGCCCGACCGAGCGCGCACATGGCTGTCGGGTCACTTCGCGCGACATTCAGCAAGCGGTTGGACGTTGATGCCGGAACTGGTGATCGAAAGCTGGCAGCCACTCAGGCTCATTCTCGATGAGATCGGGCCTTTCCGGCAAGGGCCCGAGACATTCGACTTTCAGGGCGTCGACGAGAATGGCGACCGCAAACCCGCCAATCTCTATATGCTGCTGGCCAAGAATGGGCGGGGTAAGACGACCGCGCTTGAAGCGATTTACGGTCTTTTTGGACTATTGGCAGACCCCCCGGTTGGCCGATTTACAGTCCGGCATTCGGGCCGCGCCCAGATCGACATTCGCGTCGGTTGGCGCGTCGGCAGCGCACGTTTCTCGTGCGTCCTCTCGCTCTGGACCGGAAGCCAGGAGCCGCTCGAAAGCTGGACCGACGCGCAGATCAAGGCTGTCGGTAATGCTGACAGTTGGGAGCGCATGTCGGTCACCGCTATCACTGGTGAGACGTCGCTTGTGGATCCCTCTAGCGATTTTGGTCTCGAGCTTTATCGTGCGATCAGGGACCAGCGCAATGCCGATCCCTCCCAACTTTATGGGGCCTCGCAAACGCTTCCTACAGTGTTGTATTTTCCGGCCGATCGACGTCTTGTCGCCCCGGCTGACGAGCGTGTGGTCAAAAAGCCCGCGCGCTGGGGCTATCAACCGGCGCAGATTTTCTCCTCTGACGGCCCCGAGTGGTCGGAGTCGATCGACAATCTTCTCGTGTGGCTCGAATGGGTCGATGACCAGCGCATCGACGACCTGATAGCGTTTCTGAACGACCAGCTCTTCGGGGACACGCCCGGCAAGTCGCTGCGCCGTCCCCGGCGGCAGGACCTGGCAAGCTATATTTCGACCCGAACCGGTGAACATTCGCTAACGGGGCTTAGTCATGGTGAGCGGGCCTTGCTCCAGCTCCACGCACGGACCCTGTGCCACATGACCGCAAGTACAATCCTTCTGGTCGACGAGATCGAAAATCATCTTCATCCACGCTGGGCGCAGCGCCTCTACATATCGCTCAAGGAGCTCTTCAAAGAAGCGCCAACGCTCATGACGATCTTCACCACGCACAGTATGGTCTTGATGGAAACCTTCAAGGACGATTTGCCCGAGCCCGGTGTCGTGAAGGGTGGCTTGTTGATCGACGAGGATATGAACTGATGCGCGACATCATGGCGATGGGGGATGCCTCCGAGTTGCTTAACCAGTTCAGCGCCAAATATATTCTCTACGTGGAGGGGCCGGGAGATCGGACGGCCTATCGCCAAATCGTTGGCGCGAGCTTCCTCGTCGACCACGATTTCCAGCTTCCGCCCGCCGGCACCGGTGCGAACGCCGTTCGCAACCGTGTGCGTGAGGAACGCATCTCGAGCAACAGAGTGTTCGGCTTTCTTGATGGCGAGGCCGCCGCCGCGATGGGAGCCGCGCACAAGCTTGTGCAATGCGACGACCTCCTTTTCACTGTTGAAGACCCCGATCTTTCAGGGCTCATTTTCATCGCCGCGCATGAGATCGAAAATCTAATCCTGAGCTATTGCGACGTGGCGCCGACGATCGCATCCCACAAGCCATTGGCGAAGATGGCTGATGGGGAGGCTGATCTCATCAGGAAGCGCCTTGAGACGCTGACCGGCCGTTTCCTCACGGCTGCGATGTTTAAATATGCGTCCCTCCATCTCCAGCATAAGGGGCAATGCGTCCACGTCGCCAACACGAGGATTTTCGCTGACGACAGCCTTAATTTGAAACAGGTGCTGGCTGGCATGAAGATCGTTATCACCCAGCAATTGGGCCTTGATTGGCCCGTGTTTGTGGCGGAATTGTTCACAATCACCCGTGCTATGCGGGACAAAGTCGCCGCAGTTCCGCAGCCGGCGCTCGGCAAAGAGCGGCGTCATCTGCGCCTAGCCGACGGCAAACAGCTGCTGCAAAAACTGCGCGGGCAGGCGGGGAAAGAAGTGGAAGGACATCTGCTGGGGGTCCTTGCCCGGTCGAGCTTCGCAGGCGATCTTTGCGACGCGATCCGCAGTGAGATCGCACTCGCCGCATAGCGGCACGACCGCCTAGACCCAGACGGAGACATCGTTGGAGTTTCCTCGCCACTGTACCGCATTGGAGCGACAGGAACTTTCTCGGCCCGTCCGTACATTGATGGCCGATGCGCTGCTCACCGGCGATGATAGTCTGTTCGACTATGGATGCGGCCGAGGCGGTGATCTGCGCCGGCTGACGGAGCTGGGCATTGAGTGTGCGGGCTGGGACCCGCTTCATGCGCCCACTGCCGAACCGCGTCCGGCCGACGTCGTCAATCTCGGGTATGTCATCAATGTCATCGAAACCCTTGGTGAACGAGCAGAGACACTGAGAAACGCCTGGGGCCTCGCCCGCAAGGTCTTGGTCGTCTCTGCCAGATTGCGTGGCGAGTTGGCGGGGACCAAGCCGCTCGGGGATTATGGAGATGGTGTCGTCACGCAACGCGGGACCTTCCAGAAATTTTTCGAACAGGGTGAGCTGCGCGAATGGATACAGGCGACCCTCGCCGTAGACCCCGTCGCTGCGGCACCTGGAATCTTCTACGTGTTCCGGGATGACGCCACTCGCGCCAACTTCCTGGCAGCGCGCTACCGCCGAGCGCCTGCTCAACCGCGATTGTCCCGCTTGGATCAGCTCGTCAGCCAGAATAGGGACCTATTCGACAGCCTCTCTATCTTTATAGCGGGAAGGGGGCGACCGCCAGGTCCGGAGGAATGGCTCGATCACGAGGCTTTCCTGTCCGCCGTTGGCACTATGGAGCGAGGCGTGCGGGCGCTCTTTGCCGCCAGTGAGTTTGGAGCCTGGGAGACGGTCAAGCTTTCACGAACAGAGGACTTGACGCTCTATCTCGCGCTCGCGCGTTTCGGTGGCCGGCCCGCGTTGCATCAGCTTGGGCAACCGATGCAGCGCGACATCAAGGCGTTTTTCGGCAGCTATAAGCAGGCGTGCATCGCAGCTGATGCAGCGCTCCAACAGATGGGTGAAACAGCGACGCGCGACTCATGCCTCGCATCGGCGACGATCGGCAAGCGGCTGCCCAATGCACTATATCTCCATATGAGCGCAATTTCGGCCTCCCCGCTAACCATACGCCTCTATGAAGGCTGCGCCCGCCATTATGCGGGCAGCGTCGAGGGCGCGAACATCGTCAAGTTCGGGCGCAACGAGGCCCGCATTTCCTATCTGTCCTACCCGGACTTTGACTCAAATCCCCATCCGCCCCTGGCGTCATCCGTATCAGTAGGCCTGCAAACTTTCCAGATACGCGAACGCGACTATAGTTCCTCGCCGAACCGACCGATATTGCATCGTAAGGAGGCATTTCTCGATCACGATCACCCTAATCGGGCAAAGTTCGCCAAGTTGACCAAGAGCGAAGAAGCCCTGGGCCTGTACGACGAGCCAAGCCAAATCGGCTTGCAGAACGGCTGGAATGAGATGCTAGCGGCAAAAGGCGTGAGGTTGAAGGGGCACAGAATTGTGAAGATCTGAGACCCTGTTGATCTGCGCCAATCGGTCTGAAAGGATTCTGAATGTAATCGACCAGCGCCGTTCTCTCATCTCCGTTCCGCTGTGCTCCCAGTCGTGCCGAGCTTCGGATGCGGTGGCAAGGGAGGGTCTACGCATGTTAGCTCTTGGCGATGCGCACCTTCATCAATTTTTCTCACGCCCGGCGCGCAATTTTGGGATCCAAGAGACGCGGCTCGCCTCTGGTGCGCAAGCAGTCTGGTTGGCGTTTACAAATTTCCCGACTGTTTCGTGGCCTCGCTGATCGGATCGAACCACCCCTATGTCCCCACCCACGGGAAAAATTGCAGTTGCAAGATCTCCTGTCGTTGCCGGGCGGTGAACGGCTCGACTGGCGCGCGCTTGACCAAGGGGAAGTGCGCGTACGCTATCGCGCCACCGACGCTGTCTGGGGCGACGTTGAAGGGAACGGCGACCTCATCGATTTGCGCGAGCACGTTCGACGAATGTGCATGGCTGCGCGGGAAATCGGGCAGTTTGCGCAAGGCGATGGCTGGGATGACGTCGCTCATAATTTGCGCCTCGCCTATGCATTGACGGACTTGTTCGCTGACACCGATGTCGACGGGGCGAGCATGTGGTGCAACCCGGTAGCCGACTACGAATCCGCAGACAGCGAACTCGCGGCAAAGCACCTGGCGGCGACGATCGTATTCACCTTTGTTTGGACTGCCTGGGAAAGCTTGATCGACGCAATGGGTGCGGGTGTGGTCGGGAAAGGCGCTAAAGGCCGCGACATTGTGGTGCGTCTGGCGAGCGGCGAGATGCCTCACTTACGCGCGATACTGTTCAGGGCGTTTGCCCTTGATTATGGCCAAGTCGATTTCGCGCACCGCGATATGCGCCGCTTGCTCGATCTGGGTTCGCTTCCAGGGATTGCGGCCGAGTATCTTCGGCAGTTTCGCAACCGCGTCATTCATGGCGATGTCCAGAAGCCAGAGCCAGGCGACTGGGGCGATAGCTCGAAATATCGCGCGGACGAGGACCCGCATCTCAGGCGGTTTCACACAAACATCCGGCTTCTCTTGCTGTTGCTGCAGATTATCGCACGCAGCATCGTGGACGGAGGCACTCATCTAGAATCCTGGCTCGAGTATCCCCGTGACGGAAAATCCGCACTCGAACAGCTACATTGCGCCGAACGGTGGTACGATGATGAGCCGGAAATGGACTTGAATTCTGGGCCTTGAATAAGCTGAAGGCCAATGATGCCGGACATTTGGGCGGAACAATGCTCCTGATAGGCCCCCTTGATATGGCTGTGATGATGGCTCCCGAGTGACAGACGGCCCCACAAGAACACCCTCCGCCTTCCTATCACTCGATCGACGGCCCGCTGCGGTCCCGCCCGATCGACCAGCTGATGCCGTCGCCGCGCATCAATCCCGAAACCGATTTTCCGACCTGCCGCTCCAGCACTGGGCGCCACGGCACCAGCGTGAAATCCCGGGCGCGTTCGATAAGCGCGAAGCGCCCGCTGACGAGATCGACCGAACGGCGATAGACGCCATCGATCCGGGCGCTCTCGGCAGCTTCCCGGAATGGCATTTTCACCTCGTCGGCGAGCTGGCCTGCAATCCGCAGCAGTTCGCGCCGCCGGAGCGCCGCGATCATGCCGTTCGAAAACGTCGTGTTGCCACCCGCCTCCTCGGCAAATCCCTGCGCCATCAGCCACTGCCGGCGACGCGCCTGTGCGTCGCGCAGCTCGTGGCCGAAACCGGCATCTCGGACGGGCACCGGCGCGCCCGACACCAGCTCGCGGTCGATCCAGGTCGCAGCCTCGGCATCGACCAGCCGATCGAGCGGCTGCGCCGACAGCATAGTGATCGCGACGGGACGGTCCCGCAGCTTCGCCGTTTCATGGGCTGTCACGCGATCGAGATGGTCCGGCGCGATGATCCAGCGGCCCGACGGCTCGCGCTCGACGATACCCGAAATCCGTCGCATCGCCTCGAGCCGCCGGACATGGGTTTCAGCGAAGGCCTGGGTGGCGGTCGGATCGTGGCGAAGATGGGCACCCACATCATATCGTCCACCATTGGCGGCGGCGACGGCCGCGATGGTCCGATCCACCTCCCGTACTGTCGGCTTGACCGGATCGATCCACACGATCGCACCACGCGGCAAGCTGACGTCGGTTTCCGTGCCCCCTTCGGCGAAGCTCAGGACAGGCTTGCCGATCGCCACATAGTGGCTGCGCCCGTCCACGCCATCGACGATCACGTAATGGCGATCGTCATGCTCGTCGGCGAGCCCGCGCGCCAGCACGCGGCCGACCAGCGGCCGGGCATCGGGTGCGGCTGGATCGTAGATCGCCTGGTCGGCCGGCGCCCGGGCAATCGCGGTGCGCGAGAATTCGCGCTGCATCGTGCGGATGA
This sequence comes from Sphingomonas sp., assembly GCA_041659385.1. Taxonomy (GTDB): domain Bacteria; phylum Pseudomonadota; class Alphaproteobacteria; order Sphingomonadales; family Sphingomonadaceae; genus Sphingomonas. The sequence goes on from JBAZYJ010000008.1 coordinate 94,429, forward strand.
TGTCGCTACGTTCGCCCAATGCGCGGAGCGTCTCTGCAAGGTCGGGCGCGAGCCGGAAGCGCCCTGCGCCGAGCGGCTCGGCCAGGCCCAGGCGTGACAGCTTCGCCAGTCGGCCGGCGCGCAGCGTCTGGTCGAAGGCGTCGCGACCGTTGGTCGCCACCACCTGCTCGGTATCCGCCTCCTTGAGCAAGGCGCTGTCGATCGAGGTCAGGCGTTCCTGCTCGACTTCGGCGCGTAGCGTCTGTGCGATTTCGCGGTGGGTGCGCGGGCCAAGATCGAGGTCAACCAGTTCGGCGGCGCGCTCGCGGATGCCGGTTGTCATATAGTCGCGGGCTATGACGAGATCCGCGCCACGATCGTCCTTCCCGCGCACGACGATATGGGTGTGCGGATGGCCGGTGTTGAAATGGTCGACCGCCACCCAGTCGAGCTTCGTCCCGAGATCCTCCTCAAGTCGGCCAATCAGCCGTCGGGTCAGGGTTTTCAGATCCTCGTATTGATCACCGTCCTCGGCCGAGACGATGAAGCGGAACTGGTGGCGATCGCTTGTCCCCCGTTCGCCGAACGCCTTGCCGTCGATGGCGTCGGCATCGCGCCCGTAGAGCGTGCCGCGTTCACCGTCGCGTGTGGTGCCGTCGCGCTGGAGATAGCGCAGGTGCGCGGCAGCGGCTGACGCGCCCTTGCCGGCGAGCTTGACGATGCTTGCCTTGACGATGACGCGGCGGCGGTTCGACGCCGTATGTCCGCCGCGGCTGGCGAGCAGGCGTCCGACACCCGCGCCGCGCCCGATCCGGGTGCCCGAGAATGCTCCCCGCGCGAGACCCGGCGCCGCCGTGCCGCCGCGCGCAAGATTGGCGGCGGCAAGCACGCGGCCGAGATAGCGCCGGGCGCGCTTGCCGCCCTGCTGGCGCTGGCGCCCGAGGCGCGGTTCAAAGCTGTCGTCGTCGGCCATCATCGTGATTCCGGGGGGCGTGGAGGGCAAGCATGCCGCGCAGCCGGTGATATGAAAACCGGTGCCGGCGAACATGGCGGAATGCCGATCTTTCGGCGTGGAACAGCACTGGTGCCGAGAGACCGGTGCCGGTCACGGGTCCAAAAAACGATGTGCAGACAAAGGCTTATGGAGCGCCAGTGCCATAGCTTTATCTTGCCTTACGCCGCCCTCCCGCCGGTAACCGTCCGAAGTTCGCACATTGTTCTGCGTTTTTGTGGATGACCATATCGCCTCCGATCTGATGACGAGGTGGGTGAATGGGACGGCGACTTTTCGACAACCCGGCCAAGCGGTCGTGGTGGCAGGTGCACATCGAGGCACATCGGAAGAGCGGCCTGACGGTCGCCAAATATTGTCGCCAGCACGGTCTGGCGTGCTGGACGTTCACCAAATGGCGGCGCGAACTTACCGACTGGGAAGAGCAGAAAAGCGTTAGAAATCAACAGTGGCGACGGCGTAATCGCCCGATATCGGCGGACAAGCGGCGCCAGGCGACACAGGCGTTCTGGGCGATGCATGTCGAAGCGTGGCAATGGTCGGGACTGCCCTTGCGCGACTATGCGTCGGCGCTGCGGCTGTCGTCCTACAGCCTCAAACGCTGGCGCAATCTGATCGAAGCGGAGGAGGTTGTGATCGACTGGCGGTCGCTTCTGCACCCGTCGTCGCGGCCGCTGATAAGGGAAAATATAAGCACTAGGACGAAGGAATCCGAGCGCGCGAAGGTGTTGACAGCGTCGATCGAAGCGGAGGCCGGACCGCCTAAACGGGCGACGCGGCGGCGCTATAGCCTCGAGCAAAAGATCGCGCTGCTGCTCGAGACCGAGCGGCACGGCGAGAGTGTCTCGTCGGTCTGTCGCGCTCATGGGATCGCCACCAGCGTGTTGTTCAGGTGGCGCGACCAGTTCGGCTTCGGGAAAGAAAAGCCCGCTGTCCTTGTGCCGGTGCGCGTCGCGGAAACGCGCGCCGATCGCCAAGGCGGCGCATCATTGCTCGCCGATCTGCTGCCATGCCCCGACGGCATGGCGGCGGTCGACCTGGCCGACGGGAGGCGTGTGTTCGCACCAATCGATGCCGATCCCGAGGCCGTTCGCCGCGCGGTGGCGGCGCAGGAGATGCAGCCATGATGATCGTGCCCGCTGGCGTGAAGGTGCATCTGGCGCTCGGTGTGACCGACATGCGCAAGGGCATGGATGGACTCGCCACGATGGTGCAGGAGGTGTTGAAGAAGGATCCGTTCTCGGGCCATCTGTTCGCGTTCAGGGGTACGCGCGCGAACCTGATCAAGCTGTTGTTTTGGGACGGCACGGGGCTGTGCCTGTTCACCAAGCGGATCGATCGCGGGCACTTCGTCTGGCCCAGGATGAGCGTGCCGGGGGAATCGATCCCGATGTCGCCGGCGCAACTCGCGATGCTCTTGGAGGGCATCGATTGGCGGCATCCCGAGCGCGTCTGGACGCCCACGAAAGCGGGCTGAATCCACACCGAATCCGGCAGAAATGCTTGGGTTTATGGTCGATTTATAGTAGTATCGGGCATGCGGCTCGATCTCGACAATCTGCCGTCGGACACGGCGCTTCTGCACCAACTGGTGCGCGATATGGCATCGATCGTCGCCACCCGTAACGACGAGATCGAGCGCCTTCAGGCCATCATCAAGAAGCTCCAGCGGATGCAGTTCGGGCGCAGCGCGGAACGCCTCGATCCCGACCAACTCGCGCTCGGCCTGGAAGACCTCGATGCCGATATCGGTCGCATCGAAGCCAGCAGTCCGGTCATCACCGGCATTACTGATCGGCAGCCACACCGCAAACCGTTGCCGGATCATCTGCTGCGCGAAGAGATGCGGCTCGACGTTGACCATGACACTTGTGCGGGTTGCGGCAACGCCCTTCATGACATCGGCGAGAGCGTCAGCGAGATGCTCGACTGGGTGCCAGCACAGCTGCGCGTCGTGCGGATCGTACGTCCCAAATATGCGTGTCGCGCCTGCGGCACGGTAACGCAGATGCCCGCGCCGGAGCGCCCGATCGCGGGCGGTCTGGCGACCCCGGCGCTGCTCGCGCAGGTGCTGGTCAGCAAATATTGCGATCACACGCCGCTCTATCGGCAGTCGCAGATCTTCGCCCGCCACGGCGTCGATCTGAGCCGATCGACGCTCGCGGGATGGGTCGGCGGGGCCTGCTGGTGGCTCGAAGCCCTGCACGACAGGCTGTGCGCCGACGTGTTCACCAGCGATCATCTGTTCGCCGACGACACGCCGGTTCCGGTGCTCGATCCGGGCCGCGGCAAGACCAAGACCGGACGGCTGTGGGTCTATGCCCGCGACCAGCGCGGCTGGAGCGGCCCCGCGCCGCCGGCCGCCGTCTATCTGTTCGCGCCGGACCGTAAAGCGGAGCGCCCAGTCGGGCATCTGGCGCACTTCAAAGGCGTGCTGCACGTCGATGGCTATGCCGGGTTCGAGCGCCTGACCGCGTGCGGCGACGTCGTGCTTGCGGCCTGCTGGGCGCATACGCGGCGCAAGTTCTACGACGTCGAGCAGGCGACCGGCTCGCCGATCGCGGCCGAGGCTTTGCGCCGGATCGGCGACATTTATGCCGTCGAGGCGAAGGCGCGCGCGACCTCGCCTGCAAACCGGCTGGCATGGCGACAATCGCTGTCGCGGCCGCTCGTTGCCGCGTTGAAAAAGTGGCTCGAAGCGCAGCTTGGCCTCGTTCCCGCGCGCAGCACGCTTGCCGATGCCATCCGTTATGCGCTTGGGCGCTGGGCAAGCCTCACCAGGTTCCTCGGCGATGGCCGTATCGAACTTGATACCAATCCGGTCGAGCGCGCCATCCGCCCGGTCGCGCTCGGGCGCAAGAATCACCTGTTCGCCGGCAGCGACGGCGGTGGTCATCGCTGGGCGGTGATCTGCTCGCTGATCGAAACCGCCAAGCTCAACGGGGTCGAGCCGTACGCCTGGCTGCGCGACGTCATCGAACGCATGGTGGACGGCCATCCCGCCAACCGACTCGACGATCTCCTGCCGTGGAACTGGGCGGCTAATCATCGCCTGGCCGCCTGACGTGCAACGACCGGACGGATACAACCCTTCCTGCCGCCCATTTCCACCATCATGATGCGCGGCCATGTCGCCTGAGCCGAGGCAAAAAGAAGCCGGGACACGATGCCTGTCCGGCACCTTGTCCCGGCGTTTCCGATGCCCCGATCAATGCGTCGCCGCAAAGGCTTCGCGTGCCCGACGTTCGCTCCTGAAGCTGCGCCGCCCCATCAATCCATGCGCGTTGCCATCGCCATCGACGATGCTCACCGCGACGAACCAGCCGCCATCCAACCGCCCGATAATCGCCACCCGATCGAGTTCGAAGTCCTCTTCGTCGATGCTCTCGTAAGCCCCGAGCCACCGCTCCGACACGCGCGCATCCCACAGGAAATCGCTCTCCTCCGCCTCCAGGAACCGCTGCGCCAGCGCCTCGCCAGCGCCCCGTCCAAACTCGATTTCGAGCCCCGCCACCAGCGTTGCCACCACGCGGTCCGACGCCGCACCGATGGATTGAAACATAGTCATGATCGCCTCCTTCGCTTGAAATCCTCCTCATTGAGGACAGACATCCGAAGACGGGTGGCGGAGCGGCTGTCAGGGCCGCTGGAGGCGAAGCCGGAAGCGCCGCGCAGCGGCGGCGGAGGAACCGATTTTGTTGCGCAGGTACGAACAAAGGCGCGTGCGCAGCACGCTCTATCTCGCGGCAAAATTGGAGGGGCCGCCGGCCTTGCACAGCCGCTTCGCCGCCCGTCATGCTGGGCCTTGCCGAGACGAGCCCCTCCCACCGTCCGACCCGCGCGCTTCGACATGGCCACACGCGCCGGTGACGAAATGCAGGCGCTTGGTTCTCCGGAGATGGGAAAGCCGACCCGTGAAGGAACTTATCCGCTCGGTCCGCCTTTGTGTTACTCCGTTGTCTCGATCGTGGAGGCGAACAATTGCGTCATTTTCTCAGCACCATCGCCGACGAAGTCGCTCAGCTTCGGCTGGCTGTAGGTGAGATGGAGTCGATCGACCCAGCGTCGGCGCACGTTATCCGCCAGATATTGGGCCAGGTCGAGAAGGTGAATGAGGGGCTGCTCGATCGTTCAGACCTTTTCCACGGCGGGATATCATGGTGGGCGGAGTGGGCCGGCGCCAATCGCCCGACGCTATAAAGCTGATCGCGTGCGCTCGATCCCGATGGCTGGAGTGGGTTGAGATACTTCGAAACGAGGCTCCCCACGCAATGAACTTGCACATACCGGCCATCTGAATTTCGCTATCGTATCAGCGTACCGGTGGAACCGCGAACAGGGTATCGGGCGGTTCATCCGGCGCGCGCGATGGCGATGGATCGGCGGATGTGTTGCTGGTCCGGAGCGCGACGAACAATGCTGGTGGCGGCTGCTGCGAACGGGATGGCAACGACACCGAAGGCGTGCCCGACACCTGCGCAAGATAGGCGCGCGTCTCGGTCGGCAGTGCGCGCCCGGACGCCAGATGCGCAGCATAACGGCCAGGACCGGCATTATAGGCGGCGAATAGCCCGGGATAGCCGAAGCGGTCATACATCGCGCGCAGATAGGCCGTGCCCGCGAAAATATTGTCGTGCGGATCATGGGGATTGCCGCCCAGGGCGTGCGCCGCCCGCATCGCCGCCCAGGTCGCCGGCATCAACTGCATCAGGCCCATCGCCCCCGCGCGGCTGGTGATCGGCCGCCCGTTGAGCATGGTCTTGCCGCTGCTTTCAGCCCGCATCACTCGCTCGATCCAGGCCACCGGCACGCCGAATCGCGCGGATGCCTCGGCGATCTCCGCCCGCCAGCGATCGACCGGATCGGCAGCGGCGGGCGCCGCGACCAGCAACGCGACAGCGAGCGCGAACGGGTTCAACGTAGCCACAACGGGGTCGCCTTGCCGATCACATCCTGCGCCAGTGTCGGCCCGAAATAGCGTCCGTCGAACGAGTCCGGGGTCTCGGTCATGAGCAGGAACAGCATGCCCGGCTCGAGCCGAACGCATCCCTGCCACGCGGGCAGTTCGCGGCCCGCAGAGTCGACGGCACGGCGCACTGCAGCCGGCCGACCGTTCACCGTCACCGCTTGATCGACCGCGCAGATCGTGTCCCCGGCAATGCCGGCGACGCGCTTCACCAGCGGCACGTTGGAAGGCAGATAGTGGCGGCTCGCGGCCAGTTGCCGCGCTTCGGCCGGTGGCCAGGCGATCACCATGTCGCCGCGTTTGAGCACCGCACCGGGCGACACGGAATAGAGGCCGATCGGCGCGCTGGCGCTCGCGTTCCAGACCAGCCGCGGCAGCGGCGGCAGTGCGATCGTGAGGCCGAGGCAGGCGATGCCGGCGCCCAGCGACACGGTGCGGCGGCGCAGTCTTGTGCGGCGTGCACGGGCGGCGCGCAGCGCGTTGCCCCAGGCGAAAAGCGGCAGGTCGCGGCGCTCAACCACGATCGCCTCCCCGCGCGCGGGCTGCCGACCACGCCTCGATATCGTCGATATGGTAGCGCCAGGTGCGGCCATGCAGGCGGCATTTCGGCCCCGTTCCCGTCTGGCGCAGGCGCTTCAGCGTCGAGTAGGCGAGGCCGAGATGAAAGGCTGCCTGCTTGGCGGTGAGGAAGGGGCAGGTCTCGCGCGCGGCCTGCGCACGTTCGGCAGTATCGTCCATGATAACGGTCCATCTGGGCCGGTGCATCGTGCGCCGGCTGATGAGCGCGGATTGGATCGATCCGGCCATCTTCGGCAGGGTCGCAAATCGACCTATGCGATTCCGACCCCCTCGATTCGGGCCGGTAGCGACACCCCGCACCCTTGCGGGACGCGGGGCGGCGCGCTCAGTCGGCCGGGTTCCTGAGGCTCGATTTCGTATAAAGCGGCGTGGGTTGAACCGGGTGGCACGGGCTTTCATCCGTGCGACGGAAAGCGGACGGAGCAGACGCCCCCGCCTGCAGAGTCCCTCGCGAGCTATGGCAAATCCGGCGCACCGCTTCATGCCCCGCGCCCTCGTGGAGCGCGGGGCGGTTCGCTCAGTCGGCGGGATTCCAGATGATCGCGAAGGCGTCATCATCGTCCTGCCCGGCGGCGCGGCCGAGATTGGCGTAGAGCCGGCGCGGGCCGAATTCGGGGGCGGCGAGTGACAGAGACACATAGTCCTTGCCGCTCATTTCGCCGCGCCGGACCCATCCGGCCCCGACTTCGACACCTGCCGCCGACACGCGATAGTCGGGCTGGGTGTCGCCGGACTTGCGGGTGTTGGGAATGATCTCGATGTCGGTGCGGATCGAGAGCGTCTTGAGCTGGCCCTTGAAGCCGTTTCCGTCGCGGGTGACATAACCGATGGCTGGCATTGTTCGTCTCCTGAAAAGTCGCCCCGAACCGTTTCCGGGCGATGGGCGGACCGGAGGGACGGTCGAAGCAGGCCCGCGAACCGGAGGCCGGAGCGGCAGCGGAGGACCGGAGCCGGAGGCTTATTTGAAGCGAAGCGACCGCGAGGAGCCCGCATGCTCGGGGTCCCCACGCGGCATGTCGCGTGGGGTGGGCGCGGGCGGGGAAATAAGCCGCACGGCGATGGTTTCGCGGGACTGCGGCCGTCCCAGGTCATGCGCCCGAGGAGCCGGAAACGGTGCGGGACATGGCAGTGGTAACGACGACAATGCCGCCGGTGTATCCCCAACGAAGGATCAGGAAGGGACAGCGCAGCCGCGCCACCGCGCCATCGGGTCAACCATCCAGGGCACGCAGGGCGACGCCGCAGATTTCGCTGTCGGCATGGCCGGTGACGACAGGACAGGGTTTCGGGTCCGGCGAGAAAGGAGGTAGAGGCCAGCACGATGTCGATGATCGTCATCCGACTGCCGCCGAGCTTCGCGGCGCTCCTCCCGCCGCAAGAGGATGAGAGGGAAATGCCGTGATGAACGATCAGATCGGAACCGAAAACAGCGGTCTGCGCCGCGTGATCGGCGCGGTTGCGGTGCTCAATCTCGGATATTTCGCGGTCGAGTTCGCAGTCGCGCTGACGATCGGATCGGTGTCGCTGTTCGCCGATTCGATCGACTTTCTCGAAGACACGTCGGTCAATCTGCTGATCCTCATCGCGCTTGGCTGGGCGGTACGAAACAGGGCGCGACTTGGCATGGCGCTGGCTGCAGTCCTGCTGGTTCCGGGCGTTGCAACGCTCTGGATGGCGTGGGAGAAATTCAGCGTTCCGGTCGCGCCGGACGCCGTGTCATTGTCACTGACCGGGCTTGGCGCGCTCGCAGTCAATCTGAGCTGCGCTGTCATGCTGGCGCGCTACCGGCATCATGGCGGGAGCCTGACCAAGGCGGCGTTCCTGTCGGCGCGTAATGATGCGTTCGCCAATCTGGCGATCATTGCGGCGGCGGTTGTTACGGCGTCGCTTTGGCGATCGGCCTGGCCCGACCTGATCGTGGGATTGGGTATCGCCGCGATGAACGCCGACGCCGCGCGCGAGGTCTGGGGCGCGGCGCGGCGCGAGCATCGCGCCGCCGCATGAGCAGTGGCGGGCAACTCTGTTGACCGCCGCGCCGCGCGGGAGCGTGCGAACCACACCCATTTTCCTGTCGTTTCAGGGAATCAACCGCAGCGGCGGCACGGCGAAATCGCCCGCCGCGAAGTGGGCGAGGATCGCCTCGTAGCTGCCCAGACGTTCGACGGTGCAACGGCCGATCAGGAGATAATCGTCCTCGTCGGCGGCATAGCACTGCACCTCGCCCTCGCCGGTGAATACGGCGCGCTCGGCGCCCCATTGGCCGCAATAGGCGCCCGACCAGCGCGCGAAGGGCAGGCCATGCGTGATGCACCAGCTTTCGAGGCGCTCGAACCGGCCCCAGGCCACTTCATGCGCCATGAGTTCAAGCGGCACGCCCTCGCGAAACATCGCGAGCGTGAAGGTTTCGCCGTCCCATTCGGTGGACAGTCCTTCTGCCTGAACGAGGGCGGCGAGATCGAGCAGCATGGATCGCGGCAGGGTGCCGCCGATGGTGATGCTCGCGGATACGCGATCGGCCATAATGGTCTCCTTTCCCGCGCGCCCGAACCCGTCAGGGCGAGGGCGCGCGGCGGGATTTTCGAGAATGGCAAGGATGCGGGCGGCGGTTTTCCGCCGCCCGCAAGGCGATCAGGCGGCGAGGCGGTCAGCCTCGTCGTCGGCGTCCGGCAGGGCCATCGCCGCGCCGGGTGCGGTCGGGTCCGGCTCGTCGTCGCTTGGGCGGAGCCGCTCGATCTCGCGCGCCGCCTGCGCCTTGGCATGGGCCGCGACGGTGCCGACTCCGCCGCGTGCCGTGTAGGCGGTGGGCGGGAATGCCATCCAGCGCGGCACCCAATTCTCGCGCCGGTCACGTCCGTTGGTGCCGTCGAGATGATCGCGGACGATGCGTTTCAGGGTCTTGGTCTTCTCGCCCGAATTGGCGCTGGCGACGGTTTCGCCCGCCACCTCGGCGACGATCCGGGTCAGCACTTCCCGGTCGCGCATCAACTCGAAAAAGGCGTCGTCGGCCTGCCAGCAGCGGGCCATATCGACGCCGATCTCCATGCCCACCGCCTCGACAGCGGCGCTGCCCGACGCCAAGGTTTCGCCCATGACGATGGCGATCACCTCCATGACGACCGCATCGGGAAGGTCGAGCAACCGCTGGAAGATGCCGACGACGCCATAGTCGTCGCCATTTCCCCCGGTCACGGTCGGTTCCTCGGCGGAGAAGCCGAGTACCGCCAGCACAGCGCGGCGGCGCTCGTCGAAATCGGCCTCGGCTTGTGCGTTGTCGAGGCTGTCGCGCACCTCGTCGTTACGGGTGGACTGCGGTTCGGGCGTGACGCGCCAGAGGTGCGAACCGCCGATGGCATGGGCCACCATCAAGCGTAGCGCGATGGCCGGATGGCCGGTCAGCGCGGCGCGGACGGCGGCGTGGCGATGCAGATCGACATAGGTCTGCATGGTCGATGTCACCTCGGGCCGCGCCGCTTTCTGGCCGGTCCCGTTCTCCGATCCTTCCGCCTTGGCGATCCGGCGGGCTTCCTTGCCGGACACATAGCCTTCGTGGACGATCACCTCGCCGGTGGCGCGCACGTCGATATAGACGCGCCCGCCCTTGCGCTTGCCCGCCTTCTCATATTCCCATGTCGAGAAATGTGTCGTGGGCGGCACAATGATCGCGTCGGCCCAGCCCTGTTCGACATAGGCGGCGCGGCGCGCCTCGATTTCGGCATTCTGCGCCGCCCAGAAGGCGTCGGCGTCGGCGACATAGCGGTCCTCGCCGAACAGGTCGGCGATGGTCGCAAGGCCGCTCGCCTCCACGTCGAACAGCGCATGTTTCACCGGGATTGACTGCCCGCCGAACAGCCATGATTTCAACTGATGGCCGGTCGGCAGATAGGCGTTCTCGTCGTCGGCGAGCGCCAGCCATGCCTTTTGCTGGCTCTTGGACGCCATCGTCAGATGGCGCACGGTCGCCGCGTCGATCCGCTCCTTGCGGTAGAGGTCGCGGATCGCGGGGAGCAGATTGCCGAGCGCCAGCACGCGCTTGACGGTGAGGTCGGGCAGTCCGAACGTCGTGGCGATGTCCTCCACCTTGCGCCCTTCGCGGACGAGGCGGGTGAAATTCTCCCACTGCGTCACCTCGTCGGGGTCGAGCCGCGCCATGTTCTCGATCATCGACGCTTCGATGGCGGCAGCATCGTCGCCCTCGTCGAGAATGGCGCACGGCATCGGTTCGGTTGTCGTGTCGCCTGCCGCGCACCGTTCTTCAGCGACTATCTTGGCGGCATGGAAGCGGCGGCTTCCGGCGACGATCTCGAAACCGTCAGGCGCGCAGTTCGGTCGGACGATGACCGGTTGGATGACGCCACGGCTGCGCACGGTCGGCAGGATATCGGACACGTCCGGGGCCTTTTTGCCATAGCGCATGTTGGCCTTGCTCACGACCAGCTTGTCGAGCGGGATAAAATCGAGTTTCATGAGTCTACTCCTTGTGAGTGCCGGTCCGTCGATCTTTCCGGGTAGGCGGACCGGCTTACGATATGCGGCGTTACGCGCCGCGCGTCATCCGCCTTTCCCTTGCTTAGGATCGGTCGGAAGCTCGGGGACCGGCGCTGCTTCGACGCGCCAGATGATGGATTGGGCTTGGCTGATCGAACCGGCCCGGCGCGCGGTGTCGGCCCAGACCGACAGGCTGGCGGTCGTCGAAAAGCCGATATCGCGCTCGATGCCGATGCCGAAGGACAGGCGGATGCTCGCCAGTTCGGACAGGCTGAAACAGCCAAGTTCGGGACAGCCGAAACCAAGGTCGGCCAGCCCGAACAGCGTGTCGCCGTCGTCTTCTAGCTCGGTCGCAAGCCATGTCGCCGCGCCCAGCGGATTGAAGAATTTGACGACCGGCGCGGGGTCATGATCGCTCTCGGCGGAGCGGTCGGCGTTCACGCGCAACGCGGCGTGAAGCTCGGGGGTCAGAAGGATCATGCCCCCTCCTCCGCCATTCCAACGATGCTGTGCATCGCCGGAACCTTGGGCGTCGTCGCCCTCCGTTCGCCAGTGTTGCCTTGGGCTGCCTCGGCTCGGGCTTCGGCGTGCCGCGCCAGCAGCCAGTCGGCGGCCTTGCTGGCGGCGCTCGCCGCGCGGAAGATCGCGCGATTATCCTCGCGCAGCACGTCCAGCCAACTGCCGAGGTAATCGGCGTGGCGGATAGTCGGGACGATGCCGAGGGCCGCGCAGAGAAAGGCCGAACCCATTTCGGCTATCAATTCCTCGCGGGCATAATCTTTCGAACCGAAGCTGCCCGCGAGGTTGCGGTTCAGCCGCGACTTGTGGCCGCTGCCGTGACAAAGTTCGTGCAGGCAGGTCCGGTAATAATTGATCTGCTCGAAGAAGGCCGGTTGCGGCGGCACCCGCACATAATCCTGCGCGGGCACATAGAAGGCGCGGTTGCCGCCGACGCGGAACTCGATGCCGCTCGCCGCAATCACTTCCTCGGCGACGGGGACGATCTGCCGTTCGGGTAAGGGGGCCGGATCGGGCGCGAGGCCGGGGCGCAGTCCCTCGCACTGCGCGACGTTGAACACGGTGAAGCGTTTCAGGAACGCTATGGTCTTGGCGTCGCCGCCGGTTTCGACCGCGCGCGCCTTTTCGGCCTCGGGGGTGAAGCGGTCGGCATAGACAACGGTCGTGCCGCGCTCGCCCTTCCTGACCGCGCCGCCAGCCTCCAGCGCCTGTTTGAAGGTCAGCCATCCCTGCGAGGGAAAGCCACGCTCGATCACCGCGCCCCACAGGATCAGCACGTTGACGCCGGAGTAATGGCGCGCGGTCAGCGCGTTGCGCGGCAGTCCGGGCGCGGTTCCGCCGGGACGCCCCCAAGGCTGCACCCACGGCACGCGCCCCGCCTCCAACTCGGTGATGATCCGTGCCGTCACCTCGTCATAAAGGTTTGTGCGGCTCGGCTCGGGACTGGTCAGGGCAGCGGCTGCGGGCCGGCAAGCGGCACTGGCCGCCTTGTGCTTACTACGCTTACCGCGCGCGCGGACGTTCGGGGAGACAGGCATCGTTCACCTCCTGCACCGCCCCAAAACCACCATGGCCTCCCCGCGAAGATCCTGTGGGAGAGGTCCAGACCGGGCCACACACGACACCAAATCGCGCGTTCCTGGCCCCGGTCGGGGGTGGGCGGCAGGTGCGACCGAAAAGGCCCGCTGCGCGCGGCGGGCCGCACCCGAAGGGCCGAAACGGAGTGGAGGACATGAGCAAAGCGAATGTTGCGGCACGCCGAAGCGGGCCTAGCAGGAAGCACCGCCCACCCCGACCAGAGGCCAGGACTCAAACAACGCCATCGCGGCACGCGATGACCGCAGATGCTCGACTATGATGATCCTGAGCCGACGTTCGGCATGAACGTCGGCGCCAATATTGGAGGCCGACATGGACATGATTGATTCATTTGGTGACGCACCAATTCAGACGACGATTTCGGCGATCTTCTTCTCGATGGAACTCAGTCGGTCGAAATGGCTGATCACGTCCTTGTCGCCGGGCGGCGGCGAGCGCATGTCGAAGTACGTCATGCCCGCCGGCGATGTCGGCGGTCTCCTCGAGCAACTTGATGCGATCAGATCAAAAGCGGAGGCGAAAACTGGACGGGCGTTCCCGTTCGTGTCGATCCAGGAGGCTGGGCTCGACGGGTTTTGGATACACCGCGTCCTCGATCGGGAGGGTATCGAGAGCCACGTCGTCGATCCCGCATCTATCGCGACATCTCGGCGGCGACGCCGGGCCAAGACCGATCGGCTCGATGGTGAGACGCTGCTGCGGACGTTGCTTGCTTACAAGCGGGGTGATCCCCGCGTCTGTTCGATGGTGATCGTGCCGACGCCGGAGGAGGAGGACCGCCGCCGCAACAGCCGGGAACGCAAGGCTCTCGTCCATGAGCGCGTATCGCTGGTCAATCGCTTGAAGGGCTTGCTCTTCAGCCAAGGCGTGACTGGATATGAACCGCTCAAAAGCGACCGGAGGGAGCGGTTCGCCGAGCTGGTGACTGGCGATGGCCGGCCGATCGGCGAGCATCTTCGCGCCGCGGCCGAGCGCATCCTTGATCGGATCGAGCTCATTCTCACCCAGCTGAAGACAATCGAAAAAGTGCGAGACAGCCTCGTTGCGCAGCGGCCGGCAGCTGACCAATCACCGGCATGTCCCGCGCAGCTCATGACGTTGCGTGGCGTCGGACCAGACTTTGCCGAGGTACTCTGGTCGGAGGGCCTCTATCGTCATTTCGACAATCGCCGGCAGCTCGCATCTTATGCAGGGCTATCGCCGTCGCCCTGGCAGAGCGGTTCGATCAACTCCGAGCAAGGCATCTCAAAGGCCGGTAATCCGCGGCTCAGATCGATCATGGTGCAGCTCTCTTGGTTCTGGCTGCTGCATCAGCCGGATTCGGCATTGTCACGCTGGTTTCATGATCGCGTGAAACTCGACGGCGGCCGGCGCAAAAAGCTGACCATCGTGGCGCTGGCGAGAAAACTGCTCATCGCCCTCTGGAAGTTCGCGCGACATGGCGTCGTCATCGAGGGCGCCGTTTTCAAGGTCGCATAATCGCTTACCCGTTTTCAGTTTCGTCGGCGACGTCGCCGGCGGATCCCGGTGAACGAACCGACACCCCCGCTGGCTTAAAATGCCGCCCGCGAAGAATGGTCTCGTTCTCCTGAGCCTGCCAGACGGATTCGGGGAGTTGGTGCAGCTGCCACGAGCGGCGACCGTATGTGAGGTTGGACTGGTGAGTATGCTCGCCTGGCCATCGACGCGGCTCAGGCCTGGATTACAGAATAGGAGAATAACAAGGCCGCGTGTTATCCTCATTGGAGGCATCGTTCCAACGCATCGGCGCGACGGTGCGTATCGGCCGCTTGCGCCCATTGTCAGCCATATCAGACGATGCGGGCGCGGCCTGAAAGCCGCCCATCGTCATGCTCGCTTCACGCCCCTTAAGATAGCGGAGAAAGGAAAATACGCTCGTAGCTCTGGAAGGGTGGCTCGGCAAAGCGCTCGACTATCGGAGCGGCTTCGGGGTCGAGGCTGATTTGCGTGCGATAGTTATTGTAGGCGTCCTCGTCGGGAAACCCGTACAGTGCGATCGCAACATCCTCCGCCCCCGAGCGGCCCTTGTCGGGGAAACTGATGGTTGTATCGCTTGGTGCCGCACGAGGCATGAAGAAACCGAGGTGAACCCCGCCGTGCCGTTCGATCAATTTGATCCAAGCGCGCCCATAGTCCTCGAAATCGCTCAGTCTGGTTGGATCGAGACGGTATCGTACCTCGCAAAAGACTGCTGTGACCTGTTTCATCGCCCTACCTGCTACTACCGGAGCCCCAACTTGGTCGTGCACAAAGCCAAACCAAGCAATCGAGGCATCTGATCACCGCCTGTTATCGATGATAGCCCCACAAGTGCCTACCATTATCCGCCAAAGCCGGTCAGAACCCGCAATGATCGAGGACAACCATTTGGGCCTTGACCATACCACTCCCGCGCCACCGGGAGAGGCCACCAACAGCGACGCCCCCGCGCGAGCGGCGACCGTCTCGGGCTGGCATCGCCTGCCCGGCGCCAGTCGATCGTGACCGACAGGCCGAAACCCGCAAGGGGTTCGGTGGTGAGGGGCCTGGCCCCGAACCATAGAGCGCGATCGCGCGCGGTACGCCGCGCGAGGCGCAAGCCCCTTTCGCGATTGCGGTCAGGCAGGACAGCGGCCAGCGGTGACAGTGCAGTACGTCGATGTCATTGCCATGCCCGCGAGGGCGTCAGCGTCGGTGCCGGCGAAATCGTGCAAGATCTCCCAATGATCGCGGATGATTTCCGGTTATGCTGAGTCGAGCTTCGAGAACCGGGCGAATTCGTTGCCCTCCCCAATTCTGATGCAGGCGTACCGCGATGGTGTCCGACGATGTGTTGATACTGGTTGTTGAGGACGAGGCGCTGATCGCGGATATCGTTGTGTCGGGTCTGGAAGATGCCGACTATGCTGTGGTGACCGCGTGCACTGCCGAGGATGCCATCGATATCCTCGAACAAGACTATGCCACGCTGCGTGCGGTGATCGCCGACGTGAACCTTGCCCCTGACAAATTAACCGGCTGGGATGTCGCCCGGCGTGCGCGCGAACTGACCGCCGACCTGCCGATCGTCTATATGTCCGGGGCAAGCGGCCATGAATGGACCTCGAGCGGCGTTCCCCACAGCGTGCTGATTACCAAGCCCTTTGCGATCGGGCAGATCATCACGGCTGTCTCGCAACTGCTCAACGCGGCGGGTGCCTTGGATTAAGGCTGCGATCACGGCAGCGTCGCTGCGGTTGCGCCTCATGGCTACCGCACGCGGTTCATCATCGATCGATAGCCGCCCCGCGCCATGGTGCCGGCCTCGCGGACGAGCCGGCGGACCCGAGACCGCAGCGAGTCGGAGCTGTCGCTCCAGTCGCGTGCCACCCGTTCGTCGCCGAACAAGGCGGCGCCGATTTCGCGCTGGCTCGCGCCATCCCTGAGGGCATCATGGACTCGAAGCATGACGATCCCGCGGTCGATCCGGGCATCGCGGGGAAACAGCGAGCGCGCAAACCGGCGATGGCGGCACAGGTCGAGAAACCGGCGCAGCGGCAGCAACCGGGTCTCCGCCGAAGCAAGCCCGCACAGCCGATAATGGAGGAGAATCGCTTCCTGTCCCTCCAATTGGCCTTCCTCGATGTCGAGCCGTATATGATGCCAGCCGTCGGACAGGACGGCATGCTCACGCCCCGCAGCGTCGGTCGCGATGGCGAGCCAAGGGGCGATCCGGGCGATGCGGATGCAGTCGGGGTCGGACGGATCGGCGGGGATGACGGCGACGCCAAGCGCCCCGGGATCGAAATCGGCATGCCAGATGATCCGCGCCTCCGGGGCCGGGAGGTCGGGATGTTCCGCGAAAGTGCAGCCCCCAGGGCATGGCATCGCTGGTCCCGCGGGTCGCGGTGCTGGCGCGCGTGTACCAGCCGACATAGCCGAGATCGCGGCGCAGCCATTCCCACATCAGCCCTGCGCGATCGATACCGCGCAAGGCACGATAAGGCGCCGGGTCGCGCCAGTCGGACCCCGGATCGCGGGATCCTTGCCCGGTCACGCGCGGTCCCGTCTCCGGCCCGGCGCGGCCCGCCGCTCTTCACCCGGAGGATCCGTGCAACGGCCTGGCGCACCGCTGCCGCCGCTCGCCGACAGGCAGGTTTTGTGTTGCAACGCATCATGATATTTCAGTTTTATGACATAGCTCGCCGGGTGACGGCTTGAGAAACCGCCGCGCGGCCCAAGGGACCGGGAAAGGGCGGCCCAGGGATTGCCGGTGGCTTGAGACACCGCCCGGGGTCGCGGCTTTGCCCTATGGGCATGCACAACATGGCGACGCAGTTCATGCGCGTCGTCGAGGCCGTAGCGAATGCAGACGATCTCACCGCCGCGATGGCTGCAGTGACGGAGCAGCTCGGCTTCCAGTATTTCGCGCTGACCCATCATGTCGACATCGTCGCGGCGAGCGGCAGCGCGATTCGGCTCCACAATTATCCGGCGCAATGGGCCGATTATTATGACCGCAATGCGCTCGGCGTCTCCGATCCGGTCCACCGCGCGAGCCATATGACCAGCGTGGGCTTTCCGTGGTCGCGGATGTCCGAACTGATCCCGATGACCCGCGAAGACCACCGTGTGCTGGCGCTCGGCCGCGACCAGGGAATCGGCGACGGCTTCACGGTGCCGGCACATGTGCCCGGCGAGGCGCGGGGCTCCTGCTCGTTCGCGAACGAGGCGGGCCGGCCGATGCCGCACGACATGCTGCCGCTGGCACAGCTCGCGGGGATGTTCGCGTTCGAAGGCGCGCGGCGGCTCTGGGCGATGCGCGGAGGCCTCCAGATGCCGCCGCGGCCGGTCCTCACCGACCGCCAGCGCGACTGCGTGCTCTGGGTCGCGCGGGGCAAGAGCGACTGGGAGATCAGCCACATCCTGGGCGTCGGCGAGGAGACGGTCGCCCGCCATATCAAGCAGGCCTGCGAGCGCTACGGCGTGAACAAGCGGACATATCTGGTGATCCTGACGCTCTTCGACGGAACGCTGACTTTCTCCGATATCTTTCGCCGCCGATATTACCCTTTTCCGGAATAGCGGCGTGACCCGCAGCAGGGCGACCCTTGGCCGATCATGGTCAAGGAGCCAGTCCCATGCTGCATGTTGTTCAATCCGCCGCGCGCCCGGCATCGGACGCCGTCCTGCGTTCGATGTTCGCTGCGCGCAAATCCGTCTTCGTCGACCTGCTCAAATGGGACGTTCCCGTCCTCGACGGCCTTTATGAAATCGACCAGTTTGACGATGTCCACGCCACCTATCTCATCCTCGCCGAGCCGGACGGCACGCATCTCGGATCGGCCCGGTTGCTGCCGACAACGCGGCCGCACATTCTCGACAGCTTATATTCGGGGCTGTGTGACGATGCACCGCCCCGCGACGCCGACACGTTCGAGATCACCCGCTTCTGTCTGGATCGCCGGCTGACCACATGTGAGCGGCGCCAGGTGCGCGACACCCTGGTGTCCGCGCTGGTCGACCATGCGCTGGCGGCGGGCATCACCGCCTATAGCGCGATCGCCGAGATGGGCTGGTTCCAGCAGATCCTCGCCTTTGGCTGGCGCTGCATGCCGCTTGGGCTGCCGCGCATCATCGACGGCACGATGCTGGCGGCACTTCGCATCGAGATCACCCCGGAAACGCCGAGCCTGCTTGAGTCCGGGCGTGCCACGGCTGCCGCGCTGCGCGTCGACCGACGCGTCGCGGCCTGACGCGGGGGAGACGGAAACATGACCGACACCCTCGACCTTTCCGGCGAGATCGCCCGCCACGCCGCCGACCTCAAGGCTCAAGGCTATTGCATCATCCCCGACGCATTGCCGGCCGCGACGATCGCTGCGCTCGACGACGACCTCGCCGGCGATTTCGCCCGCACGCCGTTTGGCCAAGGCGGTTTCTACGGCACCACGACAAAGCGGTTTGGACGCCTTCTCGTCCGGTCGCCCCACTCGGCGGCGCTGGTCCAGCATTGCCTGATTCTCGGCGTCGTCGAGGCGATGCTGTCGCCCTGGTGCGACCGCATCCAGCTCAACACGACCCAGGCGATCGCCGTGCATCCCGGCGCCCCGGCCCAGCTTCCCCACCGAGACCATGACATGTGGCGCGGGCCAGTCGGCGAGATCGAATATCTCGTCAACGTGATGTGGCCACTGACCGATTTCACAGCGGATAATGGCGCAACGCTGGTCTGGCCGCGCAGCCATGGCGCGAAGGCGCTCGAATCCGAACCTGAAGAGGAATCGTTCGCGGCCGAGATGACACCAGGCGCGGCACTGGTGTTGCTGGGCTCGACCCTGCACGGCGCCGGCGCCAACGTCACCGGCGCGGTACGGCGCGGCCTTGTGATCGGCTACTCGCTCGGCTGGCTCAAGCCCTACGAAAACCAGTGGCTCGCCTATCCGCCGGCGGTCGCACGGACCTTCCCGCCGGAACTGGCGGCGCTGGTCGGCTATCGCCAGCACCGTCCCAATCTCGGCAATTACGAAGGCCAGTGCCCCTCCGTCCTGCTGGGCGATCATGCCGGCGAGCCACTTGGCGCGATCGACGCGCTGCGGCCCGACCAACAGGCACTTGTCGACGCCTATGCCGACGAGCGGCGAGCGGCGCCATGAACTCGGGTCCGACCGCCGAACGTGTCCATGAGGCACTGAAACGCCGCATCATGGGACGGGAATTCCGGCCGGGCGACCGGCTCGACCCGGCGGTGCTGGCGGCGCCGCTGTCATCGAGCGTGACGCCGGTTCGCGACGCGCTCCACCTGCTGACCGGCGAAGGGTTGGTCGAAACACGCACCAGCGGTGGCTTCCACATCCCCGCGCTCGACGAACCGGCGCTGAAGGATCTTTACGACTGGTCTGCCGAACTGCTCGGGCTGGCCATCCGCTCCTGGCCGCGCCGCCCGGCCGCGATCGCGCTGCCAGCGACCGACGCGGAGGAGCGCCCGATCGCCGATTTCGCGGATCAGATTTTTCTCGCAATCGCCCGGCGGTCGGCAAATGGCGAGCATGCCCGCGCCGTCGATCAGCTGAACGCACGGCTGCATGCCGCCCGTACCGTCGAACCCCATGTGCTCGACAAGATGGAGGAGGAACTCGCAGGGTTAACGCTCGCCGCTGGCAGCGGGGAGCGCGACACACTTCGCCGGCTCGGCGCCTCCTACCATCGCCGCCGGCGGCGCGCCGCCGCCGACATCGTCCGCGCCGTGTACCGGGTCGATTGAAGATAGATTTCATCAGCGGAAGTAATTGGTCATGATGCAGAGCAAGACGCCCATTCTCGCCGTATTCGCGCTTGTGATCGGGTTTGCAGGTGGTTTTGTCCTTCGCCCGCTCATCATGCCGCCGGGCATGGCAATCGCCGGAAATCCAGCTTCCGTAATAGTGTCACCACCGGCGGCACCGCGCAGCGCGCAGTATTTCGCGGCCAACCTCGACGAAGCGCGGCAGATCGTGGCGCGGTGCCAGACTGGCTCGGTTCGCGGCGACGAGTGCGTGAACGCGGAACAGGCCATCCTGGCCGCTGAAGGCCGGGACCGCCTCAAGCGCTTCATGGGCAAGCGACCGTAGCGCCGCGCCGCTATCCTCCTCGCCTTCGACCAAACAATATCGATATAGAATCCGTATAAAGTTCGGATAAAGCCTGGGGCTTCCTACACTTCCGAGGCTGCGACTTCCCGCAGCATGTCAGAGGAGTGCACCATCATGGAACGTGAGCGCGAACAGCATGACGACCTGATCGATCTCGGCGCGGCGAGCGCCGAGACCAAAGGTCGCCCGGGCTTCCAGACGGAACTCGGCGTCATTGCCCAGCCGCTCGGCATCGAAGCCGAGTGACTCGTCGGCGCGGGCGTGTCGCCCAGGCGGCGCGTCCGCTCCCATGCACGATGGAGCAGCCATATCAGATCCGCGAGGGCGTGGGCTTCTCCCGCTTTGAAGGCCGCACGATCATCCTCGACATCGCGGCCGACCGTTACTGGCAACTGGGCGAGGATGCCGGTCTCGTTCTGGAGGCGATCCGTTCGGGTTCGACGCGCGTCGCCGACGAACCAGCGCTGGCACGCCTTGTGACGCTCGGCTTTATCGCGCCGGTGGGCGACAGACCAGCGAGGCGTTCCCCAGATGCTGCCCGTTCAACGTCATGTCGCATGCCGGCGCCCGCGGACAGCGCGCTCGAGCGGACCGTCGTGACAGAACGTCCGGGCTGGGCCACCGCCTGCGAAGTCGTCGCACTCGCGATCATCGCGCGTATCGCACTGCGAACGTGCCCGCTCAAGATGACCCTCGATCGCCTGGCGTTCCGCCGCGAGCGGGCGGCATCGTGCGCTCCGGCATCGAGCCTCGAAGCGCTCGCTCGGCAGTTCGGACAATTGCGACGCCTGCTCCCGCTGCGTCCGCTGTGCCTCCCCGACTCGATTGCTTTCCTCCGGTTCGCCATACGGCGGGGCCATGCGCCGCGGCTGGTGTTCGGGGTCGAAGCTTTCCCGTTCACCGCCCATTGCTGGGTGCAGGACGGGAGCGTCGTGCTGACCGACGCACTCGATCATGCCAGCCGGTTCAAGCCGATCCTCGTCATATGACACATGACGCCTACCTGGCGATCGTCGCGCCGGGGGCCGATCCGGAACACGCGCAGCAGATAGCGAGCCGGGCCGAGCGCGACCTCCAGCTCAACCCGATGTTTCAAAGCGATGGCCTGACCGTCCTTGCCCGGAGCGGAACCCGACATCATTCGCTTGGGCGTAGCGGGATTGCGATCGGCACGGTC
This sequence comes from Sphingomonas sp., assembly GCA_041659385.1. Lineage (GTDB taxonomy): Bacteria > Pseudomonadota > Alphaproteobacteria > Sphingomonadales > Sphingomonadaceae > Sphingomonas. Next base: position 115,854 of record JBAZYJ010000008.1, read on the forward strand.
ATTTCCCGAGACATGAATGACGGCCGGCGCGAAACCGCAGGCAAACCGATCGACGGGCGCGAACTCATTGCTTCCCGCTGGGGCGACTATGTCGCGTTCCTGCGCGGCCCCGAAACGGATGCCGTCACTGTCATCCGCGCGCCGTCAGGAGGCCTGCCCGCTTTCAGGGCGGCTGCCGGCGAGATGACACTGATCTCGTCCGACATCACGTTCCTGCTCGCACTGACTGCGGCGAGTCCGCGCATCGACTGGAACTTCGTCGCGCATCATCTCGTCTTTCCTCACCTTCGCGCCGCAGCCACCGGCGTCGCCGACATCGATGAACTGTTCGCAGGCGACGGCACCGTCTTCACGCCGCAGGGCACAAGGCGAGCGAGCCTGTGGAGTCCCTGGGACTTCGCCGCGGCCGAGCGCCAGATTACTGACCCGGAAGAGGCGCGCGGCGCGGTTCGGCGGGCCGTCTCCGAAGCCGTGAGCGGTCTCGTGCAACCCTATCGTTCGACCCTGCTCGAACTGTCCGGCGGGCTCGACTCGTCGGTCCTCGCGGCTGCGCTCGCTGCATCGGGCGCGCCAGCCACCGCGATCAACCTCGTCACGCCGGGCACGGAAGGCGACGAGCGGGGTTACGCCAGGGCGACCGCAGGGGCGTGCGGCCTCGCGTTGGCGGAACATGACGTTGCGGGGGACGTGGACCTGACCGCGCCGGTGCCAGATCGGCTGGCGCGGCCCGGCATTCCGGCAATCCTCGGCCCCGCTGACGGTCTCCTCGCCGCGCTCGGGCGAGAAAGTGGGGTGGATGTCTTCGTCAGCGGGACAGGCGGCGACTGCGTATTCTGCTCGCCGGCCTCCGCCGCGCCCGCCGCCGATGCGTGGCGCACATTCGGCCCCGGCCGACGGTTCCTGCGTGCCGTGCGTCATGTCGCCGAGATTCACGATACGTCGCTGTGGACGGCCGGGTCGATGGCGTGGCGGCAGGCGCATCGACCGCCCATCCATCGCCTATGGCCGGGCAACCACGCCTTCCTCGTGCGCGACAGGCTTCCGCGAGAGCCTGATTTCCATCCCTGGCTCGCCGAGCCTGCCGATTCGCTTCCCGGACGGCGCAGCCACATCCGCGCCGTGATCGCCGCTTTTGCCCATCTCGACGGCTATGCCCGGCATGCGGTGGCGCCGTCGATCTTTCCGCTCATGAGCCAGCCGGTGATGGAGGCCTGCTTCCGGATCCCGACCTGGATGTGGATCGACGGGGGCCGTGACCGCGCCGTCGCCCGCCAGGCATTTCGCGATATCCTGCCGGCAAGAGTGCTGGATCGCCGATCCAAGGGCGGGATGGATGCCTATTGCATCCGCAATTTCGAAGCCAATCGGCCGCGCCTGGAGCCTTTCCTGCTCGACGGCCACCTTGCCGAAGCCGGCCTGCTCGATCGGCCGGCGGTCGCATCCTTTCTCCGCCAGCCGGTCGGTCAGCGCGACCAGCGCTTTTACCGTCTGCTGCCGATCATCGATGCCGAGGCCTGGACGCGCGGATGGCTTGGGTCGATCGCAGCGCCGGGCGCACCATAGGCTTGCCAGCGGCTATATTGCGCCGCCTTCGCCGGATCGGGTTCGATCCAGCCTTGCAGCCAGTAGCGGAACCAGTCGAGGTTACGCGCATTCGCGGCGAGTTGATGCCGGGGTTGCCATTTGACATGCACCTCGTCGGGAAACGCCCAGAGTTCAACCGGCGTGCCCGCTTGCTGGAGTCGCGCGAGCAGCTCGACATTGGGCCGATATTCAAGCTCCGGCAGTTGCATCAGAAGTGGGGTCCGAATCTTGTCGGCATTGAAGGCCGGGGACAACCCGCGCCAACCGCGACGATCATGGTCGGGATCGCCGATGCCCCAGCCCGTCTGGAGTATCTTGGGTATTTCCCGGCCCTTGACCGCGTTGAACCAGTAATAGGTCGGCGTCAGCAGGACGTTGGCTATCGATGTCGCGGCAAGCAGGCGCGAATGCATCGCGATCCAGATCGTCGATTCGCCGCCGAAACTCACCCCGCCCATGCCGACCTTCGACCGGTCAATGGTGCCATCGCGCGCGAGCCGGTCGGTGATCGCCGCGATGCCCGACTGCGCGATCCGATAGGCGCCGACCTGGTCGCCAACACCGTCGGGGGCGGGAAAGCGGTTGATACAGAGCGCCGCAATGCCGTGGCGCGCGAGGTCGCGTAACGGGAACTCGTCGCCCAGCCCGCCGCGCAGATAGCCGCCGCAGGAATAATAAGTGACGAACAGCGGCACCGGTCCCTTGGCCCCATCGGGCAGGAGTAACTGGCCGGTAAAGCGGCGACCGCTGCCATCAGCCCAGTCGATCGGACGGAAGCGCGGCAACAGGCCCGCGAGTGCGTGGTTCGGTTCGGCGAGCGGGCGCGTCCTCGCGGAGTCCAGGTCGATTGCGACAAGGTGCGGCGGCACATCGGCCGCGGCGGCGACGCACACCATGGTCCTCGCGCCGACGGCGCAGCCCTCCGATTGGTCGCGCCCGCCATTGAGCATGCCCTGTCCGCTGGCGAGGGTGAGGACGGCGCCCGACGCCACGTCCCAGCGGTAGAGGTTCGAATTGCCGCTGCCGTCGCCCGTCTCGAAGACAAGGGCGTCGCTCCCGCTCTGCCATGTCACCGACCGGATGCGCTGACCGACACAGGATGCCGCATGACAGCGGATCGCGTCCTGAAGCCCTGGACCCTGGGCGACCAGCAGGTCGTGGGTACTGCCGGACGACAGCACATAGGCGGTGCCGCGAGTATCGCCCGATGCGACGCGCGCAATGACCAGCCGCCCGTCGAGCCGGTCGAAATAGTCCAGGCGGGGCGCGAGCCGCGCCGTCTCCGCCGCGTCCCGGGCAATTCCCGAGATAATGTCCACCGCCCGGACATGCGGCGCCTGGTCGGCGAGCAGGCCGCCATGGCCGAACCAGAACCCCTTCAGCCGTTCGGTGGCCTGGCGCCCGTCGATGCGCCCGCCGCGATAGAGCGGGCGCGAGGGGTCGACGCTGGCGTCGATCAGGACGCCCCCGTCATATTCCTCGCGTTCGGCCCGGACGATTTCGTCGCGCGAAACCCCGACCCGATAGGTGATCGTGCGCCCGTCGGCGCCGAGCATCATGTCGATGACGTTGCCGGCCTCGCGGGTGATTCGGGCAATCCCCGAGCCGTCGGCAGCCGCGCGCCAGACCTGCACCTCGCCGTCGATCACGGCGCGGTACAGGATGAAACGCGAATCCGCCGACCAGATCGGCGGCTCGGACAGCAGGGTGCCGTTGAGCCAGTTGCCCTCGCCGGCATCGGCCAGCCGGCGCGGCGGTGCGCTGCCGTCCGCTGGCACGACGAACCAGGCGAGGTCATGCGCATTGCGCTCGATCGAGGCGCTCTCCTCGCGGAACGCCACCATCCTACCGTCGGGCGAGATGGCGACGCTGGACAGGTCGGTCAGCTCGATCATCTCGCGCATCGACGGCGAGCGCCCGGCGTGGGCGACACCGGCAAGGGCAAGAAGTGCGAACAGGAGCAACAGCCCCCGCTTCACCATGACTTCACCAGCTGGAAGGCGATCATGCGCCCGACGGGGCTGGCATTTTCGGGGTCGAAGCCGGACGCCGAGAAGGGCGTGCGGTTGTTGACGTAGGGCGGTGACGAATCGAACAGGTTGGTGATGCTGAGTGCCAGCCTGACACCCTGCAGCGGTCCCCGATCCCGGCCGAGTTCGTAGCCGAGCTGAAGATCGAACGTCGTCCAGCTATGCACGCGTTCGACCGGAGCGACGCCATTGTTCAGATAGCCGTTGACGAAGTTGAGATAGGCGGCGGCACTCGCTTTTCCGAGCGTGGCAGCGGCGCGACCGCGCAGGCGCAGGTCGACCGGATTACCGATGCTCGATGCGACATCGGCAGAATCGGACGTCGCGGTGATCTGCTGCTTGAGGGTGAACAGCCAGGTGCCGCTCACCCCGAGTTCGAAGCTGCGGTCCTTCTCGCCACCGCGATAGCCGATATCGAAATCCAGGCCGCGCTCGGTCGTTCGGGACAGGTTAGCGTTGCGTCCGTCGATCAGTACCGTCACCGCCGACGCGGGGATGCCGTAAGGATTGACGAACGTCGGGTCGGCATAAAGCGCGGCGATCGTGGCGGCAGCGGGATTGTCGGTGATTAGCGACTGGAACCGGCTGCGCTGCGACAGAAACGAGAAGAGCTCGGCGGCCACGTTGCTGATGCGGTCGCGATAGGAAATGTCGAAATAAGTGGCGCTGACCGAGAGGCCGGGCACACCCGCCGGGCGGAAGTCGAAGCCCGCGGTCCAGGTCCGGGCCTTTTCCGGGCCGATATCGGGGCGGTTGCCGAACAGCGCGAGCACATTGCTGCTCCCGGTCGGCGACGCCGGATCGGGCAGCGGCAGCGGGATGATCTGATTGAGGCCGGGACCATGGCGAATGTCGCTGAAGCTCGGTGCGCGAAACGAGGTGCCGAACGTGCTGCGCAAGGTCAGCGCGGGCACGGGCTTCCAGCTCAGGCCGAGACGGGGATTGGCGGTCGTCCCGACGTCGCTGTAGCGTTCGATCCGCCCGGCGACCGAGAGATCGAGTCGGTCAATACCGGGGATGTCCTGTTCCGGACCGACCAAAGGCGCCAGCAGTTCGGCATAGCCGGCGATAACCGAGCGGCCGAGCGGGAAGCCCGCCGACCCGGCATCTACCGGTCCCGGCGTGAACTCGTCGTCAGCCGAGGAATAGCCATACCATTCGTGCCGATATTCGCCGCCGATCGCCATCCGAACGTCGCCCGCGGGAAGCGCGAACAGCGGACCTTCGAACTTCAGCGTCGTCGACCATTGGCGGGAATGGCCGGTCTGGACGAAATCGCCGCGGACGCGGTCGATCGTGGCGGGATTGGTGACCGAGCCGTCACCAAACAGGTTATAGGCCGTTGCCGGATTGGTATCGGCGAGCGCGATCGCCAGCCGGTAGTAGTTGGGGACGTTGATCGTGTTCTGGCGTTCGCGCTGCTCGCCATAGGCGCCGTGGAGTTCGGCCGACCAGTGGCCAAGCGATGCGTCGAGCGAGGCCGCGCCGGCCCAGTTGGTTACATGGGCGTTTAGCGTCGGGGAGCCGAGGTCGGGCCTGAAGTCATAATGGACGGTGATCGGCTGCCCCGTGCCGAGCGGATCGACATAGAAGGGATTGCCGGGCGCGACGACGACCCCGCCATAGTTGCTGGGAAAATAGCGGGCCGAAGATCGCCGGTCGGCGAAGAAACCCTGGGCGCGGAACTTGAAGATGCCGCCCAGGTCCTGCTCGACCGCGGCATAGGCTGAGTGCCGGTCCAGCGCGGGCAGGATGTCGGTCCCCTGGCGACCGTCGGCGAGATTGGGGACGCCCGCCACGAGGTCGCCGGCGGTGAGACCGGTTCCGTTCTGGCCGCGCGGGACGCCGAACACCTGTCCATTGGCGGCAACGATCGTCGCCGGGTTGGCATAATCCTGCCGATAGTCGGGACCACCATAAGCACGGAGATCCTCGGTAGCGTAGCGGCGGTCGTCGGCCCCCAGCCGCCCCCGGCGGTAATATTCATAGCCGGCGATGAACCGGCCGCCCGTCCAATGGAATCCGACCAACTGACTTGCCTGCACCTCGTCGAAACCGTCGGCAAAGCCGTAGCGCAGCCGGGTCTCGGCGCCGTCGAGGTCGCGGCGCAGCCGGACATTGACCACGCCCGCGACGGCATCCGAGCCGTAGATCGCCGAGGCGCCGTCGGCGAGGATCTCGATCCGGTCGATCACGCTCGACGGGATGAGGGTCAGATCGACAAAGGTGCCCGCGCCGCCGCCGAGCGGGGGACGGTTGCCGTCGATCAGGGTTAGCGTCGAGGTGGTGCCCAGCCCGCGCAGGTTGATGCCCGAGCCGAAGCCGAAATTGGTGCTGCTGTTGTTGCGCACCGAGAAGCCGACAGTGCCTTCATTGGCGCCGCCGCCGAAATTCTGCGGGACGGCCGCGAGGAGCTGCTGCGTGGTCGAATAGCCGCTGCGGTCGATCTCCTTGCGGTCGACGGTCACGACATTGGACCCGACCGGCCCGGCACCCCGGATCCGCGTGCCGGTGACCAGAATGTCCTGCTCGCTGCTCACGACTTGGGGATCGGCGGCCTTCTGCGAGGCGCGCACAACAAAGCTGCCCCCGACCCGGTCGAACGACAGGCCGGACCCTTCGAGCAGTGCGTGAAGGGCCTCGTCGACCGTGTAGGAACCGTGGATCGCGGGCGCCTGCCGGTCGCCGACAAGCGTGGCGTCCGCCAGGACCGTTCTGCCCGACAGCAGGGCAAGCGCCCTGAGCGAATCCCCCAGGCGCTGGGCGGGCAATGCCACGTTGAGCCGTCGGGATTCCTGCGCCTGGGCCGTCGAAGCGCTCGTCACCAGCGCGGCCGTTGCGATGCCCTGCAACAGGTGCATCATCGTCCATTGAAATCGAAGCATCGTCGTCGTCTCCCCCTTGGCCGCCACACGGCGGGTTGGGCAGGAGACGATGAAGGCGGAAAACACCCGCCAACTTTTTTACGAGGGCGAGGAAGATGCCGGCTGCCGGGGCCCAAGGAGGATGACCGCGGGGTCCGCCCGATCGACGCTCAAGTCGAACATGGCCGCGATGGCGCGCGCGAACTCCTGCGGATCGCGCGCCCGAAAAGCCCCCGTAACCGACAGTCGGGAGAGCTGCTGGTCGGCGAGCCGCACCTGCACCTCATTATATCGATTGATCGCCGCGACGGCGTCGCCGAGCGGTGTCGCATCGAGGCCGAGCATTCCCGATGTCCATCGCGCCTCCGCGGGGGAAAGCGGCTTCGACATCGACGTGCCGCCAAGATCCGACTGCTGGCCGGCGGCAAGTAACCGCGGCGCCGCCTCGGTGCCTGACGTGGCGTTCCGGAGCTCCACCGTCCCTTCGATCGCGACGACCTTTGGCGGGCTCTCCGTGACACTGACATCGAAGAGGGTGCTTCGCGCGACCACCTCGCCGCCTGGTACTGCGACGACGAATGGCCGTCGGCTGTCGGGCACGACGCGGAAGCGCGCGCGGCCGTGTTCCAGTACGAGGCGACGGCTCCCCATCGTGAAGGTGACACGGACGAGCGTGGCGGTGTCGAGCGTGACCTGTGACCCGTCGGCAAGCCTGATGGTGCGGATCTCGCCCTTGGCTGTCCGGTAGGTCGCCGCCTCGGCCGGCGAGACCAGTGCGAAGGGGCCACCCTCGCGAACGACCCCGACCGTTACCAGCCCGAGGATCGCGGCAAGGCCAAGGCTCGCGGCGCCAACATGCGTGCTGTGCCGCATGAGGAACGGGGCGCGGCCGAGCTTGCGGGTACGGCCAACCGCGCTGTCTGCGAGCATCATGCTGTCGCGCCAGTCGCGCGCCGCCTCGTCATAGGCCCTGCGATGCAGGGGATCGGCCTCGAGCCAGGCGTTGAATTCCCGTTCGACCTCGGGCCGGACGCTCCCCTGTCGGCGCACCAGCCATTCGCCGGCGGCATCGTGCACGCGGGTAGGAATCGCGCGGTCGCCCGGCTCAGTCATGGTGACGAAGATGTCGTCCAAGTTGCTTGATAGCCCGGCTCATCTGTTTCTCGACACCCCTCACGCTCAGTCCCGTCTGTTCGGCGATTTCGACGTAACTATAGCCATCGAGCCTGCGGGCGAGGAAAATTTGTCGGGTGAGCGGTTTCAAACGCAGCATGGCCTCCTCGATCCGCGCGAGCTGGTCGCGGGCTTCGAGCGCAGCAATCGGATTGCCATCGGATAATTCGAGGGTATCGACCGTAACGTGCAAGTGCTCGCCGCTGCGTGCTGCCGCTCGGGCATGATCGCGGATCAGGTTACGCGCGGCTTCGCGCAGATAAGCGGTAGGCGATGAGATCGCAGCTGCCTGATCACCGGTTTTCGCCGCCATGCGGGTAAAGAGTTGCTGTACCATGTCTTCGGCGCTGTCTTGCGGTGAGCGGCGCGAAAGGAAGCGGAGCAATCCCGACCGTTCGGCGCGATAAAGATCGTCCAGGACATCCTGCATCGACTCCGGGCGGTCATGCCCAGGGGGTAGCGGGTCGCCCTCGTTCACCGGCAGATGGGTGGCGCCTAGCGTGGACATCGCAACCGGTGAGTCCCGTTCGCATCGGTGCCTGCAACCATCGGTCCCGTCTCCTGCCTAAGGGCGAGACGGAACCGGCGGAAGCCGGGTGTTGAGAACGCGCTTGAGACACGCGCCGACGCCTTTGGCCGCAAGCGGCTTGGACATGCGCGTCGGCCACCCGGCCGCGTCGATGGCGGGTCAAATCATTTCCCAAGCGAGGTTCTCACGCCTCGGCGCCACCCTCGCGGCGCGGGGTCAGAGTAGCGCGTTTAATCCCGGAGGCAATACCAGTGACTTATGGGCCATTTTGAACAGAGTCCGATGCTGGCGGATAACGATCCTCTGCGGCAGTGGCTACGCGAGTTGGCAGGGGAGAAGTCAACGTGCTGACGGCGGACAGGTCCAGCCCAGTTAGTTTTATATATTCGCAAAGGCACGAGTCTCACCGACGTACCATTGCGGAGCTATCCGCAACTCGCCGCTGTCGATGGAAGCCATGATGTGGTCATCATATGTACCAGTAGCCGGCGCGAATGATGCCATGCTCTCAGCGAATCGCGCTGCTTGAAGCACACTGTTGTTGGCAAAGGGCGCCGCATGGTTATCCCCTCGCACCGATCTCTGTAGATTAGCGAAGGTGAGTGTCCGCCTGTCCCACCAACCATGTTCGACATCGTCGAGCGATAGCGGGCGAAGGGCAGTCGTCGCTGTCCGCAGTTCGGCGCCCACATCATCCGTCGGCTTTGCAGGTTGTTCCACCCCATCGGCCGTCTCTATTGGGAAATTACGGGGCAACTCGTCTCTTATGTCCGGCGCGATATCGATCGGCGCAGAGGTAATGGACGAGGCGCCCCCTATTGTCCCAGGTCGATAGGCAAGTGCGACGTCGGCCAAGGACCCCGTCGATCCATCCGCATATGTGAAATTGCCGTTGTTCAAGACAACACCACTCCCCCAAGCCCAAGCCGAATTTGTCGGCGAACGACTCAAATTGATCGCCTCGATACCGGCACTGGCCAGCGTCAGAATTTCGCCGATGCCGACTTGCCCATTTCCGTCAGCATCCCGCCAGAGCCCAAAATCCTGGAAAGCGGCATCATCGGCGGACAGTTGGCCGTCTGCATTCGTATCGAAGGCACCGAGACCGTCGAGGTCGGAAGTGGCGCCAGCCTTGTCCCCTACGAAACTGAGTTCCTCGACCCCGCTGACGCTCCCATCGTGATTGCGATCAAGGAAAAGGAAGGCGTCCCCGGACGAAATCCAGCTGGAGGCGTCACGAATGCCATCGCCGTTGAGGTCGAACCGTGCCGCCGCGCCGATCGATGTCAGCGCTACGCCGTTACCGTCAAGATCAAGCACGATTGGCGCACCAATCGAAATCGAGCCGTCCTTGAATGCTAGAGTCTCGATCCCAGTTAACTGATCGGTTCCGTCATCCCCGTCGACCCCAGGCGCAAGGTCCGTTACAGTCAGAAAACCATCGACCGTAGCCAACTGATAATCAGACTGGACGCCGGCATAGATCGCCGTGTCAGCGCCATCGTCGCCTTCTAGAATGTCGTCGCCCGCGCCACCTGTGAGGCTGTCGTCGCCGGCGCCTCCCAGCAGGTAGTCATTTCCATTGCCGCCGTTCAGGAGATCGTCGCCACTTCCGCCGTCAATAAAATCGTTGCCCCCAGCCGAATTAATTGTGTCGGCACCCTCTTGGCCGTACAGGGACTCACCCCTGCTGGTGCCGGTTATCGCATCAGCGCCGGAGGTTCCAAGAGCAGGAAGATCATCGACCGCAATCGTCGTATTATCGCCGCTAAAGTGGAGGCTCTCGACATTGGTCAGGACGTCATATCCTTCATCGCCCACTGGATCATAGACGGAGATCGAACCATCAAGTTCGCGGCTAATTATAAAGTCGGACGACGAACCGGCGTACAATGCTTGATCGATCCCGGAACCGCCATCGATCGTATCGTCCCCTCCCTTGCCGAAGATGGTGTCATCACCATCGCCGCCAGTGAGCGTATCCGCGAACGGGGTTCCCAGGACGCTATCGTTACCGGACGTGCCGAACGCGGAGAGCAGATCCCCCACAGAGTAGCTCGCGCCATCGGTCGCGGAAAATATGGACTCGACATTTGTCAGAGTCACCTTGCCTTCGGCGCCGGTATTATCGGTAAGCACCAAGGAGCCGCTAATCAGCTCGCGGGTAAAATCTCCGAGGCTTCCAAAAATATCGAGTTCGTCGGCTCCCGTGCCTCCATCGATCGTGTCGTTACCCCCCGAAGCTACGATGATGTCGTCACCATTGCCGGCCGAGATCGTGTCGTCTCCGAACCCGCCTTTTAGATTATCGCTACCGGAGGTTCCGGTGGTGGTGCCAGTGGCGGACAAGACGCCTGACGCGTAATCGGCTTCGGCCTGATTGTAGGAGGAAACTGCTCCGAACTGGACATCGAAATCATCGAAATGGAATTCGCCGTAATAGCTACCATCCGAAAAATCTAATTCGGGAATGTCGATATAGATCGGCGTCGAGGTATATATGCCGCTGATTTCGCGGCTTTCATCGCCTTGGGCGGAAGCTCCCACATTAGGAAAGTACAGCGTCTCGCCTGTAGCATTTATCTTGATAACTAAGTCACCACTGAGCACATAAAATAGACCAGCCTCGATTCCATAGTACGCTGAAATGACACTGGCGTCGAAAATGATCGAGACATCGTCTTTGGAAAGGGACGACAAATTGATGGCCGACACGCCTGAATATGCATCTGGATCTGTATTTATGAGCACAGTGTCGTGCCCGCTTCCCTCACCGAAGAGAACCGTAGTAGAAAACGATGTTCGGGCATCGATAACGTCGTTTCCCGCACCCCCGTCAAGTGTGGCAAAGGACCCCTTGGCAAGAAGGTAGTCGCTTCCTGCGCCACCCCGAAGGGTATCTTCCCCGCCCGAGCTAATGAGGAAATCCGCTCCGTCGCCGCCATCGAGAACATTGGTGCCGTCACCGCCCAAAAGAAGATCGCTTGCGCTTCCGCCGCTTAGGGTGTCGTTTCCTTCACCGCCCTTAATAATGGACCTACCGCCTCCGATTGTAATATTGTCATCGCCTTCACCGCCATCGATATCCTTATCGCCCGTGCTGTCATCAGAAATTATGTCGTCGCCCTTCGACCCGATAATATTGGTGTGGAAGCCCAACAGATGGATGATGCCGTTTTGAGCAGTGCGGCCTCGAATATAGCCGGTGCCATCGGCAGAGTTGATTATAACCAGCCCTGCAATATCGGTCGATCCATTGGCATCGACGATGTCACGAAAACCGCCTGTTTGACCGCCATTCGCATCAATGGTGAGGCTGTAGCCCTGCGGGATCCCTCCCACGATAGCGAGCCTATCCTCACCACTCGTTCCTTTGATGGTCTCGATCGAATGGAGAGTATCCGTACCTCCTGTGCCGTCATCTACTGTCAAATTAGGCGTTTCCCCACCATTATAACCTGATGGTCCTACAAAGCGTATAACTACCGGTGAGGATTGGTTCGAATAATCGGCGATATCGTCGCCATTGCCGCCATCAAGCCAATCGTCACCCGCGCCGCCAACAAGAATATCGTCGCCGTCGCCTGAGAAGATGATATCCCGGCCGTCGGCGCCGAAAAGATTTTCGCCTTGGGAACTGCCGATTAAAAGAAAATCGTTCGTCGTTCCTGGTTTTACTGCTTCTCCGTCTCCGTTTGAAAGAGAAACTACGGCATTAAGGCCACTGGTTGAGACATATTTAGGAACGACAGAACGGACTGTTCCTTCGGTGTCAAAGGCAATGGTGTCAACGGCATCACTTAGACCAGATAGATTCTCACCCGATTTTCCGGCGTACCAGCTGGCAGCGTCGGCGATTATCGTGGAGTCATTCTCAACAGATCCAATCAAATGATCTATTAAATCATCTTTTTTCGTAATCGAAACCGTTTCGCTGCTGGAATCCAATTGCCATTTATCGTCCGATAAATCTATCGACAATGTGCCGTTAGTGCTATCGTAATTCAATATGCCGTCGGCAAACGTCGAGTCATTCGACTGAAGAGATTTATTTAGCGCAAGCAATCCTGCATGTTCGACGATGATGGAAGAGATATCCTTTCTGGATTGATCATCGAAGAGTTCGGAAATCAGGAAGCTACTCTCGGCTTGCCCTGTAATAACCTTGCCAAGATCGTCAGTGTCATCAAATAACGATTGAATTCCGGCGTCGCCAAACGGCTTTTCGCCTTCGCTTATGGCCGAATAAGCTATGACAGTTGAGAGCTGACTCCCCACATCCGCAAAGCCGGTCCCACCAACGCCATCCGCGGATTGCGTGCGCCCGAGGGCGCTCGCAACATCGGCGTCAAAAAGGCTCGGCAGCACATATTTGGCGGCCGCTTGCCAATCATTGCTCTTACCAAGTCCGCCTGGCTCCGAAGCAGGGGCATTCCAGACCTTCTGACCGTAGAGCAATGTAACAAGGAGCGATTGACTATGACGAGCAAGAGCGTCCAGCCCCGCGAAATCACTGTCGAAAACGTCTAGTTTCTGTGGGTGTAGCAAGCTTTCATACGCAACTGTTCCTGACGTATTATCCAACCCGAAAAATTCAATTGCGGCCAGAAGTTCTGGCGAGACTAAACCTGTCAGCCCTGCAAGCGTGTATTGGAGCGCGCCATTGCGGAGAAGCTCGTTCACCTCGCCGTCGACATAATATCCGGTCAACCGGCTGACATCGGGAATACGGATGCCGACCGAAGCCGGGTCCGTTCCGGCAACCGTGGATCTGCGGTCGGCTTCGGCCTGCGCCTGCGCGAAAGCGGCGACCCCGAACGGTGCATGATCGAAGCCCACTGCCTGCGCACCCGACAAGGCGCCCACCAACCCCGCCAGCGCGCCGCCCAGCGAATGGCCGGTCAAGACAACACTGGGTGGTTCCGCCGACGAATAGGCATCACGCCCGGTGACCGCGTGGTAGAAATCAATCGCCAGCTTGGCCTCCGACTGATCGGCAAAGCCCGCGCTTGTCGTCCAGCCATTCAGTATGTCGTTGCCGGGCGCATAAGGAATATAGTTGTCCGTCCCCCGGTAGCTGATCACCGTTTCAAAATTCGGAAGTATATATGAAATAGCGTAAAATCCGGCTGGTTCGTCACGCCTTTCCCCATTTTGTATAAGAATGGATGAATCCCGAAAGATTATGGCGCTTCCCAAGGACGTGCCAGGTTCGGACGACAATTCGCTAATGCCCGGCTGATATCCTCTGTTATAAGAATCTAGAGCGAGAATAGAGAGAAATAGATCAGAGTTCATCGTTCATTCTCCCTTGGTGAAGTCATTTAACGATATGTGACGCTGATCGCCCGGAGGGAGTGATCGATACCAATAATCGAATCCAGACCCCTTACCCATACTCGGCAAATGCGATTTAATCCCAACCGTCACTGGATCGCGGGTGAGTTGAACGGCAATCCGCCGCAACTTGAACCCGGGCCCGAACGTCGCCGCCAGATCATCGGGATCGACCAGCTCAACCGACTTCGGGTCATGAATATCGCGAAAGCGGACCAGCATCGGGTAACGCGAATAGGTCTCACCCGTCCCCGGGTTTTTCTTCCAACGCGGCAGCGTGTGAACAGCGCGATCATCACGATTGATCTCCGCCGTGGCAAAGGTTGCCCAGTCCACCGAATGCTCCGAACGCAGCAGCGCGAACAAGGTCTGCCCCGGCGCGACATCAACCGCGACCGCTTCGCCCTTCACCTCGCTGCGGAACCCGCCCGCCTCGGGGCCGGGAAACCCCGCCTGATCCCAGCTTCGCACCTGAATTACGCTCGATCCGAATTTCACGCCCGACGGCGTGTCAACCTCCACCGTCAGGCGATAACGATAGGTCGGGTAATAGCGGACGCAGCCGACCATCAACATGGCAAGTCCGCCGGTTGCCAGCCCTATCACCGCCCGGCGCGTTATCATGCCGCCATCCTTGCCGGGGCAGCATCGTTGGCAGTCACAAGCCGCGTCCCGAACGGTGCATGATCGAAGCCCACTGCCTGCGCACCCGACAAGGCGCCCACCAACCCGGCCAGCGCGCCGCCCAGCGAATGGCCGGTCAAGACGACATTGGGCGGTTCCGCCGACGAATAGGCATCGCGCCCGGTGACCGCCTGGTAGAAATCAATCGCCAGCTTGGCCTCCGACTGATCGGCAAAGCCCGCGCTTGTCGTCCAGCCATTCAGTATATCGTTGCCGGGCGCATAAGGAATGTAGTTATCCGTCCCCCGGTAGCTGATCACCGTCTTCAGCGCACCGTCAACTTCAAGCGTGTACGCTATTCCGTAAAAACCAGCCGCTTGAGCAGCGGAATCGCCCTTGTTTAGAAAAATAGTGGCATTGCCAATCTTGCCGCCCGATTGATCCGATCCTGGTCCAAATTCAACACCTGCGTTGTATCCACGATTATAAGAATCGAGTGCAAGGATCGATAGAAAGAGATCCGAATTCATTGTGGGTTCCTTTCGAAGGCGGTTGTATCCAGTATATTTGACAAACTAGGGCCTCCGCCGGCGAATTTTCCGTCCAAATACCCTTTTACGGACGACCCGAGCCACTCCAAACGTTTCTCGATTCCGACCGTCACTGGATCGCGGGTGAGTTGAACTGCAATCCGCCGCAACTTGAACCCGGGCCCGAACGTCGCCGCCAGATTATCGGGATCGACCAGCTCAACCGACTTCGGGTCATGAATATCGCGAAAGCGGACCAGCATCGGGTAACGCGAATAGGTCTCACCCGTCCCCGGGTTTTTCTTCCAACGCGGCAGCGTGTGAACAGCGCGATCATCGCGGTCGATCCCTTCCGTGGCAAAGGTTGCCCAGTCCACCGAATGCTCCGAACGCAGCAGCGCGAACAAGGTCTGCCCGGCTGCGACATCAACCGCGACCGCTTCGCCCTTCACCTCGCTGCGGAACCCGCCCGCCTCGGGGCCGGGAAATCCCGCCTGATGCCAGCTTCGCACCTGGATTACGCTCGATCCGAATTTCACGCCCGACGGCGTGTCAACCTCCACCGTCAGGCGATAACGATAGGTCGGGTAATAGCGGACGCAGCCGACCATCAATGCGGCGACGCCTGCCGCCCCAGCAAGCCCGATAAAGCGCCGACGCGTCACAACGCCTGAGTTGAGGGCTTCATGCATTTTCGATCAGCTTTCCAAGATGCAGCATGGCAAGCGCGCGGCTGTCCAGCGTGGGAGCCATTGCAGCATTGGGGCCGCATCTACGCACCATCATAGTCCCCCGCCAGTCGCACCAGCTTCTCGACACCGCCCATTTGACGTCGCGCGCCCTCAATCAGCGAGGATATGCCAATCGTGTCCCCGATCAATGACAAAAATGGATCAGCCGCCTTTTTTATGGTTTAAGTACAGTAAATTACTGCATGATCGGCTGTCGCAGATCGCCAAAGGTCGCGCAGGCTCCATGGCTCTCCACCACATCACACCATCAAACCGGGGGACCAAACATCTAGCAGCCTGAAGCCAGTTGAAATTGTCGTGATATTTGGTGGAGCAAATCTGAGCGGGGGGGTCGCTGCCACTCCCGTATGAATCGACGTCGTGGCCCTTGCATTTCGACGCCTTGTGCATGGGAATGGGTAATTGACCGTCACAATTCTCCAACGCCGCCTGAACGTTGTTCCGTCGATGGGCCTGGGACAGTGCATTGACTCGGGGAAGGCAATCCGAGATTAATTCCCAGAAGAATCATAT
Source organism: Sphingomonas sp. (assembly GCA_041659385.1). Taxonomy (GTDB): domain Bacteria; phylum Pseudomonadota; class Alphaproteobacteria; order Sphingomonadales; family Sphingomonadaceae; genus Sphingomonas. The sequence continues at coordinate 131,790 of JBAZYJ010000008.1, forward strand.
AATTCCTTCCAAATATCGGGGCGCAAACAACTATGGGCATGTGGTCGAGGCTGATCCTTGGGATTGGTTGCTTTCTGCCGTCGATGGTACCGGCTGCGGCACGTCCGGCGGAGAGCGACGGTGTTGCGCAGCCAGTGATTACGATCATTTCGGCGATCTATGGCGATCCTGCCAAGAGGCGGGTGGTCGACATTTCGTTGCGCTCGCAGGAACTATGTGGGCGGCGCGCGTTAACGTGCCAGATCTTCTGCTCGGACACGAGTTTCGGACGTAGCAGGGTCGGCCGCCGGGCCGTTTGCCGGGTCACCTATCGCTGCGGTGCCTCGGCGGTGCGCTCGGTCGAGGCCGCGCGTGAAGAACTGGTCTTGATGCGTTGTGCCGATGACGCGGACACAGGGCTGCTTGATCCTGCTTCTTCCACTGGAGCCTAATCCGGCCATGCGGTTGATCCAAGCGCGCAGAAATGTTGCAATAGTGATGCTTGGCATGGGGTTTGGTCTTACAACCGTAACTGTTGCCCGCGCAGCGCAAACCACCAAGCGAGAGACGAAGTTGGGCGACTGGCGGCTCACTGTCTTGCGGAGCCGCTTTTCCGGTGAAACCACTTGTCGCCTTCGCTCACGCGATGGGCGTGCTATTTACGCGAACGGCGCGTTGGGTTTTCGCTTCCGCCAACATCTCGATGTGACCAACGCTTGGTACAGGCTGGATGGTGGCGCGCCACATCGGTGGCGGGACGCACGACCGACTCTGGCGCGACTTGGTATCGCGATTGACGGGCGGGCGATGGACGCGCCAACCGATGGCATCGTCTGGTTGCCAGCTGCTTGGCTGGAAGCAATCAACCGTGTCGATATCCAGCCGGTGCCCGGGCGGAAGGCTAGATCTTTCCATCAGCGCGGATTTACGGGGCTTCGGGAGATTGCGCGGGCCGCGGGTTGCACTTCGGAGCAGAGCTTCATCGCGTGACCAGTGGCTTGTTCAACCGGTCTGGGCTGTTGCTGGTTTGCTGGGTAGCTGCGGTGGTGGTTGGGGAAGTGGCAATGGCCCAATCGACAAAGCCAGGGGTGGGCCATGCCAGACCACGAGCGACCAAACCTGTTCGGCACAGCATATCCGGTGATGCGAAATATCCAACGCCCGTCCTGCCGTTTGAGCTGGAATCGGAAGCTGAAGAGACCGGGCCCGCCCAGACGTTAGCCGACGCGATCGAGCTTGCCTATCGTACCAATCCTGCCTTGGGGGCGCAGCGTTACGAATTGCGCGCAACCGACGAAGGGTTGGCGCAAGCACTGGCGGCATTCCGGCCGACGGCCCAGATCAACGCGAGTGGCGGCTATAGCCGAACCGACACCGGCCGTGTAACGGAAGCCAATCGACCGATCGGGGATCGATTTCGTTCGCCTGGCGAATTCGCGGTCAACGACCTTCAGACGCAATTGGAGATTGATCAGTCCCTGTCTACCGGGGGCAGGGCCAGCGCTGGTGTCAGCGCGGCGCGTGAAGATATCAAGGCCGGACGAGAGGGGTTGCGCGGCGTCGAAGGCGACTTGCTGGCTCAGGTGATTGGCGCTTATGCCGATGTACGACGTGACATGCGGACGGTGAGCATCCGACGCAACGGCGTTCGAGTGTTGACGGCGTTGCTCGATGAAATCGTCGCCCGCCGTGAGGCGGGTGAATTAACCCGTACCGATGTCGCGCAGGCCGAAACGCAACTTGTGCAGGCACGTATCCAATTAGACGCGGTCGATGGGCAGTTGCAGAACAGTCGCGCCAATTTCGCAGCTCTGGTCGGCACAGAACCTGGCATGCTCGCACCAGAGCCGCCCTTGCCATTGCTGCCCAAATCAATCGATGCTGCGTTCGATACGGCGATGCGCTTCAATCCGGCACTTGCTCAGGCAATCCACAGCGAACGCGCATCACGCGCGCGCATTGGCGTAGCGCGCGCCGCTGCCCGTCCGTCGCTCACACTGCGCGGCACGATAGGCACGTCGGGGCAATTGGCGCCATTTTACGGCTACAACCAGGATAACATACTGACTGGACGTGTCATTCTGACCATACCTCTCAGCCAGGGCGGCCAGGTCGGATCGCAGGTCGCGCAAGCCGCCGACCGCAATTCGGCTGATCGCCTGCGGATCGAGACGGCACGGCGGCAGGTGGTGCAGAATATCGTCAACGCGTGGAATCAGATGGTTACCAGCCGGAGAATCGAGATCGAGCAACAGGTTCAACTGGAAGCCGCCAAGGTTTATTACGAGGGCACTTACGAGGAATACCGCGCCGGATTGCGCTCGACTTTCGATGTGCTTTTTGCCCAGAACAGCCTGCGCGATACGCAGGTGGCGCAATTGGCGTCGCGCCGCGACAGCTATGTCGCGCAGGCGAGTTTGCTTCGTCAGATCGGGCTGCTTGAAATCGACAAGATCGCGACCGGGACGGCAGTCTATGAACCAGCCGACCATCTCCGTAAAGTCGAAGCCCGTGGTCGCCCGCCATGGGAAGGCGCGGTGCAGGCGATCGATGCGATAGGACGGCCCGCAGACCGGCAGACGAGGATCGAGCAACCCGAGCGGTTGACGGACACTCCTGGAATTGCGCCGGGCGAAGTAGAGGTCGATGATCCACCGCTGGCAACGACCAGCCCAGCGCTTCCAATCCTTGGCACGACCGGCGCGCCGACAACTGGACCAAGGCCATGAGCGATTTTTCCGGCGCAGCCGATGTCGAGCCATCACAGGGGCCGGTCGACGATTCGGGCCTGATCGCCTATGCAACGGTGCTGGCTCTATACCGTATCGCCGTCGACCCGGCGCAACTCCGCCACAGCATTGGCCATTACCGAGCAATCGACGCAGACGATCTGCGCCGCCTTGCCAAGCGTCAAGACGAGGTGCGAGCCAAGGCTGTCCGTAGCAACTATGGCAAGCTGGCGCGCGTGCCCCTGCCGGCACTTGCCAATGGTCCGGATGGCTGGTTCGTCATCGGCCGGGTAAGCGGCGACGAGGTATTGATCCAGCCGCCGCGGCCGACACTCGACGGCGTTCAGGCACAGGTTCAGAAAATTACGCGTAATGCTTTGGAAGCGATGTGGTCGGGCGAGCTCGTCCTGCTGACCACGCGAGAGGGGATCGGTGGGATCAGCCGCGCCTTCGATGTCGCCTGGTTCATCCCGCAAGTCGTAAAATACCGGCGGTTGATTGGCGAGGTGCTGTTGGTGACGCTGGGCATCAATCTGCTTGGATTGGCATCGCCCTTGTTCTTCCAGAATGTGATCGACAAGGTGCTGGTTCACAACACCTTTGACACGCTGACCATATTAGTGATCGGCTTTCTAACCGTATCGCTCTGGGAAACGGCATTTGGCTGGTTACGGACCAGGCTTTATTCGGAAACCAGCCAGAAGATCGATGTCGAGCTTGGTGCCAAGCTGTTCCGGCACCTTCTTGGTCTGCCGCTTGCCTATTTCGAGGCGCGACGGGTGGGCGATATCGCCATGCGGGTGCGTCAGTTGGAGACAATCCGCGAGTTCCTGACCAATGCCTCGCTGACGGTTTTGGTCGACCCGGCGTTCACCATCGTCTTTCTTGTCGTGATGTATTTTTATTCGGCCAAATTGTTCCTTATTACCATCATCACGATTCCCGCCTATTTTGCGGTAGCGCTGTTCATCACCAGTCCACTGCGCGCGCGCATCGAGGAGAAGTTCGAACGGGGCGCGGCCAACAACGCATTGCTGATTGAAAGCATTGGTGGCATCCAGACTGTCAAGGCAGGCGCCGTCGAACCGCAATGGCAGGATCGTTGGGAAAGGCAATTGGCGGGCTATTCGGCGGCGAGCCAGAAAGTCATCAACCTGGGCAATACCGGATCGCAGCTGATCCAGCTCATTTCCAAACTCAACCTCGCGGCAATCCTTTATTTCGGAGCTAGCGCGGTCATCGATAAATCGCTGACCGTCGGCGGTTTGGTCGCGTTCAACATGTTCGCGCAGCGCGTGTCGGGGCCGGTCATCCGGATGGCGCAACTATGGCAGGATTTTCAGCAAGTCCGCATCGCCATCGACCGGCTGGGCGACGTACTCAACCAACCGATCGAGCCAGGTGCGGGCAGTCGTGTTGCGCTGCCCAGCATCAAGGGCAGCGTTTCATTCGAAGGCGTCAAGTTCCGTTATGGCCTGGAAGGCGCATGGACGCTGGATGACATCAATCTCGAAATTGCCGCCGGCGCAACGCTGGGTATTGTCGGCTCATCGGGCTCGGGGAAATCGACACTGACCAAGCTTTTGCAACGTATGTATGTGCCTGCCGCGGGGCGTGTGCTGATTGACGGGGTCGACATCGCGCAGATCGATCCGGCCTGGCTGCGGCGCCAAATCGGCGTGGTGTTGCAGGAGAATCTGCTATTCAATCGTTCGATCCGCGAGAATATCGCGCTCGCCAATCCGGCAATGCCGCTCGATCATGTCGTGGCTGCGGCGCAACTGGCGGGTGCGCATGACTTCATCGTGCGGTTGCCGCAGGGTTATGACACGCTGATCGAGGAACGCGGCACCAATTTGTCGGGTGGCCAGCGGCAACGCCTGGCGATTGCGCGTGCGCTCGTAACTGGCCCGCGCATTCTCATCCTCGACGAGGCGACCTCGGCGCTCGATGCCGAAAGTGAAGAAATCATCCAGCGCAACCTGAAGGCGATGGCAAAGGGTCGGACTGTGCTCATCATCGCTCACCGGCTGTCGGCCATCCGCCAGTGCGATTCGATCATCGCGCTTGAGGCCGGGCGGATCGTCGAACGTGGGACACACGACGAACTGCTTCGTCTCGGCGGGCGTTACGCCGACCTCCATCGCCGCCAGAGCGGTGTCGCGGAAGGGGCGTTGTGAACAGCTTTGTCCATTTATTTCGCGTCGTCCGGCAGGCGTTGAAGGACGACCGCGCACGGCGCAAGGCGCATGTCCGCTCGACCGACGCGGACTTTCTGCCTGCGGCGCTTGAGGTCATCGAACGTCCCGTGTCGCCGACCGGGCGACGGGTTGCTTGGGTATTGTTGATCGGCCTGGTCGCAACCATGCTGTGGCTGGTGCTCGGCCGCGTCGATGTCGTCGCATCGGCGCCGGGCAGGCTGGTACCGACGGGAAGCGTCAAAATCATCCAATCGGCGGGATCGGGGGTTGTGCGCACCATTTATGTCCATGACGGCGACAGCGTTCATGCTGGGCAGCCGTTGCTCGATCTTGACCCTACGCTGTCGGCGGCAGATCTTGCCCAGTCGCAGAAGGCGCTGGCCGGGGCGGAGCTTGATGTTGCGCGCAATCGCGCGATTGCCGACGCGTTGGCGGGCCGTGGCCTCAACTTCGACCCGCCGCCGGGTACGCCCGTTGAGGTCGTCGATACCCAGCGCCGGCTGGTGGCAGCGCAGTTGGCCGAACTTGAAGCATCGGTGTCGAGCCTTTCGGCCGCGCGCGCGTCGTCACTCTCGGATGCAGGGGCAGCGGCAGCGCAGATCAGTAAGCTGGACGAGACAACGCCGATTCTCGACCAGGAGCTTGCCAATATGAAGCGGCTGGATAGCAAGGGTTATGCGTCGGGCATTCGCCTGCTTGAACTTCAGCGCCAGCGTCGTCAGGAACAGGGTGACCGCGATGTAGCGCTCGCCCAACAGGCGCGCGGCTATTCGGAAGCGCGCAAGCTTGCCGAGCAGATCAACCAGGCTCGCGAAACCGCCCGCCGCACTGCTCTCACCGATCTCGCCAAGGCCGAAGCCGAGGCGATATTGCGCCGCGAGGAAGTTACCAAGGCCACTCAGAAACGCCGGTTTCAGCGTCTGCTCGCACCCGCCGATGGCACCATCCAGCAATTGGCGATCCACACCATCGGTGGGGTTGTGGAACCGGCGCGCACGCTGATGATCCTGGTGCCGACGCATGGCGGGATCGAGGCGGAAGTGCAGATCCTCAACAAGGATGTGGGGTTCATCCATGTCGGCCAGCCGGTAGCCGTCAAGCTGGAAGCATTTCCATTCACCCGCTACGGCGCGGTACCTGGCCATGTGGTTCGGATCAGCCGTGACGCGGTTCCTGACCGGCGATTGGGATCAGTCTATGTCGCGACAGTTGTCCTTGACAGGGCGAGCATCAGCGTTGACGGGCGTGGAATACCCTTGAGCGCCGGACTCACCGCCACCGCTGATATCCGCACCGGGTCGCGCCGCATCATCAGCTACCTCCTCAGCCCCCTGCAGACCAGCGTCGCGCAGGCTGGGCACGAGCAGTGACCAATTGTCGATATTCAGTTTGGCCCGTGGCTGAGCCGACATGAACACATGAGGCGAATGCCAAGCGCATTGGAGGTAGCCCAAACGACGGTCTTGCCAATAACTCATTGTTGTGATTACCTTTGACCTCCGAATTGGAGGAATTCGACGATCATGAGCGGGGTTGCTTCCCAGGCTAGAGACTGCGTCCCTGCGGAGGCTGAGGTGCTTCGTCACATCGGCGAAACTGTCCTGATGATGTCAGGCGTGGCGCGTTATCGGGCGCTTTCGCTTGATCAGTTCGTCGCGACGGTAATCGAGCCGCTTCGACGAAAACGCGTGATTTTTCTCGCGGGGCAGGGCGCTGACGCTGCCTTTTCTGGTCTCGCGATATGGGCCTCGGCGTCCTCTGATGTTTCGGCGCGAATTGCTGAGTCGGTGCGCGGCGGCAAGGGGCCGGTTCAACTGGGGCCCGGCGATTGGGCAAGTGGACCCGATATTTGGCTGCTCGATATCGTCGCGCCTGATCAACCGGCCGGGACTGCAATTTTTCATGCTTTTGCTCGTGCCATCGACGGTCGGGCGTTCCGCGCGCATCCAATGGTTTATGCACAGGTCGACCCGTCGATTTCTGAACGAATTCGCAATGCGGCCGCCGAGCATTCGGCGTCGGCTGGTTAAGCGGTTGGGTTTCATTATTTAATTCATGACGTTGATGGCTAATATTCAATTGAGCGGGGCAATTTAAATGAAACAAGCAGAAAATGTTGACGATGATCTTCCGTTGTCTAACGAAGAATTGGAAAAATTCATCAAATATATTGACGAAGACGCAGATTCTCGGGGGGAACCCAAATTAAACCTCGAAATGGAGTTCATGGAGAGGAATGGATTTGACGTCGGTTGGATAGCCGGTGGAATAGTTCATAGAGCCAATGATTTGGACTCGCCGTTGGCGATCTACGATGACGATGGCTCATGGATTCCCAACGGTAGAAGTATAAATTATTGCAGGTCATTGGCGCTGCAAATCAGGGATTATCATAGGAAAAAATGGGGACTACCACCGCTCTCGGCGGAAGAAAAATCGTCTTGGCAGTTTGATACACTAAGCTCGGCGGTCGAAAAGATAAATGATCGATGGGACAAATGGCGCGAAGAATCTCGCGCGATAAAAGGTGGGATGTCGACATACCATTTGACCGATGAAGATGTTAAAAAATGTGCGATTTACATCAAGGAAGAATATCCGGAGATAGCTCGTTATATTGCTGCTATCCGGAACATCTCAAAACAGCAGGGATATGATGGCTTGGATCAGGTCGGCAGACTTTGGCTAATCAGTTTCTTTATAAATGATGCCGTTAAATTTTGTACAAATATCAAGCCTGGATATCTCACGACAGAGTACAGAAAAGTTGAAGATGAGATAGCTCGTATTATTTGAATGAGTTGTATTGATTCCCACTTATTGGTCGTGGAGATAAAAATGCTGCCATCTGTCTACTATCTGGATACCAACACCCTTCAGGCTCTGATCAATATCGGAAAGCTGGAAGATTTTCGGCGCGCGGCTGCAGCGCAAGGCATCGAGGTGGCAACTACTCAAACAGTTGTCGACGAAACCAGTGCCATAATGGACATTTATAAAACGAACGAAATCAAGGAATTTTTGGAAGATCCTGAATCAAGAATTAAAGTAGAAAATGATCCTCTTAAGCTACCCCCGAATCCCACCAAAGCAGATTTAAAAGACTTCGGAGAAAAAAATCTGGCCGAGTTGGCCAAGCAGGCGATTGCCAACGGGCGGGATGCGACCGTTGTCACCCAGGATAAAACGGCGATCTCAAGAATGCGCCAGCCGACGATTGGTGCGCCGGACGGAAGTGGGCAAATTCCAAATCCCTATAAGGATACTGATTTTGGAGCGTTAGGAAATTTATCGGGGTTTGGCGAGAATGGCGGGAGCCTTTCGCCAAAAAGCCAAAACCGTCCCGTCAAAAACGCTCTAGAAAGGGTTTATGGAAATGATCCGGTAGAAGCCGCACGGATTCGTGACGCGCTCCAGGATCACGCAAATACGCCCGACGGTCGGAGAAATATCGACCCCGAGACTCGCTGGCCGACGAACGACGATCTAGGGGTGGACCCCTATGTGCGCCCTGATAATGGCTCGCTCGTTCGAGATTATCTGCCAAGGGATGCTGCGCCAAATATCGATGAGCCGTTCACCGAAGAACAGGCCCGCGCCCTGCGGCCAGATCTCGAGCCCGCGCGGCAAGCGGCGATCGACGATCTTGGTAGGGCCAGCGATGACATAATAAAAAATCCGGCATCTTATGATGGAGAAGGCGAGTTTACGCCGGAAGCCGCCGGTGCACTTGAGCACCTGACCCGTGCTGCGGGTTTGGTAGGGCTGGCTATCGCAACTGTCGATGCCTGGACCACAGGCGAAAGAATCGCCAGTCTTGTCAAACAGGGTCGGAATGCCGAGGCCGAGCTGGAGGCTGCCGGCTTGCTGGGCAGGCTCTATCTTGGCATCGAAGGAGCTGGTCTGGGTTATCGATTGGGTTTGTTGGCTGGTCCTCTCGGTGCTTTGTTGGGCGGGCTCAGTGGCGGCTTGTTGGGGGCGATCGTCGGCGATCTGGCGCTGAAACAAGCCTCTGTTTGGATTCAGGAGTTGTTTGGATGGGCGTACGTCCGTCGTGACCCCCTGGTCTTTGATATAGATCGTAACGGCGTTCAGTTGTCCTCGCTGGTCGGGTCGACGGTGCAATTCGACCTGGATGCTGATGGCTTTGCTGAACGCACCGCGTGGGTGTCGCGCACCGACGGCCTGCTTGCGCTCGATGCCAATGGTAACGGACGGATTGACAACGGCAGCGAGTTGTTCGGAACGTCCCAGCAAGATGGATTTGCCGCATTACGGGAATATGACAGCAATGGCGATGGCATTATCGATAATAAGGATTCAATTTATTCCAAATTGCTCATTTGGCGTGACGACAATCTAAATGGTGTTAGCGAATCAAATGAACTTGTTAGCGCCGAGAGCGCTGGAATTTTGTCGATTGATCTATCGGCAATAGCCTCCTCTGGTTCTGAAACCAGAAATGGAAACTCAATTGTTTCCCACGGAAACTATAATGCCATCGATGGAACTGTGAGAGAAGTAATCTCTGTTACATTCTCTACTGATCAAGTAAATACGGCGTTTGTTCTGCCGGATGGATTTCGGTACGATCCAGACGTATTCACAATTCCAAACATTAGAGGATACGGACAGATCCCTGATCTGTGGGTTGCCATTACGCTCGATCCGATACTCAAGGATATGGTGGTTAATTTTTTAAATAACCTACCGACTTCCTTGGATGATTTTGTGGGTAATATCGAGGAAATGCTTACGGGCATATACTCCGGCCCTGGGGGATTGGTAATTATTACTACATACCGTTATGAAGCAACGGCATTTGAAGACATAATAGCTCGATGGGCTGGAGTGCCAGTAAACGACGGATCCAGTGATGGTTTGCAACTCCAAGGTATTATCGAAAAATTGTTGAATAAACCAGTTTTACCTGAAGTAAGATTAACTGAAGAGAATTTGAATTTTGTTACAAATTCTTCATATTTTACTCCATATCAAACACTTACTACGGAATTTGCAATAAGATTTCTCGCAAATCTTGCCGATATTCAGAAAAATTTTGGTGCACTTGATGCATTTTCGAAAATATATTCGAATTCAGACGGAATAAATACTCAGGTTGACCCGGAGTATTTGAGGGATGTGATAACCGGATTGATCGATAACGGCAGCAATCCGCCGATTTTATCACCACTTCTGGAGCAATTCGGAAATCTGACGTATGATTTTAATCGAGATTCTATTGGCGGTGATGTTGCATCGTTTATCGATACAACTCTGGTAAATGTCCCGTTTAATTCCGAAGATCCATGGGCCGGATATCAGAGTTGGCACGAAATAAATAGTATATTATTTAAATCCGTTGATCCATCCGACGCCATTGTTCAAGAAAGATATCGTGTATATACAAAGAATACAGCTCTTCCTATTTTGCTAACAAGCCACACTTCCATCATTGGAGGGGAAGGAAGTGACCAACTAATCGGAGATCAACCTAATTCTAATTTCGTTGATTTGTTAATTGGCGGTGCTGGAGACGATCTGCTGGAAGGCGGTACGGGATCTGATACATATTTGTTCGCTGGCCAGTTTGGAAGCGATACCGTAATCGATGCCTCCGGGGTGGCGGATGAGATTGCATTTCAAGGCGATCTTACGTCCGACACGGCAGTATTCAAATTTGCCGACAGCGAACGCAAAGATCTCCTAATTTCGTTCTATGACAGGGCAGATACGGTTTTAGTTAAAGACTATTTTGCGACGTCCGGCGCCGGAACGATTGAGAAAATAACTTTTGCGGATGGGCTCCAAGTTTCGGCCCGGAAGATTGCAGATGGTGCGTTGGCTTCGCTGGCAACTTATGGCTCCGATCAACTTCGAGCTTATGCGATCGGCTCCACGCTCTACGGCGGTGGTGGTAACGATGACCTTCGAGGACTTGGTGGGAACGACACGCTGGTGGGTGGTACTGGTGACGATTTCCTGTCCGGGGGCGGTGGTGACGATGTATATTTCTACGGTTCCGGCGACGGCAACGATACGATCAATGATAATGTCGATGGCTTTGGCGGTCCTCAAGGGTTTGATACACTGGAGTTTGCTCATGGTATAGACCCAGGCAGAGTGGTGATCGACCTGGTAAATGGATATGATTATAGAGTTAGCTTTATTGACCAACCTGGATCGATAGTGCTTGTAAATGAAAGCTCTGCTGGAACCGAGGCGGTCGATCAATTTCGATTTGCTGACGGTTCTGTTTGGAATTTCGCCGAAATAGTATCGAGAAGTTTGCATTCGACAGATGGCGACGATCTATTGATCGGGAGCAACATTGGTGATGTGATTTCCGGGTTGGCCGGAAACGATTTTATTAATGGCCGCGGCGGAAATGACTTAATCACTGGTGGCTCAGGAGACGACTTCCTGAGTGGTGGCGGTGGCGACGATATTTATCGGTATTCGATCGGAGATGGAAACGACGTAATTAATGACAATATCGATGGATTTGGTGGCTATCAGGGATCGGATACTCTTCAATTCATCGATGGAATTGTGCCGAATGATGTAGTAATAAGTTCCGCTAATGAATATGACTTTGTAATTTCTTTTGTCGGGCAAGTGGGTTCGATAACGTTGGTAAGTGAGGCAAGTGGCGGAAATTCCATCATCGATTTCATTTCGTTCGCGGATGGGACGGTTTGGAACTATTCGGATATCGCGGCTAGGAGCCATGAGGGATCGGCTGAAAATGATACGCTGTTCGGAAGCGCATTATCGGATGTAATCTATGGCCTCGCCGGAGATGATTTTATCAATGGGCATGGCGGAAACGACATCCTAGTCGGTGGGTTAGGGAGCGACACGCTCAGCGGCGAGGATGGCGACGACATATACCGCTATGCGTTAGGCGATGGCGACGATGTCATTGACGACAATATTCACGGTTTTGGTGGCTATCACGGGTTCGACACGCTGGAACTGATCGGCGGCATCACGCCGGACCAGGTACGGATCTCGGTGGTCAACGGCAGGGACTTCCTGGTAACCTTTGCGGGAACACCGGGGTCGATCCGGCTGGTCGGCAGCCAGTCGCAGAGCAGCGGAGCGATCGAGCAGCTCCGGTTCGACGATGGCACGGTCTGGAGCTATGCCGACCTCACGGCGCGAACGCTCGGCGCATCCGAAGGCAATGACACGATTATCGGCGGCAGCGGCAACGATACGATCAATGGCCTTGGCGGCGACGACCGGATCGAAGCCCGCAGCGGCAATGACATCCTGATCGGCGGGCTGGGGAATGACACGCTCGGCGGCGAGGATGGCGACGACATATACCGCTATGCGCTGGGCGATGGCGACGATGTCATCGACGACAATATCAACGGCAATAACGGCTATCATGGGTTCGATACGCTGGAACTGGTCGGCGGCATCACGCCGGACCAGGTGCGGATCGCAGTGGTCAATGGAACCGATTTTCTGGTGACCTTTGCGGGAACACCGGGGTCGATCCGGCTGGTCGGCAGCCAGTCGCAGAGCGGCGGAGCGATCGAGCAGCTCCGGTTCGATGATGGCACGGTCTGGAGCTATGCCGACCTCGCGGCGCGCTCGCTCGGTGCATCCGATAGCAATGACACGATTATCGGCGGCAGCGGCAACGATACGATCAATGGCTTTGGCGGCAACGACCGGATCGAAGCCCGCAGCGGCAATGACATCCTGATCGGCGGGCTGGGGAATGACACGCTCGGCGGCGAGGACGGCGACGATATTTACCGTTATGCGCTGGGCGATGGCGACGATGTCATCGACGACAATATCAACGGCAATAACGGCTATCACGGGTTCGACACGCTGGAGCTGGTCGGCGGCATCACGCCGGACCAGGTGCGGATCTCGGTGGTCAACGGCAGGGACTTCCTGGTGACCTTTGCGGGAACACCGGGGTCGATCCGGCTGGTCGGCAGCCAGTCGCAGAGCGGCGGAGCGATCGAGCAGCTCCGGTTCGACGATGGCACGGTCTGGAGCTATGCCGACCTTGTCGCTCGCTCGCTCATCGGCACCGAAGGCAATGACACGATTATCGGCGGCAGCGGCAGCGATACGATCAATGGCCTTGGCGGCAACGATACAATTTATGGGAATGGCGGTGATAATCGGTTAAGCGGCGGCTTTGGTAATGACGCGCTTTACGGTGGCCCTGGGAACGACACTTATGTGTTCAATCTCGGGGATGGCCAGGACATCATCAGCGAATATGCCCAAGGCAACGGTGGGCTCGATACGCTTGAGTTTGGAGCAGGCATCGCACCGACTGACATCATCGTCACCCAAACGGATGGGGGCAATAGTTTCGTGCTCAAGGTCGCTGGTACAAGCGATCAGGTTACGCTGTCTTATGCCAATACCGGAAATTCCAATTATGCGATCGAGCAGGTCAAGTTTGCCGACGGCACGCTTTGGGATCGCAACCGGATTATCGCTGAATTGAACCCGGTGAATGGGACTAGCGGTCCTGATAATCTGATTGGGTCCAGCGCGATCGAAGCACTGGACGGCCGCGCGGGCGACGATGTGCTAAATGGTGCTGGGGGCAGTGATTTCGTCGATGGTGGCGACGGCAATGATCGACTGATCGGCGGTGGCGGCAATGACACTTTGAATGGCGGTGTCGGCCAGGACGTAGCCGTTTTTGCGGGTGACGAGGCTAGCTATGTAATTTCGACTGCAAATGGCACGCTGACGATCAGAGACACTGAACCTACGATTGACGGTGACGATGGGACTGATACGCTGATCGGCATCGAGACACTCGAATTTAAGGACGGAGCGCAGATAAGCATCGCGGCTCCAATCGTGCTTGATCTTGATGGCAATGGTGTTTCGACATCGAGGCAAGCAGATAGCCAGGCGCGCTTCGATTTGGATGGCGATGGAATTGCCGATCACACCAGTTGGATCGGTAGCACCGAAGGCTTCCTGTTTCTTGATCGGGACAGAAATGGCACAGTCAGCGGCGTAGGCGAATTAAGCTTTATTGGCGATGTAGCGGGCGCCCGATCGGACCTGGGTGGATTGAAGGCGTATGACAGCAACAATGACGGTATTCTGTCGGCGCTGGATAACCGCTGGAATGATTTTCATGTCTGGCAAGACGTTAATGGCGACGGCGCGGTTGAGAGCGGTGAAATCCGCTCATTGAATGATGCCGGAGTGCAATCGCTTGCGTTGGCTGCCACGGCGGTCAACGCTGACGTCGCGGTAGGCGATGTAGCGATCCTGAACAGGGGTAGTTACACGCGCACCGATGGGAGCGCGGCTGATTTCCTCGACGTGGCGCTCACTTACACGAGGGAAACGATCGATGACGTTGCCAACGGTATCGCGCCGGTTCGCCAAAGCCAAGGCATCGAGCCGTACGAAGGCTTGGAGGAGGGGGGCGATCAGTTTTCTCTCGCATTTCGTGACAATGGCCGGGGATTGCATTGGCCAATTACGTTCGATCCGATTGGCGGCGCCCGGTCGGCGCTTAACTTGATCAATGGTCGCGCGGGTTTCATTTCGAACGCCAGACAATCTTCGGATGCTATTGATCAGCTCGAGTCGAGCCAAGCTTTGCCTCAGGTAGAGGTTTCAACGACACAAGTTTACCAGAACAGGAGCGCCGATCTGATTCAATGGGATGGCGCGCGTGATTGGCGCCTACCCGACTATCCGCTCCAGGCCGTCGATGGTCAAAAAACCGTGTCGGCAGCAAATCAGCTTGCGGCGGCAATATCGGTATTCACAGCAGAAGGGGGCATCGATCTATCAATTAAGGAAACCGTGCGGGAATCTTCGTTAAGTAATCAGATATTATCCGGTAGTTCGCAAACTCACTTCACATTGTGATAAGAATATCCGGTGACCGACCCGGCGGCTTTTCTTGGCAGAAGGCGGGATTGTGGCTGGGGGGCGCGTCGATGCGGTATTGTCGAGTTATGCCGCTAGGAAAGCATAACTCGGAATCTGCATTATACCAATGCGCGCTGGCATGATTTCAAGTGCCGGAGTTCTTTGAACCGTCCATCTTTTGGACGGGTACCTGCGGGGTTGGGTAGGGTTGGTTCTGACAAATTGCGTCCTCCCCTGGGACCGCTGACCCAATGGTGCCTCGCTTGAGGTACGCGTCTGCCACCGTTCGCAGACGACTGTGGGGCTGAGTGTGGGGCTGAAAACGGGGAATTTATTTTATATAATAATATCAATTCACTAACATGTCTCTGCGGAGGCCTCCGTCTCCGCCAAAAATCATTGAAATCATTGGATAATTTTCGGAATACCGGGCTCACGCCCGGGTCCGCGCCCGGGTTTTTTCGCCGGATTGATATGAACCGCTGCGGCCAACGGTTTGGCAATTGAGCCAGAATGAGTTCCACTGCGGTAGCGGAGGTCTGTAAATGGCAGACGCATGATCGGGCAGCGTCATTCGGCAGCCTCAATGTTCGCAATGGCCTCTCGTTTGGAGAAGAGTGAGAATTCAGCGCGTTCGGTATTGCTTCTCCGAGTCATGGCATTAGTCTGGCCCCGCGTCGCGAGGGCGGCGCCGAGGCTTGAGAACCTCGCTTGGGAAGGTTTGACCCGCCATCGACGCTGCCGGGTGGCCGACGCGCATGTCCAAGCCGCTTGCGGCCAAAGGCGTCGGCGCATGTCTCAAGTCGTCGCCTTCGGGCAGAAGCGCGCGCTGGTGGTGTGGCAACGGATCATTCTGCCGGACGGCAGCTCGATCCTGCTCGACAATGTGCCCGCAACCGACCCGTCGGGCTATGCCGGGCTCGCCGACAAGGTGGACTTCCACACCTGGGCGCTGCTCAAGGGCGTCGCGATTTCGACCCTGCTTGGCGTTGGCGCGAACGTGACATTCAGCGGGGAGAGCGATCTCGTCCAGGCTATCCGCCAATCCACGCAGCAGAACGTCTCGCGCGCGGGCGACCAGATCACCTCTCGCAACCTGCAAATCCAGCCGACCATCACGGTCCGACCCGGCGCGCCGGTCCGGCTGGTCGTTCACCGCGATCTCATCCTGGCACCCTGGAAGGAATAGGAGCTCGATATGGCAGATCTCAAGTTGCCCCGCCTGCCCGACAGAACGCCCGTAAAGTTGACGATCAGCATCGCGCCGGACCTTCATCTGGCCTTGGCGGATTACGCGGCGATCTACCAGCAGGCCTACGGCGATGAGCAGGCGATTGCCGATCTGGTCCCGCACATGCTCGCTGCCTTCCTTGCGAGCGACCGTGGTTTCGCAAAGGCCCGCGATGGGCTGGAACGACGCAAATGATAACCGAAACGGAGACCGCACCGGTGCCGGATCGATTGCTGAGGCTTGCTGAGGTTCGGCATCGGGTGGGCCTCGGCAAGACCATGATCTACGCCATGATCGGCGAAGGGCGCTTCCCGAAGCCATATAAGATTACGCCAGCTGCAGCGCGCTGGAGCGAGCGCGAGGTTGAGGCATGGATTGCCGTGGTCACGGGAGCCATGTCAAATACGAGCTGACCTGCCAGCGCTCTATGCGGTGTGATCGATCGCACCAAAAGACAGAGGCATGCCGACTACATCCCTGCCGGCACGCAGGAGGAACTTGCGGGATGCGGCAAGTCGGCTGGCCTATGGCTGCCAGCCTGGCAGGCCTCAGCGGGATCGCCGCCCTTCCTGCCCCCGCGCTTGATCCGCCCCACCGTGCGGCGTCTCCTGCGGTCCCCGCGCTTTCGGGTCCGGGTCCCCATCAAACCTCAAGCCGGAATTTTTTCGGCGTCTCGAATTTTCTGGAACTCGCCCAGTATGTCGGGATGAACCTTGGCAAGGTGACGCAGCACGGCAGCGTTATCGAGCAGCTTTGACACAAATCCCGTGATCACCGCCAAGGCGAGATTGTCGGCCCCATAGCTGTCTTCGATAGCGCGCACTTCCCGGTCGAGATTGGCTGTCTCGCGCTCCATCTCCACAATCTGCTCCGCGGTCAGTTCCTTTGGCTTGGCTTTGCCTTCGACCAACTGGCTTGCGGGAGTCGCGGCGACCAGAAAGCGCGCCTGATCATTCGTGAATCGGTTCATCTTTATCATCGATGCTGCGGCTTCGACCTGCCGTACCGATTTCATTTTCCTGAGCTCGGTGAAAACGCTGATAGGAACCTGCCGATCCTTGAGCATCTCCTCAACCTCGGGGCAAATACCCGCCAGCAGCCTGCGCTTGGACCTGATCGTCGATACATTAACGTTTAAAGCGCGCGCGATGCGTTCTTCAGGCGTCCCCTTCTCGATCGCCTTGAGGATCATCTTGTGTTCCTGGATGATCGACATGCGGCTTATTCGCTTGTTGTAGGTGAACGCTTCGTCTTCCGTGGCGACGAGGCAATCTATGCGATCGGCACCTTCGCCGACGAGAATATCCAGCCGGACATGCCCATCGAGGAGGTAGTAGGCATTTTTCACGGATGGATCTGGCACCACCACCAGAGGCTCGATGATGCCCACCTCCTTCACCGATGCCGCTATCTGCCCATATTTTGTTCCCGTTCGCATGGCTTGTGTGACAGGCCGAAGAAGTTTGATTTTCGAGACCGGAATGATGCGGCTCTCGCGCTCGAACGCGATCTGGACCGGTTTGCGGGGCTCGGACATCATGCGACTCTCCCTGGGAAGATACGATCGGAGAGAACCTTCGGCATGGTGCCCAGGCCCTCCTGCTGCATGACTTCCACCAGCGCTTCATCGCGCAGCATTTCGCGCATGGCTGCGGTAATCAGTAGCAGCCGTGCCTTGGTGGCCTCGGCTTTTCGTATCAGCATCCGCTTGCGCTCGGTGTCCTGCTCATAGGCTCTCACCAGCGACATCGATGATATCTTCGGCTTTCTCGTCAGGTTCGAGACAAGGGCGTTGCCGTATTTCGCGCGCCTGTCGACCAGCCGCTTGGCGGCAAGCAGGCGCTTGCCGCGCAACTCGTTGCGTTCATACGCCTGCTGGAGAGCTTCCTGAACACCGATGTCGTCAGCATCGGCGATCTGCACCGCGATCGCGACCGGCACGATCCCAGCTTCGACAGATTGCAGGAGTCGCTGTTCGCCTTTCTCGAGCAGGTGGATGATACCCTTCACATATTCCGACGAGAGCCCGGTCATTCGCGTGATTTCGGCTTCGGTATGCCCACGCTGTTTCATCGCGCCGATGTCGTGCAGCAGGTCGATGCCGCGCAGTTGGCGACGGGCAAAATTCTCGACCAGGCTTGCGATCAGGCTGTCCTGCGGATCGAGGTCGACCACGAAGGCTGGTATCGTCTTCTCGCCCAGCAAGCGAAAGGCCTCGAGGCGCCCCTGACCGCAAACAAGGTCATATCCTGCGCCGTGATCCCGGCTTCGTGTAACGGTGATCGGCTTTTTCAGGCCGACAGAGGCAATACTGTCGACCATCTCCTTGAAGCTGCGTTTGGGACGGCTCCTCGGATTGACGACAGTGATGCTGTCGATGGCGATGAATGCGACCGTCTGACCCGTCTCTTGTGACATTCACGCGGCCCTTCTCAGCTTGGCGCGCCGGGATAAGGCGAACAGCGACTCCAGCGAGGGAACCCGATAGGCATCGAAGCCCAGCCCATTGTGTTCGCAGAGCCGGAGGAATGCGTCTCCAAGCGACAGGTGGGGGAGCAGATAAAAGTCCATCGGTGCCCGATTGTCGGCGTCCATCCGCACGGCGACCGTAATATCCGGCTTCAACTGGTGGTCGATCTTGATGTGCCATCGCGCCGCACCAGTCCCGGTTTGGCGATGGCGGGCCAGAACGATGGATAGCGTGAATTCGTCATTGACCCGGACAAGGTCCGTATCCGGATCCAGCATGGCCGAACCGCCGACGTCACCGATGCCGGCAAGGATGTCGGATATGATTTCGGGGTGGAGGCGGCGCAGTTCCTTATTGATTTCGAGATAGCCGTAATCCTGCGGAGGCGTGAAGCCGACCAGCGAGTAGGCACGCAGCAGGCCGCCGAAGTGAACCGCGCCGGGTTTGTCGGAGGCTTCAACTCCTGAGAAGGTGGAGCCATGACAAGCAAGACGACGAACAAGTTTGCGCCTGAGGTCCGTGCACGGG
>JBAZYJ010000009.1:0-136881 GCA_041659385.1 Sphingomonas sp.
ACAGCTGAAGATCAACCGCGCCATAGCAACCCGGTACGATCAACTGGCGAATAGCTTCCTCGGCATGGTCCATCTCGCCACCGCCAGATACTGGCTCAAATTTGTCCACGCCGCCTAGGATCTCGGTCGCCCGTCTGACATCGATATCGAGCGCCAGTTGCCTTGCCTCCCGTGCGTCGTTGGCATCGATCGGGCATAGCGTATCACTGCCGCAGGCGAGCGTAATCCAGTCGATCGGCCAGCCAATGTCGAGCCGATCACCATCATCAGCACGGGTGATTTTGATGATCGCGGCACCTTCCACGTCGAGCGAAAACCGGCAGCGATTGCTGCCGGCATCATAGCTACCACAGATCAGACTGCCGTCGGAAATCGCTAGTGAAAAGCCTTCCACCTTTGCTCGCGCGGGCAGGCCGAGCAGCATCTCGACATCACCGGTCAGCCTCAGCCGGTGACCATCGATGGCTTCAATTTGGACGCCCACTGGCCTGTTCCTATGATTCGGCAGGGCGACAAGGATAGAACAAACAAAGAACATTGTGCAAGGAGAGGGTCAGAAGGCGATGGCAAGATTGAAAGCTGTGCCTCCATGAGGCCCAGAAAGTGGCGTCTGCACGTCGTTTGAGGGGGAGGCATGAGATGGGGCTGCGCCGACAATTGCCTCCACCCCCGTGCCATGCCGGCGGGGAACGGCGCAGTTCCGGGGGCTGCGACGGTGCCGTCTTTGGAGCACCTTGAACGGTAGCGCGATCATACCTTCATCGCGATGGTTCTGCCGTGATGAGGTTCCAGTGATGCCCGACGATCCATTCGAATTGTGGCTTGGCCGGTTGGGAAATGACCGTCCGTTCGCACACCGCATGCGCGGCGCCGTCAACCGAGCGGGCGGCACGGTGGCGCGAAAGGCAAGCAAGTTTACCGGCGTGCGGATCGGACGCGGTTCTGGGGTGGGGCGGATACTCGCCTCGCGTGACGGCTGGACCGGTCGGCGCGTCGTGGTCAAAGCCCGCATCATCAAGCTGGGCGGCAAGGGCCAGGCCGCGGCGGTCGCTCACCTGCGCTATCTCCAGCGCGACGGCACCACGCGCGAGGGCGAGCGCGGCCAGCTCTATGGCCGGGCCAATGAGGCCGTCGACGGCAAAGCGTTCCTCGAACGTGGCAGTGGTGATCGCCACCAGTTCCGCTTCATCGTCGCTCCCGAGGATGGCGCCGAATATGAGGACCTGCAGCCTTTGGTCCGACGCTGGATGGCGCAGGCCGAGCAGGACCTGGGAACGAAGCTCGACTGGGTAGCGGTCGATCACTTCAACACGGGGCATCCCCACAGCCATGTCATCGTCCGGGGCAAGGACGATAAGGGCAAGGATCTGATCATCGCCCGCGAATATATGACGCAGGGTTTGCGCGCCCGCGCCGCCGAACTGGTCGACCTCGATCTGGGGCCGCGTTCACCACGGGAAATTCTGCGCGCCAATTTGCGCGAGATCGACCAGGAGCGCTTCACCGGGATCGACCGACGGTTGCTGCAGGCCGTCGGCGAGGACGGGCTGGTCCGTCCCGCCCATCAAGAGGGCGTCGAGCAATCGCTGCGCGCCGGGCGGCTCCAGACGCTGGGACGGATGGGATTGGCACGCGAGGAAGGACGAGGAAGCTGGCGGCTCGATGCCGACCTTGAACAGACGTTGCGCCGGATGGGCGAGCGCGGTGACATCATCCGCACGATGCAGCGCGCCATGACTCAGCGCGCGCCCGAACGATCCCCGGCCGATTACATCATCTATGATCCGGACGAAGGCGGAGCCGCCCCGATCATTGGCAAAGTGGTCGCGCGCGGTCTCGCCGACGAATTTGCCGATCGCCATTATCTGATCGTCGATGGCGCCGATGGTCTCAGCCATTATGTCGATATCGGAATCGATGCCCCGACCACCAGTGCGGGCGAGCTCGTCAGGATCGCGCCGGCCGGCGTCACGATCCGGCCCGTCGATCGTACCGTCGCCGAGATCGCCGCCGCGCATGGCGGCAGCTACAGCATCGACCTGCATCTCCAACATGACCCTTCCGCGACCGAGGCCTTTGCCGAGGCGCATATACGCCGGCTCGAAGCGATCCGCCGGGGCACGGGTGACGTCGAGCGGCGGCCCGATGGAAGCTGGGCCATCGCGCCCGATCATTTGGCCCGGGTCGAAGCCTGGGAGCGCGGCAAACTGCGCGATCAACCGGTCACGATCGAGACGCTGTCCTTGCCCGTGACGAGTTGCTCACGCGCCGCATCGCGTCGCTTCCGGGCTTCGCTGAGGCTGATTTCCGGATAGGCTCCGATGCTCAGCTTTCGCTCGCTGCCGTTGATCCGGTATTTCTGCCGCCACAGCTTCCCGCCGCTCGGTTGAACCTGCAGATAGAGCCCGCCGCCATCCGCCAGCTTGTAAGGCTTCTCGCGCGGTTTCGCCTTGCGGATCGCCATGTCGCTCAGTGCCATATTCTCCGGGTCTCCTGACGCGAGGCCCCCACTTTGGGGGCCACCCACATTGACCAGTTCGGTTGAGGCCCCCAAATGGCCCCCAATCTGCCCGGCTACGCATGGATGCGCGCAACCTTCACTGGTCTGATGGAGAGAAAATACCGCGGATTTCAGCGGGTTGCAAAGCCCCGCATGGACGTCGGTGGATGGTAGGATGGAGCGGGTGAAGGGAATCGAACCCTCGTCGTAAGCTTGGGAAGCTTCTGCTCTGCCATTGAGCTACACCCGCGAAATGGCCGAAATCCAGTGGTTTTCCGGTGTTTCGACACTTTGGATCAAGCCGGTTTGCAGTTTTAGTCTGCGCCACCTGCCCGATCCGCCCGCCGATTGCCACAACCATGGCGGTTCGGTCAACGTCGACGTCGACATCGATGTCGACGTGACGGATGCTGAACAGGTCGGCGATCGCGCAGTCCATCGTCCCGCCGTGCCAAATCGCTGCGCACCGGGGAGGGGGGGGGGCATCCGCGAGCAAACGGGCGCATCCTCCAGCGGCCGGGCGGGCGCGCCAATCGCTCGAGCGAATGCGGCTCAGTTGTCCCTGTTTTCGCTCGCCAGCATCAATATCAACTGTGATCGCGATTTGATGCCGAGTTTCGCATAAATGGTATGCAGGTGCACCTTCACGGTGCCCTCGGTCAGGCCTGCGCGCTCGGCGATCTCTCGGTTGCGCAGGCCCTGCGCAACGAGACCGATGAGTTCCTGCTGGCGCATTGTCAGGCCGGCATTCGGGAGAATGGTCCCCTCCCGCTCGGCGAGGCTGTGCCGCAAGGCGCGCTCGATTATCGTCGGGTCAATCCACGTTTCGCCACGGCGAACCGCATCGATGCACGCCAGCAGATTGGCTGGATCGCTGTGTTTCAGGACGATGCCGTTGATGCCCATTTTTATGGCTTCAAGCGTTTGCGCCGGTTTCATCCCGACGGTCAGGAACACGACCGGAATGGCATTTCCCGCTGTGCGTATGCTGCGCAGCAAGTGCAATCCGCCGCCCTCGCCCATGTTGACGTCAAGAATGAGCAGATCATGGTCGGTGCGGGCAATGGCGCCCATCGCGTCGCTCGCTGATCGCGCGCAGGATTCTACCGAATGATGGTTGGCTCCAAGAAATGTCTTCAAACCATCCAGAAAGATCGGATGGTCATCGGCGATCAACAGTCGCGCCAAAGCCGAACTCCTCCACCGGAAGCCTTATCGATAATAAGGCGCCCTTATTGGTTGGGTCTTCATATGCTTTGCCGCCCAACATCGCCAATCTACGCTCGATTGAACGGGAAGCAATCGTTTCCATACTCGAATCGGCTGATTGCAGGAGATGAGCCGAAGTTCCATCAGTCTTTATGGTAATCACGAACTGATCGTCGTCCGTGGCGATGCTGATCCCCAGGCGAGTGGCATGCGCGTGCTGAACGGCGTTCGACACTGCTTCACGCACTAGAAATTCGATCTCGATCGACATGTCTGACGAAACCAGCAGCGGATCGGCGGGGAACGAGTCGAACGAGCATTTCACGCCCCACTGCAGCGACAGCAGTTCGAGGCGCTGCTCCAGATGCTCGATCAGGTTGATCCGATCGCCCTCGGGCTTTGCTGTTTCGATCAGCAACCCGCGCAGACAGGCCTGTTCGGCGGCAATGATGGACTGCAATTCGCCCAGTTGTTTTTGCAATTCGTCGAGAGGAGGCAGTGCTGACCGTTGCAACATCGTAACGATCCGGAGGCGGAGCCCGGCCAAAGTCTGCAATACGCTGTCGTGCATGTCGCGGCTCATTGCCAGCCGCGCGTCCGCCACCGCGCGCTGGCGCCAGGCGACGAGCAGGTCGTGTCGTGACAGCAAAAGGTTCATGGTATGGGCAACGCGTTCGGCGAGCCGCAACACCGGTTCAGACTTCTTGCCAATGCCAACCGCCAGCGCATAGCCGGTCATGTTGCCGACCTTGATCGGAAGGCCGCAAATCCCCTCGGTGCCAGTCGATACCTCGTCGGGAAGGACGGGGCCGGCCACCTGCGCAAGACGCGCGCGGGCATGCGTGCGCGATATCAGCGCATAGCCATTGGCCGGATCGTACAGATAGCATTGATGGCCCAGCGGCGGTGCGACCAGGCTTGCAAATGCCTGTTCATCCAGCGACACCCGCGCCAGTCGGCCCTGACGAGCAACGACGCATTCCGGCTTGGGCCGATCGTCGGTACGCCAGCAGAACATCGTCGCTTCCGCCCCCAGATGCTTGACGATGATGTCGGCGATCAAGTCCAGCGGCGGGAAGCGGTCGTCGAGCGCAATCTGCAGCAGCGTTTCGTCGACGGCGACTGCGCTGTAGAAAGACGGGCGCCCGAGCCTGGTGCTGGAGACAGCAAGCCCAACCACCAGCAGCAGCACGAATTGCAGGGAGAGGGCTTGGGCCGACACCACGGGTATGATGCCGACTATCCCTGCCAGTGCGCCATGCGCGGGGACCAGTGCGAGCAACAGTATGAATTCCGCGAAAAGGCGCCAACTGTTGAAGCGGCCGAGCGGCGACGCAAACAGGAACAGCGCAAATGGGACATAGATCGCCGGGCGATCCGCATACATCAGCGTGACGACGGCGCATGCAGTCTCGTCGATGAACGGCGCCATCCGCCCAAGGCGCAAGTCGGCAACCCAGAAATGCGCGCGGGCAACGCCGAGCGAGAGCGAAAAGGTCAGGTAGCTGAACGACAAGGTCAGCATCAGCAACATCGCCGCGCCTGTTGGTGGCGCGTCCAGGACCGTCAGCACGAGCAGCAACGACGCAATAATGATGCGAACGGCGATCGCGATGTTGCGCCCTTCGGCTTCGCCCCATCCGCGAAGAAAATGCGCCCTGGTCACGATTTGCAGGGGCGACGGAGGCAATGGCGACTCGGGCATGGGCTCGTTCATCACATTAAATCCCGGGCGTGGGAAACGGCTATTACTTTAGTTTGTTTTATATGGCCAGAGTTATAGTAATAACCCGTTTCGAGACAGTAAAATTCTCATCTAATCAATAATAGAGTCAATCAAACGTGACTCTCTTGGTTTAAAAGAATATTAGAGAATTAGAAAAGGTCGCCGCTTCTCGCCATTTGAACGATATCTATCGGGCAGAGGCAGGGGTGCTTGGGAGTGGGTTGAGCGGAGGGGCTGAAAAGCACCCAGAGGCACGAACGTCTTGGCGACGAATGCTCCTCGTAAAATGAGGAGGTTTTCGGCGGAAGGATCGTTGCGTCCTTCGGTGCCGGAAGATGCAACACGCGCATCGTCTGCAGCCTCTCTTCTCGGAGCGGGGTCTGAGAGATGGAACGAATCGTTGATATCGGGCGTGATGGTCAAGAAGCGCATGCTGCGCTGACTCACAACAATTCGGGCCATGGTGGCCACAACAGCAATTTCCGCGACGGTAATACGGTATCGACGATGGCGTCGGTTGTCGGGTCCGTTGCTGGTACTGCCCCGGTCGGACTGGTTGGCGCGACGCTTCCCGCGCAATCGCCCGGTACAGGCGCCGCCCATCGCATTGCCGCCATCCCCGGTGGCGTCGTGACGCTACCGTCCGGCACGGATCTGAGTGAAATCAAGGTTTCGGGCGCTGACCTGATCGTCCACCTGCCCGATGGCAGCACCATGGTCATTGTCGATGGCGCGGTATTTGTGCCGCAACTTGTCATCGGCGAGGTGCAGATCCCGGCGGACAATATCGCCAGCCTGCTGATAGGCCAGGAGCCGCAACCCGCCGCCGGACCGCCGCAGAGTTCGGGCGGCAATTTCGCCGTGCCGGTGGGGCAGATCGGCGACCCGTTTGCCTTGGGCGATTTGTTGCCGCCCACCGAACTGCGTTTCGAACAGCGCGCGCCGCGCGAAATTTTCCCGGCCATCCGCAGGGACTCCGTGCCAAGCGTCGACATCACGACGCCGGACAATCCTGGCGGCGTAACCGACGCGACGGCGACAGTTTCGGAAGCTGGCCTGCCCGCGCGCGGCGGTGAGCCCGCAGGTTCGAACGCCGCGGCCAATTCGGAAACGACAACCGGCACGATCAACTACACCGCGGGCGACGCTCCGGCGGTCGTCTCGATCAATGGCGTGGCGATCACGACCGTCGGCCAGACAATCACCAATGCAATCGGCACCCTGACGATCACCAGCATCGGCGACGGAGCCATCGGGTACAGCTATACGCTGACGGACAATACGCTGGCGCCGACGCCGCAGGTGTTCAATGTCTCGGTCGTCGACAGCGATGGCGATACGGCCACCGCTTCGCTCACCATCGCTATCATCGACGATGCGCCGATTGCGCGCGCGGATACCGACATGGTTGCGGCAGGCAGCTTTGCGCCAGAATCCGGCAATGTCCTGACCGGCGCGGACACCACGAGCGGCGCGGCTGGCGCGGATACGCCGGGCGCGGATGGCGCGACGGTGACGGGCGTTGCCGCAGGTACGCCCGCTTCAGCGACCGGCGGTCTCGATGCGCCGCTTGCGGGTGCGTACGGCACGCTGACGCTGCACGCCGACGGCAGCTATACCTATGCCCGTACGGCTGGGACGCCGGGCGGCGTAACCGACACGTTTACCTACACATTGATCGATGGTGACGGCAGCACGTCAAGCGCCACGCTGACGATCACGATCGGCGACAGCGCGCCAACGGTGCAAGTGCCGACGATCGAGGGCCAGACGACGGTGTACGAGACCGCGTTGCCGCCGCATGTCGGTGGTCCGGTCGGCGCCAATGAAGGCGTCATCCCCGGCGACAATGGCGATCCGCGCGAGGCTGTTTCAGGCGTCATCACCTTCAGTTCGGCCGATGGCGTGGGTAGCGTGTCGCTTGGCGGTACGACGCTGGCGCCGGGATCGCTGCCCCAGACCGTGGCGACCAACGCGCTCGGCACGCTGGTGGTGACGAGCTACGCATTCGATCCGGCAACCGGGACGGGCACGATCGCCTACACCTATACGCTGGTGACCAACGCGACGAGCGATCCGGCCAGCAGCAGCTTCGCACTGGTGGTGACGGATCAGGACGGCGACACATCCCCGCCTGCCAGCCTGGTCATCAACATCGTCGACGACGTGCCGACTGCCGTCCACGACAGCGCGGCACCAGCGGAGGACCAGCCAGTCACGATCAACGTGCTGGCAAACGACACACCGGGCGCCGATGGTGTCGACCTGGTAACCGGCGTCACGCTGGTCACCGGCCCGGCGCACGGCACCGTCGTCTATAATGGCGACGGCACCTTTACATACACGCCGACGCCAGGCGCAGAGGGCGCCGACAGCTTCACCTATCAGATC
Organism: Sphingomonas sp.; assembly: GCA_041659385.1. GTDB lineage: Bacteria > Pseudomonadota > Alphaproteobacteria > Sphingomonadales > Sphingomonadaceae > Sphingomonas. The sequence goes on from JBAZYJ010000009.1 coordinate 7,827, forward strand.
CAGGACGGTGATGGCGACGTATCGAGCGCGACGGTGGACATTACCCTTGCGGCTGATTCAAAACCGATGCTGGCGGCTGAGGGCGGCACCGTCTTCGAAGCCGCGCTTCCCGGCGGCACGACCCCGGACTCGACGGCGGAAACTGTCGGCGGGCCGATCAACATCGCCACTGGCAACGACAGCGTCGGTACGCTGGTGATCGACGGCATCGACGTGACGAGCGGCGGCAGCGTCGCTGGCGCGCATGGGACGCTGGTCATCACGCTTTCGGGCGGCCTGTACAGCTATACCTACACGCTGGCAGGCCCGACTCAGGGCGACAACGTGGCCGATGATTTCTCGATTGCAGTGACTGACAGCGACGGCAGCACGGCGTCGACCAATCTGCACATCGCCATCGTTGACGACGTGCCCATGGCCAATCCCGACACCGCGAACGCCATCGAAGGCGCAACGGTTTTCGGCGATGTGGTGGCCAATGACATATCGGGCGCCGATGGGTTCGGCACGCCCCGGATCATCGGAGTCGCGGCAGGGTCCGACGCTTCGTCGCCGGTTTCGGGTCATGTCGGCACGCCGTTGGCCGGCACCTATGGCACGCTGACGTTGAATGCCGATGGCAGCTACACCTATGTGTCAGCGGCCAATTCGGTATCTCCGCCAGATGGCGGCACGGACAGCTTCGTCTATACCGTTGCGGACGGCGATGGCGACGTATCGACGACGACGCTGACGATCAACATCGCCGACGCCAGCCCGCGGGCGACCCCCGACGGCGTGACGGTCAACGAGGCCGGGCTTGACGGGACAGGCAGCAACGCCGCGGCTTCAAGCGAAACCGCAAGCGGCACGCTGGCCGACAATGTAACCGGCGCGAATACGCCGTTCACTTATGCCCTGGTGGGATCGGCGACCGGCACGCACGGCACGCTGACGCTCAACCCCGACGGCACTTACAGCTATACCCTGACATCGCCGATTGATGGCGTAACGGCGAACAACGGCACCAATACGGTGCTCGCTGGTGACAGCTTCACTTATCAGGTGACTGACGCCAACGGCAACACGGCGACCTCCACCATTACCGTCAACGTCGTCGACGACGTGCCGACGGCGGTGGGCGACCTGGCGCAGTCGGTTGTCGAAGGCGGCGCGGCATTCGGCGGCAACGTGCTGGCGAACGATATTCAGGGTGCGGATGGCGCAACCATCACGTCGGTGACGATCGATGGCACGACCGTTGGCCTGACCGCACCGACCAATGTCATCGTGGTGCCCAACGGCACTTATGTGTTCGATCAGCACGGCAACTGGACTTTCGCTCCGGCATCCGGCCTGAACAACGCCGCGCCGATCGACGCGGCGTTCAGCTACACCATCACCGATGACGACGGCGACCAATCGAGCGCGACACAGCTGATCAGCGTTACCGACGGCGCAGGGCCGATGGCTGGCGCGCCGATCACGCTGACGGTTGATGACCAGAACCTGGCCGCTGGCTCGACACCGGCGGGGCCGGACTCGCAATCCGGATCGATTGCGTTTGCGATGGGTTCCGATCCGATTTCGACGATCGTCTTTGCCAATGACCTGTCGCAGCTCGACTCGACACTCACCTGGATGCGAGTGTCGGCCACCCAGATCGTTGGCAAGGAAGGTGCGACAACGGTCATCACGCTCGACCTGGTGCGCACCGGCGATACCGCGACCGTCACCGCGACGCTCAACAGCAACTATGACATGCACCCGTTGACGGGCGACGACCTGAAGACCTTGGGTTCGGTTGGCGTCGTTGCGACGGACCTTGACGGCGATACTGCCACCGGGACGGTCAACGTGGCGGTGTCGGACGATGTGCCGACCATCTCGGCAGTCGCGGCCACCACCGGCGCGCTGCTGGTCGATGAAACCAACCTTGGCACCGTGGCCACGGCTGATTTCTCGTCGCTGTTCACGCCGCACTACAATGCGGACGGGCAGGGCGCGGTGCCGGTCTATACGCTGGGCATCAACCCCGGCGCGACGGGCCTGATCGATACCGCCACCGGCCAGCCAGTGACGTTGTCGGTGGCGGGCAATGTCGTGACGGGCAGCGTCGGCGGCCTGACCGTATTCACCGTCACGGTCGATACGGCCGGGCATGTCACGCTCGATCAGTTCCGCGCGGTATTCCATGCCGATTCGAACAACCCGAACGACGTCACCGGCCTGTCTGCCACCAATCTGATCATGCTGACCGAGACGATCACCGATGGCGACGGTGACAAGGCCGCCGCAACCGCGAACATCGGCGGCGCGCTATCGTTCCGCGACGATGCGCCATCGATCACCGTCGCGGCGGTGGGGGAGGGCAACATCATTCTCACCACGCATGACGCAGCGACGATCGGCGCCAACAGCGATGCGGCAAGCAGCACGGCCGGTTTTGGCGGTGCTTTCCAGATCAGCGCCACCTCCTATGGCAGCGACGGTGCGGGTACGACAAGCTGGAGTTATGCGCTTTCGCTGTCCGGCGCGGCATCGGGGCTGGCCAGCCACGGAGTTGCGATCAACCTTTACCTGATCGGCGGCGTGGTGACGGGCTCGACGGCCGCCACGTCGGGTGGCGTTTCGGCGGCGAACACCATCTTCTCGATCGCGGTTTCCGGCAATGGCGCGGTCACGCTGACGCAGTTTGCGCAGATCGACCATGCGGGGCCGGGCGCGACCAGCGGTTTCGACAGCCAACTTGCCACGCTGGCCAATGGCCTGGTCAGCCTGATCGGGGCGGCGACGATCACCGATGGCGATGGCGATCATGTCGCGGCTTCCGCGGTGATCGATCTGGGCAACAACATCAACTTCGCCGACGATGGCCCTTCGATCGCCGTTGCGGGTGCCGCGCCGGTGCTGTCGGTCGATGAATCCAATTTCGCGGTCGATGCCAGCGCCAGCTTCGCGGGCGCCTTCGCCGCCAACTTCGGCGCTGACGGCAACGGTGCGCTCACTTATGCGCTTGGCACCACGGCGGGCGCGAGTGGCCTGGTCGACACGCTGACAGGGCAGCCGATCGTGCTCAGCCTGAACGGCGGCGTGGTTGAAGGGCGCACGACGGGCGGTCTGCTGGCCTTCACGGTCAGCGTCAGCGCTGGCGGCATCGTCACGCTGGATGAGAGCCGGGCGATCATCCACGCGGACCCGAATAATCCCAACGACACCAGATCGCTGGTTGCGGGCCTGATCACGCTGACGGCAACCGCCACCGATTTCGATGGCGACAAGGCCAGTGCGACGATCAACATCGGCGACAAGCTGGTGTTTGCCGACGATGCGCCGCACGCGGTCAACGATGGCGTGACGACGATTGAAGGCGCGCCCGCGTCGCTGGGCAACGTGCTCGCCAACGACGGCGTGGGTGCGGATCAACCGGGCCATGTCACCGCGATCAGCGGCGGTTCGCTGGGTACGCCGATCGTGACGGCCTATGGCACGCTGACAATCCTGGCGGACGGCAGCTACACCTATGCACCAAAGGCATCGGTCGCATCGGGTTCGGTCGACAGTTTTACCTACACGATGGTCGATGCCGATGGCGACCCGTCGACCGCGACGCTCAGTTTCACCTTCAACGGCGACGCCAACCTGCCGACGGCGGCAATGGTGTCGGCCACTCTCGACGACGAAGGTCTGGCCGGGGGTATTCCAGGCGGCGTCGGTGACTTTGCGGGCACCGGCAACGAGGCGGTGGTTTCAGGCAACCTGGGCTATGATTTCGGACTCGACGGCGCGGCGGCGGGGGGTGGATTCGCGTTCGCCAACGGCACCGGCACGGTCGGCACCGAAAGCGTGAGCTATGCCTGGAACGCCAATACCAATCTTCTGACGGCAACCGTGACGTCAGGCGCGCGTACCGGAACGACATTGTTCACCGTCAGCGTTTCACCAGTGACGGGCGCCTACACCGTCTCGCTGGCGGAGAATGTGCTGCACACCCCGGGCGCCAACGAGAACAACGCCGGGCCACTGGTGCTCGGCTATACCGTCACGGACAGCGACGGATCGACGGCGCCGGGTTCGCTGAGCCTCACCTTCAACGACGATACGCCGACCCTGGGCATCATCCAGAACGGCACTGCCAGCAACAGCCCGGCGGCGACCCCTTCGGTAGGGACGCTGCATTTCGCAGCCGGTGCCGATGGTGCCGGGCCCGTGACGATCACGGCGAATACGACAGGCATTACGTCAGGCGGGCATGCCATCGTCACGCAGCAGGTGGGCAACGTCCTGACAGGCTATGCCGATGTCGACGGCAGCGGCACGGTCAACGCCGGCGACACCTCGGTATTCACGCTGACGGTTGATCCCACAGCGGGCACCTCGGGCCAATATGTGTTCGACCTGACGGCACCGATCGACGGCAACATCGTCGATACGGCTATTGGCGGATCGACCGCATTCGGGGCGGGGCCGACCGCATCACAGATCCTGAACACCGTGGGCGGAACACAGAGCCTGGCGGTGGTTTCCGGCTGGTTGGCCGGGGGTTCGTTCAACGAAGCGCAATGGTTCAATGGCACCAATCAGCTTCCTGCCGGGCTGACGCTCAGTGCGGTCAATGGATCGACCGGCGGCTGGGGCGTGGCCAACAACAACTTCACCTCGGGCGAGTTCCTGCGCTTCGACTTCGGCGCGCCGATGGACGATTTCGACGCAGGCGGGCCTTATACGCCGCCAGCGGTCGCGTTGCCGGAGATCAGCTACGCAACCTTCCTCCTGACCGGCTACAGCGGTGCCGACAAGATCGAGTTCGTCATCCACTATACCGATGGCACGTCGGCCAATGCGACGGTTACCGGATCGGCACTGTCGTCCCCCTTCACGACGACCGCGCCCATCGGCAAGTTCATCGACTGGGTCGATCTCTATACGCCCAATGCCGGCGGCAGCGGCAAGATCAGCCTGACCGCGGTCGGCGTGCAGAACGCCGTCGCCAATTCGACCATCGGCTTCACCCTGGGCCTGGCCGATGGCGATGGCGATACCGTTTCGGGCAGCTTCACCGTCAACGTCGCGGATGGCAACACCGCGTCGGTTGCGGCACCGATCGCGCTAGACCTGAACGGCGATGGCCTGCATTTCCTGTCAGTCGCCGATGGCGTTGCTTATGACTATGGCACGGGCAAGGTCGGTACGGCCTGGGTCGGGCCCGACGATGGCCTGCTGGCGCGTGACACGACAGGCAAGGGGGGCGCCGACGGGCACCTGCAGGTCAGCTTCGCAACCGGCGGTGCGACGTCGGACTTGGTCGGCGTGGCGGCGCAGTATGACAGCAACCACGACGGCAAGCTGTCCGTCGCCGACACGCAGTTCGCGAGCTTCGGCGTGTGGCGGGATGCCAACAGCAACGGCGTTGTCGATGCGGGCGAGTTCAAGTCGCTTGCCGCGCAGGGGATCACGTCGATCAACCTGACGTCTGACGGCAAGGTCTATGGCGCCGCTGCCAACGATGTCACGGTGCTGGGGCAGACCAGTTTCACCCGCGCGGACGGCAGCACCGGCACCGTTGCCGACGCGGTATTCCGCACGCAGGCGATGGCGAGCAGCACGACCACCCGCAACACGGAGGTAGCGGGCGGGCGCGGCATGCCCGACGCCATGGTCGCTGCCGGCCTGGCTGCGACCATCGGTGCTCTGCTCGATCATCATGTCGAAGCGCAGGCAGCGATGCACGATGGCGCCAAGGTCGCGGAGATCGTGTCCAAGATCGCGGTTGAGGAGCCAGCCGCCACTGCGGACCACGCAGCCCGTGCCTCGCTGGCGCTGCCGATCGACGAGAATGCCCGGTCGGCGGAAGCGCCGGCGGCTCACCAACATCTCGCCGATCTAGCGAACGGCGACCATTTGCCGACGCTGCACGAACTTTCCGCCCCGACCTTCGTCAAAGTGGAAGCGCCTTCGGATCTGGCCGCGGCGCATGTGCCAGCGTTCCAGCCGTTTGCCAGCCATGCGCCGGTGGTGACGCCGGGTGTGGCGGAGGCGTTGTTCGCCAATGTCGAGGCGCTGGCAAAGGCAGCGGGGGCAGGCAATGCCGGTCACGCCGGGCTGAACGGATCGGCGCTGGCGCATGTCGTGGCGGATGCCGTGCACGCGCAGCCAAATGGCCCTGATGTCGACACGCTGCTCGCGTCGTTGCCAGGCGGGCACGGCAACGGATCAATCGGGCTGGCGCATCTCGCGCCGCTCAGCGCGGGCAATCACGGCTTTGGCGGGGGCATGATGGTGGCGCTCGACCACATGCAGGCGGTCGATCTGGCTCATGCCGCGCATGCGGCGGCGCTGGCCGTCCAACATGGCTGATCGCCGCCAGCCAGCTTCAAGGGGAGATTGGAGAATGACCAGGCTTTTGATCGTTGCTTTGTTGGGAACGGCGTCATTTGCCGCCGCGCCCTTGCATGCCCAGACGGGCGGCGGCCTTGTGGACATGACGGTTGAACAACTGCGGCCGGAAATCGACCGACGCTATCAGGAAGCGTTGCAGGCGACGCAAACCCCCGGGATCATCGGTGCCAACGACATGCGCTATACCATGGCATCGGAAGCCAAGATCGCGTGCGGCATTGCGATTGGCTATCTGAAGAGCAACACGCGCGACCGCGAGACGATCGAGCGGTGCGACTTTGCCTATCAGCACATGCAGGCGACACCGCCACCCGAAACGCCACCGCCGCTACCCGAGCCCTCCGTGCCCGCCGTGCCGCCCAGCGGTTGCGCGGTGGCATCGCCGATCATCATCTTCTTTGACTGGAACGCCGCGACACCGCTGGGGGATGCGCAGACATTCATCGATGCCGCGAAACAAGGCGTCGACAATTGTGGTTGGGCGCGGCTGAACGTCGTCGGTTTCACCGACAAGTCGGGAACCGACGCATATAATCTGGGGCTGTCGGACCGGCGCGCCACGAACATCGGCCAGATGCTCGAAGCCGCAGGCATTCCCGGCTCCAGCATCACCACCAAGGGACTCGGGGAGAGCAATCCCAAGGTCAACACCGTCGATGGTGTGCGCGAGCCGACCAATCGTCGGGTCGAAATCACGCCAGAGGGTGGTGCTCAGTGATCGAGGGGAGAAGGAAAATGCGAAACGCACGGTATCTGCTTGCACTCGGCGCCAGTATGTCGGCCATGTTGTTGTCGTCGGCGGCGATTGCCCAGGACGCGACGCTTGACCTGAAGGATGCGGTCGCGGCGGCGCTCAAGACCAATCCCGAAATCAACCAGGCGATCCAGAACAAGGAAGCGACTGAGTTCGAACGCGTGCAGGCGCAAGGACAGTTCCTGCCACGTGTTTCGATCGAAGGGTCGGGCGGGGTCCGGCGGCTGGAGAACAACACGCGCCGCGTGCTTGGTATCGCCAACAAGACGCTCTACCCGGTCGAAGGTGGCTTGTCGGTGGACCAGATCATCTTTGATTCAGGCGCGCGTTCGGCAGAGCTGAAACGGCAGGCCGCGCGCACGGACGGCGCGTCGTTCCGCGTCGAGGAACGATCACAGTTCATCGCGCTGAATGTCGCGCGCCAGTATATCAACTATCTCCTTCAGCAGCGGGTCGTGGCCGCCGCCCAGGATAATGCGACTTTCCACCGCCAGCTTGCGGGCGACTTGCGCGAAGGCGTGCAAAAGGGGTCGATCAGCATTGCCGACCAGCAACAGGCAGAGGAACGGCTGAAGGCTGCCGAAGCGCGCGTCGTCGAAGCGACCGAGGACATGGAAGCGGCGGCGATCCAGTTCCGCACGTTGACGGGTCTCGACATCGGCATGGTCCGCGTGCCCGAGGCGCTGACGGCGAAAATGCCGCCGACGCTGGACGGCGCAGTTGATCTGGCGCGGACCAGCAATCCCAAGGTTCTGGAGGCGCAGGCCGATGTAAATGCTGCGCAGCATGTCATCGATGCAGCCAGGGCGCAGCTGGGGCCGACGGTGTCGCTGGAAGGACGCGGGCGGATCGGCAACGATATCGACGGGTTCGAAGGCCAGACCAACGATTTGCAGGGGCGGGTCGTGTTCCGTTGGAACCTGTTCACCGGCGGCATCAACAAGGCAAACGTCCAGGAACAGATTCGCCGGGCGAGCGAGGCGCGCTATCGCCTGCATCAGATGCAACGCGAGGCCGAGGAGGAAGTGCGATCGGCATGGAGCCGGTTGAGCAACCAGAGCCGGTTGCTTGCCGAGCTTGAGGACCAGAGCAAGATCTCGGACGACCTGCTGCTGTCCTATCGAGAGCAGTTCAATGTTGGCCGCCGCTCGTTGCTCGACGTGCTCGATTCACAAAATACCCGCTATAATGTGCAGGTGTCGCGTGAAACCGCGCGCTTCTCCCAGATGTTTGCCCAATACCGGCTGCTCGCCGCGACCGACAAGCTTCTGGACGCGCTCAACCTTGCGGCACCGGCCGCCGCGCATGCCGATGCGACCAGCCGTTTCAAGGCGGGGCCACCGGCTCCGGCCGAACTGCAACGCCGCGTATATCCGACGGGCAATCAGTAACCCACCTGGCGGGCGTACCAAGGCGTCATAAGCGAAGTTAGGGGATTGTATCGTGAGCGTAACGCCGCTTCATCTGCATCCGGATGTCCAGGGGCATCCCGATGCGGTGGTCGCCTGTCTCGCCAGCGTGGCGCGTCGGTTCGAACGATCGTCGTCCCCGCTCGTCATCCGGGCGGGCCTCGCCACCGACAGCCAGGGGCGTTTACCCTTTCACCAGATCCCCAGCGCGCTCGACAATATCGGCCTGCGCGGCCGTGTCGTGGTACGGCGGCTGGCGCGGTTGAAGGGCGCGCACTTGCCCGCCATTCTGTCCATGGCGGAAGGAGAGGCCGTCATCCTGCTGGAAATCAGCGGGACGCAAGCGCTGGTTGAATATCCCCATCTGCCTGCTGCCCCGGTATGGGAAGATCTCGCTTCGCTTGCCGATCTCTATGCAGGCTCGGCCGTCATCATCGAACCTGATCCCGAACAGGACAGGATCGAGGAACGCCCGTGGGCGCGCGCCGCGCGCAAGCACTGGTTCTGGTCCGAAGTGCGCGCGGTGAGCGGTTCTTTCGGCTATGTCGCGCTTGCCGCGGTGCTGATCAACCTCCTGGCCTTCGCGCTGCCGCTGTTCTCCATGAACGTTTACGATCGCGTGATCCCAAACCGGACGGCGGCGACATTGTGGGTCCTGGCGATCGGCGTGATGCTGGCTTTCGCAATCGAATTTTCGCTGCGGCTGGCGCGAGCGAGGTTGCTCGACGAAGTGGCGCGCAAGCTGGATGCGCGGTTGTCGCAGAAACTGTTCGAAAAGGTGATGAACCTGCCGCTCGCCGCGCGCGAAGGCAGTACCGGTGCCTTTGCCAAGCGCGTGACCGATTTTGAACAGGTGCGCGATTTCTTTGCCTCGACCACCGTCGTGCTGGTGATCGATTCGGTATTCATCGTCCTCTTCCTGGTCCTCATCGCTTTCCTGGGCGGCTGGTTGGTGATGGTGCCCATCGTCGGCATGGTCTTGATGATCGCTGCCGGTGCCACCCTGCAACGGTCGATGGCGACGGCATCGCGCGAGGCGCAGGCGGATTCGAGCTTGCAGCAAAGCATGTTGATCGAAGCGATCGCCGGGCAGGCGACGCTGAAGGCGGCGCGCGCCGAAGGCCGAATGCTTGGCCGCTGGCAGCGCTATGCGCAGGCGAGCGCGACAACCCAGGAAAGCCTGCGCCGACTGACCACGATCAGCATCAACCTTGCGAGCCTCAGCCAGCAGTCGATCAGCATCGGCCTGGTAATCGGCGGTTTTTATCTGTTCAACGCGGGCGCCATGTCGATGGGGGCGATCATCGCCATCGTGATGCTCGCTGGCCGTGCTTTGGCACCGGTGGGGCAGTTTGCCTATCTGATGACCCGCTCGCGCCAGGCGATGGTGACGATGAATTCCATCCAATCGCTGTTCGACATCCCCGACGAGCGGCGATTGGCGCAGCGCAGCGTTGCTCCGCAGGTCAGGCAGGGTAACATTGCGCTGCGAGACGTCTGCTTTGCCTATCCCCAAACCAGCCAGCCATCGCTGACGGGTATCAATCTGACCATCGCGCCCGGAGAGCGGATCGGCGTGATCGGCCGGATTGCGTCGGGCAAGTCGACACTTGGCCGCGTGCTGTGCGGTCTCTACCCGCCTGGCGAGGGCAGCTATCTGATCGACGGGCTCGATGTCGGGCAGTATCACCCGCATGAGGTGCGAGGCGCTTTCCGCTTCGTCGCGCAGGATGCCGATATCTTCAGCGGCACCGTACGCGACAATCTGGCACTGGGCGGCGCGGTCGATGACGAGGCGTTGATCGATGCCGTCAAGCGGTCGGGCGCCGATCTCTTTCTGACCCGCGATGCCGCCGGCTTCGACGAGCTTGTCGGGGAGCGCGGTTCGCGCCTGTCGGGTGGTCAACGATCTTTCCTGCTGCTGGCGCGCGCATTGGTCGAGCCATCGAAGTTGCTGTTCCTCGACGAACCGACCGGCGCGATGGACACGCAAAGCGAGCGCTGGTTCATCGACCACCTGACCGCGGCTATCATGCCCGGCCAGACGCTGATCGTCTCGACGCATCGCATGGCATTGCTCGAAATCGTCGACCGGTTGATCGTCCTGGACGGCGGCCGGATCGTCGCGGACGGCCCGCGCGATGCGATCGTCGCGTCGCTGACAAAACCGCAACCAGCCGCGGCACGAACGGCATGAGCATCATTGTCGCCTTTCCGCGGCATGCAGTCCGCGAGCTGCGGCGCACGGTAAGTTTCCCATGGGTGCTGGTTACCGCATCGACGCTGTTGGCGATGACGATTGCGATGATGATTACGCTGATGATGGCGCCGCTATTGCCCGGCGGCTACCGCGCGCCAACGCTTGCAAAGCCGAAGCCCGCCGCCGCATTGACGCGGGCACAACGCGCGCTGGTCGAAGCGACGTCCGCCACCACCGCCGGGCAGCGTGAGGTTGGCGCGACGGCAGAGCAGGACAATCGGGCGCTGCCGCTTTCGACCGCGCCGATCGAGGCGGCGCGCCCCTTCATTCTCCCGGTTCGCAGTTCGGCGACCGATGGCGAAGCCCTGCAATGCCTGACGCAGGCGATCTATTATGAGGCTGGCTTCGAGCCGGAGTCCGGCAAACGCGCCGTCGCTCAGGTGGTGCTGAACCGGGTGCGGCATCCGGCCTTTCCCCACTCGGTCTGCGGTGTCGTCTTTCAGGGTGCGCCCAACCCCGGTTGCCAGTTCAGCTTCGCCTGCGACGGTTCGATGAAGCGCCTGCCGGTGGCTGGCGCCTGGCGCGCAGCACGCGGCGTTGCCCAGTGGGCGCTCGCAGGCGGAATCGAACAATCGGTCGGCATGGCAACGCATTATCACACGGACTGGGTCTTCCCGTCCTGGGCGCCCAAGCTCACCAAGGTGGCGCTGGTGGGGACGCAGATCTTCTACCGCTGGCCCGGTTCCTGGGGGCGCCCCGGCGCGTTCGTCAGCGCATATTCGGGTAACGAGCAGCAATGGCTGAACGTGCGCGCAACGCCAGGCGAGGACACTGCCACCAATGTGGCGATTGCGGGTCCGATCGAGCGACGCGCGCCTGACGATGTTGGCGGGCGCCTCGACATGTCCAAAGGATGGACCTTGTCGATCCCCGCGCCAAAGGACAGCGGCGGCGCCATGGCGCGGGTCGGCGCGGCGCAGAGCGTTGTCGCGTCCGACAGCGGTGCGGCAGGCCCCCGCGGAACTACCCCAATCGAAATCGCGGGAGGACAGCGGTGACCAGCCAGCCCATCAATCACCGCGCAGTGTTCGCCGTGCGCAAATGGCGCGATCAGGATGGCGCTCGCCAGGTCATTCTGGTCAGCGCCGCCGGACTGTTGCTGTTCCTGCTGTGGGCAGGGTTCACGCAGGTTGACGAAATCACCAAAGGCCAGGGTCGCGTTATTCCCTCCAGCAAGGTCCAGCTAATCCAGAGCGCGGATTCGGCGAGGATAGCGTCGATTGCCGTCCGCGCCGGGCAACGCGTGCACAAGGGCGAATTGCTGGTTCGCATGGACAATACCGAGTCATCTGCGGCACTTGGGCAGGTTGTGGCCGAAGGGGAAACGCTGGCAGCGCGCGCAGCGCGGCTCTCCAGCGAAGCCAGCGGTGCGAAGGGGAGCGGTTGCCCGGTCGGTGCGGACGGAAAACTGGCGTTGGTCTGTGATGACGAAGCGGCGCTGAAGCGCATTCGTGCCCAGGCGCTGGAAAGCAAGATGTCCGGTCTTCGCGCCGCGATCGAGCAGCGCCGCCGCGACATGACCGAAGCCGAAGCAACGAGCACCAGTCTGCAGAACAGCATCGCGCTGCAGCAGAAGCAGGTCGACATGCTGGCGCCCCTTGCGGCAAAATCGATCGTACCGCAGACCGAATTGCTGAACGCAAGGCGCGAACTGGTCGATCTGCAAGGCAGGCTGGCCGCATCGCGCGAAGCCCGGTCACGAGCCGCCGCCGCCGTTCAGGAAGCAACGTCGCAGGCAACCGAGGCCGATCTTCATTTTCGCCAGGAAACATTGGATGAGCGCAGCCAGCTTGCCGGCAAGCTGGCAGTCAACGCGGAAACGCTACGCGGGGCGCAGGGCAAGCTGGCACGGGCGGAAATTCGCTCTCCGGTGGAGGGGGTGGTCAATGACGTGCAGGTCACGACGCTGGGCGGATACGTCAATGCCGGCCAGAAGATCATGGAAGTCGTTCCGTTCGGCGACAAGCTGCTGGTCGAAGCACGGGTCAAGCCCAGCGACATCGCCTTTATCCGTATCGGCGACAAGGCCGTGATCAAGGTCACCGCTTATGATTTTTCGATCTATGGCGGTCTCGACGGGCGCGTCGTCCAGGTCTCCGCCGACAGTATCTATGACGAGCAGACCAAGGAGGCGTATTTCAACGTCGTGGTCGAAACCGATCGGGCCTATCTGCTGGCGGGCGGGGGGCGGCAACTGCCGATCACGCCGGGCATGGTTTGCGAGGCGGAGATTGTTACCGGACGCAAGAGCATCCTCGACTATCTGTTGAAGCCGGTGCTGAAAGCGCGCAGCGATGCGATGCGCGAACGATGAACGCCGTTACTGCGCGCCGCGGCTTGTGGCGATGGACGCACTGGCAATGTTGACCGACGCTGCGCGATAACCATGCAGCCATTCCCGATCGCCGCTGAACGTGATGATCGGCCGGTAATCCAGGGCTTCGCTGGCATCGAGGAGCGTATCGGTGCCGCTGTCCAGCACAACCATGCGGTTCTGCACGCGCACGGCGAGCAAGGCATGATCGGCGCGGCGAACCAGGTCGCGGGCAACCACAAGGTATAGATCGTCCCGCGCAAAGCCCAGTTTGAGCAGCAACTGCATCTTGGCAATCGCGTAATCCTCACAATCGCCGCGACCAGTGGCGAGCGTCGCGGTCGCCGTCGACCAGATATCGGCGCCCTTGCCGTCGTCGCGGAAGCTGACGCGCTTGTTGACATAAGCGTTGACCGCCTCGACCTTGTCGAGCGGATCGACCGCCGCAACGCCGGCGACCAGTTCATCCCACACGCCTGAGCCGAGCGGCGTGCGTGCAACGCTGCGCCATTTGCTGTCGAGACTGCTGTGCGAAAGGGCAATGGCCGTCGTGCCGAACAGCGTCGGCGGGGCGTCCATCCGATGGCGGCTGTCGATGGCGAACGGCTGGGAATGGGCGACTGTTACCGGCGGCATGGCGATCGACCAGCGGCCCGTGCTCTCGATAGCGGCGCTGTGCGCGACCATGCTTTCAACGATCGGCTTCGCGGCGGGTGGAAGCTCTGCGGTCGTCGTCATCGAGGCCGGATTCAATGCGCGACGAGTGATTCCGGCGGCGGCAGTTGCATCCGCTGATCCCGTTCCGGCGCTAAAGTCGCTCCGGCGGCCGAGTTGTGCGTTGATCAACGCGTCGAGCGCGCTGGGCTGGCCAGCCAATATGGCGGATGCCTTGGTCTGGCCGATGGCGGGCGACGTGGCAAAGCCGGTCCGAAGGGCGGGCACCGCAGTGGCACCGGCGAACCGCTGATCCATCGCAACGTCCGGCGCGCCCAGAACCGCCGGCGTTCCCAGCGCCGGAGCGCCGATGACGGTGCAGCCGACAATCAAGACGGCGTTTCGCGCCAGCTTGCGGATCGCTGTGCCCTGACAGGTGACGGACGAAAACTGTTCCATGCGCCAAGGATGGCGCAGAGGTTTCAATTTGCGGTTAAAGCACTTGGTTGATACTGCGTAATCAAGCTGGCTTGGGCAATTTTGTATCGAAGTTTGGTGCGGCAATGTAAATTAAACGTATATTTCGCCGATATACGACAAAAACTATCTCAAATATGATATCAGATATACCCATGGATATATTGATTGGAGGAATATAAGCAATATTATCATTGATATGACGCTGCTTCAGAAAATTCGACATGATGAAAGCGGGCGGGACCCAAAAAGTTCCGTCGGTGTCGATTTTACGGAACGCGTAAACCATGATCTTCGCAATTCGGACGACCTGTCGGAAGGTCGGCCGAACGGTGTTTTTCGCGGCGTGGCCATCGGCACATTAATGTCGTTACCGCTCTGGGCGATCATTATCCTGTCGGTTAGGCAGCTGTTCTAGGCGCGCGCCTCGCGGCCAGGTTTCCACAACAAATCGTCGAGCAATATCGATAGGCCATCTGCGTCGGCATTTCAGGCGGCGCGGGTTTCCAGATCTTGATTTGATCCCGCTTCCAGACCGGTAAGTCGATCGTGCACTTGATCCGCCATGCGGCTTCCCTAACTCCATGCTTAACGCGTTTCTAAGACCTCTTGCCCATGCTGGATTCGCCAGTGTCGGCAAAGGGGCAGCGCCTTGGATTGGATCATGCAACTTCCGGTGAGCCGACGATTGAACGCGCGGAGCGTCACCTGGATTTGCCGGATGGAAACCAGCATTCCCCAGATGATGTTGTTCTGGGTGATCGGCGCGAGTCTTGCCAGCGGCATGCGCTTGTCGATGATCGCCGTTGATCGCATTACAGCGCCGACCGGCATCCTCAATATCCTTTCCTATTGTCTGGTCGTTGCAGCGCCGGTCGGCGGCATTTTCCTGGCCTTGCGTGCCTTCCCGATGGGTATGTTGTTCGCGCAGCCCGAAATGCGGTTCGCCCGTATTGGGCGGTGGCGAGAGGTTGATGTAGTGACCGCCCGGTCGCTGCCGCTGTTCGGGGCGAGCGGGTTCATGGCGTCCCTGATCGTGGGTATGTTGTTGAACGTACCTGTGCGGACGCTGGAATTTATGACCGCCATCCCGACCGCGCCTGACAACGCGCCTGCCTGGTTTCTGGTGCTGCGCCAGTCGATGCTCGGCGACCTCGTGATAATGTCGAGCCTATACTGTTTCGCCGCGATCATGGCGATGCGCCATGTGCCGCTGTTTCCCCGTTTTCTGGCGGTGGTCTGGGGTATCGACGTCCTGATGCAGATCCTGATCGCACGGACGATGGGTTCGGTGCCCGATCTGCCGCCGGCGGTTGCGCAATCGCTGCGGACGCTGCTCGAAGGCAATCTCAAAAAGGCGCTGATCAGCATAGCGATCTGGCTGCCTTATCTGCTGCTGTCGAAGCGAGTGAACCTCACTTATCGGTCGCGCGTCCCGGCTTGACGGATACCGGGCGCCGGGTGACGTGGATGACGGCCCATTTGTCGGCATAAATGCGCTGCCAGCTTTTGTCCTGATCGAGGATTTTGACCAGGGCGCTGTCCGGCGGCAATATGGTCCAGCCGAATTTCCATTTTGCGTCGGCGGTGCGCCAGCGTGCGGCATCGCCGTTGGCGATCAGGTAATAGTCGGTGGTGAAGGCATCGCCGTACATGTCCGACCGGCCGTCGATGAAGGGGCGGATGCCCTGCATTATCAGTAACCCGCCGAAGCTGTATTCGTTGAACACGGGTTGCGCCCTTAACGCGGGCGGCAGATGCGCCAGAGCGGTTATCGGGACGCCGCGGCTATCGGGGCGCGGGAATGGTATGATGAGGCGGGCAGCGGCGGCGCCGGCGAACAGCAATGCCGCGACGGCGATTAACGGGGCCAGTTCGCGGCGCTGCGCCCATATCACGGGCAGCAGGCGCGGACGGGGGCGGGGCGCGCCATCCGCCCAGGCGCGACCCAGCGGTTCTGCCAGGATCAATACGCCCACGACGACGAGCACGCTTTCCTGCCGGATATGCTGCAACGCGAGATGCAGCATGACGATCAGCAGGATCAACCGGACCACCGGCACATGGACCGGCCGGTAAAGCATGAAGAACAATGCCGACAACAATACCACTTCAAAGCCGGATGTCGTGGCGAAGTTCGCCGACTGCCATTCGGATATATATTTCAGGATGGCGAGATTGTTGACGTAAAACGGATAGAGCAATCCATCCAGACCGGCCGGCGTCGCCAGCCCGGCCGCAATCAGCGCGGTGCCGAACGCGCCCCATTGCGCCGCGACCCGCAATCGGTCTGCGCTCGCCGCGTAAACCAGCGCTTCCAGCCCGAACAACCCGGCGACCGCGATACCCAGGACAAAGCTGCCGTGCATATTGGCCCAGACCAGCATCATCAGCGCGAGTGCCAGGGGAGGGGCGCGTTCCCGGTCGCGGGCGCGCATCATCAGCATGACCCAGCCGACGAGCATCGGCAGCGCCAGCATGTGCGGGCGGGCGGCAAGCGCCGGGGTTGCGCCGATTGCCAGGTAAACCAGCATCAGCGCGGCGGCGCCCGGCGACTGCCAACGCCGTAAATGCAGCGCGGCCAATCCAAAAACCAGCGCGGCGGCGCTGCCGAACAGCAGCATCACGCCCGGCCAGCCGCCTGCGCGCCAGGCGCCGTACATCAGCAACTCTGACAGCCATTCATGCGCGACCCACGGCTTGTCTGATGCGGCGAACGAGAACGGATCAGTCCTGGGTACGGAGAGGTGCTCGACGATCCATTGCCCAGTTGCCAGATGCCAGCCAGTGTCACCATCGCGCAGCGTGGTGGTAATCACCATGGTCGCGGCCAGCGCGGCCAGCGGCGCAAGGATCAGTAGAAACAAGTCGCTGAATGGCACTGTGTCCCGGCGTTGTTCCACCATCGCTGGTCTCCCCCGTATCGGACGTTCCGATCCTTTGAAGGATGGCGAATGCTGCACCAAAGACAAGCATCTATCGTTGGGGTGCCGTGTCTTGCTGCGGGGCAGTCGAAGCAGGCACGGTCGCTCTGGCCCCGTCTTGAATCTTTTGGCGTTTGTCGGCAGAATATTCGGCGTGGTCGGGGGGATCATCTTTGATCGATTGAGACGCGGCATCCCGGACGAGGAACTCCAGTCGGGATTCGAGCCGCTGTCCGTGCCGTCGGTTGTGGTCGTCGTTGTCGGCTATACAACGATTGGCGCGACGCTGCTGTTTACCGATTTTTCGCTGAAATTAACCTTGCCCTGGCAATTGTGGGCGTCGCTGGCCGTGTTTCCGTTGATCGGCGTCATCGCTCGCCGATATTTGCTGCGGCCAGCCTCCGATATCCTGCAGGCCACGTCGATTCTGGCGATGCTCAGCTTTCTGGCGCACATCGGCAGCATCCTGATTACGCCCCTGACCTTGCAATATGTCGACGAATATCTGGTGTCGTTCGACATGGCCTTGCGGGTGCCATGGCTGGACTTGTTCAGGTTCATGCAGTCGCATGGCGACATGCTTGATCTGAATCGCCAATTCTATGGGTGGCTGATGGTCCAGCCGCCGTTGGTCGTTGTCCTGCTCGTCCTGCTCCGGCAGCGCCGCAGACTGTGGATATTCGTCAACGCGTGGGCCATTACCCTGGCACTGACGCTGGCTATCTACGTCTTCGCGCCGGCGAAAGGGCCCTTCTGGTACTACAGCATAGCTGGGAACGCGTTGCCCGGGCTCACAAGTCATTTGCCATGGATTTTCCCCCAAGTTCTTGACCAGCTGCGCGATGGTTCGCTTCGGGATATAACCAAGGTACTGGGCGTAGGTCTGGTGTCGTTTCCCAGCTTTCACGCAGCGGGTGCAGCACTTTTAGCCTGGGCGATGTGGGGCAATCGCTTCACGCGGTTTCCTTTCCTGCTGTTCAATTCCGCGGTTACTGGATCGGCGTTGATAAGCGGCGGGCATTATGTAATCGATATAGTCGGTGGCTGGGGTGTCGCTGCGGTTTCAATTCCGTTGGCGTGGGCATTCATGTTTCCTGATGAAATACGCCGCCGATTTTTGAGTAATGCCAAAACGAATCGCCTTGCCAAACGACATTGATGCGATTCGTTTTCCTTACCAAATGTCGTAAATTTACTATATTTGTCCAAAGGGATCGAGCCAGTCGTTAACGACTTTGGGCCGGTGACTATAACGGACGGTATAGTCGATATAACCAAGTCCCGTTTCGACACGCAGATATTGATATTGCCCGGTGTTAATTAACCACTTTGGGTAAGATTTTCCTTGCAAATAAGTCATTGATAAAGAATAATAATATTATCCTCGGCGGTCGGCACTCCTGATAATCAATTGATATGTATACATATTTTTGACCATTGACACTTGGCTGACATTGGCACCTCTTAAGGGGGCGAGGTGTACCGTCTCGGATCGGCAAGCAGGGCGCATCAGACGCCGGGGGGCGCTGCCGTAAGTACCCGTTGAGCCAGTTGGTCCGGGCAGATGGAAGCTTTTTCGCAATTTGAGAGCCCGGCACAGGGCCGGAACGATTTGGAGTGGGAGAGTTACAATGGCTATGATCAAGAATCTTTGGAATGACGAAAGCGGCGCTTCGGCCGCCGAATATGCCCTGATCCTGGCGATCGTGGGTTCGGGCATCGCCGTGGCGACGTTCGCTCTGGGCGGTGCGATCAGCAACGCCATGAACAAGGCATCGAACTGCATCACCAACGCGACCGCGACTGGTTGCTGATCAACGCGGGGCCGTCTTCGGGCGGCCCCGACTCTTGGGTGAGGTGGTTGAACTGCGGTCGGGGGGACCAAGGTCATGCGTTCGCAGTCGTTGATAATATTAGCCGTTGCGGTGGTAATCGGCCTTGCAGCCGTTTTCCTCGCCAACGCCTATCTCGGGCGGATCGAGCAGAAGCAGGCGCAATCTGTTGAGGGAACGACCAAGGTCGTGGTCGCGCGCGTGCCGCTGGAATTCGGCGTGCCGGTCACGGCAGACAAGGTTCGGCTGGTCGACTGGCCGCTTGGATCCCTGCCCGATGGCGCATATAATTCGATCGAGCAGTTGACGCCGATGGGCAAGTCGCACGTGGCGCTGCGCCCCATTCAGGTCAACGAGCCGGTCCTGAAATCAAAACTTTCCGGCGAAGGGGGCCGCGCGACGATTTCCGCGGTGCTGCGCCCCGACATGCGTGCCGCGACGGTGCGCGTCAACGATGTCGCGGGCGTTGCGGGCTTTGTCCTGCCCGGCGATACCGTCGATGTTCTCATCACGCGGACGCCAACCGATCCGCAGGGCAACGGTGCCCAGATCACCGACGTCCTGCTGCAGAAGGTTCGCGTCATCGCGATTGACCAGGACGCCAATGACAACAGCAACAAGCCCGTAGTCAGCAAGACGGCCACGCTGGAAGTGTCGCAGGTCGATTCACAGAAGCTGGCGCTCGCGCAGCAGATCGGCACGCTGAGCCTGGTGTTGCGCAATGCGGAAGGCGAGGTGAACCCGGCTGTCGAAACCGTGAGCGTGGAGGATCTGCGCGACGGCGCCTATGTCGGCCGCTATTCGCCGCCGCCCGCCAGAAGTTATGCGCCAAGGGCGCGGGTCATCCGCCGCGTCGCGCCACAAGCCGCGCCGGCACCGACAACCACGACTGTCCAGGTTGTCCGGGGAACCAAGGACAGCAGCTATGAGGTGGGGCGCTATGTCCGCTATTGAAAAGTCGGCCGCAACGGCCGCACGCAATCGCGCGACCCACGCGACAAAATGGCTGCGGCTGGCGACAGTGATGCTTGGGGTGACGACCGCGATCACGCCCGCCACGAGCCAGGCGCAATCGCAGATGATGATCTCGTCCGACGCAGCTCATGCCGGCCAACTCGACGTGCCGATCAACAAGAGCCAGGTGATCAAGGCTGACCGGCCTTTCGCCAAGGCGCTGATCGGCAACCCAGAGATCGCCGATGTGCTGCCGCTGACCAACGAGTCGCTCTATCTGCTGGGCAAGACGCAGGGGACGACCAGCCTGACGCTTTACGATGCGCACAACAGCCTGATCGCGGTTGTCGACGTGGCCGTGGGGCCGGACATTCTGGCGCTGCGCCACAAGCTGGCCGAACTGATGCCCAACGAAAAAATCGGGGTGCAGTTGTCGGGCGATTCAGTGGTGCTGTCGGGCACCGTCTCGTCAGGACCGGCCGCGGATCGCGCGAAGCAGGTCGCGGCCACCTATGCGGGTGAAAAGGTCGTCAACCTGCTCAGCACCGGCGCTGCGCAGCAAGTCATGCTCGAAGTGCGCTTTTCGGAAATGAACCGGCAGGCAGCGAAACAGCTTGGCGTCAACAACGCCTTTTATTCGCGCGGTGGTGATGTTCGCGGCGGCACTGGCCAGACCGCGCCCGGCACGGCGCTGCTGACCGACCAGAACGGCCGTCCGACGATCAACCTGCAAGGAATCCTCGATACGTTCGGGATTGCCGCGGCCAAGTATAATATCGGTGGCCTGAACCTGCTGACGTCGCTCGATGCGCTTGAACGCAAGGGCGTGGTCACGACGCTTGCCGAACCGACATTGATCGCATTGTCGGGTGAGACGGCATCGTTCCTGGCGGGGGGCGAGTTTCCGATACCCGTTGCGCAAAACGGCAACAGCGGCAGTGGGGGCGGGGGCAGCAACAACTCCAGCACGATCACCGTCGAGTTCAAGCCATTCGGTGTCAGCCTTGCGTTCACGCCGACCGTGCTGGACGACGGTGTAATCAATCTGGTCGTCGCGCCCGAAGTCAGCTCGATCGATCCGTCCGCGTCGGTGACGATCAACGGCCTGACCGTTCCGGGGCTGCAGACCCGCCGGGCAAAGACGACGCTTGAGCTGCGCGACGGGCAATCGTTCGCCATCGCGGGCCTGCTGCGCAAGGATTTCCAGGACACGGTTCGTCAGTTCCCGGTGCTCGGCTCCATCCCGATCATCGGTACGCTGTTCCGTTCGACGGGTTTCCAGAAGCAGGAAACCGAACTTGTCATCATCGTGACGCCCCGGCTGGTCCAGCCGGTCAGCGCGGACAAGATCAAGCTGCCGACCGATCGCGTCCAGCCGCCGGGCGAATTTGAGCTGTTCTTCAAGGGCCGCACCGACAAGGCGGTCAATGGCAACCCGCTCGAACCCAATCAACCACCGAAAAAGGGTGATGCCAACCAGCCGAAAAAACTGCCTGACGGCGGTTTCGAAGGGCCAACCGGATATGAGCTGAACAAATGAGCAAGCTGCATCTGATGGCAATTCCGGCCGCCGCGCTCTTCGGGCTGGCAGGCGGCTGCACGCCGATCGACACGACGCTGGGCGGGGCGCTGCGCACCGATATCGCGCTGCAGGTGATCGATCCCGATCCCGCGCAGCAAAATGCGGTTCAGCCGGTTGCGGGCGAACAGATTGCGAAGGCAGCCGAACGCTATCGCAAGGGCGCGGTCAAACAGCCGGTAGCCCAGACCACCCGAAGCGCCTCGGGAACTGGCAGTGGCAGTGGCGGGAGCAGCGGCGGTGGCAGCGGAAGTTCAGTGTCCACCGGGCCGAACTGAGGAGGCGATGATGTATCGTTCGGGGCGTATCTGGCGTGATGAGAGTGGCGCGGTTGCGCCGATCGCGGCGGTAGCCTTGTTTGCGCTGGTCGGCGCCGCGGGGCTGGCATTCGATTATTCGCGCCTGGCCGGCCTCGATTCCGAATTGCAAGGTGCCGCCGATCAGATGGCGCTGGCCGCTGCGACGCAGTTGGATGGGAAGACCGGCGCGCAGGCGCGCGCGACCGCCGCCGCAAACAGCCTGATCACCAACCGCGCCCTGTTTGCGAACGACGGTGCCAACCGCGATGTAACCGTACTGACGATCAACTTCTATTCCGCGTTCGACGATGCGTCGCAGGCCGCCGCAATGGGGGATGCGGATTCGAACTATGTGAGTGTTAAGGTCAACTTCAAGACGGCCAAATTTGCGCTGACCCCGATCGTGCGATTGATCGCGTCCGGCACTGCGTCAGGGCAGGCCGTTGCCGGCGTCGGTTCGGCGATCTGCAAGGTGCCGCCGGTGATGATGTGCAATCCCTATGAGCCGGCGGGCAATACCGACGAAAACTACGTCTTCCCATTTACCCGCGGCTTCGGCCTGAAGCTGATAACCGGCGATGCGACCGTACCGGGTAATTTCGGCTGGCTTGAGTCCAATCTGCAACCCGGCGCCAACGCGCTTGCCGAGGCGCTGGGGTATAACAGCCCGCCGGGCGACTGCCTGCCGGTCACCGGTGTCACCACCAAACCCGGCCTGAGCAATTCGGTCTTCAACGCGTTCAACACGCGCTTCGATATCTATGCGAACGGCAACTCGACCTGCCCGTCGCAGGACGGCGGGACTTGTTCGCCCTCGACCAACAGCCGCAAAGATCTGGTGTGTTCGTCGAACAGCGGCGCGACTTGCCAGAATCCAGATGGTTGGGATCAGTCGCCCAAGCCCTATCGCCCGACGACCGCGGCGGCGCTGCTGACGAATGGCAGCCAGGATCCCGATATCATGGGCTATCCGCGCGATTTGTGCCACGCGCTGCCAATCGGCAGCCAGACTTGCGGCGTGGTCGGGGACGGAAACTGGGATCGCGATGCCTATTTTCGTGTCAATTATGGCTGGACCACTCAGTCGGCGTGGATGACCGCCACAGGCCTGTCATCGAACGCGACACGCTACGACGCGTATAATTGGGAAGTGCAGCATACGTCGGTTAGCGTTGGCGGCAAGAATTACGGGATTAACGTTCCGCAGGTCGTCCAGGGCAAGATCACCGGCTTTGGGAACCCGGCAACCGGGCATCCGGGCCTGGCGCCGAGTTCAAGCAGCAACGACCGGCGGCGCCTCTCGGTCGCCGTTCTCAATTGCCTGGCCTTGTCGGTCCACGGCAAGACGACCAACGCGCCCGTGACGCGCTGGCTGGACGTGTTCCTCGTTGAGCCGCCGTTCAACCGCAGTTCGGGCAGCGGCGCCAACAAGAAGAATTACACGACCGATAGCGAGATCTATGCCGAGGTTATCGGCGATACCGGATCCGGACAGGGTGGCGCGACGACGGCGCAGGTGGTGCGGCGCGACGTGCCGTATCTTCTGCAATGAAACGGACAATGGTTCTTGTCGGCGCGCTGGCCAACGACAACCGCGCCGCCGCGGGCGTCGAAATGGCGCTGATAACACCGGTGTTTCTGGTGATGATGTTTGGCGCCGTGGATCTCGGCAACTATTTCATGGACGAACATGTCGTGGTGAAGGCGGTGCGCGATGGCGCGCGTTATGCCTCGCGGCGCGGATTCAGCGACTATCCATGCGGAGGATCGTTGGGCAGCGGCGTTACCGATCCGATCAAGAACATCACACGGACCGGACAGCTTGCCAGTGGAGGAACACCCCGGCTGAATATCTGGACCGACCCGACAACGATCGTCGTCAGCTTTCGCTGTGATGTCAGCAACGCGGCGTACAACAACGGCATTTATCGTGGTGCGGTCAGTGGCATCCCCGTCGTCAAGGTGACGGCTCAGGTGCCCTATCGTTCGCTGTTCCGCCATTTCGGCATTACCAACGCCACGATCAATCTGAATGCGTCTTCCGAAGTACCGGTGATGGGGATATGAAGGTGCTGCGGACATTCTGGGCGGCGTGCCAGGGATCGACGGCTGCCGAATTCGGCCTCGTCCTGCCGATACTCAGCCTGTTGCTGATCGGTACGATCGACATCAGCCGCTTCCTGTGGGTCTGCAATCTCGCCGAAAAGGCAACGCAGGTCGGTGCCCGCGTTGCGGTGGTGACCGACATCGTCCCCGGCGGATTGTCCAGCTACGATTTCGTCGGCACTGGCGGCTTGACGCAGGGTGACCCAATTCCGCAATCGCAATTCGGCGGCGCCAGTTGCAGTTCGACCGGTGGCAGTGTTTCCTGCGCCTGCAACGCTGGTGCGACCTGCCCGGCGCTCGGCACCGCCAAAACGCAGGCATTCACCTACATCGTGACCAGGATGCAGCAGTTCTTCCCCGCGATTACGCCCGCGAACGTCGTCATTTCATATGAATATTCGGGCCTGGGGTATGCAGGTGACCCCAATGGCACCGATGTCGCGCCGCTCGTCGTGGTGAAGCTGCGCAACATGACGTTTACGCCGAATGTGTTCCGCTTTTTCGGCAACACCACCGTCAACCTGCCATCATTCGCCACCGCGCTGACGCTGGAAGATGGTGCGGGCAACACGTCGAACTAGGAGCAGAGTCAGTGGGGATTTTGGATTTGTCCGACCCGGGTTCCAGTAGCTGGTATGTCCGCCACAGCAGCACGGCGGTGGAAATCGTCTTGTCGCGCCGGGAAATTATGGCGGCCGAGCTGGGCCAGAGCGAGCATGGCGGATTCGTCTTCGATCTGACCACGCTGGAAGCGGATGCGGATATTCCGGTGGAAATCACGAAGCGCGCCCAATTGCTGGTGGTCGAGGTTTGCCCCGACAATCTGACGTCGCTGCGCCGGGTTGAGAAAATCCGTGAGCAATATCCCAGGCTGGCGCTGGTGGCGGCTGTTCGTGACGCATCGATTTCGGTGATGCGGACCCTGCTCCGCGCGGGCGTCAGCGACGTCCTGTCGTTGCCGCTTGTCCGCTCCGAACTCGATACGATCGTCGCGCGGTTGCGCGAGAATCTTTCGGCTGACAGCGCGGCGCCCGCCGGCAAGGTCGTCAGCGTTATCAAGAGTGTCGGTGGTGTCGGCGCGACTGCGCTCCTGACCCAGTTGGCGACGCTCTATGCCGAACGCGAGAAAGAGCGTGGGCGCCAGACGGCGCTGCTCGATCTGGACCTGCAGTGCGGCAACGCTGCGACATATCTGGGTGTTTCGTCGAGCCTTACCGTGGCCGATGTGCTGGATGCAGGCGCTCGCCTGGACACGGCGGTGTTGCGATCGGTCGCGGTTCCGCACCGCAAGGGCTTGTCGGTATTCGCGGCGCCGACCGACATGATGCCGCTGGAATCAGTCGAAACCGATCAGGTCTGCGCGTTGGTCGATCTGGCGCGCGCTGAATATGGCACGGTGTTCATCGACTTGCCCAGCGATTGGACCAACTGGTCGTTGTCGGTGGTCGCGCGGTCCCAGGCCGTTCTGCTGGTTGTCGATCTGACCGTGGCAAGCCTTCGCCAGGCGAGGCGCCAGATCGAACTGCTCGACCAGATCGGGGTGGCTCAGGATACGTTGCAGGTCATCGTCAACCGTGTCGAAAAGAAGCTGTTCAAGCAGATCGACACCCGGGATGCTGAAAATGTGCTGGGCCGACCAGTCGCCTATTCGATCAGCAACGATTTTCCGCTGATGATGGCTGCGCTGAACCAGGGCATACCGGTTTGTGACATCAAGGCAAAAAGCAGCATACGGCGCGATCTGGAAAAGG
Source organism: Sphingomonas sp. (assembly GCA_041659385.1). GTDB lineage: Bacteria > Pseudomonadota > Alphaproteobacteria > Sphingomonadales > Sphingomonadaceae > Sphingomonas. The sequence continues at coordinate 33,518 of JBAZYJ010000009.1, forward strand.
TGCTGGACGGTATCGACCTGACGTTCGAGCGGGGTTGAGCAATGTGGCAGATCAAGAAAGCGACGATCGCCGATCAGCTTCCCGGACTGGGCAATGCGACGGCGGCTGAAGATGGTGCGGAGGCAGTTGCGGACCGCTGGACCGACCTGAAGGTCGAACTGCATCAGCGCCTGCTTGATCTCATCAATCTTTCGGCGCTCGACACGATGTCGCGCGATCAGATCCAGAGCGAAATCGGCGAGATCGTCCAGGAGCAATTATCGCTCCAGAAGCACGCGCTCAATCTCAGCGAGCGGCGACAATTGGTCAGTGACGTGCTCGACGAACTGCTTGGGCTGGGGCCGCTTGAACCTCTGCTCAAAGATCCGAGCATTACCGACATTCTGGTGAACGGGCCGAACCTGGTATTTGTCGAGCGCGGCGGCCGACTGGAAGAGACGGCCGTCCGGTTCAAGGACGATCGGCATTTGCTGCGGATCGTCCAGAAGATCGTTTCGGCGGTCGGGCGGCGGGTCGACGAGGCGTCGCCCTATGTCGATGCGCGCCTGGCCGATGGTTCCCGCGTCAACGCGATCGTGCCGCCGCTCGCCGTTGATGGCGCGCTTGTCTCGATCCGGAAATTTTCCCGCGTACCGATCACGATGGCAAAGCTGATGGAATTGGGCAGCGTACCGCCCGCGATCGCCCAAGTGCTGAGTGCCGTCGTCGAATCACGCCGCAACGTGCTGATTTCAGGCGGTACGGGTTCGGGCAAGACCACGCTGCTCAACGCGATGTCGGCCTATATCGACGCGCGGGAACGCATCGTCACCATCGAGGACTCGGCCGAGCTTCAGCTGCAACAGCGGCATGTTGCCCGGCTGGAAACCCGGCCCGCCAATATCGAGGGCCTTGGCGAAGTGACGCAACGTGAACTGGTGAAAAACGCGCTTCGCATGCGGCCGGACCGGATCATCGTTGGCGAAGTCCGCGCTGGTGAAGCGTTCGACATGCTGCAGGCGATGAATACCGGCCACGATGGGTCGATGACCACGATTCACGCCAATACGCCACGCGATGCGCTGTCGCGCGTCGAACAGATGATCGGGATGAGCGGTATCGATATCTCCCCCCGGTCGGCGCGAGGCCAGATCGCCTCGGCAATCAACGTCATTATTCAGGTCGGTCGGCTTGCCGATGGCCGCCGCAGGTTGCTCAGCCTGTCGGAGCTGACCGGGATGGAAGGTGACGTCATCACCATGCAGGAGATTTTCCGCTTCAAGATGAGCGGGCGTGACGAGCATGGAATGGTGATCGGCCGCTTCGAGGCGACGGGCATCCGGCCCAAATTCATGCAGGAACTGAGCGATCGTGGCATCTCGCTGCCAGCGGAGCTGTTTCGACCCGATGTCGGGATAGGCTGATGAGTTCCGCGACGCTTCGCATCCTGCTTCTGGTCCTGGTTTTCGCGGCCGCCTTGCTGGCGGTCGAAGCGGGGCTGCAATGGTGGCGTTCGTCGCGGCAAAGCGGGCGGGCGGTAAACCTGCGCCTCCAGTTGATCGCAAAAGGCTTTGGCCGGGAAGCGATTGCCTCGCGGTTGCGCCGCGACATCGGCGAGGGGCGCATCGTCCTGCCTGGCCCATTTGCCGGGATGGGCCGCAGCCTTGACGGCCTGTTGCGGTCGACGGGTTATGACATCACCCCGATACGCTTGTTGAGCTTCATGCTGCTGGCGACGGTCTTCCTGTTTGTCACCATCAGCCTGGCTGCCCTCTTTGCGGGCTATTCGGTCACGCTGGGGCATCTGGTGATGGTTGGTTCCTTCTCGGGCATCGTCGGGCTGGGATTACCGCTGCTTTGGATGACCCGTCGTGCCGATGCGCGCCGGAAACGCCTTGCCGAACAATTTCCGGTGGCGCTCGATATCTTCGTGCGCGGTCTGCGCGCCGGGCACCCGGTGTCGGCCGCGCTTGATCTGCTGACCAAGGAAATGCCCGATCCGATCGGCAGTGAGTTCGGCCTTGCTGCGGACGAAGTGACTTATGGCGCCGATCTGCGCGACGCGCTTCAGAACATGGCGGAACGTTGCGACCTGGATGACATGCGCATGTTCGTCGTTTCGTTGTCGGTGCAGAATGAAACCGGCGGCAATCTGGCGGAAATCCTGGAAAATCTTTCGAAAGTCATCCGCGAGCGCGCCAGCATGGCGATGATGGTGCGGGCGTTGAGTTCCGAAGGCAGGATGACGGGGACGATGCTTACCGTCCTGCCGCTCTTTGCCTTTACCGTCCTGTTTTTGTTCAATCCCGCCTTTTACCTCGATGTGTCGGGTGACCCGGCATTCCTGCCCGGCTTCGGCGCCTTGATCGTCCTTTACCTTATCGGCTTCGTGACGATCCGCCGCATGGTCGATCTGAAGGTCTAGCGCGATGTTCGATGTCTTTATCCAGCAATATTCGCGGCCATTCGTGCTAAGTTTCGTGTTCGCTATCGTTGTTCTGGTCGTACTTGGGGTTTCGTCGTTCATGACTGGCCGCGCCGCGATCAATCGGCGCCTGGCTGACTCCGCCGCGCGTTCTGATCACTCGGCGGTTGCGCAATCATTGCGCGGCGACAACACCGACGGCGCATGGCGGAAGCTGGTTGAGCGGATAGAGCAGAGCGGCTTGTCGCTTGCCGACACCAACGATGCCTCGCTGGTCAAGCAACTGACGGACGCGGGCTATATGTCGCCGCTGGCGCCGCGCCTGTTCACCTTGTTGCGGATACTGACGACGCTTGGCCTGCCGGCCACGTTCGTGATCGTCAACCTGGCGTCGGGGCATGGCTGGTCGCCGATATCGCTTTATATAACCGGCGCGCTGCTTGCCGTGGCCGGGCTTTATATTCCGAATCTGTGGATTTCGGCGCGCGCATCGCGACGGCGGGACGAATTGATCCGCGGATTTCCGGACATGCTCGATCTCATGCTGGTCTGTATCGAAGCTGGCCTCGGGGTGGAGGCGGCTTTCGATCGTGTCGGCGGTGAGATGGCGTTGTCGCATCCACTCGTCGCAAACCTGGTCGGGGCGATGGTTCTCGAACTGCGGGCCGGGCGCAGCCGCGAAGACGCGTTGCGGCGCATGGCGGACCGGGCGTCGGTGGATCAGATCCGTTCCTTCGCCACTTTGCTGATCCAGTCGGACAAGCTGGGGTCGAGCGTGGCGCAAACCTTGCGCGTCTATGCGTTGGAAATGCGCGAACGCCGCCGAATGGCCGCGGAAGAAAAGGCGCATCGGTTGCCGGTGCTCATCTCAATCCCGCTGGTTGCCTGCATGTTGCCGGTGATGATCGGGGTGCTGATGCTGCCGGCGGCAATTCGCGTGGTTCGGCAGGTCTTGCCGGCGCTTGGTGGGGGGCATTGACGATGAACCGCGTGCAAGGATGTTGCGGAGCAGCCGGTGCGCTGTCGCTGGTCGCGTTCGTATCGGCATGCAGTGCGCCTGGCGCGCATCGCATCGAAATACGATCGGCTGAAAACGGCTATTCCACCGTGTCGGGGTCACTCGACAAGGCGCGGGCGCTGCTCACTCAGGCGCAATATGGCCTGGCGATCGATGAATTCCGCAAATCGTTGCGTGATAATCCTGAGCAAGTCGGTGCCGTGGAAGGGCTGGCGCTCTGCTATGATCTGCTCGGGCGTTACGAACTGAGCGATCGATATTATCAGCAGGCGCTTGCCCTGGCACCGCGCGAGGAACGAATATATCGCAACTATGTCGCTTCGCTAAGTCGTCAGGGCCGACAGCGGGATGCGGCCAATCTGGTTGGTGATCTGCGGGCCATGCAGGCACTTGCCGCCGACCCGCTTGCTGTCGCTGCGAACCAGCCAGGGCGGGCCGTGATGGTTCAGGATGACAGACTAGCCACGCCGCGACAGGGGCAAGATGGAGAGTCTCCGCCAAACCTGTCCTCGCCACCGATCCCGGAAGGGCCGCACATCGTCCGCGATTCGCTCGGCGAGGTGCGGTTGATCACCCTGGCGGCGGCGAACCAGTCGCCGCGAGGGTCGGTCGCCGCGGCAGTCGGGCAGCCTCACCGTGCTGGGCCCGCGCTCGCTCAACGTCTGCCGATGGTGCCCGCGCAACGGGTTGTTCTGGCAACGCGCGTCGTCAACGCGGTTGGGGCGCGCGGACTCGCCACCCATTTCCGCAATGTTCTGGCGCAGGGCGGGTGGCAGGGCCTGGAGCGAGGCGATGCCCGATTCCGACTGATACGAAGCCGCGTTCTGTTTCCGCCCGAACGACGCGAGGAAGCGATGCGGATTGTCGCGGCCTTGCCTGCACAATTCAGGGCGGTGCCAAGCAGCGAGGTCAATCGTATCGTTATCCTCGTCGGCCGTGACGCCGTGCAATATCTCAACAAGCAGCCTGCGAGGCGTCGCGGATGACGTGGCACTGGGTCATCGTTTTTCTGGCGCTACAGTCGGCGAGTGCCCACGCGCAGGACGTGGCCGTTGCCGCGCCACGACCCGCGCCATCGTTGGCCGATCTGCCGATCGCCGCGGACGCGATCAAATCCGGCAGGCTCTATCAGGCGGCGTTGATGCTGGATCGCATTCCGACACCGGAAGACGCCCGCCAACAACGGGAATTGGCGACGCTCAAGGCTGAACTGGCGCTGGCGTCGGGCGACGGAAAGGTCGCTTATGCTGCGTTCGGCGCTCTCGCGGTGCTGTTTCCCGATGATTGTCCGGTCATGCGCGGCGTCGGTCTGGCTGCCCTGCAGAACGATGCGCGCGATCAGGCCGAGACGGCGCTACGCCGTTATACGAAGTCCTGCGATGCCGACTGGCGGGCATGGGATGGGCTGGCGATCGCGCTGGCGCTGGACGGTCGCTGGGAGGAGAGCGCGGCTGCCCATGGCAAGACGATTGAACTGACGCCCGAGAACCCGACGGCCCTGAACAACGCGGCAACGACGCTGATCCGGCAGGCGCGTTTCGACCAAGCGTTGATCTATCTTCGCCGCGCGCGCGCGATCGCGCCGGAAGATGTTCGCATCGAAAATAACCTCGACATTGCCCTTGCCGCGTCGGGAACCGCACCGGAGCGCGATATCGCGCGCGACGACGCGCACCGATGGGCAGAGCGCCTGAATAATGCTGGCTACGCGGCGATGACGGCTGGTCGGGTCGGCGATGCGCGGCGATTGCTGACGCGCTCGGTCCAGGTGGACCCGACCTTCAACGGGCGTACGACGGCCAATTTGTCGCGGCTGGAAGGCATACGACAAGAACCATGACCGAATTGTCGCTATACGCCGCCATCGCGGTTCTGATCATGGCTGGCGTTCAGGACGTCTGGCGCCTGCGTATCACCAATTTCTTTCCGATCGCGATTGTCGCGCTGTATCCTGCTTGGGTCGCCGCTGTCGGTTTCGACTGGTCTATCTGGCAGAATTGCGCGGTTTTCGCGGTGACTCTGATGATAGGCATCCTCGCATTTTCGCGTGGATTGCTGGGGGGAGGCGACGTGAAACTGCTGGCGGCAATCGCGCTTTGGTTCGACATTCAGGGCTCGGCAGCATTGTTCGCCTATGTTTCGATCGGCGGACTTCTGCTCAGCCTTGCGCTCATCATCGGCAGGCGCCTGGTGCCATCCACGTTGCTTGACCGAAGCGGTGCTCTTGCGCTCCGTCCGAAGGGACCGATACCTTATGGCGTGGCGATCGCCGGCGGCGCAATTCTGGCGCTGGCGGCGGCGAACATGAACCCGAATCCTGCACAACAAGCTCACAAGCGCCTGCAAGAGCTGATCATCTTGTCGAAAGACGGTCCTCACCGTCATTGATTGACCGGACCGGGAAGGGCGGCAGTCTCGCGCCATTGCGATGCCTGGGGCAGCGCAACATCAGGCGCGACATCACCGGGGCCGTTTCGAAACTGTCTCGGCCAGGCTTCGATCGGCGGCTTTGTGTTCCGTTGCGGCCTTTGAACGCCTGGCGTCGAATTTTCCGGTTGCGACGTTCGTTCAGGTTCGAAGATCCCGGTGTGCGCCGCTGGTACACGCTGGCGCACATCGCTGGTCAGGCGGCTTCGCGTTGGTCGGGATCGGAACCCCCGCCGCTGAGCAATTGCTGCACGTCTGCGATCAGGGCGGGCAGGTTGGTGGGCTTGTGAACGATCTTGATATGGCTGTAGCGTTGGTCCCCCTCGGGAGTTTCATAGCCCGTGCAGAAAATGTACGGAATGTTGCGGCTTCGCAATAGATCGGCCACCGGATAGACCATTTGCCCATTCAGGTTGATATCGAGCACCGCCGCATCCGGTGGCTGTCGATCGCTCAGCAGGGCGAAGGCTTCCTCTATCGTCCCGGCAGGGCCCAGAACTTCCCAGCCCTGGCTCTTCATGGCGTTGGCCATCTCCATCCCCACCAGCAATTCGTCCTCGACGACCAGGATTCGGCCGGTTCTGGGAGGCTCGTCTTGCTCATTGAACGATAGAGCCTGGGCCTTGCCGTCCGGCCGACAATGCACTTTGGGCACGCGCGCGGTAACCCGAATACCTTCCCTCGACCAGTGGAACGCGATTTCGCCGTTCAACTGCCGCAGGACCATGTTCATCAGCTTCGTGCCGAAGCCTTCGGACGTCGATTCAACGGCGACCGGCCCACCCGATTCCTGCCATTCCAGGAGAAAGTCGTCATCTGCCGAAAAATGCCATGAGAGATCGACCTTGCCGGTTGGCGACGACAAGGCGCCATGCTTGACCGCGTTGGTGGCGAGTTCATGTATCAGCAGGCTGATCGGCTGAACCGCGTTGGTGCTGAGGATCGCTTTGGGGCCATGGAATCGCAATTGGCCGGGCTTGTGATAGGCGGCGGTCTCATCCGCCAAAATCTTGCCGAGATCGCCGCCTTGCCAGCGATTCTGGGCCAGCAGGCTATGGGCACGCCCAAGTGCGCCCACCCTGCCATTCACCGCGACGACGAAATCCTCCTTGGTTGGCGCCGTCGTCATCGAAACCAGCGCCTGGACGACCGCAAGCGCATTCTTGGCACGATGATCGACCTCACGGGCAAGCAGTAACCGCGCTTCTTCGTTGGCAAGGCGTTCGGTGATGTCGCGCAGGATCACCGTGGCGAGGCGTTCACCTTCCACATCCACCTGGGAGATCGATGCCTCGATCGGGAATTCGTCGCCATCGGCGCGAAGGCCGCTGATGGCGCCCAGCGCCCCCATCCTGCGTCCGGTTACCCCGATGCTGCGGAAGCGCTGTATGTGTTCGTCATGGCCCGATCGATAACGCTGCGGAATGAAGCGCGAAATCGGCTGGCCAATCGCTTCGCCTTTGGAAACGCCGAACATTTTCTCTGCGGCTGGATTGAACAGAATGATCTGCTGACGTTCGTCAATGGTGATGATCGCGTCCATCGCGCTGTCGACGATGCCTTCAAGTCGACGCTTTGTCTCCAGCACCGTGCGATGCAGTTCGTCTGACATGTATCGGTCCCCCTGGGTCCGTTCCTCGCCAATCGGCATTGAAATACTTAAGGAAACCCAGAAATTTACACCAGCACTATTTTTCCGATTTTGATCGAATGTCGATGGGTGAAAATGGGCAGGACGGGCTGCACGGATTTTCAGCGCCGGTTACTCTGGCGATTCAAATTACTCCACCGTCACGGACTTGGCCAGGTTGCGCGGCTGATCGACGTCAGTCCCCTTGGCGACGGCAACGTGGTACGCCAGCAACTGCACTGGGACTGCATAGACCAACGGCGCGATCAGGGGGTGGACCTTGGGCATGGTGATCGTCGCCAGGCAGTTGTCGCCCGCCGCCTGAATGCCGTCATAATCGGAAATCAGCACCACCTTGCCGCCGCGTGCCTGGACTTCCTGCATGTTCGACACGGTTTTTTCGAACAACGGCCCCGACGGCGCGATGACGATGACGGGCACGTTTTCGTCGATCAGGGCGATCGGGCCGTGCTTCATCTCGCCCGCGGCATAGCCCTCGGCGTGGATGTAGCTGATTTCCTTCAGCTTCAGCGCGCCTTCGAGGGCCAGCGGATAATCGGTGCCGCGCCCCAGATACAGCACGTCACGCGCCACCGCGATGTTGTGCGCCATCGCCTGGATCGCCTCGTCATAAGCCAGCGCGGCGTTGAGCGCGGCGGGTGCCTCGGCCAGATGCTTGACGATCATCTTCTCTTCGGCGGGCGCCAGGCGCCCCTTGGCGCGCGCCAGATTGGCGGCAAGCGCGGCAAGCACCGCGAGCTGGCAAGTGAACGCCTTGGTGGAAGCAACGCCGATTTCCGGCCCTGCATGGGTGGGGAGCAGCAGGTCCGCCTCGCGCGCCATCGTGCTGGTGGGCACGTTGACGACAGCCGCGATCTTCTGCCCTTCGGCCTTGGCATGGCGGAGGGCAGCAAGCGTGTCGGCCGTCTCGCCCGACTGGCTGATGACGATCATCAACCCGCCTTCTTCCATCACGGGCGTGCGATAACGGAACTCCGATGCAACATCGAGGTCAACGGCAACGCGCGCGAATTGCTCGAACCAGTATTTGGCGACCATGCCGGCGTAATAGCTGGTGCCGCAGGCGACGATGGTAACGCGCTTGATGCCACCCAGATCGAAATCGGGAATGGGCAGGGTGACGCGGTCGTCCATCCGCTGGAGGTAGCTGCGCAGTGTCTGCGCCACGACGATGGGCTGCTCATAGATTTCCTTGAGCATGAAGTGGCGATGATTGCCCTTCGACACCAGTTCGCCGGTCACGCCGGAAATGGTGACCGGACGCTCGACGGGTTTGTTGTCCTTGTCGAAAATCTGTGCGCCGTCATGGGTGATGACCACCCAGTCGCCTTCGTCGAGATAGGCAATGCGCTGGGTGAGGGGCGCGAGCGCCAGCGCGTCGGACCCCAGATAAGTCTCGCCATCGCCATAGCCGACCACCAATGGCGAGCCGAGCCGCGCGCCGATCAGCAATTCGGGATGCTGGCGGAACAGGATGGCGAGTGCAAAGGCGCCATGCAGGCGCGGCAGCACTTCTGCCACCGCTTCGGCAGGCGCCATGCCGCCTTCCACCTTTTCGCTGATAAGATGAGCAACGACTTCGGTGTCGGTCTCGCTGGTGAAAACGCGCCCGCGGGCAAGAAGTTCGTCGCGCAGCGTCTTGAAATTCTCGATGATGCCATTGTGGACCAGCGCGACTTCGCCAGTGGCGTGGGGGTGCGCGTTGTTGGTCGTCGGGCCGCCATGCGTCGCCCAGCGGGTGTGGGCGATCCCGGTCATTCCCGGCAGCGGGTCGGCGGCAAGCTCTTTGGCCAAGTTGACGAGTTTGCCAGAGGCGCGCCGCCGTTCGATCCGCTCGCCATGGATGGTGGCGATGCCGGCGGAGTCATACCCGCGATATTCCAGCCGCTTCAATCCATCCAGCAGCCGGTCCGCGACCTGATCCTTGCCGACAATGCCAACAATTCCGCACATCTCAATTCATCCTTACGCCGCATCAATGCGGGAAATTGGTATCCACGAATATCCGCGCGAATTCCCCCGGGTCGGGTTCGTGACCATTGGCAGCGACGAACCGAACCCTGCCCTTGTCCCAAACCTCGCGGATGGCGCCTGACATGCCTTCGGGGAATTCCATATTCTCGCTGACGATCGTCCGCCACGGGCCTGCCATGCCGAAGGCTGCGTGGAATTGCGGTTCCATGGCCATCAACGCGGCGTCGCTGACCTCATCGAGATGGCCGATCGCATCGAGCACATAGCTGTCGACCAGTTTGAGGAAGGGCTTTCCGGCATAGCGATCCGTCATTTCGCGGCTTTCCTGGCCAGCATGACTTCACGAAAACGCCTGGCCCAGCCCGGCTTTGCCTCTTGCGCCGAGCGGACGAGACACAGGGCGTCGGCTTCCACGTCGCGCGTCACCACCGATCCCGCCGCCACAATCGCGCCATCGCCAATGCTCACCGGGGCGACCAGCGCCGAGTTGGAGCCGATAAAGGCGCCCGCGCCAATTTCGGTCCGGTATTTGAAATATCCGTCATAGTTGCAGGTGATGGTGCCTGCGCCGATATTGGCGTTGGCACCGATGCTGGCATCGCCAAGATAGGTCAGGTGATTGGCCTTAGCCCCCTTGCCCAGCGTGGCGTTCTTCACCTCGACGAAATTGCCTACCCGTGACTTTTCACCCAGCACCGCGCCGGGCCGCAGGCGAGCGAACGGTCCGACGCTGGCGCCGCTTGCGATCGTTGCCCCTTCGATATGGCTGAAGGCGTGAATGGCAACCTTGTCCGCGATGGTAACGCCCGGGCCGAACACGACATTCGGTTCGATCACCACGTCGCGGCCGATGACGGTGTCATAAGCGAACCAGACCGTTTCCGGCGCGACCAGCGTTGCGCCATCGGCCATGGCCTGGGCGCGGCGGCGCTGTTGCCAGTCCAGCTCCACCCCGGCCAGTTCAGCGCGGCTGTTGACGCCCGCGACTTCCTCCGCGCCGGTTTCGATAACGGCGGAGGAGCGCCCATCCTCTGCCGCCAGCATGACGATGTCGGGCAGATAATATTCGCCCGCCGCATTATGGTTGGTCACCCGGCCGAGCAGCGCGAACAGGTCGCGCGCGTTGACCGCCATCAGCCCTGAATTGCACAGCGTGACCGCGCGCTCCTCGGGCGAGGCGTCCTTATATTCGACCATCTTGGCAATGCGCCCGTCGGCATCGGCGACGATCCGGCCATAAGCGGCGGGGTTCGCAGGACGAAAGCCGAGCACCACGCAGGCCGGATCATCGGTCGCGTGCAGCCGTTCGATCATCCGTTGCATCGTCGCGGTGGTGACCAGCGGCACGTCGCCATACAGGATCAGCACGTCGCCGACAAAGCCGGTCAGCGCGTCCTGCGCCTGTTGCACGGCATGGCCGGTGCCAAGCTGTTCGCCCTGCAATGCCGTTCGGATGCCCAATGGTGCGACTGCCGCTTCCACCTGTTCGCGCCCGGCGCCGGTGACGACGACGATTTCCGCCGGGTCCAGCGCCCGAACGCTGCTGGCGAGATGAAGCAGCATCGGCCGCCCCGCGATCGGGTGCAGAACCTTGTGCAGGTCTGACTTCATGCGAGTGCCCTTGCCAGCGGCAAGGATGATGGCGGCAATGGGGATTGAAGTCATCGGGTGTTCCTTGGGTGGGAAGCGCACTGCCATGTTTGGGTTGCCAATTCCATAGCGATGCTGGCACGAGGGCCCGGCATGACGTCTAATTCATCCGCCCGTTTTCCATTCGACATTATTGGGTTCGATCTGGATGGCACGCCGGTCGATACCAGCGGCGATCCTGCCGCGGCCGTAAACCACGACCCGATCCCGTCGCTGGAGCATTACAGGCGCGCCCAGGGCTGATGTCGTGGCTTGAGGAAATCGCGTTCGTCCTGGGCATTATCAACGTCGTGCTCGTCGTTCGCCGCAGCCTTTGGAACTACCCGTTCGGCCTGGTGATGGTTTCGCTCTACGCCGTCATCTTTTTTGGTGCGAAATTGTACAGCGACGCGATCCTGCAACTCTTCTTCTTCATCGTCCAAATCTATGGCTGGACGAACTGGGCACGCAACAAGCGAAGCGAGGGCAGGGTGGTCGTGTTGCGCCTGGCTACTGGCGAACGCGCGGCCTGGCTCATCGGGATTGCCGTCGCCACGGCGTGCTGGGGCTGGTTGATGCACCGCTTCACCGATGCGGCGTTCCCGTGGTGGGATGCGAGCGTCGCCATGCTCAGCGTTGCCGCGCAAATCCTGATGTCGCGGCGGGCAATCGAGAACTGGTGGCTTTGGATCATCGTCGATATCGATGCGATCGGCCTGTACGCAGCCAAGGATCTGCGGCTGACAGCGCTGCTTTATGCGGTTTTCCTGATGCTGTCGGCATGGGGTTTGATCGACTGGCGGCGCGCTGAACGGCGGGCGGCCGCGGCATGATGCCACCGCGCACCATCTGCCTCCACGGGCCGGAAAGCACGGGCAAGTCGACGCTCATCACCCGGCTCGCCGACCATTTCGACACGCTGTTCGTGCCCGAATATGGCCGGACCTTCGCCGAACGGCATGGCATTGATTTCACCATGGCCGATCTTGTCCACATCGCCGACACCCATGACGCGATGACGCAAAGCGCGCTGGCCACGGGGGCAGACCCGCTGTTCCTCGATACCGATCCGCTGATGACGGCGGTGTGGGCGGACATGCTGTTCGGCGAGCGCGATCCGTGGTTCGCGCGCTGGAAGGCGACGGCCGATTTTTACCTGCTGCTCGACATCGATCTGCCCTGGGCGGAGGACGGCACGCGGATGTTCGGTACGGCGACCGCGCGGCGGCGCTTCTTCGACCTGTCGCGCGCTGAACTGGAACGCCGCGACGTTCCCTGGGCGCTGGTCGGCGGACAGGGGGACGAGCGATTTCGCAACGCGCTTGACGCGATTGCAAAGGCGGGGTTGACGACGCCTTAGCCGGGCCGATTTCGCTTATCGCAGCCCTGGTTCGCCTGAAACGCAAACCGGCCACGCCCGGCGACGTTGCCGTCGGCGGGCGCTGTCGTCATTTCGATGGCGCCAACTTGGTGTTCAGCACCCAGCCGACATTGTCGTTTTCGTCCGCGACTTCCCACCAGAGGCCGTTCTTGTTGCCGGTGGGATAGACGATCGAACCAACTGGCAAGGTACGGATAACCGCCCCCGACGCCGCAGCGGTCTTGTGCAGGGCCAGCGGGCCCTGCGCTGTGAAGGTCTTGGTCGGGGCTGCTTCCGCCGTGCCGGTATCTCCCGGCCGTACCAGGCCCAGCGAGTCCACCAGCTTGGTATATGCCTGGATGAAAGACAGCGTTACGACACGCCCGATATCGGTATTGTCGTAACCGCCGCCGATGCCGCCGGCACCGACCCCGCCCGCACCGAAAACACCGCCGACGGCAAAGCCGACATCCTTTTTGGCGGCATAGCCGTCCTCAACCGCCAGGGTTTCGGTCGTGCGGACGTTGACGATGGACAGCACGGTGTTCGCTTCCGCCTTTTTGGAGCGGAAACCGCCGAGCAATCCGCCAAACGGTCCGCCAACCACGGCACCAACGGCCCCCGCTGCGCCGCTGCCGCTGACATTGCTGTTGGCGCCCTGAATTTCCGCGACCATCACATAATCGGCGGCCTTGATCTGGCCCTGGCCGACATTGGAGCGGCGCTGCAGCCCCAGGTCGCTGCCGATATCGCGTTCCTGCTGGGCTGCGTTGAGGCCGGCGCCGCGATCGACCAGGCTGAAACAGCCCGACCTCGCGACCAGCACTTTCAACAGTTTGGATGGCGGGGCCAGGTTGTTCTGCGTCCAGGGCAGCGGATCGTCACCATCGCGGATCGACAGCGTGCCCAGCTTGCGGGCACAATGCGGCACATCGTTGGCGGTTGCTTCCTGCAATTTCTGTCCGCTTGACGGTTTCGCCAGTTTTTGCGCCTGAGCATCCGACGCGCCGACCGCCATGAGCGACGCGATAGCGATCCACGAAACCTGTTTCATTTCAACGCTTCCCCCGAATCCTGCCTATAGCCACTATTCTTATCGTGGCCCGCCAATGGGTGCATTGTATAGGTCTTTTCCGACAGAGACACCCCGAGAATTGGGAGCGGCAGTGATGACAGCATGGTCGTGGCACCCCCGACGGGAAGCGGCGTTTCCATACGCGTCCAGCGCGCGAACGGCATCGATTTTGAACTGGCGGAGATGGCGGCACAGGTCGGCGGTGAAGATCGGCTGGTGCTGTGCCCCCATGGCATTCCCGAACTCAACATGAGCTGGCGGCACCAGCCGTCGCCCCGCAAATCAGCCAGCCTAACTCATCGCCAGGACGAAATTGCGGACTTGCGGATAGACCTGGTTTTCCCATTTCGAACCCGAGAACACGCCGTAATGGCCGACGCCGGGTTGAAGGTGGTGGCGTTTCAGGTGGGGGCGCAGGCTGGAGCACAAGGTGTGTGCCGCCGCGGTTTGGCCGACCGCGCAGATATCGTCGCGCTCTCCCTCCACCGTCAGCAACGCGGTGCGGCGGATCGCGCCGGGGTCGACGCGGCGGCCCCGATGCTCGAACTCACCCTTGGCAAGCAAAGCGCGCTGGAACACGATGTCGACCGTTTCGAGATAGAATTCGGCCGTCATATCAAGCACCGCGAAATATTCTTCGTAGAAATCCTTGATCCGGTTCGCTTCATCCGCGTCGCCATCGGCCAGCTTCTGGTACAGCTTGCGATGCTGGGCATAATGCCGGTCAAGGTTCATCGCCATGAACGCGGTCAATTGCAGGAAGCCGGGATAGACTCGCCGCCCGGCACCGGGATAGCGCCAGGGCACGCGCGAGATCAGCTTGCTTTCAAACCACTCGATCGGCTTGTCATTGGCCAGGTCGTTGACGGCGGTGGGTGAGACGCGCACGTCGACGGGGCCACCCATCAGCGTCATCGATCGCGGCTGGCACGGGTCCTTGTCCTGCGCCATCAACGCCACGGCCGCCAGCGTCGGGACGCAGGGCTGGCACACCGCCAGCACATGGCTGTCCGGCCCCAGTTCCTGCAGGAAGCGGATGACATAATCGATATATTCGTCCAGCCCGAACCGCCCCGCGCTTGCCGGTACGTCACGCGCGTTCTTCCAGTCGGTGATGTACACGTCATGGTCGCTCAGCAGCGTTTGCACCGTGGAGCGCAGCAAAGTGGCGAAATGGCCGGACAGGGGCGCCACGACCAGGATTTTGGGTTGCGGCGTGTCGACGCCTTCCTTGGCGAAATGGAGCAGATCGCCAAACGGCATGTTCAGCGCCACTTCCTCGCGCACCGGGGCCAGCGCGTTGCCGCTCAGCACCGGTTCGATGGCATAGGGCGGGCGACGATGCGTGACCTTGGCGCCCTGAAAAACGTCGAGGACCGCGAACAGGCGGCGCGGCATGGGCTGGTCACCGGTCGAACCCAGGAAATTGTCGCGGAATTTCAGCGCGGCCGCGGCACCCCATCGCGCAGGGGCAAGCATGTCGGTCCAGGCCTGATAGGCGCTATACAGCATTTTCATCCCTTGGGCGGCCGCGGCGGACGATTCGGCTTTCTATCCCGCCCCCGATATGTGCATAGTTTGCCGCATTGCACCATGCGCAAAAACGCTGGGCCAACGGACCCTGTCCCGATCGAGGCGATGATGTCGAAGCCGAAACTGACGCTGTCGAGCAAGACCTATTCCGCGTGGTCGCTCCGCGGCTGGCTGCTATGCCAGCTCGCCGGGCTGGAGGTGGAGGAAGTTGCCGTCCCCAACGACGCCAGCAATCGCGCCGAACTGCTGCTCCTGTCGCCTTCGGTTCTCGTGCCCCGGCTGACGCATGAAGGCGTCAGTGTGTGGGACACGCTGGCGATTGCGGAGACGCTGAACGAACTTTATCCCGATGCAGGCATGTTTCCCGCGGATCGCGTGGCCCGCGCGCATTGCCGGTCGATTTCGGGCGAAATCCATTCGGGCTTCACCAATCTGCGCTCCGCGCTGCCGATGAACCTGAAGGTTCGGCACGAACGCTTCCCGATTTTTTCGGGGGCCAAGCCGGATATCGAGCGGATCGAGACGATCTGGCAGGAATGCCTGAAACGTTATGGCGGCCCTTTCCTGTTCGGGGTCAGGCCAACCGTCGCCGATGCGATGTTTGCGCCGGTTACGCGCCGTTTCCTCAGCTATGCCGTGGCGCTTTCGCCCGAGAGTTCGGCCTATTGCGCCACCATCGACGCCTGGCCGCCAATGGCCGCGTGGATCAAGGCAGCACGGGCCGAACCCGAAGAGATAGAAGAACTCGACGTCGAGTTCTGACAGGCGAGGGGGGTTAGGGTTTTTGCGCGGCCAGCGCCTGCAGGATCGCCTCCGCGGCCGCTTCCGCACCATGTTCGTCGGCCATGTATGCGGCAATCGTCGCGGCGGTCTGGCGATAGGATGGGTCTTGCAGCATCGCCGCGATATCGCGGGTCGCGCGCGGCACGGTGAAATGGCCGGCTTTCAGCCGACGCCCCACGCCCATCCGTGCGACGCGATAGGCGTGGTCATTCTGGTCGCCCATATATGGCACGACCAGTTGCGGCTTGCCTGCGCGCAGTGCCTGGCCGGTCGTTCCCGCGCCACCATGATGGACGATGGCGGCGGCGCGTGAAAACAGCAGCGAGTGCGGCGCATAAGCGCAGCGCAGCACGTCGCCATCGACGCTTGGCGGTGTATCTCCGCCAACCAGCAATACCGCGCGCATCCCGAGCGCGCGCGCGACATCGGCTGCCCGGTCATAGAAATTGCCCGCGCTGTTCACGGCAAAGGAGCCCAGCGTAAAGACCAGCGGCGGCGGGCCATCGGCCAGGAATCCGGCCAGTATCGGGTCAAGATCCTCATCCTTGCCGCTGTGGCTGTCGAACATCGGGAAGCCGACGATTTGGGTTGCCGGTGGAGCATCGGGCGGCAATGGCGCGAGCTGGGGTGAATAACAGCCAAGGCGAAGCACCGACAGTTCGCCGGGTTCGAACAGCCGGCGGGCGCCGTTGCGCGGCAACCCGTTTTCGGCGCGGACCCGGTCGATGCGGCGGCCGTACAGCGCGTGGACGACCCAGCGGAGTGTCGCATAGGCCGTGCGGTTCCACAGCCGCCCGAACCGCCCGACAGGTGGCGTGCTCAGCATCCAGAAATCGGGCGTATGCGGCGGATCATAAGCCGACAGCATCGCCATCGGTTGGAGGATGATCGAAATGAGCGGCAGATTGCGTTTTTCGGCGATCATCGGGGCGGCGAAAACGAAGATCGAGGCGACAATCGCTTCCGCATCGGCGGCGGCGGCATCAAGCGCAATGGCGCAGTCCGACAGTCCCGGCAGCACCACCTGTTCCAGCATTACGCGCTGATTGGCGATGATCCGGCGGACGGCTTCTTCCTGGCTCAGCCCCATTCGTTCCCGAGTCGCCTCAAACCCGGGCAGGATGGCAACCGCCTGCAGTCCGGCGCTTTGGCACTTTGCCACCTGATCCCTCGGCACCGCCAGAACAGGCGTAATGCCGCGTTTTGCGAGCGCCAGGCCTATCGCAATAAACGGATGGAGGTCGCCCAATGTCCCGTTGGTGGTGAGAACGATCTTACGCATTTGCGCCCCACTGCGCGAGATAGGGATAGGGCGTCTAGTCCTTCTTCGGCCGCAGAGCGCCGATAAGCGTCGAATTGGCTGTACAGGGCCTGAATTTTCCAATTTCCTGGCCGTGGTTTCAAAGCCCGTTGGCTCATTCCCGCCCGTTGCCGCGATTGGAAGGCCGGGGCGGGGGCCGTGCGATCCGCGTGGCCTTGCCGGGGGCGACAAGTGGCCTTGCTCCGGGGGGCGAGAAGGGGTGTTCCGTCACAGGCCACTTTGCGTTTCTCTCCGCGCTTGCTAGGGGCGCAGAACCATGTCCACACCGCTCAGCCATATCCGCAACTTCTCGATCATCGCGCACATCGACCATGGCAAGTCGACGCTTGCCGATCGGCTCATCCAGCAGACCGGCGGCCTGACCGAGCGGGAGATGTCCGAGCAGGTGCTCGACAACATGGATATCGAAAAGGAGCGCGGCATCACCATCAAGGCGCAGACCGTGCGCCTCAACTACAAGGCGCAGGATGGTGAAACTTATACGCTGAATCTCATGGACACGCCGGGCCATGTCGACTTCGCCTATGAAGTCAGCCGCAGCCTGGCCGCGTGCGAAGGCGCTTTGCTGGTGGTCGACGCCGCGCAGGGTGTCGAGGCGCAGACGCTGGCGAACGTCTATCAGTCGATCGAGCATGACCATGAGATCGTGCCCGTCATCAACAAGATCGACCTGCCCGCCGCCGAACCCGAAAAGGTCCGCGCGGAAATCGAGGAGGTCATCGGCCTCGACGCGTCGAACGCGGTGCTCACGTCCGCGAAGTCGGGCATCGGCATCGTCGACGTGCTGGAAGCGATCGTCACCCGCATCCCGCCGCCCAAGGGCGATGCCGACGCGCCATTGAAGGCGATGCTGGTCGATAGCTGGTACGATCCTTATCTGGGCGTCGTCATCCTGGTCCGCGTGATGGCGGGGACGCTGAAAAAGGGCCAGCTCGTCAAGTTCATGGCGACGGGCACGCAGCACCTGATCGATCGTGTCGGCTGTTTCCGCCCCAAGATCGAGCAACTGGGCGAATTGGGCGTCGGCGAAATCGGCTTCATCACCGCGCAGATCAAGGAAGTGGCGCAGACTGCGGTCGGTGATACCATCACCGATGCCAAGCGCCCGGCCGCCGAGGCGCTGCCCGGCTTCAAGCTTGTCCAGCCGGTGGTGTTCTGCGGCCTGTTCCCGGTCGATGCTGCCGATTTCGACAAGCTGCGGGAGAGCATTTCGCGCCTGCGGCTGAACGACGCCAGCTTCACCTTCGAGATGGAAAGCTCCGCCGCGCTTGGCTTTGGCTTCCGCTGCGGGTTCCTGGGGCTGCTGCACCTGGAAATCATTCAGGAGCGGCTGACGCGCGAATATGATCTTGACCTTATCACAACCGCGCCATCGGTGGTTTACAAGATCAACCTGACTTATGGCGGTGGCGAGATTGAGTTGCACAATCCCGCCGACATGCCCGATCCGACCAAGATCGAGAGCATCGCCGAGCCGTGGATCGAAGCGGTCATCTATTGCCCCGACGAATATCTGGGCAGCATCCTGAAGCTGTGCCAGGACCGGCGCGGCATCCAGAAGAACCTGACTTATGTCGGCGGTCGCGCTCAGGTGACGTATGAATTGCCGCTCAACGAAGTCGTGTTCGATTTCTATGACCGGCTGAAGAGCATCAGCCGTGGCTATGCCAGCTTCGATTATCACCAGATCGGCTATCGTGAAGGCGATCTGGTGAAGATGAGCATCATGGTCAATTCCGAACCGGTCGATGCGCTGAGCATGATCGTCCATCGCGGCACCGCGGAATCGCGCGGGCGCGGCATGTGCGAGCGGCTGAAAGACCTGATCCCGCGCCACTTGTTCAAAATCCCGATCCAGGCAGCGATCGGCGGCAAGGTGATCGCGCGCGAAACCATCGCCGCGCTGCGCAAGGATGTGACCGCCAAATGTTATGGCGGCGACGCCAGCCGCAAGCGCAAGCTGCTCGACAAGCAGAAGGAAGGCAAGAAGCGGATGCGCGAATATGGTTCGGTCAGCATCCCGCAGGAAGCCTTTATCGCGGCGCTGCGAATGGGCGACGAGGGGTAGGGGTGTTCGAACGCCGCATTCGCGGCGCGTGCATTTCCCGGTTTACGCCGCGCGCCGCCGCGGTTGGCGGGCAGGGGCGCTCTGCATAGCCGATTGCGGAACTGCAGGGGCATCGTTCGAGACACGAAAGCGTGAGACAAGCCCGGCAAGCTGATCGGATTCGTCTGCCAGGTTGCGCGCGGCGGCAGTGCTTTCTTCGACCATTGCCGCATTTTGCTGCGTCATCTGCTCCATTTCGCCAACCGCGCCGTTGACATGCTGCAGGCTGGAGGCCTGAGCTTCGGCCGATTGTGAAATCTGGGCCACGAGTTTTGCCAGTCCCGGGTGGGGCTGGCTTCGAGGTCGCCGCAACTGATGGCGTCAACGGCGATTGCCCGCTTGTTCATGGTCGATCCGTACCCAACTAAAAAAGCCGGGGTGTAAGCCCCGGCTTTTTCGTTTGCCGTTTGTCGTTTGTTTCAACCGGCAGGGGCCTGGCATCGGCGCCATTCCCTGCCAGCCGCCACGCTTACGCGGTGATTTCCGCCGTATCGACCTTCACGCCGGCACCCATGGTGGAGCTGACGGCGATCTTGCGGACATATTTGCCCTTGGCGCCCGACGGTTTGGACTTGACGATGGCATCGAGCAGCGCATCGAAGTTTTCGCGCAGGTCGGCGGCCGGGAAGCTGGCCTTGCCCAGGCCTGCATGGATGATGCCGGCCTTTTCAACGCGATATTCGATCTGGCCGCCCTTGGCTGCCTTCACCGCTTCGGCGACGTTCATGGTCACCGTGCCCAGCTTCGGGTTCGGCATCAGGCCCTTGGGGCCCAGTACCTTGCCGAGGCGACCGACGATGCCCATCATGTCCGGGGTTGCGATGCAGCGATCGAAATCGATCGTGCCGCCCTGGATGATTTCCATCAGGTCTTCGGCGCCGACAACGTCCGCACCAGCGGCCAGGGCTTCCTCAGCCTTGGGACCACGAGCGAACACGCCGACGCGAACCGTCTTGCCAGTGCCCTTGGGCAGGGTGACGACGCCGCGGACCATCTGGTCGGCGTGACGCGGATCGACGCCCAGGTTCATCGCCACTTCGATGGTTTCGTCGAACTTGCTGGTCGCGTTCGCCTTGGCAAGCGCGATGGCTTCGTCAACGGTGTACAGCTTGTTGGCGTCAACGGCGGCGGCCAGTACCTTGGCCTTCTTGGTCAGTTTAGCCATCGGTTCAGCCCTCCACCACTTCGAGGCCCATCGCGCGGGCAGAGCCCTCGATGATGCGCGTTGCCGCTTCGATATCGTGCGCGTTCAGATCCTTCATCTTCACTTCGGCGATTTCCGCGAGCTTGGAGCGTGCGATCTTGCCAGCGACGACCTTGCCCGGTTCCTTGGAACCCGACTTCAGGTTTGCGGCCTTCTTGATGAGGAAGGTGGCAGGCGGCGTCTTGGTGACGAACGAAAAGCTGCGATCCGCATACACCGTGATGACGGTGGGAATCGGCATGCCCTTTTCCATTTCGCCGGTCGCGGCGTTGAAGGACTTGCAGAATTCCATGATGTTCACGCCGCGCTGACCCAGGGCAGGGCCGATCGGGGGCGAAGGATTGGCGGCGCCGGCTGGCACCTGCAGCTTGATATAGCCGGTAATCTTTTTTGCCATTGGTCACTCTCTTTCAAGTTTAGCGGTCCAGACGGCGGCCGTTACCGGCTGCCTCCCGCAAATTTCCGTCGCTGTCGCTAGGGAAGGGCGCGCGCATAGCCCAAAGCCGGCGCGGATGCAATCATGGGATCGGCGGCAGGGCTGCTCAAGCTCCCGGGCCAACGGGGCAGGCGCCGCCCGACGCCACCCCGTCCGGCCTTACTTGACGCGTTCGACCTGCTCGAAATCGAGTTCGACCGGGGTTGCGCGGCCGAAAATCGATACCGAAACCTTGACCTTGGACTTGTCGAAATCGAGTTCTTCGACCGTGCCGTTGAAGCTGGCGAAGGGGCCGTCGAGCACTTTGACCGCGTCGCCGATCTCGAAGTCGATCTTGATCTTGTTCTTTGGCGCCGCCGCTGCCTCGTCCTTGGTCTGCAGCATCCGTGCCGCTTCGCCGTCGGGAATCGCCTGCGGCTTGCCATTGGGGCCAAGGAAGCCGGTTACCTTCGGCGTGTTCTTGACCAGGTGATAGACCTGATCCGACATGTCGAGCTTGGCCAGCACATAGCCGGGCATAAACTTGCGCTCGACCTGAATTTTCTTGCCGCGACGTGCTTCGGTCACGGTTTCGGTCGGCACTTCGATCGCTTCGACAAAATGGTCGAGACCAAGGCGTGTCGCCTCGGTCATGATCGCGTCCCGAACCTTGCCTTCAAAGCCTGAATAGGCGTGAATGATGTACCAGCGCGCCATTGCGTCAATCCGCCCCCAAAATCTCTTACTTGGCCAACGACAGCAGCATCTTCACGACGACTTCGAAGATCGAGTCGATCGAGAAGAAAAACACTGCGAGCAGCGAGGTCATGATGAGCACCATCACCCCGGTCAAAATAGTTTCGCGCCGCGTCGGCCATACGACCTTGCGCGTTTCAGCCTGAACTTGCCGAATGAATTCGATGGGTGTCGTCTTAGCCACGTCGACCAGATCCACTTGCCGTTGCATCCTCCGGGCAAAGAGCCGCCGCCCGGACCCGCAAGGCCCGTCAGCGTCTATACCCGATGTCGGATTATGTCGTTATCTAGCGGCGACGTGGCGAAAAGACAAGCCCCGGGCGCTGGCGAAATCGGCTGGCGATTTGGGGGAAGTGGCAGGAGTGCTCGGATTCGAACCGAGGGCCTTCGGTTTTGGAGACCGACGCTCTAACCAGCTGAGCTACACTCCTGTGCGGGGCGAGGCTTTAGCGGCGCATATCGGCTTGGGCAAGGGGGTGTGAACCGGGTCGGGGATTCGAGATGCGCGGCCGATGGTTCGATGCCAGCATCAACGCGTTGTCGGCAAGCGCGGGGGAAGGCCCGTTCAGGCCGCTTCGGCGCCGCCGGGTCGGCGGTGCGCAAGGTTGCGGGCTTCCTCAACCGGCAGCGGGCGGCCGAAATAATAGCCCTGAACATTGGTGCAGCCCAGGTCGATCACCATGCGATGCTGCTGCTCGCTTTCGACGCCCTCCGCCGTCGTCGCCATGCCCAGCGTCTGGGCAAGCGCCACCACCGCGCGGATGATCGCCAGCGCTTCGGGCTTGCCGTTCGCGGCGCCCTGTACAAAGCCGCGATCGAGCTTGATCGTCGAAAAACGGATGCGCGACAGATAGCCAAGCGACGAATAACCGGTGCCGAAGTCGTCGAGCGCCAGCTTCACCCCCAAAGCGAGTATCTGTTCCAGCACCTTGGAGCTGCCGGTGCCTTCCTGCATGAATACGCTTTCGGTGACTTCCAGTTCCAGGCGTTCGGGCGCCAGCCCGCTGTTGGCGAGCGCGGAGGTTACCGTGGCAACGAAATTGGGGCTGGTGAGTTGTTCGGGCGAGACGTTGACGGAAATGCGCGTCGGCGCTGGCCAACTCGCTGCTTCATGGCAGGCGGTGCGCAACACCCATTCGCCAATCGGGCCGATCAGGCGCGCTTCCTCGGCCAGTTGGATGAATTTGCCGGGCGGGATTTCGCCCAATTTTGGATGATGCCACCGCAGCAATGCCTCAAAAGCCGTCACCTTGGTCGTTTCAGTGGAGACGACCGGTTGATAGGCAAGGTGAAATTCGCCGTTCTTCACCGCGTCGCGCAGCGAAACCTCCAGCACGCGTCGTTCCTCGGCCTGCATGTGCAATTGCGGTTCATAGATATTGAAGACGCCGCCACCTGCTTCCTTGGATCGATACAACGCCAGGTCGGCGGAGCGGATCAGCGTTTCCGCGGTGCGGCCATCGCGCGGGCCAACGGCGATGCCCAGGCTGGCACCGATATAGACGCGATGCTGGTCGATTTCATAAACGCGCGAAATTGCCTCGATGATCGACACGGCAAGGCGCTCCAGACGCGCCGTGTCCTTTGCATCGCGGATCACCACGGCAAATTCGTCACCACCCAGGCGGCCGACCATTTCGTTTTCGGTCATTAACGTGCCTAGCCGTTCGGCAACGCGGCTCAGCAACCGATCGCCGACCGGATGGCCCAGCGTGTCATTGACCGCCTTGAACCGGTCCAGGTCGATCATCATGAACGCGCAGCGCGATCCCCATTTTTCCGCTTCGGCCACCACCCGGACCAGGGTTTCGTTGAGCAGCAGCCGGTTGGGCAGGCCGGTCAGGGTGTCGAACCGCGCCATGCGGTTGATCTGATCTGCGGACGCGCGGGCTTCCGTCACGTCGGAACCCACGCCGCGCAGGCCAAGGAACTTGCCGGCGTCGTCGAAGCGGGGGCTGGCGGAAAGCTCCCACCAGCGGCTTTGGCCATTCACGGTGACCTGCACCACGACACCGCGGAACGTTTCGCGCTGTTGCAGTTTTTCGGCCAGTTCGCGCAATCCGGGAGCAAACTTGCCCGTTTCCCAGCCTGGCCCGGCCAGAACCTGCAGGAACGGCATCTTGTTGATCTTGATCGGATCCAGCCCGGCGGCATAGGCAAGCCGGGGGCTGGCGCGGACGATGCGGCGCGAGGCGTCGGTTTCCCACAGCCAATCGGCCGCATGATCTTCGGAATCGGTGGCGCGTAACAATAACGCGACCGTCTCGTCGCGCTCGCTCAACGCAATCTGGTTGGTGCGGATCAACACCAGCGCGCGGGCGCGGTCGAAACAGGCAACCATCAGCAAGGCGGCGAACACGCAGGCGATGGCTGCAAAGACCGGGCTTGCCGAAACCGCCAGTATCGCGGCCATGGAGAGACCGGCAATGGCCAGGAAGCTGAGCGTCGCCAGTGGCAGCGCCGCCATCGCCACGGCGGAAGCGGCCATCAGCACGCTGAGGACGACCGAGATGCCAAGTGCCGCACCAATGTCGTGCCGCACAATGATGGCCAGTGCAGGCGCCGTCCAGACCGCGCCCAGCGAAATGCCATCGATCATCGTTGCGCGTACGTCTTCGACGCTGGCGGATGCCGTTTCATGGAAGCGGGCATTGAGTCGGCGGAATGCGACGCCTGCGGCAACCGCCGCGGTGACCGCGCCCCAGCTTATCAAGGCCCAGCGCGGCGCAATGGGCGCGCCGACCAGAATGACAAGCGCCGCGCCGACGACATTGGCGGCAAGCATGAACATGGCGAGTTGGCGGCCGGCATAGAGTTGCGCGGCGCGAATCGGCCCCCAATCGGTCGAATCTGCCGGGTCATAGAGACCAAGAAGCGCCCGCGCATCGATACGCGGTTGCGCAAATTGTGATATCTCCTGCGTGCTCACGGCGCAGGCGATAGCGCGAATCTGGTTACGGAGTGGTTAGGTGAAGTGCCTGCCAGCCCGGCGTCATACCCATTGCGGTGTTAAATTCACCTCAGGCAGCGATCGCATAAGGCTTGATTTCGCCCGCCAGGTACAGATTTCGTGCCTTTGCCCGGCTCAGCTTGCCTGAACTGGTGCGGGGCAGGGTGCGTGGCGGCACCAGTTCGATGACGCAGTTCATGCCCGTTACCGACTTCACCCGTTCACGAATGGTCTCACGCAACCGCTGGCGCTCAACATCGTCGGAGGTGCGGCACTGGACCAGGACGGCTGGCGTTTCCTCCCCGCCAGGAGTGGTGATGGCAAAGGCGGCGATGTCGCCCGCCTTGAACCCGGGCAATTGCTCGACGGCCCATTCAATGTCCTGTGGCCAATGATTCTTGCCGTTGATGATGATCATGTCCTTGGCGCGGCCGACGATAAACACATAGCCATCGGACAGATAACCCATGTCGCCGGTGTCCAGCCAGCCGTCCGCCATGCAGGCATCAGTCGCTTCCTGATCGCGGAAATAGCCCGACATCAGCGACGGACCCGTGCACCAGACCTTGCCGATGGCGCCTTCGGGAAGCGGCGTGTCGTCCTCCTCGCGGATTTCGACTTTCATGTCGCGGACTGGTTTGCCGCAATTGACGATCGCACGATAACGCTGCGGCCGCCCCTCGGTGGCGGACTTGCCCGAAAGCTGTGTTTCTTCGACCAGTTCGACGCGAATGCCTTCGCCAGGGGGCATGATTGAAACCGCCAGCGTCGCTTCGGCCAGTCCATAGCTGGGCAGGAAGGCGCGGGCGTTGAAGCCGCCTTCTTCGAACGCATCGACGAAATCCTGCATCACATCGGGGCGAATCATGTCGGCGCCATTGCCCGCCAACCGCCAGCGCGACAGATCGAATCGGTCCGACGCCTTGGTCTGGCTGGAGATGCGGCGAGCGCAGATGTCATAGCCAAAGGTCGGCGAATAGCTGACGGTCGTGCCCGGATTGCGGGTAATCATGTCGAGCCAGGCCAGCGGGCGTCGTGCGAAATCCTCGGTCTTCAGATAATCGACCGACAGGGTGTTTGCCATCGGCGAGAGGAAACAGCCGACCAGACCCATGTCGTGATACCAGGGCAGCCAGGAAATGCAGCGGTCGCTATCGACCAGGTTCATGCCGTGCCCGTGCGCGGCCAGGTTGTTCATCAACGCACGATGGGTGATGACGACGCCGTGGGGAAAACGGGTCGAACCGCTGGAATATTGCAGATAGGCGATGTCTTCCGGCGCCGATTCCGGCAGCTCGACAATCGCGGCGGGTTGGGCGGCAAAGGCCGTCCAGTTGATGCCTTCTACCCCGTTCAACTGCGCGGCCTGGCCTGCCATCCCTTCCAGTTCGGGTGGGAAAAACAGCAGCTTGGGATCGGAACTCGTCAATTGGACACGGATCTGGTCGATATAGGATTCCTTGGCGCCAAACGATGTCGGCAGCGGCAGGGGAACCGGCCACGCACCGGCATAGACCGCGCCATAGAACAGCGCGGCAAATTCCGGTCCGGTTTCGGCAATCAGGGCAATCCGGTCCCGGGGTTTGACGCCAGCCGCGATCAACCGGAACGCGGTGTCAATCGCATCACGGCGCAGTTCGGCATAGGTGTACGTCAGCGACAATGTGCCGCGCGCGTCATGGAAGTTCAGCCCGCGCTCACCTGCTGCAGCATAATCCAGCGCCTCGGTCAGCGTATCGAAATCGGCGAGTCGGCGTGGCAGGTTATCGTTGGTCGGCGTTGGCAAAAGGGCGCGCTCCATCACCTTGGTGCCTGAAGTTGAAACGTCGATTCCCATGTTCCGCGCCCTTGTTGGCGGCATTTCGCCTGCCATTTGCCAGTAGTCCTCTTGTGCCCTGCCCCGCACAAGAGTTCAAAATCAGGTCCGAGTGTGGCACAATAATGGCGAAATGGCCGTAACCAAACGTGACATGCCCCCGCTGGACCACGCAGCCCTTGAACGAATGGCGCTGCGCTATGTCGAACGCTTTGCAACGACGCGGGCGCGGCTGGCCAGCTATTTGCGCCGAAAAATCATGGAAAGGGGCTGGGACGGCCCCGCCGCCGACCCGGTTGGCATCGCCGCGCGGATGGCGGAACTCGGCTATGTCGACGATCGCGCTTTTGCGGAGGCCAAGGCCAAGTCGATGGCCCGGCGCGGACTTGGCGCGCGGCGCGTCACGGCGGCCTGGCGCGCGGCGGGGGTGGAGGAGGAAGACGCCAGCGCCTTGTCGCCCGAAGTCGCCGAACGCGCGGTCGAGGCGGCATTCCTGTTCGCCCGCCGCCGCCGATTCGGCCCGTTTGCCGCCGAACAGCCTGACCGCGCAAGGCGGGAAAAGCAGGTGGCCGCGATGGTTCGTGCGGGCCATGGCGCCGACCTTTCGCGCCGGATCGTCCGCATGGCGCCGGGAGAGGACGTCAACATCTTGCTCGACGGGTGAAATTCGGCGTTTCACGTCTCTTGCGAATAAGTGATGCTGTGCTAGCGTTATCAAAGTCGGGGGGCTGATAACATGAAGATGGGGCAAACGCCTCTGATATCGGAAGGGGACGAAATAGGCGGCGGGCCGTTGGCGGGCGCCCATGTTCCACTTGCGACATCCGCCGAAAGCGGTGTGGACTGCCGGATTTCGGGCAGCATGAAGTGGTTTGACGTGACGCGTGGCTTTGGCTTCATGGTTGCGGATCAACCCGGCTTTGGCGACGTCCTTATCCATTTTACCGTTTTACAGCCGCTTGGGCGGCGCAGCTTGCCGGAAGGCGCGAAGATCGAATGCCTCGCGGTCCGGCGCGACCGCGGCTATCAGGCGCGCGAGGTGCTGGCGATCGACCTGACCGATGCCGTCGAACAGCCTTCCCGATTGCGGGCAGGCACCGACCGGGTCGATCCCGTCGCGTTGATCGATGGCGCCGGTCCGTTCGAGGACGTGACCGTCAAATGGTTCAACCGCCTGAAAGGCTATGGCTTCCTGGTTCGCGCTGCGGACGGTGCGGATGTGTTCATCCATATGGAGACGCTGCGCCGCGCCGAAATCGTGGTGATTGAACCCGATCAGCCGTTGCGCGCCCGGATCATCGACGGGCGCAAGGGGCCGCTGGCAGTAATTGTCGAGTTGCCGGACTGAGGTGCAGAAACGCGGTTGAAGGCGCGGCGTCGTCGGGCTAAGCGCATGGGCATGGGCGTTCTCGGCACAATTTTCACCTGGTGGAATGGCGCCACCTTTGGCACCACGATCGGCCTGCGCGGCAAGCGTCACGTTGGCGCCGATGCGCAGGGCAATAATTATTATGAGGGCGGGACCGACCCCAACGGCATCACGCGCCGCTGGGTGATCTATAACGGCCCCAACGACGCCAGCCGCGTGCCGCCGGAATGGTTCGGCTGGCTGCATCATCAGGTCGATGGCCTGCCCAAGGACGCGCTGCCGCCGGTACGCGCGTGGCAGAAGCCTGCGATTCCCAACCTGACCGGCACGGTGGAGGCATATCGCCCGGCCGGCGCGATGGAACGCGGCGGTCACCGTGCTCAGGCAACCGGTGATTACGAAGCCTGGACGCCTGGCGAATGAAGCCATGGCTGCTCGCCGGGGGCGGCGTGCTGGCACTGGGCGTTGCGATACTGGTGGGCGTCGGGCTTTATCGCAATGCCGGTCAGTCTGCTGGTCCGATCAAGTCGCAGGGACCATCCGCGCTTGATGTTGCGGAAAGCGAATCGGGCGTGGCGACGGTTGACGTTTCACCCGATCAGGATCCGTCACGCGGCGCTACACCGATGGCGCAGCGCGTGGCGATGCTTGGCCTGCTCAACAAGCGTAACGGCGTCAGCCGCGATGTCACGTTGAAGCCGGGGCAGGCGATGCGCGTCGGCGACGTCATCATCCACCTGCGCGCGTGCGAACAGACCGCGCCATGGGAAGCCGACCACTATACCGGCGCTTTCGTCCAGGTGGACGTGCAGCAGGTGAACAAGAACTGGCAGCGCGTTTTTTCCGGCTGGCTTTACAAGGAACGCCCGGCGCTCAACGTCGTCCAGCACCCGGTTTACGATGTCTGGACCAAAAGTTGCGCGATGACTTTCCCCGGCACCGGCCCCGATACCGTGGTCGGATCGGCGCCCAACCTGTCCAGCGCGCCGAAATCCACCAGTGACGCGGCCGAATCGGCGCCTGAAAACGCCGCCTCGCCAGCGGGTGCTCTCGCGCTGCCCAATCCGGCCAGGGCGGACGCCAACAACCCGAGATAATCCGCGCGGGGTATCTCGATCGCGCCGAGCGAGGCGAGGTGATCGGTTTGAAACTGGCAGTCGAGCAGGGAAAATCCCCCGACCTTCAGCCGCGCCACCAACCAGGCAAGCGCAACCTTTGACGCATCACGCGAACGGCTGACCATGCTTTCGCCGAAAAATGCCCGCCCCAGCGCCAGGCCATACAAGCCCCCCACCAGCCGCTCTCCTTCCCAGCATTCGACTGAATGGGCGAGGCCCATGACGTGCAGGCGGCTGAACACTTCGACGATTGCGGGGTTGATCCAGGTTTCCGGACGATCCACCGCCGATTCCGCGCACAATTCCATGACGGCGTCGAACGCCTGGTCGGCAGTGACGCGGAAATGGTCGGAAGCGATTTTCTTGCGCAGCGAACGCGACAGATGAAATCCGCCGAGCGGCAAAATTGCCCGCTTCTTGGGTTCAACCCAGTAAATCGTTTCGGCCGCACGATGATCGGCCATCGGGAATACCCCCACAGCATAGGCGCCAAGGACAATTTCAGGATCGAGCAGCTTCATCGTCGCCGGCAGGCTACTCCGCGTGCGGCACGATCGACAACCGTTTTTCAACAGCTTGCCAGATTTGGGCGAAGGCAGCGGCAGCGGCTGACCGGGGGGCAAAGGCGCCGACGGGTGCGCGGTGCGCGGCCATTTGTTCGATCATGCTCGCCATCGGGATGACCGGCCATTCCGGATGGCGGGCAAGCGCATCGGCGTGCAGCTTTCGCCGCCGGTCGACCATCGCGTGCACCGGCATCAGCGGCGCCTTTTTGCCCAGCCGCTGGATCACGCCTTCCAATGCGCGTTCGGACAGCGGAGAGGGGATGACCGGCACGACGATCAGGTCGGCTGCGCGCATCACCTGGTCGCTGGTCTCGGTCAACCCCGGCGGGCAGTCGAGCAGGATGCGGTCATAATCCTTGCGCAGCGAGGTCAGCAGTTTGGAAAGGCGGTTCTTTTTGTCGAGTTCGTGGAACAGGATGTCGAGCCCGCGCAACGAGGCGTCGGCGCCAATCAGGTCCAGCCGGGGGTAAGGCGTCTTGCGGACCAGCCGTGACGGTTCAACATCCTTGGTGAACACCGCCTGCGCCTGATTCTTGGTCGCCTTGTCATCGCTCAGCAGGTAGGTGCTCGCCGCTTGCGGATCGAGATCCCACAACAGGGTGCGGCGGGCCGACAGGGTTGCGGCTGCCCAGGCGAGATTAACGGCCAGCGTCGTTTTGCCGACGCCGCCTTTCAGGCTGTAGATCGCGATCGTTGCCAAGTGCCGCCAGCCTTGTTGTTGATACCGGCGGCCATGGTGCCCAAGCTGGAAAGCGGAGGCAAGCGCTACGGCGCCCGTTCCGGCGCTTTGCGCGGCGTTATTTCTTGCAGGTCAGCGAAGCCTTGCCCGGCTGGACCAGCGTGATCGCGCTTGGCGTGCCGGTCAGCGAATAGCCATCGGCCTTCAGCGGATCGCCAGCCTTGTCGGCCGTCAATTTGACGAGCGGGCCGCTCTTTTCGGTGCGCAGATTGGCCTGGGTGTCGCCGTTGAAGAAATCGACATAGACGAGGCTGTTGTCCTTGCAGCGCATCGTCACCTGTTCCTTGATCGACGGCGGCAGCTTGACGGGCGGTGCCGACTTGAGCAGCTCGGCCTGCGGGTCGGCGGCCTGGGCGGTCACGACTTCGGCCTTTTGTTGACAAGCGGCGAGCGAAAGAGCCAGCGGAATGGCTGCGATAAGAATCTTTTTGTGCATGACGGCAGCGGACTTCGCCCATGGTTACCGTGACGTCAAGGCGCGATTTGTGGCGCCGCAACATTATTTGCGAAGATGAATTGCGGGTGAACAACGGATGGGCCGCTGAACAGGTAAATCGCCGTCGATCCCGGGCCTTCGATTCCCGATAGTTATGCGTGCCCGAACAACGACAAGCTGCCTGCTGCTGCCCGCCCGTTGAAAGCAGGATTTGGCGGGCAAATAGTGCAGCGCCCATTGTCGAGGCCGGGAGGATGCTCTTATTGACGGCGCATGACACAGATTGCCCACAACACGCTTGCCTTGATCGGCAATACACCGCTGGTCCGGCTGAACGGCCCCAGCGAAGCAAGCGGCGGTGAGATTTTCGCCAAGTGTGAATTCGCCAATCCCGGCGCGTCGGTAAAGGATCGCGCCGCGCTCTACATCGTCGAGGATGCCGAGGAGCGCGGGCTGCTCAAGGCTGGCGGCACCATTGTCGAGGGGACGGCGGGCAATACCGGCATCGGCCTGGCGCTGGTCGCCAATGCCAAGGGGTACAAGACGATCATCGTCATGCCTGAGACGCAGAGCCGCGAGAAAATGGATACTCTGCGCGCGCTTGGCGCGGAACTGGTGCTGGTGCCTGCGGCACCTTATGCCAATCCGGGGCATTTCGTTCATACCAGCCGCCGCATCGCCGAGGAAACACCGGGCGCGGTATGGGCCAATCAGTTCGACAATATCGCCAATCGTCGCGCCCATATTTGCGGGACGGCAGAGGAAATCTGGACGCAGATGGAAGGCCGCCTCGACGGCTTTACCTGCGCGGCGGGCACCGGGGGGACCATCGCCGGCGTTGGGTTGGGGCTGAAGGCGAAGGACGAAAATATCGCCATCGCGCTGACCGATCCCTATGGCGCGGCGCTCTATAATTACTACGCGCATGGCGAGTTGAAGGCCGAAGGGTCGTCGGTCGCCGAAGGCATCGGGCAAGGGCGGGTTACCGCCAATCTGGAAGGAGCGCCGATCGACACGCAGTTCCGCATTTCGGATGAAGAGGGGCTCGACTGGGTGTCGCGGCTGCTGAACGAGGAGGGGCTGTGCCTGGGCCTGTCGTCGGGCATCAACGTGGCGGGGGCAGTGCATCTGGCGCGCCAATTGGGGCCGGGAAGCCGGGTTGCGACCATTTTGTGCGACACCGGGTTCCGCTATCTGTCGACCTTGTACAATCGCGATTGGCTGGAGGCGAAAGGGCTGCCGGTGCCGCCGCAATTGCGCGGCGGATAATCCGCCATTCGACAACCGGGCGATAAGTCGTTAGTTTTATGCGCTCGACATGAACAATCAGGCACATGACAGCAATCAGGCGATGCAGCGCATCAAGGTCGGTGCAACCGGCCTTGCCGCCGTCCTGCTGATGATTGCGCTGGCCAGCGCGGTGCTGAGCTGGGCGAGCAAGGATCAGCCGGTGGCGGCGGTCGGCGCGTCCAAGCCCGAAGTCGTCGCCAATCTGACACAGGCCAACGCCACTGATCCTGCCGCGAGTACCGCGACCAGGGAGCCGCTGGCCGAATTGGGGTTGGCGCCGAGTGTCGCGCCCGAAACGCCCGACAACGGCGCGGTCGCCGCGCAGCCGCACCATTGATCCCGCGCAATCCCCGCGCGGTGGGGCGCCATTCGATGAAAATCCGGGGTGAGAGGGGGAATTTCCCCCAAATCCCGCCGCGCCGCGCGCATTTCCCGCGAAATCCCCATGCGAAAATAGAACAAGTCAAGAACATATGGCGCATTGCCAAGCAACAACGACGAAGAACTGCGCTCAATTTGAGTTAATTTCCCGTCAAATCCCTAAATCACCCGTTGCATCCCCAACTCTCCCCATGATACCAATTGGATCATAGGGGCGGACTACCCTCGTTATTTCGAGTCGGAATCCGAAGGCGGCGAGGGCCGTTTTCGGGAGCGAGGTGTGTTGCGTCCCGCCAACGAGGGTGGACGTGCAAGGGAGCAGAATCTTTCAGGGGACGGCGTTGCAGCTCGTCGACGACAAGGGTCGCGTTGCGATCCCGTCTTCGCTGCGCCAGACCCTGTTTGCGCGCAACCCCGGCGCGCCCGACCCCAAGGATCTGTGCCAGGTCGTCATCGGTTTCCACGGTACGGATCGCTGCCTGATCGGGTACGACCCGGCGTATAGCGAGACGTTGTACGCGCAGCTTGAGGAGCGTGCCCGCACCCATTCCGGCCCCGATGGCGCGCCCAACGACATGATCCTGCGCGCCGGGCTCGCCGGTGAAATCGTCCCGTTTGACGGCAGCGGCCGCTTCATCATGCCGCCTTTTGCCCGCCGCCGCGCCAAAATCGCGAAATACGCCTTCTTCCACGGGGTCGGTTCGCACTTCGAAATCTGGGATCCCGCCGAACTGCTGGCCAGCGACACCGCGGCGGACGTGATGAAGGACGCCGTGCGCTTCTACCTCGAAGATCGGGGCGAAGCGCTGTGAGTGCGCCACTTCACATCCCCGTCCTGCTTGATGAAGTGATCGACGCGCTGGCGATTGCGGCGGGCGAGATCCATGTCGATGCCACGTTCGGCGCAGGCGGCTACACCGCAGCGATGCTGGGCAAGGGCGCGCAGGTGATCGCGTTCGACCGTGATCCCGATGCGATCCGCGCCGGCCAGGCGATGGTCGATGCGGCGGGCGGCAAGCTGACGCTGGTCGAGGCGCCATTCTCGTCGCTGGAAAGCGCGCTGGCGGATGCGGGCAAACTGCCGGTAGACGGCGTGACGATGGATATCGGCGTCTCGTCGATGCAGCTTGACCAGGCCGAGCGTGGCTTTTCGTTCATGGCGGATGGTCCGCTCGACATGCGGATGAGCCAGGCGGGGATGACCGCGGCGGAGTTCGTCAATACCGCCGACGAGGCTGAAATCGCCGATGTGATCTACCTTTATGGCGAGGAACCGCGTGCGCGTCGTGTGGCCCGCGCCATCGTCGCCGCGCGCCCCATCGAGCGGACCGGCGAACTGGCCACGGTCGTCCGCCGGGCGCTTGGTTATAAGCCGCACGACAAGAAAGACCCGTCGACGCGCACTTTTCAGGCGATCCGCATCCACCTGAACCGCGAGCTGGACGAATTGACCGATGGCCTGGCGGCTGCCGAGCGGGCGTTGAAGCCTGGCGGGCGCCTGGCGGTCGTGACGTTCCACAGCCTGGAGGACCGGCTGGTCAAGCGGTTCTTCCGCGAACGCAGCGGCGGCACCCCTTCGGGATCGCGCCACCTGCCCGAACAAGTCGCCAAGGCGGCCCCGAGTTTTGAAGCTGTCGGTCGCGCGGTGCGCCCCTCCGACGCGGAAACCGCCCGCAATCCGCGGGCACGATCAGCAACCTTGCGGGTGGGACGGCGGACCGCCGCCGCTGCCTGGCCGGTAGGAGAAACGCGGTGACGGCAGCGTATCGGATGCGGGGATTGGGCTGGTTTCTGGCCGTGGTCGTCGTCGTCCTGGGCTTTTACCTGGTGTCGTTGCAAGTGGCGAGCGAGCGCAAGCATCTGGACGATGTGAACCGCGCGATTGCGCAGACGCAGCGCCAGATCCGGGGGCTGGACACCGAATTCGACACGCGCGCCAATCTGGCGCAGCTTGAACGGTGGAACGGCAATGTGCTGGCGCTTTCCGCGCCGACGGCCGGCCAGTTCCTGCCGGGTGAGACGCAACTGGCGCTGGTGGATTTCCGCAATGGCGGAGAACAGCTTGCGGCTGCCCATGCCAATTACATCGTGCCGTCGCTGCCGGTGGATGCTGATCGTTCGGTGGTGCCGGTTGCACCCCCTGGACCTTCGCCCGCACCTTCCATCATCCCGGTTGTCGCCCGCGCGACGCCGCTGAATGTGCCGCGGGCAGTGATGACCGCGGCGCTGAAGCAGCCGTCGGTTGTCGGGCAGGGCCGTCCGGCAGCCATCGCCGCATCGGCAACGGTGGCGGTGACCCCGGCGCGCCACCCGCGCGCGGTCGCCATGCTCGATCGCAAGCGAGTGCAGGACGCCACGTTGAGTGATTTGTTGAGCCGAGCCGACATTTCCACAGGCAACGCTCGTTGAGCGCAGTGGTCGCACGCCCCAACGCCCCTCGCCGAGTTGCGGACCAGCGCAACGCACTCGTGATGACGGCGCATGTCCGCCTGATGATGCTGATGCTGATGATCGCAGCCGGCGTGTTGCTGATTATCATGCGGCTTTCGTGGCTGGCGGTATTTGCTGCGCCCGCGACATCGGTGGATGCCGCTGCGGCGCTGGTGCCGTTGCGTGGGGACATCGTCGATCGCAATGGCGCACCGTTGGCGCGGACCATCGATGCCTGGTCGATCGGCATTCACCCGGGCAAGATCATCGGTGACCGCAGCGAACTGGCCACTCGATTGGCCGAGCTGCTGCCCGACCATGATGCGGGCTGGTATTACAAAGTGCTGTCGTCGGGCGGCAGTTTTGCCTATCTGGCGCGCCGGGCGATGCCCGATGTGGTGGCCAAGGTGAACGCGTTGGGCGAACCCGCCGTCGCCTTTGCCCGTGAGCCGGAACGGCTATATCCGCAATCGACGCTTGCGGCCCATGCGCTGGGCTTTGTCGATCTGGACGGCCATGGCAAAAGCGGGATGGAGCGGGTGCTGGATGCGCGCCTGATCGATCCTGCCGAACGTGGCAAGCCAGTGCAATTGTCGATCGACGCCCGCGTGCAGACCGCGGTGGAAAGCGAACTGGGCGCCGCGATGCTCAGCTTTCATGCCAAGGGCGGGGCGGGGGTCGTGCTCGACGTGCAGACTGGCGAAGTGGTGGCGATGGCGTCGCTGCCGGTGTTCAATCCCAACCATATCAAGGGATCGAGCCAGGACGAACTGCGCAACAACGTGACGCAGAGCGTTTATGAACTTGGCTCGACCTTCAAGCCGATTGCGATTGCGACGGCGATCGATACCGGTGTCGTTACCTCGATGGCGCGGCGCTTTGACGCGACGGTGCCGCTGCAGGTCGGGCGTTTCACCATCCATGATGACCGGGGCGACGAACAGAAGCGCTGGCTCGATATCCCCGAAACGCTGATCTATTCGTCGAACATCGCCACCGCCCGGATTGCCGATGAAATCGGTGCCGAGCGCGAACAGGCGATGTTCCGCAAACTGGGCTTCGACACGCGCCCTGACGTCGAACTGCGCGAAAAGGGCCGTCCGATCTGGCCCGGCTATTGGGCGCGGACGACGACGATGACGGCGGCATACGGGCATGGCATCGCGGTGACGCCGCTGCACCTGGCCAATGCTTATGCTGCACTCGTCAATGGCGGCATCTGGCGGCCGAACACGCTGATGAAGATCGCGCCGGGCCATGCGCCCGCCGGACGCCGTGTCATCAGTCAGGCAACCAGCGACCGGATGCGCCAGCTTTTGCGGCTGATCGTGCTGGAAGGGACCGGCAAGAAGGCGGAAGCACCCGGATACCGCGTTGGTGGCAAGACGGGCACCGCCGAAGTCGCTGGCAAGGGCGGTTATGAACGGCATACCAATGTTTCCACCTTCGCAGCGGCTTTCCCAATGGACGCGCCGCGCTATGTGGTGGTGGCGATGCTCGATTCGCCGGTTGGCAACGCCCAAAGCTTTGGCCTGACGACGGCGGCGTGGACTGTCGCGCCGGTGGTCAGCCGGGTCATTGCGCGGATTGGCCCGATGCTGGGCGTTCTGCCCGACGAGCAGCGCGATGTTGACGTTTCCGAGTTGTTGCCGTTGTTGTGGCATCGGCCCGGACAAGAGATCAAGGATACACGATGAAACTTGGTGCGCTGACCGGTGGAGCGGAGGACGCGGTGGTCACCGGCTTCGCTATCGATCATCGCAAGGTTGCGCCGGGCACGGTTTTCGGCGCGTTTCCCGGTCAGCGAGTCAATGGCGAGGATTTCATTCCCGCGGCGATTGCGGGTGGCGCGATTGCCGTTGTCGCGCGCGCCGATGCTGCGGTGGAAGGTGCGGTGCATATCGCGGCGGACAACCCGCGTGAGACATTCGCTGACCTTGCCGCCGCGTTCTTCGCGCCCTTTCCCGAAACGGCGGTTGCGGTAACCGGCACCAACGGCAAGACCTCCACTGTCGAGATGGTGCGGCAATTGTGGCGCATGGCGGGGTTCCATGCTGCATCGATCGGCACGCTGGGCGTGACGACCGCCGACGACCGGGTGACGACCGGGCTGACCACGCCTGACGTGGTGACGTTCCTTTCCAATGTCGCGGGCCTGGCGCGCGAAGGCGTGACGCATGTCGCGTTCGAGGCGTCGAGCCACGGCCTGTCGCAATACCGCATCGACGGGCCGAAAGTGGCGGCGGCGGCATTCACCAACCTCAGCCGCGATCACCTGGATTACCACAAGGACATGGCGGATTATTTCACCGCCAAGATGCGCCTGTTTTCCGAAGTGCTCGATCCGGAAGGTACAGCGGTGGTGTGGGTGGACGAGGGCGAATATGCCCCCCGCGTCATCGATATGGCCCATGCGCGCGGCAATCGCCTGATAACCGTGGGTCCGCATGGCGACACCATCCACCTTGCCGATCGCGCGCCGACGCTGCTGGGGCAGGGGCTGACGATCGAGGCGGAAGGCAGGACCTTCAAGATCAACCTGCCGTTGATCGGCGCTTATCAGGCAGCCAATGCGCTGACCGCTGCCGGGCTGGTGATCGCCACTGGCGGCGATGTCGCCATGACGCTGGGCAATCTGGCGCGGTTGCAGCCGGTGCGCGGGCGGCTGGAGCGCGCGGTGATCGCCCGGTCCGGCGCGCCGGTCTATGTCGATTACGCGCACACGCCCGACGCCATCGAAGCCGCGATCGCCGCGTTGAAACCCCATGCCGGTGGCAGGCTGATCGTCGTTATCGGGGCCGGTGGCGACCGCGACGTCGGCAAGCGCGAGCCGATGGGCCGGGTGGCGGCATCCCACGCCGACCTGGTTTATGTAACCGACGACAATCCCCGCGGGGAAAGCGCCGCCGCCATCCGCAGGGACGTGCTGAAAGGGGCGGTCGGCGCGATCGAAATCGGCGACCGGCGCTCCGCGATCCACGCCGCGATTACAGCGGCCGGGCATGATGATATCGTGCTGATCGCTGGCAAGGGACATGAACAGGGACAGATCGTCGGCGATCTTGTCCTGCCGTTCGATGATGTTACCGTCGCGCGGGAGTGCGCGGCATGAACGCGGAATCCAGCGCAATGTCCCCCGTTTCGACCGCCGCCGTTTCAACCGCGGACTTGTGGACTGCCGACGGTATTGCAGCAGCAACGGGCGGCACGGCATCGGCCGATTTCGCCGCAACCGGCGTCACGTTCGATTCGCGCGAGGTGGAGCCGGGCCATCTGTTCATCGCCTTGAAGGGCGCGGAGACCGACGGCCACCGCTTCATCGACGATGTGTTCCGGCGCGGTGCCGCGGGTGCGGTGGTTTCAACCCCGACCGACCATCCGCATGTGCTGGTCGATGACACGATGGCGGCGTTGGCTGCGCTGGCCCGCGCGGCGCGGGCGCGCACCGGGGCGACGGTGATCGGCGTCACTGGTTCGGTCGGCAAGACAGGCACCAAGGAAGCGCTGTTCGCCGCGCTCGACCGGTCGGCGCCGGGGCGGGTACATCGCTCGGTCAAAAGCTACAACAACCATACCGGCGTGCCGCTCAGCCTGTCGCGGATGCCCGCCGACAGCCGCTATGCCGTGCTGGAAATGGGCATGAACCATGCGGGCGAGCTTGCCGGGCTGACGCAACTGGTCCGTCCGCATATCGCCATCGTTACCGCGATCGCACCGGCCCACACCGCCTTTTTCTCCGGCGAAGAAGCGATTGCCGATGCCAAGGCGGAGATTTTCGCCGGGCTGCAATCCGGCGGCACCGCGATCATTCCGTTCGACAGCCCGCATTATCACCGGCTGGACGCGGCCGCCCGCAACCACGCCGCCACGGTCATTTCCTTCGGGCTGAACCACGGCGCGGATGTAAGGGCGGTCGAAACGATGCGCACCGAAACCGGCGGCACGTTTGTAACGGCGCGGTTGCGCGAACGGGAACTGAGCTACACGATCAGCCAGCCTGGCGCCCATTGGGTGTCCAATTCTCTGGCGGTGCTGGCGGCGGTGGAAGCGGCAGGCGGCGACGTCGCGCTTGCCGGGCTGGCTCTCGCCGACCTTGGTGGACTGGTCGGGCGTGGCGCGCGCTTCCTGGCGTTGGTCGATGGCGGCACCGCGCTGGTGATCGACGAAAGCTATAACGCCAACCCGTCATCGATGCGCGCGACGCTGGCGGTGCTGGGCGCGGAAAATGCGACCCGCAAGCTGGCGGTGCTGGGCGAAATGCGTGAACTGGGCGACGGCAGTGCCGCTTATCATGCCGGTCTGGCAGAGCCTTTGCTGGCCGCAGGCGTCGAACGGGTCATTCTGGTCGGCGAAGCGATGGCGGCACTGGCAAACGCGCTTGAGGGGCGGGTGGATTTCGTCCATGTGCCCGATGCCGCCGCCGCGCGTGCCGCCGTAAAGGCGATGCTCGCACCGGGTGACGCAGTACTCATCAAGGGATCAAACGGGGTGGGGTTGGCGGCGGTTGTCGCCGGTCTCAAGGGCGGACAAGCATAATGCTGTATTTCATCGCACAACATCTGGGCTTTCCCGGCGCACTCAATCTCATTCGCTATCTGAGCTTTCGTTCGGGTGGCGCGGTGGCGACGGCGTTGCTGCTTGGCCTCATCATCGGGCCGCGCTTCATCGGCTGGTTGCGGCTGCGGCAGGGCAAGGGCCAGCCGATCCGCGACGATGGCCCGCAATCGCACCTGGCCAAGCGCGGCACGCCGACGATGGGCGGGTTGATGATCCTGACCAGCATGACGATTTCGATCCTGCTGTGGATGGACCTGACCAACCCTTATGTCTGGGCGTGCCTGTTCGTCACGCTGGGTTTCGGCCTGATCGGTTTCCTTGACGATTATGACAAGGTGCGCAAGCAGAAGGCGGCTGGCGTTTCCGGACGAGTTCGCCTGGTGGGGGAATTCGCGATCGCCGCGATCGCCGCCGCGATCATCACGCACGGCAACGGCACCCATCTCTACCTGCCGTTCTTCAGCAAGGTGTCGATCGACCTTGGCTATTTCTACATCGCCTTCGCCGCGTTCACGATTGTCGCCTTTGGCAACGCGGTCAACCTGACTGACGGGCTGGACGGGCTGGCGACGATGCCGGTCATCATTGCATCGGTGACCTTCATGATTATCGTGTATCTGGCGGGCAACGCGAAATTCGCTGATTATCTGGGCATTCCGCACGTGCCGCGCGCGGGCGATCTGGCGATATTCTGTGGCGCGATTGTCGGCGCGGGGCTGGCGTTCCTGTGGTTCAACGCCCCGCCTGCGGCCGTGTTCATGGGCGATACGGGCAGCCTGGCGCTGGGCGGCGCGCTGGGCACGATCGCCGTCGTCGCGCACCATGAAATCGTGCTGGGCATCATCGGCGGGCTGTTCGTCGTCGAGGCGATGTCGGTCATCATCCAGGTTTTCGTGTACAAGCGCACTGGCAAGCGCGTGTTCAAGATGGCGCCGATCCACCACCATTTCGAACAACTGGGCTGGAGCGAGCCGACCGTGGTCATCCGGTTCTGGATCATCGCGCTGGTGCTGGCGCTTGCCGGTCTGTCGACGCTGAAGCTGCGGTGATTGTCAGTCCGCTCTGGCGCGGCAAACGCTTTGCGGTGCTGGGGCTGGCGCGCTCTGGCGCGGCGACGGTGCGCGCGTTGGTGGCGAGCGGGGCGGACGTGACGGCATGGGACAGCGATATTGGAAAGCGCGAGGCGCTTGTCGATGTCGTTCAGCAGGATTCGCTGGAACTTGAAGGTGTTGCCCTTGCGCTTGCCGATCCAGAAACCATCGATCTGGTCGGGTTCGACGCGTTGGTGGTGTCACCGGGCGTGCCGCTCAATCGCCATCCGGTTGCGGCCAAAGCGCGTGCAGCCGATGTGCCGATCATCGGCGATATCGAACTCTTCGCGCAGGCCCGTGCCGGTTTGCCGCCGCACAAGGTAGTGGGCATTACCGGCACCAACGGCAAATCGACGACCACCGCGCTTGTCCATCACATCCTGCAAACCGCTGGCGTGCCGACACTGATGGGCGGCAATATCGGCCTGCCGATCCTGGAGCAGCAACCGCTGGCGGCGAGCGGCGTTTATGTGCTGGAACTGTCGAGCTACCAGATCGATCTGACCCGGAATCTCGATTGCGACGTGGCGATCCTGCTCAACATCACCCCCGATCATCTCGACCGTTATGACGATGGGTTTGGGGGGTATGCGGCATCGAAGGCGCGGCTGTTCGAGATGCAGTCGGCGACGCATGACGCGATCATCAGCATCTTCGACGCGCCGTCCGCGCTGATCGCACGCGGCCTGTCGGCGCGGGGCGAGCATCTGCACAAGATCGCGCCGGGCGTGTGCATGGATCAATCGCGCTGGCCGTCGCTGCAAGGGCCGCACAATGCGCAGAACGCACTGGCCGCGATCACCGCGTGCGAGCGGCTGGGTATCGACAATGCCGCCATCGACAACGCCGCCATCGACAAAGGCCTGGCGACGTTCGAGGGGCTACCCCACCGGATGCAGTTGGTCGGCACCGTCAACGGCGTCGCCTATGTCGATGACAGCAAGGCGACCAACCCCGAATCGACGGCGCCCGCCCTGGCGGCGTTCGCACGCGTTCACTGGATATTGGGCGGCGTGGCCAAGAGTGACAATCTGGACGCCTGCGCCCCGCATTTTGGTCATGTCGCGCGCGCCTACACCATCGGCGAGGCCGGTCCGCGCTTTGCCGCGCTGTTGAAGGACATCATGCCCGTTGAGGAATGCGGAACGCTGAATGGCGCGGTGGCTCGAGCGGCGGCCATCGCGCAACCGGGCGAGGTGGTGCTGTTGTCACCCGCGTGTGCGTCGTTCGATCAGTTCACCGATTTTGAAGCACGGGGGCGTGCTTTTCGCGGCTTGGTAGGGGGATTGCGGTGACCGACATCCGGGCGGACGGCCGAACGCGCGCCAATCATCAGCAGGCGCGGGCCTTGTGGGCGAAAATGCGCCCGCGTGGCGGCAGGGGCGATCGCAGCCCGTTCGGCATGTGGTTCTGGGATATCGACCGTGTGTTGCTGTTGCTCGCGCTGTTGCTGATGGCGATTGGCCTGCTTTCGGTGGCGGCAGCGTCCCCTGCGTCGGCGGTGCGCTATTCGGGGGACAAGGTTCATTTCCCGCCGCTTTATTATTTCTGGCGGCAGGTGGTGTGGGTGGCGATATCGTTGCCAGTCATGTTCGTGGTTTCGATGCTGCCGGTATCGTTGGCGCGGCGCATGTCGCTGGTCGGCGCGGGCATCTTCCTGCTGCTGCTGGCGCTGGTGCCGTTCATCGGTGTCGAGGTGAACGGCGCGCGCCGCTGGATCGGCGTTGGCATCTCGCAATTCCAGCCATCCGAATTCCTGAAGCCGATGTTCATCGTCAGCCTGGCCTGGCTGTTGTCGCTGAAGAGCAAGGACGCATCGTTGCCGGTGGTGCCGATCAGCATCGCGCTGATCGGCCTGGTATCGCTGTGCCTGATGATGCAGCCCGATTTCGGCCAGACCGTGATCTTCTGCGTCGTATGGCTGGCGCTGCTGGCGATTGCCGGTACACCGGTAAAGGTGATGGGCGGTTTTGCCGGGGCGGGGCTGGCGGGTGTGGTCGCGGCCTATCTGTTCTACGACACCGCGCGCAAGCGGATCGATGCGTTCCTGGGGCGCGGCGACGATGCGGGCGTGCAGAGCGACCATTACCAGACCGACATGGCGCACGCGACGATCACCGCGGGGGGTGTCACGGGTACTGGCCCTGGCGGCGGCACGATGAAGTTCAAGCTGCCCGAAGCGCACACCGATTATATCTACTCGGTCATCGGCGAGGAATTCGGGCTGATCGCCTGCGCGGTGGTCGCCTTGCTGTTCCTGGCGCTGGTCGTCCGGGTCTTCGTCAAGCTGCTCGACGAACAGGATGAATTTCGCCTGCTGGCGGCGGCGGGCCTTGCCACGCAATTCGGTGCGCAGGCATTGGTCAGCATGGCGGTCAATACCGGCATCGCGCCGTCCAAGGGCATGACGTTGCCGTTCATCAGCTATGGCGGATCGTCGATGATCGCGCTTTCGGTCGGAATGGGCTTGCTGCTGGCGTTTACTCGTCGCAATCCATTCCTGACCCGATCGCCTTATATCGTTCGCTGGAGCGGCCAATGAGTTTCCATCGCCACTTCGTTCTTGCTGCCGGTGGAACTGGCGGGCACATGGTGCCTGCGGCTGCGCTTGCCGTCGAACTGGAACGGCGCGGCCACCGCGTGTCGTTGATTTCGGACGAACGCGGCGTGCGTTTCCCCGGTCTGTTCGAAGAGATCGAAACCCATATCCTGCCTGCCGGTCGCTTTGCCGGGGGACCGTTCGGCTGGGCGCGGGCAGCAGGCGCGATGTGGCGTGGCCGGGCGGAGGCCATCCGCCTGTTTCGCGGTGAGCGTCCGGCGGCGGTAATCGGCTTTGGCGGCTATCCTGCGTTCCCGGCACTGTCGGCGGCCTTTGCGTGCGGCATTCCGACCGCACTGCACGAACAGAACGCGGTGCTGGGCCGGGTCAACCGGCTGGTCGGCGGCAAGGTGAGCGCGATTGCGACGGCCTATCCCGATGTCGAGCGGTTGAAGGACAATTGGCGCGGCAAGACGCATCTGGTGGGCAACCCGGTGCGCAACGCGGTGCTGGAATTGCGCAACCTGCCCTTTCCGCTGCTGGAAGAGGACGGCATTTTCCGGGTGCTGGTGACGGGCGGCAGCCAGGGCGCCAGTGTACTGAGCCAG
Organism: Sphingomonas sp.; assembly: GCA_041659385.1. GTDB lineage: Bacteria > Pseudomonadota > Alphaproteobacteria > Sphingomonadales > Sphingomonadaceae > Sphingomonas. The sequence continues at coordinate 77,065 of JBAZYJ010000009.1, forward strand.
GTGGTGCCCGATGGCCTTGCGCTGCTGCCGGTCAGCTTTCGCCGCCGGTTGCAGGTCACTCATCAGGCGCGGGCGGAGGACATCGAGAAAGTCCGCGCCAAATATGCCGAGTTGTCGATCGCAGCGGAACTGGCGACTTACCTGCCCGACCTGCCGGAACAACTGAAATGGGCGCATCTGGTGATTGCCCGCGCGGGCGCGTCGACGATTGCGGAACTGACCTGCGCGGGCCGACCGGCGATCCTGGTGCCGTTGCCATCGGCGACGGACGATCATCAGACGGCGAACGCGCGCGAAATGACGATGGCGGGCGGCGCGCGCACCATTCAGCAAACGGCGTTCACGCCCGTCGAACTCGCCAAGCAGATGCAGAAGCTGGGGCTGGACCCCGCCGCGTTGCAGAATGCCGCGGCGCGCGCGCGCGGCTGTGGCCGGCCGGATGCGGCGCGCGACCTGGCGGACCTGGCCGAAAGCCTGGATGCGCCGCGCGGCGACATGCCAATCGGCGTAAGTCGCCCGCTGAAGTTCGGCGATCAGGCGGCATATGCGTAATAACGGACGAGACCTGGATGGGTCTGACGGAAGCAGGACGGACAAGAACAAGGCATGAAGGGCGTCGCAACAGACATTGGCACGATCCATTTCATCGGCATCGGCGGCATTGGCATGTCGGGCATTGCCGAGGTGATGCACAATCTGGGTTACAAGGTGCAGGGTTCAGACGTTGCCGAAGGCTATGTCGTTCAGGGCCTGCGCGACCGCGGGATAGAGGTGTTCATCGGCCATGACGCCGCCAATCTGGGCGATGCGGCGGTCATCGTCACCTCGACCGCGATCAAGCGTGGCAACCCGGAGGTCGAGGCCGCTCTGGAACGCCGCATTCCCGTGGTGCGCCGGGCGGAAATGCTGGCCGAACTGATGCGGCTGAAATCCACCGTCGCAGTGGCGGGCACGCATGGCAAAACCACGACGACCAGCATGATTGCCGCGCTGCTTGACGCGGGCGGGGTGGACCCGACAGTCATCAATGGCGGCATCATCAACAGCTATGGCTCCAACGCCCGGCTTGGCGCGAGCGACTGGATGGTCGTCGAGGCGGATGAAAGCGACGGCAGCTTCCTGCGGCTCGACGGGACGATCGCGGTCGTCACCAATATCGATCCCGAACATCTCGATCATTACGGCAGTTTCGACAACGCCAAGGACGCTTATGTCGAGTTTGTCGAGAATGTGCCTTTCTATGGCGCGGCGCTTTTGTGCCTGGACCATCCGGAAGTGCAGGGGATCATCCCGCGCGTGCGTGACCGGCGTGTCGTGACATATGGATTTTCCGCGCAGGCGGATGTGCGCGGCGTCAACGTGACGCCAATCCCCGGCGGCAACCGGTTTGAAGCGATTATTCGCAATCGTGACGGCTCGGCGCGCTCGATCGAACATATCGAATTGCCGATGCCCGGTCGGCACAATGTCCAGAACGCGCTGGCCGCGATTGGCGTGGCGCTCGAACTCGGTATTCCCGACGCGACGATCCAGCGGGGTTTTGCCAAGTTCGGCGGGGTCAAGCGCCGCTTCACCAAGGTCGGTGAAGTTGCCCTGGGCCATGGCATTCCCGATCGCGGCATCGCCACGATCATCGACGATTACGGCCACCATCCGGTCGAAATCCGCGCCGTGCTCGCGGCGGCGCGCGAAGGGGTGCAGAACCGGGTGATCGCCGTCGTCCAGCCGCACCGTTATTCGCGGCTGGGCAATTTGATGGAGGATTTCCAGCAGGCGTTCAACGATGCCGACATCGTCTATGCCGCGCCGGTCTATGCTGCGGGCGAAGCGCCGGTGCCGGGCGTCGATGCCGACGCGCTGGTCGCGGGCATCAAGAATCGCGGCCATCGTTCCGCCCAGACGATCGGCGATGCGGCTGAACTGGCAAAGGTGCTGGCCGAAACGCTGCAACCCGGAGACATGGTCGTGTGCCTTGGCGCGGGCGACATCACCAAATGGGCGGCGGGACTGGCGGATGCGATCAAGGGAGCGCAGGGGTGACGCTGGCCATTGCCTCCCTGCCTGAGACGCGTGGTCGGCTGACGCAGTATGCGCCGCTGGCGCCGCTGGTCTGGTTCAAGTCGGGCGGCGCGGCGGACTGGCTGTTCGAGCCCGGCGACGCGGATGATCTGCGCCGGTTTCTGGGTGACCTCGATCCCGCGGTGCCGGTGATGGCGCTGGGGCTTGGCTCCAACATGATCGTGCGCGACGGCGGGGTGCCGGGCGTGGTCGTGCGGCTGGGCAAGGCGTTCGCCCGGATTGACCGGCTGGACGATTTGACTATCCGCTGCGGCGGTGGCGCTTCGGGCATCCTGGTGTCCTCCACCGCGCGCGACTGGGGCATTGCGGGGCTGGAATTTCTGCGCGGCATTCCCGGCACCGTCGGCGGTTTCGTGCGGATGAACGGTGGCGCTTATGGCCGCGAAGTGAAGGACATATTGGTCGAATGCGACGTGGTCCTGCGCGACGGGACGCAAGCCACGCTTTCGCTCGACGCGCTTGGTTATACCTATCGCCATTCCGAATTGCCCGAGGGCGCGGTGGTGGTGTCGGCGACTTTTCGCGGCGTTGCGGGTGATCCGATGGTGATTGGCGCGGAGATGGATCGCATCGCCGAAGCGCGCGAGGCTTCGCAACCGCTGCGCAGCCGCACCGGCGGCTCCACCTTCAAGAACCCGGATGGGCACAAGGCGTGGGAAGTCATCGACGCGGCGGGCTGCCGCGGCCTGCGCCACGGCGATGCGCAGGTGAGCGAGAAGCATTGCAATTTCCTGCTCAACCTCGGCACCGCAACCAGCGGCGATATCGAGGCGCTGGGCGAGGAAGTGCGCGCGCGCGTCCGGCAGCATTCGGGCGTCGAGCTGGAATGGGAAATCCAGCGCGTCGGCGCGTTCGCCGATAACCATGGGTCCACAGATGACAATGAAGAGGGAATGACGGGAGTGACGAAGTGACCCTGCACGTCGCGGTCTTGATGGGTGGCTGGTCCGCCGAACGCGATGTGTCTCTGGCTTCGGGCAAGGGCATTGTCGAGGCATTGCAGTCGCTTGGCTACCGCGTGACGGCGATCGACATGGGGCGGGACGTCGCCGCAAAACTGGCCGAGACAAAGCCCGACATCGTGTTCAACGCCCTGCACGGTACGCCGGGGGAGGATGGATCGGTGCAGGGAATGCTGGACCTTATGGGGCTGAAATACACCCATTCGGGCATGGTCACTTCGGTCATCGCCATCGACAAGCAACTGACCAAACAGGCGTTGGTGCCCCATGGCATCCCCATGCCGGGCGGGCGGATGGTGCGCAGCGAGGAGCTGTACGACCGCGATCCCCTGCCGCGCCCCTATGTGCTGAAGCCGGTGAACGAAGGATCGTCGGTCGGCGTGGCGATCGTTGCGGATGAAAGCAATTACGGCAGCCCGATTGCGCGCGACGCGGCCGGTCCGTGGCAGGAATTCGACGAACTGCTCGCCGAACCCTATATTCGCGGGCGCGAACTGACGACGGCGGTGCTGGGCGACAAGGCGCTGGGCGTGACCGAGTTGCAGCCCAAGAGCGGCTTCTACGACTATTCCGCCAAATATACCGACGGGATGACGACGCATGTTTTTCCCGCGAAAATCCCCGACGCGATTACTGATGCCTGCAAGCGTATCGCGCTCGACGCGCATCGGCTGCTGGGTTGCAAAGGGTGCTCGCGTTCGGATTTCCGCTGGGATGACAGCCAGGGCGCGGACGGCCTGTTCCTGCTGGAAGTGAATACCCAGCCGGGCATGACACCGTTGAGCCTGGTGCCCGAACAGGCGCGCGGTCTGGGCATTTCCTATGCGCAACTGGTGCAGATTATTATCGACGAGGCGCTGGTATGAGCCGTCCGCCGGCCAGACGCACAGTCAAGCGGCAACCACCGCGCCGCGCCAGCAACGCGCGCAAATCGCAGGCGCGCAAGCCATCGACGCTCGACCGGACGATCGCGGCATTGCCGGTGAGCGAAGCGACGCTGCACCATATCGTCACCTGGACGATCATGGGTGTCATCGGCGCGGGCGTGCTGGGCACCGCGATTTTCTTCGGCGTGCCGAAAACGGCGGCGGTTGCCGCGGCCGAACAGGTCGGCAATGCCGGTTTCCGTGTCGAGGGCATCGAAGTGACGGGCGCTCACCACGTAAGTGCGATGACGGTCTATAGCGCCGCGCTCGACCAGCAATCACGCGCCATGCCGCTGGTCGACGTAACGGGGGTGCGGCAGCGGCTGCTCGACTATCCATGGGTTGCCGATGCGCAGGTCAGCCGTCGCTTGCCCGACAAGCTGGTCATCAACATCGTCGAGCGCGAAGCGACGGCGGTCTGGCAAACGCATGGCGAACTGACATTGATCGACAAGGATGGTCACGCGCTGGAACGCATCCTGCCCGAACAGGTTGGTGGATTGCCGCTGGTGATCGGCGACGGTGCCAACCTGGAAGTCGGCGCCTATCATGCGCTGCTGGACGCGGCACCTGCGCTCAAGCCGCTGGTGCGCGCGGCAACCTGGATCGGCAACCGTCGCTGGAACCTGACCTTCCAGTCAGGCGAAACGCTGGCGCTGCCCGAAGAGGAACCGGCCAAGGCACTGGTGAAGTTTGCCGAAGTGGATGGCGCGCGAACGTTGCTGGGCAAGGGCTGGGTCCGTTTCGACATGCGTACGCCAGGCCAGTTGGTGGCGCGCAAGCCGGGGCTGGAAGCGCAGCACGCGCTGACCGATTCCACCGGCAATGAGACCGATGCATTGACGACGACGGCGACCGAGCAACAGGGCAGGGAAGGCTGATACGATGGCAAAGGTAGCTCCAGAAGGATTGATTACCGCACTCGACATCGGCTCATCCAAGGTGTCGGCGCTGATCGCGCAGAAGGCGGATGGCGGTGAACTGGTGGTGCTGGGCACCGGCCAGCGCGAAAGCCGGGGGGTGAAGCGCGGCTATATCGCCGACATGCAGGCAACCGAGGCCGCCGTGCGCGAGGCGGTGGAGCAGGCGGAACGCATCGCCGGCCTGAATATCGAGAATGTCTGGGTCAGCTTTTCCGCCGGCGGGCTGATCAGCGATGTCGCCTCGGTCGAGGTCGAACTGGGCGGCCACCGTATCGAGCAGACCGACATTGACGAGCTGTTGCAGGCGGGCAAGGAGTCGATCGACCCGCAAGGACGCATGGTCCTGCACGCGCAACCGACGCTCTACACGCTGGACGGGCTGACCGGCGTCAAGAATCCGCTGGGTCTTCATGCAGATCGGCTGGGGGTGCACATCCATGTGGTCGCGGCGGATGGATCCCCGGTGCGCAACCTCGATCTCTGCGTGCGGTCGGCGCATCTCGAGGTGAAGTCGATCATCGCCTCGCCAGTGGCGACGGGCCTGGCCTGTTTGTCGGACGAAGAACGCGAGCTTGGCGTCGCCATGGTCGAAATGGGCGCGGGCATCACCAACGTGTCGCTGTTCGCGGGCGGGATGCTGGTCGGGCTGACCTCCATCCCGTTCGGCGCGGCGGACATTACCGACGACATCGCCAGCGCCTTCGGCACCCGGCGCCAGCATGCGGAACGGATGAAGTGCTTTTACGGATCGGCCAATGCCAGCCCGCGCGACAATCACGACATGATCGACGTCGCGCCGATTTCATCCGAGGAGGACGCGAGCGAAGGTAGCCGGATCACGCGCGCGCAGCTTATCACGGTGATGCGCCAGCGGCTTGACCTGTTGATGACGGAAATCCGCAACGCGCTGACCGATCTGGGGTTCGACGGGCCAGTCGGGCGGCAGGTCGTACTGACGGGCGGTGGCGCCGAGTTGAAGGGCATCGCCGATTATGCGCAGCAGTCTTTGGGACGAGCCGTGCGGATTGGTCGTCCGCGCCGCTTGACCGCGCTGCCCGATGCGCATAGCGGCCCGGCCTTCGCCACATTGGCGGGGCTGGCGCATTATGCAGCGTCCGATCAGGTGGACCTTCGATCCGTGGCGATGAGCCAGCAGGAAATCATCAGGCCCACCGGAACGGCGATGTTGCGGCGGCTAATTCAAGCGTTCCGGGCAAACTATTAAAGTTTTACGACACGGGATGGTGATTGGCACTAGGATCGCCCCAAAGCTTGGTGCAGAACAGAGTTGTTAATCATTGTCCCGGGGGAACGGCCATAGGGGCAGGGGCGTGTGGAGGCAGTGTAATGAGCATCGAATTTCTTCCCCCCGACGTTGACGAGCTGACACCGCGTATTGCGGTGATCGGTGTCGGCGGCGCGGGCGGTAATGCCATCAGCAACATGATGCGCGCGGACGTGCAGGGCGTCGACTTTCTGGTCGCCAACACCGACGCGCAGGCGCTGAAGCAATCCGCAGCGGCGCAGCGCATTCAGTTGGGCGCAAAGATCACTCAGGGGCTGGGCGCAGGTTCCCGACCCGAAATCGGCCGTGCCGCGGCTGAAGAGACGATCGAACAGATCACCAAGACGCTCGAAGGCGCGCATATGTGCTTCATCGCGGCTGGCATGGGCGGCGGCACGGGCACGGGGGCAGCCCCGGTCATCGCCAAGGCGGCGCGCGACATGGGCATCCTGACCGTCGGCGTCGTGACCAAGCCGTTTGCGTTCGAAGGTGCGCGTCGTGCCAAGTCGGCCGAAGCGGGCATCGACGAGCTGCAGAAATATGTCGACACGCTGATCGTCATTCCCAACCAGAACCTGTTCCTGATCGCCAATGCCAACACCACCTTCAAGCAAGCCTTTGAAATGGCGGATGAGGTTTTGCAGCAGGGCGTGCGCGGGATCACCGATCTGATGGTCATGCCGGGCCTCATCAACCTCGACTTCGCCGACGTTCGTTCGGTGATGCAGGAAATGGGCAAGGCGATGATGGGCACCGGCGAAGCCGAAGGCGACGACCGTGCATTGATCGCGGCGCAAAAGGCGATCAACAACCCGCTGCTCGACGGCGTGTCGATGCAGGGGGCAAAGGGCGTCATCATCTCGATCACCGGCGGCGAAGACATGCGCCTGCTGGAAGTTGACGAGGCCGCGAACCACATCCGCGAACTGGTCGACCCGGAAGCGAACATCATCTGGGGATCGGCGTTCAACCCTGATCTGGAAGGCAAGATCCGCGTTTCGGTCGTGGCGACCGGTATCGATGCGGAAATCGCCGCCAAGGCTGCGGCCGAACCGGCGCGCACCTTCAGCTTCGGGACTCCGCGCCGTGCAACCGACATGGCGGCCGAAGCCGCCGCCGCGCCGGTTGAAGTCGCAGAGCCGGTTGCCGAGGAAGCGCCCGTCGCCGAACCGGAAGCCCCGGCGACGGTGGCGGTGTTCAGCGACCTGCCCAACGATCCGCCGATGTCGACGATTGCCGTCGAAGACGAACTGGTATTGGGGGCGGATGCCGCCATGCCCAGCGAGACCGAGGAAACGGCACAGTCGGCTGAGGCCGAACCGGCTCCGGCCGCTCGCCGTCGCTGGATTTCACCGGGTAGCATGGCCGCACCGGCCCCCGCCGCCCCGGCTGAACCCGAAGCGGAGGTCGCACCGGCGCCCGCGCCCAAGGCCAAGATTGGCGGCACGCTGTTTGAACGCATGTCGAACGCCACACGCGGCGCCGCGCGCGAGGAAACCCCGGCCGCTGATAGCGAGCCGCTGGATATTCCGCGCTTCCTGCATCGCCAGAACAACCAGTGATCGACAAGCGGTAATCGCCATCGACTTTCTGCTTCGTCGCCGGGGCACCACACCCCGGCGACAAGCGGAGGTCATGGCTATTGCGCTTTGGTGATCGACCGGGTCTAGCCCGCGTATGAAATTCCACGTTGCCGCAGCCATGCTGATGGCGTTCGCCGTGCCCATGGGCGTTGCGGCCGACGCCCAGACCGCTGCACCCGTTTATTCGACGCAGCCCGATGCAGAGGCATTGGCGGTGCAGATGCGCGTGCTGGCGGTCAATCCGGAAGATCTGGACGCGCTGATCGTGGCAGGCGAACTCGCCACCCGGCTTGGTGATACCGCTGGCGCCACCGCATTCTTCATTCGCGCTGACCATATTTCACCGCAGGATTCCAGGCTTTTGGCCGCCAAGGCGGTGCTGGCGGTGCGCACCGAACGGCCGGGTGACGCGCTGCGGCTGTTCGATCGCGCTGCGGCTGCTGGGCTGCCATTGACGCCGTTCATGGCCGATCGCGGCCTTGCCTATGACCTGACCGGCGATCAACCGCGGGCGCAACGCGATTATCGTGAAGCGTTGAAACTGGGCGGTAACGACGAAACGACTCGCCGCCTCGCGCTTTCGCTGGGGATATCGGGGAAGCGTGATGCCGCGCTGGAACTGCTCGATCCGTTGCTTCGCCGCAGCGATCGTGGTGCGTGGCGGGCACGTGCCTTTGTCCTGGCGATGACGGGCGACGTGTCCGGCGCTGGTGATATCGCCGACAGCATGTTGCCGCCGACGATGGCGACCGGCCTGCAATCCTTCTTCCGCATGTTGCCGCAACTAGGGCCGGTCGACCGCGCCTTTGCGGTCCATTTCGGTGAGTTGCGGGCAACGCCAGAGCGTTTGGCCGATGCACGGCTGGCGCCGATATTGCCGCCATTGCCGCCATTGCCGCCGGAACCCGTCGTCACCAAGCCGCCCGTTCAGGTTGCCGTGGCCAGGCCGATTGTTGCTGATCGTGACAAGCGCAAACGCCGGTCTCCCGAGCCGGTGGTGCCGCGTCCCGCCCCGCAGGTGGTGGTCGCCGAAAAGCCCCCGCTGCCCACGCCCCCGCGCGAATCGGTTGAGAGCGAACAACCCGCGCCCGCACCGGTGCAAATCGCGCGCAATGATGCCGCGGTGCCCACGCCACGCATTCCAGCGGCGAACATCCCAGCGCAAAACACGGCGCCAGCCAAGCCCGAGCAGAAACCTGAAGCGAAGCCTGAGCCCAAGCCTGAACCCAAACCGCAACCAAAGCCCGAAACGCCGGTTGAATCAGCGCCCCTGCCCAAGCCCGTCATCGTCCCGGGCGGGAACGTTGTGACGGCGGCCGAGGCGGACGGAAAGCCGGAAACCGCCCCAATCCACGGCACGCCCGAACGGCCAACCGAGTCGATTGCGGCATCCACGCCAACGGTGGCCGTACCGCCAAGGCCGTTGATCGTGTCTCCCGCCCAGCCTGTCCGCAGCGACGTCAGCCTGCTCGACCGTATCGTCGCGGGCATCGGCGGCGAATCGACGGCAACGGGCAACGAGGCAAGCGTGCCGATCGACAAACCAAGGCATGTCGTAGCGCCTGCCGTCGCAACCCCGGAGGCGCCCGCCACAAAGCCCAAGCCCAAGCCGGTGTCCGCCGATTGCCTGCCCGCCACCAGCACACGCGGCCGCGCGGCAACCCACCCGACTCGTCGCGGGGCAAGTCCAGCCAAGGATGTTGGCTGCCCGGCGGGGACCAAGGACGCCGCGCAGGCCGATGCTGGCGACGGCAAGGGCAAATCCGCTGCCGCCGACGACAACTGCCTGCCGGCGACCGGGAGCAAGGGGCGCAAGCCTGCGACTTCCTCAGCAGCGGCGAAGCGCCGTGGCGCTGGCGCTCGCAAGACGGCGACCTGCCCGGCCAATGATAAGGGCGCGAATGACAAGGGCGCGAATGACAAGGATGGGGCGGAACCCGACAGCGCGTCGGCCAAGGGCAAGGCAGCGGCCGATGATTGCGCGCCGGTTCCCACAGCCAGGGGGCGCAAATCCGCCAAGGCCACCGCATCGACCAAACGCGGCGCCAAAGCGAGCAATTGCCCGACCGAACCCGATGCCAAGGGCAGGAAAAAAGGCGAGCCGACGAAGAAGGATCCTGCGCGCGTCTGGGTACAGGTGGCCGGAGGAGCCTATGAAGGCGACCTTATCAAGGCATGGGCGGCGGTGAAGGCGAAGGCACCGGTGCTGTTCCGCAGCCGCGAAGCGTGGACGACGCCGCTGCGCGCGACCAACCGCGTGTTGACCGGCCCGTTCAAGACGCGCGAAGAGGCGCAAAGTTTTGTAAACACCGTTGCAAAATCCGGCCTTTCGGCCTTTGTGTTCGAAAGCGAAGCCGGACAAAAGGTCGAAAAGCTTGGCGTTAAATGATCCTGTTGCCGTGCCGATGATGGGTCGTGCCCCCTGGGCGTCGGACCCTTCGTCGAGTCGCGGCCGGCTCCATGCGGAACCGGGATCGGGCACGCGCGGCCCGCGTGATCCGTTCCAGCGCGACCGGGACCGGATTATCCATTCGATCAGCTTTCGCCGCCTGCGCCACAAGACGCAGGTGTTCATGGCCCCCGATGGCGACCATTTCCGCGTGCGGATGACGCACAGCCTGGAAGTGGCGCAAATCGGCCGCACCATTGCCCGCGCGCTGGGGCTGAACGAAGACCTGACCGAAGCCTTGTGCCTGGCGCACGACATCGGCCATCCGCCTTTTGGCCATGCGGGGGAGGCCGCGCTGAAACAGGCGCTGACCGGCCAGGGCGGTTTCGACCACAATGGCCACACCTTGCGCGCGCTGACCGAAATGGAGCGCTGTTATCCGCATTGGAATGGCCTTAACCTGACATGGGAAACGCTGGAGGGGCTGGCCAAGCATAACGGGCCGGTGCGTTCGCCGGGTTGGGCATTGGCGGCAGCGGATGCGGCCTATCCGCTGGAACTTGGGCAATGGTCGTCGCTGGAGGCGCAAGTCGCGGCAATTGCCGACGATATCGCTTATGACAATCACGATATCGACGATGGCTTGCGCGCGGGATTGCTGTCGTTCGACCAGATTCTGGAAGTACCGCTGGTAGCTGAATTATGGGCCGGGGTGGGGCAACGCTTTTCGGGTATCGAGCCGCGTCGACTGGTCGGCGAATTGATCCGCACCCAGATCGGCGAAATGGTCACCGACGTCATCGCCGAAACCCGTCGCCGCGTTGCGAACAGTGGTGTGGAAACGGCAGCGGATGTGCGGCAGGCTGGCGAGGCGCTGGCCGGATTTTCACCCGAAATGCGTGACCACGAACGCACGCTGAAGCGGTTCATGTACGCCAGACTCTACCACCACCCCAGCCAGTTGGAAGCCGCGCGGATGGCCGAAGCCGTGGTCACGGGCCTGTTCGCGGCGTACCGTGACGACGCGCGGCTGCTGCCGGGGGATTGGCAGGAACGATTGCCCGCTGACGACCCGTGGCGCAGCCGCCACATCGCCGACTTCATTGCGGGCATGACGGATCGTTACGCCATCGCGCGGTATCGGGAACTGGTCGGCAGCATCGCTTTGCCCGAAGGGTTTTGATCGTGCGCGCGTTGATGGGCAGAAACCCGCGCTGATCCAGCGTTAATTGGCATCGGTCTTTACCGGGTGCGCGGGGATTTTGGCGAAAGGCGCGTCCATGTCCGCGACGAGTATTGCGTATAATCGATTCGGCCTGGGCGCGCGGCCCGACCAGCCGACGCCCGAAGACCCGAAACGCTGGTTGCTGGCGCAGTTCGACAAGTTCGATCCGCGCCCCGCGCCGATTGCCGCGTTGCCGGGCCGTGAGCAGATTGCCGGGGAGCTGGCCGATTATCTGGAACGAAATCGCGGGTTCATCCAGGCGGCGGGCGGCCGCGGGCCGAAAGGTGACGCGCAAGCGATGCCTGGCGTGTTGATGCCCACCGCGCCGATGCTCACCATGCCGACGCCCGCCATGCCGACGCCCGGCATGGCCGACAATGCCGAGGAAACCGCCAGGAAGGAACTGCGCAAGTTCATCGGCCAGACCAGCCGCCAGAACTATATCGCGTCGGTCGGTGCGCGGGCGCAGGTCGCCATGGGCAGCGAAACGCCGTTCGTCGATCGGATGGTCCATTTCTGGGCCAATCATTTTGCGGTCTCCGCCGACAAGCTGACGACCATCGGCATGGCCGGATTGCTGGAGTTCGAGGCGATCCGTCCTAACGTGCTGGGCAGCTTTGGCGGGATGGTCAACGCGGTCGAGCGGCATCCTGCGATGCTTTTGTACCTCGATCAGGCCCAGTCGATCGGCCCCAATTCGATGATCGGCGCGCGCGTGGCGGAGCGTGGCAGGCGCAAGGTCGGCCTGAACGAAAACCTCGCGCGCGAAATCATGGAACTGCATACGCTGGGTGTCCGGTCGGGCTATACCCAGGCGGACGTGACCGAATTTGCGCGGGCGATGACGGGGTGGAGCGTCGCTGGCCTCAATCGCGGGCCATTGGCCCGGTTGATCGGCACCGACCAGGCGCCCGGCGAGTTCCGTTTCGTCGACCAGACGCACGAGCCCGGCAGCCGCACGATCATGGGCAAGCGTTACAGCCAGTCGGGCGAACGCCAGGCGCAGGCGGTGATCGACGATCTGGTCGCGCATCCGGCAACCGCCACCCATGTCGCCACCAAGCTGGCGCGCCATTTCGCGGGGGACGGGCCACCGCCCGCGCTGGTCAGCCGATTGGCCGATCGTTACCTGCAGACCGGGGGTAACCTGCCCGCGCTCTACAACGTGCTGATCGATGCGCCGGAGCTTTGGGGGCAGGCGCCGACCAAGTTCCGTTCGCCCTGGGAATGGTCGATCGCGTCGCTGCGGGCGTTGGGCACCAAAGAGGTGCCGGCGCCGATGGTCAGCAACCTGCTCAACCAGCTTGGCCAGCCGACATGGCGACCGGGATCGCCTGCCGGGTTTGAAGATCTGGACGCGACCTGGGCCGGATCCGACGCGGTGATGCGCCGGGTCGATGCGGCGGAGCGGATGGCGGCGCGGGCAGGCAATGCCGTGGATGCGCGCGCGCTGGCACCCATACTGTTCCCCGGCGGGCTGAGCAGCGGGACGGCGCAGGCGCTGGCCCGTGCGGAAAGCCCGCAACAGGCGCTGGCGCTGCTGCTGGTCTCGCCCGAAGCGATGCGGAGGTAATCATCATGTTTGATCGTCGTTCATTCGTCATCCGCGGTGCAGCCGCCGCCGCGATGGCCGGTTTTGCCCCACGCATGGCCTTTGCCCGCGCTGCAACCGACAAACGTTTCGTCTTCATCATCCAGCGCGGCGCCGCCGATGGGCTGGGCACATTGGCTCCAACCGGCGATCCAGCCTTTGCAAGCCAGCGCGGTGCGCTCGCCGAGGATTTCGCCACCGGCATCAAGCTGGACGGCATGTTCACGCTGCACCCCAATCTGGTGACACTGGGCAATCTGTACCGCCAACGCGAGGCGCTGTTCGCGCACGCGGTCGCTTCGCCCTATCGGGACCGTTCGCATTTCGACGGGCAGAACGTGCTGGAGACCGGGGCGGCGGGTGCGTATCAGCTCAAGGACGGCTGGATGAACCGGCTGCTGGGCGTCCTGCCGAGCGATGGTGCCAAGGCTATCGCGATCGCCGCGTCGGTGCCGATGGCCCTGCGCGGCGGGCATGAGGTCGATTCCTTTGCGCCGTCCAACCTGCCCCAGGCCAGCGACGACCTGCTGCAACGGGTCAGCCTGTTGTACGACGGCGATGCGCAGCTTCATCGGTTGTGGAGCGAAGCGATGAACACGCGCTCGCTCGCCGGTGATTTGTCTGGGGACAATGGCCGCAACGCCGCGGCGACCGGTGCGTTGGCGGCGAAACTGATGGTGCCTGCCGATGGCGCACGGATTGCGATGATCGAAACCGGTGGCTGGGACACTCATGCCGGGCAACGCGGGCGGCTCGCCGCGCAGTTGAAGGGGCTGGACGGGCTTGTCGCCGCGCTCAAGACCGGTCTGGGGCCGCTATGGGCCGACACGCTGGTGGTGGTGGCGACCGAATTCGGCCGCACCGTCGCGGTCAACGGCACGGGCGGTACGGACCATGGCACCGGGTCGTGCGCGATGCTGCTGGGCGGCGCGGTGCGTGGCGGCCGGATTTTCGCCGATTGGCCGGGGCTGGCGCAACCCGTACTTTATGAGGGCCGCGACCTGAAACCGACGACGCCGCTCGATTCGGTGATCGGCGGCGCGGTCGCGGGCCATTTCGGTATCGATCCCGGCAGGCTGATGCCGCTGATATTCCCCGGCACCCCGTCGCGCGCGACCGAGGGGCTGGTCTGACGGCGTAATCGCCCGCCGCGCTTGCCGGATTGCCTGATGGGCGAGGCACTATATGGTACGCAACGCCAATGACCGACATGAACGTCCGCAGCGCGGCGACGTTGATCGCCCTTATCGTATCGCTGGCGGGATTGCTGGCCGCGTTCCTGCTCAGCCTGAACGCGGCGAGTCGCCATTTTGAGCGCGCCGCCGCGGCCCAGGCCCAACTTGCGGCGGTTTCCCGTATCGAGGCGCTGGCGGCGGTGGGGTATCCCAAGGCGCAATTGGCGACCGCGCTGAATGATTACCGGGCGTCGATCGCACGGGAGACCAATCTGCTTGGCTCGCCGACGGCACGCGCCGCGCAGCGCCTGGAAGCGGTCGATGCCGATCGGCTGGCCACGCTGGCGCTCGCGCCGGGCAATCGGCTTGGCCTTGCCGCGTTGGTATCCCGGATCGCCGACAGGGAGCGCAATGAAGCCGGCAACGTCGCCGCCGCGATGGGGCGTTTGCGGGTTCGCACCACCATATTGGCGCTGCTGCTTTCGGCTGCGGCGCTGGGTGCGGCATTGTCGGGAGTGCTGGCACTGCAACGTGCAAACCACCGCCTGGCGCGCGACGTGGCCGCAAAAACCGCCGATCTCCGCGCCGTCGATCAGTCGCGCCGCCTTTTCTTCGCCAAGGCCAGCCATGAACTGCGCACCCCCATCACCGTCATGCGCGGTGAGGCGGAAGTGTCGCTCGCCGATGCGGGGGCGGGCGTTGGCGAGCTTAGGGAATCGCTGTCCCACATCGTCGCCAACGCGGATTTCCTGGGCCGCCGGGTGGAAGAATTGCTGTCCTTGTCCAAGGCGGATGACGGTTTGCCCGCGCTGGTGCTGGCGTCCGTCGATCTTGTCGGCCTGGTTGCCGATACGGCACAGGTCGCGCGTCGCTATGCACGATCGGCGGACGTGGCGATCGACGTCGCATTGCCCGAAAGCGCCGTACCGATAACCGCGGACGTGCGCTGGCTGGGGCAGGCGCTGCTGGCCGTCATCGACAATGGCGTGAAATTCTCTCCGCAAGGCGGCACGTTGCGCCTGATGCTCGATGTGGAAACGGGCAAGGCGGTGATCCGGGTCAGCGATGACGGCGCGGGGGTAATGGAAACCGCGCTGCCCCGCATCTTCGATGCTTATTACCAGACCGAAGCGGGGCGGATGCGCGGCGGCACCGGCCTTGGCCTTGCGCTTGCCCGATGGGTCGCAGAACAGCATGGCGGGGCGATTGCCGCGGCGAACGCTCCGCAAGGTGGTTGCCGCATCACCATCACCCTGCCGATGGAACAGGCGACATGAACATCCTGCTTGTCGAAGATGATATCGGCATTGGCCGTTTCGTGACGCGCGGGCTGGTCGGGCGCGGGCACCGCATTACCTGGCACCGGGAAGGCGCGCCGGTTCTGCCGCTCGTCACGGCCGAGCATTTCGACGCCGTCCTTCTCGACCTTGGCCTGCCGGACATCGACGGTATTGATCTGTGTCGGCAATTGCGCGCCCATTCGACCCGCCTGCAGGTGTTGATGCTCACCGCGCGCGACAGCCTGGGCGAAAAGCTCGACGGGTTCGATGCTGGCGCGGACGATTATCTGGCCAAGCCATTCGCCTTTGAGGAACTGGTCGCCCGGCTTGGCGTCCTTGAGCGGCGTGCGGCGTTGCGCGATGCCGACGAGCTGCGCATCGGCGAACTTGCCATTGATCCGGTCCGGCGCGAGGCGAAATGGCGCGGGCAATCGATCGAGCTGGACGGGCGCGGGTTCAGCGTCCTGCTGCGGCTCGCCAGGGCACGAGGTGCGGTGGTTTCGCGCGATCAACTGATCGACGGCGTGTGGGGTGCGGACAGCGAAGTCACCGACAATGCGCTGGACGTCAACATCAGCGCGCTGCGTCGTCGCCTGACGCTGCTGGAAGATCCACCCGTGATCGAAACCCTGCGCGCGCGCGGCTTTCGCCTGAAGGTCTGACATTGGCCTAAAGAACGACCCAGGCTGAGAAATATCTCAGGATCAACCGCCGCGTTGGTGGCACAACCTCCCCCCATAATCAGAACAAGATCATCGGAAGGGGAATGGATGAAACGGCGCCTTTTTCTGTTGGCATCGACGATCATGTCGCAACCGGCGATCGCGGCCCAATCGGACCCGTCATCGATCAAGGATCCGACCGAAATCGTCGTGATCGCGCAAACCCCGCTGTCCGACGTGGGGGAGGGGTTGCTGGCGTTTCCGGCACAGACGGCGAGCGATGAGGAAATCGAGCGTGCCCATGCGGCAGACCTGACCGATTATCTGAAACGCTATGCTGGCGGGGTTTACGTCAACGATATTCAGGGCAACCCACTGCAACCTGACGTCAATTACCGCGGCTTCACCGCATCGCCGCTGCTTGGCACGCCGCAGGGCCTGTCGGTTTATCTGGACGGCGTTCGCCTGAACCAGCCCTTTGGCGATGTGGTGAGCTGGGATCTCATCCCCAAATCGGCGATCCGATCGATCAGCCTGGTGCCCGGCGTCAATCCGCTGTTTGGGCGCAATTCGCTGGGCGGGGCGTTGTCGGTGCGCACCAAGGATGGACGATCGGATCCCGGCTATGAGCTGGAAGCGACATACGGTTCCTTCGAACGCCGTACTTTTGAAGGGCAGGCGGGCGGCCATGCCAAAAACGGCTTCCACTGGTTTTTCAGCGGCGATTATTTCGAGGAACAGGGCTGGCGCGATCTGTCGCGTTCCAGGGCGGGGCAGGCATTCGGCAAGGTCGGTTGGGCCGATGCGGATACCGATATCGCGCTCAGCGGCAGCTATGCCGACACCAATCTGAACGGTAACGGGCTGCAGGAACTTCGCCTGCTCGCCACTGATCGCCGGAGCTTTTACACCGCGCCGGACAACACCCGGAACCGCGCCTATTTCGTCAACCTGACCGGGCGCCACCGCTTGTCCGACGCGCTCAATTTTTCGGGCAATGTCTTCTGGCGTCAGATCAGCACCAGCACTTTCAATGGTGACATCAACGACAACGCGCTGGGCGAAAATCTCTATCAGCCCAACGCGGCAGAACGCGCAGCGTTGGCGGCGGCAGGCTATACCGGCTTCCCGCTGAGCGGTGAGACGCAGGCCAACACGCCGTTTCCCAAATGGCGCTGCATCGCCAATATCTTGCTAAACAGCGAACCCAATGAAAAGTGCAACGGCCTGGCCAATCGGTCGCACACCAACCAGTCCGAATGGGGCGGGTCTGCCGAATTGTCGCTGGTGACGCCAGTGGGGGGTGGGCACAACCGGCTGACGGCGGGCATAACCTATGTGCAAAGCCATGCCGAATTCACCCAATCGACGCAGTTCGGCTATTTGCTGCCCGATCGCACGGTGGTTCCGGTCAGTGGGACCGGCGCCTTTGCCGACGGGACGCAGACATCGGAAAATGCCTTTGACGCGCGGGTTGATCTGACCGGGCGGACCAGCAATTTCAGCGCTTATGCGCTCGACGCGTTTGACGTGACGCCGACGCTGCATCTGGATGTTTCGGGCCGCTACGATCGTACCGCGCTGCATAATCGTGACCATATCACCCCCGGTGGCGGGCCGGGTTCGCTCGACAGCGATCCGGTTTACCAGCGCTTCAATCCAGCCGCGGCATTGCGGTGGGCGCCGTCAAAGGCGCTGGCGTTCGACGTGGCGGCCAGCCAGACCAGCCGCGCGCCGTCGTCGGTGGAACTGGGGTGTTCGGACTCCGAAAACCCCTGCCGATTGCCCAATGCGCTGGCTGGCGATCCGCCGTTGAAGCAAGTCGTCGCCCGCACAGTCGAGGCTGGCGTCAATGTCGATGTGGGCGGCATAACGATGCGCATCGGTGCATTCCGCACCGTCAGCCGTGATGATATCCTGTTCGTCACCAGCGACGCATCGGGCAACGGTTATTTTCGCAATTTCGGCGAAACGCGCCGACAGGGTTTCGACGCCGACCTTCAGGGCAGGGCAGGGCCGGTGCGATTGTCCGCGCACTATACCTTCCTCGACGCGACGTATCGCAGTTCGGAGACGGTCAACGGCGCGGGCAACAGCAGCAACGATGGCCCGGCACCCGGATTTGAAGGCAATATCCAGATCAGCCGGGGATCGCGCATTCCGCTGGTCCCCCGCCATGTGTTCAAGGCATCGGCAAGTTGGGATCCGGTCAAGCGCGTGTCGCTCAACATCGATCTGTCGGCGACCTCCGGCGTCATCGCGCGCGGCAATGAAAATGGCGCGCACCAGAGCGATGGCGTTTATTATCTCGGGCCGGGCAAGACATCGGCCTATGCGGTCGTCAACCTTGGCGCCGAGGTGCGCCCGGTCAAGGCGTTGACGTTGTTCGTCCAGGTCAACAACCTGTTCGACACCGATTATGCCACCGCCGCGCAGCTTGGCGCGACCGCGTTTGACGGTGCGGGCAATTTCGTCGCTCGTCCATTTGCCGGGCCGATCATCAATGGCGAGCGGCCGTTGCTGTCGTCGACCTTTTATGCGCCGGGTGCGCCGCGCTTCATTCAGGTCGGCGCGCGGGTACGCTTCTGACGGCGATCATTTCGCCTTTGCCGGTGGCGCCTTGCCCAGATCGATCAACAGGCTGGTCAGCAGGTACAGCCGCGGGGTGAGCGAGGCGAGTTCCAGGAATTCCTTGTCGGAATGGAATCCGCCGCCCACTGGCCCCAACCCGTCGAGCGCGGGCGTGCCCGCATCATGCGCCAGCGCCGATTCGGACGCACCGCCATTGCCCTGCCGCCCAAGTTTCATCCCGGCGGCGGCATAGATGCGTTCGGCGCGGGCGAACAGTGCATCGGTCGCGGGATTGACAGGCAGCGGCGGGAAGGCGCCTTCGGTTTCCACCGTCACCCTGGTATCGGGAATCGACGTCGTTGCCGCATTCTTGCGCAACAGGTCCGCCACTTCGTCATATTGCGATTTGTCACGCACGCGGACGTTGATCTGCGCGCTGGCATCTTCGGGGATGATGTTGCTGCGCGTGCCCGCCTGCATCACCGTCAGATTGGCGGTCAGTCCGTCGCCTGACTTGGGCAGGGATTGCGCGGCCTCCACCTGATGGATCAGCTCCAGCGCGGCGTTGCGCCCGTCCTGCGGGTTGACCCCGGCATGAGCGGCGCGGCCCTTGACCTTGATGAAGTAAACCGCGCTGCCCTTGCGCCACACGGTCACGCCGTCGGGGGCATCGCCCGGTTCCAGGTTGAGTTCGACATCGGCGGCGCGAACCAGCTTGTCGATCAGCGCGCGCGTGCCCGGCGATCCGCGTTCCTCGGAGGTTTCGACCAGATAAGTGATATCGGCGAAATCCTTGATATTAAGCTGTTTCAGCAACCGCAGTGCGATCAGCCCCTCGACAACGCCACCCTTCTCGTCACTGACGCCGGGGCCATAGGCGCGGCTGGCATCCATATGGAACGGGCGTTGGGCGACGGTGCCATGTTCGAACACGGTGTCGGTGTGGGCGATCATCAGGATGTGCGCCTTGCCCGTACCTTTCAGCACGCCGACGACATTGTCGGGCAAGGGCTGGAATTCGGCGGCCGTCATCTCGACCGTCATGCCCAGCGCGCGCATCTCGCTGGCGACGAGTTCCGAGGCGCGCTGGCCGCTTTCCTTGTCGCCGGTGCCGGAATCGATGTTCACCAGCTTTTCGAGCAGCGCGAGCTGATCGGGTCGGGCAGCTTCGGCGGCTTGCCAGACCGGCCCGGCCTTGCCGGTTGGCGCGGCGAAGGCAGGCGTCGTCGTGCAGAACAGGGCGGCGGCAAGAACGGTTCCGGTACGGCGCATCGCTGGTTTCCTTGGAAAAGCTGTGGCGCGCAGATGACCAGCCAGGGCATGGCCAAGTCAAGCGCTTGGGTGCGGAAACTTGCGCGTGGTTCACCCCGCCCTTTGCTCCCGCCGCCATCATCCGCTAAGGGGCGCGGCTTGCGAAGAACTGGACCCATGATGACGCTTTACACTCGTTTTGCCGCGCATATCGACACCGCGCTTGATGCGCTGGTTGCCACCGGCGATCTGCCTGTCGGGCTGAACCGCGCCAATGTGACGGTCGAGCCGCCGCGCGATGCGAGCCATGGCGACCTGGCGACCAACGCCGCGATGGTGCTGGCCAAGCCCGCGGGCACCAATCCGCGTGCGCTGGCCGAAAAGATTGCGGCGGAACTGGCCAGGGTTGACGGGGTTATCAAGGTGGACGTGGCTGGCCCCGGCTTCATCAACATGGCGCTCAGCGACGATGTGTGGCGCGGCGAGTTGCAGACCATCCTGACCGACGCCGCCGATTATGGCCGCACGCCCGCCGGCACCCGGCCGACGGTCAATGTCGAATATGTCTCGGCCAATCCGACCGGGCCGATGCACATGGGGCATTGCCGGGGCGCGGTGGTGGGCGATGCGCTGGCCAGCCTGCTGGAATTTGCCGGGCACAAGGTCATCCGCGAATATTATGTCAACGATGCCGGCGGTCAGGTCGATACGCTCGCGCGTTCGGTGCACCTGCGGTATCGGGAAGCGCTGAGCGAGGATATCGGCGAGATACCTGAGGGCTTCTACCCCGGCGACTATCTGGTGCCGATCGGGCAGGCGCTGGCGGCCGAATTCGGCGACCGATATGTCGGCAAGCCCGAAAGCGACTGGCTGATCCTGTTCCGCACCCGCGCGGTTGCGGCGATGCTGGAACTCATCAAGGCCGATCTGGCGCTGCTGGGCATCCACCACGACCTGTTCTCTTCGGAAGCGGCGTTGCAGGCGGCAGGCAAGCCCGAAGAGGCCGAAAAGTGGCTGCGCGCGCATGACCTCGTTTATGACGGTGTGCTCGAAGCGCCCAAGGGCGAGACGCCGGAGGACTGGGAACCGGTCGAACTGCCGCTGTTCCGCTCGACCAGATTCGGGGACGATCAGGACCGGCCGATCAAGAAGTCGAACGGGCAATGGACCTATTTCGGTGCCGACCTCGCTTATCACTATCAAAAGGCCCAGCAAGCCGATCAGTTGATCGACATCTGGGGTGCCGATCACGCCGGAACGGTCAAGCGGATCGTGGCAGCAGTCGCCGCGCTGACTGGCGGCAAGACCCGCTTCGACGTGAAGCTGGTGCAGATGGTGCGTCTGTTGCGCGCGGGTGAGCCGGTGAAAATGTCCAAGCGGGCCGGTAACTTCGTGACGTTGGCTGATGTCGTGCGTGAAGTTGGCAAGGATGTCGTCCGCTTCACCATGCTCACGCGCAAGGCCGATGCGCAGATGGACTTCGACTTTGCCAAGGTGGTGGAAGCGTCGAAGGACAATCCGGTATTCTATGTCCAATATGCCCATGCGCGAGTCGCGTCGCTCGGGCGGCGCGCGGCTGATGCGGGAATTGCGTGCCCGAGCGCCGATTTGTCCCGTCTTGATACGGAAGACCTGGCGCTGGTGAAGTTCGCCGCCCAGTTCCCGCGAGTGGTGGAGGCCGCGGCGACCAATCGGGAACCGCATAGGATTGCGTTTTATCTCTATGACTTAGCGGCGACATTTCATGCTCAATGGAATATCGGTAACGATCGACCCGACCGGCGTTTCCTGCTCGCCGACGATCCGGCGCTGACATGCGCGCGTCTTTTCTTGGCACGTGCGATCGGGCAGATAATCCATAATGGTCTGGCCATCATGGGCGTGGAGGCCGTTGAGGAGATGCATTGATGTCAGGCACGGACGATTTCGAGCTGAGCGACCAGGACCGGTTGCCCTGGCTGGAAACCGTTGATGAGGAATATTCGGAAGGTCCATCGATCTTCCGGACGATCCTGTTCGTCCTGCTTGGCCTCGTGGCGGTTGCCGCGATCGTCTATGTGGTCTTCTGGTATCAGGAACACCATCGGTCGAGCGGCAATGGCCAGCTCATCGCCGCGCAGGAAGGCGATTACAAGGTCAAGCCCGACAGCCCTGGCGGCATGAAGGTGGAAGGCGAAGGCGACACCGCCTTTGCAACCAGCGAGGGCAAGGCCGATGGCAATGCCCAGATCGACCTGAAAGCGCTGCCCGAGGCACCAGTCACCGCATCGCCGACCACCGCGCCCCTGACGACGACTGGCGGATCGGTCGTCCAGCTTGGCGCCTTCCCGAATGAAGGGGAAGCCAACCAGACCTGGGCGAAGCAATCGAAGCGGTTCAGCTATCTGGCGCCGCTGGGCAAGTCAGTCGAGCGCGCGCTGGTCAACGGGCGCACCGTCTATCGCCTGCGAGTCAATGCGGGCAGCGCCAGCGCGGCGGCGGACCTGTGCGGCAAGCTGAAGGTTGCGGGCGAGGCTTGTTTCATCCCCTGACCCTGGGGTAGCGCATACAGCCATGAAGCCTGTCATTTTCGGCGTGGCCGGTCCGGCGCTTGGCGCGGACGAAGCCGCCTTTTTCCGTGAAACCGATCCAGCCGGTTTCATCCTGTTCAAACGCAACATCGAAAACCGCGCACAGGTGCGGGCGCTGACCGACAGCCTGCGCGCGCTGGCCGGGCGTGACGACTTGCCGATCCTGATCGATCAGGAAGGCGGCCGGGTGGCGCGGATGGGGCCACCCGAATGGCCCGCTTTTCCCGCTGGCCCCGCGTTCGACGCGCTTTATGATCTGGCCCCCATCTCCGCCATCGAGGCCGCACGCGCCAATGCCGAAGCGATTGCGCTGATGCTGCACGAGGTGGGCATCACCGTCGATTGCCTGCCGCTGCTCGACGTCAGCCAGCCCGACACGACCGAGGCGATTTCCACCCGCGCGCTGGGGCATGAGCCGATGCGCGTCGCGGCGATGGGCCGTGCGATTGTCGATGGGTTAAGGCGTGGCGGCGTGGTCGGCGTCGTCAAGCATATGCCGGGGCACGGCCGCGCGCTGGTCGACACGCATTATCATTTGCCCACGGTGACGGCATCGGACGAGGAACTGGAAATCGACCTTGCGCCCTTCAAGGCATTGGCCAGCGCGCCGATGGGCATGACGTCGCACATCGTGTTTCAGGCATGGGATGCGGATCGCCCGGCGACGCTGTCGCCCATCATCATCAACGACATCATTCGCCAGCGCATTGGCTTTGATGGCCTGTTGATGACCGATGACATCGACATGAAGGCGTTGAGCGGGTCGGCAGGCGACAAGGCAGCCGGGGCGATTGCCGCGGGGTGTGACCTTGTGCTCGATTGCTGGGCGCGCATGGACGAAATGGTCGATATCGCCGGGCGGCTGGGCGAGATGGCGGACCAATCCCGCATCCGGCTCGCATCCGCGATGGCAACGATTGCGGGTGTCGAACCGCAAGGCGACATCGCCGACCTGATCGCCCGACGCGACGCGCTTTTGGGGCAGGCCGGCATATGAGCGAGTTGCGCGGGCTTTATCCGGCCATCGAACCCTATCAGACCGGCATGATCGATGTCGGCGGCGGGCATCGCTTGTATTTTGAACGTTCGGGCAAACCCGGTGGCAAGCCCGCGGTGTTCCTGCATGGCGGGCCGGGGGGTGGTATTTCGCCCAGTCATCGTTGCCTGTTCGATCCAGACATATATGACGTGCTGCTGTTCGATCAACGCGGCTGCGGCCAGTCAACGCCTTATGGCTGCCTGGATGAGAACACCACCTGGCATCTTGTTGCCGATATCGAGCGGCTGCGCGAGATGGTCGGCGCCGAGCAATGGCTGGTGTTCGGCGGTTCCTGGGGATCGACGCTGGGATTGGCTTATGCCGAAACCCATCCCGACCGCGTCAGCGCGCTGATCCTGCGCGGCGTCTATACCGCGACCCGGCCCGAGCTTCTGTGGTATTATCAGTTCGGCGTGTCGGAGATGTTTCCCGACAAATGGGAAGGCTTTGTCGCGCCGATTCCACCCGACGAGCGTGGCGACATGATCGCTGCCTATCATCGCCTGCTGACCGGCGATGACCGCGACGCCCAACTGGCGGCGGCAAAGGCCTGGACCTTGTGGGAAGGCGAAACGATCACGCTGCTGCCCGATCCCCAAACCAGCGATCCCTTCCGCGACGGGCATTTCGCTTATGCCTTTGCGCGGATCGAGAACCATTATTTCTTCCACGATGCCTGGCTGGAAGAGGGGCAGTTGCTGCGCGACGCGCACAGGTTGCGCGGCATTCCCGGCACGATTGTCCATGGCCGTTACGACATGCCATGCCCGGCGCGTTACGCCCATGCGCTGCACAAGGCGTGGCCGGAGGCGGATTTCCACCTGATCGAAGGGGCGGGCCATGCCTATTCTGAACCCGGCATTCTGGACCAATTGATCCGCGCGACGAACCGGTTCCGGGGGTACGCGACGGGCGGCCGGTTGGGCGGAAATACGCCCGCTGTCCTACATCGGCGGCCCGCGCTACCGTGACTCGGCTCTTTCAACTGGCTGGAAATGGCGGAAATGCGGGTTTTTCGGGC
This sequence comes from Sphingomonas sp., assembly GCA_041659385.1. GTDB lineage: Bacteria > Pseudomonadota > Alphaproteobacteria > Sphingomonadales > Sphingomonadaceae > Sphingomonas. Next base: position 101,597 of record JBAZYJ010000009.1, read on the forward strand.
GGGCCTCAACCAAAGCAATGGCAACCCTCAACTTCCTCAACCAAAACCTCAACCACGCCCTCAACCACACCTTCAACCTCGGGCGCGCTGCTGGCTCTTGGCGTGGGACGACAATCGTGTAGCCTTTGCGTTTCAATGACCGACGATACCGACACGCTGACCATCGATATTGACGGCTGGGAAGGGCCGCTCGACCTGCTGCTCGCGCTGGCGCGGACGCAGAAGGTGGATTTGCGCGCGATTTCGATCCTGTCGCTGGTCGATCAGTATCTGGGCTATGTCGAGCAGGCGCGCGCGGTGAAGCTGGAGATTGCGGCAGATTATCTCGTCATGGCGGCGTGGTTGGCTTATCTGAAATCGGCACTGCTGCTGCCGCGCGATCCCGAAGTCGAACCAAGCCCGGAGGAACTGGCATTGCGGCTGCAATTGCGGCTCGAACGGCTGAACGCGATGCGGGAGGCGGGCGCGCGGCTGGTGGCGCGGGATCGACTGGGGCGCGACGTGTTCCGCCGGGGCGCGCCGGAAGGGCTGCGCACCGTGCGCAAGGCGGTGTGGCAAGCGGAGATTTATGACCTGATCGCCGCTTATGGACGGGTGAGCGCGCGTACCCGCCCGGTGCTGCACATCGTGTCGCGCCGCCCGGTGATGACGCTGGAAGCGGCGATCGAGCGCGTTTCGCGGCTGGTGGGGGAACGCATCGACTGGACCACGATCGAGGCTTTCCTGCCCGCCGAGGCATCGGGCGAGTTCCGCAAATCTGCGCTGGCGTCCAGCTTTGTCGCGGCGCTGGAACTGGCGCGGCAGGGCAAGGTGGAATTGCGCCAAAAATCGCCCTTTTCCCCCTTGTATCTGAAGGCCGCGCATGACCCCGCCTGACGACCTGATCCGCGCGTTGGAAGCGTTGCTGTTCGCCGCCACCGAACCGATGACGGTGGAGGCGATGCGCGCGCATCTGGGTGAAACGCCGGAGATTCGCCCCACGCTCGACGCGTTGCAGGCGCATTATGCCGGGCGCGGCGTCGAACTCGTGCGGCGCGGCGAGCGCTGGCATTTCCAGACTGCGGCGGATCTGGCGCATCTGCTCCGCCGCGACCGGGAGGAGGCGCGCAAATTGTCGCGCGCGGCGGTCGAGACGCTGGCGATCATCGCGTATCACGAACCGGTGACGCGCGCCGAGATCGAGGCCATTCGCGGCGTGCAGATATCCAAGGGCACGCTCGACGTGTTGATGGAGGCTGGCTGGGTGCGTCCGGCAGGGCGGCGGGAAGTGCCGGGGCGCCCGTTGATGTATGCAACGACGCCGGAATTCCTGGCGCATTTCGGGCTGGCGAGCCGCCGCGACTTGCCGGGAATGGACGATCTGCGGGCGGCCGGGTTGCTCGATCCCGTCGATATTGCGCTTGAACAGGCGGTGCTGTCGGCAGGCGATGAAGGCGCGGAAAACAATGTCGCACCGGAAGAGGTGGAAAATGGTGGGGAAGAGGACTAGATAGAGGCTTCCTCGAGGAGATTGTTGAGATGGGCAGTTTTAGCCTGGTACATTGGCTGATCCTGGGCGTGGTGCTGGTGCTCGCGCTTGGTGGTGGCCGATTTTCGAACCTGATGGGTGATGTCGCCAAGGGCATCAAGCAGTTCAAGAAGGGCATGTCCGAAGAAGACGAAACGACGCGTGACGCCGCCGCCCGCATCGAAGGTACGCGCGTTGTCGAGCCGACCTTTGAAAAGGACGCCAAGCCCGTCCGTGAAGAGCGCTGATCGCCGGTTGATCGGACGCCATGTTTGACGTTGCTCCTTCCGAGCTGATCGTGCTGGGCGCGGTGGCGCTTTTGGTGATTCCGCCCAAGGATTTGCCGAAGGCGATGCGCGTTGCCGGCTATTGGGTCGGCCGCGCGCGCGGCGTCGCGCGCCAGTTCCGTGCGGGTTTCGACGATATGATCCGCGATTCGGAATTGAAGGAAATGGAAGCGCGCTGGGCAGCGGAAAATGAACGCATCATGCGCGAACATCCAAGCCCGTCGGCGCTGATGCTTGATGCGCCTTCGAATGGCTCGGTCGCCGATGCGGCACCCGAACCATCGCCGTTTGCGCCGCATGGCGCCCATGCAGGTGAGCATGGGGGCGAGGACGCAAACGAGGACGCGCCGCCGGTGATGACCGCGAAACCCGTGATGACGGCAACGCCAATGGCCGCGGCGGAGCCTGTCGACCCGGCATCATCTCCCCGGGCGGAGTCTCCCCGGGCGGAACCTGTGGCGAAACCTGCGGTCGATCCGGCACCGTGAACGATATCGACGACAGCAAGGCCCCTCTGCTCGAACATCTGATCGAGTTGCGAGGACGGCTGCTCCGTTCGCTGATCGCGTTGGCGGTGGCGTTTCTTGCCTGCCTGTATTTTGCGGAACCGATCTTCACCGTGCTGGTGCATCCGCTGTTGGCCGCCGGGCAGAACAAGCTGATCTACACCCAATTGTTCGAAGCGTTTTTCGTCCAGTTGAAAGTCGCGTTCTTCGCCGCGATGATGCTGTCGTTCCCGGTCATCGCCAATCAGTTGTGGCTGTTCGTCGCGCCGGGGCTTTACCGCAAGGAAAAGCAGGCGCTGCTGCCGTTCATCGTGGCGACGCCCGTATTGTTCGTCGCTGGCGCCAGCCTGGCCTATTTCGTCGCGGTGCCGACCGCGCTGCATTTCCTGCTGAGCTATCAGGGCAATCTGGGTGGGGTTCAGCAGGAAGCGTTGCCGTCGGTGGGCGCTTATCTCGATTTCGTGATGCAGTTCCTGTTCGCGTTCGGCCTAGCGTTTCTGATGCCGGTCCTGCTGATGCTGCTCGAACGTGCTGGGATAGTAACCCTCAAGCAGCTCGTCGGCGCGCGCCGTTATGCCATCGTCGGCAATTTTGCGATCGCGCTGGTGCTGGCCCCGCCCGACGCAGGCTCGATGATCCTGCTCGCGGTGCCGCTGATCGTCCTGTACGAACTCGCGCTGGTCGGCATCTGGCTGACCGAGCGTGGCCGCAAGCGAGTGTCGGCAAACGCGACTTGAATCGTCGGCGTCCTGCTTCGGCTGTTTTTTGAAGGGTAAGGCCCGGATGCGCAACCGGGGGGGGGGGGAGGGTCTGGCCCCCGGGCCTTGTTCGTAGATAGCGGGAGCGGGGGGGTATCCACTATCCGAGGCTGTAAACGAGCCAGCGAAAAACGAGTTCCCGCCAAAGCGATATTTTTTTGTGGGTGAGGCGTTGCGTCCGCAAGGTTGCGTCGCAGCGCATGTCTATCGGTTGACGGGTTGATCCCGGCCGACGATCGCCACCGCAATGCAGTACGATCCTTCGACGCCCTGATGTTCCAGCGGCGCGCGCATCTGGCGGCTAAGCCCTTCCAGTACGCGATCATAGCGTGTTGCGACAATCTGATGCAGCGACTCGCCATCGGCAAATGCGGGCGATGACAGGCGCAGCCAGCACCGCTCTTCGTCGTCGCTCGGATGAAGCTCGATGCGGATGGTGCCCGCCGGATCGACAACAAGGGCAAGCTCGACCAGCTCGGTAATCAGGAACGTGACCGCCGTGGCCGAATCCTGGTTGGCATAGGCGCTGTCGATGTCGAGCGTTATGGTCATCCCGCTGGCTTCGTCAGGCAGGGTCGCGCGCAGATTGGATGCCAGTTCGCCGATCACCGATCGCAGGCTGACGCCCCTGTTTTCCTCAAGTTCGGCATAGTTGTTGCGGTGGACTACGGCCAACGCGTCAACACGGCGCTGGATTGAAGAGTAAGCGGCCGCCGCCTCCGGGGTTGGGGCGCTGCGTGAGTGGAAGTTGATCAGGCTGGAAATCACTTGCAGGTTGTTCTTGACCCGGTGATGCACTTCGCGCGTCAATTTGGTCTGGCGCACCAGCCCTTCGGCCAGTCCGGCTTCATGCTCGTTGACCGTTCGGTTGATCGCCTGGAAGGTTTCGCCAAGCTCGCGGATTTCGCGCGCCGGAATAGCGCCGAACGCGCCGGTATCGATGATCTGGCCTGGACTATATGCGGCGACGGCGCGACGCAGGCGGCGGAGCGGGCGGATCAATAATTGATCGACGACGAACCAGCCAATACCGGTGGCCGCCACCCACATCAGCATCGGCAGCAGCATCGCAAGCAGCAAGGCGGATGTGATGGGCGCACTGCGCACTCGCATGACAAGCGTAAAGTCGCCGATGCCGAGCGGTGCATTGACCGTTTCCACCCTGTCCATCGGCCCAAGCCCGGTGATCGATTCCAGCTGCAGTCGACGCCCGTTGCCAATTATTTCTGTTGCGATGGGTTGGGTGAAGCCGCTGGGCCTGGCAACGCGCGTCAGAAAGTCGTCGGGAAAAAGGGTTGTGGCGGTCAAGCGACCGCTGGGGCCGCTGAGCGAAAGCACCAAACCCCGACCCGGCACGACGCTCGCGCCGATCGCTCCTTCCTGCAACGGTTGGGGTTGTTCGCCAGGCAGGGTGGTGTTCGCACCGCAATGAACCTTTCCGCTTTTATCGGTGATCGAAAAGCGGGCGCCCGCGGCGATTTGTTCCGCGAACACTCCCTGCGCGCGCGCGCAACTCGCCAGGTTGTCCGGCTGATCGTCGAGCGCGTTGACCGTTACGCGCAGCGCATTCATGTCGCCATTCAACTCGATGGCGAGCGCGCGAGACGCTTCGGTTGCGGCAACGCGCAGACGTGAACGTACTTCCTGATCGGCCAGGCTGTTGGTTTGCGAAATCATATAGATAGCGACGATTGCAAGCGGGAGCAGTGCTGCGCTCAGGATCGCCACCAGTTTGACGCCAGTCGGCAGGCGCTCACCCAATGAGGCCGATCCCGTTGGCCCAAAAACAGGACCTTCGCCTGCGAGCCGACCAGACAAATCAACCCTCAGCGAAGTTTGTTGAGCAAATCAAGCATCTCGGCGGGCACTTTTTCCTCGACCGTCCGCTGATAAGCGGACCGCAGTGCAGCCCCGGTATCTCGTCCGTCTTGCTGTCCGGGTTGTTGCCTGGCGGGTGCGGGCTTGGACAAGCGATGATCAACTGGCTTCAAAATCGATACCCCTGTCGCCGTCTGGATAGCGGCCCTAACAAGAAATCAGCAAATTTGTACGGCGTGTACAACTAACATATCGCATGCCAATTGCAGAAATCTCCACGCCCGTGAAACCAATTTGCGTGTCATTGGTTCCACAGATCGACGCGAATTTTGCCGGGGCGGTGGCGCTCCGCGTGGAAATGCGCGAATGAGTGTACCGACGAACCAGGAGCCTTGATAGACTATGGCGCTAGGACAACAGCTTGCCCCGCATCTCCCCTTCCTTCGGCGTTATGCTCGTGCGTTGACCGGTAGCCAATCCCAGGGCGATCATTATGTGCGCGCCACGCTGGAGGCGATCGTCGCTGCGCCAAACGAATTTCCAGCGGCGGTTGATCCGCGGCTTGGCTTGTACCGGATGTTCCAGGCGATCTGGAATTCCACCAATGTCGAGAACCTGAATCGCGGCGGCGCTCACGAGATTGGCGACGCCGAAGCAATTGCCCGCGCACGCCTCGCCCGGATGACGCCATTGTCCCGGCAGGCATTGCTGCTGACGGCGATGGAGGGGTTTTCATCGGAAGACGCCGCGTATCTGATCGATGTCGAACACGACAGGATTGATGCCCTGGCGGCGGATGCGCTGCGGGAAATCGAACGGCAGACCCGCGCCCGCGTCCTGATTATCGAGGATGAACCGATCATCGCGATGGACATCGAGACGATCGTTCGTGATCTGGGCCATCAGGTAACCGGCGTTGCCGTCACCCGCGATGAAGCCGTCGCCTCGGCGATGGACGAACGGCCTGGCCTGGTGCTGGCCGACATCCAACTCGCCGACGACAGTTCCGGCATTGATGCGGTGAAAGATATTCTGGCCGAATTCAACGTGCCCGTTATCTTCATCACTGCATTTCCAGAGCGTCTGCTGACGGGGGAGCGCCCCGAGCCGACGTTCCTCATCACCAAGCCGTTCCAGCGTTCCACGGTAAAGGCGGCGATCAGCCAGGCACTATTTTTCGACGCGGCAACCGTTCCGGCTGATTGAAGCGGAACTCGATCGTATCTGGCGGGTTTGATCCTCCATGAAGGATCATAACACCGGTGTACCAATCGACTCTGCCTTCGCCCTGCGGTTTGCCTTCCGACCCAGCGGACAGTGATCGGAATTCCATGTCTTCCAACCCCTCCGACGCGAGCAGCGGATCGACCGAAGCTGTCCCCGAGCAGGCCGATCGGGTCGCGCTGCCGGACGCGGAATTCAAACGGTATCTGGCGGAGGTAATCCCGCATCTGCGCGCATTTGGCCGATCATTGTCGGGCAATCGCGACCTGGCGGACGATCTGGTGCAGGAAACGCTGATGCGGGCATGGGCAGCGCGTAACCGCTTCCACGCGGGCACCAACATGCGCGCATGGACCTTCATCATCCTGCGCAACCTCTATCTGTCGCAGATGCGACGCCAGCGCTTTCACGGCGAATGGGACGATCTGGTGGCGGATCGGGTTCTGGCGGCTCCTGCCAACCAGGATACCCAGATCGAACTGGCTGACCTGCAACGCGCCCTCATGCATTTGACCGCGCCGCAGCGAGAGGCATTGATCCTGGTCGGCGCAGGTGGCTTCGCTTATGAAGAAGCGGCCGAAATCTGCGGTGTTGCCGTGGGTACGATCAAGAGCCGCGTCGCGCGCGGGCGCGTTGCGCTGGAAGGGGTATTGGCCGGCAATGACCTTGCGCCCCGTGCGAGCATGCCGACCGACAACACCCGTTCTGCGCTTGAAGCGATTATCGATGAGGTCAATGAACTCAGCGGCGCTCACTCGCCAAGCGATTGACCTTGCTGCCTATTGACCCTGTTGCCTATCGAGTTGCCGCAGCAAGTCGCCGATTTCTTCCGGTATCGTTCCGCACCGGCCAAAGGCTTGGTTGAGCGCCCCGCCAATCGTCTGTAAGGCACTAGGGCGCGGCACCACGTTGCCGCCATTGGCGGGCAGGTTGGTTAGCGGGGAAGGTCCACTGTGAGGCAACATAACCGCTCAACCCGCGAATTGCGATTTCGTTGCGCGTTTTTCGGGCGCGACGATGCCGGATGCGACAGGCTGCGTCGGTTCGGCGCCCCATCACCTCTTTCGGGGCAGTTGTTGGGGTGACTGGAAACGCCACTGTCGAGGATCATGAGCGGTCAATCGCCGCCGCGCTGGAACGGGCCGAAGCGCATGCGCCATTCCTTACCTGGTTGATCGGGCGCGAACCGGAGATTGTTCGCGCGCTGAAAGAGCCGTCCTTTCCTTCGCTGGATATCATTCGCGCGCATGACGTGCCGCTTGTCGCGCAACGATTGCGGGTCGAGCGGCGACGGCTGGCGTTGCTGGTGGCTATCGGCGACCTGTCAGGAACGCTTGATCTTTCCGCGGTTACCGGTGCGCTGACCGGCTTTGCCGACTATGCGCTCGATGCCGCGATCCGCGCCGCGATCGCCGAGCGGACGCCCGATGCGGAACCGGTGGGTTTTACGGCAATTGCGCTAGGCAAACAGGGCAGCGGCGAACTCAACTATTCTTCGGACATCGATCCGATCCTGCTGTTCGATCCTGTGCGGCTGCCTTGTCGCCCGCGCGAGGAGCCAGAGGATGCCGCAGTTCGCATCGGGCGGCGCGTGGTCGAAATACTCCAGGCCCGCGACGGCGACGGCTATGTCCTGCGCGTCGATCTTCGCCTACGCCCGTCGCCGGAAGTCACCCCGATCGCCATTCCGGTGGGCGCGGCGGTTGCTTACTATGAATCGATGGCGCTTCCCTGGGAACGCGCGGCCTTCATTCGTGCGCGCGCCGCTGCCGGCGATCAGGAGCTGGGCGCACATTTCCTTGAAACGATCCGCCCGTTCATCTGGCGCCGGGCGGTGGATTTCGGCGCGATTGGTGAGATCCGTGCCATGTCGCGCCGGATCCGCGATCATTATGCGCAGGGCCAGGGCTTGGGGCCGGGCTATGATTTGAAGCGCGGGCGAGGCGGTATTCGAGAGATCGAGTTCTTTGCGCAGATTCACCAACTCATCCATGGCGGGCGCGATGTCGATCTGCGCGCGCCGGCAACACGCGACGCGCTGAAGGCGCTGGCGGGCGCCGGGATCATCGATGGCGATGACGCGGCGATGCTCTGCGACGCTTACACCTTGTACCGCACCATCGAGCACCGGTTGCAGATGGTCGATGATAGACAGACGCACAGCCTGCCAACCGGCGACGCGCTGGACGGAGTGGCTCGGCTGCATGGGTTGGCTGGGGGCGGCGCCCTGATCGACCTGTTGCGCCCTTCGGTTGATCGCGTCGGCACGCTTTACGACGCGCTGGAACCGGAAACGGACCTGACATTGCCGATGGACCCCGCCCGGCTTGGCGCGATGCTGGTCGAACAGGGCTTTGCCGACCCATCCGGCGCCGTTCGGCTGATCGAAGCCTGGCGAGCGGGAGCCTATCCGGCGGTGCGTAGCGCGGCAGCGCGGCACGCGCTTGAATCGGTGTTACCGGGGCTGATCGAGGCATTGGGCCGCGCGCCACGCCCGCAGGCGGCGATCGCCAATCTAGATCGCATCTTCGCCAGCCTGCCCAGCGCCATCAATTTCTTCCGGCTGCTGGAAGCGCAGCCGCCACTTGCCCGGCTTTTGGGGTTGATCCTCAGCCATGCGCCACCATTGGCGGAAGCGTTGGGCCGCCGTCACGAATTGTTCGACGGGCTGATCGACGCGAGCGCGCTCGACGCGATGCCGCCGGTCGAGGTTCTGGTCCAGGAAATGACCGTGCGACAGGGGGGCGACGATTATCAGGCGCAACTCGATCATGTTCGCCATGTCGTCGGGGAACGCCGCTTTGCCCTCGGCGCGCAGATCATCGCCGGGGTCAGCGATCCTCTTGCCGTAGCGCAGGGGTACGCTCGTGTCGCTGAGGCTGCGATCGATGTACTTGCCCGGGCGACGGTGGACGATTTTACCCGGCGCCACGGTCGCGTGCCGGACAGCGAACTGGTGGTGCTGGCGTTGGGACGGCTGGGCGGCGGCGCGCTTACCCATGCGTCGGATCTGGATCTGATCTATCTGTTTACCGGCGACTATGCGGCTGAATCGGACGGCGAGAAGCCGCTGGGCGCGGTGCTTTACTACAACCGGCTGGCGCAGCGCCTGACTGCCGCCTTGTCGGTGCCGACGGCTGCCGGGCCTCTCTATGAGATCGACACTCGCCTGCGACCGTCGGGGGCTCAAGGGCCGCTTGTCGTCTCGACCGAGGGTTTCGCCCGCTATCAACGCGAAGATGCCTGGACCTGGGAGCATATGGCACTCACGCGCGCGCGGCCGGTTTTCGGGTCGGCGGATGCGCGCGCGGAGGTTTGCGCGATCATCACCGCGGTTCTAGGCGGGGCGAGGCCTGATCGGGATATTATGGCCGACGCCGCCAAAATGCGGGCGGACATGGCGCGCCACAAGGCGCCTGCCGGTCCGCTCGATGCCAAGCTGCTGCCTGGCGGAATGGTCGATCTAGAGTTCGCGGTGCACGTTACGCAACTGGTCCATCGTACCGGTTTCGATGCCGATCTGGCGCGCGCGATCGACTTGCTGGCCGACCAGGGGTTGCTGCCCGGCGACTTGCGGTCGGGATATGAATTGCTGATGCGGCTGCTGGTGGTGGTGCGTCTTGTCGCGCCCGATGCGCAACCGCCATCGCTTGCGACACGGACGCTGATCGCTCGCGCGCTCGACATGCCGGATTGGGACGCGGTGATTGCCTCATTCGATGCGGTGCGGCAGGAAGTCGCCGCGTGCTGGGCGCGCGTGGCAATAAAAGGCAATCAGGCATGACGATGGCAGAAGGCAGTCCGCTTCCCGATCTGACGCTGACCGGGATCGACAATCAGCCGCTTGGTTTGCGTTCCTTTGTCGGTCGGCCGCTCGTCCTCTATTTCTATCCAAAGGACGACACGACCGGCTGCACGCGCGAGGCGCAGGATTTCACCCAGCATATGCCCGCCTTTGCTTCACTGGGTGCCGTTGTTCTGGGTGTTTCTAAGGATACGCCATCCAAGCATCAGAAATTCATTGGGAAATACGATCTGTCGGTGGCGCTGGCGACCGATGCTGACAACAGCGTGCTGGAGGCGTTTGGCGCCTGGGTGGAAAAGAGCATGTACGGCCGCAACTATATGGGAATCGAACGCTCCACCTTCCTGTTCGACGCTACCGGCACGCTGGTGCGGACATGGCGCAAGGTAAAGGTTGCCGGTCACGCGGAAGAGGTGCTGGAGGCGGTTCGCGCGTTGGGCTGACGGCCTTGAGCGTTGGCATCGCAGACCCGGCGCGCGTGGTGATTCGGCCAATCGGACGGGCAACAACACGCCATTTTCGGCGTTAAATCCGCAGCCTGTAACGGCTCGCCGCGCGACCGCTGCGCTTCACCCCGGTAGGGGGCGCCACGACTTGCCTCTTCACCCCCGCATTTGCCACACACAGTGTCGCAAAGCGCTGAGGGGGGCCGAGGCGCTGATAACAAACGGAACCGCCATTTGGTTCCCGACAAGGTCGCCGGGGAATAATGACGAAGATTCTGCCAACTTCGATTGCGGACGCAATCTGCCGGGTCCGCGATAGTTTCAAGACGCGCCATGTTTTCCTTCATGATGGACGGGATCTCCGTCGCTTCAGCATGGGTGGACGTGCGCAGTTGGCGATCGTCGCCATCGCGGGCGTGACGCTTTCCTTCTCGGCTTATGGCGCCGCACATGTCGCAGCCAACGCCGTTGCGATGTCTAACGTGCTTGGCGCGCCGGTTTCCGCCGAAGCACGCGTTGCCCAGCTTCAGGGCAAGATCGAATCGATGCGCGCCGATGTCGCCGCGATCAAGCAAGCCGCGGTGGTTCAGGCTGCGCGCGTCGAACAGCGTCAGGCGATGATCAGCGCGGTGCTTGAGGGCAAGGCCGCCAATGGATCGCTCGCGTTGAATACGCCGCTGCTCGATCCAAAGGCAGCGTCGCTCGCTGCCGACGTGATCGCGCCGCTGCGTCGGGTTGAGGCTCAGCAGGTTGCTCTTGCTGCAAAGGCACAGCGTTTCACCGAACAGCGTTATGCCATGACCGCGGGGGCTGTCCGTCGCCTGGGTATCACGCCGGAACGGCTGACGGCGCGTGTGGGTGGCGTAGGCGGCCCCTATGAACCCGTCGCGGCGGGGGAGGGTGTTTCCGAAGCCAACGCCGATGCGCAGTTCCGTTCGCTGTTCATGACCTGGAAGAAGCTCGATTCGCTTCAGCAGGGTGTGGTTGCCATTCCGTCGGCGCAACCGGTCAGCAACGTCAATTTCAGCAGCATGTACGGCGTGCGCAGCGATCCGTTCCGTGGGACGCCCGCCATGCATCCCGGCGTTGATATTCCCGGTCAATATGGCACGCCGATCTATGCGACGGCTGATGGCATGATTTCGCGGGCAGAGCGTGCCGGTGGCTATGGCAACATGGTTGAGATCGATCATGGCCTGGGCATCGCCACTCGCTATGGCCATCTGTCGAAAATCCTGGTCGCCGCCAACACCCGCGTGAAGCGTGGTCAGTTGATCGCGCTGATGGGATCGACTGGCCGTTCGACGGGTAATCACCTGCATTACGAGGTCCGGATTGATGGCCATTCGGTCAATCCGATTCCGTTCCTGCAGACCGGCGATTATCTGCTTGCCGTCCAGGATCGGGCGTTGAAGGCGCGTAAAGGCGGCGTTGGCGGTCCGGCCGCCGACTGATTGCTCTATTCGGTCGATTGATTTCAGCGGCATGGTTGCCGTGGCGCGCGGGGCGGCTTATCTACATACCATGGATGCCGAAACCGCCGAATTGACGCTGACCGCCGCCGCCGCTGCGCGCGTGGCCGAGATTGCTGAACGCCAGCAGAAACCGGCGATCCTGCGCCTCTCGGTCGAGGGCGGGGGCTGTTCAGGGTTTCAGTATCGTTTCGGCCTGGCTGATGCCATTGAGGATGACGACCGTGTTGCCGAAACCTCAGGCGTGAAGCTGGTCGTCGATTCGATCAGCCTGGATCTGGTGCGTGGCGCGCGCGTGGATTTCGTCGAATCGCTGGGGGGGACGGCGTTCCGGGTCGACAATCCGGTCGCGGCGTCGGGCTGTGGCTGTGGATCGAGCTTCTCGGTTTGAGCGCCATTCTTTGAAAATCGTCTCCTATAACGTCAACGGCATCAAGGCTCGCTTGCCGCGCCTGATCGAATATCTGGCCGAACAGCAGCCCGATATCGTCTGCTTGCAGGAACTGAAATCCAGCGACGAAACCTTTCCCGAAAGCGATATTCGCTCTGCCGGCTATGGCGCGGTGTGGCATGGGCAAAAGGGGTTCAACGGCGTCGCGGTGCTGGCCAAAGGCGCGGACCCGATCGAACGTCAGCGTGGGCTGGCGGGCGAAGATGAGGACGATCACAGCCGCTATCTGGAAGTTGAAATCGATGGGCTGGTTGTCGCATCGATCTATCTACCCAACGGCAACCCGCAACCCGGGCCCAAATTCGACTATAAACTGCGCTGGATCGACCGTCTGGCCGCGCGCGCGCGTGAGTTGTTGGCTGACGAACGGCCAACGGTGCTCGCAGGCGATTACAACGTCATTCCCAACGACGATGATACATTCTCGGTCCGCCAGATGCAGGACGATGCGCTAATGCAGCCGGAAAGCCGGGCGGGATTTCGCAGCCTTATCGCACAGGGGTGGACGGACGCACTGCGCACGCGCTTTCCCAAAGGCGGCGTTTGGACCTTCTGGGATTATCAGGCTGGCGCCTGGCAACGGGACGCAGGGTTTCGGATCGATCATCTGCTGCTGAGCCCGCAAGCCGCTGACCTTCTGGTCGATGCTGGCGTCGACAAGGAATATCGAGGCCGTGAAAAGGCGAGCGATCACGCGCCAACCTGGGCAGTGTTGCGCTAACCAGTCGACGTGACGTTCCTGGGAACCGGGACCGACTATCTCAATCCGCACCGTTCTCTTGCATGCTTCTCCCATACGGGAGGGGTGACGAAGCGATTTGGTGTGTTGCGCCAACAACACGCGCGCCGCGCCAAACTGTAGCGCGTTGCGGTGACGTTTGTGCGACAATTTATCGCGTAATATATTGTATTATAATAAAATAACTGTTTGGCACGGCAAATGCAAAGCAGTTGATGCGAACCGAAGAGGTCGCATCGACGCTTTGGAGGAACGACCATGAAGACCATTTCCAACCGTGCATTTGGTGGCTTGCTGGCAGGTATTGCGAGCGGCCTGCTCGTCGCGGCGGCACCTGTCGGCGCAACAACCATTTCACCCGAGCCTGCGAGCGGTAACCCGGTTTCGGCACCTGCTCCCGCGCCAGTCGTTGCGGCAAAACCCAGCGCCCAGCGCTATTGTGTCATCGAAAACGTCACCGGCTCACGTATCCCCCAGAAAACGTGCCAGACCAAAGAGGAATGGGCGGCCGATGGCGTAGATATCACCAAGCGGTGATATCCGGCGGTCCGCGGCATTAAGCCCCTTCTGCCGCGGACCGTTTTTGCCAATTAAAGTTGCTTGGCATAAATCTGGTAGATCTTGTTGATATGGCTGTCGATTGCGTCGGCAATGGCAACCATTCCCTGATTGTCTTCCAATATCCAGCCGATCTCTCCGCGCGTTGCCCCATAGCGAGTGACGGATGCGCGGCGGATATATTCGATCATCATGAAGGCCAGTTGGCTCGCCATGCGCGATGCCTGCAACTTCTTCACCACGCCCATCAGCGGCACGCGCATCGTCCGTACCTTGGGCTTGCGCAGCCACCACAGCAGCTTGGCCCAACCAAACGGGAACAGGTTGCCCTTCAACGGCGCGATGACCTCGTTCAGGTCGGGTAACGTAATCATGAAGGCAACGGGCTCGCCATCCAGTTCGGCGATGCGGATCAGGTCGTTGAACACGATCGGCTTCAGCTTGACGCCGACATCGTCCAGTTCGGGCTGGGTCAGCGGGATGAAACCCCAGTTGTCGGCCCAGGCATCGTTGAGGATGCCGATGATAAGTGCGGCTTCCTCCTCGAAACGCGACTTGTCGACTTCGCGGATGCGGATGCGTGGGTTCTTCTCGCCCGCAGCGATAATCCGCTGGATGAGGGGCGGAAATTCCTTCGAAATATCCAGTTCATAAGTGTGAAGCTGCTTGACGCCGACATAGCCTGCGCTTTCGATCCAGGCTTGATAATGCGCAAGATGATGGCCCATCATCACCGTCGGCGGATGATCGTGCCCCTTGATAAGCAGGCCCGGCTCTTCCCAGATAGACATGCTCAGCGGCCCCAGCGCCTTGGTCATGCCCTGGCCGCGGAGCCAATTTTCGGCTGTCTCGATCAGCGCATGCGCGGTTTGCTCGTCGGTTGCGTCGAGCATTCCCCAGCATCCGGCACCGGGGCCAAAGCCTTTTTCTGTTGGCATTTCCAGCGCCAGCGTATCGATATGCGCTGAGATCCGGCCGACCGGCTTGCCGCCGCGTGTCGCCAGGAACAACTGCCCCTTGGCATGGCTGAACCAGCCGTTTTTCTTGGGATCGATAAGGCCTGCCGCTTCCTGGCGGAGCGGCGGCACCCAATTGGGATCGTTGCCGTTCAATTGGTAGGCAAGATCGACGAAAATCTTGCGATCAGCCTTGGTGTCGGCGGGATGAATGGCAAGCGGTGCGGTGGCCAAGATGTCGATCCCCTGTTTCTGCAACGATGCGCCCAAGTCACCGCTTCGTCGTAACCTGTCAAGCAGGGCGTCTGCCGGAACGCGCACTGCTTTGCCGGAAGTCAAGGCGGGGGCACTGGAATGCCACCATAAAGCCACTATCTTCGGCCAAAAGGCAGCCCCATGACGACAATGACTTCCCTCGACCGGCCCGATGCTGATGTGAGCCAGGACGCTTCCTCACGCGCGCGTCTGGACCGTATTCCCGACGATATGGCGATGCTGCGCGCTGCCGCAGAACTGACCCGCGATCTCAATCCCCCCAAGCAGTGGTTCTATTGGACTGACCTGCTCGTTTCCGCCGCAATCGGCTACGGCGCGATTGCCGTGGCGATCCTGTCGAGCAATCCGTGGATCGTCATTCCCGCGTTGGCGGCGGCGGTGCTTGCCATTTATCGCGCCGGGCTGTTCATCCATGAACTGACCCATGTCCGTCATGCTTCGTTGCCGTGGTTTCGCCTGGGTTGGAACCTGATCGTCGGCGTGCCGCAGCTCGTGCCTTCGTTCATGTATGAAGGCGTACACAGCCTGCATCATGCACGTACCCGCTATGGTACGGCGGAAGACCCCGAATATCTTTCGCTGGCGTTGATGAAGCCATGGACCCTGCCGGTCTTCGTGCTGATTTCGGCGCTGGGCCCGATTGCGGTTCTTTTCCGTTTCGGGGTGCTGACGCCATTGTCTGCAGTGTTTCCGTCGGTACGCAATGTGGTCATCGCACGATACTCGTCGCTGTCGATCAATCCTGCTTTTCGTCGGCGTCCGCCCGAAGGCGAATTGGCGAGGCAATGGCGTTGGCAAGCGGCGGGTGCCAGCATCTGGGCGATTACGCTGGTCGGGCTGACGATTGCAGGGATCATTCCGCTAAGGGCGTTCGTAATCTTTGTCGGCGTCGCGTCGGCGGTGATGGTTATCAACCAGGTTCGCACGTTGGTCGCGCATCTGTGGGAAAATGACGGCGAAGTGCTTTCGACGACGGCGCAATATCTGGATTCGGTGAACGTGCCGCCGCCAGGAGTATTGCCGCTGCTCTGGGCGCCAGTCGGCCTGCGCTATCATGCGCTGCACCATCTGTTGCCCGGTCTTCCATATCATTCGCTGGCGGAAGCGCATCGTCGCCTGTCTGCGGCGTTGGCGCCCGATTCCCCCTATCATCGCGCCAATTATCCCACCCTGTCGGGGTTGGTCGTGCGCCTGACAGCCAATTCGATGCGTCAGGGCCGCAAGGTCGGCTGAGGGATCGATCGCGCCCGTCCGGTCATGGCACGCGGGCATGTTCTGGGTGAGCCCGAAGGGCTATTCCTCGCTTCTTACCAGCACCAGCTCGCCAATGAACAGGAACAGGAAGAACGGCGCCCACGCGGCGAGGAAAGGCGGGTAGGCGCCCAGATTGCCCATCGCCAGCGCGAAATTATCGGCCACGAAATAGGCAAAACCCAGGCCCATGCCGATGACCGCGCGGATGAAGAGCTTGCCCGATCGCGCGATGCCGAATGCGGCGACCGACCCGAGCAACGGCATCAGGATCGCCGAAAGCGGACCAGAAATCTTGTGCCAAAGCGCCCCTTCAAGCGCCTTGGTCGGTCGCCCCGCATCAGCCAGATCGTGAATGGCGGCCGACAATTCGATGAAGGTGAGGCCGTCGGCGTCGATTGATGCCAATGTGAACTGGTCCGGCCGAACCCCGGTTGCCACGAGGGTTGACCCGATCTTAGTCAGCTTCCCGCTCGCCACGTCGAAACGGGCGGCAGGTTCGACACGCCAGCCATTGCCTTCGCGGTGGCCGTTCGCGGCCTGCAGGATCGAAATCAGCTTGCCGCCCTGTCGATCGAACACCGTTATGTCTTGCAGTCGTGCGGCATTGCCATGGCCATGCACCTGGCCAACCTTGACCAGATCATCCCCGGCGCGAACCCACACATCGACGCGATCGCCGCGATCGACGGGCAGAGGGCCGTAATCGACCTTTTTCCATTGATTGAGTGTCGCGGTTGCCCTGGCGACAATGCGTTCGTTGAACGCAAAGGAAATGCCCGCGACGATCAGGCTGGCGACGATCAACGGCGCGAGCACCTGGTGCGCCGACAGGCCCGATGCTTTCATGGCGATGACTTCGCTGTTCTGGTTCAGCGTGGACAATGTAAAAATGGTGGCGAGCAGCACCGCAAACGGCAGGAAGCGAGCCGCGATCTGCGGCGCCCGCAAACCGACATAACGCCAGACTTCCATTTGGCCGTTGCCCGCATGAGCCAGGATCGCGCCGGATTCGGACAATGCTTCGAGTGTCTGCAACACCAGAACCAGGCCGACCAATATTGTCGCGGTCCGGGTCAGCAGCATTCGACCGATGTAGAGAGACATGGTCCGCGATGGGAAGAACGGCATCTGCATCAGTTCTTCCTGGAGGAACGGGTGGGGATCAGCTTGCGAACCAGTTTTGCCAACCGGGCGAAGGCGCGTTCAAGGAAGCCGATCGGTTGCCCGCCGGGCACATAGGCAACAGTATAGAACATCCAGAACACCAGGGCGGCAAACAGGACAAAGGGGACCCACAGCGCAACGAACGGGTCGATTTTGCCCAGTCCGCCAACGGCCTGCCCATATTCGTTGATCTTGTAATAAGTCACGATCATCACGATCGACAGGAATACGCCAAGCGCCGACGTCGATCGCTTGGGCGGCACGCCAAGCGCCAGCGCCAGCATCGGCAGCAGGAAAATCGTCGCCACTTCAGCAAGGCGGAAATGGAGCGCGGCGCGACTGGTATCGCGCAATTCTTCGCTCGCACCCTTGTCGCGCCCGATCCGTGCAAGTTCGGGCAGCGTCAATTCCAGATTGCGCCCGCCGCGATTGCGGAACTGTTCGTATTTGGGCAGCGGAATGGGCAGGTCGTTGGAGCTGAAGCGCAGGACGCGCGGCGTGGCGACGCCGCGCTCGGTCCTGACCAATGTGCCGTTGGTCAGCCGGAAAATGATCTCGTCGGGATTGTCGGTCGCCAGAAATTGCCCGCGCTCGGCAGTAACGGCCAGCGATCCTCCCTTGTGATCGGTGGAATGGACGAAGATGCCGCGCAGGTCGCGGCCCTGTTCCCGGCTCTGCTCGATGCGGACGGTGGCGCCGTTGGGAAAGCGCGTGAACTCGCCAACCTTGATCGAAGCGCCCAGGGCGCCTGTACGCAGTTCGAAACGCAGGCCTTCATAGGCATAGCGGGCATAGGGTTGGACGTAGCCGACAATTGCCAGGTTCACGATCGCCAGGCCGAATGCGTACATATAGGGCACGCGGAGCAGCCGGGCGTAGCTGACGCCCACCGCGCGCATCACGTCCAGTTCCGAATTGGTCGCCAGCCGCCGGAAGGCAAGCAGCGTGCCCAGCAGCAAGCCGATCGGAATACCCAACCCCAGATATTCGGGCAGCAGATTGGCGAGCATCCGCCACACCACGCTTACGGGCCCGCCTTCGCTTGCGACGAAATCGAGCAGGATGCGCATCCGGTCGAGGACCAGCAGCATCGCGGCGATAACGAGATTCGCAAACAGGGGTACGGCGATCAACCGGGCCATGTAGCGATCGATGGCGGTCAGGCGAAACAACATGGTCCGGTTCGATAGCGTGGACGGGTATCGCCCGTGTTCGCGCGGCTATATCCGCACCTTTGGCGCGGGGCTATGAAAATCTATCCGGTGGTGATGGCGGGTTGTGGCGCAGTCCGCCTGGCAGTCATTGCCTCGTCGATCGCCCGCGCGAGCGCGTTCATCGTAAAGGGTTTGCGCAGCACCGCGTGGCCGCCAAATTGCTCCCCGCTCGCCTCACCGGCGAAACCCGTTACAAACAGAACTGCGACACCGGGGAATCGCGGTGTCAGTTCTGCAATCAACTCCGGTCCGGTTTTCCCCGGCATCAGCACGTCCGAAATCAGCAGGTCGACATGATCGGCGCGATCCATCATCGCGCGCGCCGCCAATGGATCCGCGCAGGCAAGGGGGCGGTGGCCAAGTTCCTTCAATGTGCTGATCGTCGAGTTCAGAACACGGACATCATCTTCGATGACCATGATATCCAGATTGGTACGCGCCGGATCGATGCTTGT
Source organism: Sphingomonas sp. (assembly GCA_041659385.1). Lineage (GTDB taxonomy): Bacteria > Pseudomonadota > Alphaproteobacteria > Sphingomonadales > Sphingomonadaceae > Sphingomonas. Next base: position 120,487 of record JBAZYJ010000009.1, read on the forward strand.
TTTGGGTGTTGCGGCTTCGGCAAGATAGCTGTTGGCCGGTCGCGATTGCGCGGTAGCCAGGTGGCGTGGCAAGTAGATGGTCACCGTGGTGCCTTTGTCAGGCGCAGAAGTGATCGTTATTTCGCCGCGCGATTGCCGGACAAAACCGAAAATCTGGCTCAGGCCCAAACCTGTCCCCTTGCCGACTGGCTTGGTGGTGAAAAACGGTTCGAACGCGCGTTCCAGCACGTGGGGGGTCATGCCGATACCGGTATCGCTGACCACGATCGTCACATATTTGCCAGCCGCGCACTCGCCAATCTGGTGTTGATCCAGCGTCGTCTGGCCAGTGGCAATCTTCAAAATGCCGCGGCCTTCCATCGCATCGCGGGCGTTGACGGCAAGATTGAGCAGCGCGTTTTCAAGTTGATGCCGATCCGCCCAGATCAGCCAGTCGCCATTGTCGGCGCTGGTTTCAACCGAAATAGTACCGCCCAGCGTGCGGTTGAGCATGTCGGACAAGCCGTCGATAAGCTCGCCGGCGTCGATCGCCGTTGGCAGCAACGCTTCCGCGCGTGAAAAGGCGAGCAGGCGGCGGGTCAGGGCAACGGCGCGGTTGGCACCTTCTGTGGCGTTGTCGATATGCCGGGCGGCGTTGACGTCCTTCTTGATCTGGCGCTTGGCCAGTTCAAGCCCCCCCAGGATGACGGCCAGCATATTGTTGAAATCATGCGCAATGCCGCCGGTAAGCTGGCCGACCGCATCCATTTTTTGTACCTGGCGCAGTCTTTCTTCCGCGGATTGGCGCTCAATCGCTTCCAGTCGCAATTCGTTGGTCGCCTTTGCGACGGCGCGCTCTAGCTCGTGCGAACGCTCGCGTTCGATATCCGCTTCGGCGCGGGCTTGCGCGCGCTGTCCCAAGGCCTCGACGGTCATCCAGCCAAGCGCGATCGCGCCCAGCACAATCAACACGCCGAATACCACCAATACCCTGGCAACCTGGCTCTGCCGATCAACAGAGCGCATCGCGTCGGACGTTCGATCGGTCAGCAATGCCCGCTCACGTTCGATGATGTCATCGAGCAATATATCGATGTGTCGCAGCGATGGCGAGCGGCCTGCCTGGTAGTATCGCGCCAATGCCTGGTCGTTTTTACCGTAGTTGGTGCTGAGCGCGATGTCGCCGAGTTCGACGCCGCGTTTCTGGTACGCCATGCGCAGCGCCTTGATCCGCTCGATCTGCTGGCTGTTGGCGGCCGTGAGTTGGTTCAGTTGCTCGATCTGATCGTTCGCACGCGACCATTGATCGCTGTATATCTGGCCCTGCGTCTTGTCTGTGCTGATAACATATCGACCCAGCGACGCTTCTGCCTGCGCCATTGTCGTCGCCAATGTGCGCACCAGAATCATCACCTGGAAGCTGTGCGTCTGCAGCCTCAAGGCGCGGTCGCGCTGGCGATTGGCTTCGCTGAGCGTTGCAATCAGGCCAACAAGGACAACTGCGCCAAGCAGCGCAGTCATCATCAACATGATCGACCGCCAACCCGTCGCGCGGGCCGCGTCCCCTTGGTCGATATCATCCATCCCGCGCATTTACTAACGCGCGGAAACCATGCTGAACAGTGCTGAAATACTCGTTATGACAGAGCGCCGGTTGCTTCGCCTGCCGCCTTGAACATGCCGATCACCTTGTCGATTTGTTCCGGGCTATGTTCCGCGCACAAAGAACAACGCAGCAAATAGGTGCCAGCCGGCGTCGCGGGCGGGCGGGCCATGTTGACGTACACACCCATTTCCAAAAGCGTGTGCCACATCGCCACTGCCTGGATCTGGTCTTCCAGGATCACCGCGACGATCGCCGATTCCGGCGTCGCGGTGCCGAGCTTGAAGCCCATTGCCGTCAACCCGCCGTGCAGGGTGCGGGCATTTTCCCAAAGGCGAGCGCGCTTGTCGTACGCGTGCATCAACTTGCGGATCGATGTTGCCGCCGTTGCCACCACCGATGGCGGCAGCGATGCGGTGAAGATGTAAGGTCGGCAGACCATGCGGATCGCCTCGAACTTGGGATGGTTCGATACGCAAAACCCGCCGACCGTCCCCACCGACTTCGAAAAGGTGCCGACGATGAAATCGACCTGACCTTCCAGCCCCTGGTCTTCATATACGCCGCGACCATTGGGGCCGAAAAAGCCCATCGAATGCGCTTCGTCTACCAGAACCATTGCGTCGTGCTTCTTGGCGACAGCGACCATTTCCTTCAGCGGCGCGATGTCGCCCAGCATCGAATAGACACCTTCGAGCACCACCAGCTTGCCGGGTTCCTTGGGAAGGCGGCCGAGCCGCTTGTCGAGATCCTCGACCGAATTGTGGCGGAAGCGGACGATTTCCGCATTGCCCATCGCGCAGCCGTCATAAATCGACGCATGGCTGTCGGCGTCAAGGATGACATATTCGCCCTTGCCCGCCAGTGTTGAGATCATCCCCAGATTGGCCTGATAGCCCGTCGAAAAGATGATCGCGGAACTGGCGCCATAAAATTCGCGCAATGCGTCTTCCGCCTCGATATGGTCGCGGAAAGTGCCGTTCAGCATCCGGCTGCCATTCGTGCCCGATCCGAACTGGTCGAGCGCGTCCTTACCCGCCTGAATGACGTCGGCATCGAACGTCATGCCCATATAGTTGTACGTGCCAAGCAGGATGGTTTCCTGCCCCTTGATGACGGCGACGGTGGGCGATTTCACTTCGTCCATCACGATGCCAAAGGGATCACGCACGCCTGAATCGATCAGCGCCTTGCGCTCGGCGATCAGCGGATCGAACTTGGATAGCAGGTCATGTTCGGGTGCAATCGGCGCGACGTGCTGCGGCAGTGCGTCGGCAGTGGCCAGTGCCTCGGTCATGGAGTTAACCCTTCAGCTTGACGACGGCATCGACAAGCTGGCCGACATTTTCGATTTCGGCCTGCATGTTCATCGTGATGATGATGTCGAATTCGTCTTCGATGCCCGCGACAAAGTCCATCACCGTCAGGCTGTCCCATTCGAGATCGCGCTGGAAAGTGGTTGCGTCGCTCAGCGTGACGCCCTTCTTGTTGAAAGGTTCGATGAGGCTGGCAACTTTGTCGTAGATGTCGGATCGGTCAGTCATTGTATCTTGGTCCCGCTAGAAGTGGGCGGCTTGCCTTGCTGCGTCGTCCTTGGCAAGCGAGTAAGGCGGTAATCGGGCAGGATCTGGTCGCAGTCGAACCACCAGGGCAATTGATCCGCGCAAGGAGAGGCATGTCAGCCGACGGAAAGCACTCTGACGACACCGCGCATTCGCCTGCGCGCCCGCTGGTGCCGAACAGCATCCATCTGGTTCGCACCGCGCAGGGCATGACGCTGCAACTCAGCCAGATGGCCGATCAGAAGGCCAGCATGCTGATGGGGGCGACCTTCCTGATCTTTACGGTGGCCATCGGTCAGGTGAGGGCGGGGGGCGGTATGATATTGCCGCTGGCGGTTCTGGCGGTGTTTGCGTTCCTGGCGGCGCTGGTCGCCATCCTGACGGTCCTGCCGCGCGCGGCGCCGCCGCTTCAGGAAATGGGCGAGGAAACCAACATTCTGTTCTTTGGTGTGTTCACCGCGATGGCGCAGGAAGATTTTGTCGATGCGGTGATCGACCGGCTGCACGATGACGAAACCATATGCCGCACCATGTTGCGCGACATCTATCAAAACGGGCAGGTGCTCGCCCGCCGCAAATATCGCCTGCTGGGCGTGGCATATCGATTGTTGCTTGCGGGGCTGGTGCTCAGCCTGATCCTGTTTCTGGGCGAGTTGGTAATGCGGCGGTTCATCTGACGGATCAGAGCAACCCCTTCGCGTGATAATCCTCAGCGGTTTCGCGCAGGCCCGTGGGGGTGGCGATGCGTGGCGCCCACAACGCGGCTGGCGGCTGTCGCGCGGGGTTTGCTGTCCAGTCCGGGTGGCACATATAGCCGACCCGATCGAGAGTCAGTTTTGCCTTGGGCCCGCGTACCAGTCGGTCGGCTCTCGCGGCGAGTGCCAGCAACGATCGGGGCAGGGCCAGAGGCGTCACTCGTTTGCCAATCGCCTGGCCGACCGCACGGGCAAAATCCGCATGGCTCCATCCATCAACGGTGCCGTCATCGGGTTCCAGAATGACTCGACCAGGATCGGTCACGGCAAGCGCCAGGAGCAATCGGACAAGGTCATTGACATGAATGACCGACATCCGCCCCGGCGGTGGCATCAACGCAACGCCCAACCGCGCCATGCGGAATATGTCGAACATCTCCATGTCGCCCGGGCCATACACCGCAGGTGGCCGCACGATCGTCCAGTCGAGCGCGGAAGAGGTCACCGCCTCCTCGGCGCCCGCCTTCGACCATCCATAGTCGGAAAGGGCGGGTTCCCGCGCGGCAAGCGAACTGACATGGACGAACCTGCGGATACCGGCGGCCTCGCACGCCAGCACCATGGCGCGCGTGCCGTCGACATTGCCGCGCTCAAAAGCCGCGCGATCCCCGGCATTGACTACCCCCGCGACGTGGATGACCGCGTCTGTGCCTGCAATCAGTTGCCCAAGCGCCAATGGGCGGTCGAGAGCTCCTTCCACCCATATCACGTCGGGTCGTGCGGGTTGCGCGCGCCGGGTCAGCGCCCGCACCTGATGCCCTTCGGCGCGGGCCAGATCGATCAGATGGCCGCCGACGAAACCGGTCGCGCCGGTCAGGGCGACAATCACAGCAACGCCATCTGGTTGCGGTGGACGAGCGCCGAGCGCGGGGCATAGCCCAGAATCGTGGCATGATCGTCGGAGCGGCGGCCGCAAAGCTGCATCGCGTCGGCGCAGTCATATTCAGCCAGCCCGCGCGCGATCGTGCGCCCATCAGGTGCGACGATCGCCACAAGGTCACCGCGGGCAAAGCCGCCGGCGACGCGCGTGGCGCCCGCGGCAAGCAGGCTCTTGCCGCTGTTCAATGCGCGAACCGCGCCGTCATCGACATGGATTTCGCCGCGCGCCGTCAATCCTCCCGCCAGCCACGCCTTGCGCGCCGGGGCTACTTTGTCGGCCACGAACAGAGTGCCGCGCCCGGTTTCATCGAGCGTGGCAAGCGGATGATCGGCCCGGCCCGAGGCAATGGCCATCGCAACGCCCGCGCCAGTGGCAATGCGTGCCGCCGCCACTTTCGAAGCCATGCCACCACTGCCCATGCCCGATGAAGACGCGCCATCGGCCATCGCTTCGACATCGGCATCAATCCGGTCGACGCGCGCGATGAAGCGCGCATCGGGATTGGTGTGGGGATTGGTATCGTACAGGCCATCGATGTCGGACAGCAGCACTAGCCCCTGGGCGCCCGCGGCTTGTGCAACGCGCGCGGCCAGCCGATCATTATCGCCAAAGCGGATTTCGGCAGTCGCAACGCTGTCATTCTCATTGATGACCGGCACGATACCGAGCGTGAGCAGCCGGTTCAGCGTCGCCGATGCGTTGAGGTAACGCCGCCGATCCTCCAGATCGTCCAACGTCACCAGCATTTGTGCTGCCGTCAGCCCCTTGGCGTCGAGCAGGCTGGCCCAGGCAAGGCTGAGCGCGATCTGGCCGGTGGCAGCCGCAGCCTGCGCATCTTCAAGGCTGGCCCGCCCGCCCTTTGCCAATTTCAGCCGCCGCGCGCCCAGCGCAATTGCCCCGGATGAGACGACAGCTACCTGCTGTCCGGCGGCGATCCGCGCCGCAATGTCCGCAACCAGGCTGGCGAGCCATTGTTCGCGCACCGTGCCCGCCGGATCGACGAGCAGCGAGGAACCGACCTTGACGATCAGGCGTGGGCATTGTGCGGGAGCGAATACGTCCATCAGGCGCTCTCCCAATTGAGGGAGGGCGCCGGTCACACCGGCGACCATTCGGTTGTTTCACCGGGATCGTCATCGACGATCGAGGCGGCGGTATAAGTGGGCGCTATCGCGTCGAGCAGCCGGTCGAGCACCGCTGGAATGCCTTCTCCACCCGCGCCGGACAAGGGCATGACTTCGGCCTTGCTTGCCCGTTTCAACTTGGTAACCAGCTTCTTTACGTCGGCAGGTTCAAGCGCGTCGATCTTGTTGAGGCCGATCACTTCAACCTTTTCATGCAGGCCCGCGCCATAAGCGTCGAGCTCACCCCGCACGATGCGATAGTTTTCCACAGGGTTATCCGCAGTTGCATCCACAAGGTGAAGCAACACCTGGCAGCGTTCGATATGCCCCAGGAAGCGGTCGCCAATCCCCGCGCCGTCCGCAGCGCCCTCGATCAGGCCGGGAATATCCGCAAGCACGAATTCGCGCCCCAGATGATGCACGACGCCAAGCTGAGGACGAACGGTGGTGAAGGGATAATCACCGACCTTCGCCTTGGCATTGGTGGTGGCGTTGATGAAAGTCGATTTGCCGGCGTTGGGCAGGCCGACCAGCCCTGCATCGGCAAGCAGTTTCAGCCGCAACCAGACCCAGGCTTCCTCGGATGGCCAGCCAGTGCCATGCTGGCGCGGCGCGCGATTGGTTGAGGTTTTGTAGCTGGCATTACCCCGCCCGCCATCGCCGCCCTTCATGAAAATTTCGCGTTGACCAGGGCGTGTGAAGTCCAGCAGCACCTGTTCCTTGTCTTCCGACAGGATCTGGGTGCCGACCGGCACGTAGATGACAAGGTCTTCGCCACCTGCTCCGGTTCGGTTCGAACCCGAGCCGCCATGGCCACGCGCCGCGCGGAAATGCTGGGTATAGCGGAAATCGATAAGGGTGTTCAGGCCCGCAACCGCTTCAACGATGATGTCGCCACCCTTGCCGCCATTGCCGCCATCGGGGCCGCCATATTCGATGAACTTCTCACGCCGGAAGCTGACGGCCCCGGGGCCGCCCGCACCGGAGCGAACAAAGATTTTGGCTTGATCGAGAAAATGCATGGGACGCTATCTAGCGAAATGGCGCCGCATATCCAGCCCGGCGTGGGTCGGCGAGCGATTGGCAGCGCGGGAAGGGGGCGTTCAGGCCTGTTCCTGGAGCACCGCCGATGCCGCAAGCTGGCGCGCCGCCAGTTCCCGCGCCGCGCCGCGCGGTAGGTCCAGCGCCTTGGCCATCGGGCCGCCAAGCAGCGCATCACCCAGCGCCATCAGCACCAGTGACAGTGTCTGTTCGTGGATCGACACCTGCGGATTGTCATGTTCTTCGGCCAGACGGTCGACAAGGTTATGAATTGCCTCGAGAATGGGGTCGAGCGCGTTTTCGTTGCCTGACAGGATCATCCAGCTTGCCAACGGCCCCGCGCCTTGGTTGTCGAACGCGTCAAAAACCAGATCGACCACTTCATGCGGGTCTTTGTCGGTGGTTCGCGCCTTGCGCACCGCCGCTTCGATCGTCCCCACAATGCCTTCGGCAATGCGCGCCATCAGTGCTTTTTGCAGGCCTGCTGCGGAACCGAAATGATGGAGGAGATTGGCATGAGTTCGCCCGATTTGGGCTGAAACCGCCTTCAACGTCACTGCCTGAGGTCCATTTTCAAGCAGGAGCACGCGCGCGGCATCCAGTGCGGCGTCGCGTGATTCTTCCGGGCTCAATCGTCTGCGTGTTATTGACACTTGTGTAAATAAGACCTATTTTGCGCCCGGAGTAAGCAGCTTTCAGCCCCTGTTGGGAGGAATCGATGCCAAAAGCAATAACGCCTGCCGATTTGACGATCATACCGCGCGACCTTCGATTTGGCCGCAATGAAAAAGCCAGTCGCTGGTGGTTGAACAACGATCCCGTTGCGACCGCTTTCTATAACGCGTTGTCCGTCACCTTTCCCAAGGGCGAAGGCTACTTCATCGATAGCGTCCGCCGGTTCCGCGAAGATACGCCCGCCAAGCTGGAGGGTGAGATCAACGCGTTCATCAGACAGGAAGTGATGCACACGCGCGAACATGTCGCCTTCAACCGGCAAGTGGCTGATCGCGGTTATGACATCGCTCTTCTGGAGCGCGATGTCGATGATGCCCTGGCGCTCGCCCGGGGGAAGCCGGTGATCGCCAATCTGGCGGCGACGATGGCACTGGAGCATTTCACCGCGATGCTCGCGCATGAATTGATCGCCAATCCCCGACATCTGGCCGGGGCGGAACCGCAGGTGGCCGCGCTTTGGCGCTGGCACGCATCCGAAGAAATCGAGCACAAGGGCGTTGCCTATGACACATGGCTGCACGCGACGCGCGACTGGAGTCGCTGGCAACGCTGGCGAGTAAAGGCGATCGTCATGCTGGCGACGACCTGGAAATTCTTCAACGGTCGTCGGCGCGGAATGCTGGAGCTGCTGCGTCAGGACGGTCTGACCGGGCCGCGCATCTGGTGGCGGGTGTTCTGGTACGCATTTGGTCGGCCGGGCATGGCGCGCAAAATCGCCGGGGCCTGGCTCAGCTATTTCATGCCGGGTTTCCACCCATGGAAGCATGATGACCGCGCTCTGATCGCGCGCGCGGAAAGCGATTATGCGGACGCCGTGTTTCCAAAGGGCGCCGCAGTCGCCTGATTATTGCCGCCCCTCCCTCGTTGCCATGCACGAGGGAGGGGCGAGTCCTCATGCCGCCATTCGCGGCGAGTTTTCAGGCCCGCGACAATAATCCTCGCCCAAATCCCGGTCCATTTCGACGCTCGGCCGTGCGTCGCCGGATGCCAGGCAGGGCAAGGGCGAGACTCGGCCGGTGGGGCGAAAGCCCAGCTTGCGCAGTACCCGGGCAGAAGCGGGATTGTCAGCATAATGGCGCGCTTGCAGGCGTTTGAGCCGCAGCGTGTGGCGCGCATTTTCGACAATCGCTCGCCCGGCCTCGGTGGCATATCCAAGGCCCCATGCGTCGGGAGTGAGCCAATAGCCCAGCTCATGGCCGTTTTCTTCTGCGTGCAGGCCGATGCCACCGATCAGCCGCGTCGCGCCGCCCTGGTGCAGCATGATCAGGCAAAACAGGTCATCGGCTGGCCGCGGGCGAGACAGCCAGTCATGGGCGTCATCCACCGTATAAGGCCAGGGAACGCGCGACAGCTTCGTAACCACCGTCTCATGCCCGATTGCCCGTGCCAGCGCAGGCGCGTCCTCGGGCCAGCCGGGCCGTAACGTCAATCTTGGTGTCCGAGCAAACATTGCATACTCTCCTCGTCGGCTCGCGCTGTTGCGTTGGCACGTCTCGATGACGGAAACGCGACAGAACTGGTTGAGGGAGCAAAAGAAAAGGGAGGCGGGGTGACCCGTCTCCCTTTTGCGATCTACCGATGTCGGTCGATCCCGGATCACCCTGATGGGTAACCCGGTGTGGTTACCCGATGTTATTCGGCTGCAATCGCCATGACATCCACCGAACAGAAGGTTCGGCCGAGTTTGCCTGCGTGGAACGTCACGCGACCATCGACGAGCGCGAACAGCGTGTGATCTTTGCCAAGACCCACGTTGCGACCCGGATAGAATTTGGTGCCGCGCTGACGCACGAGAATGTTGCCGGCGACGACTTCCTGGCCACCGAACTTTTTGACGCCAAGGCGGCGGCCCGCAGAGTCGCGACCGTTGCGCGAAGAACCGCCTGCTTTCTTATGTGCCATTGTCTGTCTTCCTCAGATCTTACGCTGTTACGCCTGCGCTGCTTCAGCAGCGGTTTCCACCGGCGCGGCTTCCGCCTTCTTCGCCTTTTTCGCGGCGGCGCCAATGGCAACGATCTTCAGGATCGTGTGCTGCTGGCGATGGCCGTTCTTGCGGCGATAATTGTGGCGGCGGCGCTTTTTGAAAACGATCACCTTTTCGCCCTTGGCCTGGGCGATGATTTCTGCGGCGACAGTAAGACCGGAGACGGCCTTCAGCTCGCTGCCTTCACCGGCGAGCAGAACGTCGCTCAGCGTAACCGAATCACCAGCTTCGCCGCCGATTTTCTCGACGACGATCTTGTCTCCTGCGGCAACGCGATACTGCTTGCCGCCCGTGCGCACGACTGCGAACATGGCCCTAATGTCTCTTTCAATAGATCACCCCGCGCACAGGAAATCCCGTCGCGGAAAGAGCGGTCAGCTAAGCGAAGTGCTGGTTGCTGTCAACCTTGATTAAAGGTTTTGGGCCGCAATTGCGGGTAGATTAGTGGCGATGTTCGCGGCGCAAGCGGTACTTGCCATCGACATAATCGGTGAAAAGGCCCGAAATGGCAGGATGGTCGACTGGCTCCTCGCTGTCATCCGCGATCAGATTCTGCTGGCTGACATAAGCGACATAGGTTGAGTCGGTGTTTTCGGCCAGCAAGTGGTAAAATGGCTGGTCCTTGCGCGGCCGAATATCGACGGGAATCGCGTCATACCACTCCTCGCTGTTGGCGAAGACCGGATCGACATCGAAAACGACGCCGCGGAAATCGAAAATGCGATGGCGAACGATATCGCCGATCGAAAAATTGGCGTGGGCAATCGGCGGCATGGGAACCTGGGGAACCTGATTTTTGGCCGATTGGTTGGCGTGGGTGCTGCGATCCATACGCTTAATCTAGTGGCAATCGCGCTGGAGACAAGGACGATGCTTGTGCAGCCCGATTGATTGAGCTAGAGGCGCCCGCTCGACCGATCGGCGGTGCGGAAAACCCGTGCCGTTAACCGAATCCCCAGTGCGGAGAGGTGCCAGAGTGGTCGATTGGGACGGTCTCGAAAACCGTTGTGCCTTTACGGGTACCGTGGGTTCGAATCCCACCCTCTCCGCCAGCCCCGCCGATTGCGCGCTATGGCGCGATATTCCACGCTATGACTACGCAATAGCCGCCGATGACCGCATGATCGTCGTTCGCCGCTCAGAGCTGCAGCACGTTCGCGCCGATGCCGGGATCTACGGCGCGCTCCAGGCGGGTCGGGATCACAGTCACGACGATCTCAAGCGAACCGCGTCCGACCTCAAGGTCCAGAAGGTGGCCACCGAAGGTACGAAAGCTATCGTCCCCTGCCGTGCCGTGGGCATGGAGGGACGGCTCGCCGTCCTTCCATGCCAGAGTCCCGGTCAGGTTCGTCAGTTCAAGGTCATGCATCGTCTTCGGCCTGTATTCCTTCTTCTCATAGTCGAAGAAGCCAAAGGTCACACAGCCGGCAAAACCGAGGCCGCCGATGCTGGCGGACGGGATCGCCTCGGCGCGCATCAGCGCTTCCAGCCGAGCGAAGACATCGTCGCCTTGACGCAGCACCATCAGGAAGCCAGTCGGCGTCGCAATATACCGTTGGGGTTCGGACATGACGGGCCTTACAAGATGGTCGGCGTGATGCCGCCGTCGATGCGCAGCGCGGCACCGTTCGTCGCCGCCGAGAGCGGGCTCGCCACATAGGCCACCAGGCTAGCGACCTCCTCGGGCTCGATCATCCGCTGGATCAGCGAGGTCGGGCGCTCCTTGGCAAAATACTCCCGCTCCATCTCGCCGGCGGGAAGGTTCGGGTCGCTGGCGACGCTGCGCAGGAAGTCCTCGATGCCCGCTGAGCGCGTCGTGCCGGGCAGCACGGAATTGACGGTGACGCGCGTGCCCTTGGTTGTTGCCGCCAGCCCACGCGATATGGCGAGCTGCGCCGTCTTGGTCATGCCGTAGTGGATCATGTTTGGCGGGACCAGGACCGCGCTTTCGCTGGAGATGAAGATGATCCGTCCCCAGTCTCGCGCGAGCATGCCCGGCAGATAGTGCCTCGAGAGGCGGGCTCCGCTCAGCACATTGACCTCGAAGAAGCGGCGCCAGTCCTCGTCGGTGATCTCGTCGAATGCCTTGGATTCGTAGATGCCGAGATTGTTGACGAGGATATCGACGTCGGGCACGGCGGTAATGAGCGCTGCCACCCCTTCCGCGCTGGCCGGATCGGCGAGCACGGCACGGACGCCGCCGCCGATCTCGTGGGCGGCGGCATCGAGATTGGCTTGCGAGCGGCCGCAAATGACGACCTTCGCGCCTTCCGCGGCGAGTGAGCGGGCGATCGCCAGTCCGATGCCAGCGGTCGCTCCAGTGACGAGCGCGGTCTTGCCGGTGAGTTGCAGATCCATGGGGTCGTCTCCTCAGTTTTGTTGGACGGGTTCCAGCGGCTTCATGCTGCCTTCCAAGCGGAAGAACTGACCATCGGAAGTGGTAAAGAAGGCCAATGAGCGACCTGCTTCGAAATCGTCGATGTGAACGACGGTCGAACCGTCAGCCTCCTGCCAGGAGATCGCATAGGTGCCGCCGAAAAGATGGCGCCATTCGAACTCGACGGTCGCAGTGTTGCCGGTGAGCGCACCTTCCGTGATCTCGTAGGTGAGCGACCGCCCCTCTTCGGCATAGACGTTGGTGGCTATCAGATCGCCGTAGTCGACTTCGAAGCGTTGACCCGCCAACGGAAAAGACATCTCGTTCATCCTTGTTCCTTCCAAAATTTCCCCATTTTACGCTTCACATGTCTGGTTCGCCGGGCGGATGCGTCCGAGCCAGACCAGCGCCAGGCCTGCCGCCGCGAGCAGCCCGCCCGCGACAGGTACAGCCTGGTAACCGAGGCCGAAGCTGATCACCCCGCCGCCTAAGGCAGCGCCGAGCGCATTGCCGAGGTTGAACGCGCCGACATTGATCGACGAGGCAAGGCCCGGCGCCTCCGACGCCGCCTGCATCACCCGCATCTGTACCGGCGGCACGATGGCGAAGGCCGCAGCTCCCCATGCGACGAGCCCGATCGCGGCCCCGACATGACTTGTGAGCACGAAAGGCAGCGCCAGCATAATGAGCGCGAGCGCACCCAGGAAGATTTTGGTCGCACCATCGAGCGACCAGTCGGCGAGCCGCCCACCAAGCCCATTGCCGATGGTGAAGCCAACGCCGATGAGCACGAGCGCGAGCGTGACGAATCCCTCCGACGCGCCGGTCAGGTCCGCCAGCGTCGGAGCGACATAGGTGTAGAGCGTGAACATGGCGCCGGCGCCCATCACCGTCGTCGCCATGGCGAGCAGCACGGCCGGGTGTGTTAGGACGCGCAGTTCCCGCCTGACGTCCGGCATCGTGCCGGCTTCGCCCCTTGGCAAGGCGAACCACAGCGCCGTGATGGCAACGAGGCCAAGCCCCGCCGTCCCCGCGAAGGCCATGCGCCAGCCGATCTGCTGGCCTATCCAGGTTGCGGCCGGTACGCCGCCGATATTGGCGATGGTCAACCCCATGAACATGGTCGCGACGGCGCTGGCCTGCCTCTCTTTCGACACCACGCTCGCAGCGACGACCGATCCGAGCCCGAAGAAGGCACCGTGATTGAGGCTGGTGACGAGGCGCGCGGCCAGCAGCGTCCAGTAGTCGGGCGACAGCGCCGACAGGAGATTGCCGATGGTGAAGATAGACATAGTGCTCATCATCATCGGGCGCGGCCCGCCAGCCCCGCCGAATGTACGCTATGGCGCGATATTCTTCGCTATGCCTACGTAAACGCCGCCGATAGCCGCACAGACTTCCAAAGGGGGGGCGATCGATCCTCCGCCTGCTGATGCACACCGCAGCTCGGAAGCATGCCGGTTGCCTACAGAATCTCGCGTTTCAGGAGCTGCTCAAGCCAGTCTGCAAAGACCTGAAGCCTCCGAGATAGATGCTGACGGTGCGGATAGAGCAGTGTCATGGGCATCGGCTCCGCCCGATGACCGAGCATCACCTCGATGAGTTCGCCCGCGTCGAGGTGGAGTTTGACGTCATAGGCTGGGATCTGGATCAGGCCAAGGCCGACAAGGCAGCAGGCGATATAGGCCTCGGCGCTGTTGACGGTGACGCGGCTGCGCATGGGCAGCATTCGCATCTCGCCATGCTCTATCCACTCCCAGTCTTCGACGCGTCCGGTCGATGGTGAGGCATAATTGACGGCGAGATGCGCAGCGAGATCGTCCGGCGCGCCCGGCGTGCCGTAGTGGGCGAGATAGCCGGGGCTGGCGACATTGATCAGCGGCAGGTCGCCGATCTTGCGGGCGATGAGACCGGAATCACCGAGCGGTCCTACCCGCAGCACGCAGTCGACGCTCTCCTCGACGAGATTGATCGCGCGGTCGGTGACGCGCAACTCGATGTCGAGCTGAGGATGCCGGGCGAGGAATTCCGGCAGGGCCGGCGCGATGATGAGACGCCCGATCCGGCCGGGCACGTCGATCCTGAGGCTTCCGCTCGGCCCGACCGAAATCTGCCGGAACAGGCCCTCGGTTTCCTCGACATCGGCGATCAGCCGCAGGCAGCGCTCGTAGAACGCCGAGCCGTCCTGGGTCGGGGAGACCTTTCGGGTGGTGCGGTGAAGCAGGCGGGCGCCGACCCGTGCTTCGAGCTCGATCACCGCAGCCGATACCGAAGAGCGGGGCATCCCGAGCGTGTCTGCGGCACGGGTGAAGCTCGCGCATTCGACGACGCGGGCAAAGGTGCGGAAGAGATCGATACGGTCCAAGGGTGCTTGTTCTCGTTGATTGGTCGATTTTTCTGACAGGTTATGTCAGATTGAGTGGCTTTATGACAAAACTATAGACGATATGGTGCGGTGCAGGAAGCGGCCGTTCGGGTGGCCGCCGGCAACCGAAGGAGGCCAACGCCAATGACCGATCACAGCATCAAGGGAAAAACCGTTCTCATCGCCGGCGGCGCGAAGAACCTCGGCGGACTGATCGCGCGCGATCTCGCCGCGCAGGGCGCGAAGGCGGTAGCCGTGCATTACAACACCAGCGCCACCAAGACGGCCGCCGACGAAACGGTGGCCGCGATCAAGGCGGCGGGCGCGGACGCCTTCGCCTTCCAGGCCGATCTCACTACGGCGGGCGCGGTGGAGAAGCTGTTCGCTGAGGCCAAGGCGGCGATGGGCGGTATCGACATAGCCATTAATACGGTCGGCAAGGTTCTGAAGAAGTCAATGGTCGAGATCTCGGAAGCCGAGTACGACGAGATGACGGCTGTGAACTCGAAGACCGCCTTCTTCTTCCTCAAGGAAGCCGGCAAAAACGTCAGCGATAACGGCAAGGTGGTGACGCTGGTCACCTCGCTGCTCGGCGCGTTCACGCCCTTTTATGCGGCCTATGCCGGCACCAAGGCGCCGGTGGAGCACTTCACGCGCGCGGCGTCCAAGGAGTTCGGCGAGCGCGGCATCTCCGTGACTGCGATCGGCCCCGGCCCAATGGATACGCCCTTCTTCTATCCGGCCGAGGGCGAGGACGCCGTCGCCTATCATAAGACGGCGGCGGCGCTGTCCGGCTTTTCCAAGACGGGCCTCACCGATATCGAGGACATCGTTCCCTACATCCGCTTCATGGTCTCGGACGGCTGGTGGATGACCGGCCAGACCATTCTCGTCAACGGTGGCTACACCACCAAGTAAGGTCGGCCGCGGCGGCCCGTCCTCACCGGCGGCGCTGCCGGCTTCGCCGGAACAGGGGGCGCCCGTTCATGCACATGTTGCTTGTCATCATCGGAGGAGTTGTCCTGCTGGGCGTGTTCGCCCTGTTCGGGAAGCTCTGGGGCGGCGATGTCGCCGGGATCGCAACAGCGGCGAAGGTCTTCGTCCCCGTCTGGCTTGCCGTGGCGCTCGTCAACATGTG
This sequence comes from Sphingomonas sp., assembly GCA_041659385.1. GTDB lineage: Bacteria > Pseudomonadota > Alphaproteobacteria > Sphingomonadales > Sphingomonadaceae > Sphingomonas. The sequence continues at coordinate 136,030 of JBAZYJ010000009.1, forward strand.
GGTCGGCCTGACCAGGGCGGGGTATACGGTCTCCCAGGAGCTGCCGATCCTGCTCCTCGTCTTCGCCGTGCCGGCCGCACTCGCCGCAATCTTCGCCTGGCAATTGGCGAAAGGCTGACCGATGGCCACCGAGGCCGCCTCCCAAGGCGGCTTCAATCTCATTCCGGTCGTCGTGTTGCTCGGCGCGGCGGTCATCGCCGTGCCGTTCTTCAAGCGGCTCGGCCTCGGTTCGGTTCTCGGCTATCTGGCAGCGGGCCTAGCCATCGGCCCGTTCGGCATCGGTCTATTACGGTCACGCCGTCTTCGAGGCCACGCCCGATGGCAGTTCGTACAACCCGATGGGTTCAGTGCGCGGCGGCTATATCTCGACAATATTAGACAGCGCCTGCGGCATTGCCGCGCATACCGCGCTCAAACCTGATCACGGCTACACGACGCTGGAATTGAAAGTGTCGTTCCTGCGTGCGTTGAGCGGGACCATCAGGACCGTTGGGCGACTGCTGTCGATTGGCGGTCGCGCCGCTTTCGCGAAGGCGACGCTTCACGACGAGAACGGCCAGCTATGCGCTACGGCGACGTCGACCTTGCTGGTCTTCGAGCGGCGCCCTTCATCAAGCGGCTAACCCGAACATCGTTGTGCACAAGCTTTAACCTACATTATCCAATTCGCTTTAAGCAGAGCCACCTTTTTGGGCGAGCTCATCAGTCGAAAGTGCCGGCTCGCGCTGAACCGCGCCGGGTTTGTCGGAGGCTTCAACTCCTGAGAAGGTGGAGCCATGACAAGCAAGACGACGAACAAGTTTGCGCCTGAGGTCCGTGCACGGGCGGTGCGGATGGTGGTGGATCACGAGG
>JBAZYJ010000010.1:0-132176 GCA_041659385.1 Sphingomonas sp.
GCCAGTCGGAAAATTCCTTGATACCCTGGCGGACGCCCTGATCCTGAAGCACATCGACACTGTCGAAATCGACGCCGAGATGCTGGAGAATCGCCACCGCGCGGCTCGAAAATCCGCATTGCGGAAACAGCGGCGTGCCCTTCATGAACAGCAGCACGTCGTTTTTGGCGACGAGTTCGGCAATGCGGGTCTGGGAGTCATCAGTCATCGTCTATTCCTTTATTCAGGCACAGCCGTGGTGAGTTGCAGCGCATGAAGCACGCCGCCCATGCGGCCACCCAGTGCGGCATAAACCGCCTGATGTTGCTTGACGCGCGGCAGGCCACGAAATGTCGCGCTCACCACTTTTGCTGCATAATGATCGCCATCACCGGCCAGATCAGTGATCTCCACCGCCGCATCGGGAATACCGTCGCGGATAAGCTGTTCAATTTCGGCGGCTGGCATCGGCATGGTTATTTATCGCCCATAAGCTGACGACGCGCTTCAATCGCCTTGTCGGCAATCGCGGCGCGAACCGATGCTTCGTCGACATCGACACCGGCGGCCAGCATGTCACCCAACAGCTTGCGGACGACATCCTCATCCCCCGCTTCCTCGAAATCAGCCTGCACGACCGCTTTCGAATAGGAATCGGTTTCCTCAGAGGTCAGCCCCATTTTCTCCGCCGCCCACTGGCCGAGCAACTTGTTGCGACGGGCCGAGACCCGAAAACCAAGCTCCTCGTCGCGGGCGAACTTCGCTTCGAACGCTTTCTCGCGGTCGTCGAAGGTCGTCATGGCGCAATGTCTCCTGCTGCAGCGGTTGGTCGTAATGCACTGTCAGATAGGGAGCGCGACGACGCAAGGCAACGGGCGAAAGGTCTCAGATGTTCAATCAGCGACCTGAACGACCAGTTTCCCGATGGCGCCGCGCGACGCCATTTTGGCAATTGCCTTGCCGCCATCGGCAAATGCGAAGGTTTCGGTCACGCGCGGCGCAATCTTTCCTTCCGCCCAAAGCCGGAAAAGATGATCGATATGCGCCTGGTTGGCCTGCGGATCGCGCGCCGCGAATGCGCCCCAGAACACGCCGCACACGTCGCAGCTTTTAAGCAGTGTCAGGTTCAACGGCAGGCGTGGAATTCCCGCCGGGAAGCCAACGACGAGATAGCGCCCTTCCCATGCGATCGCACGCAGAGCCGGTTCGGCATAATCGCCACCGACCGGATCATAGATCACATCGGCACCGCTTGGCCCAACTGCCTGCTTGAACTGGTCAGCCAACGCCCTGGACTGTTCCTTGTCGAACGGCGCGCGACCATAGACGATCGTTGCATCCGCCCCCGCCTCACGACAAGCCGCCGCCTTTTCCTCGCTCGACACCGCGGCGACAACCCGCGCGCCAAATGCCTTGCCAAGCTCGATTGCCGCCAGACCAACGCCACCCGCAGCGCCCAGCACCAGCAACGTCTCACCCGCTTTCAGATGGCCACGATCGACGAGTGCATGGATCGTCGTCGCATAAGTGAGAAGCAGCGCCGACCCTTCGGCAAAGCTGCGCCCTTCCGGCAGGGGATGAAGCCGACTGGCATCGATCGCCATTTTTTCAGCAAGGCCGCCATTGCCCACCGTCGCAATCACCCGGTCGCCCGGGGCAAGCGCGGCAACCCCCTCGCCCACGCTTTCAACGACGCCGGCAATTTCGCCGCCGGGCGCAAAGGGGCGTTCGGGCCTGAATTGATATTTGTCCTCGATAATCAGGACATCGGGATAGTTGATTGCGCAGGCCTTTACCGCGACCACAACCTGGCCAGCGGTGGCCACCGGGTCCGGCAGGTCGTCAATGACCAGTGTTTCAGGTCCGCCCGGCGCCTTCGACAGCAATGCCCGCATTCATTCTCTCCCGGTTGATCCAGGGCCGGTCCTGCGTGAGACCGTCCTCATAGGATGTGATCGCCTTGTCCCTTGCCAGCGTCAGGCCGATTTCGTCCAGCCCCTGCATCAGGCACATGCGGCGAAAGGGATCGAGATCGAAGGAAAAGCGATCCTGGAACGGCGTCGTCACCGTCATCGTTTCAAGATCGATCGAAATCGGCTGGTCCTGCGCGACTGCGATCAGCCGATCGATCGCCTCTTGCGGCAGGACTACCGCGACGATGCCGTTCTTGAACGCATTGCCGGAGAAGATGTCGGAAAAACTGGGCGCGATGACCGCCTTGATGCCCATATCGGCAAGCGCCCAGGCCGCATGTTCGCGGCTCGACCCGCAACCGAAATTGTCGCCTGCAATCAGGATCGGGCTGCCCGCGTGGCGTGGATCGTCGAAGATGTTGCCAGGCTGCTTGCGCACAACCTCAAACGCGCCCTTGCCCAGGCCAGACCGGGTGATCGTCTTCAGCCAATGCGCCGGGATGATGACATCGGTATCGACATTCTTGGCACCCCAGGGATAGGCGCCGCCCTCTACGCGCGTAACGGGTTCCATCAGCCGCCCGTCGCCGCCACGACCGTGCCGGTGCGGGGCGTTTCGACCGGTGCAGCACTGCGTCCACTGGCCGAATAGGCCGCGATACCGCTCAACACGGTGCCTGCGATCAGCAGATACATTGCACGCTTCATTGTACGACCTCCCCCATCAGCGTCCGTACGTCGGTCAACCTTCCGGTGATCGCCGCCGCCGCCGCCATTGCCGGCGACACGAGATGCGTCCGCGCGCCAGGCCCTTGCCTTCCTACGAAATTCCGATTCGAAGTGGAAGCGCAGCGTTCGCCCGGCGGCACCTTGTCCGGGTTCATGCCCAGGCACATCGAACAGCCCGGCTCGCGCCAGTCGAACCCTGCGTCGATCAGCACCTGCGCCACTCCTTCGGCTTCGGCCTGACGCTTGACGAGACCCGAACCCGGCACGACCATCGCGCGCACGCCGTCCTTCACCTTGCGCCCCTTGGCAACCGCCGCCGCCGCGCGCAGATCCTCGATGCGGCTGTTGGTGCAACTGCCGATAAAGACGTGCTGGACCGTCACCTCCTGCATCGCGGTGCCGGGGGTCAGGCCCATATAGTCCAGCGACTTGCGTGCCGCCTCGCGCTTGGAGGGATCGGCAAAGCTGTCTGGATCGGGCACGACACCGGTGATCGGTACGACGTCCTCCGGGCTGGTGCCCCAGGTGACCGAAGGCAGAATGTCGGCGGCGTCGATGATGATGCTTTTGTCGTAAACCGCGCCAGCGTCGGTCGGCAGCGTTCGCCACCAGGCAACCGCCTTGTCCCAATCCGTGCCCCTGGGGGCCATTGGCCGCCCTTTCAGATACGCGAAGGTCTTTTCGTCGGGAGCGATCAGACCAGCGCGCGCGCCCGCCTCGATCGACATGTTGGCAATGGTCAACCGCCCTTCGATCGACAGGTCGCGGATCACGCTGCCGGTATATTCGAACACATAGCCAGTGCCGCCCGCCGCGCCGATACGGCCGACGATCGCCAGGATAACGTCCTTGGCACTGACGCCGGGCGCCAATGTTCCATCAACCCGGATTTCCATCGTCCGCGACGGGGCGAGTTGCAACGTCTGCGTTGCCAGCACATGTTCGACTTCGCTGGTGCCGATACCGAATGCCAGCGCGCCCAACGCGCCGTGCGCCGATGTGTGGCTGTCGCCGCAGACCAATGTGGTGCCGGGCAGCGTGAAACCCTGTTCAGGGCCGACGACATGGACGATGCCCTGTTCGGGCGCCGTCGCATCGATATAATCGATGCCGAACTCGGGCGCATTGCGCTGGAGCGCGGCAAGCTGTTGCGCGCTTTCCGGGTCAGCGATGGGAATGGGTTGCCCCGCCGCATCCACGCGCGGCGTTGTCGGCAGGTTATGGTCTGGCACTGCCAGCGCAAGGTCCGGGCGACGCACCTTGCGCCCGGTGGTCCGCAATCCTTCGAACGCCTGCGGGCTGGTCACTTCGTGGACCAGGTGGCGATCGATATAGATCAGGCACGTCCCGTCATCGCGGCGTTCGACAACGTGCGATTCCCAGATCTTTTCGTAAAGCGTCTTTGGCTGAGTACCCATCAAGGCCGCGCCTTAACCAAAAAAGTCGCCACCGCAACCCTGCGCATAACTTTCGAACAGCAAACGATCGGACGAGGCGGGTATCGGTTGCGACGACTGGCAAGGTTCCGATCCGCCAGCCGCCACGATCAGAACCGTCCGTGATGATCTTTCGATTGGGCCAATGCCCGATTGAGGAACGCAACGCTGTCCGCCAGCACCGGCGCCTTGCCCCGAAAGGGTTTGGAGAGCGCCATCACCACGTCCTCATGGCTGAGCGCGCCATAGTCGTGATACTCCACCGTCACTCCCAGCGCGCGCAATTTGTCCCGCAACGCGGTGGCATTGCGCGGCTTGACGGTCGTGTCCGCGTCCGAGGTTGCCAGCAACATCGGCGGCGCATGGGCGCGGGCAAAGTCGATCGGTTGGGTTTCCCGCGGTTTTGGCCAATCAGCGAACGCCGCGGTCGCGCTTTCGCTGGTAAACGGGAAAAAATCATAAGGGCCGCTCAACCCCACCACGGCGCGGATCATGCGGGGGTCCATGCACTGCGCGAACAGATACCGTGGATCGAGCGCCAGCAGCGCCGCGATATGGGCACCCGCCGAATGCCCCATCAACGCCATTCGTTGAGGATCGCCGCCATAGTCGCCTGCGTGATCGCGCGCCCAGCGCACTGCCTCTGCCCCGTCCGCGACAAAGGCGGGAAAGCGCACGTCCGGTACTTTGCGATAATCGGGCACGACGACCACGAAACCCTGTGCCGCCAGCGCGCGCGCCGCGAACGCATAGCCCTGCCGCGTCCCGCTGTGCCAACCGCCGCCATAGAAAAACACGACCAACGGGCGCTTTTCGGTCGAAGCGCTGCCTGCCGGTCGCCAGACATCAAGTTGCTGGCCATGAGTGCCGAACGAAATACCCGCCCCGACCTGCTCAGCCCCACGGCCACCACCAGCCAGCCAGTCAAGCTGGCTAAGCTTGCGCGGGCCATCGACCAGCCCGTACCAGCCGCCCGCCGCGGCAAGGACGATCAGCGCGGCGATCGCCAGTCGGATCACGCCTCGACGCTGACCTTGTAATGCGCGGTCGTCTTGGCGGCGACTTCTTCCACGGTGACACCGGGTGCGAGCTCGATCAGTTCAAATGGGCTTTGGTGGTCGGCCCGGTGGAACACCGCGATGTCGGTGACGATCATGTCGACGACATTCCTGCCGGTCAGCGGCAGCGTGCACGACGGAATGAACTTGGGATCGCCGTTCTTGGAGGTGTGCTCCATGACGACGATGATCCGCTTGACGCCAGCGACCAGGTCCATCGCGCCGCCCATGCCCTTGATCATCTTGCCCGGGATCATCCAGTTCGCAATGTCGCCGCCTTCGGACACCTCCATCGCGCCCAGCACCGTCAGGTCGATATGCCCGCCACGGATCATGGCGAAGCTCTGTTCCGATCCGAAATACACCGATTGGGGCAGTTCGCTGATCGTCTGCTTGCCCGCATTGATGAGGTCCGGGTCGACCTGATCGGGATAGGGAAACGGGCCGATACCAAGCATCCCGTTTTCCGACTGCAGCGTCACGTCCATACCCGCTGGAATATGGTTGGCGACCAGCGTCGGGATACCGATGCCCAGATTGACGTAGAAACCGTCCTGCAGTTCCTTCGCGGCGCGCGCCGCGATATCGTCACGGGTCCAGGGCATTCATTCAGTCCTTTCGCGGCACAAAGGAAATTGGGCTGTCGGCGGTTGTACCACCACGTTCGGCATCCACGCCTTCCCAGATGCGGGCAAGCGCCTGCGCCTCGGTCAATTGCACGGCCTGGGCATAAACCTTGGCCGCCTGATGCACGGCATCGACCAGCGCGGCACCGAATCCAGCCGGGTCAGCCCCGACGGGAACCGGGTTGATAAAGGTGAAATTCGCGCCTGCGGGCGTCGCCCACATCCGCAAAAACTCCCGCGCGCCGCCCAGATTTTGGGCGTAGGGCGCCAGGTCAATGGGCACGGGCAGCGCCGTCGTATCGCTCATTTGCCCGGCTCCCAACGCTTGTCCGCGGGGAAAATCTCGTCGAAGCCGCCCTTCAGCCCGGTGCCGTACACCGGGTTGGGCAGGACGAACCAGAACCGTCCCCAGAACCCGGCCAACGCCGCGCCCTGTACGGCTTCGCGCCGTACCGTTGGCGTGCCGACAAACAAGTCGCTGAAATCGCCAAGCTGGTCGCCGCCCATCGCCACCACGCAATAACGCTGGGCGATTGCTGCCCGGCGGCCATCCTTGCCTGCCTTGCCGTCGACATCGCCCCGCAGGAACAGCGTATCGCCATGCTTCGCAGGGCCAAGACCGGCATGATCGAGCGCCGCTTCGGTGAAGGAAGCCGTGGCGGCATCACGATTGGTGTTGAAGATCACGGTAACGCCCATGGCGCGCAACTGAGTAAGTGCCTTGACCGCGCCGGGGATTGCGGCAACCTTGTCAGCACCGGTCTGCTCCCATTGGGTCCAGCGTTCGGCATCATAGCTGCGGCCCGGATGCAGGGCATCATCATATTCGAAGCCGAGATTGAGCAGCAGAGTTTCGTCAACGTCGAAAACCACCGCACGGGGCAGATTGCCGCAAGGCAGCGTCGTCGGCTGGTCAAGCGTGGCGCCGGGGGCCAGGACAACCGACACCCGGTCCGTCGCGGCCTTGAGATCAGCCTTTTCGCTGGCGATCCGGCGACGCACCGCATCGACCAGCGTGTTATATGCCTGCTCGCTCAACGCCGCGCTTTCGCCCGAGCCGTAGAGATATTGCATTCCGGCGGGAACCTGCGGCGATTGCACCGGTGTCACTGGATAAGCGACAGGTGCAACCGGCACTGACGCGACATTGACGCACGCGCCCAGCGCCAGAAGCAAGGTCAGGGACGCAAGCCGCTTCACGCCGCCGCCCGCTCCTGCGTCGTCACGAATTCGATCTTCTTGTCATAGGGCGCGCCCAGGATCAGCCGGTTGACATAAATGCCCGGCAAATGAACCTGATCGGGATCGAAACTGCCGACAGGTACGATTTCCTCGACTTCAGCAATACATACCCTGCCCGCACTCGCCATTGGCTGGTTGAAGTTGCGCGCGGTCTTGCGGAAGATCAGGTTGCCGGTCTCGTCCGCCTTCCAGCCCTTGATGATCGACAGGTCGGCGACGATACCGCGTTCAAGGATATAGTCCTGCCCGTCGAATGTCTTCACTTCCTTGCCTTCGGCAACCAGCGTGCCGACGCCCGTCCTGGTGTAGAAACCGGGGATGCCCGCGCCGCCTGCGCGGCAGCGTTCGGCCAGCGTGCCTTGCGGGGAGAACTCCACCTCCAGCTCGCCCGACAGATATTGCCGCTCGAATTCCTTGTTCTCACCCACATAGGACGAGATCATCTTCTTCACCTGGCGCGTGCGAAGCAGCTTGCCCAGCCCTTCGCCGTCGATGCCGGCATTGTTGCTGGCAATCGTCAGGTCCCTGGTTCCGGCGTCACGGATCGCATCGATCAGCCGTTCGGGAATGCCGCACAGGCCGAAACCGCCCGCGCAGATCGACATCCCGTCCTTCAAAAGACCGTCGAGAGCAGCTTGGGCACTGGGATAGATCTTGTTCATGGCTTCGGCTCCGCTGGAATCGACGATCGGTGCCCCAGCCGCTTAGCCTTGCGGTCGATCCGGGGTCAACGCCTACCGACGCCCGCCCCTTCATCCAGCCTGCCGTTACCCTGCAGCGCCGAACAACAAGCCCACTCCAGCGGTGATCGCCATCGCCATCGCGCCCCAGAAGGTAACGCGCAGCGTGGGCAGCAGGACCGGGGCGCCACCGGCCCGCGCGCCCACCGCGCCCAGTACCGCGAGAAACAGGATCGACCCGGCACCAACGCCCCATGCCAGCAACGACAAAGGCAGCAGGAACACCAGCAGCAACGGGAACGCTGCGCCGACCGTGAAGCTGGCGGCCGAAGCGAATGCCGCCTGCACCGGTCGCGCGTCGAGATGCGCGCTCATGCCCAGTTCGTCTCGCAAGTGCGCGGCCAGCGCGTCCTTTTCCATCATCGTCGATGCGACTTGACCGGCAAGCGCGCGATCCAGCCCGCGCGCCATATAGATGCGCGTCAATTCCTCCAGTTCGGACACCGGGTCTTCATGCAGTTCGCGCGCCTCCTTGGTCCGGTCGGCGCGTTCGGTGTCCGCCTGCGAGCTGACCGAGACATATTCGCCCGCCGCCATCGACATCGCGCCCGCGACCAGCCCGGCGATGCCGGTCAGCAGGATCGCCGCCTTGGGCTGATGCGCCGCCGCTACACCGATGATGAGGCTGGCGGTGGAAACGATGCCATCGTTCGCCCCCAGCACAGTGGCGCGCAGCCAGCCGATGCGGCTGACCAGATGCGATTCGCGGTGTGAACGCGCCATGGAATCCCCCTCAATAAGCCAGCCTCAGCCCCGGTCGGGGCCAACGCATCTTCGCCAGCCTGCCCGATCCCGACAAGCAGATAAAGGCATCGCGCATATCCGCCCCGCCCCAGCAGATATTCGTCGTGAAGATATCGGGCGTCGGCACGAATTCCACTTCGCGGCCTTCGGGTGAAATGACGGTGATGCCGCATTCGCCGATCGTCGCCACGCAGATATTGCCGCATTCCTCCACACCCAGCGAATCGAAGAACTTGTATCCCGCCGGGCGGTACAGCGGGATGCCCGGGCCAGCCGGGCCCGGCACCCCATCCACCTCGCCTGGCGCGATGACGTTGAACGCCATCAACCGGCAGGTATAGGTTTCGGCCGCGTACAGCCGCGTGCCGTCCGGCGACAAGCCGATGCCGTTGGGGTTGTTGCTGGGAAAGATGACTTCGCGCAAATGGCTGCCATCGGTTTTGCCATGGAAGATGCCGACGATATCGTGGGTGCGGTTGACGTAATCCACCTTGCCATGATCGGTGAACCAGAAACCGCCATGGGCATCGAACACGATGTCGTTGGGACCACGCAGCACGCAGCCGAAATCGCCGGATTTATAAAGCACCTCGACCGCACCGCTCTCGATATCGATGCGTTCGATCCGGCCGCCCGAATAATCCGGTGCAATGCCGTGCGGGGTCAGGAAACCGGCCTGTTCCTGCCAACCGAATCCGCCATTGTTGCAGCAATACAGCTTACCGTCCGGCCCCATCGCCAGCCCGTTGGGACCGCCGCCCGGTTCGGCCACGGTTTCCGCGCGGCCGTCGGGGTGGATACGCGTAATGCGTCCTGCCGCTATCTCGACCAGAATGACGCTGCCATCGGGCATCGCCACTGGCCCTTCGGGGAAACGCAGCCCTTCGGCAACGATGGTCAGTTCGCTCATCATCCTCTCCAACGCTTTTGCCAACGCTTTTGGTTGTTTTGCGACAGCCTAGTCCTTGGCTATGGGGAAAGCCAAGGAGAGCGAGATGACCCTGCGTACCGGTGGCCGTATTCTGGTGGACAACCTCGTCGCGCAAGGCTGCGACCGTATTTTTCAGGTGCCGGGCGAAAGCTTTCTTGCGGTGCTTGATGCGCTGCACGACACGCCCGAAATCGATGTCGTCACTTGCCGACAGGAAGGTGGCGCGGCGTTCATGGCCTGCGCGGACGGCACGCTGACGCAGCGGCCCGGCGTGTGTTTCGTGACGCGCGGCCCCGGCGCGACCAACGCGTCCATCGGCGTGCATGTGGCGATGCAGGATTCGCAGCCGATGATCCTGTTCATCGGCGATGTCGATCGCGGGATGCGCGACCGCGAGGGGTTTCAGGAAGTCGATTTCCCGGCGATGTTCGCGCCGCTGGCAAAATGGGCGACGCGGATAGAGGATGCCGCGCGCATTCCCGAATATATCGCGCGGGCGTATAACGTGGCGACGAGCGGACGGCCGGGCCCGGTCGTGATCGCACTGCCCGAGGATATGCTGAAGGACGAGGTGGAGGCGATCGACCGGCCGAAGGTGGAGTTAACGCGGACTTACCTCGCCACCGAGACCATCAACGTCGTCGTGGACAGACTGCGAAGTGCCAAACGCCCGGTCGCAATCGTCGGGGGTGCCGGCTGGGACTTGGCCACCGGTGCAGCGTTCGGTCACTTTGCGCAAAGTTGGGGAATACCCGTCGCAGGAGCATTCCGGCGGCAGGACGCAATCCCGAACCGGAACCGCGAATGGGCCGGGAACCTTGGCTACGGCCCCAATCCCAAGCTGGTTCAACGGATCAAACAGGCCGATGTAATTCTGGCGGTGGGCGCACGGCTGGGCGAAGCGACGACAGACGGCTACACCCTGATTACGCCAGACCATCCGGGCCAGACCCTGATCCACGTCCATCCAGACCCACGGGAATTGAATCGGGTTTACCGGGCCGATATCGCAATTTGCGCTGATCCTTGCGCCTTTGCGATCGAAATCGTCACCGCCGAATTCCCCGTTCAACCGCTTCTGGAAGCGGCCCAAGCCCATGCCGAATATCTCGAATGGTCAACGCCCCGCGCCCGCGATGGCGTCACCCTCGATCTTGGCCCCTGCGTGTCAGCGATGCGCGAACGGTTGACAGCGGAAGGGACCATCATCTGCAACGGCGCAGGTAATTTTTCCGGCTGGTGGCATCGGTACTGGCGATATGGCGGGCTGGGCACCCAGCTTGCGCCCACGGCCGGTGCCATGGGTTATGGCGTCCCCGCCGCCGTCGCAGGTGCATTGCGCTGCCCGGACAAGACCGTGGTCGCGGTCGCGGGCGATGGCGACTTCCTGATGAATGGACAGGAACTGGCGACCGCGGTTCAGCACGCCGCCGACATGCTGGTCATCCTGGTCGACAATGGCGGATATGGCACCATCCGGATGCACCAGGAACGCGATTATCCGATGCGGGTCAGCGGCACGGGCCTGTCCAATCCAGACTTCTCGGCGCTGGCGCGTGCTTTTCACTGCTGGGCGGAAACGGTGGAGCGCACCGAAGATTTCGCCCCCGCGCTCGACCGCGCACTCGCTCAAAAAGGAGTGCGATTGCTGCACCTTAAGACCGATATCGAGGTCATCACCAATTCGACGACGATCACCCGCCTGCGGGCAAATTGAGCAACGACGACACGACATGGGCCGCCCTTGGGATGCTCCCGGGGACGGCCCAAACCTCAGTTACGCCACTCGAGGGATAGCATCGGCAACTGGTGCGTCAGATCTTGTCGCCCAATGCACCCTTGACGGTGCCGACGACCTTCTGCGCCTTGCCCTTCAGCTCCTGAGCGGCGCCCTCAGCGCGGGTTTCGGGATCGCCGCTGTGCTGTTTGACCTTGCCAATAGCCTCGTTGACGTTGCCTTTGATTTTGTCTGCGAGTTCGCCCATCGGAACCTCCTGCGTTGGATATGTCGCGTCCGACCGAAGGGGGCCGACCGGACGCTTACAGACCCAACGGGGCGACAGCACAGAAGTTTCGCGCACCATCGCGCTCAAGGAACGGCCCGCCCCAATGTCGCGGTGCCGCGCCGGATTTGACCGCGCGGCGTTCGGTCAGGGCGCGACTTTCTTCAGGAACCCTTCAACCGCGTTCCAATATTCGGTGGCGCCTTGCGGATTCTTGTCGGGCCGCAGCGCCGATGAACCATGGGCTCCCGCGCCAGTCGGCACGAACTGCACCTTGTCCTTGCCCGGCACCGCGTCGAAAATCTCCTTCGCGGCGGCCACTTCGCGCGGATCATGCGCTGAGGTTATGAACACCGGCACGCGCAACCGCGCCGCCGCCTGCTTCACCAAATCGGGTTCCCACAGATATTCGCCAGGCGAGAACGCGATCACCGCACGCACCTTTGTCGGATTTTCCGCGGCAACGCGGAAGACGAGCGCGGCGGAATAGCTGCTGCCCCACAGGATGATCGGCAAGTTTTTCCTGCTGGCCCAGCGGACCGCGCCGTTCAGATCCTGCTCGGCATCCTTGAAGGATTTCGACCCGCCGACGATCGCCACGGTCGAATTGTCTCCATAAAGCGAACCGCCAGAGCGTTGATCGATCGCAAAGGCGGTATAGCCGTCTTTGGCAAGGCGGGGGCCAATGGGATCATATTCATATTTGCTCGATCCCGCCTGGTGAAACAGCAGGATGATCGCCTTGGGCGTCGGATTTTCGTAGACGAACCCGACAATGGGAACACGGTCAGCGGCCTTGAAATTATCGGTCTTGCGCGGCTGGTCCGTGCCGCCCGCAGTCCCATTTCCGCATCCGGCCAAAACCAGAGTGACGATCAATGCCAGCATCTTGCGCATTCAGTATCCCCATTTGGTCGATGGCTCCGCTGCCGCGCTTCCCGAATCGGGAAAGCGCGCCGCTGCTGCCGCCGCGACCCGTTAAGCGAATGGGCCGGGATCAGCAAACGCAACCCCGGCGCAGGAGTGACGACGAAGGATGAGAAACGCCCTATGCCCATCATTCGAGGCGGCGTTTCGCAAGGTTACGCGGCTTGCCGCTTAAATCAGGCCGGCAAGCGGGCTCGACGGGTCAGCGTAGCGGCGCAGGCCCATGCGGCCGGCGCGATAGGCAAGCCGCCCGCCCTCGACGGCCGCTTTCATCGCGGCGGCCATCAGCACCGGGTCCTTGGCTTCGGCAATCGCGGTGTTCATCAACACCCCATCGCTGCCCAATTCCATGGCGATTGCCGCGTCGGACGCGGTGCCCACCCCGGCATCGACGATCACCGGCACCTTCGCCCCTTCGACGATCAGACGGATGGTGACGCGGTTCTGGATGCCAAGTCCCGAACCAATCGGCGCGCCCAGCGGCATGATCGCCACCGCGCCGACATCTTCCAGCCGCTTGGCCGCAATCGGGTCATCGACACAATAGACCATCGGCTTAAAGCCTTCGTTGGCGAGTATCTCGGTCGCGCGAAGGGTTTCCACCATATCCGGGTAAAGCGTGCGCGCTTCGCCCAGCACTTCCAGCTTGACCAGGTCCCACCCCCCGGCTTCACGCGCCAGCCGCAGGGTGCGGATCGCTTCTTCCGCGTTGAAGCACCCTGCCGTGTTGGGCAGGTAAGTGATTTTCCGGGGATCGATAAAATCGGTGAGCATCGGCGCGTTACGATCGCTGATGTTGACGCGGCGCAACGCCACGGTGACGATTTCCGCGCCCGCTGCCTCAACGGCGGCGGCGTTCTGGGCATAATCCTTGTATTTGCCGGTGCCCACGATCAACCGCGACCGGAAAGTACGCCCCGCCACTGTCCAGCTATCGTCCGCCACCTGCGGCACGTGATCGCCACCGCCGACGAAGTGAACGATCTCCAGCTCATCGCCATCCTCGACGATCACCTGCGCCAGCGTCGAACGGGGCACGATTTCCAGGTTGCGCTCCACCGCCAGCTTTTCCGGCGACAGGCCCAATTCGCCGGCAAGTGCCGCAATCGTCATGCCCGCGAATATCCGGCGATGTTCGCCATTGATGCGGACGGAGATGGTCTGGTCGTTGGTCATGGCGTAAATTCAGTCCGGCTGGGGCAATGCGCGAGGCAGGATTTGGCAGTTGTGCCGTCGGCGCATATAGGAGCGAGCCACGAACCGCTTCAACCGGAAACCCGATGGCCGACACGATCTTTGTCCTGAATGGTCCCAACCTGAACCTGCTCGGCTTTCGCGAGCCGGAAATCTATGGGACCGACACCCTCGACGATATTGCCGCGATGCTGGAAGATCGCGGCCGCGAACTGGAGCTGGAGGTCGATCTGCGCCAATCCAACCATGAAGGCCACATGATCGATTGGCTGCACGAGGCGCAGGGCGTGGGGGCAAAGGCCGTCATCCTCAATCCGGGCGCCTATACCCACACCTCGATCGCGCTGTACGACGCGATCAAGGCGATCACCACGCCGGTCATCGAAGTACATTTGTCCAACCCCCATGCGCGTGAGGAGTTCCGCCATATCAGCTATGCGGGCCGGGCCGCGCGCGGTACGATTGCGGGATTCGGGCCCCTGTCCTATCTGCTGGCGCTTGAAGCGGCGGCGCGGTTCTGACAGAGCGGCCGGTCAACAGGGATTAAGAAAGTCGCTATGGCAGAAGATACCCAGGCAGGCGGAATGCGGGTCGATATCGATCTTGTTCGCCAGCTCGCAGAATTGCTCGATGTTACCAGGCTGACCGAAATCGAGGTGGAAGATGGCGAACGCCGCATCCGCATCGCGCGCGAAATCGTCACGACGACGGTTGCCGCTGCACCGGTGATGGCGGCACCGGCAGCTATCGCACCAGCCACGGCGGCACCCGTTGCAGCCGAGGCTCCGGCACCGGTGGTCGCGGCCAACGCGATCAAGTCGCCGATGGTCGGCACCGTATATCTGACGCCCGAACCCGGCGCGAAGCCGTTCGTCTCGGTGGGCGACACGGTGAAGGCGGGCGACACGCTGCTCATCATCGAAGCGATGAAAGTGATGAACCCGATCATCGCGCCGGCCGCAGGCACGGTGAAGGCGATGCTGGTCGACAATGGCCAGCCGGTCGAATTCGACCAGCCGATCGTGGTGGTCGAGTAAGGACATGCCCCAGATCAAGAAGCTGCTGATCGCCAATCGCGGCGAGATTGCGCTGCGCATCCATCGCGCATGCCATGAAATGGGCATCGAGACGGTCGCCGTGCATTCCACCGCCGATACCGAGGCGATGCACGTGCGGCTGGCCGACCAAGCGATCTGCATTGGTCCACCATCGGCAGCCGAAAGCTATCTGAACATCCCGAACATCATTTCCGCCGCCGAAATTTCGGGCGCGGACGCGATCCACCCCGGCTATGGCTTCCTGAGCGAAAACGCCAAGTTCGCCGAAATTGTCGAAGCGCACGGCCTGATCTTCGTCGGTCCCAAGCCCGAGCATATCCGCACCATGGGCGACAAGGTTGAAGCCAAGCGTACGGCCGGTGCGCTGGGCCTGCCGCTGGTGCCTGGTTCGGACGGGGCAATCAGCGATCTGGCTGAGGCCAAGGCGATCGCGGCGCGCATCGGCTATCCGGTGATCATCAAGGCAGCATCGGGCGGCGGTGGCCGCGGCATGAAGGTCGTGGCTGACGAAAGCCAGCTCGAAACACTGATGCAGCAGGCCGGCAACGAGGCGAAAGCCGCGTTCGGCGACGCCACTGTCTATATGGAAAAATACCTCGGCAATCCGCGCCACATCGAATTCCAGGTGTTCGGCGACGGCAATGGCCAGGCGATCCATCTGGGTGAGCGCGACTGTTCGTTGCAGCGCCGTCACCAGAAGGTGCTGGAGGAAGCCCCCTCCCCCGTGCTGTCCGCCGAGGACCGCGAACGAATGGGCGGCATCGTCGCCAAGGCGATGGCCGAGATGGGCTATCGCGGCGCGGGCACCATCGAGTTTCTGTGGGAAGACGGCGAGTTCTATTTCATCGAAATGAACACGCGGCTTCAGGTCGAACACCCGGTGACCGAAGCGATCACCGGGCTTGATCTGGTGCGCGAACAGATCCGCATCGCCGAAGGGCATCCGCTGACGTTGCGCCAGGAAGATGTCGAATTTCGCGGCCATGCCATCGAATGCCGCATCAATGCGGAAGACCCGCGCACCTTTGCCCCGTCGCCGGGCACGGTGAAGGCATATCATGCGCCGGGCGGCATGAACGTCCGCGTCGATTCGGGGCTGTATGACGGCTATCGGGTGCCGCCCTATTACGACTCGATGATCGCCAAGCTGATCGTCTGGGGCCACACCCGCGAAGGCGCATTGCGCCGCCTGCGCCGGGCGCTGAAGGAATTCGTGATCGACGGTATGAAGACGACGATCCCGCTTCATCAGGCACTGCTCGACGATCCCGATTTCCAGAAGGGCAATTATACGATCAAATGGCTGGAGGAGTGGCTGGCGCGTCAGGAGGGCTGACGGATACCGCCACCCTTTTTGCCCGATAGCTGGAAACCGCCAGCCTCGGGAATGGGAGGAAGCGATGTTTATCGGCCACTACGGTCCAGCCTTCATTGCCGCGACTCGCAAAGGCGCACCGCAACTCGGCACCTTGTTCGTCGCCGCGCAGTTGATCGATTTAGGCTTCTTCACGTTCCTGTTGCTTGGCATCGAACACATGCGGCTGGTGCCGGGCGCCACCGCCATGAACCCGATGGACCTTTACGCCATGCCCTGGACGCACTCGCTGCTCGGCGCGTGCGCGTGGGGTATCGGCTTTGCGGCGCTCGTCTGGCTGGTGACAAGGCGGCGCCCAGCGGCAGTGCTCGCAGGTCTTGTCGTCGTGTCGCATTGGGTGATCGACCTGATGGTCCACGCGCCTGACCTGACACTGGCAGGCCGCGCGCCCAAATTCGGCCTGGCATTGTGGAATTATCCGCTGATCGAAATGCCGCTGGAACTGTTCTTCGCCTTTGGCGGGTTGGCCTGGTATCTGCGCCGCACGCGGGCAACGGCGGCGGCGGGCCGCTGGAGCGCCTGGGTGCTCGGCATCGCGATGGCGGCGCTGCAGGCCTTCAACTGGCTTTCGCCGCAACCAACCGCGATCGTCGATCCACCGCCTGCGTCGATCGGTTTGCTCGGGCTGTTCGCTTATGCGCTGCTGGCCGCGATCGCCTGGTGGATGGTGCGACATCGCCAGTTGCGCGTGGATGCAGCCGCCGCGTGACGAATCCAAACTAGCCCGCTAAAGCCCCCTTCCATGACCGAGATCACGCCTGAAGTCGTCGCCCAGCACGGGCTGTCCGAAGAAGAATATGCGCGCGTCCTGAAAGCGCTGGGCCGTGAGCCCAACCTGACGGAACTGGGCATTTTCTCGGTGATGTGGTCGGAACATTGCAGCTACAAATCGTCGCGGCTCCACCTGAAGAAACTGCCCACCACTGGCCCGCAGGTAATCTGCGGCCCCGGTGAGAATGCCGGCGTCATCGATATTGGCGATGGGCAAGCGGCGATCTTCAAGATGGAGAGCCACAACCACCCCAGCTATATCGAGCCTTATCAGGGTGCAGCGACAGGCGTGGGCGGCATTTTGCGCGACGTGTTCACGATGGGCGCACGGCCGGTCGCCAACATGAACGCGTTGCGTTTCGGGCGGCCAGATCACCCCAAGGTGCGCCACCTGATCGCGGGCGTCGTCCATGGCATCGGTGGTTATGGCAATTGCGTCGGCGTGCCGACCGTGGGTGGCGAGGTGAATTTCCACGGCGCTTATGACGGCAATATCCTGGTCAACGCGATGACCGTGGGCGTCGCCGAAACCGACAAGATCTTCTATTCGGCTGCCAGCGGCATCGGCAATTCGATCGTCTATGTCGGTTCGAAGACTGGGCGCGACGGCATTCACGGCGCAACCATGGCATCGGCCGATTTTTCGGAAGATTCGGAGGAAAAGCGCCCGACGGTGCAGGTCGGCGATCCCTTCACCGAAAAACTGCTGATCGAGGCGTGCCTGGAATTGATGGCATCCGACGCCATCGTCGCCATCCAGGACATGGGCGCCGCGGGCCTGACCTCATCGTCGGTCGAAATGGCGTCGAAGGGCGGCGTCGGCCTGTTGCTGCACATGGACAAGGTGCCACAGCGCGAAACCGGCATGACCGCCTATGAAATGATGCTGTCCGAATCGCAGGAACGCATGTTGATGGTGCTGAAGCCCGGACGCGAAGCCGAGGCGGAGGCGATTTTCCGCAAATGGGAACTCGATTTCGCGGTGATCGGCGAAGTGACCGATACGGGCCGCATGGTGTTGATCCATGAAGGCAAGACGGTATGCGACATCCCCCTGGCCCCCCTTGCCGACGACGCCCCGCTTTATGACCGCCCCTGGACGCCGACTGCCAAGCGCGAACCGATCGGCGCGGTGCCGAAGATCGAGGATGCGGGCGCCGATCTGCTCAAGCTGATGGCCTCGCCCGATCTCGCCAGCCGTCGCTGGATCTGGGAGCAATATGACCAGAAGGTTGGCGGCGACACGGTGCAGCCGCCCGGTGGCGACGCGGCGGTGGTTCGCGTTCACGGCACCGAAAAGGCGTTGGCGATCACCACCGACTGTACGCCGCGTTATTGCTTCGCCGATCCGGTCGAGGGCGGCAAACAGGCCATTGCGGAGGCTTACCGCAACCTGACCGCGGTTGGCGCCACGCCGCTGGCGACCACCGACTGCATGAACTTCGGCAACCCGCAGCGGCCCGAAATCATGGGCCAGTTCGTCGGCTGTATCGAAGGCATGGCGGAAGCGTGCCGGGTGCTCGACTTCCCGATCGTGTCGGGCAATGTCAGCCTTTACAACGAAACCAAGAATGATGACGGCACCGGCTCCGCCATCCTGCCCACCCCAGCCATCGGCGGCGTCGGGCTGTTGAAGGATTGGCGCAAGGCAACCACCATCGCTTTCAAGGGCACCGGCGACGTCATCATGCTGGTGGGCGAACGCAGTTTTGCGCTGGGGCAATCGCTGTGGTTGCGCGAAATCCTGGGCCGCGAAGACGGCCCGCCGCCGCCCGTCGACCTGATGGCCGAGCGCCGCACGGGTGCGTTCATCCGCGCCCAGATCGAGGCTGAAGCGCTGAGCGCGGTGCATGACGTTTCCGATGGCGGCATTGCCGTTGCCGTCGCCGAAATGGCGCTGGCGGGTGACATCGGCGCGATGCTGTCGCTGCCGACGCCCAATGGCCTGGCCGCGACCTATTTCGCCGAAGACCAGGGATTGTACGTCGTTACGGTGCGTGACGAGCATCTCAACGACTTCCTGCACGCCTCCACGCGCGCGGGCGTGGCCGTTGAACGGCTGGGCCGCACCATCCTCAACCGCATCATCATCGAATGCCCGGCAACCGACCATGTCGCCTCGCTCGATGACCTGAGGACAGCGCATCAGGGCTTCTTTCCCACGTTGATGAACGGCACGCTCGACTGACGCGCGTCGACTGGGCAGCGCGTCGACGCGCGCTTGTTGCAAACGACACGCAATAACTCTTGCGAATCCGTCGCAATAGCTTTATTTGTCGGCTTCCAGTCAGGGAGCGGTCGATGGTCGTCTGTGTGTGCAACGCGATAAGGGAACGTGACGTGCGGGCAGCGGCCCGGGCAGGCGCGACCAGCGCGTGCGAGGCTTATCGTTCGCTGGGGCGCCAGGCCAAATGCGGCCAATGCGTCACCTATGCCAGATCGATCATCGACTCCGAGCGCGCCGCCGCCTAACCTGGCATTCCAGCATTTGGAGGTCGGAATATGAAGGGCGACGCCAAAGTCCTCGACTATCTCAATGACGCGCTCAAAAACGAACTGACCGCGATCAACCAGTATTTCCTGCATTATCGGATGCTGGACCATTGGGGCGTCAAGCGGCTCGCCAAGTTTGAATATGACGAGTCGATTGACGAAATGAAGCACGCCGACAAGCTGGCGGAACGCATTCTGTTCCTCGATGGCCTGCCGAACTTCCAGCTTCTCGGTCGCCTGAAGATTGGCGAAACCGTTGAGGAAGTGCTCCGTGCCGACCTGGCGCTGGAAATGGAGGCCTTGCCTACCCTGCGGGACGGCATCGCGCATTGCGAGGCGGTGCGCGACTTTGTTTCGCGCGATCTTCTGGCTGACATTCTCGCCAGCGAGGAAGAGCATGTCGACACGCTGGAAACCCAGTTCGAGATGATTGAACGAATGGGGATAGCCAACTACATCCAGTTGCAGAGTGCACCGCACGATCACGATTGAGCGCTCGCCAGGGCGGGGCTGTTTTATGGCGCCGCGGCCGTGTAACGATCGCGCGCGATGATGCCGCCAATCCTCCATCCCGACGAATGTCGGTCCGCGACGAGTTGGGGCGGCGCGGCGAGAACCGTCGCGGCAAACCTCGATCAATCCATCGCCCGGCGCGGGCTTGGCCAGTGACGGGCGCGGGCTATTCAGATACGCCGCTGGCGCGCAAATTGGGTCTGACGCCGGGCATGAAAGCCTGGTTGTCCGACATGCCGGGAAGCGTGCGCGATGAACTGGCAGGGCCAATCGCCGCGCTGGACCAAGCACAGGGCCCCGTGCCCGGACTCGACTTTGCACACTTGTTCGTGACCGAACGTACTGCGTTGGAGGCGCTGTTGACCGTACTCCGCCCGACCATCGCACCAACCGGCATGATCTGGGTTTCGTGGCCCAAAAAGGCATCGAAACGGCCGACGGACATCACCGAAGACGTCATCCGGGCGGTTGCGCTGCCGATAGGATTGGTCGACGTGAAGGTATGTGCCGTCGATGCGATATGGTCCGGCCTGAAGCTGATGATCCGCCGGGAATTGCGGTGATCGCCGACGGCGAGCGCATCGCCACGCTGGACATCGTTCGTGGAGTCGCAGTGTGCGGCATCCTGGCGATGAACATCGTGGCTTTTGCCATGCCCGAAGCCGCATACCAGAACCCGGCGGCCTATGGCGGGCACAGCGGGCTGGACGGCGCGGTATGGGCGTTCAACTTCGTACTGATCGACAGCAAGATGCGCGGGCTGTTCTCATTCCTGTTCGGTGCGTCGATGCTGCTGGTGATCGAGCGCGCGACGGCACGCGGAGAGAATGCCGCGCACGTCCATTTCGCCCGGATGTTCTGGCTGTTTGTCATCGGCATGGCGCATCTGCTGCTGGTCTGGTGGGGCGACATTCTGCAGCATTATGCGCTGGTTGGCGCGCTGGCGTGGTTCCTGAGCCGCCAGCCGGTGCCGCAGCTTCTGGCGCTTGGCATGACGCTGGTGGTGATGGAAACGGTGTTCGTCGCCGCCTTGCCGTACAGCGTCTATGCAGCGGAAGTGGCCGTGCAAACCACGCATCCCGCACCCGCCGTGTTGCAGACACTGGCCGATTATCAGGCAAGTTTTGGCCATCCATCGCCTGGTGCCATCGCCGCAGACCTGGCCGAACATCGCGGCAGTTATGCAACCATCCTCTCGGCGCGCTACCGTGTCGAGATCGGCTCTCCCCTCTCCGCCCTGATCTTTGTCGGCATGGAAACACTGGCGTTCATGCTGTTCGGCATGGCAGGCTTGAAAAGCGGTATGTTGACGGGCGCGTGGGACGATATGACTTATCGCCGGATAGCCCTTTGGGGCTTCGCGGTCAGCATCCCGGCTTATGGTGCGCTCGGCTTTTACGTGTGGATGCAGGGTTTCAGCCTGTTCTCGGTGGCACTGGCGACAATCGTGCTGGCCGCCCCCTTGCGCCCGGCAATGATTGCCGCATGGGCCAGCCTCATCATCCTGCTCAGCAAACAGGCAAGCAGCATGTGGAGCCGCGCACTCGTCAGCCGGTTCGCGGCGGCTGGCCGCATGGCATTCAGCAATTATCTTGGGACATCGCTGGTCTGCACGACGTTGTTCTATGGCTATGGCCTGGGCTGGTACGGCCGCTTCAGCCGCGCCGAGCTTTACCTGGTGGTATTTGCGGTGTGGGTGCTGATCCTCGCCTGGTCGCGCCCATGGTTGGCCCGGTTCAATTATGGACCGGCGGAATGGGCATGGCGCAGCCTGTCACGCGGGCAAGTGCAGCGCTTCGTCCGACATTGATTGAAGAGACGCGCCGCACGGGCAACCATGCCGCATCGTTGGTCAGCCGTTGCCGAAACCCATATTGCGACGGCCAAAGGCAGCGGGCCGGCGTTCGACCAGCGGATTGGCCTCTCGCTGGAGCAGTGCCATGGTGTCGTCGAACAATTTGCGCAGGCCCACGATATGGGGCAACGCCGCGTCGGGCGTGTCGTGTGTTTCAACGCAACCGCGCGCGATCGTTTCAATCGTTTCCGCCGCCAGCGCCAAGGGTTCCGCACCAAACTGGCGCGATTCGCCTTTCAGCGTGTGCGCTGGAATGACGAGAGCCGCTGCGTTACCGCTGCGCATCGCCGTTTCGATCGCGGCAACCGACTTGATGCCATCCTCCTGGAAATATCCCAGAATGCGGACGAAGCCTGAGCCAAGCTCTGACCGCGCCTGTGAAAAGGCGGCCCAATCGACCAAAGTGCTGCCTTCAAATGACACTTGCCTCGCCTCCCGTCGAGTTTTCAACAAGCGTCACTTTAGCCAACAGGAGTAAATGAGCAGTTACGGATTTGGCCTCGACACCAGAAACCGTTGCACATCGCGGACATCATCAGTCTTGATCTCGGCGCCCGCGGCATTGGCCACCGCCGCGAGTTCATGTGGAGCGGCGGGGTCATCGGCCAATATCTCAACCTCTGTAGCGCCATCGCGCAGCGCACGCGCCAGCCGGATTGCGGGCCAAGGGCACCGCATGCCGCGCGCATCGATTGTTAGCATCATTTGCCGAACGGATTGCGCGACGACCTTAAGGTGAGGCGAACAGGAACTGCGCCGAAATCCAGATCGCGCCGAAGGCCATTGATCAGATAGCGTTGATAGCTTTCCGGCAATTCGTCCAGACGATTACCGAACAGCACAAAACCGGGCGGCCGCGTTTTCGCCTGGGTGATATAGCGCAGTTTGATCCGCCTGCCGCCGGGTGCAGGTGGCGGATTGGCCGTCAACGCGCGTTCGAACCAGCGGTTGAGTTCGCCTGTTCCCACCCGGCGCGACCATGCTTCGCGCGTTTTGAAAGCGGCAGCGATCAACTGGTCCAGCCCGCGCCCGGTAACCGCCGAAACGGTGAGCAACGGCACGCCCTTGACCTGCGCCAAGCCTTCGTCGAGCGCGGCGCGGATGCCGTTGAACAGTTTCGACGCGTCTTCAGCGACATCCCATTTGTTGATCGCAATAACCAGCGCGCGGCCTTCCTGCAGCGCGTTGTCGGCGATTTTCAGATCCTGCACTTCCAGCCCGCGTGTCGCGTCGAGCAACAGAACGACGACTTCGGCGAAATCGATCGCGCGCAAGGCGTCAGCGACCGACAGCTTTTCCAGCTTGTCCTTCACTTGCGCTCGTTTGCGCATACCCGCCGTGTCGATCAGGCGCACCGCACGCGTGCTGCCGTCATCCGGATCGGTCCATTCCCATTCGACCGCAATCGAATCGCGCGTGATGCCCGCTTCCGGCCCGGTAATCAGGCGGTCTTCACCCAGAATACGATTGATGAGCGTCGATTTTCCAGCGTTCGGACGTCCGACGATCGCCAGTTTCAGCGGGCCCGTCGCTTCATCGTCCTCGCCTTCTTCCTCCACGCCTGCTTCGGCTTCAAGGCGAGCCATCGCCGCGTCGATGGGCGGCATCAGCATTTCGTAAAGGTCGGCAAGGCCCTCGCCATGTTCGGCCGACAATTGCACCGCATCGCCCAAACCAAGCGACAAGGCTTCCAGAATGCCCGCTTCCGCGGCCCGGCCTTCGGCCTTGTTGGCGACCAGAATGACGGGTTTGTCGGAACCACGCAGCCAGCGCGCGATTTCGGCGTCCAGCGGTACGATTCCGGCGCGCGCATCTACCATGAACAATGCGACATCGGCCTGCGCAACGGCGGAAACCGTCTGCGCCCGCATCCGCCCCGGCAGGGTGGCCGCATCGTCATCTTCATAGCCAGCCGTGTCGATGACCTGGAAATCCAGGTCGAACAGCTTTGCCGTGCCTTCGCGCCGGTCGCGCGTAACCCCCGGCTGGTCATCGACCAGCGCGAGCTTTTTGCCGACCAGCCGGTTGAACAGCGTCGACTTGCCTACATTCGGGCGGCCGATAATCGCCACCACGGGAAGTTGTGTCATGACCGCCTTCTAGCGCGATCGGCCAATTACGCCAGTCGCAACTCAGCGATAGGCGCTGATATGGCCCTTATCGTCCATCACATACAGCGTGTTGTTAGCCACAACCGGCGGTTCGTTGAAGGTGCCACTGCCTTTCGTGCGGCCGAGCACATGGCCGTCCGCCGGAGAAACATAGGCAATCGTTCCTTCCGAAGACAAGGCGATCAGGCGACCACCGGCAAGCACCGGGCCGACCCAATTCACTTCGCGTCCCTTTTTCTTCTTCAGGTTGCTGAAGCCCCCCAGATCGCTGATCCAGCGCACCTTGCCACTGCTGCGCGACAGGCAAACCAGCTTCGCATCGTCGGTAACGACGAACAGCCACTCACCCGCCAGCCACGGGGTCGAGGTGCCGGCGATATTTTCTTCCCAGACCCGGCGGCCCGTGGTCAGTTCCAGCGCGACCATGCGCCCGCCTTGGCCGACCGCATAAACCCGGCTTTCATCGACCACCGGTGCTGCGTCGATATCGGTCAGGCTGGACACCGATGTCGACGCAACGGTGCGCGACAGCGAATCCTGCCACAAGGTACGGCCATTTTCATAGCGATAGGCGTTGAGTTCGCCCGACGAGAAACCCGCCACCAGCGTACCGCGACCAGCCGCCGGCGCCGCGACGCCGAACACGCCCTGCGATTCGAGCGAGCCCGACTGGTTCCACTGCACCGAGCCATCGTCCTGCGACAGGGCAAAAAGCTGGTTATCCTGGCTGACGGCGTAAACCGTGCCATAAGCCAGCGTCGGCGCGCCGCGCAGTGGGCCGCCCGGCTTCACATGCCACAAAATCTTGCCCGTCTTGGCCGACAAGGCAACAACCTCACCCAAGCCGTCGATGGCGATCAGCTTGCCATTGTCGTAGCTTACACCGCCGCCGAAAACGGCGCGGCGATTGCGCTTGTCGGTGGAAATCGCCTGCGTCCACAAACGCGCACCCGTATTGGCGTCGAACGCATGGACCTGCGCCTCCACATCGATCGCATAGAGCGTGCCCTCGGCGACCACCGGTGCCGCAGCGAGGCGAGCGCCCGGGGTGCTACCAGAGATCGACGCCGACCAGATACGTTTGGGATTCGCACCGAGTGCCAGATGACCCATCTGCTTCGCGGCATCGCCACCAGGCTGCGTCCAGGCGTCGTTGGCCTCGGGAGGAGGCAGCAACACCAGCACATCGGCAACGGTGTGATCGGTCTCGACCGCATTTTCCGACGCCAAAATGGGAACGCGTTCGCCGACGGTTGGCGTGCGACGATGGCCCTTGCCATGGCTGCAAGCGCCCAGTGCCACCAATCCGGCGATCACCAGCGCGGTCCTGACCGGCCTGTTCATTGCTTTTTGGCTTCCTTGTTCGTTGTCGTCGGCACGGCAATCACCGGTTTTGCGGCAGACGCTGCGTTGGTTGCTGCGCGTGTTTCAATGGCGCTGCCGAGCTGAACCACGCGTTGCCGGATCGAATCGGGCAGGTTCGGTTCGGCACTGATCAGTTGGACCATGGCCCGCGCTGCTTCGGTCTGATTACGCTCGAGTTCGGCGATCACCACCAGTTCACCCGCACTGCCCAGCCAGGGGCTGCCCTTGACCGCCAGCGGTTTCATCCGCGCGACGACCTGTTCGGGCGTGAGTTGATCGAATTCTGCATAAGTCTGGCGGATCAATGCCAGATCGCGCAGCGGCTGCGCCACGGTCTTGTCGTTGGCAATCTCTGCAAATTTGGCAGCGGCGGCGCGCAGGCTGGCTGCACCTTTCGTCGGGTCCGGCCCATCGGCATCACGCAGCGCGACATCTGCCTGCACGGTCTGCGCCAGCGCGCGATAGATCGGAATGTCGGCCTTGGCGAGTTCGGCAAGCGGCTTGTCCGCCTTCTTGCCGTCGCCATCCGCCAGCAAATCGTAAACCTTGTTGAAACGCTCACCCAAGTCCCCGGCTTTTTCGGCGCTATAATGCTGCCAGCCGAGCAGCGCCGCCAGCGATACCAGCCCCGCGACCACGGCTGCCGCTACCCAGCGGCCATAGCGGCGCCAGAAATTGATAATCTGTTCACGACGCACTTCCTCATCGACTTCGCGCAGGAATGCTTCGTTGGTTGGTGGCGGAACGGCCAAAAGTTACTCCATCGGGCGGGGCAGGAAGGCGCGGACCTTAGCGGCGCGAATCCCGAAAAAAAAGCTCTCAATCCTTTGGAGCGTAGGTCTGCTCCGGTCCCGGGAAGGCGCGGGTACGAACCTCCTCCGCATAGGATTGAACCGCGGCCGAAATGCGGCCAGCCATGTCGTCATAACGCTTCACGAAACGCGGCACCCGGTCGAACAGGCCCAGCATATCTTCGGTGACCAGCACCTGCCCATCGCATTGCGCAGAGGCGCCGATGCCGATTGTCGGGCATTTCACCCGGCGAGTCGCGTCGATCGCAATCGGTTCCACCACTCCTTCGATGACGATGGCAATGGCGCCAGCCTCGTCGATGGCAATGGCGTCGGCAACAATCTTTTCCGCTTCGGCGTCGCTGCGACCGCGCGCACCATAGCCGCCGAGCATGTTGATCGCCTGTGGCGTCAGCCCGATATGCCCCACAACGGGAATGCCACGCTCAGTCAAAAAACGAACCGCGGGCGCCATCGCCTCCCCGCCTTCCAGCTTTACCGCCGCGCAGCCGGTCTGTTTCAGCAACCATGATGCGCTGGCAAAGGCTGCTTCGGGGGATTGTTCGTAACTGCCAAAAGGCATGTCGACCACGACCACCGAATGATAGCTGCCCCGCACGACCGCCGCCCCGTGCGCGGCCATCATCTCCAACGTCACCGGCACGGTCGATGGCAGGCCATAGACCACCTGCCCCAGACTGTCGCCGACCAGCAGCATGTCGCAATGCGGATCCAGTATCTGCGCGGTGCGAACGGTATAGGCCGTCAGCATCACCAGCGGCTCCCCGCCCTTGCGCTCGCGAATCGCCGGCACCGTCAGGCGCTTCATCGGCGCGGGCGTCGGGTTAGCGCGGCTGGTTGCGGTATCGATTGTATAGGTCGTGGACATGGTCCGGCGACTTACCCCCGCGACAACCGAATTGCCAACATTCCTGTCAACTGCGGAATATATATTTGACTCTTAGTTTTTTTAATCTAACATTGTGTTAGATATTTTTAACATGAGGTCGAAAATGGCTTTCAGGGAACGGGTGCTCTGGGCATCGTTGGCGGCGACGCTGGGTGTGTGGGGTTGGTATTTCTGGAAAGTGGTGCGGGCGATGAATATCGGCCTGCTCAATCCCGGAAACCTGGTCATCCACTTCATCTCGGCGGTGATCATGATCGCCATCATCATGTCGGCAGTGGCGATCCTGCTTGCCGTCATGGCGCCGAAGGCCGCAGGCACGCCCGCCGACGACCGCGAACGCGAGATCGAACGCGCGGCTTATCGTCCGGGCTATGTAGTGCTCAGCCTGTGCGTCTGGGTGACGGTGATCGTCGTGCCATGGTGGTTGGATGCGCCTCGCCCATTGGGGCTGACGCCCGCAGTCGCGGCGAGCATCCTGTTCAGTAACGCGCTGCTGTTCGCCATTGTCGCGGGGGAAGTTGCCCGCACGCTGGCGCAGATCATCCGTTTCCGCCGGGGGGCCTGACGCGTGGCCGCGCCGACGCCGATAACCAATCAGATCCGCCTGTTGCGTTTTCTGGCCAACGAGATGACCCAAGCGGAGTTGGGCGACCGGATCGGCATGACGCGCCAGACCATCGCCGCGATCGAAGCCGGCAAATACTCACCGACGCTGGAGGCCGCATTCCGCATCGCCGATGTATTCGGCAAGCGGCTTGACGAGGTGTTCCAATGGCAGGGCGGTGCGCCTTCGCCGCCCGATGAACCGGCCAGTACCTGAGCTCTAGCGCAGCCACCCGCGCGCGCTTGCCAGCCGTGCAAAGCCGAACGAAACGACGCTCATGGCGAACACAAACAGCGGGAACGGCAAAGTCGCCGCTGCCCCCTTCGCCGCGATCAGGTCAGTCGCGGCGAACACCCAGACGAACTGGACAATAACCGCCACCAGCGACACCAGATAAAGCATCCAGGCGCGCCGCAGCCGCAGCAACAGCGCAATCCCACCCGCCAGCGCACCGATGGTCGCCACCGCATAGTCATAGGCGAACCAAGCAGGCAGCGTCAGAAACAGGCGGCGGTCATAATCGGTCATGTGCGCCAGCGTGGCCGGGCCAGTGGAGACATGGCCATACCACGCCGCAACCCCGGCCAATCCCCAAAGCGTCAGCACCGCCGACACCACCCAGAACCAGCGCGGCGGCGAAACCTGACCAGCCAGATTGCGTTCGTTCATCATCCCCTCCCCCCCCAAAAAATGACCAGGCAACGAAATGCGTTGTCCCGCCCCCGGTGGCAAGCGGGCCGTCAGCCGACCTGAACGCCTTTCCAGAAGGCAAAGCGGCCCTTGATCTGCGCTGCTGCATCCTTGGTTTCAGGATAATACCACGCGGCATCGACATTGCGATCCCCGTCCACCACGACGGTTTTATAACTTGCTGTCCCCTTCCACGGACAGACGCTGTTGGTCGCGCTGTCTTCGAACAGGCTCATATCCAGCGAATCGGCAGGAAAATAATGGTTGCCCTCGACAATCACGGTGTCATCAGACTGGGCAAGAACCCGGCCTTTCCAGGTGGCGGTCGGCATAGCGGTCTCCGGTTTGTTCATGGCGAAGATGGTGCCACGCCACTGTCGCTGCAACCATCAGTCAGGCAAAGGCCGCCGCATATTGATCGGGCTTGAACCCGACGAGCACCGAATCGCCGACTTCGAGCACCGGCCGCTTGATCATCGATGGGTTAGCGACCATCAGTGCGATGGCCTTCGCCTGATCGATCCCGGCCTTGTCCGCATCCGGCAATCCCCGGAACGTCGTGCCCGCGCGGTTGAGCAGCACTTCCCAGCCGACCTTGCCTGCCCATTCGTTCAGCTTGGCAGCATCGATGCCCAATGCCTTGTAATCATGGAAATCACAGGCGACGCCATTGGCATCCAGCCATGCGCGCGCCTTCTTCATGGTGTCGCAATTCTTGATGCCATAGATCGTCGTCATGCCAGCCCTTAATCCTTGACCGGAACCGTGTAGTTGAGCGCCATCCGCCCACCATCGGCGAAGATCGTCTGGCCAGTGACATAGGATGACGCATCGCTCGCCAGGAACCACGCGACTTCGGCGATCTCGGCCGGTTCGCCTGCGCGGCCAAGCGGCGTGCGCGCCATCACCGATCGCCGCGCATCCTCCGACGTGAAGATCGACTTGCGCACCAGATCGGTGAGGATCGTGCCGGGGCCGATCGCATTCACCCGGATGCCATGTTCGGCCAGCGCGACGGCAGTGTTGCGCGTCAACTGCGCGATCCCGCCCTTTGAGATATTGTAGGCGAGAATGTTGGGAATGGTCAGTTCGGCGTTGACCGACGACATGTTGATGATCGCCCCCCTTGTGCCATCGGCGATCATCCGCCGTGCCGCGTCCTGCGTGGCGACGAACGCGGATTTCAAATTGACCGCCATCACTCGGTCAAATTCATCCTCGGTCAGATTGAGGATGGTTTTGGCAACCAGTATTCCGGCGTTGTTGACGAGCGTATCGATACCGCCCAGCCAATCGATGGCCGCGCCCATGAAGCCACGCACCGCGGCCATATCGCCGCAATCGGCGACGAAGAACCGCACGCGTTCCCCCAATCGCGCGGCCAGCGTCGCCCCCGCCTCCTGATCGATATCACAAAAGGCGACATGCGCGCCCGATGCGGCGAAACGCTCGACGATCGCGCCGCCAATGCCCTTCGCGCCAGCGGTGACGACAACACGCATCAATATGCGCGCCCGACCAGAACCCGTTCGACCGCGGGCTTGCCGGTAAACACGCAAGCGCCATCTGCGGCGGCGGCCTCATTGGGCACGTTGCGCAGCGTGAGCTTCAAGCCCTTGATCTTTGCAACAACCGCATCGAGTTCCGCGCCGCTCGGCTTTGCCCATTGCACTTCCAGCCAGCCCGGATTTTTCACACCGTCCGCAAAATGACGCTCGACGCCAGCAAAATCAGTTACATCGCGGGTAATGTTCGTATCCAGGCGCATCTTGGCATCGGCATGGAGCGCGGCCTGTATCCGCATCAATTCTTCGGGCACGACATCGACGAACAGCGCGCGCAGCATCGCGTTGCTGTTCAGCTTACCATCCTCCCGATAAAGATCGTCGCGGCGAATGACCGAAACGCAATCGCCCGCAACATCGCGGCCGCCGACTTCCAGCACGATCGGCGCGCCCTTCTTCACCCAGCCCCAACGCTTGGTCGCCGCCTTGGCCGGGCGCAGATCGAGCAACGCACGCACCGGCTCGCCAAAGGCAGATTGTTTTGCAAGATCGGCCTGCAATTGCTTGCAATAGCTGACGATCGCCTCATCCTCCGGCTGATCGCGCAGCATCGGCACGATGACCACTTGCCACGGTGCAAGTCGCGGCGGCACGCGAAGGCCGTCATCGTCGCCATGCACCATGATCATACCGCCGATCATCCGGGTGGAGACGCCCCAACTCGTCGTGTTGGCATATTCCAGTTCGCCCGCCGCATTCTGGAAGCGGATGTTCTGCGCATGAGCAAAGTTGGTGCCCAGGAAATGGCTGGTTCCCGCCTGCAGTGCCTTGCCATCCTGCATCATCGCTTCGATCGAATAAGTCGCCACGGCGCCGGGGAAGCGTTCGTTCTCCGGCTTTTCGCCCGCGACCACCGGCATCGCCACGCAATCCTCGGCAAAGGCGCGATACACCTCCAGCATCTTCAACGTTTCTTCTCGCGCCTCGGCTTCGCTGGCGTGCGCGGTATGACCTTCCTGCCACAGGAATTCGGCGGTGCGCAGAAACATGCGCGTGCGCATTTCCCAGCGAACCACATTCGCCCATTGGTTGATGAGTACCGGCAGGTCACGCCAAGACTGCACCCAGCGCGCGAACGCGGTGCCGATCACGGTTTCCGACGTTGGGCGCACGACCAGCGGTTCTTCCAGCTTTGCCTCGGGATCGGGCATCAGCCCGCCCTTCCCATCGGCGATCAGCCGGTGATGCGTGACGACCGCCATTTCCTTGGCGAAGCCCTCGACATGCTCGGCTTCCTTTTCGAAGTAGCTCAAGGGGATGAACAGCGGGAAATAGCAATTCTCATGCCCGGTCGCCTTGATCTGGTCGTCGAGCAGGCGCTGCATCCGTTCCCAGATGCCATAGCCCCATGGCCGGATGACCATGCAGCCGCGCACCCCCGATTCCTCGGCCATATCGGCCTCGGCGATGACGGTCTGATACCATTGCGCGAAATCGTCGGCGCGGCTGACGGAAAGGGCGTGCTTTATCATGGGCCGGGGCGATAGCGGCTGGCGAGGTTTTCGCAAAGAGGGTTGGCGTTGCATGAAGCGCCGAGTTTTCGGGCTTGTGCCGATCGCGCGACGTGCCTTAACCGCATTTGGTGACTTCCGACCGCATCTTCCGGGGCCTGGGGCTTCGACTGCTGGCCATGTTCTGCATGTCGAGCATGTCGGCGCTCATCAAGCTGGTTGAAACCCGCCACGTGTCACTTGTGGAAACCATGTTCCACCGCCAGCTATGGGCAATACCATTGGTTGTCGCGTGGGTGGCATTCGGCCCCGGCGGCCTGGGCGCGCTGAAGACACAGCGGTTCAATGCCCATGTCTCGCGCACGCTGGTCGGCGTGCTGGGCATGGTCTTCACCTTCGGCTCGGTGCTGTTGCTGCCTCTTGCCGAAGCGACCACGTTTCAATTCACCGTGCCGATCTTTGCGACGCTGCTCGGCGCGGTGGTGCTGCGCGAAAAGACCGGCTGGCACCGCTGGGCGGCGGTGCTGGTCGGTTTCGTCGGCGTGATGATCGTGGCGCACCCCAGCAGCGCCAATTTTGATGCGAAAGGCACCGTGGTTGGCCTGCTCGCGGCGTTGTTCGTCGCCATTGTCGCCATTCTGCTGCGGCAGATCGGCAAGACCGAAAGCGCCGGCACCACGGTATTCTGGTTTTCAGCGCTTTCGGTGGTCATCCTGCTGCCCTTTTATGCGTTTCAGATGAAGGCGCATGATCCCGTAACCTGGGCGCTGATGGTGGCGATTGGCCTGACCGGCGGCGTCGGCCAGCTCGCCCTGACCGGCGCAGTGCGCTTCGCCCCGGTATCCGCGGTGGTGCCGATGGATTATTCCAGCCTGATCTGGGGTACGCTTTACGGATGGCTGCTGTTCGGGGCGTGGCCGACGAGCTACACTTGGGCGGGCGCGCCGATCATCATCATCAGCGGCCTCTATATCGTCTGGCGCGAACGCGTTCGCCACATCGAACAGACGTCCAGCGCCAGCGACGCGCCGACCGCATAATCAACCGCGACGATAGACCAGCAACAGATTGTTGGCAGGCATTTCGACCAGCATATTGAGCGCAAGACCGGCTTGTTCAGCCACCGCCGTGACCGCCTCAACCTCGCGCAGCCCCCATCGCGGATCGCGCTCCCTGAGTGATCGATCAAATGCCTCGTTGCTGTCCGCCGTGGGCATCCCGGCCCGCCGATAAGGGCCATAGAGGATCAACGGCGCGCGTGGCGCCAGCGTCCGGCTGGCGCCAGCGAACAGGCCCAATGTCGCCGCCCATGGGCTGATGTGCACCATGTTGACGCACAGCGCCGCGTCGGCTCGCTCGATTGGCCACTCAGGGTGAGCAGCGTCGATGGCGAGCGGCGGACGGACATTGCCCAACCCTTCGGTCCAGGCGGCGATCGATGCGCAGGCGCTCGGCTCAGGGTCGCTGGGTTGCCAGTCGAGCATGGGGAACAGTTCTGCAAAATAGGCGCAATGCTCGCCACTGCCGCTTGCCACTTCCAGCACCAGCCCGGCGGGCGGCAGATGGTCGCGCAACGCATCGGCAATGGCATCGCGATTGCGCAACGTGGCGGGTGCGAATTTCTTGACGGCGCCGCTGTCCTCGGCCGCGATCCAGGGGGTTGGGTCCGCCATCAGGCCAGGCGTCCGGCGCGGGCGGCATCCAGCAAGCGACGCGCGCGCAGGAACATTTCCACCCGCTGTGTCACGAACAAGCCCAGTGCGAACGCGATCAACAGATCGGTTGCCGCCATCGCGTTCAGGTGGAGATAGGAGCCGCTGGCCTGCGCCGCTGCGCGCGTACCAAGCCGCAGAGCAATCAATATGATGACAAACAAGATCGCGGCGGGCGACACCTTCTGGTTCAGTACATGCGTTTCGGGATCAACCTCGATATGCATCATCCGGCCGCGCTGCCAGCCGACCCCTGCGCCGATGACCAGCGCGAGCGCCGAAAATGCCCAACCCTGCAATGTCGGCGGATAACTCGCGAACATGCCCGCCGCGATCAGCGCATAGAGTGCCGGCACAACCCACAACCATTCCAGCTTCAACGGGCGCATCTGGCTGAGGCGGCGCATTCGCAGCGCCAGGACGAAAGAGACCATGACGATCGCAACGACATAACTGATCAGATTGTGCTGGCCTGCCGCATCGCTCATCGCGCGCTCCGCTGAAATTGAACGGCAAGGTTAGCAGCGAGCGATCGCACAACCCAGCCATTTCGGTCGCGTATCTGCTTGTCGGGGTGCGCATTCCTGCCTGATCTGGGCATGGGCAAGCATGGCGAACAACGCGCGCGCCCGCCATGCTCAGACAAGTGCGGCGACCAGCAAACCGACCGTTATTCCGCCGCGACAGCCAGCGCAGGGTCCTTCCACACCAGCACTGGTTTGCGTGCGGCCAGCGTCTCGTCCAGTCGGGCGCGTGGCGCAAAGTGCGGCGCGGTCTTCAATGTCCGGTCACCCGCCTTGGCGCGTTCCGCCACCGAGCGCAGCGCACCAATGAACTGGTCGAGCGCAGCCCTGGATTCGGTCTCGGTCGGCTCGATCAGCATCGCACCATGGACGACCAGCGGGAAATACATCGTCATCGGATGATACCCCTCATCGATCAGCCCCTTGGCGACGTCGAGTGTCGAGAAGCCCTCGGCCAGTCCGGCATCGCTGAACAACGCTTCGTGCATGCAGGGACCGGATGCACCGAACGGTGCATCGAGCACGGTATCCAGGCTACGCAGGATATAATTGGCATTGAGAACGGCATCTTCGGCCACTTGCCGCAAGCCGTCGGCGCCGTGACTGAGGATGTAGCTGAGCGCGCGGGTGAACATCCCCATCTGGCCATGAAAGGCGACCATCCGGCCGAAACTGTCGGGATGGTCCTCGCCTGCGGTTTCCTCCTCGATCAGCGCGAATTGGCCGTCGGCTTGTTTCGCCACGAACGGCAATGGCGCAAATGGCGCCAGTGCGGCCGACAACACCACCGGCCCCGAACCCGGACCGCCACCGCCATGCGGGGTGGAAAAGGTCTTGTGCAGGTTGATGTGCATTGCGTCGACACCCAGATCACCGGGCCGCACGCGACCGACGATCGCGTTGAAGTTCGCCCCGTCGCAATAGACGAAACCGCCAACCGCGTGGACTGCGTCCGAAATGTCCTTCAGGTCGCGTTCGAACAAGCCGCAGGTATTGGGGTTGGTAATCATCACCCCCGCCACGTCGGGCCCCAGCCTTGCCTTCAGCGCGGCGGTATCCACCCGGCCTTCGGCGGTCGCGGGAATATCCTCCACCGAATAGCCCGCAAAGGCGGCAGTGGCGGGATTGGTGCCATGCGCGCTTTCAGGGACCAGAATGACCTTGCGGTGCCCCTCACCCCTGGCTTCCAACGCTGCCTTGATCGCCAATATGCCGCACAGTTCGCCATGGGCGCCCGCCTTGGGGCTCATGGCGACGGTATCCATGCCCGTTAACGTGACCAGCCATTCGGCAAGTTCGTGGATCAGCGTCAACGCGCCCTGCACCGTACCGACCGGCTGCAGGGGATGGATATCGGCAAATCCCGGCAACCGCGCCATCTTTTCGTTCAAGCGCGGATTGTGCTTCATCGTGCACGAACCCAGCGGGAACAGCCCCAGGTCGATCGCATAATTCTGGCGGCTGAGGCGGGTATAGTGCCGCACGACCTCCGGCTCCGACAGGCCGGGAAGGTTGATCGGCGCGGTGCGTTCCAGCATGCCCAGACGCGCCTTGCCAGCAGGCGCTTCGGCGATGTCGACACCGGTGGTGTGGATGTCGCCAATCTCGAAGATCAGGGCTTCTTCCAGCATCAGCGCCTTGTTGCCGGTAAAAGTGGCGGGCGCCGCGTCGGCCATCTGCGGCGCTTCCGGGCGCCATCCGCTCGCGTTGATCGTCATGCCAGCACCTCCTCAAGCGCCGAGGCGAGTGTCTCGACATCCTCTTCAGTCGTCGTTTCGGTCACCGCGACGACCAGTCCGTTTTCGAGCGCATCGACCCCCGGATAGAGCCGCCCAAGCGATACTCCGGCAAGAATGCCGCGCTCCGCCAGGGTGCGGACGACCGGGCGCGCCTCCCGCGAGAGGCGCAGGGTGAATTCGTTGAAGAAACTGTCATTGACCTGTTCGACACCGTCCACCTCCGCGAGCCGGTCCGCCGCCGCGCTCGCGCCGATATGGTTGCGCGTCGCCAGTTTCCGCAGCCCGGCCTCGCCAAGCAAGGTCATGTGGATTGAGAAAGCCAGCGCACACAGGCCCGAATTGGTGCAGATGTTCGACGTCGCCTTTTCACGGCGGATATGCTGTTCGCGCGTGGACAATGTCAGCACGAAGCCACGCTTGCCATTGGCGTCCAGCGTTTCGCCGCACAACCGCCCCGGCATCTGGCGGACATATTTTTCCTTGCAGCCAAACAGCCCGACATAGGGGCCGCCAAATTGCAGCCCGACGCCGATCGACTGCCCTTCACCGACCACGATATCGGCATCCATTTCGCCAGGCGACCGACAGGCGCCAAGCGCGACCGGCTCGGTCACCACCGCAACCAGCAGCGCCTTTTTGGCATGACAGGCATCGGCCAGCGGCTGAAGATCAGCAATACGGCCAAGGATATCAGGATATTGCACGACGACGCATGAGGTATCGCCATCGATCGCCGCGATCAGCGCATCGATATCCGTGTCCGCCGTCAGCGTGGGGACCGAGGTTTCCAGCACATCGCCGGTATATTTCGCCATCGTCCGGGCGACCGACACATAATGCGGATGCAGCCCGGCAGACAGGATCGCCTTGCCACGTTTGGTAATGCGCCGCGCCATGCCGATCGCTTCCCAGCACGCGGTCGATCCGTCGTACATCGACGCATTGGCGACATCGGTGCCGAGCAGGCGCGCGACCTGCGTCTGGAATTCGAACAGCATCTGCAGCGTGCCCTGCGCGATTTCGGGCTGATAGGGCGTATAGGCGGTCAGGAATTCGCCGCGCTGGATCAGGTGATCGACGCTGGCGGGCACATGATGCCGATACGCACCGCACCCCAGGAAGAACGGCACATCGCCTGCCGCCACATTCTGGCGCGCCAACGCCGTCAGATGGCGCTCGACCGCCATTTCGCTGGCATGGCCAGGCAAACCGGCGATCGGGCCGCTCAACCGGGCAGCTTGGGGAACATCGACGAACAAGTCATCGATCGACGCGGCGCCGATCGTGGCCAGCATCGACTGGCGATCAGCAGGAGTTAGCGGCAGGTAGCGCATCTGTTTTTCCTGAAAGCGTCACCCCGGCCGAAACCGGGGTCTCCCGCGCGGCGGAGAGGTGCCAGCGTATCGGCTGGCAAGACGCCGTTTATGGGGGTTAAAGCTTGGCGACGAACGCTTCGTAGGCAGTGTCGTCCATCATGCCGTCAAGCTCGCTGGTGTCGGTCAACGCCAGCTTGAAGAACCAGCCATCACCTTCGGGGTCTTCGTTGACCAGTGCCGGTTCATCGGCGAGGCGCGAATTACCTTCGATGACGGTGCCCGAAACCGGGGAATAGACATCCGACGCGGCCTTGACCGATTCGACCACCGCGGCCTCATCGCCCTTGGTCACGTCCTTGCCTTCATCAGGCACTTCGACGAACACGATATCGCCAAGCTGTCCTTGCGCATATTCGGTAATACCGACCGTGCCGATATCGCCATCGACTTCGATCCATTCATGGTCTTCGGTGAAATAACGGCTCATCGAATGCCTCCCTTAACGAACGTAATGATGTGGATAAAATGGCATCGGCGCGACAGTCGCGGTGTGCGTCTTGCCACGCTGCGCCAGGGTGATCGCGGTGCCTGGCGCGCTGAGTGCCAGCGGCACATAAGCCATCGCAATGGGCTGGCCCAGGCTGGGGGCAAAGCCACCCGAGGTTACCGTGCCGATGTCGCGGCCCGACGCATCGACCACGGTCGCCCCTTCGCGCACGGGCTGGCGGCCATCGACGATCAGGCCGACGCGCTTCGTCGCCGGGCCAGCTTCCCGCTCGGCCAGGATGCGCTTGGCGCCGGGGAAATTCGCTTCCTCGCGGCGGCGCTTCGACAGCGCAAACCCCAGGTCCGCCATGACCGGCGTGGTCTGGGGATCAAGATCATGCCCGTACAGCGGCAACCCGGCCTCCAGCCGCAGTGAATCGCGCGCGCCAAGACCGATGGGCTTCACTTCCGGTTCACCACACAACAAGGTGGCAACCGCTTCGGCCGCTTCGGCCGGCACCGAAATCTCGAAACCATCTTCGCCGGTATAACCCGACCGGCTGATCCACGCCTCGACGCCCGCGATCACAAACTGGCCGCCTGTCATGAACTTCAACGCGTCCAGGCCATGTTCGCCACTGACATGGCGCGCGAGCGCGACGGCCGCCTTGGGGCCCTGCAACGCCAGCAGCGCATGGTCTTCCATGTGGTTGACGACGACATCGTCGGGCATTTCCATGCGCATATGGGCGATATCGTCCCATTTCACCGCGCCATTGACGACGACGTACAGTCCCTGCCCCCAACGCGCGATCATCAGATCATCAAGGATGCCGCCTTCTTCGTCGAGCAGCAGCGAATACCGCATCCGACCCACCGCCAGGCCCTTCACATCGGCGGGCACCAGCGCCTCGAACGCGTCGTCGACGCCTTCTCCGGACAAATGCACCTGCCCCATATGGCTGACATCGAACAAGCCGGCATTTTCGCGCGTCCACTGGTGCTCGACCATGATGCCTTCATACTGGATGGGCATCCAATATCCGGCGAATTCCACCATCCGCGCGCCGCTTGCCCGGTGCCAGCCATCCAGCGGCAAAACCAGCGTTTCGATTTCGGGAAGGTCTGTTTCGATCTCGCTCACGACAAGGCTCCGGCACTAGAGGGCAAACGGCAGGCTACAGCGCGTGCAAGCGCTCCAGACCACCGCCCCCTCTGTCATGGGAACCTGAGAGCTTTGACTCGACGACTGTCCTGCGATCAGTCGGGAGCTTACCCCTTCGGTGGGCATCTGCGACGCAAGGCGCGCGATGCCGCTTTCCAGAGTATCGTTGCAAGGCCAGGCGCGGTCCTGAATGCCTGAGAGATTCCGGGGCGGTTGCTCCTTCGGCGGTGGGGTTGCCCCACGCTCTCCCGCGCTGACCCATGACGGTTGCCCGCCATCGACAAAAGCGGTTTGCCGCGCCGCAACAAGCGAGTCAATCGCCCCGCGCTAATTAATCTGCCGGGTTTTTCAGGAACGTCCAGCCTGGTCGAGTCGGGCGTCCTGGCCGGGGATCAACGCGTCGCGTTATATTTCAACTGGTCGTCGGTGAGCTGAAAACCGATCAGCGCCTCGAACGTGGCGCGCTGCACCGCTTCCTTGATGTCGGGCCGCGACAACGGATCGACGGCGGCGTCTTCCTCGCCTGCGCGGCGCTTGCGCAACAAATCACGACGAACGCTGTCCGGCAGTGTCGCCGCCGAACGCTCGACCATCGCGCTTGCCTGGCCCGGCGCACTGGCGCGAAGCTGGCCCGCATCGAAATGCAACGCGACATGGCCGATCCGCTTGGAAACAATCTGGCTGCCACCGCGCACCACGGTGATGAAGTAAGGCAAGGTCAGGTCGCGGGCCGCCGTCGCGTCAGTGCGCCGCGCCTCCACCTGGAATGTCACTTCGGTGCGTACCTGCTCGCCGACGTCCTGGCAGGTCGAACGCAGGTTGGTCAGCAGCGCACTGACGTCCAACGCGTCAACGTCACGGCTGGTCGCAGGATTGAACAAGGTAACGTCGCCCGTCTGCACCGGGATCGCCACTGCCGGGCAAGGCGAGCGAACCGCCGTGATGCCGGTCGCGGTGATTTCACCCCGCGATGCGCAGCCGCCGACTAACAGGGCAAGGCCGATGGGAAGAACGAGATTCCGGGCTTTCACGATCACGCTTACCTTTTGCTACCGACACGATATGCCTGCCGAGGCCGTACTGATGATGCCGTCCATACAAAGCGGGGCCAAGCCCGGCAATCCAGGCTTTGGCCCCTTGCGCGCACCATAGGAACCGCCTTTCGCACACGCAAGCAATCGCGTAGAGGTCTTTCACCATGACCATAGCCGACAAACCCGCCCTCGAATTGCTGATCGCCGCGCCACGCGGTTTTTGCGCAGGCGTCGACCGCGCGATCCACATCGTCGAACTCGCGATCGAGAAATATGGCGCGCCGGTCTATGTCCGGCACGAAATCGTCCACAACAAGTTCGTTGTCGATACGCTGCGGACCAAAGGCGCGATCTTCGTCGAAGAGCTTGAGGAAGTGCCCGATGGCGCCCCCGTCGTCTTTTCCGCCCACGGCGTACCCAAGGAAGTACCCGCCCAGGCTGACCAGCGCGGCCTGAGCTACCTCGACGCCACCTGCCCGCTGGTTTCCAAGGTCCACCGCCAGGCGGAACGACTGGTCGAGGCGGGCCGCCACATCGTTTTTGTCGGCCATGCGGGCCACCCGGAAGTGATCGGCACCTTTGGCCAGGTGCCCGAAGGCGCGATGTCGCTGGTCGAAACCGCGCACGATGCCGAGGCGTTTCAACCGACCGGCGATCCCGACAATCTCGCTTTCCTGACCCAGACGACGCTGTCGGTGGATGACACGGCTGAAATCGTCGAGGTGCTGATGCGCCGCTTCCCCTCGATCAAGGCACCGCGGGGCGAAGACATTTGCTACGCGACGTCGAATCGGCAAGCCGCGGTCAAGGCCATCGCCAACCAGTGCGATGCGATGCTGGTGATCGGCGCGTCGAACTCGTCCAACTCGTTGCGGCTGGTCGAGGTGTCCGAACGCCAGGGTACGCGCGCGCGCCTCATCCCCCGTGCCGAAAATCTCGACTGGGACTGGTTGCAGGGCGTGAAGCGGCTGGGCATCACCGCCGGCGCATCCGCGCCCGAAGTGTTGGTGCGTGAACTGGTCAACAAGCTCGCCGAGCATTATTCGATCACTGAGAGTGAGGTCGAAACCACCCGCGAGACGATTTCGTTCAAACTGCCGCGCGGGTTGGAAGCCGCCACCGCCGTCTGATCCATGGCGGTCTATACTCAGGTATCGGCGGAAGCGCTGGGCGCATTCCTGCAACGCTATGACGTGGGCGAGCTCGTCTCCGCCAAGGGCATTGCCGAAGGCGTGGAGAACAGCAATTATCTGGTCGATACAACGCGCGACCGCTTCATCCTGACGCTGTATGAAAAGCGGGTGGATGCAGGCGATTTGCCCTATTTCATGGCGCTGCTCGATCATCTGGCGGCCAAGGGCCTGCCAGTACCGCCAGCAATCAAGGATCGGCAGGGAGTCGAGATTCAGGAACTGGAAGGCCGCCCGGCCTGCCTCATCAAATTCCTGCCCGGCGTGTCGGTCACCCATCCCACCGCGGCACAGGCGCACGCGGCGGGGGAAG
Source organism: Sphingomonas sp. (assembly GCA_041659385.1). Taxonomy (GTDB): domain Bacteria; phylum Pseudomonadota; class Alphaproteobacteria; order Sphingomonadales; family Sphingomonadaceae; genus Sphingomonas. The sequence continues at coordinate 40,554 of JBAZYJ010000010.1, forward strand.
CATTGGGCGCGATGCACGCGGCTGTTGCCGATTTCGACGGCCAACGCGACAATTCGATGGGCCAGCCGACCTGGCAGGCACTGTTTGATCGCTGCGGCCGCAGCCTCGACGAGATTGCGCCGGGTCTTTACGATGACCTCGCCTTCACAATCGCTGACTTATCATATACTTGGCCATCGTCCGGACTTGACCACTGCGCGATCCACGCGGATCTATTTCCTGACAATGTGCTGATGCTGGGCGACCGTGTGAGCGGCCTGATCGACTTCTATTTCGCCTGCAACGATATCCGGCTCTACGACCTGGCCGTGATGCACACGGCATGGTCGTTCGATGCGACCGGACGCCATTACAACGAAGCGGTGGGCGATGCCCTGATCGCCGGTTATGCAACCAGGTTTCCGCTGCGATACGAAGAAGAAGCCGCGTTCAGCGATCTTGCGGTCGGCGCCTGCATCCGCTTCACGCTGTCGCGCGCCTGGGACTGGCTCAACACCCCGGCGGACGCGCTGGTGACGCGCAAAGACCCGCTTGCCTTCTGGCGACGGGTGAAAATCTACGACCCCAATCTGGCTTCGCTGCGCAAGACCCTGCGATGACCGCCGAACTCCCAAAGGTTGAAATCGCCACGGATGGCGCGTGCAAGGGCAATCCCGGCCCTGGCGGCTGGGGCGTGGTGCTGCGTTCCGGCGCGACCGAGCGCGACATGTCCGGCGGTGAGGTGCTTACCACCAACAACCGCATGGAATTGATGGCCGCGATCGAAGGATTGCGCGCGCTGAAAAAGCCGTGCCGCGTCGCCTTGTCCACCGACAGCCGCTACGTGATGGACGGGCTGACCAAATGGATCCACGGCTGGCAGCGCAATGGCTGGAAAACCGCCGACAGGAAGCCGGTCAAGAATGCCGATCTGTGGCAGGAACTGCTGGACGCAGCCCGCCCGCACCGGATCGACTGGAAATGGGTAAAAGGCCATGCCGGCCACCCGGACAATGAGCGCGCCGACAAACTGGCCAGCGACGCCGCGATTGCCGCGGGGAAAACAGCCGGGCGGAACTGATCCTGAAGGACCGCCCCGCACCGGCTTCAAATGGAAGGATTATTCGGCGATTTCGGTCGGCGCGTCAGGCCCGTTCTTCTTGATCGATTCGATCGCGTTCACCGCGCTGGCCTTGCTGGTATAGCCTTCGGTCCAGAAGATGATTTCGCTGTTGTACTTGAACTTGGCCACGAATTCCCCGGCCTTGTTCTTCTCGATGACAAACTTGTGCGCCATAAACCAATCCCTTTCTGGAAATAGCCCGAAGAGATTAGCGCGCGCCAGCGGGACACGCCAGCCGCGTTAAAACCGGCCTGGCGAATAAGGCGTCGGGTCAATCGCGGCGACTGCGCCCGGCAACGCGTGGCCAAGCAGCAACGCGGCCCCCAGCATCGCCGCCGCCGGTGCGGTTTGAATGCCAATCCCGCCCTGCCCCGCAAACCAGAAGAATCCCGGCACGACCGGATCGAAGCCGTAAACCGGCAGGCGATCCGGTGCAAAGCTGCGCAATCCCGCCCATTTGCGTTCAACCGCGACCACTTTCCAGTCGGTCACCGACTCGAACCGGTCAATGGCGATGGCGACGTCGATTTCCTCCGGCGCGGCGTCGCCGGGTTCGACCGAGGTTTCGTCATGCGGGCACAGCCACAACCGGTTTGAACCCTCCGGACGGAAATAATAGGTTCCGGCGATGTCGATGGTCAGCGGCAACGAGTCGGGAACATCGTCTGTCGCCACCCGCACCTGCGCGATGGTCCGCCGCTTCGGCACGATGCCCAGCGGCGCGGCACCAGCCATCTGGGCGACCCCATCCGCCCATGCTCCGGCGGCGTTGACCACCATGGTTGCGTCAATCGTCCGCGTGCCCGCCGAGAGTCGCCAGCCATTCGCCTGCTGCTCGATCCGCTCGATCCGCATATCGGTGACGAGTTCGCCTCCGGCGCGCCTGAACGCGCTCAGCACGCTGCCATGCAGCCCGCCAACATCGATATCAGCGCCCACTTCCTCGACGATGCCGCCGACGATGACTGGCTTGATCCGCGGCACCCAGCCACGCACACCGTCATGGTCCAGCCGCTTCATCCGGACGCCGCTGCCCGCGAAGCGCGCTTCCATCTGGTCGAGCAACGCAACGCCATCCGCATCGGCGATTTCGAGCGAGGCCCTGGGCTTCAGGAAACCGCCATCGTGGAGCACAGCATAAGACGCGCGCGTCAATGGCTGGATCATCGGGCCGCCCAGCGTCTCGTGCCAGAACGCCGCCGACCGCCCGGTCGAGTGGTAACCGGGCATGTCTTCCGCCTCGATCAGCACCACGCGCGCATGGGCGGCCAGCTCAGCGGCGATACTGGCGCCTGCGATACCGGCGCCGACCACCGCCACGTCATAGGTCATTATCGTCAGTCCTGCTTCGTCTGCTGCGCGCGTGAGGAAAGAAAGATGTCGATTTCTCCGATGGCACGATTGCGCACAGCGTCAACCTCACGCAGCACTTCATGCGCGCTTTCCTTGCCGAAGTGGACCACGCGAGCGTCAGGCAGTTTTGCCGCGATGGCCAGCGCCGCGCTGGGCAGGACGAGTTGGTCGGCCAACGGCACCACCATCAGCGTGGGCACCTGCATGGTCTCCAATCGCGGATCAGCGCGCAATTGCCGGGTGGAGGCAAATGCCTCGATCAACCAGCGCCAGCTTGGCGGCCCCAGCACCAGCCCCGGCTCGGTCACCTGCCACCATATTTCATCATCATATCGTTCGGTATCATGGGTGAGCAGCGCCTGCCGCGTTTCCAGCGTGCCGGGCTTTTCGTTCGATTTCCATGCCGGCCGCGCGTCATTGCCGATCCCGCCGATCATCCGCGCCAGCCGCTCACCCAGCTTGGCGCCAAGCGGGCTGCGCAGGCCAAACATCGGCGCGCTGAGCACCAGCGCATCGGGGTGCGCCGCTCCTTCGGTCACCGCACGCAGCACCAGGTGCCCGCCCATCGAATGCCCCATCAGCACCAGCGGCCCGGGGCCCTCCGCCGCCCAGCCGGACCAGAAGCTGCGAAAATCGGCGATGTGGCGCGTGAAATCATCAATGTGCCCGACATGGGGGTCCGCCAGCAATCGGCCCGATCCGCCCTGCCCGCGCCAGTCGAGCGAGGTGATCGACCAACCCTGGTCATGCCAATGGGCCAGAAGCTCCAGATATTTCTCGAAAATATCGCCGCGGCCGCCTTGCCACAAAATGCGGCCTCGCGGCCTTTCCCTGTCCGACGGCCAATCGAAACGACGGAATACCCAGCCGTCGGGGCCCGTCCAATGACCAATTCTGGCAGAGGCTGGAATAGCGCGGCGATAGAAAGCGGGACTTGCCATCGCCGTTAGTTACTTTTTGGCAAGCCATGGCGTCTAGAGAATTACGCATGAGCGGAAATATTCTCTCCATGGCGACACTCGGCGCCCTTGCGCTGTTACTGGTTTCGGCCGGAGTGGAAGACGCCCGCAAGCGCGAAATCGCCAATTGGAAGAACGCGGTAATCGCCGGGCTGGCACCGCTTTGGTGGTACGCCAATGGCGCGCAACTATGGCCGGACATCGCCATGCAGCTTGGCCTTGGCCTGGGGGTATTCGCGCTGTTCTGCGCCGCATTTTATTTCGGGCAGATGGGCGGCGGCGACGTCAAGCTGATCGGCGCGCTGGCGCTATGGCTGCCATTGCAGCCGCTGATTCAGATGCTGGTGCTGATGTCGCTGATCGGCGGCGGGCTGACGATCATCATGTTGATCGAACACAAATTGAGAAAATCGAACCGTATTCTGGAGATCCCATACGGGGTCGCCATCGCAATGGCTGCACTGATCGCAATACGCGAACCAGTTTTTAACCATTTTACGTGAATGATTAACAACACTGAATAAGACACGCGTCCGAAAGGCACGAAGCGTCATGGATGGTAGGAAAATTGTTCTTCTGGTTGGCGCGCTGTTTGTAGCAGCGCTTTCGGCGTTCATGGCGCGTAGCCTGATCGCCGGTTCGGCCACTCCCACGGCTTCGGCCGTTCAACCCGCGCCGATCGACGGTCCGGAAGTGCTGGTCGCAACCCGCGCCCTGCCCGTCGGAACGATCCTCGATGCCACGGCGCTGAAATTTCAGCCCTGGCCCAAGGATCTGGTCGAAAACGCGTACTTCATCAAGAAGGACACCGACCTGAAGTCGTTGCAGGGCACCGTGGTGCGCGCAGCGATCACTGCCGGTCAACCAATCACCCAGGGCGTGCTGGTCCATCCGGGCGATCGCGGCTTCCTGGCGGCGGCGCTTGGTCCGGGGATGCGCGCGGTCACTGTTCCGATTTCGGGCGCCAGCGGCGTTGCCGGTTTCGTGTTCCCCGGCGATCGTGTCGATCTGGTGCTGACGCAGGCCGTGGCCGGTGGCGGCGACGGCCCGCCGTTGAAGGTTTCCGAAACGGTGCTGCGCAACCTGCGCGTACTGGCAACCGATCAGCGCACCGACAACACCACTGACGACAACGGCAAGACCGTGGTCAAGAGCTTCTCCAGCGTCACCGTCGAAGCGACGCCGAAACTGGCAGAAGAACTTGCCGTCGTCCAGACGCTTGGCACCCTGTCGCTGTCGTTGCGCTCGCTCGCGGACAACAATCAGGAACTCGACGAAGCCATCGCCTCCGGTGAGGTGAAGGTGCCCGACGCCAACGATCCCGATGCCGACAAGAAAATGATGGCCAAGATCGCCACCATGCCGCGCGCGGGCAAGCCAACTTATGTAACCGGCGGTGACATCTCGCGCTTTCAGCGCACGACGGTGCCCGGCAAGGCCGCAGATGGTGGCCAGTTTGCGTCAGGCGGTGGCGCAACCTTGCCCGGTGCACCAGTGGCGCAGATTGTCCGCGGCCCGACCGTTCACGTCGCCCGCGGGAATAACGTGACGGACGTCGCGGTTGGGGGGAAGAACTGACATGGTTAAGTTGTCCACACGCACAGGCTCACGCCTGGCGGGCACCCGCCTGGGATGGCCCGTCGCCGTCGCCTTCGCCGCCAGCGGCCTTGGCGGCGCGACCGCCCCGACAGCCGCGCAAACCGTTGCCGCCCAGCCGACCAACAGCCTGGCGCTGAGCATCGGCCGCGGCCGACTGGTCACGCTTTCCCGGCCGATGAGCGACTTGTTCGTCGCCGATGACAAGATCGCCGACGTTCAGGTCCGCTCGCCCACTCAGCTCTACATCTTTGGCAAGACGGCGGGGGAAACCTCGATCTATGCGACTGCCAAGGGCGGCGGCGTGATCTATGCCACATCGGTTCGCGTCGGCAGCAACATCGATTCGGTGCAGCAGATGCTTGGCCTGGCGATGCCCGACGCCAAGATCGTGGCGACGCCGATGAACGGCCTGGTGCTGTTGACCGGCACCGTTGCCGCACCCGATGATGCCGCAGAGGCGGAACGGCTGACCCAGGCTTATGTCGGCGATGCCGTGAAAGTACTGAGCCGCCTGAAAACCGCGACGCCGCTGCAGGTCAACCTGCAGGTGAAAATCGCCGAGGTGAGCCGCAACTTCGCCAAGAATATCGGCGTCAACTTCCAGAACCAGGCAAGCGGCCCGGCCAACAAACCGATTTTTGGTTTCAACCAGGGCCGTCAGGGCACCATCACCAACACGACCAACCCCAATGGTTCGACGACGACGAACTATGAATTCCCCGCCAATGCCGGTTTCGGCACGGCGCTGGGTATTGCGGGCAAGCTGTTCGGTGCGGATATTCTGTCGTCGCTCGATCTGGGCGAGCGCAATGGTCAGGTCACGACCCTGGCCAACCCGAACCTGACCGCGATTTCCGGCGAAACCGGTTCGTTCCTGGCGGGTGGCGAAATCCCGATCCCGATCAGCCAGGGGCTGGGCGCGGTGTCGGTCGAATACAAGCAATATGGCATCAGCCTGTCCTACACGCCGACGGTGCTGGCCGATGGCCGCATCTCTTTGCGGGTTCGCCCGGAAGTGTCGCAGTTGACGTCCGCGGGCGCCGTGCAGATCAACGGGACGACGATCCCGGCACTCACCACTCGCCGCGCGGAAACGACTGTCGAGCTGGGTTCGGGCCAGAGCCTGATGATCGGTGGCCTGATCCAGAACACGCACAATAATTCAATCGACTCGACACCCGGGCTTGGTGACCTGCCGGTGCTCGGTGCGCTGTTCCACTCCAATTCGTGGCAGCGCGGCGAAACCGAACTGATGATCGTCATCACCCCCTATCTGGTGAAGCCGGTCAACGCGAACGAGATCGTCCTGCCGACCGATGGCTATCAGGCACCGACCGACCTTGAACGGGTGTTCCTGGGCAAGCTGGGCGGCGGCAAGACCGGTGGCGACCGTGCCAAGCCGTCTGTCGCAACCGCGCCTGGCGATCCCAATCCGGCCGGTACGCCCATCGGCCAGCCCGACGCGATTGAGGAAAAGGCGGTGCAGCCGCCCGCCCCGCCGCGTCTGGATGCCAAGGGCAAGAACGAAGGCAAGGGCCGTGACAAGGGCAACAGCAATGCTGCCCCTGCCCCCGGCTTCAACCTGAACTAACGACGCCAATCGAGGGATATGACCATGGGCAATCGCATTGCAAAGCTGATCCTGGCAGCCCCGGCGCTGGCACTTGCTGGCTGCGGCGGCACGCTCAATCGCGGACTCGAGCCGGTTCACGTGCCGGTGGTGACGCACAGCAACTATACGTTCGACCTGAACGCCAATGGCAACCATCTGGCGCAAGGGGAGGATGAACGGCTGCGTGGCTGGCTCGCTTCGCTGCGACTGGCTTATGGCGATCATGTCGCGTTCGACGATCCGTCGGGCGCCAATGCCGACGCGCGGGCCGATGTCGGCGCAGTGCTGGCCGATTACGGGATGTTTCTCGACGATCAGCCGCCGGTGACCGCGGGCGCGCTGGCGCCGGGCGCGGTGCGCGTCATTGTCATGCGTTCGGTTGCCAAGGTGCCGGGTTGCCCGGACTTCAGCCGCGACAGCAAACCCAATTTCGGCGCCCACACCTCTTCCAATTTCGGTTGCGGCAGCAACAGCACCCTGGCTGCGATGGTCGCCAATCCCGACGACCTGGTTCGTGGCCAGCCCGGCGCGCGCACCAATGATCCGGCCGTATCGGCCAAGGCGATCCAGACGTTGCGCAAGGCAGCCAATACCGGCGCTGCGGGCGTCAAGACTGAAGGGACCGGCAAGTAATGAACGCGCCCTGGAATTCCAGCCGAGTTGGCACGCGTGATCCGTTCGTAGCGTTCGTCAGCGACGAAACGACGGCGGAGGTTGTCCGTTCGATCGCCGTCGAAATGGGTTGGGCACCTGAAAAGGTGAACAAGGGCGGGCTGCGCAACGCGGTGCAGACATTGTCTGTGTCCGCCAGCCCGCAGATCCTGCTGGTCGACCTGTCCGAAGCGGGTGACCCGCTGAGCGACATCAACGCCCTGGCCGAAGTTTGCGAACCCGGCACGATCGTAATCGCGGCGGGCCTCGTCAACGACGTGCGCCTGTACCGCGACCTGATGTCGAGCGGTATCCAGGACTATCTGCTGAAGCCCATGTCGCCGGATTTGCTGCGCGATTCGCTTTCCAATGCGCTGTCCATCCTCAACGCGCCCAAGATCAGCGATCAGTCGACGGAACGGGCGCATTGTTCAATCGCCGTCGTCGGCACACGCGGCGGTGTCGGCGCGTCCTCCATCGCCACCTCGCTTGCCTGGCTGATGAGCGACAAGGAAAGCCGGACCACGGCGCTGCTCGACCTTGACGTGCATTTCGGCACGGGCGCGCTGTCGCTCGATCTGGAACCCGGTCGCGGCCTGACCGATGCGATCGAAAACCCCAGCCGCATCGACGGATTGTTCATCGAGCGCGCCATGGTGCGTGCGCATGACAAGCTGGCAATCCTGTCGGCGGAAGCGCCGATCAGCTCGCCCGTGATGAGTGATGGCTCGGCCTTCTATCAGCTCCAGGACGAAATGCGCCTGGCGTTCGAATGCACGATCACCGATCTGCCGCGGTCGATGCTGGTTCAATATCCGCACCTGATCGCCGATGTGCAGGTTGTCGTGCTGGTAACCGAACTGACGCTGGCTGCGGCGCGCGATTCGATCCGCATCCTGTCATGGTTGAAATCGAACGCGCCGCAGGCGTTGCTGCTCGTGGTCGCCAACAAGGTCCATGCCGGCACGCAGCTGGAAATTTCGCGCAAGGATTTCGAAGGATCGATCGAACGCAAGATCGACTATGTCGTCCCCTTCGACCAGAAATCGGCCGCGCACGCCGCAAAACTGGGCAAGCCCCTGGCCGACGCGGCAAAGGGCACCAAGACGGTTCAACCGCTCCAGGCGCTGACCGCTCGCCTTGTCGAAGCAATCGACGGCAATGGCGGCGAGGCCGAAACTGGCAAAACCGGCAAGAAGATGCGTGGCACATCGCTGCTCGGAAAATTTGCCGATCTGAAATCGATGATGCCGAAAAGCGGCAAGAAGAAGTGATCGCGGGAACCGCCGCTCGCCAATTTGCGAGGGGCGGTTCCAGGACTTTAACGCAACGGGGAAACGCACGCCGATGCCGCTGATAACCATCCTGATCCTCGCGGTCATGGTCATTACTGCCATCGGCATGGTCGGGCTGGCCTTTTCCGGGCCGTCGCCGCAGCGCGCCCTCGCGCGCCGCTTGTCCACCGTGCGCGGTCGGCACGGCGCGAGCAACGCGATTGTCGAGGCGCAGATGCGCCGGATCACCGCCGGGCGCAACACCAAGACCGATGAAGCCATCATGCGGCTGCTGCCCAATCCGGCGCTGCTGAAGAAGCGGCTGTCGATGACCGGCAAAAGCTGGACCGTCGGCCAATATGGCGTCGTGTCGCTGGGTATCGTGTTCGTCATCACCGCCGCGTTGGGGATCAAGGGCGTCCCCATCCTGCTGGCGTTGATGGTTGGCGTGGTGATCGGCGCAGGTGTTCCACACAAGGTTGTCGGCTTCCTGATTACGCGCCGGATCAACAAGTTCAATACGAAGTTCCCCGATGCCATCGAACTGCTGGTGCGCGGTTTGCGTTCGGGCTTGCCGATTGCCGAAACCATGGGCGTCGTCGCGCAGGAAGTCGAAGGGCCGGTGGGCGTCGAATTCCGCGCGATCACCGACAAGATGAAAATCGGCCGCACCATGGACGTCGCGCTGCAGGAAACGGCCGAACGGCTGGGGACGCCGGAGTTTCAGTTCTTTGTGATTTCGATAGCCATCCAGCGCGAAACCGGCGGCAACCTTGCCGAAACGCTGTCGAACCTGGCGACCGTGCTGCGTCAGCGCGCGCAGATGAAGCTGAAGATCAAGGCGATGTCTTCGGAATCGAAGGCCTCCGCCTATATCGTCGGCTCGCTGCCGTTCATCGTGTTCGTCCTCATCTGGATGATCAACGGCGGCTATATGCAGAATTTCTTCGTCGACCATCGATTGATGATCGCAGGCGGCGGCGGGCTGATTTGGATGGGCATGGGCGCATATATCATGTCGCGCATGGTCAACTTCGAGATTTGAGCGGAAAGGCGCCCATCGCATGACTGTTCAATCCACCGCTCCGACCCTGCTTGGCGTCGATGTCGTCAACGTCGCAACGTTGCTTGCCGGCGTTGCAGCGTTCATGGTGCTGTTTGCCATCTATACCGCGACGACGGCGCGCGACCCGATGACCAAGCGCGTCAAGGCCCTGAACGATCGCCGCGAGCAGTTAAAGGCGGGTATTACAGCCTCCACATCGAAACGCCGGGCAAAGCTGGTCAAGCAGAACCTGACGACCGACCGCATCCGCAATTTCCTGCAATCGTTGAAGGTGCTGCAGGACGGCCAGGTCAAACAAATCCAGACCAAGATGATGCAGGCTGGCATCCGGTCGAAGGAATATGCCGTCGCCATCATCTTTGCGCGCATGGTCGCACCGATCGTGCTTGGCGGGGCGATGATCTACATCGTCTATGGCACCAACGCCTTTGCCGACTGGTCGCCGATCAAGGCCTATGGCCTGGTCGCGGGTACTTTTATCCTCAGCTACAAAGGCCCGGATTTCTATCTTCAGAACAAGATTTCCAAACGTTCGGAAGCGATCCGCAAGGGCCTGCCCGACGCGCTGGACTTGCTGGTCATCTGCGCGGAGGCCGGCCTGACCGTCGATGCGGCCTTTGCCCGGGTCGCCCGCGAACTGGGCCGTGCCTATCCGGAACTCGGGGATGAATTCACCCTGACCTCGATCGAACTGGGCTTTCTCACTGATCGGCGCCAGGCGTTCGAGAACCTGTCGATGCGTATCAACCTCGATGCGGTCAAGGGCGTGGTGACAACGATGATCCAGACCGAGAAATACGGCACCCCGCTGGCTTCGGCCCTGCGTGTCCTTTCCGGTGAATTCCGCAATGAACGCATGATGCGCGCCGAGGAAAAAGCCGCTCGCCTGCCGGCGATCATGACCATTCCGCTGATCCTGTTCATCCTGCCGACCCTGTTCATCGTCATTCTGGGGCCCGCCGCCTGCTCGATCTCCGATGCGTTCAAGAACGGGGTGTAACAGTTTGGGAATATCGGACTGCGAGCGCCTGGGCTGACGCTTGATCCGCAAGGACCAAAGCTGCACCATGCTGCTTTGCACAATTGCAGAGGCAGCCCGATTCGATGCTTGCCGATCTGAACGCATTGGCCACCCTGCCGCCGATTTACATCCTGGCGCTTGGGCTTGCCGTGCTGACCGGCTTTCTCCTCGGGTTCATCAGCCGTGATAGCGGCCGCAAGTGGCGTAATCGATATCGGCTCGAACGCAGTTATTACACCGCCTATCGGCAGGAAGCGGATCGGGTGATTGCATTGCAGCGGCGCCGGATCGCCGATCTGGAGCGCGGCCCGACAAGCCCTGTGCCTGAGGCGACCCATGGTCATCCATCGGATACCGCCACGCCCGACGGCGCGCTCGGTGCTGAAATTGCCGAACCAGGCCAACCCATGGCGCAGCCCGAAACTGAATTGCGCGATGAGCCCGGTTTTGACGACAGCGACGATCTGACGCGGCTTGGTGGCATCGATACCGCCCTCGCCGAAAAGCTGGCAGTCGCGGGGATCAAGCGTTACGCCGACGTCGCCAGCCTGAGCGCGCTGGACGAAATCGTCCTTGAAATCCGCCTCAACCTGCCCGTCGGCTATATCATGCGCGAACAATGGCGCTCGCACGCCGCCGCAATGCTGGCCGAGCCCGAAGTCGATGGCGCCGTCGATGGCGCCACCTTGCCGCCACTCAGCGGCCCGCCGCTGCCGTCGCACTTTTACCGTTAGGCCGGGCGACAGCTTGACCGACGACGTTGCTGGTCAAGCGTATCGATCGGCTTGGTTCGGTCGATCAGGATGCGCATCAGCGCGACGCCGCGTCGGCCGCCGATATGCACGGGCTGATACCCGCTGGGCGCCGACTGGCCGTCGCGCACAATCGCCACGCGAACCGCCTGGCCACCGCTTTGCTGGTTGTTGCGCACAAAGACAACGTTGGTCAGGTGATCGAATACCGAGAGCGACCAGTAAGGTGCATCCACCGGTTCCGCGTCGATCAGCACCGGCCCCTGCGCCAGATCGAAAGTACAGGACGAATAGAGCAGGTCCGGGCTGGGCCGCACCACTTGCCGCGTCCCGGCGGTGACGAATTCACCAAAGCCCATCTGGTTGTACCCGCGCAAGGCAATCAGCCGCCCTTCGGCCAACGACATCAGCCCGCGCGGCACCGCGAGCAGCGCACCCTGCCAGGCGAGCGCGGCGATGACGATGCCGACCAGGATCGGCAATCCCCAACGGCGCAGCATCAGCAACCCTCCCGCGAGATATGCGGAAGCTGATCCGGCGTCAGATTGCCCTTGCCGCCGTCAATCGGCAGGTAAGTGCGCAGCGTCAGCGTGAATTTCTGTTCGCCACCGGTGGGCAGCCAATGCCCCGCCTGCCGGGTTCGCGAGACCATGACGGTCCAGCCCGCCTGTTCGGGCGGCGGCAGGCCGACACTGCCGACCGAATAAAGATCGTCGGGATTGGCAACCAGATAACCCTTTGCATCGTAAAGGGTCAGGCTCCACCATTTGGCGGGCAGCGTGCCACCGGCAACGCGGTAGCGGCAACGGCCATCAAGCGGTCGCCCCTGATCGTCAGTACCCGCATTGTAATACCGCGCCTCACGCGGAGGCAACGCCAGCAAGCCGTAGAGCGCGACGATGGCGCGGGTATAGGCGCTCGCCTGTTGAGTGCCATAACTGCGCCCGGTGCCCCAGGGGCCGATCATCTCGGTCGCGCCAAGCGCACCCGCGCGGACGCTCCACATCGCGCCGCCGCCGCCAACCGCCAGCCCGACAACGCCGCAGACCAGGTATCGCATCCAGGCCTTCATCGCCACCTCCTCTTGCGCCGCCGTTGCTTGCCGGGCGGTCACACGGGCAATGTCTGGCAGACGCCTCCCGCCCCGGCAAGGCCGGATGACGACCGTCGCCGAGCGGGGACGCGCGGAGGGCTATCCCCTGGCCTTCAACGCTTCCTGTGCGGCTGCCAGTCGCGCAATCGGCACGCGATATGGCGAGGCGGAAACGTAATCGAGACCAACCTTTTCACAAAAGGCGATGCTCGCCGGATCGCCGCCATGCTCGCCGCAAATGCCCAGCTTGATGTCGGGCCGGGTCTTGCGTCCACGTTCGGCCGCCATCTCGATCAACTGGCCCACCCCTTCGACGTCCAGGCTGACGAACGGATCGCGCTCGTAAATGCCCTTGTCGACATAGGCGGTCAGGAAGCGCGCCGCATCGTCACGGCTGACGCCCAGCGTCGTCTGCGTCAGGTCGTTGGTGCCGAACGAGAAAAACGCGCCCACCTCGGCAATTTCGCCCGCCATCAGCGCGGCACGCGGCAGTTCGATCATCGTGCCCACCAGATATTCGATCGTCCGGCCCTTTTCGGCGAACACCGCGCTTGCCGTCTTGTCGACCAGGTCCTTCATCAGTTCCAGTTCACGGCGCGTGCCGACCAGCGGGATCATCACTTCGGGAATCGGCGCAGCGCCGGTCTTTACCGCAACCTCGATCGCCGCTTCGAAAATCGCGCGCGCCTGCATTTCGTAGATCTCGGGATACGTCACGCCCAGGCGACACCCGCGATGGCCCAGCATCGGATTGAATTCGTGCAGTTCCGACGCGCGCCGCTTCAACGCCTCGACACCAATGCCGGTCGCTTCCGCGACATCGGCAAATTCGGCTTCCTCGTGCGGCAGGAATTCATGCAGCGGCGGGTCGAGCAGACGAATGGTCACCGGCAGGCCGGCCATCACTTCGAAAATCTCGACAAAATCGCTGCGCTGTTCAGGCAGCAGTTTCTCCAGCGCCAGGCGACGCCCGGCTTCGCTATCGGCCAGGATCATCTGGCGCACCGCGGTGATGCGCGCAGCGTCGAAGAACATGTGTTCGGTCCGGCACAGGCCGACGCCTTCCGCGCCGAATTCACGCGCGGTCCGGCAATCGAGCGGCGTTTCGGCATTGGCGCGGACCTTCATCCGCCGCACCTGGTCTGCCCAGCCCATCAGTACGCCGAAATCGCCCGCCAGTTCAGGTTGCACCGTCGGCACTTCGCCCAGCATCACTTCGCCCGTGCTACCGTCGATGGTGATGACGTCGCCTTCCTTCACTTCGCGCACGCCGCCGAAATCGGTGATGCGCATCACTCGCGCCTTCATGTCGATGGAAACGGTGCCCGCGCCCGAAACGCACGGCCGCCCCATGCCGCGCGCCACCACCGCCGCATGGCTGGTCATGCCGCCACGCGCCGTCAGGATGCCCTTGGCCGCATGCATCCCGTGAATATCCTCCGGGCTCGTTTCCACGCGTACCAGGATAACCGAATCGCCCAGTTCGGCGCGACGTTCGGCGCCTTCGCTGTCGAACACCGCCACGCCCGATGCGGCGCCCGGCGACGCGGGCAGGCCGCGGGTCAGCACGTCACGCGTCGCCTTTGGATCCAGCGTCGGGTGGAGAAGCTGGTCAAGCGCCGCCGGATCGACACGCGCCACCGCTTCCTCGCGCGTGATGAGGCCCTCTTCGGCCATGTCGACCGCGATCTTCAATGCCGCCGATGCGGTGCGCTTGCCCGAACGGGTCTGCAACATCCACAATTTGCCGCGTTCGACCGTGAATTCGATGTCCTGCATGTCGCGGTAATGCGTTTCCAGCAGATCGAACACGCGGGCCAGCTCGGTATAGGTTTCCGGCATGGCCTCTTCCATGCTCAACGGCTTGGCGCCCGCCATTTCGCGCGCGGACCTGGTCAGATATTGCGGCGTGCGGATGCCCGCGACAACATCCTCGCCCTGCGCGTTGATAAGGAACTCGCCATAATAGGCCCGGTCACCCTTTGACGGATCACGCGTGAACGCCACGCCCGTCGCGGAGGTTTCGCCCATATTGCCGAACACCATCGCCTGCACGTTGACGGCGGTGCCCCAGTCGCCGGGAATGCCGTTCAGGCGGCGATAGACCTTGGCGCGTTCCGACTGCCACGATCCGAACACCGCGCCAACCGCCCCCCAAAGCTGGTCGTGCACGTCCTGCGGGAACGGCTTGCCCCACATTTCGGCGACCAGCGCCTTGTACTCGCCGACCAGCTTCTGCCAGTCTTCGGCCTTCATTTCGGTGTCGAGGAAGTATCCCTGATCTTCCTTGGCGATTTCCAGCGCTTCCTCGAATGCGCCATGGTCCAGTTCCAGCACCACGTCCGAATACATCTGGATGAACCGGCGATAGCTGTCCCACGCGAAACGCGCGTCGCCGCTGATTTCCGCCAGCCCGACCACGGTCGCGTCGTTCAGGCCCAGGTTGAGCACGGTATCCATCATGCCCGGCATCGACACGCGCGCGCCGGAACGCACCGACACCAGCAACGGATTGGCGGGATCGCCGAAATTCTTGCCGGTTATGCCTTCGATATGCACGATGCCATTGGCGACTTCATCGTGCAGCGAGGCGGGAAACTGCTCGCCATCCTCATAATAACGCGTGCACATTTCGGTCGAGATGGTGAAGCCCGGCGGCACCGGCAGGCCAATGGAGGCCATGCCATCCAGATTGGCGCCCTTGCCGCCCAGCAGGTTCTTGTCGCCTTTCCCGCCGTCTGAAACCCCGCCGCCGAAACGATATACATATGCCGCCATCTGCTCAGTCCCTTTAATCAGTGGCATTCGCTGGGGAGGCGAAAAACGAAGAATCACGCGATACGAAACTTAGCCTTCAATTCGTGAAAAGTCCGCGACGGCGTGAACCGCCCGCCGCACCCGGTCGAGCAGTGCCAGCCGGGCGGCGCGCTTTAGCGGATCGGCATCGTTGACCAGGACGCCGCTGTCCTTGTCAAAAAACGCGTCAATCGGCGCGCGCAACGTGGCGAGAGCCGCCATCGCGCCTTCAAAATCCTCATTCGCAACGGCCGCGCTCGCCACCGGTTCCGCCGCGTCCAGCGCCGCGACCAGCGCCGCTTCGGCCGGTTCGGGGCTGGGGTTGACGGCGCCGGGCTGGAATTCCTCCTTTTTCAGGATATTCGCCGCGCGCTTGTACCCGGCGAGCAGGTTGGCACCGTCGTCAGTGGCGATGAACGCCTGCAACGCATGAACGCGCGCGAGAATCTGGAGCAGATCGTCTGCGCGCCCCGGCTCCAGCGCTGCAACCGCGTCGATCAGATCATGACGTACGCCCGATGCACGCTGTTGAACCTTCAGCCGGTCAAGAATGAAGGCTTTCAGGTCATTAACAGCCCGCGCGTGAGGTACGTTCTGCGGCGTCGCTATCCCCAGCATAAAGTCGGACAGCAAGCCGCCCAGCCGGAACCTCAGGCCATTATCGACGATGAGCGAAATGACGCCAATGGCCGCCCGCCGCAACGCGAACGGATCCTTCGATCCGGTCGGCTGCTCGCCAATGATGTAGAAGGCGGCCAACGTATCCAGCTTGTCCGCCAGACTAACCGCCACCGTCACTGGCGCGGTCGGTACGTCGTCGCCTGCGCCCACCGGTTTGTAATGATCGCGGATCGCCTCGGCGACTTGCTGGTCCTCGCCTTGCGCGGCGGCGTAATAACCGCCCATCACGCCTTGCAGTTCGGGAAATTCGCCGACCATGCCGGTAACCAGATCGGCCTTGGCCAGCCGCGCGGCGCGTTCGGCAAGGGCGGGGTCGACGCCCCTCACAATCCCTTCCTCGACCAGCCAGCGCGCCAGCTTCGCCACCCGTTCCACCTTGTCGGCGACGGTGCCCAATTTCTCGTGGAAAA
Source organism: Sphingomonas sp. (assembly GCA_041659385.1). Classification (GTDB taxonomy): domain Bacteria; phylum Pseudomonadota; class Alphaproteobacteria; order Sphingomonadales; family Sphingomonadaceae; genus Sphingomonas. Next base: position 56,923 of record JBAZYJ010000010.1, read on the forward strand.
CGATCTTTCCCAGCTTCTTCGCCTGTTCCTCCAGTGGCACCTTCAAATCGGTGTCATAGAAGAATTTGGCGTCGGGCAGCCGCGCGGCGAGCACCTTGCGGTTGCCCTCCACAATCCTGTCGCCGCCATCCACCGCATCGATATTGGCGGTGCAGACAAAGGCGTTGGCCAATTTGCCCTCACCATCGCGGCAGACGAAATATTTCTGGTTCACCCGCGCGGTAAGCTGGATGACTTCGGGCGGTACGCTCAGGAACGCCGGGTCGAACCGACCGAGCAGCGGCACCGGCCATTCGGTCAGCCCGGCATTTTCGAGCAGCAGCCCCTTGTCCTCGATCAGCGACAGGCCCGCCTTTTGCGCGGCCAGCTTGGCGCCCAGTGCGATGATCGCGGCGCGTTCCGCCTGATCGACGATCACATGCGCCTCGCGGAGTTGATCGGCATAACTGGCGGCGTTGGCGATGCTGACTGGCGCCGTCGCGTGGAAACGGTGGCCCATCGTCACGCGGCCGCTGGTCACGCCCGCGATCTCGCATGCCACTACCGTATCGCCCAACAACGCGACGATGCCCTGCAACGGGCGCACCCAGCGCAGCGACTCGGTCGACAGCGACGCCTCGCCCCAGCGCATCGATTTCGGCCAGGGGAAAGCGCGGATGATCGCGGGGATCGCCTCTGCCAGCACATCGGCAGTCATGCGGCCGTCGCGCTCGACAATGGCGAACAACACGCCGTCGCGCTCGACCAGTTGCTCACGGCCAAGGCCTGTCTTGCGCAGGAATCCTTCCAGCGCCTGTTCGGGGGCATTGGCGCGCGGGCCCTTGGTCTCCTCGCGCACCGCCTCGGTCTGGTCGGGCAGGCCATGGGCGATCAGGGCCAGGCGACGCGGGGTGGCATAAGTGGTCAGGCCCGCCGCCTTCAGCCCTGCCTTGTCCAGTTCAGCCGCAAACAGCCGCGCCAGATCATCGCGCGCCTTGGCCTGCATCCGCGCCGGAATTTCCTCCGACCGGAGTTCGAGCAGGAAATCGCTCATAGCGACCATCCCGGAAATTTCGCCTGCCACTCGGGCATCTTGCGATCGATCCACGCCGCGCAGGCGCCCTTCGCCAGGTCGCGCACCCGGCCGATATAGGCCTGGCGCTCGGCGACCGAGATGACACCGCGTGCGTTCAGCAGGTTGAAGATGTGGCTGGCCTCGATCGCCTGTTCATAAGCGGGGATCGCCAGCTTGTGGTCCAGGCAATTCTCGCACTCGGCCGCCGCTTTTTTGAACAGGTCGAACAGCGTGTCGGTGTCGGCGACCTCGAAATTCCAGGTCGACATCTGGATTTCGTTCTCGTGGAACACATCGCCATAAGTGAATTGCGGCTGGTTGCCCTGCACATCGTTGAACGCCAGGTCGTACACCGAATCCTTGTTCTGGATGTACATCGCCAGCCGTTCGAGGCCATAGGTCAACTCGCCCGCCACCGGCTTGCAGTCGAAACCGCCCATCTGCTGGAAATAAGTGAACTGGGTGACTTCCATCCCGTCGCACCACACTTCCCAGCCCAGACCCCAGGCGCCCAGCGTCGGGCTTTCCCAGTCATCCTCGACAAAGCGGATGTCGTGGCGCGTGAAATCGATGCCGATCGCGACCAGAGACCCCAGATATAGTTCCTGAAGGTTGGGCGGCGATGGTTTCAGGATCACCTGATACTGGTAATAATGCTGCAACCGGTTGGGATTTTCACCATAACGGCCGTCGGTCGGACGGCGGCACGGCTGGACGAACGCGGCGTTCCACGATTCCGGGCCCAGCGCGCGCAAGGTGGTGGCGGTGTGAAAGGTGCCCGCGCCCATGCGCATGTCATAAGGCTGGAGAACCAGACAGCCATGCTTGCTCCAATAGTCATGGAGCGTCAGGATCATCCCCTGGAAACTGAGCGGCTGGGCAGTCAATGGTCGGCCTTCGCACCTGCAATAAATATGAATGCGCTGGCCTTTGGCGCAACCGGCTTGGGGGGTCAATGGCCGTAACCACGCAATGCCCTGAGTGTCTGACAATGGCACCGGTGACAGCAAGGCTTAACTTTCTCGCGGCAATAGCCTTTAGCCTTTGCAAACCGCCGCCGATTTTCGACAAGGGACGCATGATGACCCGATTCCCCGCCATTTTTACCGCACCGCTCGCCTTGTTGCTTGCCGTGCCCGCATTCGCCCAGGCCGCCCCGGCGCCCGCTCCTGCGGCCGCTCCGGCGGCCACGCCAGCCTCGCCGGTCGTCGCCGTCGATGCCGATCCCGCCTTGTGGGTGGTCAAGGACAAGGACACGACGATCTATCTGTTCGGCACCATTCACGTGTTGAAGCCCGGCCTTTCCTGGTTTGACGAGGCGGTGAAGAAGGCGTTCGACAAGAGCGACCAGCTTGTCCTGGAAATTCCGTTGCCCGACCCGGCAAAGGCGCGCGACGTGGTGCTGCCACTCGCCCTCGATACCGGCGGCACGCCGTTGTCCACCAAGGTGCCGGAGGCAAAACGTGCCGCCTATGTCGCAGCATTGGCGAAGCTTGGCCTGCAACCGGCGCAGCTTGATCCGGTCCTGCCATGGTTCGCCGCCGTCACCATGGCGCAGATTTCGGTGATGAAAGCGGGCTACAGCCCCGACAACGGCGCCGAAAAACAGCTTGATGCCGCCGCGCAGGCCCAGCACAAACCCGTTATCGGGCTGGAAACCCTGCAACAGCAGCTTGGTTATTTCCACGATCTGCCCGAAAGCGACCAGATGGCTTTCCTGCTGGCGGGCGTGGACGATATCGACAAGTTCGATACCGATCTGAAGGCTATGGTCGATAGCTGGGCGCATGGCCAACCCGAGAAACTGGCCGAATTGCTCAACAAGGACGTCGATGTGCAGCCCAATCTGTACAAAGTGCTGCTGGTCAATCGCAACGCGCGCTGGGCCGACTGGATCGACGAACGGCTGAAACAGCCCGGCACCATCTTCATCGCGGTTGGTGCAGGCCATCTGGCGGGCAAGGACAGCGTCCAGAACCAGCTTGCCGCCAAATACCATATCAAGGCGGAGCGGATAAAATATTGAACGTCAGGCGGTTCGCCAGCGCGGCATTGATCGCGGCGCTGGCGCTGTGTTCCTGCCGCCCGGCCGCACCGGTTGTGGCTCACCCCGCGCTGTTCGTGGTGCGCGATGCGGATACCACCATCTGGCTGTTCGGCACGATCCATGCCTTGCCAGCCAATGTCGACTGGCGCGATGCCATGGTTGAGCGGGCGATCCGTTCAGCGGATGAACTGGTCACCGAAATCCCCGATGCCGATTTGCGCGATGGCGGCGCGACCTTTGCCGCGATGGCCCGCCGCGCCGCGCCTTCCCCGCCGTTGCTGCGGGTGGAGCCGGTGCGGCGCATCCCCTTGTCCAACGCCATCGCCAGGGCAGGCATGACGCTGGAACAAGCTGGCAAGCTCAAGACCTGGGCATTGGCGCTGACCCTCGCCTCGGCCAGCGCACGCGCTGCCGATGCCGATCGCGATTCCGGCCTGGAAACCGTGCTTGGCGCGCGCTTTCGTGCCGCGCACAAGCCACAAGCGGCGCTGGAAAGTACGCGCGGCCAGCTCGCCTTGTTCGACGGCCTCGACGAAGCAGATCAGCGCGCGCTGTTAACCGCGACACTCGACGATCTCGCCGACGCCCGTCACGGCTATAAAGCGACGCTCGACGCATGGGCGAAAGGCGACATATCAAGCCTTGCCGACCAGCTTTCCCCAACCTTTGGCAACCACCCGGCATTGGCCGAAACGCTCGTCACAGGCCGCAACCGTCGCTGGAGCCGATGGATCGCCGCGCGCATGACCCGCCCCGGCAAAGTGCTCGTCGCGGTCGGTGCCGGGCATCTCGCCGGTCCGCAGTCGGTGTTGGCGATGCTGGAGGCGCGCGGGCTGGTGGTGCAGCGGGTGCAATAGTGGATGTGGCAGCCATCATGCACATCCGACCGGCAACGCCCAACGACCTACCTGAGTTCCGGCCCTTGCCCCGGCCGCGATCTTGGGCTATGCGCCCGCGCTTCCGGTCAGGGTCATCCCTGGAGGCTTGGCCGGTTGTACCAACAGATGTTTCGGAGATTTACAATGAGCGAAGTGTTGACGCTCGCTGCCGAGACGCGCGAACAGCTTGGCAAGGGAGCCTCCCGTTCACTGCGTCGTACCGGCCGCGTGCCTGCCGTCATTTACGGCAACAAGCAGGATCCGGCCGCGATCCATGTTGAGGAAAAGGCGCTGTACCGCCTCCTCATGACCGGCCATTTCATGAATTCGGTCGTCATGCTCGAGGTTGGCGGAGCGCAGGTGCGCACGCTGCCCAAGGATGTGGCATTCGACCCCGTCACGGACCGTCCGGTCCATGCCGATTTCCTGCGTATTTCGGAACATGCGACGGTCACCGTCTCGGTTCCGGTCCACTTCGTCGATGAAGAAGAATGCGCCGGTATCAAGCGCGGCGGCGTGCTGAACATCGTTCGCCACGAAATCGACCTGGTCGTCGATGCAGCCAGCATCCCCGACGATGTGACGGTGTCGCTCAAGGGCTTCGACGTGGGCGATTCGATCCACATCTCGGCTGTGACCCTGCCCGCTGGCGCAAAGTCGGCGATCGAGGATCGCGATTTCACGCTGGCGACCATCGTTGCTCCGTCGGCCCTGAAGTCGGCCGAAGGCGAAGCCGAGGCGGAAGCAGGCGAATAAGCCATTTGCTGGTCCTCCCCTCGTCCGGGCAACATTGGACAACCAATGCCGGTCGGGGGGAGGACAAGCCGTGGAGCGCGGCGTGAGGCAAATCTGCCCCGCGCCGCCGCCGCCCCCCTTGAAGGGGCAAGAGAGTTAAGCGATGCAACTCTGGGCAGGCTTGGGTAATCCCGGCGCGCAATATGCGCTCAACCGGCACAATGCCGGTTTCATGGCGATCGACGCGATTGCCGATTTCCACGACTTTGACGCGCCAAAGAAGCGCTTTCAGGGCTGGGCGATCGAAGCACGTCTGGGCAGCGAAAAGCTGGTCCTGCTCAAGCCCGCCACTTTCATGAACGAAAGCGGCCGTTCGATCGGCGAAGCGATGCGCTTCTACAAGCTGGAACCGCAGGACGTGACCGTGTTCTACGACGAACTCGATCTCGCGCCGTTCAAGGTGAAAGTGAAGCGCGGCGGCGGTGCAGCCGGCCACAACGGCATCCGTTCCACCATCGCCCATATCGGTGAGGATTTCCGCCGTGTTCGCCTGGGCATCGGCCATCCCGGCCAAAAGGACCGCGTCCACGGTTATGTGCTGGGCAATTACGCCAAGGCCGACATGGACCCGCTTGCCGAGATGCTGGGCGCGATTTCAGCCGAGGCCGCATGGCTGGCCAAGGGCGACGACGCGCGATTCATGAATGACGTGGCGCTGAGGCTGCAACAAGGCGACTGAGGCCGGCGCGCAAGTGAAACCGCGATCATTATTGACCAACCCGCTGGCCAAGCACGCGCCGAACCCTTAACCCCGCGCCATGACGACAAGATCGCTTTTCGCAACCCGGCTTTATCAATCCGCACTCGATAACGCCGCGCTGCTGACCGAGTTGGAAGATGCCTGCCTCTCGCTTGCCGAGGATGATCGGGCCGGGCAGCGCTGGTGCCGGGAACATGGCTATAAGGGCTATACGTCCTATGCCTCGCTCAACGATTTGCCGACGCGTGATCCGGCGATTGCCGACCTGGCAAAGCTGCTCAACCGCCACGCCGCCACATTTGCCGCCGAATGCGCGTTCGATCTTGGCGGGCGCAAGCCGAAGCTCGACAGCTTGTGGGTTAATGTGATGAAGCCGGGCGCGGTCCATACCGGCCATATCCACCCGCACAGCATCATTTCGGGCACATTGTACGTCGCAACCCCGCCGGGGGCTGGCGCGATCAAATATGAAGACCCGCGCCTCGCCATGTTGATGGCCGCCCCCACGCGCCTGCCCGGTGCGCCCGAGGAGCTTCAGCCGTTCATCTATGTCGAGCCAGCGCCCGGCATGGTGCTGTTGTGGGAAAGCTGGCTGCGGCACGAGGTCATGCCGCACACCGGCAAGGGCGAGCGGATCAGCATCAGCTTCAACTATCGCTGAGGGGTTGGGGCACGGCGGCCCCTGCCTTCACCGACGCATCATTTCATGCAGCCGCGACGTTCCTCGGTGATCGACGAACTGTCCTTATATTCCTTCACGAACGCATCATACGCTGCGTCATGCGCGGGTTGCGACGCAGTGTCGTATGTGACGATCGACACCGCGCTGCTGCTGTCAAAAGCGGCCTTGCCGCCCTTGTAGGACGCCACTTGAACCGACGCGATCACCGTTTTGTTGTGATGCGTCGCATACCACGCCTGATGATCGGCCACGGCCTTGGCATAAAGCGCGGCCTGGCCGGGTTTGATGGCGACGAAACGCACCGAAACGGCCTTGCCAGTGCAAACAAGCCCACCGATTGCGGCCTGCTGCTGCGCCTGCGCGCCACCTGCCAACGCCAAGGCCGCAATTGCCGCCGCCACCATCAATTTGCGCATGTCTTTTCCCCCTTTAAATCCTGCCAGGCGGCAATTGTCTCACTGCTTTGCGACAACGGCAAGTCATTGATCCGCAAGGCCCCGATACTCGCCGGTAACCTTTCTGGTGGGCATCATGCACGTTGACTGGCATTTTCGCGCGCAACCGCCTATCGGCGCGTCAACCTCTTCCATCAGCTTTGGGACGATCATGGGATTTCGTTGCGGTATCGTTGGCCTGCCTAATGTCGGCAAGTCCACTCTGTTCAATGCGCTGACCGAAACCGCGGCGGCGCAGGCGGCCAATTATCCGTTCTGCACGATCGAGCCGAATGTCGGCAATGTCGCAGTGCCAGACCCCCGGCTCGACCAGCTCGCCGCCATCGCCGGATCGGGCAAGATCATCGAAACCCAGTTGGGCTTTGTCGATATCGCCGGGCTGGTACGGGGTGCGTCCAAGGGCGAAGGGCTGGGCAACCAGTTCCTCGGCAATATCCGCGAAGTCGACGCCATCGTCCATGTGCTGCGCTGCTTTGAAAACGGCGACGTCACCCATGTCGAGGGCAAGGTCGATCCGATCGCCGATGCCGAAACGGTCGAGACCGAATTGATGCTGTCTGACCTGGAGAGCCTGGAAAAACGCGTTCCCAATTTCGCCAAAAAGGCGGCGCAAGGCGACAAGGAAGCCAAGATTGCCGCCAGCGTCCTTGGCCAGGCGCTGGAACTGCTGCGGGAAGGCAAGCCCGCGCGCCTGACCAAGCCCAAGGACGATGAGGAAGCCCGCGTGTTCGCGCAGGCGCAACTCCTTACTTCAAAACCGGTGCTATACGTCTGCAACGTCGATGAAGGCGACGCAGCAGACGGCAATGCCCTGTCCGCCCGCGTCTTCGCCAAGGCTGAGGCAGAAGGCGCGCGCGCCGTCATCGTGTCGGCGGCAATCGAAGCGGAAATCGCCACCATGCCGCAGGAGGAACGCGGTGAATTCCTGGGGGAACTGGGCTTGACCGAAACGGGCCTCGCCCGCGTCATCCGCGCTGGTTATGACTTGCTTCACCTCATCACCTTCTTCACCGTCGGCCCCAAGGAAGCGCGAGCCTGGACCGTGGAAAAGGGCGCCAAGGCCCCGCAGGCTGCCGGCGCCATCCACACCGATTTTGAACGCGGCTTCATCCGCGCCGAGACCATCGCGTTCGACGACTATATCACGTGCGGCGGCGAAGTGGGCGCGCGCGAAGCGGGCAAACTGCGTCAGGAAGGCAAGGAATATCTTGTCCATGACGGCGACGTGATGCTGTTCAGGTTCAACGTCTGACGATTACCCGGCGATGATCGAACAAGGCGCTCGCTGGGTACGAAATATGTCGACGCATCGTTCAGCTTCGCCCTGTTCGCCTGGCCTTCGCTGAGGCATTGAGGCACCGGACGAATCACCATCAAATCAGGGGTCGGGCAATGCGCGGTTGGACTTGGCTTACGTCGGCAGTCGCCTTGCTGCTCGGCATCACGGCAACGCCTCAAAACCCGGCCCTGGCGCAGAGCGCGCCGCCCAAGGCGCAGACCCTAACCCCCGTGACCGAGGCCCAGAAAGCCCCCGTCACCATCCTGGTTTCAATCGATGGCTTTCGTGCCGATTATCTGACGCGCGGCATCACCCCCAATCTCTCCGCGCTGGCGGCGAGCGGCATTTCCGCAGCGATGCGGCCATCCTTTCCCAGCGTTACCTTCCCCAACCACTACACGCTGGTCACGGGCCTGCGCCCCGACCGGAGCGGCATTGTCGGTAACCGCATGGAGGATGCGCGCAAGCCCGGCGTCGTTTTCAGCATGCAGACCGACGATCCGTTCTGGTGGACCGAAGCCGAACCGATCTGGGTTACGGCCGAAAAGGCGGGCATCCATACCGCGACCATGTTCTGGCCGGGGTCTAACGTCGATTTCGGCGGTGTGCGCCCGACCGACTGGCAACAATATGCCCATGACGTCAACGACCGGCAACGCGTCGATGCGATCATCGACTGGTTGCGCCGTCCGGCGGTAACACGGCCAACGCTGCTGACGCTCTATTTTGATGAAGTTGATACCGCAGGCCATAAATACGGCCCCGATGCGACTGAATTGAACGACACGGTCCGCCATGTCGATGAAGCAATCGGGCGGTTGCGTCAGGGGCTGGCTGATCTGGGCCAGCCGGCCAATCTGGTGATTGTCGCCGATCATGGCATGGCCGCGATCAGTGCCGAGCGCGTGGTTCGGCTCGACAAGCTGTTGCGCGACGGCAGCTTCACCGCCATCGCCGACGGCCCCTATGCCGCCATCACGCCACTGCCGGGCGAAACCGCCGCCGTCGAGAAAGCGTTGCTGGGCCAGCACGACCATTACGCCTGTTACCGCAAGGGCGAATTGCCCGCACGGCTGCATTACGGCACCAATCCTCGCGTGCCGCCCATCGTCTGCCTGGCAGAAACCGGCTGGCTGGTGCTGACCCGCGATCCGCCTGCCGATCATCCGCCCTCAGGCGGCGCGCATGGATTTGACAACGCCGCTCCTGAAATGCTGGCGCTGTTCATCGCCGCGGGTCCCGCGATCAAGCCGGTTGGTCGGATTGCAACTTTTGACAATGTCGATGTCGCACCGCTGCTGCGCGACATGATCGGGCTGCCGCAAGCGACCGGTCTGGATGGCGACGATGCACCGTTCCAGCACGCGCTTGGCCGCTAGACGCAACGCACGTTCAATCGCCCGATATCAAGAGGCGAACCACATGAACCGAGAGTGATGCCATGAAATATTTTGAGGACGTCGAAGTCGGATTAAAGCTGAGTTTTGGCCAATATCAGGTCACGCGCGAAGAAGTCGTCGACTTTGCTTCTCGCTATGATCCCCAACCCTTTCATTTGTCGGACGAGGCGGCCGCCAAAACCCATTTCGGACGGCTTTCGGCGTCAGGCTGGCACACCAGCGCAATGATGATGGCGATGCTGGTGGAGAATATGAAGGATGCCCAGCAGGCCGGGCTTGGCTCTCCTGGGCTCGATGAACTGCGCTGGCTGAAACCTGTCTATCCGGGCGACACGCTGCGCTGCGAAAGCGAAGTGCTCGACAAGCGCCCCTCGGGCAGTCGGCCCGAAATGGGCAGCTTTCGCAGCCGCACAACGGTGTTCAACCAGCATGACGAGTCAGTGATGACCGTCGTGTCGATCGGGCTGATCGCCACCCGCCCGAAGGGCTGACGCGCATAATATTGCGGCCTAGCCGGGCATCACCGGGACGGACAGCCTTAGTGTGAGCGGCCTCAGGGTGAATGGCCCTAGGTGAATGGCCGTAGGTAAATGGCCCTAGTGTCGATGGTTTTCACTACCCCGATGTCGGCCATTCGGCGCGCTGCCCCGCGGGTGGCCGTCATAGTCTTTCCACACCGGGCGTATGTCGCGGCGGGCATCACGCCACGCACCCGATCTGCCGTTCCAATAGTCGCGTGTCGCGCCATCCCAGCGGCGGCGGTGGTGATCGCGGTCATACACATAGATGCCCGATCCGGGATAATAATAATCGCCATACCAGCCCCAGTACGGGTCGGCACGGAACCCGCCATAATATGGGTCCCAGGCATCGGCATAACCCACTGACACGCCGCGATAACCATAGCCGTCGTTGCAGGCGCTGACTGCAGCGCCGCTGACAAGCACCAGGCCGATCAGGGCCGTTCGCTTCCACATGATCGATACTCCTTACCCGGCCGCAGCGAGCCCCGAATTCGGCAGGAGCAACAGCGGCCGAACGGCATTATCCCGCGCGTCACATGAACACGGTCCGAACAATGCCAGTTGAAAGGGAGGATCAGTGGCCTTCGTAGGCGACGAGCGAATCCACTGTAACGCCATCGGCGCGCAACGCATCAGCGCCGCCCAGATCGGGCAGGTCGATCACGAATTGCGCTTGAGTCACGTTGGCGCCAGCCTTGCGCAGCAGGCGAATTGCCGCCCGGGCGGTTCCACCAGTGGCGATCAAATCATCGATCAGTACGACCCGTTGACCGGGAATCAGCGCGTCTTCATGGATGGCGATACGATCCGTGCCATATTCCAGCGCATAGTCTTCCGCGATGGTCGCGCCTGGCAGTTTGCCGTCCTTGCGGATCAGCACCACGCCCGCCTTGAGCGGGATTGCCATGGCGGCGGCAAACAGGAAACCGCGCGCCTCGATGCCGGCGACCAGATCAACTGGGCCATCGGTCGCGGCGACCATCGCGTCGATCGTCATGCGCAGACCGCTGGGATCAAGCAGCAGGGTCGTGATATCGCGGAACATGATGCCCGGCTTTGGAAAGTCGGGTATCGTGCGAATGAGCCGCTTGATTTCCTGGTCGATGCCAGGCGCAATCGTCGCCATCAATGTTCTACGCCGCTCCAGACGCTTTTGTAGGCGCCATAGGTCAGCAACAGGAAGATCAGCAGGAAGGCGAGGACCGCGTAACCAAGCGCGTGACGCACCGGCAGTTCCGGTTCTGCCGCCCATGCCAGAAACGCGGAGACATCCTTCGAATTCTGGTCGATGGTTGATTTGGTGCCGTCATCATAGGTCACCTGTCCATCGGCGGCGATCGGTTGCGGCATCGCGATGTTCAGGTTCGCAAAATACGGGTTGTAGTACAGCCCGTCCGGCGTCTTGGCATCAGGATGCGCCTTCAACTGCGCCGCAGTCGGCTCGCCATAGCCAGTCAGCAGCGAATAGACATACGCCGGACCTTCATGGCGCGCCTTGGTGATCAGCGACAGGTCTGGCGGATTGCCCTGGCCGGGATAATAGACGATCGGGAAATGGTCGGCGGGTGTATTGCCACGCTCGCCACGATCGCCCGTCTTCGGGTCGTGGGTCGGCTGCTTGGCCTTCTGATCCCAATCCGAAGCGATCTTCTTCACCTGCGCATCGGTATAACCGATCTTCTTCAGATCGCGGAAGGCGACGTGAAGCAGCGAATGGCAGTTGGCGCAGACTTCGCTGTAAACCTTGAAGCCGCGCTGAAGCTGCACAAGATCATATTTGCCGAACACGCCGTTAGACGGCAGATCCAGTTCCTTGGGCGCAAGGTGCAGCGCTTCCGAAGCCGTGGTCGGCGTCGGATCGGAAATCAGGCCGCTGACACTGCCAAAAAGCGCGATGCCCAGCACGAAGACAAAGGCAGCGCCGACGATGCCGAGAAAGAAACGAAGCATTGGTCTGTTGCCCCCTTATTCGGCTGCGACGGCGTGGCCGTGCTTGGCCAACACAGCTTCGGTGATCGATCCCGGCAGCGGCTTGGGCCGCTCGGTCGCCGCGATGATCGGCAGAATGATCAGGAAGTGCGCGAAATAATACGCTGCCGCAATCTGGCTGGCGATCACATAGGCCGGCGTCGCGGGCGAACCGCCACACCAACCCAGCACCGCCACGTCGACCACCAGCACCCAGAAGAAGATCTTGAAGGTTGGGCGATAACGGCCCGAACGCACCGGTGAGGTGTCCAGCCAGGGCAGGAAGAACAGCAGGATGATCGAGCCGAACATCGCCAGCACGCCCCACAGCTTTGCCGGAAGGATGAAGTCCGCCGTGAACGAGCGCAGGATCGCGTAGAACGGCCAGAAATACCATTCAGGCACGATATGGGCAGGCGTCGAAAGCGGGTTGGCCGGAATGTAGTTGTCCGGGTGACCAAGCGCGTTCGGGAAGAAGAACAGCACGAACGCGAACAGGATCAGGAACGCCACCAGCCCCATGCCATCCTTGGCAGTGTAGTAAGGATGGAACGGCACGGTGTCCTGTTCGCCCTTCACTTCAACGCCGGTCGGGTTGCTCGACCCTGGAATGTGCAGCGCCCAGATATGCAGGATCACCACACCCAGGATAACGAAGGGCAGCAGGAAGTGCAGCGAGAAGAAGCGGTTGAGCGCAGCGTCATCCGGCGCGAAACCGCCGAGCAACCAGATGCGGATCGTTTCACCGACGCCCGGCAATGCCGAGAAGAAGCCGGTGATGACCTGCGCACCCCAATAGCTCATCTGCCCCCAGGGAAGCACATAACCCATGAACGCCGTCGCCATCATCAGCAGGAAGATGACCAGGCCAAGCAGCCAGACCATCTCTCGCGGCGCCTTGTAGGAGCCGAAATAGAGCCCGCGGAAGATGTGGATGTAAACGACCACGAAGAACATCGAAGCACCGGTGGAATGCGCATAACGCAGCAGCCAGCCACTGTTGACGTCGCGCATGATGTGCTCGACCGAATCGAACGCCACCCCGCCATTGGCGGCATAATGCATGGCCAGCACGACACCGGTGATGATCTGGATCATCAACGCGGCCCCTGCGAGGAACCCGAAATTCCAGAAATAATTCAGGTTGCGCGGCACAGGGTAGCCAGCGCCCGTCGCGTTATAGACAAAACGCGGCAGCGGCAGGCGCTCGTCGAGCCACTTGGCCAGCGGCAGCTTCGGTTCGTAATGCTTTGCCCAGGGAAAGCTCATGGTTCGCCCCTCAACCAACCACGACAGTGGTGTTCGACGTAAATTTATAATCCGGCACGACCAGGTTCGTCGGCGCCGGGCCTTTGCGGATACGTGCCGCGGTATCGTACTGCGACCCGTGGCAGGGGCAGAAATAGCCGCCATATTCACCGCGCGATTCGCCCTCACCCGCGCCCAGCGGAACGCAACCCAGATGGGTGCACACGCCCATGGTAATCAGCCAGTTCTTGTGGCCGCCCTTGGTACGTTGCTCCAGCGTTTCGGGATCGCGCAGCGTCTTGATATCTACCTTGTCCGCTTCGGCGATTTCGGTCGGGGTAAGGTTGCGGACGAACAGTGGCTGTTTGCGGAATTGCGCCTTGATCGCCTGGCCCGGCTCGATCTTCGACAGATCAAGCTCGGTGGTCGATTCGGCCAGAACATCCGCCGACGGGTTCATCTGGTTGATCAGTGGCAGCGCAATCGCGCCAACCCCGACAGCCCCCCAGCTTACCGCGGCGATGTTCAGGAAATCACGCCGACGATGACCCTCTGCATCGGGGTGTTCGCTGGGCGGGACAGCGCTTTCAACGGTTGCCATCTACGTTCCCTTGCACTTCGAAACGGACACGGTCCAAGACGTTCAGCCTTGCGTAATACCGCAGCCACCGCCCCTGCGCAGGACAGTGATTCGAGGCCTGATAGACGGGGAGTTATGACTTTGCCAACTGCATTTTGACCGCATGCCCTGGCCAAGGAGGGAGCAGCGACCCGAGCGCACCGGCAAACCGCGGCACAACACTGGACGCAAGCGTCGAGCACGCTAAGGACGTCAACCGTGCGCATCGCCCTTTTCCAACCCGATATCGCCGGAAACGTCGGCACCATTTTGCGGACGGCGGCCTGCCTGAACGTTGCCGTCGACTTGATCGAACCAATGGGTTTTGCCTGGTCTGAACGGGCGTTGGCCCGGTCGGCGATGGATTATGCCGGCCATGTTCGCGTCGTTCGTCATGCCGATTGGGACGCCTATCTGGCAACCGTGACCGGCCGCATCATCTTGATGACGACCCGCGGCGCCGAACGTATCGACCGGTTCGCGTTCTCGCCCGGCGACACGCTGTTGCTCGGGGCCGAATCGAGCGGCGTACCCGACCATGTGCACGACCGCGCCGATGCCCGCGTCATGATTCCGCTTGTGGCGGGAATGCGGTCGTTGAATGTCGCCGTCACTGCCGCCATGACGCTGGGCGAAGCATTGAGACAAACGAGGGAATGGCCGCAATGATGACGCTCGACGACCAGCAACAGCGCGCACGCGACTGGTTTGAGCACCTCCGCGACCAGATTTGCGCCGAGTTCGAAGCGATTGAGCGCGAAGCGGGATCGGATGCGAGTTTCGACTATCTCGCCTGGGACCGGGCCGATGCGTCGGGCGCACCCGGCGGCGGCGGGGTGCGCGGCGTGATGAAGGGGCGAGTGTTCGAAAAGGTCGGCGTCAACGTCTCGACCGTCGGCGGCACGTTCGAGGGTGAGTTCGCCAAGTCGATCCATGGCGCGTCGGAAGACCCCAGCTTCTTTGCAACCGGCATCAGCCTGGTTGCGCACATGGCCAACCCGCATGTGCCCGCCGTCCACATGAACACGCGCTTCCTGGCGACGACCAAGCGCTGGTTCGGCGGCGGCGCCGACCTCAACCCCCCCATCCCCTACGGCGCGGATACCGCCGATTTCCATGCCGCGATGAAGGCCGCCTGCGATCCGCACGGCGCCGATTATCACGAACGGTACAGCAAATGGGCGGACGAGTATTTCTACATCCCCCATCGCAAGGTGCACCGCGGCGTCGGCGGGTTGTTCTGCGACCATCTGGAAGGCGATTTCGATCGCAATCTTGCATTCATCCAGGATATCGGCCGCCAGTTTCTGGCGGTGTTTCCGCTCATCGTGCGGCGGCGCATGGCCATGCCCTTCACGCCCGAACAAGAAGCGCAGATGCTGGCCTGGCGCGGGCGCTATGCCGAATTCAACCTGGTTTATGACCGTGGCACGTTGTTCGGGTTGAAAACCGGCGGCAATATCGATGCGATTTTGATGAGCCTGCCGCCCCGCGCCACCTGGGCCTGAACCCGGTGGCCGCCGCCCCGCGATTGATGCGGGTAAATCCGTCGGACATTGCCTCGGTCGTCACGTCGCTGGAAATGCGCACGCGGCCGCGCCCTGCCCCCATGGCGATGTCGCCATTGCGGCTGGTGCGCTGGCCGCAGCCCGACCCTGACCGGTATCGCGCACTGTTTCGTCGTGTCGGCACCAGATGGCTTTGGTATTCGCGCCTGGCGATGGACGATGCCCGCCTGGCCGAATTGATCCGCCAGCCGACTCGCGCAATCTATGCCGTCACCGATCCACGCGGCATTGAGGTGGGGTTGCTTGAACTCGACAACCTGCAACCGGCCGATTGCGTGATCCAGTATCTGGCGCTTGTGCCCGAACTCGTCGGACAGGGCCATGGTCGCTGGTTGATCGGGAATGCACTGGCGCTGGCGTGGCGACCCGGTGTCGAGCGGGTGATGCTCAACACCTGCTCGCTCGATCATCCCCATGCGCTCAGCGTCTATCTGGCAGCAGGCTTTGTCGCGGTGACGCGCACCATCGAAACATTTCCAGACCCCCGGCTGATCGGCCTGTTGCCGATGGAGGCAGCCCCTCACATCCCGATTTTGGGCCCGGAGCGCGGCGCGGTGACTTCCCGATAGATTGCCACGCGGATCAGGATCATCGCCAGCGCCACCGTGGCGGCAACCGCTGCCGCGCCACCATCCGCCAGGCTGATGGCAATCGGGTTGGCGGCCGGGCCTGCGCGCAGCGCCTCGTCGACCGACATGAACGGGCTGGCGAGCAACTGGGCACCGAAGGTTCCGATACCCGCCAAACCCGCCAGGACCAGGCTGTTGCCCCGCGTCAGATCGATGGAGCGCGCAATCGGGCCGTCACGCGATGCTGGCTGGGCAACCAATGCCGATTCGACCAGCATCGTTCGCCCCATCACGAACAGGCCGGGCAGCACGAGCAACGCCGTTGCCACCAGCGTCACCGCCGAAACACCCAGCATCAGGAAAAAATATCGCGGGAACAATCGTGCCGCGACCCGCATTGCGCCGCCCACATCGGGCCTGCCGGCATCCAGGTACATCGCCGTGATGGTCAGCGATCCGAACATCGCCGACACCCCCGATATCGCCAGCCAGGGCAGGCATCGCGTCAACCACGCAATATAGCCGTTCATCCACAGTTCGACTTCGGCCGGGCTGGCGCCCGCAGCGAAAGTTGGCGGTGGCGGCGGCAGGAACAATAACATCGCCAGCGCAGGGACGAAGATGAACGTGCCGGCCACGACCAGCAGAACGTCTCTATCTCGCTTGAACAGCGCCCAGGCCGTGCTTGCCGCGGCGCCAATGTCGATTCTCATGCGGCGGCGCTATCGGCTTCCGCAGCCCGCGCCGCAACATAAAGCTTGCCGGCAAAAGCATCGCCAATGACCGTGAACAATGTCATAACCACCGCCGCGACGATCGCGGTCAGTATCGACGCGACGCCAGTTGCCCCGCCATCGCCCAGAATCAGCGGCAAAACCGATCCGAACACCGTGCGCGCCGCCAACGTGGCAACGCCGCTGACCACGCTGATCATAATCAGCACACCGATGATCCGCAGCGCCAGGCCGCGCGTCAGGGCGAAGGAACGAGCAAAACTCCCCTCCAGAAGACGCTCGAACAGCAGGACCGGAAAAATCACCGCCAGCCGCGCGCCAAGCCAAAGCAGACCGGCAGCGATCGCCAGGGCATAGAGCGCGATGCCACCTTGAACCGCTGGCGGTATCGCCTGCACCGCCGCCGCATCCAGATGCTGCATCTGCGTCAGGTCAATCCCGCCAGCGACCAGCATTACCAGCAATGGCACCATCAGCAGCACGAAACCAAGGCCGACGATGACGATGATTCCGATCACCGCGAGCAGGCGCCCGAGGACCAGGGCCAGCACGTCACCACCACGCCGCCCGCCTTCGACCGCCAGCACGATGACGGCCAGGCGAGCCACCAGCGCCACCAGGCCAAGCACAAAACCGATCGACGAAACGGCGAGGATCGTCGCAGATGATGCATCCGCACTCGCCGCCCCGGCAATGTCCTGCACCGCGGCGATGGCCGCAATCACCAGCGCAAAGGGAAAAATCGCGCCAAGATTGTCGGCGACAAACTCAGTCGTCCGATCCCATACCGTGCTCATCCTGACCATGATTTTCGGCCCTTCCCCTGCGTAGTTCGCTTCTGGGCTGCTGGTAGTCGATCCGGCGCGACATTGCCACGCATCTCGCGTGACGGCCGACGCGTGGTCGGCCACCCTGGCTTGCGCTTGCACAGGCCGATCGTTTGACGCATTTGCCCGCTTGTGACTGACATCACTGACCGCGACGCCGTTGAGTGGCGAATCGAAAGCGCGCCCGTCGATTATGAAACCGCGCTGGCGACAATGGAGGATCGTGCCCGCGCCGTGGCCGATGGCACCGCGCGCGAGCTGGTCTGGCTGCTCGAACATCCCCCGCTCTACACCGCTGGCACCAGCGCCGACCCGGCCGACCTGATCGATCCGCGCTTTCCGGTTCATGCCACCGGGCGCGGTGGCAAATACACTTATCACGGCCCGGGACAGCGAATCGGCTATGTGATCCTTGATCTCAACAAGCGCGGCCGTGACGTGCGCCGCTATGTCCACGCGCTTGAAGGCTGGGTGATCGCGGCACTCGCGCGATTGGGGGTGGAGGCGTTCCGCGCGCCTGGCCGCGTGGGTATCTGGACGCTGGATGATGACTCAGAGTCCAAAATTGGTGCGATTGGAGTGCGTGTGCGACGTTGGGTCACGCTCCACGGCTTTTCAGCGAACGTTGCCCCCAATCTGACGCATTTTGACGGTATTGTGCCTTGCGGAATAGCAGACTATGGGGTGACAAGCCTGCAGAGGCTTGAAAAACAGGTCACCCTTGGGGCATTTGATGCCGCGCTGGAGGCCGAATTTCCGGCTTTTCTGGCGTGTCTTTCGTTACCGGACGAAAACGAGACTTGAGGACGGATCGATATCCGATTAATGTCCACCACGGTTTGGGTATTAAGGCCGGTCAAGCCTTCCAAATCCACTATCTTAGGGAGCTTCTAAATGCGTGCACTCTTCACCAAGGCGGTTGCTGGTTCGATGATCATCGGCGCGGCTCTGGCCGTGTCGGCTTGCAGCAAGACCGAGACGACGACGACCAATGACGCCATGATGTCGGAAATGAATTCGACCGACGAAATGGCTGCTGACAACATGACCGCCACCGATGGCGCGATGAACGACACGATGATGTCGTCGAACGACGCGATGATGACCAACGCCCAGTAATTTGGGTGCGTCAGGGTCGCGGCAACGCGGCTTTCGTGCATAGTTTAAGGGCTGCCCGGGCGACCGGGCGGCCCTTTTACTTTGTCCGTTCAACGTTGCGGGTCATCGAAGGGCAGGCAAAAAAGCGCCCCGCTCCCATCGATTTTAGCGACGAGCCGTGCCGAAATATCGGTTTTTACCCCGGCAATGGGGCAGGCCGAGTCGATGGTGCGGCGAATAGGGGTTGGGAGAACTGACAAAAATCAGTAATCCGGGCCCATGGGAGCAAAAGGGTCAAGAATGAGCTGGGGACGTCGATCGATCGCAAAACTGGTTCTGGCAGGCGCTGTCGCCGGTTTTTTGACAGGCACGATGGACGCTGCGCCCGCCTCGGCTCAGTTTTTCCTGCGCAACCCCGATCTGTCGGGACCACCGATGATCGGCAATGAGCCCGATATCGGGTTCCAGTTGCCGAATGCAACGCCAACCGAACTGCGCGCCGGGATGGTCTGGGCGACACGCGCCGCGCTCAACGTCGCCGCGCTGCAGTGCCAGTTTGAACCGACTTTGATGACGGTGGACAATTACAACGCGATCCTGACCGACCATAAGGCAGAGCTGGCAGGCGCGCTGGATACGCTTAACAAGTATTTTATCCGCGTGAACGGCAAGAATCGGGCGCGGGGTGTCTCCGCTCTCGATCGGTTCGGCACCAGGCTTTATTCGGGCTTTTCGACGGTCAACGCGCAATTTGTGTTCTGCCTGACCACCGCATCGATCGCCCGCGAAGCGGTATTCGCCCGGCGCGGCACGTTTGGCGAGATCGCCGTGTCGCGGATGCGTGAACTGCGCAACAGCCTGCGCCCGGCGGGTGAACAGCAATTCCCCCAGCGTGGGCCGATTCAGGGCCTCGAACTGCCCAAGCTGACCGACCCCAATTGCTGGACCAAACGGAAGAAATGGGACGTCGAGCGCTGCGGCGTCCAGCGCGGATGACAACCCTGCCCGCCGCCCGGACATCGGCGGCTTAACGCAACCCCAGCATCTTGTGCGTCTGCAGGCTCAATCGCCAGCGCGGGCGAGCCAGAACAAAGTCGATTGCCGCCTGCTGGTTGGCAAGGTTCGCTTCGGGCGCGCCGTCGTCCATCGGCTGGACGAGCCAGTTGCGAAACGCCCAGCGCTCCATGGCGTCGACATCGCTTCCCGGCTGCGGCCAGACCAGCTTCAATTCATCGCCATGATGCTGGACGACCACGCTGCCCGCCTTGGGACTGATGCACACCCAATCGATGCCAGGGTGCGCGGCAATGGTGCCATTGCTTTCCATCGCAACCGTGAATCCTGCGGCGTGCAGCGCGTCGACCAGGGCATCGTTGATCTGCAGCATCGGTTCGCCACCCGTCAGCACGACGAACCGTTCCGCCACGCCATCGCCCCATGACGCCACCGCCGCCGCAACCAGATCCGCCGCCGAGGCAAAGCGGCCGCCGCCATCGCCATCCACTCCGACGAATTCGGTATCGCAAAACCGGCAGATGGCGCTCGCACGATCAGCTTCGCGCCCCGACCACAGGTTGCAGCCGGCAAAGCGCACGAACACCGCGCGCCGCCCGGCATTCGCTCCCTCTCCCTGCAGCGTCAGGAACATCTCCTTGACGGCGTAGCTCATGTCCGCCTCAGGGCCTTGTCGCGTATCGTGTCGGGTCGGGCAGCCCGGCTTCCTCAAAACCGCGCTGGCGCAGACGGCAACTGTCGCACAAACCGCAATGCAGCGCGCCCGGCGCGGGGTCATAGCATGACCAGCTTATCCCGGCGTCGAGGCCCAGTCGCGCCGCTTCGCGCACGATATCGGCCTTGGTCATATGTTGAAGCGGCGCCCGAATGTGGAAAGGCTTGCCCTCTACCCCCGCGCGCGTCGCCACCTCGGCCATTTGTTCATAAGCGGCGATGAATTCCGGTCGGCAATCGGGGTAGCCGGAATAATCCAGCGCGTTGACGCCGATATAGATATCGCGTGCGCCCGCCGCTTCCGCCCAGCCAAGCGCGAGGCTGAGGAAAATGGTGTTGCGAGCCGGCACATAGGTCACCGGAATATTCTCACCCACCCCGCCCTTGGGCACGTCGATATCGGCTGTCAGCGCCGATCCGCCAAAGGACGACAGGTCGAGCGGCAAGACGATGTGCCGCTCGGCGCCCAGCAAATGGGCAATGCGTCGCGCCGCCGCAATCTCCACCTGATGGCGTTGGTTATAATCCACCGAAAGCGCGAGCAGCCGGTGCCCAGCCTCACGCGCCAGCGCTGCGGACACCATCGAATCGAGCCCGCCCGAAATCAGGGCGACTGCCAGGGTCTGTTGGGAAGCCATTATGGTGCCGAGCTAGTGGCATCGCCGCTCATCTGCAACCTTTGCTCCAAAAAGAACGGGCCGCCCCACGAAGGGACGGCCCAGTTAGGCTAAAAGCCATGGGAGAAAAGCGTGCGCAAAGCTGGCACGAACCTTTCTCTACAGTTGTGGAATGAAGTCGGCGTTAATGACCGCCTACGCAAGCACCGACCCGATGGGCGGAATATTCAACGTCGAAGGGCGCCGCCTGCGCGATTCCCTGGGTCTGCAACCGGATCTGGCGCGGCGTATCGAGCGTGATCGTCGTGCGCCCGCTGCCAGCGGCATCGCAGTCATAATTGATCGTCACGGTCTGCGCGGTGTTCTCCGTCACATAGCGCGCGCATTGCGGGCCGCCATGGCGCAATTGAACGAAGATGTCAGGATTGGTCACGCACATCTGCCGCGAGGGCGCCGCCGAACCGACTTCGTGCAGTTCCCATTGGCCCGGCTCGATAATCGAGAAAACCGCGATCGGTGGTGCCTTGGCGGGAACGGCGCCTGCCATGCCCGTCACCCCGATCAGGGCAATCGCCGCCATTCGCCTGACATTCCGAACCCGCATCGCTTCTGCTCCCAAACCCTGCCCGACAGCAATCGACGACGACGGCCGAGAACCTCCATCCCGCTGATATTTCAGACATGGGAAGACATGGCACTGAAATCAATCGGCGTCACACGGCAGCATTTTCCAACGGCACCGGAAATTTCGTCGCGCAGAACGCACAATCGACGACAATCACGCCATTTTCGTCGGCCATCGCCTGGCGCTCATCCACCGGGAAGCGGCCGATGACTTGAGCGATATAGTCCGCCGTGCATCGGCACCCACGGGCCAGCGACATCCCGGCAAAGACACGAACTTCTTCCTCTTCGTTGAACAATCGCCACACCAGCGTTTCAAGGCTGGTGTCGGCATCGGTCAATTCCGCCGGTTCGATCGTCGCGCCCAAAATCTCGACATGCTGCCATTCGGGATGGTCAAGGCGAGTGTGGATGCGGTCGCGCCCTTCTTCGCCCTCCGGCAGATGCTGGAGGAACAGCCCACCAACGACGCAACGCCCGTGCTTGTCCTTGCTCATGCCCACCCGCACCAGCGTCGGGATCTGTTCGGATTGCATGAAATAACTCTGCACGGCCTCTGCCAGCGTTTCACCGTCGAGCGGCACAATGCCCTGATACCGCTCACCCGTGGTCGTCTGGTCGAACGTGATCGTCAGATAACCCTGGCCGAACAACGCGAACAAAGTCGGCTGGGCAGGCGCATCAGCCAGCTTGTCCGCGTCGAAGTCGACATAGCCGCGCACTTCGCCGCCGCGATAATCGCACACCAGCAACCGCACCACGCCATTGTCCGATTGGGTCTGCATGGTGAGCTGGCCGCCTGCGTCCTTCAACGTCGTGCCGATCAGCGCGGTCAGCGCCAGCGCTTCGGCCAGCAACGCCTCGATCGCAGCGGGATAGGCGTGCCGCGACAGGATGTCGTCGAGCACCGGTCCCAACCGGACCAGCCGCCCACGCGCATGGCGCGCGGAAAGCGTGAAGCTCAACGCGGTGTCGAGATTGGCGGCGTTGTCGATCGGGTCGGTCATTGGTGATCCTGCTCATGCACTGATTGCCGCGATTCCGGCGCAGGGCCGGAATTCAGCGATATCTTCTGCAACCCCACGCAAAAAAACGACCGGCAATGGCCTGTGCCCGGGCAGCGAAGAAGGACGAACGCCGAAAATGGGGCGTCACTGCCCCGAAATCAACTCAGCCGATCTGCCCGAAGCACCAGCGCAGGACGGATTTCTGTGCGTGCAGCCGGTTTTCCGCCTCTGCCCAGATCAGCGATTGCGGGCCATCGATCACCTCCGCCGTCACTTCCTCTCCGCGATGTGCCGGCAGGCAATGCAGGAACTTCGCGTTCGGGGCTGCCGCCGCCATCAATTTCGCCGTCACCTGATACGGCATCATCGCCTTCAGCTTGGTGTCGGCATGGGCCTGGCCCATCGATATCCAGGTATCGGTGATGATGATGTCGGCGCCTTCAACGGCCTCGGCAGGGCTGGAAACGACGCGCGCACGGCCCTTGCCAAGTTCAGTCACCGTTTCGTCGGGCTGGAAACCCTGCGGGCAGGCGGCGACCACGTCGAAGTGCATCAGCCCCGCCGCCTCGACGATCGAGGTCAGCACGTTGTTGCCGTCCCCCAGCCACGCGAGTTTCAACCCCGGCAGCGCGTGGCCGTTTTCGATGATGGTCACCAGGTCGGCCATGATCTGGCAGGGATGCGAATAATCGGTCAGCCCGTTGATGACCGGGACGCTGGCATGAGCGGCCATTTCCTCAACCTTGGCATGATCGTCGGTACGGATCATGATCGCGTCGACATAGCCCGAAAGGACGCGGGCAGTATCCGCGACCGTTTCGCCCCGGCCAAGTTGCGTGGTGCCCGCATCCATCACGATGCTGTTCCCGCCCAATTGGCGGATTGCCATGTCGAACGATACGCGGGTGCGCGTCGAGTTCTTCTCAAAGATCATCGCCAGCGTATGGCCGCTGAGCGGCGCATCCGCATCGGGCTTGCCCTTGGGAAACCCCGTCCGTGCGGCCTTGCGATCGATCGCGTCGTTGATCATCGCCGCAACCGCATCCGGCCCGGCATCGGCCAGGTTGAGGAAATGCCTCATGCCGGGACGGCGGGCGCATAGGCCCGCGCCCCCTCGCTCATCTTCTGGACGAATTCGCCGATATGGCTTTCCTCGATGACGAGCGGTGGCAGGATGCGGACGACATTGTCGCCAGCCGCCACCGTCAACAAGCCGTGATGATCGCGCAGATGCGCCACGAAATCGCGCGACACCGCCGTGTCCTTCAACTTCAGCCCCATCATCAGGCCCTTGCCGCGTACCGAATCGAACAGATGGTCGTGGTTCGGAATCATCTGCTCCAGCGCCTGCCGCAACCGTTCACCCATCGCGGTCACATGATCGAGAAAGCCCGGCTCGCTCATCACATCAAGCACGGCCATGCCCGCCGCCATCGCCAGCGGATTGCCGCCATAGGTGGAGCCGTGCGTACCGATCACCATCCCCTTGGCCGCTTCCTCGGTCGCCAGACACGCGCCTAGCGGAAAGCCGCCGCCAATCCCCTTGGCCACCGCCATGATGTCGGGCGTGATGCCGAAATGCTCGTAAGCCCACATCTTGCCGGTGCGGCCGTATCCGCACTGCACTTCATCCAGCACCAGCAGCAGGCCATGGTCGTCGCACGCCTTGCGCAGGCCAGTGATGAACTCCTCGGTGCCGACCGAAATGCCGCCCTCGCCCTGGATCGTTTCGACGAGGAAACCGGCGGTATTGTCGTCGATCAGCGCCAGCGCAGCGTCCAGGTCGTTGAACGGCGCATAGGCAAAGCCCGGCAGCAGCGGCTCGAAACCGTCGCGCATCTTCGGCTGATTGGTGGCCGAAATCGCACCCATCGTCCGCCCGTGAAAGGCGTTGTTGAAGGTAATGAGCGTGTGCTTTTCCGGGTTGCCGTTGACATGGTGAAAGCGGCGCGCGGTCTTGATCGCGCATTCAATCGCCTCGGTGCCGGAATTGGTGAAGAACACCGTGCCGGCAAAGCTGGCATCGACCAGCCGCTGCGCCAGCGCCTCGCCCTGCGGCGACCCGTAGAGGTTGGAGACATGCATCAACGTCGCGGCTTGATCGGCGATCGCCTGAACCAGTTTCGGGTGGCCGTGGCCCAGGCAGTTGACCGCAATGCCGCTGGCGAAATCGAGATAGCGCTCGCCACCTTCGCCGAACAGATAGGCGCCCTCGCCTCGCACCGGGCGCACGCCACACCGCGGGTAAACGGGCATGAGCGGGGTGATCGGCATCGCAAGGGCTCCCTCAACGCAAAAGGGCGACCCCTTTGGTCGCCCAAGGCGCACTTTTACGGCCAGTCCCGGATGATGGCAACCATCCTGTATCGGCGCTCGCCAGCCCCGGATGTGTGCGGTTTCCTGCGCAGCGCTGTGCAGCGCGCGGAAGCCGCCTTATGCTGCAACTCCATGAAATTAACCTTCTTTCCATCGGGTTTTCTGCTGATCCTTGCACTGGCCACAACAGCCGCCACGTTGTCAGCTCGCCAGCCGTCCCCGTCCGATGGCGTTCCTGCGTGGAGCCGTGTCTATCGGGGGCATATCGGCACAAAGCCGGTCGAGATTCAGCTTTCGCGCGTCGGCGACAGGGTCTCCGGCAATTATTGCTACGGCACATGCGGTAGCGCGCGCGCAATGCTTTCACTTGAAGGAACGATCTGGCAGAACTCGGTCACGCTCGAAGAAACCGATTATGCAGTTGGGCCCATGGTCAAGGGCCGTTGGCTGCTGACCCTAAGCGGGCCGCAGGCCACCGGCACATGGTCGTCTCCCGATGGTCAGCGGCGGCTGCGCATATCGCTCGCCGGAACCAGTCCGTTTCCGTTCGATATCCGGCTTTCGCGCCGCCACGCAAAGAGGACAATCGACAGTATCTGCGTCATCCGCCTGTACCGCGCGGAAAAGCTGGTTCAAACGCTGGACGCCGATACCGAAAGAGCGTGCGACGACAACGCCCCGCAGATTTTCGATGTCAACTTTGACGGCGCGCCTGACCTTTTCGCACCAGCCTATAGCGGCGGCGGCGCGAACCAGACCTACAATGCCTGGCTCTATGATCGACGCGCCGGGCGTTTAACCGGCCCCATCGACTCGCTGCTGGACCTGGCCGATCCCTATTTCGACGCCAAACACCGGATCATCGCCAGCCATTGGCGCAACGGTTGCTGCCAACATGGCGTGACCCTTTATCGCTGGCACGGCACCGCGTTGCGCGAAATCGCCGGCGCCACTTCCTATTCACAAGCCGTCGCCGTGGGTGATGCGACCTACTATTGTTACGTCATACCGTCTTATAAAGATGGGCATATCACCTACCCCGACGCCGTGCAGCAGGGCGCGGATGGACGTCTGACAATCGGCATCGAGCATCCCGACAAGGACTGTGAGACAACGCCCTACCCAGGCCCCGACATTCAAATGAACGTCTGGAAGGCAGGTACAGGCGGCACCCCGATGCTGGTCAGCCACGAAACGAGCGCATGGGTGCGGACCGACACACCAGACGGCCCGCACTATTGCCTGGTGGAGCCGGTGTTCGTGGACGGTCGGATAGAACGGCGCAAGGCAACCGAAGACGTCGTGCCTTGCGAAAAGGACAATCCCGACGATTGAAACGGCAGCGGCCGCCCGCCGACTTTCCGTATCAGTTCTTCAGCCGCCAGCCGCTGCGCAGCAGGCTGTAGCACAGCAGCGCCATCAGGACATCGATGCCCAACAGCACCGATGCGCCCAGCCATACCGGCGAATCGCTGACGCCCAGAAAGCCGTAGCGAAAGCCGGAGATGATGTAGAAGAACGGGTTCACATGACTGAACGCGCGGAACGCGGGCGCCAGCTTGTCGACCGAATAGAAAGTGCCCGACAGCAGCGTCAGCGGCGCGATGACGAAATTCTGCACGGCCGCTGCATGGTCGAATTTCTCCGCCCACATCGACGTCAGGATACCGGCAAAGGCAAGGAAAGCCGATCCGCCCAGCCCGAACCAGACGATCGCCCACAGCGAATGCGGCACGACATGCACGCCTGGCCACAACTGCATCGCCAGGAACACCGCGACGCCGACCAGCAGCGCACGCGTCACTGCCCCACCCACCATCGCCGTCAGCAATTCGGTGGTGGAAAGCGGCGGCATCAGGTAATCGACGATCGTTCCCTGCATCTTCCCGACCAGCAGCGAAAAGCTGGAATTGGCGAAACTGTTTTGCAGCATTCCCATCACGATCAGGCCCGGCGCGATGAAATCGGCAAAGGCGACAACCTCTCCACCCACCGAAACCGGCCGCCGCGCACCGCTGGCGACGGTAAATATCACCAGAAAAAGCAACGTTGTGACCGCCGGAGCCCAGATCGTCTGCAACTGGACCTTGAAGAAGCGGCGCACCTCCTTCACATATAGGGTGCGCATCCCGCACCAATTAACGTTTCGGATAACCGGAACGCCAGGGGCATTCCCGATCATAAGAGGCGCAGGTGACTGCGTTTCGCGGGTGGGGGAATGGATCGTCATGATGGTTGCGGGTAATCCTTGCCGTGCGGGCTCGCAAGGCAACAATGATATAAGAACTGGAAACGGAAGATATCAATGAGCTGGACCGACGAGCGGATCGATACGCTAAAGTCGATGTGGGAAAAGGGCATGACCGCCAGCCAGATTGCGGAAGCGCTCGGCGGGGTCAGCCGCAATGCCGTAATCGGCAAGGCGCATCGCCTGGGGCTGCAATCGCGCCCTTCGCCAGTCAAGCCCAATGAGCCTGACGCCAAGGCGGCAGCGGCTCCCAAGGCTGCGGCGCCCAAACCCGCGCCCGCACCGACGCCTGTTCCGCCTGCGCCACGCGCGCCGGTTGCGGCGGCACCAGCACCGGCTTCCGCGCCAGTCGTCGACGATGAGGATGACGATGCCGTATCGGCAGCGCCTGTCGCCGACGCGCCGCCCGCGGTGCCCCAGGTGATGATGCGTTCAGTCGGCCCCGGCGGATTTCTGCGCCAGGCACCCGGTGAACAGCAGGCTCCGATCACCCCCGCACCGCCGCGTCGCCTGGTTCCGGCCAAGCCGTCGGCGGAAATTGCAGGCAAGACGTCGCTGCTCGATCTCAATGATCGCATCTGCAAATGGCCGATCGGTCATCCGGGCGAACCGGAT
The DNA here is from genome assembly GCA_041659385.1 of Sphingomonas sp. GTDB lineage: Bacteria > Pseudomonadota > Alphaproteobacteria > Sphingomonadales > Sphingomonadaceae > Sphingomonas. The sequence goes on from JBAZYJ010000010.1 coordinate 84,523, forward strand.
TTCCATTTCTGCGGTGTGAAGGTGAACCCGGGCTTCCCCTATTGCGTCGATCATTGCGGGCACGCCTATCAGGCGCAATTGCCGCGCCGCGACCGTCGCCCGCCACCGCCGATGCCGTTCGGCGGCACGCGCACGCGATGATCGCTGGCAACCGCCGCTAACACAAAGGGACGGTGCCCACAGGGCGCCGTCCCTTTCGGTTTAGGGTGCTTGATCTGGCAGGATCGCCAGCACCGCCTGATTTCCCTGTGCAGCGGCAACCGCGCGGGCGGTGCGCCCTTCTGCATCGGCAAGGGCGGGGTCGGCCCCAGACGCCAACAGGCTGCGAAGCTGCTGCGCGCGCCCGAACAGCGCCGCCATCATCAACGCCGTCTGCCCCGCCTTGTTACGGGCGTTCACGTCGCAACCGGCCTTCAGCAACCGATCGGCAATCGCATCTTCGCCCTTGAAGGCGACGCCCATCTGGGCGGTATTTCCCTGGCTACGGTCCGGCTTGCAGGCGTCCGCGCCCGCCCTGATCAACGCATCGACCGTATCGATATGCCCATCATAGGCTGCCAGAATCAGCGGCGTATAGCCGCGCGCATCATAAGCATTCGCGTCGGCGCCCAGCTTGACAAGGTCTCCGACCAGGTCCGTCCGGCCAAGGCGCGCGGCCTCGAACAACAGTTCCTGCCGCCGTTCGGCCGTGGGCAATGCAGTGGCATCGGCGGTCGGCGTGGTTTGCGCGATAGCCGTATTGGCGCTCATCATCGCCGCTAGAAAAATCAACCCGCGCATCATTGGTCAGCTCCTGTGGGAAGCAAGATAGGCCGGGCCCGACGACGCAGAACGTGCCGCCAGGCCCGGCATTCAGCCTTAGTTCGCAGGTTGATCCCCATGCGCCGCGCGATATTCCGCGACGGCCCGGTCGATTTCGGCCTGCGGCACATTGGTCGCCTTGGCGAGGCGCGTGCCATAGTCCTTGTCGGCCTGATAGAAATAGCTGACCATGATCGTCCTGGTCCGCGCCGAAGTGACCGCGTTCAGATCACCCGCCAGATTCTTGACCAGATCCGCCTTATCCGCCGCCGACAGCGCCCGATAGAAAACACCGGCCTGCGCAAAATTATTGGTCTTGGCAATCGGCCGGGCGTCGACCGTCGCGTTGATCGCATAAGTGGAAAGCCGGGCGCTTTCCGGTGTTTCCTTCGCCGCTGTCGTTGCCGGGAAATAATTGACATGGCTGCTGCGGTTGCCCGCGTTCAACTGCCCGTCCTGGTTGTTGTTGACCACCGCCACGCGCGGGCGGTTGACCGGCAATGACAGGGCATTGGCGCCGATGCGGTAACGCTGGGTATCGGCATAGCTGAACAGGCGACCCTGCAACATCTTGTCGGGCGAAGGTTCGATGCCCGGCACCATGTTCGACGGCGCAAACGCCGATTGTTCAGTCCAGTCGAAGAAATTATCGGGCACCTTGTTCAGCGTCATCTCGCCGATTTTGCGCCAGGCGACACCCAGCCACTCCTTGGTGTCGTCAAAGGGGTTATAGTCGAGCTTGGCGAATTCGCTGGCCGGCATCACCTGGATCATCAGGTCCCAGGTCGGGAAGTTTCCCTTGGCGATTTCACCGTAAAGGTCGCTGGTCAGATAGTTGAACGCGGCCTGGCCCACCTGATCCCCGCTCAGGTTGCGGACGCCCTGGCGGCTGACCAAGCGGAACTTGGCGAACACCACTTCGCCCTTGGCGTTGACCATCTTGAACGCATGGACGCCGTTGCCATCCATCGTCCGGTACGACGCGGGCGTGCCCAGGTTCGAATAGACATGACTGAGCATGTTGGTCGCTTCGGGCGTCGCCGAGAAAAAGTCGAAAAAGCGGTTCGGGTCCTGCTTGTTGGTCACCGGATCGGGCTTCAGCGAATGGACCATATCGGGAAACTGCATCGGGTCGCGGATGAAGAATACCGGCAGGTTGTTGCCCACCAGATCCCAATTGCCCTGATCGGTATAAAATTTGGTTGCAAAGCCGCGCGGGTCGCGCAGCCATTCCGGGCTGTCCTTGCCGTGGATCACGCTGGAAAAACGCACGAACACCGGCGTTTCCTTGCCGGTTGCGAACAACGACGCCTTGGTCACGTCGCTGATATCCGCGGTTGCACGGAACACGCCCAACGCGCCGGTGCCGCGCGCGTGAACGACGCGTTCGGGCGTCCGTTCACGATCGAAACGCGCCAGTTTTTCGATGAGCTGCGCATCTTCGAGCAGCACCGGGCCAAAATCCCCGGCCGTCTTCGAACTGCGGTTCTCGCCAACCGGTGCGCCATTGTCGCGGGTATAGACCGGCGCGGTGCCGGTATTCTCGTCGGGCAGGGCAGTCGCGCGGGCAGGCGCGGTCGGCGCGGCACCAGTCTGCATCCGGCCCGCTACCTGCAAGGCAGCGGGGTTGGCCGACTGCGCGTAAATGGCCGCGGGCATCGCCGCAAAGCTGAGCAGCACGGCAATCGCCGCGCCGAGCCGGTTGGAACGGAACATATTATCCTCCCTGGAAGTGGAGCCGGGCAGCATTGGGCCGCGGCCCTGTGTGACAAACACCATCGTGTGACGAACACCATCAATGGTCCGCTCTTTTCGCCGTCGAACCGCCTCGAGAGAAACGGGAATAACCCGTCACAGATATCGAGAAAGGCGATCATGGCGTTGGCCCCGCCACAAATCACCGCGCGAGAGCCGCCTTGCGTGTACCGAGCGCCTACCGCATAGCCTGTCGCCATGTCCGACGATCTTTTCGCAGCCCAGCAAAAAGCCTCAGCCGAATATGACGCCTCCGCGATCGAGGTGTTGGAAGGACTGGAACCGGTGCGCCGCCGCCCCGGCATGTATGTCGGCGGCACTGATGAACGCGCGCTCCACCACCTCGCCGCCGAAGTGCTCGACAATGCGATGGATGAAGCCGTTGCCGGCCACGCAACGCGGATCGAAGTAACGTTGGAGCCAGGCAATCGTCTGACCATCGTCGACAATGGCCGCGGCATCCCCATCGACCCGCATCCGAAATTTCCTGGCAAGAGCGCGCTGGAAGTCATTCTTTCCACGCTGCATTCGGGCGGGAAATTCACTGGCAAAGCCTATGCGACGTCGGGCGGTCTACACGGCGTCGGCATCAGCGTAGTCAATGCGCTGTCTTCCGACACGGTGGTGGAAGTCGCGCGCAACCGCGAGCTTTACCGCCAGAAATTCTCCCGCGGCATCACGCTGGGGCCGATCGAGCATCTGGGTGGCACGCCCAACCGGCGCGGTACATCGGTCAGCTTCGTGCCCGATACCGAGATTTTCGGCCCGGAACTGATGTTCAAACCCGCCCGCCTCTACCGGCTGGCGCGATCGAAGGCCTATCTGTTCGCGGGCGTGGAAATCCGCTGGAAATGCGCGCCCGAACTGATTGTTGATGAAACCCCGGCCGAAGCGGTTTTCCAGTTCCCGGGCGGCCTTGCCGATCATCTGAGGGAGCAGTTGGGCAGCCGCGAATGCGCGACGGCCGATTTCTTTTCCGGCTCGCAGGATTTCCCCGACAGCCAGGGTCGCGTCGAATGGGCGATTGCCTGGCCGTTGTGGTCCGATGGTTCATATAGCTGGTACTGCAACACCATCCCGACGCCCGACGGCGGCACGCATGAGGCCGGGCTGCGCGCGGCGGTGGTCAAGGGCATCCGCGCCTTCGGCGATCTGGTCGGCCAAAAGAAAGCCAAGGATATCGCGCCGGAAGACGTGATGACCGGCAGCGAACTGATGCTCAGCGTCTTCATCCGCGATCCGCAGTTCCAGAGCCAGACCAAGGACCGGCTGACCAGTCCCGAAGCGGCAGGGCTGGTCGAGCGCGCGGTGCGCGACCATTTCGACCATTTCCTCAGCGACAATATGGAACGTGGCCGCGCCCTGCTTGGCTATGTGCTCGACCGCATGGACGAGCGCTTGCGCCGCAAGGCCGAACGCGACGTCAAGCGCAAGACCGCAACCAGCGCGCGCAAGCTGCGGCTGCCCGGCAAGCTGACCGATTGTTCAGCCGACAGCCCCGATGGCACCGAGTTGTTCATCGTCGAGGGCGATTCGGCAGGCGGTTCCGCCAAACAGGCCCGCGACCGCAAAACCCAGGCGATCCTGCCCATTCGCGGCAAGATCTTGAACGTCGCCTCAGCAACTTCCGCCAAGATACTGGCCAATCAGGAAATCGCCGATCTGGGCCAGGCGCTTGGTTGCGGCACGCGCAAGGACTGCGTGCCCGAAAACCTGCGCTATGAACGCATCATCATCATGACCGACGCCGATGTCGATGGCGCGCATATCGCCACCTTGCTGATGACCTATTTCTTCCAGGAAATGGCGGACATCGTCCGGCAGGGGCACCTTTATCTCGCCCAACCGCCGCTTTATCGGCTGACGGCGGGCACCAAGAGCCTTTATGCCCGCGACGACGCGCATCGCGCCGAACTGGAAGCCAAGGACTTCAAGGGCAAGAAGGTCGAAGTCGCCCGCTTCAAGGGATTGGGCGAAATGAACCCAGGCCAGTTGCGGGAAACGACGATGGACCCCAGGACCCGCAGCCTGATCCGCATCACCCTGCCCCAGGAATATGAAGCGCGCGCAGGGGTGAAGGATCTGGTCGATCGCCTGATGGGCAACAACCCGGCCCACCGCTTTGCCTTCATCCAGGAAAACGCCGCCCGAGTGGAAGAAGACGCGATCGACGCGTGAAGAGGGGCGATCGAATTGGATGAAATCAGCTCTTCCGGCCAATTTCTTGCTTAGCCGCGCGCCTTCGCTGCATCGGCAACGCATTGGTTTGCACCCCGCCACTCGTCGCGCAGCAGGCCCCAGATATAGCTGTCGCGGACGCCGATATGGGTTTCCCATTCGCCGCGCAGATGCCCTTCGCGGGTAAAGCCCAGCGACTTGAGCAGCGCATTCGACGCGACATTGTCAGGATCGGTGTCGGCGATGACCCGGCGGCGCTGTTCTTCATGGAACAGAAAATCCAGCAGCCGCGACACAGCTTCGCGGGCATAGCCCTGGCCCCAATATTGTCGCGCCAGCATATAGCCGATTTCGACCACGCCGTTGCGCCGCCTGCCCGCCGCCAGCGTGCCGATTGCGCGGTCATCGCCCTGCAAGGTGATCGACCAGCCCCGCCAGTCGTCCATGGGCACTCGCGTCGTCAGGTAAGCGCGGGTTCCCTCGACGTCCATGTGCGGCGCGCTGGACCAATATCGCATCAGTTCCGGGTCGCTATACGCCTCAAACAGCGCGTCGGCATCGGCGATGATTTGCGGCCGCATCGCCAGCCGCGCGCTGGCAAGGCACGGCGTCACGCAGTCAGCGCCTCGACCAGCGCCTTGACCTTTTTCTGCCGCCATTGCGGCAACGGCGCGACCAGCCAATAGCCAAGCGCATAGGGTCGCGGATCCCCGATCATCCGCACCCGGCCCGCCGCCACGTCGGCACGCGCCAGCAATTCAGGCACGGTCGCCCTGCCCAGCCCTTCGGCAGCGGCATCGATCGCCAGCCCGGCATCGCCGACACGAACCAGCGACACATCGGGGTCATTCAGGCAACCGGGCCACGAAATGCGCGTGTCCGCCCCGCCGTCTGGTCGTTCGATCGTAATCATCCCGTCGGATTCGAGGGCTTCGCCCTCATGCTCGCCCGGCCCTTCGCCCCAGCGGATCGCCAGGTCGAGATTGGCTTCGGTGAAGTCCAGCACGTCGTCGGCGGGCACCAGCACGAACCGCAATTCGCCATCGGCACGCGCGATGTCGGCAAGGCGGGACATCAGCCATTTCTGGATCAGGTCGCGCGGTGCCGCGATCGTCAGCGACTTGGACGATTGCCCCGCCTGCATCGCCCGAACCGCTTCTTCAAACTGCAGGAACCCCTGGCGCAGCGCGACCAGCCCGGCCGATCCCTCCGGCGTCAGTTCCAGCCCCTTGGTCGTGCGCCGAAACAGCACGACGCCCAGCGTTTCCTCCAGCGCGCGGATCTGCTGGCCTACCGCCGCAGGCGTCACCGCCAGTTCGTCGGCGGCGCGAGTGAACGACAAGTGCCGGGCCGCCGCGTCGAGGACGCGCAGGCCGTTCAGCGGCAGATGCGTGCGCTTCATTGCGCCACCGCCGGCGCGATCAACGCGAATTTGGGGATTTCAGCGTCAAAGCTCACCCCGTCCTCACCGATCATCTGGTAACTGCCCTGCATCGATCCGGTCGGCGTGGTGAGCGGACAGCCGGACACATAGTCGAAGCTGGCACCGGGCTGGATCAACGGCTGTTCGCCCACCACGCCCTCGCCCTCGACCGAATGGCGCGCGCCGCGGCCGTCAGTGATGACCCAGTGCCGCGTCAGAAGCTGCACGGCAACATCCCCCTCATTCTCCAGGCGGATGTGATAGGCCCAGAACCAGCGACCACGATCGGGTTCCGACTGTTCGGGCAGATAGCTGACCGAGACGCGGACGACGACACCGCGCGTTTCCGCGACAAAGGGGAACAGCGCCTTGATCGTCGTCGCGCCGGTCATAGCCCGACGGCCGACAGCGCCTGATCGAGATCCTCGATCACATCGTCGGGGTCTTCCAGCCCGACATTCAGGCGCAGCAGGTTTTCGGTCACGCCCATTTCGATCCGCTTGTCCTCCGCAACACCGTAATGCGTCGTCGAGCTGGGATGCGTCATCAACGACCGCGAGTCCCCGATGTTATTGGAAATATCGATCAACGCCAGTGCGTCGAGCAATCCGTGCGCCTGCTTGCGACCATCGGCGACTTCGAACGAAAAGATCGGGCCGCATGCCGACATCTGGCTCATCGCCAGATTGTGCTGCGGGTGGCTGGGCAGGCCGGGATGCAGGATGCGCGGCACCCGCCCTTCCAGGAACCGGCCGACCTTCAGCGCATTCTCGCTCTGGCGGCGGATGCGCAGGTCCAGCGTTTCCAGCCCTTTCAACACCACCCAGGCATTGAACGGACTGAGCGTCGGGCCGGTGTTGCGGATGAAGGGCAGCAACAGGTCGTTGACGAATTTCTCCGTCCCGCACACCGCGCCAGCCAGCACGCGGCCCTGCCCGTCCATCATCTTGGTCGCCGAATAGGCAATGACGTCGGCGCCGAATTCCATCGGCCGTTGCAGCGCGGAGGTGGCGAACGCATTGTCGACCACCGTGGTGATGCCCTGCGAACGGGCGAAATCGCACACCGCCCGCAAATCGACGATATCCATCGTCGGATTGGCGGGGGTTTCGAAAAAGAACAGCTTGGTGTTCGGCCGCGTCGCATCGATGAACGCCTGCGGATCGCGCGCGTCGACCGTCGTCGATTCGATGCCGAACCTGGGCAGCAGCGTATCGACCAGCCAGCGGCACGAACCGAACGCCGCGCGCGCCGCGACGACATGGTCCCCCATCTGAAGCTGGCAAAGCAATGCCGCCGTCATCGCGGCCATGCCGGTTGCCATAGTCCGGCACGCCTCTGCCCCTTCCATCAGGGCGATGCGGCCTTCCAGCATTTCGAGCGTCGGGTTTTGCAGGCGGGAATAAGTCATCCCGTCCTGCTCACCCGCGAACCGCGCGGCGACATCAGCGGCGTTGTCGTAGCAATAGCCCGACGTCATGAAGATCGCCTCCGACGTCTCGCCCCATTCCGAACGCGCCGTCCCGCCGCGAATCGCTTGAGTCGCCGGGCGCCAGCGGCGCGTGATCGAGGTGTCTTGTCCGGTATGCCGTTTCATGGCCCCGCTTTGCCGCCCCGCACCTCCCCGCGTCAATGGCTGGCGCTCTGCAAGTGGCATGAAGCGCAACTATCGACGGGGTTGCTTGCCCGGGCTGGCGCTGTGGGACGAGGGATCGGCAAAACAGTCCGGCGGCAGTCGCCCAGTTGCGGACATTCGTGTTGAACGCCAAAATGCTTGAATGAACACGAGCCTTTCCTTCAGTTATCAATTTAGCGGCGATCCGAATGACGACTTCGGGTGGCTAGATGTAAAAGTCATTGGCGATAAGTTTGCCGGGCATGGGGGCTTCTGGGTTCAATGGCAGGATGTGAAGGAGTTCGGCGAGGATTTATCCGCGTATCCAATTCTGCCAGAGGCTCCGATCAAGGCTGCTTGGGGTTACGAACCATGGGAAGGCGACTCACTCGTAGTGAGCGTTGAAGTCGCTCCCGCTGACAAGCGGGGTAATTTGTCGGTCCAAGTTTGGTTGCGCGACTACGTGGAAAATGGTGACGGCGCGCCGCAGAATTGCGTTCGCACGACCTTTCAAACGAACTATCCCGAGCTTGAGAACTTCCGCATTGCTATCGCTGCACTGATGGACGGAAAGGCAAAAGAGGCGGTGCTGGTTGGTCAGTAGCTGTCCGCTCCCCACCAAATTCCGCCATTCCCTCCCTCCCGGTTGAGCAATTTGGTTGAGGAAGTTGAGGGTTGCCATTGCTTCGGTTGAGGCCGCCTCAACCGCCGCATATTTCCCGCCTGGACCAACGATTTGAAAGAGCGTCGCGCAGGATAGCGTTCGACCCGGTTGTAGGACAGGATTGGCCGTTGGCGCCCCGGCCACAGGCCACCGCTACAGCGCCGCCAGCACCGCGTCCGCCATCGCCGTGGTCGACAGGGTGCCGCCAAGATCGCCGGTCCGCGCGCCGCTGGTCAACGCCGTTGCCACCGCACCCTCGATCCGGTCAGCCGCTTCGCCCATGCCCAGCGAATAACGCAGCAGCATCGCCGCCGACAGGATCGCGGCGCAGGGATTGGCCTTGCCCTGACCCGCGATATCGGGCGCGGAGCCGTGGATGGGTTCGTACAGCCCCTTGCCATGTTCATCGAGCGAGGCAGACGGCAACATGCCGATCGACCCGACGCACATGCTCGCCTGGTCCGACAGGATGTCGCCGAACAAATTGCCCGTCACCACCACGTCGAACTGGCCGGGCGCCCGCACCAACTGCATCGCGGCATTGTCGACATACATGTGGCTGAGTTCGACATCGGGATAATCCACCGCGACTTCGGTCACCACGTCGCGCCAGAGCTGCGAGGTTTCGAGGACATTCGCCTTGTCCACCGAACACAGCTTGCCCCGCCGACGCTGCGCCGCCTGGAACCCGGCATGGGCGATGCGGCGAACCTCCGCCTCGTCATAGCTCATCACGTCATAGCCCTGGCGCAGCCCGGCTGGCGTGGTGCGCATGCCCTTTTCGCCGAAATACACGTCGCCGTTCAATTCGCGCACGATCAGCAAGTCGATGGCGCGGGCGACTTCTGGCTTCAACGCGGAGGCGTCTTCCAGGCCGGGAAACAGCTTGGCCGGGCGCAGGTTGGCGAACAGCGTCAATTCCTTGCGCAGGCCCAGGATCGCCTGTTCCGGCCGCAACGCCCGTTCCAGGCTGTCGCAGCGCGGATCGCCGACCGCGCCGAACAGGATCGCATCGGCGCGCCGCGCCAGTGCCAGCGTTGCGGGCGGCAATGGGTGGCCATCCGCAAAATAGGCCGCACCGCCAACCGCCGCTTCCTCGAACGCGAGATCAAGGCCAAGCGCATCGAGCACGCGCCGCGCCTCGTGCGTTACTTCGGGGCCGATCCCGTCGCCGGGCAGGATTGCGATCAGCTTGGTCATGCGTTTTCCCTTCCGTCACCCGCGCGCAGGCCAGGTGACGGGCGATTATGGCCGGCGGCAGCGCTAGGCAACCGCTCTTTTCAATCTTTCCACCAGCCGCACCCGCGCTGCCAGCGTATCGACGCGGCGGTCGGACAGCAGGTCGCGTTCCAGGAAATGCCCGGTGATCGCCAGTCCGGCCAGGATATCGGGCCATTCCGCGCCAGTGCCGCCGCCAGCAACGCCGTCACGCAGGAAAGCGGGCAAGGCGAACAAGCGCGTTTCATAGCCGATCGCCGCCCCCGCGCTGACCGCGCCACCACTGCGCGGCGACACCCATGCCAGATCCTCGCTCCCCCCGGTTGCCGCGCAGTGCGACAAGTCGAGGCCAAAGCCGAGTTCGGCGAGCAGCAACAATTCATATCGCACCAGCGCCACGGCCCAGCCGCGCGCCGCGGGCGCCGCCTCGATCGCGGCCAGCACGCCCTCCACCGCGTCGTACAGAGCGGGGAAGGACTGCCCTTCAGGCAACACCGCCGAGGTCAGCGCCGTCACCCAATCGAGCGCGGCGGCGGGCAGCGGTTCGCCAAACAACGGCGCGCGGCTGTGGATCAGTTCCACCGTCAACTGCGGCAATTGGTCGGCGGTGCGCGAACGCCATTCGCCCAGCACCTGGTTGGCCGGTTGCAACACCGGCTTCAGCCGCCGGGAGCGCCCGCCACGGACATAGCCCGGCTGGACGCCGTCGGCCGCGGTGAACGCGCGCACCACCGCGCCATGTTCGCCATGGGCGCGGATCGACAGGATCAAGGCTTCGGCGCGCAGGTGCATATATCCTGCCTAGCAGCGGTGGCGGGCAAAGGGGAGCGGACGCCCAACCCCCGGCCATCGCGGCCATCGCGGCCGGGCGTTACCGGCTGTGATAAAAGTCATAAACCTGCCGGGCGACCGCTTCGGATACGCCCGGCGCCTTTTGCAGATCCTCCAGGCTGGCGTTGCGTACCGCACGCCCGGTGCCGAAATGCATCAACAGCGCCTTTTTCCGCGCCGGGCCAATGCCGGGCACTTCATCCAGCGGACTGGCGCCGATCGCCCTTGCCCGCTTCTCCCGGTGCGCACCGATCGCAAAGCGATGCACTTCGTCGCGCAGTCGCTGCAGATAGAACAGCACCGGCGAATTGACCGGCAACTGAAACTCCCGCCCATCCATCATGTGGAACACTTCCCGCCCGTCGCGGCCATGGTGCGGCCCCTTGGCGATGCCGACCAGACAAACGTCCTCGATGCCCATTTCCTCCAGCACGCCACGCACCGCGTTCAACTGGCCACGCCCGCCATCGATCAGCACCAGATCCGGCCAGTCGCCCCGGTCCCGATCCGGGTCCTCGTCCTGCGCCCGGGCGAAGCGGCGCTGGAACACTTCGCGCATCATGCCGAAGTCATCGCCGGGGATGGTGTCGGGGTTCTTGATGTTGAACTTGCGATACTGCCCCTTGCGGAACCCTTCCGGCCCGGCGACCACCATCGCGCCCAGCGCATTGGTGCCCTGGATGTGGCTGTTGTCGTAAACCTCGATACGGTCGGGCGCTTCGCCCAGGCCAAACAGGTCGGCGACTTCGCGCAACAGCTTGGCCTGTGTCGTGCTTTCGGCCAGCCGCCGGTCCAGCGCTTCCTCGGCATTGCGTTTCGCCTGATCGAGCAGCCGCCGCCGCACGCCGCGCTGCGGCACCGACAGATCGACCTTGCGCCCCGCCTGCGCGCTCAGCATTTCGGTCAACAACGCCGCCTCGGGCAAATCGCGATCGACGAAGACATTCCTGGCGGGCGGCACTTCCTCATAAAACTGGGTGAGGAACCCCATCAGTACTTCGTCTTCGGGCACTTCGTTGGTGTGCGCGGGGAAGAAGCTGCGATGCCCCCAATTCTGCCCGCCGCGAATGAAGAATGCCTGGATGCCCATCACGCCCGATTTATTGGCGAGCGCGAAGATGTCCGCATCCCCCACCCCATCGGCGTTGATCGCCTGACTGCCCTGGATGAAGGTCAATGCGCGCAACCGGTCGCGCAGGATGGCGGCCAGTTCAAAGTCCATAGCCTCCGCCGCCGCCTGCATCTGCGCGCCCAGCTTGGCCTGCACCTGGGTGGATTTGCCCGCCAGGAAATCCTTCGCGTCGCTGACCAGTTCGGCATAATCCTCCGCGCCGATCCGCCCGACGCACGGCGCCGAACAACGCTTGATCTGGTACAGCAGGCACGGCCGGTCGCGCGACTTGAAGAAGCCGTCGGTGCAGCTTCGCAGCAGGAACAGCTTCTGCAACGCGTTGAGCGTGGTGTTGACCGACCCGGCGCTGGCGAACGGCCCGTAATAATTGCCCTTCGCGCGCCTTGCGCCCCGGTGCTTCTGGATGCGCGGAAAATCATGGTCGGCGCGCAACAGGATGAAGGGGAATGATTTGTCGTCGCGCAACAGCACGTTGTAGGCCGGGCGATAGCGCTTGATGAGTTGCGCTTCGAGCAGCAGCGCCTCCGCCTCGTTATTGGTCGTCACGATCGTCATCGAGCGGGTCTGCGCGATCATACGCTGCAACCGTTTCGACAGCCGATCGACCTGGGTGTAATTGGTCACCCGGTTCTTCAGCGCCCGCGCCTTGCCGACATACAGAACATCGCCGCGCGCGTCGTGCATCCGGTACACGCCGGGCTTGGCGGGCAAGGTCGCCAGCACGTTGCGAATCGCCGCGACGCCAGCCTCCAGGTCAGGCGCATCGGCGCCGCGCAGGGCATAAGTCGACTTGTCTTCGTTGAAACGATCAGGAGCATTCGGCACGGACATGCGCCCGATCTAGGGTTTGTCCGGGCGAGCGGCAATGCGCGGCTGACCGCGAGTGGAAATCCGGGATGCTTGCGCCTCATGGCGCGCAGGTGAACGACGGAGTGCCGCGATCGTTGCCAACGTGATGCATCCGTAATCGCACGCCGGCCAGGAAGGGCGGAGCCATCGCGCGCCGCCCGCTTGAACCGTCACAAACATCCGTCATAGTGCGGTGAAACAGACTGGAGAGACTCGCCATGAAGCTGCTCGTTTCCGTCGCCCTGTTCGCGCTTGCCGCTCCCCTCGCCGCATCGGCTGAAAACGTGCCCGCCCCCATCACCGCGGCGCTGGCCGATCCTGGTCGACCACCGGCCGAAAAGGACCGCGACGCCAATCGCCATCCCGGTGAAATCCTTGCCTTCATGGGCGTCAAGCCCGGCGACAAGGTCGGCGATTTCCTGATGGGCGCGGGCTATTGGACGCGCATCCTGGCAAAGACGGTGGGCGAAAAGGGCCATGTCTATGCCTATCAGGCGAACGAGTTCATCAGTTATCGCGCGGCCTATGGCGATGAGCAGAAGGCGGCGGTCGCGCTTTATGCCAACGTGACGCCCGTCACCACCAGCCTGGCGCAAGTCAGCTTTGCCGAGCCGCTCGACGCGATCATCACCGTGCAGAATTACCACGACCTGCATCTGGGATATGCGCCCAAGACCTTCGCCGCGCTGGTGGCCAGGCGGCTGTATGACGCGTTGAAGCCCGGTGGCGTGTTGCTGCTGATCGACCATGTCGCCGCCCCCGACCCCGATTTTGCCGTGCCGGACAAGCTGCACCGCATCGATCCGGTCGCCGCGCGCAAGGAAGTCGAAAGCGTCGGCTTCGTATTCGACGGAGAGAGCAAATTGCTGGTCAATCCCGACGACCCGCACACCGCAAACGTCTTCGATCCCTCGATCCGCGGCAAGACCGATCAATTCATCTATCGCTTCCGCAAACCGGCCTGAGGCATCCCGACCATGGAATTGCGCGGCAAACTGGCGCTCGTGACGGGCGGCACCGATGGCATCGGGCAACAAATCGCCCGAACGCTGCGCACACAAGGCGCCACGGTCATCGTCGCCGGACGCGACACCGCGCGATGCGAGGAGGCGCGGCTGGACGGATATGAGGTAATTCAGGCCGACCTGTCCGACCCGGCAGGTTGCGAGCTGCTGATCGCGGCGGTGCGCGACCGGCCGATCGACATTCTGGTCAACAATGCCGGGCGCGGCGTGACCTACCAGATCGACGGGCCGATCAGCATCGCCGATGTCGATCGCTGCATCTTCCTGAACCTCAACACACCGATCCGGTTGATAACCGCGCTGCTGCCCGGATTACAGGCCCGCCCGGAAGCGATGATCGTCAACGTCACGTCGGGGCTGGCCATCGCCCCCAACACCCGATCCGCCGTCTATTGCGGCACCAAGGCAGCGCTGAAAAGCTTTTCCCAATCGCTGCGCGCGCAGTTGAAGGGAAGCCGGGTTCGGGTGGTGGAGGCATTGCCGCCGGTGGTGGAGACCCGCATGACGGTCGACAATCCGCACAGGAAGCTGCCCGCGGCGGAATGCGCGCGCCAGATTGTCGCGGCGATGCAGGCAGGGCGCGACGAGGCCAATATCGGCATGACGCGCGTGCTGAAGACCATCCACAACCTCGCGCCATGGCTGACCCGGCGGATCATGCTGCGCTATTGAACCGACGCAGTCCATTCCAGATGCCTAAGCCTATTGCGACCAACGCAGCTATGCCAGTCAATGCCAGAGCCATGTAAGTCAGCTTTGCATTATGCGCCATTGCAGCCGCGATGTTGAATGCAATCACGGTGACGGTCACGATCCATAAGAAGGCGTGCGACCAAACGTTATCGATGCCATCCGTCATCACCACACTCCTGCCGTTCGTCTGAATGGAGCACAGGCAGATGGTGCTTCGCCAGCCGGGTTTGTCAAATACCTAATCGCCAATTACTTGATCGACGCTAGGTCGGTTTCGACCTTCTTCAGCAGATCATCGCTGATGGCGCCGCCCGACAGCGGCTGGAGCGCGCGCAGGCTCATTGATTTGAACTGATCGAAAGCAGGGTGGCTGGTCAGCGGGGGAATGTCGGCCTCGATCACCGCCTTGCCCTTGGGATCGGCGACGATCGTTTCGATCGGCGTATCGAGCGAGAATTTCGTGGCAACCGCGGGCGTCGCCGGTTCAGCGGCAGCGGGCGCGCCGGTCTGCGCCATTGCCGGTGCCGCGAGCGAAAGAGCAAGCGCGGCAGTGGGCGTCAAAAGCTTCATCGTTGGCATCCTTCGCAAAATAGCCCGCCGACGTGATTCGTCAGCGAGCGGCGCGAAGTCTAGCCGTCGCAATGGGGCGCAATAAAGGCCCGGTTCGCGCTGCCCGAATCCCATCGCGCGGCGGCGGGCGGCACGGTTTGCATCCGGGTTTGCACCCGAATGGCGCTCGCACAGCAAAACGGCACCCGATACAGGTGCCGCTTTGTCGTTCACGCCGGATACGCAGACCCGAAAGGATCGCGCACCGCACTCAATTGATACGCGCGAGCCCCGCGATGGTGCGGTCGACCAACGGCTTGTCCGACGCCGCGTCATGGGCTTCGGCGATGATCGTACCCGCCGCACGCGCAGCCGCATCAGCGGCAGCCGCACGAACCTGCGCCAAGGCCTGACGTTCAGCCGCCGCAATCTTGTCCTCGGCCATCTTGGCGCGACGCGACGCGAGATCGGCCGCGTCCGCCTCGGCCTTGACGATCAGCGTCTTGGCTTCGTCCTCCGCATTGGCAATGATCGCCGCCGCATCGCCCGCGCTTGCCGCCGCCTTCGCCTTGGCGTCCGCCAGCAGCGCCTCGGCCTCGGCACGCAACTTTGCGGCCTGGTCAAGCTGATGGCGGGTTTCGGCGATGCGCCCATCAAGCGCCTCGACAATCTTTTGCGGCGCCTTGGCCACGAAGACGGCCAGCAACAGGAAGATGGTCAGGCCGACATAGACCCAGCCTTCCGCATCAAGGCCAAGCAGCGCCGGCCCTTCTTCATGGGCAGCCGTTGCGGCGGTCAGAACAAAAGTCAGCATCCGCCCCTCCTATGCCAGCGCCGCGCGAGCAGCAGCCGACGCGGCGCTTTCCGCGGGGCGTTTGCCGGTCAGCTTCTCGACGATGGTCGCGGCGGCATCGGCCGCCACGCCTTCGATTTCAGCCATCGCCTTGGTGCGCGCGGTTTCCAGCGACATCGCGGCTTTGGCGGCCTGTTCATCGAGGGTGGCATTCGCCGCCTTCAACCGGCTTTCAACCTCGGCCGAAGCCTGGCTGCGCGCCTTGGCAATCACGGCGCGGGCATTGTCCTGCGCCGCGGCAACGCCAGCATCGTAATCAGCCGCCAGCTTGTCGGCACCGGCCTTGGCATTTTCTGCCGAGGCGATGTCACCCGTCACCTTGTCGTCGCGTTCGGCCATCACCTTGCCCAGCTTGGGCAAAGTGGGACCGACGATCCCGAAATACAGGATCACGAAGAATACCGCGAGCCAGGCGACCTGCGGCCAGAAGACGTGATGGAAATCGAACTGAGGCATGGCCGGTGCGGCCCCCTACAAAAAGCTTACGAGAATGCGAGCGCGAGTGCGACAACGGCCGCAATCAGGCCGAGCGCTTCGGTCACGGCGAAACCGAAAATCAGGCGACCGCCCATCTTCGCATCCGCTTCGGGATTGCGCAGCGCGCCGTTCAGATACTGGCCGAAGATCGAACCCACGCCGATTGCGGCGAGACCCGCACCAATCGCTGCCAGACCTGCACCGATAACCTTTGCCGAACCAACGTCCATTTCAACAACCTTTCGATGTAAATTTCAGAACACAACTCAGTGAAGATTGACCGCATCGTTCAGATAGAGCGACGCGAGCAACGCGAAAACATAGGCCTGTACGACCGCGATCAGCACTTCGAGCGCCGACAGCGCAACGTTCACCGCCAGCGGCAACACGCCGAACACATAAGGCAAGGCGCCGAACGAACCCAGCGCGACGACAAAGGTGCCAAACACCTTCAGCAGCACGTGCCCGGCCGTCATGTTGGCGAACAGTCGAATGGCCAGGGTGAACGGGCGGCTGAGGAACGAGAGGATCTCGATCACGAACACAAACGCGCCAAGCACGACGCCCGAGCCATGCGGCCAGAACAACGAGAAGAAATGCAGGCCATGGCGAGCAAAGCCGACGATGCACACCGTGACGAACACGATCAGCGCCAGGCCCAGCGTAACCGACACATGGCTGGTCGGCGTGAACGCGCCCACCCACGGAATCAAGCCGAGCAGATTGCAGACCAGCACGAAGATGAAGATGGAGAAGATCAGCGGCGCGAAACGGCGCCCTTCCGGCCCGACATTTTCGTCCAGCATGTTGCGCACGAAATCATAGAGATATTCGACCGCCGCCTGCCAGCGCCCGGGAACGAGCTGCGGCCGGGCGGTGCCGACATACAGGAATATGGCAATCGCGACGGTGGCGACCGCCATCCACATCGACGAATTGGTGAACGACACATCATAACCGCCCAGCACCATCGGGTGCAGCGTCTTGACGGCAAACTGTTCCATCGGGCCGGCCATATCGGTCGCCTACTTCCTCTTGTCGCTGCCAGGTTCGGCGTCGAACTGGGACGATGCCTGCGCTGCACGATATACAGCACCCGCAAAACCCAGCACCAACATGCCGATCATCACAAAGGGCCGAGTGCCCGCATAGCCGTCGATCCCGTAACCGATCGCGGCGGCGACAAGCACCATGCCGACAAATTCGATCGCCACCGACCAGCCGCGCGTTTCCGCCATCGCATCTGCCGCCGCCGGACGCTGATTCTCGGCCTTGGCGCGCGCGATGCGAGCACCCAGGTCATCATCCAGTCCGTTATGGCGATCGTCTGCCAAGGCGATGCTCACAGCCCATCCTGATATGAAAATGCCGCCGCTTAACAAGAGGCGGCGACAAATAGCCACGGATGACCGTGAAGCCCCCGCTGCGCCGACCGTTTAGAAAGCGCGGGCACCCGAGTCAACCATATCGGTTGACCGGGGTACTAAGGGATAAGGGCGCCGGCTGTCCGCGCGGCTTGCGCGGCAATGGCGCACCACATCACCGTCAAACGCAGCGTGGATCGCGTTCGGGCGGGGCCGCGGTGCGGGTTTTCCAGACACCGCCCGTCGTCAGGTATTTCTCGCCCGGCTGGGTCTTGAGGATGAGGTTGCAGCCGCTGGTAAAGGCGAACTCCTCCACCGTCGCGCCCGATGCGGCCGCTTCGGTATATTTCGCCTTGCGCTGGATGTTGATGTTGTTGACCAACGCGCGCAGCGCCGGGGTCGGCGCGCCGACGATGCCGAGATAGCCATCGGGCTGTTCGCCGATCTGGCCCTGTTCACGCGCGTTCTGGTACGCCGGATCGCGCTGGGCGATCGCGGAGGTCGAAAGGCCCGCCAGCAGCCCCGCCGCAGCGGCAATCAGGATGCGTTTGGTATTCATCATCGTTTCCAATCGAATATGGCCCATCAGAAAATGCTGGAATTGCCCTGGATCAGTTCCTTGGCCTGATTATCAAGACGGTACACGACCTGTTGCGTGATATTGATGTTCAGGTTGATGACGATCGGCTTGTCAGGCGCACTTACGCTGACACATCCGCCAGTCAGCGCCGGTAGCAGCATCGCGCCCGCCAGCATCGTCCGTTTCACCATCGCCTTCCCCTTCATCACTGCGTTGGTCGTACTCCCGCGCCTGATCGTCAATCCTGTATGCTTCATGGGCGCTTCTCGCTTTCAGGGGGCTGAATGGGCCGTGCAGGCCCCGGTAAGGTTTGGGTCGGTCGGGCCCCGGATGGCGCCGCGGCATTACGCGCGGCCTTGTCCGCGTCTTCCTGCGCATGGATCAGCGCGGGCAGGTTGCGCCTGACCAGCAATGTCGGATCATAGAAGCCTTGCGCCGAATCGAGCAATTGCCGGAATGGCGCGTTGATGCGGATGTTGAAGATGATCGGCAATTTCGCCAGCCGGTCGATCAGGAAATTGCGCTTTGCACCCCTGCCCTGGCGAACACCCGCGAACCGGACATCGGTGACCATCTCACCATCCAATGGTCCGTTCATGTCGATCGTCAGGCTGCGATAATCGATCGCCTTGAGCGACTGGAACGCGACATTGCCCCAGAAGCCCAGATCCTTCTGCGAAAGCTCGCCGACATAGGCGATGGTGCCGCCATCGCTTTCCCGCACCGTCAGGTGACCATTTTCGATGCGGCCGCCCCGTTCGTTGAACACCATCGGCAAGGTGCCATCGAAAGTGCCGGTCGCGCTGAGGTTCTTGAAATTGAACTGTTGCAGGAACTGCGCCGCATTCACGCCGATCAGCCGGAACGTCATGTGCCGTTCGTGGTGTTCGGTAAAATCGAGCACAGTCGGCTCAAGCGTCAAACGACCGCTGGCGAACGGCCATTCCGCGCCCGTAACCTCGACTCGCTGGTCCTTTTGCAGCGCGAAATGCACCACGCCATTTTCCACTGCGACGCCGGGGTTGATGCTGGCAACGGTCGCCACCTGATCGGGTGCGCTGACCATGTTGAGCAGATCGGTGAAGCGGATTTCGGTCACCAACCCGCGCACCGGGCCGAAGGCGGCGGCAAGATCCGTCCCCTTGGTGCCGAACACGCCGTTGCTGGTCACCCCATCATTCGTCCAGCTTATATGCCCTTCGCCGCTGACCGTGCCCTTGACGTCGGCGATCACGCCGTAAGTCAGCGGGGTAAGCTGGTCGGGCTGGAACTTTTCACCAAAGGTGATGCCCGGCACCGACAGATCGGCCTTGCCCGCACCGTTCGACAGATCATGCACGATGCTGACGTCGCTGACCGCGGTGCCACTGCCGGGATGAACCAGCGTCCCGGTGGCGGTGATGCGATTGTCAGCAAGCGCGAGTTGAACCCCGCGCGCCTCCAGCGGTTTGAAACGCGCCACTTCCGCGGCATCGGCAACCCCGGTCTTGCCCTCGACGGTCAGCTTGCCGTCGCGGACCATCCATTGCCCCGCCGCCTTGCCGATCAACAACGGGACATGAGCGATCCTGCCCTCGCCGCCGTCGAAATGGCCGCTTGCCCCGGCACCGTCGATCCGGCCGTCGAGCGTCGGCACCGCGAACCGGGTCGGGTCTGCGGGGTCGCCCAGCCGTGTCGTTACCCCGGCGAGCGCGAAATGGCGATCGGCCAGACCAAATTCGGCGTGGTGCGCCGCCAGTGAAAGCGCCGCCCCGCCCAATGTGCCGACCAGCGCAACATCGTCGACCCGCGCGCCGCCGGTCACTTGTCCATTGGCGATCGTCACCAGCGCCCCGCCTTGCGGGCATAAAGTCAGGCGAGGATGCGCCAGATCGAGCGAACTGACGCGCAACCTGTCCGCGCTGACCGGGGCGCAGGCCGGGTTGATCGTCAACCTGCGGCCGTCCCAGACCCCCGTCAGCGGCAGCCGCGCCGCATCGACGCGCCCGTCACCCAACGGCCCGCTGAGCACCGCGCGGGTTGCAAACCGCACCCCGCCGCGCGGCGCCGCGAGGATGTCCAGTGCGTCGAGCGCCAGCCTGGCATCGCCGGCCGCGTAAGGGCGCATGATGCCGCTCCCCGCAATCGCCCCGCCCTTGCCGCGCCGTACCTGCAAGGCGACATCGGGCAGTCCACCGCCTGACAAGGCCAGCAGTCCGCCAAAATCGAGCGAGCCGCGCCGCCAGTCGACCGCGACACCCTTGCCACCACTCAAAGTCGCCACCGCACCGGTGCGCGCGCGCGCCTCCAGCCGGTTGAGCGTCAGCGATCCGCCGCCGCTGCCAGCCTGCGCGGTAACATCCGATGAAAAGTTGAGATCGCTCGCCGCGCTGTCCGACGCCGCGGCAAATCGCCTGAGCAGCGGGGCAACCGGCAATCCCGGCGCGGCATTGCCCAGCCCGCGCACGACCCTGCGCCAGCGATTCGCCAGCACCAGCCGCCCGCCGACATTGCCGTGGAACGCCACGCCATCGCTGCCCAGGCGGTAGTCGCCATCGATCCGCGCCCGGTTGGCCAATCCCGCATCGGTGGTGAGGCTGGCCGCTCGCAAAGCCGCCTTGCCCGTGGTGCGCGCCGCCGACCCCGAATAGCCGACCTGCCCGCTCATCCCCTGAAGCTGCGCCGACGGATGCCGCAGCATCGCCGCCGATAGTTGCGCACTGCCCTGCCAACGATCAAGCGCGGTGCCGAGCGTGGTGTGCTGATCGACGACCACACCACTGGCGTGGGTGGCGCCGCAATCGACATTCCCCGCCCGCACCGGCCCATCAAGCTGCGGTTGTGCGTCGACGATGGAAATCGTCACGACCGCTGCCAGGCGCGCAACCTTGCAACCGTTCAGGTCGAGCTGTTCCGACACTGCCGCAAGATCGCCGCTGAACCCGTTGTCGAGCTTGCCATGGCCCGACACCCGAACACCGACCACACCCTGCGGCGCCTCCAGCCGCATCCGCGCATCGTCCACCGCCAAGTCGATCGCCGGCAGCGAGAACGGCTTGCCCGATGATGCCGGCAACAGCTTGTCGATTTCGCCCAGCGTCAGCACGCCATTGACCAGCCGCCCGCGCATCCGCACATGTCCGGCGCTGACCGCCAGCACCCGCGCGCCGCTCCACCCCAGCCGAGTCTCGACCGCGACCCAATCCGCCACCAGATCGGGATGGGCAGGATCGCCGATCACGACATTGGTCAGGCGTTGCCGCCCCAGGCCAAGGTCCGCGATGGTATAGCGCACCGGTACGTGCCATTCGGCGAGCTTGCGATCGATGATCCCGGTGGCGATCGGGCGTCGTTCGGCCCAGGCGCCGATCAGCGCAGCGCCAATCACACCGCCCGCGATCAGCGCGATGCGTTGCCGCCGATGCCAACCTTTGCCAGGTCCGGGACCAGGCGTGACGGCAAGTCGTGCATCGTCGGATAATCCTTGTTCGTCCGCCGACACGCCGATTGCCACTCCCCTCCTTGCCAGAGCCACCCGACCCATGTCGCGTAGACGCAACGCTTTGCCTGCCCACCCGTTCCCGCGCAAGGCAACAACACGCGACACGCGCGCAAGGCAACAACGCGCGACACGCGCGCAAGGCAACAACGCGCGATACAATTGCGCACTGCCCCGGCACGCATTAACCATCGCTGACGATGAGCGTTCCCGAACCTGACCATCGCGGCCATCGGGCGCGCCTGCGCCAACGCCTGCTGACGGCGGGGGGCGATGCCCTGTCGGACCATGAACTGATCGAATATCTGCTGACACTGGCCATTCCCCGCCGCGACACCAAGCCGCTGGCCAAGCATCTGCTCAGCCGGTTCGGCGGGCTGTCGGGCGTGCTGGCCGCCGACGCGTCGACGCTGATGAAAATCGACGGCATGGGCGAAACCACCGCCGCCGCGATCAAGATCGTCCAGGCGATCATGAGCCGCCAGTTGAAGGGCGAAGTGGCGGCGCGGCCGATATTGTCCAACTGGCAGGCACTGCTCGACTATCTCCACGTCCACCTTGCGGGACGCCCGAAGGAGGAGTTCCACGTCCTTCACCTCAACAGTCGCAACGAACTGATCTCTGCACAGAAAATGGCGGAAGGCACGATCGACCAGACCGCCGTCCATGTCCGCGAAGTCATCAAGGCGGCGATGGAAAGTGCCGCCGCCGCGATCATCCTGGTGCACAACCACCCGTCGGGCGACCCCCAGCCCAGCCGCGCGGATATCGACATCACCCGCACCATCGCCGACGCGGCGAAACGATTGGATATTGCGGTGCACGACCACATCATCATCGGCGCCAGGGGCCATGCCAGCCTGCGCGCGATGGGTTTGATCTGAATTCATCATCCGAACACATCGCCGCCGACCTGCTCCGGGCGGCGGCGGCAATTTATCGGGCCGGACGGCGCCGGGGGCTTTGCCGCGTTTGCTTGCCCTGCTACGGGCGCGGCGTTCTCCGCATCTTCAACCAAAGGCGCTGCCATGGTCCCCCGCTATTCCCGCCCCGACATGACCGCGATCTGGACGCCCGAGTCGCGGCTGGCCATCTGGTTCGAGATCGAGGCGCACGCGACCGAGGCGCTGGCGGATCTGGGCGTCGTGCCCAGCGCCGCCGCACAAGCGCTGTGGGACTGGTGGGCGACCAAGCCGACGATCGATGTCGCAGCCATCGACGCGATCGAAGCCGTTACCAAGCACGACGTGATCGCTTTCCTCACCTGGGTCTCCGAACAGGTTGCCGCACATTCGGGACAGGATTGGGCGCGTTTCATGCACCAGGGCATGACGTCGTCCGACGTGCTTGATACCTGTCTCGCCGTGCAACTGGCGCGCGCCAGTGACCTTTTGCTTGCCGACCTTGATGTATTGATGGCCGCGATCAAGCGCCGCGCCCACGAACATAAGATGACGCCGACCATCGGCCGCAGCCACGGCATTCATGCCGAACCGGTGACCTTTGGCCTGAAGATGGCGGAAGCCTATGCCGAGTTCGCGCGCTGCCGGAAGCGGCTTGAAGCGGCGCGGGAAGACATTGCCACCTGCGCGATTTCGGGCGCGGTCGGCACTTTCGCCAATATCGATCCGCGCGTCGAACAGCATGTTGCGGCAAAGCTCGGCCTGACGGTCGAACCGGTATCGACCCAGGTCATCCCGCGCGACCGCCATGCGATGTTCTTTGCGACGCTGGGCGTCATTGCTTCTTCGATCGAGCGGCTCGCGGTAGAAGTGCGCCACTTGCAGCGCACCGAAGTACTGGAAGCGGAGGAATATTTCTCGCCGGGCCAGAAGGGCTCGTCGGCGATGCCGCACAAGCGCAACCCGGTGCTGACCGAAAACCTGACCGGCCTTGCCCGCATGGTCCGCGGCTATGTCACGCCCGCGCTGGAAAACGTCGCGCTGTGGCACGAACGCGACATCAGCCATTCCTCGGTCGAGCGGTATATCGGGCCGGACGCGACGATCACCCTCGACTTCGCACTCGGGCGGCTGGCCAGCGTGATCGACAAGCTGCTCGTCTATCCCGACCGGATGATGAAGAACCTGAACAAGATGGGCGGGCTGGTCCATTCGCAACGTGTGCTGCTGGCGCTGACCCAGGCGGGCGTCAGCCGCGAGGATGCTTATGTGCTCGTCCAGCGCAACGCGATGAAGGTCTGGGAATCGGACGGCGCCTTGTCGCTGCTCGAATTGCTGAAGGCCGACGCCGACGTGACGGCCGCATTGTCGCCCACTGAAATCGAAGAAAAATTCGACCTGGATTATCATTTGAAACATGTCGACACGATCTTCGCTCGCGTGTTCGGCGACGCCTGACAACATTTGTTCGCGGTGCGAACGCCAGCATGACGCTGGTATAACCGGTGATTTTTCCGACCGACCGGAAACCGGTGTCATCGATCGTGACTTTGGGTCGCCGCCCGACCCGTGACGGTGACGCAATATTTTAACACCACCCGGTAACCAACTGGCAAGCAGTGTTCGCTAAGCGCATTGTCGGACCGGACCATGATCGATTTCTCCTCCCCCAAGCCCACGGTGGCAGATTTTGGCGATCGCCGGACCTATGGCGAAGTCACGCTGTTCGACGAAACGCCGGGCAACGCGCTGACCTCCGGGGATTGGCGAACGGGTGCGCCAGCCGCACGCCAGCCGACCCGCGATCCCGATGCCCCTCGCCTCTATCTGAACGCCAAGCCGGGAACGCTGGCCCAGGAACGCGACCGGGCACGCGAGATCGTCGAAGCGGCAAAGGCGCCGGTGATCGAAAGCTTCGACGAAGCGCGCTTTGGCCGCCGCATCGACGTCAAGAAGCTGTTGCCGATCGTCAATGCCATATCCGCGTCCATGGCGCGCAATTGCCATGCATTGCCCAGCATCACGCGCCTGAAGACCCGCAGCGAATATACCTATCTGCACTGCATCTCCGTTTGCGGGTTGATGGTCGGCCTGGCGCAGGAAATGCGGCTGGGCCGAGCGATGACTGACATGGCCGGGCTCGCTGGCCTGCTGCACGATATCGGTAAGGCTGCCATTCCAACCCCGTTGCTCGAAAAGCCCGGTCCGCTGACCGATTCGGAATTCGACATCGTCAAGCAACATCCCCAACGCGGCGCCGACATGCTCCGCGAGATGGAGGCCATTCCCGCCTCGGTCGTCAATGTCGTGCATTATCACCATGAACGCATGGATGGCCGCGGCTATCCCGATGGCCTGCGCGCTGGCGAACTGGAACTGGTCGTGCGGATGGCGACGGTATGCGATGTTTATGACGCCGTCACATCCACCCGTTCTTACAAGGATAGTTGGTCGCCCGGCCAGGCGATTGCGTGGATGCGATCGACCAAGGGGCATTTCGACCCGCTGGTGCTAAGCGCGTTCATCAAGATGCTGGGCGCGTTTCCACCCGGTACGCTGGTGCGGTTGAACAGCGACCGACTGGCGTTGGTGGTCGACGATGTGGACGGCGATGCGCTGAACCCGTCGGTGATGGCATTTCACTGCGCCGTCTTCGACCGTCCGCTCAAGCGCCAGGTGCTGTCGGTCGCGCAGGACCCGATCGCGTCGATCGAAAACCCCGGAAAATGGCGGTTGATCGATTGGAGCCAGATGTACGAAGAGGTACTGAACGTCGGCAAATTGTCGGATAGCGGCGACAGTTAAATACGATTGCGTGCAACGCAATTACGATAGCAAGTAACAAAATTGCGCATTGAAGCAACTATCGCCATATGCGCCAGACCGGAACGATCCGGCATTCTCTCTACGAGGTCCATCATGCGCTATTTTGAAGGCGTCGCCAGCAGCCTGGTGCTGTTTGGTTCGCTTGCGCTGATGGCAGGGGTTCTCAGCCTCTGATCCGTCAGCCTACCGCCCCTTTGCGAAGGGGCGGACAGGCGGACGAGCGACAGGGGCCAACTCATGCCAAGCCGCATCGATGCTGATCCATCAGCAGCTTGAAACGTCCAGGCGCCGCGCGGGCTGATACGCGTCCACCCGACCAGCCTTGGCCCAACGGATATCGGGCCGTAATCAGCCGCCGACGGCGCGTTTCAGCTTTTCAAAAAAACCGGTCGACTGTGGGCATTCCTCACCGGTTTCGATGGTGCGGAATTCTTCAAGCAATTCGCGTTGCCGCGCCGACAATTTGGTCGGCGTCTCAACTTCGATGCGCACTACCAGGTCGCCACGTCCGCGCCCCTGGAGCACCGGCATCCCGGCACCACGCTGGCGCAGCTCACGGCCCGATTGCGTACCCGGTGCAATGCGGATTTCGTGAACCTCGCCGTCCGGGCCGGGGATCTCGATCGTGCCGCCCAACGTCGCGGTGGTGAAGCTGACCGGCGCACGCGCGAACAACGTCGTGCCTTCCCGCTCGAAATAGGCATGCCGTTTGACGTGCAGGAAAATATACAGGTCACCGGCAGGCGCGCCGCGCATCCCCGCCTCGCCTTCACCCGACAGGCGAACGCGCGTTCCTTCGTCCACGCCCGCTGGAATATTGACGGTCAGCGTCTTGGTCTTGTCGACACGCCCGTCACCGCGGCAGGTGGGGCATGGGTCAGCAATCACCTGGCCCGCGCCGTGGCAGCTGGGGCATGTCCGTTCGACGACGAAAAAGCCCTGCTGCGCGCGCACCTTGCCATGGCCTGCGCAGGTGTTGCAGGTCTTGGCCCCGGTGCCGGACCGCGCGCCGGTGCCGTCGCAACTGTCGCACATCGCCGACACGTCGATCGTGATTTCGCTCGACTTGCCGTGGAACGCTTCTTCAAGCGAGATTTCCATGTCGTAGCGCAAGTCCGCGCCACGTCGTGACTGGCGCCCGCCGCCGCGGCCACCGCCCATGAATTCGCCGAAAATATTCTCGAAAATATCGGTGAACGCGCCGAAGTCCTCGCCACCGCCGCCGCCAAATCCGCCGGGGCCACCTGCCCCGCCAGTGAAGGCGGCATGGCCGAACCGATCATAGGCTGCGCGCTTCTGCGGGTCCTTCAGGACCTCATAGGCTTCGCTGATCGCCTTGAACTTGTCCTCATGGTCCTTGCACCCGGCATTGCGGTCCGGGTGATATTTCATCGCCAGCTTGCGATAGGACGCCTTGATCGTCCCATCATCGGCGGTCCGCTCACATTCGAGCAATTCGTAATAGTCGACTTCAGTGGTCATTCGCGGCCCCTGCTTTCCCAACCGTCACCCCGGACGATGCCGGAGTGACGGGAAGGAAACCATTGTAAATTATGCCTTGCTGTCGTCCACTTCCGAGAACTCGGCGTCAACCACGTCTTCGCCACCAGCGGCGCCAGCATCCGCCGATGGCGATGCTTCGGCCTGGGCCTGCTTTTCATAGATCGCCTGGCCCAGCTTCATCGCCACCTGGCCAAGCGCCTGCGCCTTTTCCTTGATCGCGTCGGTGTCGCCACCTTCGATCGCGGTCTTGGTCTCGGCAATCGCTGCCTCGATTTCGGACTTCAACGCGGCATCGACCTTGTCGCCATTGTCGGCAAGCTGACGCTCGGTGGTGTGAACCAGGCTGTCGGCGTTGTTCTTCGCTTCTGCCCCTTCACGGCGCTTCTTGTCGTCATCGGCGAACTGCTCGGCGTCGCGGACCATCTGTTCGATGTCCTTGTCGCTCAGGCCACCCGATGCCTGGATGCGGATCTGCTGTTCCTTGCCAGTGCCCTTGTCGCGCGCCGACACGTTGACGATGCCGTTGGCGTCGATGTCGAACGTGACTTCGATCTGCGGCACGCCGCGCGGTGCCGATGGAATACCGACCAGATCGAACTGACCGAGGATCTTGTTGTCCGCAGCCATTTCGCGCTCGCCCTGGAAGACGCGGATCGTCACGGCCTGCTGGTTGTCGTCAGCGGTCGAATAGGTCTGCGACTTCTTGGTCGGGATCGTCGTGTTGCGGTCGATCATGCGAGTGAACACGCCACCCAGCGTCTCGATGCCCAGCGACAGCGGCGTCACGTCGAGCAGCAGCACGTCCTTGACGTCGCCCTGCAACACGCCGGCCTGAATCGCCGCGCCCATTGCCACGACTTCGTCAGGGTTGACGCCCGAATGGGGTTCCTTGCCGAAGAAGTCCTTCACGACCTGGCGCACCTTGGGCATCCGGGTCATGCCGCCGACCAGCACCACTTCGTCGATCGCCGACGCCTTGACGCCCGCATCGGCCAGCGCCTTCTTGCAAGGCTCCAGCGTGCGCTGGATCAGGTCTTCGACCAGCCGCTCCAGGTCGGCGCGAGTGATCGTCTTGACCAGATGCTTCGGCCCGTTGGCGTCCGCGGTGATGAAGGGCAGATTGACTTCGGTCGTTGCGGCCGAGGACAGCTCGATCTTCGCCTTTTCGGCAGCTTCCTTCAACCGCTGCAGCGCCAGCTTGTCCTTGGTCAGGTCGATGCCTTCGACCTTTTTGAAATCGTCGGCCAGGAACTGCACCACCTTGGCATCGAAATCCTCGCCACCCAGGAACGTGTCGCCATTGGTCGACTTCACTTCGAACACGCCATCGCCGATTTCCAGCACCGAAATGTCGAACGTGCCGCCACCAAGATCATAAACGGCAATCGTCTTGCCGTCATTCTTGTCGAGGCCATAAGCAAGCGCCGCCGCGGTCGGCTCGTTGATGATGCGCAGCACTTCCAGACCCGCAATCTTGCCGGCGTCCTTGGTCGCCTGGCGCTGCGCGTCGTTGAAATATGCCGGAACGGTGATGACCGCCTGCGTCACGGTTTCGCCCAGATAGGTCTCGGCGGTTTCCTTCATCTTCTGCAGCGTGAAGGCCGAAATCTGCGACGGGCTGTAATCCTCATTACCCGCCTTCACCCAGGCGTCGCCATTGGGACCCTTGACGATGGTATAGGGCACCAGTTCGGTGTCCTTCTTGGTAATCGGATCGTCAAAGCGGCGGCCGATCAGGCGCTTGACCGCGAAAACGGTGTTGTCAGGATTGGTAACGGCCTGGCGCTTGGCCGGTTGACCGATCAGGCGCTCGCCATCCTTGGCGAACGCGACGATCGACGGCGTGGTGCGCGCACCTTCCGCATTCTCGATCACTTTGGGCTTGCCACCCTCCATCACAGCGACGCAGCTGTTGGTGGTTCCCAGATCAATACCGATAACTTTTGCCATGGTCCTCTTCGGCCCCCGTAAGGTTACTGTTCCCATGGCCGCCCCCGAGAGGCACGGCCAGTTTCAATAACCGCGATATAGGGGGGCTTTCGCTTGCCGCAAGATTGCTCTCAACCTAGAGACCCATCATCAGTTCCCGCATTGGGAGTGCAACGATGCGCTTAAGTCATTCAACGGCCTTTTTCATGGCGCTGTCCATGGCGTTGATCGCGGCCACCTCGCTCACCGGTTGCCAGCGGCCAGAGGGGCTTTATGCCGATCATGCCTATGTCCGCATGGGGCCGGTAAAGGGTCGGCCGTCGGTCGCCTATGTCACGCTGCACGGGGCCGCCGCCAATACGGTCCTGCTCAGCGTAACCTCGCCCGCCGCCATCCGCAGCGAATTGCATGAAAGCATGACGCAAGGCGGCATGGCATCGATGGTCCCGATCAAGTCCGTCCCCCTGCCCGCAGACGGCACCGTGGAGTTCAAGCCCGGCGGCAAGCATGTCATGCTGTTCGACATCAACCCCAGCGTTCAGCCGGGCGGATCGATTCCCCTGTTGCTGACCTTTGCCAACAATCAGCGGATCGAACTGAACGCGCCCGTCATCGGCGCGGGCGATCCGGCGCCAAACAATTAGAGCATCGCGCGAAAAAATGGGCTCCGGTTTTTCGCAGGAAAGAGGCGATAGCCACGCTCTGAGCATGGCCCCGCGGCGTTCGCTGACGACGGGGGAAATTGCGCTTGCCCGCAGCGTGTTCGGCGATGCGATCGATTACGCCCCGGTAACGGTCGTGCGCGGCAAATGGGCGTTTTTCCAGCCGCGCGAAACGGTGATGGCGCCGCTGGGCCATATCCATTTCCATCCACGGGGCAGCGCCTATTGCGACGATTTCCGCGATGCCGGGCTGGGCGCGCAGGGACTGTTCATCCACGAAATGGTGCATGTGTGGCAACATCAGCAAGGCCTGTTCCTGCCGATTCGCCGCCACCCGTTTTGCCGCTATCGCTATGCGATCGAACCGAATCGCCCGTTCCGCCGCTATGGCATCGAGCAGCAGGCGGAAATCGTCCGCCACGCCTTTTTGCTGCGCCATGGCGGCTGGGTGCCAACGGATGCGTCACAAGCAACTTATGACGCGCTGCTGCCCTTTGGCGGCTGAAACTGGACGCTAACCGGCCTTCGGCACCAGCTCGATGATGTCGATTTTCGATTCGAAATTCGGGCTGGGCAGCACCAGCCGCCAGCGGGCTGGCGCGATTCGATCGACGAAACCGATCATGTCGCGCTTCGAATCGCGGCCATAGGCGATCACCTGCGTCTCATCCCCCAGCATCAGCGTGCCGAGAAACGTCGCGCGGCTGGCACTATCGTGGAAGATCATGCCCGACGGGCGCTGACTACCGCTCAGCTTGCTGAACCGGGAAACATTTCCCTTCAGGTCGATGCGGCAATCACTGATTGGAAATGTCGTAAAATCAGCCGCCGCGGTGCCCTGCGCGCCCAGCTTGAACACCCGGCAGGCGTAAATGCCCGGCGGCGGCACCGCGCCGTCGATTTCCCGATCGGGGTCGAACAGCGCGCCTTCGGCATCAAGGGCCGCGCCATGGCCCGATTTGCGCGCGGCATCGACGCCCTCCAGCCACGCATCGCGCCACCCGCGCAAACGCTCCCGATCGCCATTGGTCGCCATCTGGCGCCAGTCGGCCACCACCGCCTCCCCCGCAAGGCGCGCCTGATCGTGCGCGCCGCACGCCGTTGCCAGCAGGCCAAGCGACGCGAAACCGGCAAGCCGAAGCCCCAGTGAAAAGCGCCCGGAAACGGGGGCGGGCGACCTGTTCATTGCACTCATGCCGCCACGCTAACCCGCGCCCGCCCGAAAGCAAGCAGGCTCAGGCCGCCGTCCATCCGCCATCGATCGACAGGTTGGCGCCAGTGATCGATTTCGCCTCGTCGCGGCACAGGTAAAGCGCCAGCGAGGCAACCTGATCCGGCGTCACGAATTCCTTGGTCGGCTGTGCTTGGAGCAGGACATCGTTGATGACCTGATCGCGGGTCAGGCCGCGCGCCTTCATCGTATCGGGGATCTGGTTTTCAACCAGCGGCGTCCAGACATAACCGGGGCTGATCGCGTTCACCGTGATGCCGAACGTCGCCACTTCCAGCGCGATGGTCTTGGTCAGGCCCGCCAGGCCATGCTTGGCCATCACATAGGCCGATTTGCCGGGGCTGGCGACCAGCGAGTGCGCCGACGCTGTCGAGATGATGCGGCCCCATTTGCCAGCCTTCATGAACGGCACCGCTTCGTGCATCATGTACCAGGCGGACAACAGGTTGATGCGCATGATCGCTTCAAGCTTGTCGGGCGGGAAATCCTCGATCATCGCCACGTGCTGGATGCCGGCATTGTTGACGATGATATCCGGGCCGCCCATTTCGTCATGGCAGCGTTGCACCATTTCCGCGATTTCTTCCGGCTTGGTCATGTCGGCGGAATCGTAAAGCGCCTTTGCGCCGCTGGTTGCTTCCAGCCTGGCGCGCTCGACCTCGATCGCGGCGGCATCGCCAAAGCCGTTGATCATCACGCTGGCACCTTCCGCCGCGAATGCTTTCGCATATTCCAGCCCGATGCCCGACGTGGAACCGGTGACGATGGCGCTTTTGCCTTTAAGGAACATCGATTACTCCGTTATTGACTGACCGGCCCCGTCCTGGGACTTGCCTTGGGCCATTGCGGCCCCAAATCGAACGCCGCCGAATGGCCGTCGAGAATGTTTTTCGCCACCAACTGGGCATTGGCGAGAGTTTCGTCGAACGCCAGCCTCCCCGCGGCCCAATGCTCGCGCATGGTGCGGGCGGAAAATTCAAAATCGCGCGATCCTCCCTCCCAGGCGTTGGCGCGGTGGATCAGATGCACGACATTGACGGCGAAATCCGCGGCCATTGCCTTCAGCGCCACCACATCAGGATCATTGTCCAGTTCACTCGGCAGCTTCGCAATAACGCGGCGGATGGCCTCGCGTTCCTTGCGCAACTTGATGAACTGGTCCGAAATCTGGCGCGTACGGCTCGAAAAGCGGATTTCCTTTTCGCGCGCCATCACGTCGGTGATGGTTCGTGGAGGATCGGCCACGGCGGAAAACAGGTCGACCTGAAACACCAGCATTTCCGCCGCCTGGTTTTCGAGCACATGGCTGAGCGGGGTGTTCGACACCAACCCGCCGTCCCACCAAAACCGACCGTCGATCTCGATCGGGGGCAGGCCCGGCGGCAATGCACCCGATGCCATGACATGCCGCGCATCGATGCGGTCGGTCGCGGTGTCGAAAAAGCGGAAATTGCCGCTTTCCACGTCAACCGCGCCAACCGACAACCGCATTGGCCCGTTGTTGACCAGGTCCCAGTCGATCAGCGCGTCCAGCGTGGCGCGCAAGGGCGCCGAATCGTAAAAGCTCAGCGCGCCGGGGCTGCCCGACGCCATCAATGTCGGCGGAATCAGCCTTGGGGTAAAGAACCCCGGCACGCCCGACGCCAGCACCATGCCCCGCCGACCATTCGTGCAGCATCTCGCGCAGCTTGTCGTTGGGATAGATGGGAAAGCTGGGCAAACCGCTCGTCACCTTATCCCAAAAGGCCAGCAGGCGCTCCATCCGGCGTTCGGGCGGGTTGCCCGCGACGATCGCGGCATTCACCGCGCCGATCGAAATGCCCGCGACCCAATCGATCTCGATTCCAGCCTCGGTCAGCCCGTCGATGACACCTGCCTGATAACTGCCGAGCGCCCCGCCGCCCTGCAGCACCAGCGCCACCTGATCGGGCAGCGGCATTCCACGCGCACGGCGTTTCGGCTGGGAACGCTGACGTGCTGCGCTGCGGGAGTCGCCATTGGCCATGGCGGTGGGAATGGTCCTTTCTGCCACGCGGATCAACGACAGAATGATGAATTCGTCGGCAAATTGCCCGCTCAACCCGGCAGGGGCACGGGTAATGGCAAGTCAATCATCGAGTGGTCATTGCGCACAGCCGCGACCCGGCGTCTTGCAACCGTCGCAGCGCGATTGCATGGATGACGTCCGATACAGCAGGCATGGGAGTGCATCCGCGATGCGGCTCGACGATTATGATCCCAACATCAATGTCGAGGATCAGCGCGGCCAGGGCGGCGGCTTTGGCGGCGGAGGTGGCGGCCTGCTGCTTGGCCTGTTGCCC
Source organism: Sphingomonas sp. (assembly GCA_041659385.1). Taxonomy (GTDB): domain Bacteria; phylum Pseudomonadota; class Alphaproteobacteria; order Sphingomonadales; family Sphingomonadaceae; genus Sphingomonas. Next base: position 117,382 of record JBAZYJ010000010.1, read on the forward strand.
TTCGTTTTCAGCCGCTTCGGCTGCGGAGGCGTCGCCGTGCTCCTGCTGATCGTCGCGGTGTTCGGCGGCGGCCTGCCGATGCTGGGCGGCGGCGGCCAGCGCGTCGGCCCCGATTCGGCGCAGATCGGCCAACCGAGCGCTGGCGGCCATGATGTGAAATCGAGCTGCGCGGTGGATGCAGGCAGCAGGGCGGCGTGCAACGCCTTCAGCTCCGCCGACAAGACCTGGGCGGCGCTTTTCCAGCAGGCAGGCGAGAGGTTCGAGGCGCCGAAGCTGGTTTTCTACGGCCGCGAAGGCAAATCGGGCTGCGGCGCGGCGCAATCGGCGATGGGGCCGTTTTACTGCCCGGCCGATCAGGGCATTTATCTCGACACCAGCTTTTTCGACGAGCTTTCCACCCGTTTCGGCGCCAGGGGCGATTTCGCGCAGGATTATGTGATCGCGCATGAATTCGGCCACCACATCCAGAACCTGCTCGGCAAGTCCGAAGCCGTGCAACGCCAGCAACAGCACGTCAGCGCGCGTGAAGGCAATGCGCTGTCGGTGCGGCTGGAATTGCAGGCGGATTGCTATGCCGGGGTTTGGGCGGCGCAGAACAAGGACCGGCTCGACCCCGGCGACGTGCAGGAAGGGCTGACCGCCGCGCACGCCATCGGCGACGATACGCTGCAACAGGAAGCGCAGGGCCGCGTCGTTCCCGACAGCTTCACTCACGGCACGTCGGAACAGCGGATGAAATGGCTGAAACGCGGCATCGACAGTGGCGATCCCAATCAGTGCGACACGTTTTCGGAGGCGATTTGAGCGCTTTGAACGAATTGAACGGTTTGGGCGAATTGCCGATTCCACCGCAACTCGTTGAAACCTTCGCGCGCGGATGGGCGATCACCCGCGGCGTGCCGTCTCCCGCGCCCGACAGCGGCGCGCTGCGGATCGATACCGGCGCGGATGACGAAGCGCAACGTTTCGTCTTTTCCTGCCTGGGCGACGCCATTGCCCCGCTTGGCGCGCGGATCGACGCACCGCGCATCCGCATCAAGGTGCCCGCCGAGCCAGGGGACGTGGCGGCGTTGCTGCCCGCCCGCTGGCATGTCGAACGCACCGGCACGCTGATGACCGCCGATGCGCTGAGCGCCGGCCCCAGGCCCTCGATACCCGATGATCTTCGCCTGCGGGCCGAATGGCGCGGCGGCATATTCTTCGTCGAGTTGACCGACATGGCGGGCGCGGAAGCCGCGCGGGGCCGGATGGCGCCCATCGACGGCTGGGCCTTGCACGATCGGGTGCGCGTCGCCGACCTGCGTCAACGCCGGGGATTGGGCACCATCGTGATGACGTTGCTCGCCACCGAAGCGCACAATTCCGGCCTTGGTCGCGGGCTGTTGGCGGCAACGGTCGCGGGCCGCGCGCTTTACCAAAAGCTCGGCTGGATCGCGCGCGCGCCATGGACGACGGCCGAAATCCCCGTTCCGCCGTCGCCATGATCGCCGATATTACAGCCTGACCAGCATCTTGCCGGTGTTGCCGCCGGAAAACAGGCCCAGAAACGCATCGGGCGTGCTCGCCAGACCCTCCATCACCGTTTCCTCGCGCTTCAGCTTGCCTGCCTGGCTCCATGCCGCCATGTCGCGGTAAAACTCCGCCGCGCGACCCATATAGTCGCTGACGATGAAGCCCTGGATGCGAATGCGGGCGCCGATGATGCGCGCGGCGAAGCGCAATTCGGTTGGCGCACCGCTATTGTACATGTCGATCATGCCACAGATCGCGAAACGCGCGCGCTCATTGGCCAGCGCCAGCGCCGCGTCGAGATGTTCGCCGCCGACATTGTCGAAATAGACGTCGATGCCGCCGGGTGCTGCATCCTTCAGCTTCTTGATGAGCGAACCATCGGCCTTGTAATCGATCACCTCATCGGCGCCGAGCGACTTTACCCATGCGCATTTGTCGGCACCACCAGCCGATCCGATGACGGTCATGCCCTTGGCCTTGGCAATCTGAACCACCGTTGATCCAACCGCACCAGCCGCCGCCGATACGAATACGACATCGCCTTCCCTGGCGCTCGCCACTTCCAGCAGGCCGAAATAACCGGTCATGCCGGGCATCCCCAACTGACCCAGAAACGCCTGGGGCGGAACCCCAAGATCGGGCAGTTTCTGCACCTGCGCCACGGGCAGCACCGCTTCGTCGCGCCAGCCGGCCATGTGCAGCACCATATCGCCCGCCAGGAAACCATCGGCCGCGCTTTCGACGACTTCGCCCACGGCACCGCCCTGCATCGCCTCACCCAGTTGAAATGGCGGGACGTAGCTTTTCACGTCGTTCATGCGACCGCGCATATAAGGATCGACCGACAGCCAACGATTGGCAACGCGCACCTGCCCGTCGCCAAGCGGCGGTAACGGGGTGTCAATCAACGCGAAATTGTCCGGGACCGGCATCCCGGCAGGTCGCGATTTCAGGGTCCACGCTTTTGCCATCAGAGACTCTCCTGTTTTATTTTAGAAGTCTGGGTATGCCCGATAACATCGGTTTGCAATGGCAAAGACCGGGCGAAAGACCGCGCCCGCCCGCGCAATAACCCCCCCACGCACATGGCAAATCATCGCGGCGCCAGGCGAAAAATTCCGGTATTTGGCCACCGGTGCGTTGCCGCTCATCCGGGCAGGCGCCGGGAGTTGCATCGCTGCGCAAGTGCCGCTAAGGGCGTGCCCTTCCCGCAACGCCGGGATAGCGGGCGGGGCCGTAGCTCAGATGGGAGAGCGCTGCAATCGCACTGCAGAGGTCAGGGGTTCGATTCCCCTCGGCTCCACCAGCCCCGCACCAACTCCCGCTTTCCCACCGCCCTGTCGGGCTTGACGGCTGCGCGGTGTCGACGCGCCATGGTCGGGTGGCACGTTCAAGAAATGGCGGCCAGGAAATGGCGGCAGTTGAGGCGAGTGTTCAGCGCCTGCGCGGACGCCGCCGCGCAGGGACCGCTGCCTCGACATAATGGCCCGCGCCCGCGTTCCAGATCAACCACCCGCCCGGCGTGTCGCCGGTCACGGGGGTCAGCGCAAGGTCGGGCCAGCGCCTTGAACGCGACGCAGCAGCAGGCTGCACCCGAAGCGTCCAAGCGGCCTGTGATTCCGGGTGTTGGCGCGTGCCATCCGCATTCCAGTCGCCACCGAACATCTGATAGCGCCAACTTGCGTGGCAAGCGACCGGGACAAGGCTGTCCTTGCGCAGATCGAACAACACTTCGCCATTGAACGAGCCGGCGCCACCGGCATAGCCTTCACCCCGCGACACGCCCGCCACCAGGACACGGTGGCCCGGCACCAGCGTCAGCCAGTGGAACTGACCCGAAATATCAGGATAGCCATGCCCGCTATCGAATTCCGCCCCGTCGCTCGCTTCGGGATCGATGCAAGGCACTGGCGAGGCAACCGGCTGTTCATCCCTAACAGTCTCGTCCTGCCCATCAGTCTCGCCATCCGGCTTTTTATCGGCGTCGGTTCCGGTCACCAGGCTGTCGATCCTGGCCAGCAGCTTTACCGTTGGTCGATCTGGTTCGACATCGCGGACAATCTGCACCAGCGCGACAAGGCTGGGCGGATTGGCGCCCCTTTTTGCCTGCACCACAAAGCCGGGCGCGGGGCCCATTTCACCGGGGCTGACCACCAGCGCCCATTGATTGACTGCGCCGCCGACGGGGTACCACTGGCCAACGCTCAACGCCCCCGCAAGCTCGGTCGCGAGCAAATCGGCATCAACCCCATCGGGTGCCCGTGACTGGCTATCGGTTGTACCCCGCAATTCTCTATCGGTGATGCGCCGGGCAAAATCGCGCTTATGGCACCGGCCGACCCCGGAAATCGAACGGGCAGAACACTGTTCATCAGCATGTACGGGGCCAGCGCCCGCAACGCAGGCAACCGCCAATGCCGCGAATCCGGCGAATGCCAGCCTTTGGCTAATTCTCATTGGTCGGTGACCAGTGCCGTCCATTCGGCATTATGAGTTTGAACGGCGCCCGCAATTCGGCCGCCTCCAAATCCTCGCTCGCCGCTCTGCTGCCTGCCGACAGGAATAAGCCATAAGCCTGTACCCACCTTCCTTGCTCCAAATGCCACGTCCCCAACTGACGAATGAGTTCGTCCCGCGCCGCAACGGCTTCAGGCGTAAAGCCCCGAGCGGAAACCCCGTCCATCGCCAGGCTCATCAGTTCGGGGGACACGCCATTCCCCGACACGCTCCGCTGATAGAGTTTTACCGCCGCCAGAAAATCCTGGGGGCCACCTTGTCGAAGAAAATGATAGGCGAGGCTGCCGAGGCGCCCGGCGGCATCGGGGTTCAGGGCCAGAACCAATTGGGCCGCTTCATTGGCGGGGTCGTAGTCGACCACGCGGCAGCTATGGCCTTCGCCAAGCACAAACAGCCCCAGCGCGCGTGTCGGATCGCGGGGCACGCCCTGCCCGGTGGCGTATAGATACGCAAGGCAGGCCCGCGCGGCGCCCACAATGAGGATATTGCCTTCGGGCGGCCCATCGACGATCGCGGTTACCGAGGAAAATAGCGACGCCGCACCCGCAGGATCGCCGACCACAAGCTTGCAATAGCCCCGCTCAAGGAGCGCAAAGACGAGCGGCCCGTCCTTTGCCTTGCCCCGGGCGGACAGTGCGATAACCTGATCGAGCAACGGCGCCGCGTCGGCACATGTCTCTGGCGTAAAGGTCACGCCGCCATGAAGTGCCCCATGCGCCATCGAAAACAACTTCTGCGTATCGGGCGGCGGCGGTTCTGCCGTCTGGGCAACAACGGGAACGGCTGTAATGAACGACGCGGCGAACGCCAAAACAGCAGCCGTCGTGCGGGTTGTCCAGCATTGCCGCTTCGGCAGGACCTGTTTGCGCTCGATCATTTCTGGCCTGCTGTCAGCGTCTTGATCGCGTCGAGCAGGTGGCAATCCTTTCCTGGTGCCAGCCCATCGATCGCGGCAACCTCAAGCGCGGGTTGGCCATCTTCCTCGACATAGGAAGCGACGACCTCGCCATAGGCGGGCCGCCCATCCCTGACGAATGCTGCCACCGCCTCACCACCCTTGGCATCGTGCAGGCGGTAACGAGTCTGGGCCAGATCACAGCGCCTCAATATGGCCCCGCCCTGCTCCACGGTCAGCGTTCCGATGAACACATCGCGCACCGGTTCGTCGCCAGGACCGACCGATGCCACCGCAAGCATAAAGGCCACCGAAGCCCTGATCACAGGGGCTTGCCGTCCTTTCCGATCAACTTGATCTGGTAGGAGCAGCCATAAAATGTCCTGCCGGGATGCGTCGTCGCATTCGAAATGTTACGCAGGATGCGTGTGTGCGAGCCGAAAATATTCTCCCCAGTCGGAAGCTCGACCGTATCGGAAACAAGTTTTTCGCCGAGGAATTTGTGGAATTTGATTTGCGATTGAATTTGCTCGGGCTTGACGTTGTTGTCAGCGGCGAGTGAGGTAATCAACGCGCTGGGGTCCGCCTGATTTTCAATCCCTTGCGCCTTCGCGATTTCCGCCGGGTCGGCAACATCGATGATCGCAATCACCCCGGTGGAGGAGAACGCGACGCGCCGGGTGGTGTAGTGCCCCGCCACCGTTATCGCTTCAGGCAGGTCATATTCATTCAGGAACGGGTTTTTGGACGCAATCTTCACCCAATGTCGATGCTTTGCGATCTGCGCTTCGCCGTTCAGCCCAAACGCGAAGCCATTATAGCTTGGCGCGTCAAGGCGACACTCGATCGCGTCAATCACATCGACTTGAGAGGGATCGACCGGGGTATCGGCAGCCTGGAGCGGAGCGGCGGCGATCAACGTCGAAAAAGCAAGAATCTTCTTCATTTCCAAAGCCTAATTTGATCAAATGCGCCTGGCAACCGGAACTTGCGCCCAGGCCGGCACCACGCACACGCCGCTTGTCGAACCGGCTTCCCTGTCCCTACAACCATGCCCGACAACGCTGAAAAAGCCGAGAGGAAAGCTGAACCGTGAAAGCCGTGCTGCCCGCGCTTGCCCGCCCGATTCTGGAACCCCAGCTTCCGTCCGGGCTCGACGTCGCCTGGTTCGCCAATCACGAAGAAGCCCTGGCCGCGGTGGCAAATGCCGACATAGCCTGGGTGGATATGCAGCGCCCGCAATGGACCGGGGAGGCAGTCGCGGCGGGCGAGCGGCTGCAATGGGTCAGTACCATCTATGCGGGGCTTGATGCCTTTCCGCTCGACCTGCTTCGCACGCGCGGCACGTTGCTGACCAATGGCGCCGGCGTGAATGCGATTGCGGTTGCCGAATATGCGGTGCTCGGCATTCTGGCCGCCGCCAAACGCTATGACGAGGTGGTACGGCTGGCCGACCGGCATGAATGGACGATCAGCGCGCCCGGCCAGGTCGAATTGTTCGAAACCAGCGCGCTCATCATCGGCATGGGCACCATCGGCGCCTTGATCGCCGAACGCCTGACGGCTTTTGGCATGGCGGTGACCGGCGTCACCCGGTCCGGGCGCGACGGCACGCTGACACCTGACCAATGGCGCGCGCGGCTGGGTGAGTTCGACTGGGTCGTTCTCGCCGCCCCCTCAACCGGCGAAACCCGCGCCATGGTCGGTGCCGACGAACTGGCCGCGATGAAGCCGAGCGCCTGGCTTATCAACATCGCCCGCGGCGACATGGTCGATCAGGACGCATTGATGGCGACGTTAAAGGCACGCCGCATCGCCGGGGCATTCCTGGACGTCGTCACCCCCGAACCGCTGCCAGCCGACCATCCGTTGTGGAGCACGCCAAACACGCTGCATTCGATGCATTTGTCGGGCCGCAGCCAGACCCGCATGTTCCAACGCGGCGCGGCGCTGTTCATCGAAAACCTGCATCGCTTCCTGGCGAAGCAGCCAATGAAGAATGTCGTCGACCTGGCAGCGGGGTACTGACTGGCCCGGCAATTATTGCCGATTTCGCAATTCTGGTTTGCCAAAAACCATCATTCCTTCAAAATTCGAAATGATTACCTGACTCGCTGGCCGCCATGGGGCGGCAAGCGAGGTATCCATGATGTTCGAATTCCTGGCCGCCGCCCTGGCAGCACTCTCCACGCCGACGCAGCTCGTGTCGGCGCCCGCCACTCCCGCGCCCGTAACCGCGTCGGCGGGTGCAGCGACGCAAGGCGCCGTGGTCCATTATCGCACCGCCCGCATCGAGGGCGTCGATATCTTCTATCGTGAAGCAGGCCCCGCCGATGCACCGGTGGTGTTGCTGCTCCACGGCTTTCCGACATCGTCGCGCATGTACCGCAACCTGATCCCGCAGCTTGCGACGCGCTACCATGTCATTGCGCCCGATTACCCCGGCTTTGGCCATAGCGGCACGCCCGACCGTGCGGGCTTTGAATACAGCTTCGCGCATTTCGCACGGATCGTCGATGCCCTGGTGACGCAAATCGGCGCTCGAAACTACGCGCTGTACGTGCAGGATTATGGCGCGCCGGTTGGTTATCGCCTGGCGCTTCTCCACCCCGAACGAGTAACCGCGCTCGTCGTGCAGAACGGCAATGCGTATGAAGAAGGGTTCAGCCCGTTCTGGAATCCGATCCGCGCATATTGGGATAACCCCAGCACGGAAAATCGGGCGCGCCTGCGTGGCGGCCTGACGCCCGACGCGACGCGATCGCAATATATCGACGGCACATCGGACAACAGCCGGGTCGACCCGGACAACTGGATCGTCGATCAGGCCTTGCTCGACCGGCCGGGAGTCGACGAAATCATGCTCGACCTGTTCCGCGATTATCGCACCAATGTTGCGCTTTACCCCCAATTTCAGCGCTTTTTCCACACACGCCGCCCGCCAACCTTGATCGTGTGGGGCAAGAATGACGCGATTTTCCCGGCAAGCGGCGCAACCGCCTATCTCAAGGACTTGCCAGATGCCGAACTCCACCTGCTCGACAGCGGCCATTTCGCACTGGAGGACAAGGGGGACGAGATTGGCGGCCTGATGGTCGATTTTCTTGACCGTCACCTGAGCGCCCGCGCGAAATAAGCGCGCGGATTGCAATGATCGGCAAGCCGGATAACCCAGATCGGGAAATACGATCACTATCCGGCTTGCCTATTTTACCCCGCAGGCGTAACGCGGCCCGGCTATGACAACACTTGCCGGAACCAAGATCCGCCGCTTCCGCGAAGAACGCAGCCTTACCCGGGCGGCATTCGGCGCGTGGTACAACACGCCAGGTTCGACCGTTCAGGGCTGGGAAGACGAAGGCAAGCGCGCCAACGCGAGCATCGTCAACCTGATCGCCGCCAACGGCATCGCGCACCATGCCGACTGGTATGTCAGCGTCCCCAGCGCCCAGAACGACAGCGGTTCCTGGTCACCCGAAAGCTGGCAGGGGTTCCAGGCGCTGCAAATGCCCAAATATCCCGATCCCGCCGCGCTCGATGCGGCGACGGAAACGTTGCGCAATTATCCCCCCTTGGTCTTTGCGGGCGAAGCGCGCGAGCTGACCGCGGATCTTGCGCGCGTGGTCGAAGGCAAGGCGTTCCTGCTCCAGGGCGGCGATTGCGCCGAAAGCTTCGCCGAATTCCACCCCAACAACATCCGCGATACCTTCCGCGTGCTATTGCAGATGGCGGTCGTGCTGACGTTCGCGTCGAAGCTGCCAACGGTGAAGGTTGGCCGCATGGCGGGGCAATTCGCCAAGCCGCGTTCCGCCGATACCGAAGTCATCAACGGCGTCGAGCTGCCCAGCTATCGTGGCGACAACGTCAACGACATCGCCTTCACGCCCGAAGCGCGCCTGCCTGATCCACAACGGATGATCCAGGGCTATGCGCAATCGGCGGCGACGCTCAACCTGCTGCGCGCCTTTGCCAATGGCGGCTATGCCAATCTGCATCAGGTCCATCGCTGGACGCTGGATTTCATGGGACGTTCGGCGTGGTCGAAGAAATTCGCCGATGTCGCTGACCGGATCGGCGAGTCGCTGGACTTCATGGAAGCCTGCGGAATCAGCCCTGACACCGTGCCGCAGTTGAAGGGCACCAGCTTCTACACCAGCCACGAGGCATTGCTGCTGCCTTATGAACAGGCAATGACGCGGCAGGATTCGCTGACTGGCGACTGGTACGACACATCCGCGCATATGCTGTGGATTGGCGATCGCACACGGTTTGAAGGGTCGTCGCATGTCGAATATCTGCGCGGCATCGGCAATCCCATCGGCATGAAATGCGGGCCGAGCCTTGAACCCGACGAGTTGCTGCGCCTGCTCGATACGCTCAACCCCAGCCGCATTCCCGGCCGGATGACGCTCATCACGCGCTATGGCCATGACAAGATCGAGGCCGGGCTGCCCAAGCTGCTGCGCGCCGTCAAGCGTGAGGGGCATCCGGTGGTGTGGAGTTGCGACCCGATGCACGGCAACGTCGTCAAAGCCGCCAATGGCTACAAGACGCGCCCCTTCGATCGCATCCTTGCCGAAGTACGCGGCTTCTTTGCGGTGCATCGCGCCGAAGGCACCATCGCGGGCGGCATCCATGCCGAAATGACCGGCCAGAACGTTACCGAATGCACGGGTGGCGCGATCGACATTACCGAGCAGAATCTGGGCGATCGCTATCACACGCATTGCGACCCGCGCCTCAATGCGGGGCAAAGCCTGGAATTGGCGTTTTTGCTCGCCGAAATGCTCAATGTCGAAATGACGGCGCGGCGCAAGGCGGCGGCCTAGTCGCTGCGCCTGCCAGCGGCGGCGGGAAACGCCGCGCAGATCGCAAACGACAATCCGGCGAAAACAACGGCGAGCCGAAGCACGGGCACTCCCCTTCTGGCGATCGTGCCGCCGCGCCGCGATGCCCGCATCAAACGGGCAAAGCCGCTTTCACAGGTGACGGGTTCTGCGCTAGGCACCGGCGATCAGGGCGCGGCGATGCGAAAGGGGCGGATGAGACAGGCTTGGATCTATTTGGTCGCGGCATCGGCGTTGATTGCGCCGCTGGCGGCAACCCCGTCGCACGCGCGTCCCGCCAAAGCCGCTGCGCCGAAAACCGGGGCAAGGAGTGGGACCGAGACGGTGACGCTGGACCGCGCGCGCATCGACCGCGCGCTCCAATCGATGGTTGCCAATGGCCGCGTCGCCGGTGTCGAGGCAACGATCTGGCAACACGGCGCCGAACGCTATTACGGTGCGTTCGGCGATGCCGACCGTGAGGCCAAGCGCCCGTTTGGCCGCGACACGCTCGTCCAGATATTCTCGATGACCAAGCCGATTACCGGCGTCGCGCTGATGCAGCTTTGGGAACAGGGCAAATTCAGCCTCGACGACCCGCTGTCGCGCTATCTGCCGGAATTCGCCAATGTCAGCGTCTATGGCGGCAAGGACGCGCGCGGCACGATGATCCTGCGCGGCCCAAGCCGCCCCATCCTGATCCGCGACATCATGCGCCACACCGCAGGCTTCATCTATCATCCGGGCGACACGCCTTTTGATGCGATCATCAAGGCCGACGATCCATTGGCGCTGGCCAATACCCTGCCCGAATTCGGCCAGAAGCTCGCCCGCCTGCCGCTGATGTTCGATCCCGGCAGCCAGTGGCGATACAGCGCCGCCGTCGATGTTCAGGCGCTGCTCGTCCAGAAATTGTCGGGCGTGGCGTTTGAGGATTATGTCCACACCCACATCTTCGAACCGCTGGGCATGACGCAATCGGCCTGGACACAGCCTGCCGCCAATCGCAGCCGCTTCGCCTGGGCTTATCGGCCTGGACCGGACGGCAAGCTGGTGCGCTGGTCCGATCAGGAAGCACTGTCGCTGAACTTCCTGCCCAAGAAGCTGACTCAGGGCGGCGCCGGAGTGGCGACGACGATTGGCGATTATGCGCGGTTCGCGCGCATGTTGCTGGGCAACGGCACGCTGGACGGCGTCCAGATCCTGAAACCGGCGACCATCCGGCTGATGACGACCGATCAGATCGATCCCCGCATTACCGAACGGTTCTTCCTGCCGAGCAAGGGAAATCTTGGCTTTGGCCTCGACTTCGCGGTGCGCAAGGGACCGCCCCTCTCCCCGGAAGAAAATCGCGGGGCGACCGGTGAGTTCTTCTGGGATGGTGCCGCGTCGACCTTGTTCTGGGTTGATCCGGCCAATGATCTGGTCGCGGTATTCTTCGTCCAGAAAAGCTTTGACGGCACGCTCCACCACGATTTCCGCGCCGCCGTTTATGGCCCCGATTATGTTGGCCCGCCCGCACGCTGACCCCTTTTGAAAGCTTGCTCGATGAACCCCGTTTATGCCGGACTTGGCACAACCATCTTTGAACATATGTCCGGCCTCGCGCGCCAATTGGATGCGGTAAATCTGGGGCAGGGCTTTCCCGATGGCGCCGAACCCGCCGACCTGCTGGCAGCAGCGGCGCGCGCGTTGACCGAACAGTCGAACCAGTATCCACCGATGGCAGGCTTGCCTGAACTGCGCCGGGCGGTGGCCGGCCATTATGCGGCGACGCAGGGGCTGGACCTGGCACCCGAGGAAGTGATCGTGACGTCCGGCGCGACCGAAGCGCTGGCAGCGGCGATCTTCGCGCTGGTATCACCGGGCGACGAAGTGGTGATGTTCCAGCCGCTTTACGACGCGTATCTGCCGCTGGTACAGCGCGCAGGCGGCATCGCCCGCCTGATCCGGCTGGAGCCGCCGAACTGGAAAATCACCGCCGAAGCGCTGGATGCGGCCAGGGGCGCCCGGTTGCTGATCCTCAACGATCCGCTCAACCCCGCCGGCACGCTGCTCAGCGATGGCGAACGCCAATTGATCGCCGATTTCTGCATCGCCAACGACGCGATCGCCATTTGCGACGAAGTCTGGGAGCAGGTGATTTTCGACGGCCTGGCCCACAAGCCGTTGATGGCAATGCCGGGGATGCGCGACCGGTGCGTGAAAATCGGTTCCGCGGGCAAGATTTTCTCGCTCACCGGCTGGAAAGTCGGCTGGATGTGCGCCGCGCCCGCGCTGTCCGCCGTGCTGGCCAAGGCGCATCAGTTCCTGACCTTCACCACGCCGCCCAACCTGCAACGCGCGGTCGCCGAGGGCCTGACCAGCGACCTGACGACCAATGGCGGCCGTTTCGCCAGCATGTGCGCGGGGTTCCAGCGCTCCCGCGATCGACTGGCGGCGGGTTTGACCGGGTTGGGCTATGTCGTCCTGCCCAGCCACGCGACCTATTTCCTGTCAGTCGATCTGGCGGCATCGGGAATCGGCATGCCCGATGCCCGATATTGCGACTGGCTGGTCCGCGAAGCCGGGGTGGCGACGATTCCGGTCTCCGCCTTCTACGCGCAAGCGCCGGTTACCAATATTGTCCGCTTCTGCTTCGCCAAGGCCGATACAACCTTGGATACCGCGCTGCAGCGGATGGCAAAACGGCCGGCCTGACGGCTGGCGACAGGGAATAAGGGTATTCGATTGCGGCTGATACAATTGTGATACACTTTTTTGCTGGATCGGGAAGGAATCCTGTCCCATCGGACTGCCAAACTCCTGCCCCAGGCAGACTCCAACCGTTGCCCGACCAATCGCGGCGGGCGCTGCGCCGAGGAATGAGACCAAACCCGTGATCAAGCGCCCGCGACCCACACCACCTGCCCTGCCCGCCATCGCCCTGCTTGCGGCAGCCTTGTTGTCGGCATGCAGCGGCGGCAAGAAGCCGATGCGCGGCCCGCCGGAAGTGGGTTATATCGTTGCCCAGCCCTCCAGTTCGGCGAACAATACAGAGCTTGCCGGGCGCACGACCGCTTTCCAGAGCGCCGAAGTCCGCCCGCAGGTATCCGGCGTGATCTATCGTCGCCTGTTCACCGAAGGATCGATCGTCCACCAGGGCCAGACGCTCTACCAGATCGACCCCAGCCTTTACCGCGCCGCGGCGGACCAGGCGCAGGCCAATCTTGCCAGCGCGACGGCAAGCGCGGAGGCGGCACGTGCCAAGGCTGACCGGTACAAGCCGCTGGCCAATATTCAGGCCGTGGCGACACAGGATTATGTCGATGCCGAAGCGCAGGCGCGCCAGGCCGCAGCCAGTGTGGCCCAGACGCGCGCGGCGCTGGCCACCGCCAGGATCAACCTGCGCTTCACCACGGTGCCCGCCCCCATTACCGGGCGGATTGGCCGATCGCTGTTCACCGAAGGCGCGCTGGTCAGCACCAACCAGACCGACCCGCTTGCCCAGATCCAGCGGCTCGACCCGATTTATGTCGATATCCAGCAATCCAGCGCCGACCTGCTGGCGCTGCGCCGGGCGCTTGCCAGTGGCGGCGCGTTGCCGGCGGAAGCATCCGTCAGGCTGAAGCTGGAAGACGGCAGCGATTATGGACTGCCCGGCAAAATCGAATTTTCGGAAGTGGTGGTTGACCCCGGCACCGGCAGCGTCACGTTGCGCGCGCGCTTCGCCAATCCGCAGGGATTGCTGTTGCCGGGCATGTTCGTTCGCGCGCAATTCGCCCAGGCCATCGATCAGCGGGTCTTTCTGGTTCCACAACAAGGCATCAGCCGCGATACCAAGGGCAACGCATCGGTGATGCTGGTCGGTCCGGACAACAAGGCCGTGCAGCGCACCGTGACCGCCGATCGCACGCAAGGCGCCTTCTGGGTCGTCACCCAGGGCCTGAAGCCAGGTGACAAGATCATTACCGAAGGGCTGATCAACGCGCGAGCAGGCATGGCGGTGAAGCCGGTTCCGGCCGGATCGGCGCAGCGCATCGCGCCGCCCAAGCCGAAGAACTGAGCCCCGACGCCATGATCTCCCGCGTCTTCATCGATCGCCCGATCTTCGCCTGGGTGGTTGCGATCATCATCATGCTGCTGGGCGCGGGTTCGGTCCTCAGCCTGCCGGTCGAACAATATCCCGATGTCGCCCCGCCACAGGTGAACATCCGCGCCAGCTATCCGGGCGCATCCGCCGAAACGCTGGAAAACAGCGTCACCCAGGTTATCGAGCAGCAACTGACCGGCATCGACGGCCTGCTCTATTTCAGCGCAAGCTCCTCCTCCCGCGGGTCGGCAGCGATCACCGCGACTTTCCAGAAGGGGACCAATCCGGACATTGCGCAGGTCCAGGTCCAGAACAAGATCCAGCAGGCGCTGAGCCGGTTGCCGCAACAAGTGCAGCAGCAGGGGCTGGTCGTCACCAAGTCCAACCCCGACTTCCTGATGATCTTTGCGATCTACGACAAGACCGATCGCCGGACCAACCAGGACGTGTCCGACTATCTCGTTTCCAACCTGCAAGATCCGATCGCCCGGTTGCCGGGCGTTGGCGACACCAACGTCTTCGGCGCGCAATATGCGATGCGCATCTGGCTGAACCCGCAAAAGCTGCAAACCTATTCGCTGAACGCCAGCGACATCATCAACGCGATCACCGCGCAGAACACCGAAGTCGCCGCCGGTGAAATCGGCGGCCAGCCCGAACCCGACACCCAGATGCTGAACGCAACGGTGACGGCGCAATCGCGGTTGTCGACGCCCGAGCAGTTCCGCGACATCGTGGTGAAAACCGCCACCGACGGTTCGGTGGTTCACTTGTCCGATGTCGCGCGGATCGAACTGGGATCGGAAAACTACACCATTCGCAGCCGGGTCAACGGCCATCCGGGCGCGGGTTTTGCCGTCAGCCTGGCACCGGGTGCCGACGCGCTGAAGACCGCTGAGCTGGTCAAGGCGAAGGTTACCGAGCTGTCCCAAAACATGCCCGACGGCTTTACCGTTGCCTACCCGCTCGATTC
>JBAZYJ010000011.1:0-130678 GCA_041659385.1 Sphingomonas sp.
GGCATATTGGTGATCGGCGGTGCGGAAGGCGACCGGGCCTGGGCCAGCGATACCGCAAGGGCGTTGGCGCAATCGGGCTATGTCACGCTGGCAGAAGCCTATTTCAACGAGCCCGGACTGCCGGACCAGTTGATCGACATTCCGGTTGAACATTTCATCCGGGCGATCGACCGGCTGCGGAGCGACCCCAGCGTCGATGCACGGCGGATTGCGGTGGTCGGGCTTTCCAAGGGGGCAGAAGCGGCCTTGCTGCTCGCCAGCATCGATCGCCGGGTTCACGCCGTGGTCGCAGCGCGTGAACAGTCATGGGCGCGGATGCTCGTTTTTCTGCAACAGGCGTTTGCCCATCGTTGACGGCTGCGATCAATATCGCGGGCCCTGATAAAGCATCGCCACGTCGCATCGCGCATAACGCTTGCCGAACTGTTCCATGATCTGCCCGTCATGGACGAAGCCGACCTTCTCGTACAAATGGACGCCCGCGGCCCCTTTTCGGTTGCTGAGCAGGTAAAGCCGGTCACAACCCAGCGCGAACGCGCGTTCGATCATCGCGCGCAACAGGAACTCGCCCGCCTTGCGGCCGCGCGCTTCGGCCAGCACGCCCATCTTGGTCAGCTCAAATTGCCGTTCGCCGGTCTTCTGCAAGCCGCAGGTGCCGATGATGCCAAGCTGTGGGTCCTCGACGAACAGAATATCGCCGCCCGGCGCAATCAGCCGCTCGCGCGGGTGAGTGAGCACGTCGATATCGGTCGGCTCGAGCCGGTACATGGCTTCGATCCATTGCGCGTTGATCCGGTAGAAGTCGCCGGCCAACGCGTCCTCGAACCGGCGGATCGCAAGCCCGCCCGTCGGACGATGGTCCAGCGGCTGGCTGGCCAGCGCAACCTCGATTGCGGTGACTTGTGCCAGCAGCGCATCGGTGTCGCACACCTCCGCCACCGCGGCGCGCAGCCGGGGCCACATGACCGTAGTGGCGATTTCCATCGATTCATTGCCCTTGGCCGTCAGCGTGATGGTCCGCGTGCGTTGGTCCTGCGGGTCACGGATGGTTTCCACCAGCCCCATCTCGGTCAGGCGTGACAGGATGCGCGTGATGGCCGGCTGGCTGACCCCGATGGTTTCCGCCAGTTCACCCACCGAAAGCGGTCCTTGGCGGAAAAGTGCGGTCATCAGCGGCATCTGGCTGGGCTGGATGGCCAGGCCGCAATCGGCGGTAATGCGCTCCGCCCCGGCCTGAAGCCGTTCTGCCAGCCGCTTCAACCGACTGCCCAGCATTACAGCGCCTTCGTCGGCGATCGTGTCCGCCAGCATCATGCAACTCCCGCAAGCAATTTCCATAACGTGGTATATAACTGGTTATGCTGTCAAGTGAGGCTTGGCTGGCGCCGGGTGGCATCTGGTAAACGCTCTCTTCACTGGCGCTGCGCTACAGCGCTGCAATGGTTCAACGCGCCTTTTCCCTGATGGCTTATCTTGCCTTGCCGGTGGTGGCGTTTTTCGCCTGGGTTCACCCCCAGATTCTGGACGTCGGCAACTTTGGCTGGACGATTGATGGCAGTGATTGGGGCGTCAACACATTGGGGTTGGACGCTTATCTGCGATCCGGCCACTGGCCCGGAACGGCGACGCCGCTGATCCTGTCGCCAGAAGGCACCCATCTGCTGATGACCGACAGCAACTCGTTGCTCGGCTTGCTGCTCAAGCCGCTGGCGCCGCTGATGCCGACGGGAGCGCAATGGATTGGCTGGTGGTTGCTTGCCTGTCTGGCACTGCACGTCGCCTTCGCACGCGCGCTGGTGGGGCATTTTGTCGCCGACCCGGTCCGGCGATGGTTGGGCACCGCGTTGTTGACGGCCTTGCCAACGCTTTATGCCCGGTTGCCGCACCCCAATCTGTGTGCGCATTGGCTGATCCTCTGGGCATTGTGGTTGTTCGTCGATCGTGCCCGGTCGCGGCGGGTGCTGCCCTGGCTGGCGGCAATCGGCATCGCCGGGCTGGTCCACAGCTATTTGTTGCTGCTGGTGGGCGCGATCTGGGCAAGCGCGATGCTGCGCGAACTCGTGCAGGGCGACCGGCGGCATGTCGGTTTGATGCTGTTGCTGGTCGCGGCCGAATTGGCCGGGCTGGTCGTGCTGCTGGGTCTGTCGACCCCGCCGATTTCGACAAGTTCCTATGGCGCCTTTCCGATGCCGGTCGATGCATTGTTCAATCCGGGCAACCCCCGCTACACCATGTTGATGCCGTCCAGCGGGCGTGCCGATTCCAGCGATTTCATGGCGATTTTTGAAGGGTTTCAGTATCTCGGTGCCGGGCTGATCGCTTTGGTCGTGGGGATGCTGGTGGTGTCGTGGTCGCGGCGGCGCGAGCAAAAGGCGATGCCGGACGCGCCGGACGCGCTGGGCGAGCTGCGCTGGCTGGTGCCTGCTTTCGCGGTGCTGGTCCTGCTGGCCATCGGCAATGTGCCGATCGTCCATGGCGCCCGCTATGTGTTGTTCTGGTTGCCGTTGCCGGTGGTCGACGGGCTGGATGTCGTGCGCGCGTCGGGTCGGTTGTTCTGGCCGGTGGCTTATGTGATCGTGCTGGTGGCGGTCGTCATCGTCGGGCGATTGCCGCGCGGCGGGGGATTGCTGGCGATCGCCCTTTTCGTCCAGCTAGTCGATATCGCCCCGATGTTCGCGGTGCTGCGAACCCAGACTGCTCGCGCCGCGACGCACGATGGCTTCCGTCGCTTGCGTGATCCTCGCTGGCCCGCGCTGATCGCCGCCGCGCGTGAAATAGAGGTGCAACCGCCCGATCCGGCGCGGGATTACCTGTTGCTGGAGGAACTGGGCTGGCGCGCCGTGCTGGGCAACCGGCCGATCCGGGTAATGTACGTCGCGCGCCTGACGCGCCCGGTTGCCAATCGGCTCGCGGCGGACAGGGCGGCATTCCTGAACGGCCAGATCGATCCACGCCGCCTTTATGTGCTGCACCCCGGCGAATCCGTGCCCGCCGGTGCCGCGCGGCGCGCCCTTCGCATCGATGGCCTGACTGTGCTTGTCGCGCGTCCGCACTGAACGTGCTGAACCTGGCGGCGGTTCACTCGCCGCCATCGTCCTCCACGATTTCGGGTAAGTCCTTCACCGCTGTTGGCAAAGGAGATGCTGGCGGGCGGCAGCCCTTGGCCAGGCCAATCCCCTTCAGATAGCCACGCCGGACCGAACCGGCATAAACGGCCGCTTCGGCGCGACGTTGCGCCTTGTCGGCACCCGTGATGATCCTGACGATTCCCAGGCCGGGGATGAGGGCGTTGACGGCGGTGCGGGCCGCCGCCGCGCCGATTTCGGCGGCTTCGCCCTTGCGCTTGGCCGGCTGGTCGATGTCCTGGCCCAGCGCTTCGTCCAGATCGCGGATCTGGGCGGTAATCAGCGCGCAACTCCGCGTTCCCTGCGACGAATAGGGTGCGGACGCGGCCAGCAGCAGTACTTCGGCGACCTTGTGCTTGCTGATGCCCGTGTCGCGCAAGGGTTGGGTAATCGCACGACCGGGGGTGTCGGACTGGGTCTGGGCGGTTTGCGCGGCAAGCGCGAGCGGAACGCCGATCAGCGGCAGGGCAAGCAAGGCAATGGCGACGCGCATGGCGGACTCCGGGTTCAGATGTGCGTTTCAATCTACTTCTAACGCATCACCGCCGGAAAAGGCACCGTGCGTCCCCGATCAAACTCGGTTTTCCCCATAGGTGCTGGTCGCTGCCCCAGCTTTGCGGCGCTGGGCCTCGGTGTGCCAATGATGCGATACACTCTAGCCAATATGCCATGATCCCGGCAGAACGCGCGGGTGTGGATTTCACCCGTTTTGCCAGGGACGCAACGCCAATGACCAATCTCAGCCGCCGCCAGGCCATTGCCGCCATGGGCGCAGTCGCCGGCTTTTCGTGGATGGAGGCTGTCACGCCCGCATGGGCACAAGGCGTTGCAGGCGAGAACGGTGCGGCGGCCTGGGACCTGACCGATCTTTATCCCAATGACGCGGCCTGGGATGTCGCGCGCAAGGCAGCACTGGCAGCGTTGCCGGGCATCGCCCGTCACAAGGGCAAATTGGGTGACAGCGCGGACGCGCTGCTGGCGGGTCTTTCTGCCATGTCAGACCTGCAACGCACGATTTCGCGCGTCTATACCTATGCCGCGCTGAAAGGGGATGCCGACCTGCGGGTATCGTCCAATCAGGAACGCCAGGCGCAGGCGACCGATTTGTACACGGCCTTCGGCGAAGCAACGGCCTGGTCCGCGCCCGAGATGCTGACGCTGGGCAAGGACAAGATCGAGCGTTTTGTCGCGGCCAACGCCGATTTGAAGGCGCGTTTCGATTTCTATCTGGCGGACACCTTGCGTCAGGCCGAACACACATTGTCCTCCGAAGGCGAGATGCTGCTGGCGAGCGCGGGGGCGCCGCTTTCCGGGCCGGGCGATATTCGCGGCCAACTGGTTGCCGCCGATATTCCATGGCCAACCGTCACGCTGTCGACCGGCAAGCAGGTGCGGCTGGACGATCAGGCATACACCCTGAACCGCGATGCGCCTGACCGTGCCGACCGCAAACTGGTGTTCGACACGTTCTGGGCGACATATGGCAAGTTCGCGCATTCGCTGGGCGCGGCCTATTCGGCGCATATCCGCGGCGATGTGTTTGGGAAAAAGGCGCGCAGATACCCGACGTCGCTGGCCCGCTCGTTGTCGGGCAACAATGTGCCTGAAGGTGTCTATCGCACGCTGGTTGCCGAAACCAACAAGGGCCTGCCCGAACTCCACCGCTATTTCGAACTGCGCCGCCGCCTGCTGAAGCTGCCCGACATGGCCTATTACGACATTTATCCGCCGCTGGTGCAGATGGATCGCAAAGTCACCATTCCGGAAATGCGCGCGACGGTGCTCGACGCGGTCAAGCCGCTGGGCGCCGACTATGGCGCAATCCTGGCCAGGGCGACTGCTGCGAAATGGATGGACCCGCTGCCCCGCCCCGGCAAGGTGTCGGGCGCGTACATGAATCCCGGCGCCGCATATGACGTCCACCCGTATCTGCTGCTCAATCTGGGCGAGAATTACGAAGGCATGACGACCTTTGCCCACGAATGGCGCCATGCGATGCACACCCTGCTCGCCAATCGTGCCCAACCTTATGAAAAATCGGACTATCCGCTGTTCCTCGCCGAGATCGCATCGACCTGCAACGAACAATTGCTCGTCGCCTATATGGCGGGCAAGGCCAAGTCCCGGCAGGAAAAGCTGTTCTATCTGGGCCAGTTGCTGGAGGGGATTCGCGGCACGTTCTTCCGTCAGGCGATGTTCGCGGAATTTGAGCTTGCGGTGCATGACAGGGCGGAAGCAGGCGATGGGCTGTCGGGCGAAACCTTCACCGCGCTGTATCTGGACCTGCTGCGCCGATATCACGGGCCAAAGGTTGCCGTCAGCGACGTTTATGGCGCTGAATGGGCGTATATCCCGCATTTCTACAACAGCTTCTATGTCTATCAATATGCGACCTCGATTTCGGCGGCATCCTATTTCGCGCGCTCGATATTGAAGGGCGGCGGCAAGGAGCGTGACACCTATCTGGGCGTGTTGAAGGCGGGCGGTTCGGATTATCCCGTCGATATCCTGAAACGCGCCGGTCTCGATATGACGACGCCCGCGCCTTATCAGGCGATCATCGCCACGTTCCGCGAAACGCTCGATCAGTGTGAGGCGCTGATGGCCTGATCGCCAAACGGTCTATCGGTCCGGCCCCGGCCAATTTCCGGCAGTTTCGCGCGCGTTCAGCCTTTGTTTGCCAATTTCTGCAACAGCGGCGTCAGGCGTGTCGGATTTGTTTACACCTGCCGGGTAGAGGTATGGGCACCATGATCAGGCTGTTCAAGCAATATGTGCCCAATGCCGTGCTTCTGCTCGGCTTGTTCGATATCATCGTGCTGGGTTGTGCCGCCGAATTCGGCTGGCTGCTGCGTGCCAGCCAGCTTGGTGTCGCGCCCGGCATGATCCTCGATCGCGCAACCCAGATCGCAAGCTTCGTCCTCGTCGTCCAGTTCACGATGATCGCGGTCGGCGTTTACGGCGTGCAGGCGTTGCAGTCGTTGCGCTTTGCAACCGCGCGGTTGCTGGTCTCGGTGGCGCTGGGCGTGCTGGTGCAGAGCGCGCTGTTCTTCTTCGTGCCGACGCTGGGTTTCTGGCGATCGACGCTGGTCTATGCGATGGGCTTGTCCATCGTGATGCTGCTGGCGCTGCGCATCCTGCTGGGCAAGACCTTGGGCAGCCAGGTGTTCAAACGGCGCATCGTCGTGCTGGGCGCGGGCCCGCGCGCTGCCCGGTTGAAGCATCTGGCCCAGCGCCCTGGCGCGGCCTTCGTCGTGGTGGGCTATGTTGCGATGAGCGAAGCCAACCGCGTTATTCCCGAGGCGATTGCCCGCGACGCGATCTATAACCTTGCCGACCATGTCGTGCTGCTCGCCGCCAGCGAAGTCGTGCTCGCGCTGGAGGAGCGGCGCAACTCGCTGCCGTTGAAGGACTTGTTGCGGATCAAGACGACAGGCGTCCATGTCAACGAAATCTCGACTTTCCTGGAACGTGAGACGGGGCGAGTCGACCTCGACAGCGTCAATCCGTCCTGGCTGATCTTTTCCGACGGCTTTTCGTCCAGCCGGATCATTTCCAGCGTGTTCAAGCGGCTGTTCGACGTGGTCGCCAGCACGTTGTTGCTTGTGCTGACTTCGCCGTTGATCGTCGTCACTGCGATCGGCATCAAGCTGGAAAGCCGCGGCCCGGTGTTTTACCGCCAGCGCCGCGTCGGCCTGTACAGCCAGGGTTTCGACATCATCAAACTGCGCTCGATGCGCCAGGACGCGGAAGCCCCCGGAGAAGCGGTGTGGGCGGAAAAGGACGATCCGCGCATTACCCGGATCGGACGGATCATCCGCAAGATCCGCGTCGACGAAATCCCGCAGGCATGGAGCGTATTGAAAGGCGAGATGAGCTTTGTCGGCCCGCGGCCCGAACGTCCGCAATTCGTTGACGATCTTGAACAGAAACTGCCCTATTATGCGGAACGCCACATGGTGAAGCCGGGGATCACCGGCTGGGCGCAGATCAACTATCCCTATGGCGCGTCGATCGACGATGCGCGGCAGAAGCTGGAATATGATCTCTACTACGCCAAGAATTATTCGCCTTTCCTCGACCTGCTGATCCTCCTGCAGACGGTGCGCGTCGTGCTGTGGCCCGAAGGCGCGCGGTAGGATCGCCATGTCTCCGGCCATATCCATCCCCCTGACGGTCTGGAGCTTCTCGCTGGCGGCGCTGTTGTTCGGCGGGCTGGCGCTCTCGGAATTCAGCCGGGCGCGCACCGGTCCGTCGCGGATCGCTTTTCAAACGGGATTGGCGCTGACCGCGCTGTGGGCGCTGGCGATGGCCGGCATCGGCCCCACCGACGTGATGAGCATCGTCGCGGAGGCGGTGCGCAATCTTGCCTGGCTGGGCTTTATGATGGTGTTGATGCGCGGCGATGGCCGGCAGCGCGGGGCAGGCATGGTGCTGGGCGTTTACGGGATTGTCGCCCTGATCGTGGTCGGCAGTGCCGCACTGGCCATCGCGCGCACTGCGACTCGTGATCCGGGCGTGGTTGCGGCGATTGACGCCGTGGCGACCGTCTTGGCGATGATGATTTCGGTAACCGCGCTGGTGCTTGTGCATCACTTGTACAACGCGGTCGCGCCCAGCGCGCGCGGCGGCATTCGGCTGGCGGTGCTTGGCCTGGCAGCGATGTGGGCAAGCGACCTGGTGCTTGCCACCATGGCTTATCTGGAAGGCGCGCAAATCGCCGTGCTCGCCGGCCTGCGCGGCGTGGCGCTGGTGGCGATCGCACCATTGTTCGCACTGGCCGTGCATCGCAACGGCGACTGGACGTTGCGGCTGTCGCGCACCGTCGCCTATCAATCGCTGACCATGGCGGCGGTCGCGCTTTATGTCGGCTTGATGGCGCTTGCCACCAGCGCGATTGCGGCCATGGGGGGTACGCACGCGCGGCTGTTGCAGACGGCGTTCATCCTGGGATCGACAACCGCGCTCATCACCTTCGTCTCGTCGCCCTGGTTGCGCGCATGGGTGAAAGTGAAGCTGGCCAAGCACCTGTTTTCGCACCGCTATGACTATCGTGCCGAATGGCTGCGTTTCACCGACACGCTGGGCAAACCGGGCGAGGGTGCCGCGCCGCTTGAACAACGCGTCATCAAGGCGATTGCCGACCTGACCGATTCGCCCGCCGCGTTGCTGCTGGTGCCCGAGGGATCGGCGCTGGGGCAGGGCATGGGCTGGAACTGGCCGGACGACGCGGCGCTCGGGCCAGTGCCGACGACCATGCTCGCCGATTTTCTGGCGCGCACCGGCCGCATCGTCGAACTGGATGCCATTCGGGATGGCAGTGCGGATGGCGCGGAACTGGCGGTGGTGCCGCGTGCCTTGATCGATTGGCCCGATGCCTGGGTGCTCGCGCCGCTGCTGCATTTCGACCAGTTAGCCGGCGTGGTCGTGCTGGCCCGGCCGCCGCTCGACCGGCGCCCCGATTGGGAAGACCTTGATCTGTTGCGCCTCGCTGGCCGTCACGTCGCCAGTTACCTGGCCGAGGCGCGGGCGCACCAGGCCCTGGCCGAGGCGCAGCGTTTTGACGAGTTCAACCGCCGCTTCGCGTTCATCCTGCACGACATCAAGAATCTGGTCAGCCAGTTGACGCTGGTCGCGCGCAACGCCGAACGCCATGCCGACAATCCGGAATTTCGCGCCGACATGGTGGCGACGTTGCAGGATTCGGCGGCGCGGATGAACGATCTGCTCGCGCGGTTGTCACAGCATCACGGCGGCCGCGCCGATGCGCTCGCCCCGGTTGCCGTCATGCCGGTCGTCGAGGACGTCGCGCAGCGGCGCCGTGCCCAGCATCCGGTTGTCGTCAGCGGCAAGGCTGATGTGCTGGCGATGGCCGATGCCGCGCGGCTGGCGAAGCTGCTGGCGCATCTGGTGCAGAATGCCGCGGAGGCAAGTCCGGCGGGAGAACCGGTGCTGGTCGCCGTCAGCGAAGTGGCCGGCGCCGACGTTGTGATCGACGTGGTCGATCATGGCTGCGGCATGTCGCCCGCCTTCATCCGCGACCGGCTGTTCAAGCCGTTCGTATCGTCCAAGCCCAATGGCTTCGGCCTCGGCGCGTTCGAGGCGCGGCAATTGGTCGAGGCGATGGGCGGCAGCGTAACCGTGGCCAGCCGCGAGGGCGAAGGCACGCGTTTTCGCATCACGTTGCGCGCGCCCCGTTCGGACGGCGCGGCTACCGGGGCCATTGGCGCTGCAAATCTGGGGAAAGCCGCATGAACGCGCTGCGCAAATTGTTGATTGTCGAAGATGACCCGGGTCTGCAGCGCCAGTTGCGCTGGGCTTATGACGGTTATGACGTGCTGGTCGCCGGGGACCGGACGCAGGCGATTGAATTGCTGCGCGCGGAAGAGCCCGATGTCGTGACGCTCGATCTTGGGTTGCCGCCTGATCCCGATGGCGTGACCGAAGGATTTCAGACGCTCGATGCCATTCTGGCGTTGAAACCCGGCACCAAGGTCATCGTCGCATCGGGCCATGGCGCGCGCGAAAGCGCGTTGCGCGCGATCGACCATGGCGCGTGGGATTTCTATCAGAAACCGATCGACATTGACGCGCTGGGCCTGATCGTTTCGCGCGCGTTCCACGTCCATGCGCTCGAAGCGGAAAATCGTCGCCTCGCCGAAGGGGGCGGTTCGGTAACCGCGCTGGGCGGCATCATCACCGCCAGCCCGGAAATGCTGAAAGTGACGCGTACCGTGGAACGAGTCGCGGCGGCCGATGTATCGGTCATGCTGCTGGGCGCGAGCGGCACCGGCAAGGAATTGCTGGCGCGCGGCCTGCATGATGCCTCGCCCCGCAAACGCGGTGCGTTTGTGGCGATCAACTGCGCCGCCATTCCCGATACCCTGCTGGAAAGCGAGTTGTTCGGGCATGAAAAGGGCGCGTTCACCGGGGCAGTGAAGACCACCGAAGGCAAGATCGAGCTGGCGCATGGCGGCACGTTGTTCCTCGACGAAGTCGGCGACATTCCATTGCCGCTTCAGGTCAAGCTGCTGCGTTTTCTGCAGGAACGCACGATCGAACGGATCGGCGGGCGCAAGGCGATTGCGGTCGACACGCGCATCGTCTGCGCAACCCACCGCGACCTGGACGCGATGGTCGCCGATGGCAGCTTCCGCGAGGATCTCTATTACCGGATGGCCGAAATCGTCGTGCGTATTCCTTCGCTCGCCGAACGACCTGGCGACGCGTCGCTGCTCGCGCGGCATTTCGTCAAGAAATACGCGATCCAGATGAAGCTTGGCATCAACGGTCTTGCTCCGGATGCGATTGCCGCCATCGAAGGCTGGGCCTGGCCGGGCAACGTCCGCGAACTGGAAAACCGGGTGAAGCGCGCGGTCATCATGGCCGATGGCAAGCTGGTGACCTCGGCGGACCTGGACCTTGCGGCCAATGCCCAGCCATTGCCGCTCAACCTGAAGGCCGCGCGCGAGGAGGTGGACCGCCGAGTGATTCGCCAGGCGATGGCGCAGGCCGACGGCAATGTTTCAAACACCGCCAAGCTGTTGGGGATCAGCCGCCCGACATTGTACGATCTGATGAAATCCTATGGCTTCCAGAACTGACCCGCCTGAACCGGCGGCCGAAGCCGCGACGATCAGGGTAAAGCGCTGGTCGAGCGCGCGGCGGCGGTGGCGGATACGGCCATGGCTTGTCGGTGCCGTCATCGGGGCGGCGGGCGTCGCGCTTGCCGGTGCGGCGGTGGTGACGATTGCCCATACGCCGGTTGCCCATGATCCCGCCCGCGCGCGGCAGGAACTGGCCATCAGTTTGGGGCTGTTCGATCGCGGCAACGCCAGTGCCGCGCGGATGCACGCGCATCTGGCGGTGCAGCGCGACCCGCAATGGGGGCTGGCGCATGTCGTGCTGGCGCGGACGATGCTGACGCTGGGCGATGGGCAGGCCGCGCAGGGCGAATTGACGCGCGGGGTTGATGCAGGGTTCGATGCGGCCCGCAGTCATCAGCTTTTCGCCCATGCTTATCTGTTGCAAGGCGATGTAGTCCATGCGCTGCAGGCCGCGAGCAAGGCGCCCGAACGCTATGGCAGCTATGCCACGCGCATTGCCGCGCTGGCGGTGGCGCAGCGCGGCGACGTGCAGGGTGCGCAGCGGATGCTGGGCAATCTGCTCGCCAATGAAGGCGGCAGCAACGCGCAGGCCTGGGCCGATCTTGGCCGGGTGCGGCAGATGACGGGGGATTTGTCGGGCGCTGCCGACGCGGCAGGACGAGCCCTGGCGCTCGACCCGCACCTGGTCCGCGCCCTTGTCCTGCGCGCCGAACTGATCCGCGGCCAATATGGGCTGGTCGCGGCGCTGCCCTGGTATGAAGCGGCGTTGAAAGTCGATCCGGCCGACCATGATGCGTTGATCGGCTATGCCGCGACGCTGGGCGATGCCGGGCGATATGAGGATATGCTCGCCGCCACGCGCCGCGCCCTGGTGGCGCGACCGGGCAGCGCGCAGGCATTGTACCTGCAATCCATCCTGGCGGCGCGTGCGGGCAATTTCGATCTCGCCCAGTCATTGGCGGCACGGATGACCGGCAGCTTCGCGGCATTGCCTGGCCCGCAGATGCTGGCCGGGATGCTTGATTTTACGGCGGGCAGCGATACGTCGGCGATTGCCAGGCTGCGCCGGGTTATCGGCCTGCAACCGATGAACATCACCGCGCGCCGGTTGCTGGGCGCCGCACTTGCCCGTTCGGGCGACTGGCGCGGTGCGCTTGACGTGCTGCGCCCCGTCGCGTTGCGTGATGACGCCGACAGCTACACGCTGGGACTGGTCGGGCGATCATTCGAGGCGACAGGCGAGCGCGACTGGGCATCGCGTTTCCTCGATCGGGCCGCCATGCCTGCGCTTGCCGGGGCGACGCCGTTCGGCACCGACGACAGCCTGGAAAGCCTGCGGATGCGCGTGGCGGCGGCGCCAGGCGATCCGGTCGCGGCGGTTGGCTATATCCGCGGGCTGATCGATGCGGGCCAACCCGGCGCGGCGCTGGTCGAGGCGCAGCGGCTGGCACGGGCTTATCCGGGCGTGCCACAGGCGCACCTGCTGGTTGGCGATACGCTGATCGATCTCAACCGCCCGGCCGACGCGGCGGCGGCCTATGCCCGCGCCGCCGATATCCGCTTTGACGAACCGACATTGTTGCGGATGATCGACGCCAATGATCGCGCGCGCGCGCATGTGAAGTCGGCGGCGGCGCTGGCGCTGTTCGTGTCGCAGAACCCCGAAAATACCACCGCTCAGCGGCTGGTCGCGCACTCGCAGATTGTCGCCGGTGACTGGCGGTCGGCGATCGACACGCTGGAAAAACTACGGGCGCGCATCGGCAATCGCGACGCGGCGTTGTTGGCGGAATTGGCCATGGCTTATACGGGCAATGACGATCTGGATGTCGCCAAGCTCTATGCCGCGCGCGCATATGACATGGCGCCGCTCAATCCCGTCGTCGTCGATGCCTATGGCTGGGTTCTGTACCAGTCGGGCGCCGATGAACCTGCCCGGCAGTTGTTCGAAAAGGCGGTTGCGATCATGCCCGATCATCCTGGCCTGCGCTGGCATCTGGCGCAGGTGGAGGCGGATATGGGCCGGAAGGTCGCGGCCCGCGCCAATATCGGCCGCGTGCTTGCCAGCCCCGATTTTACCGACCGGGCGGCGGCGCAGGCGGTGCTCAAGACCCTGGGTTGAGGCAGGGCGTCCTTGCCGAACATGGGGGCGCCCGGCATGAAAGCGCATCATGACCGACGACTCATCAGACCCGATCAGCCGCATTGCCGCCGCGCTGGAGCGGTTGGCGCCGCCGCCTGCTCCTGCCGCCGATCCATTGGCCCACCCCGCTTATATCTGGCGCGAGGGCGGATTGCAGGCGACTCGGCATTTTTCGCCGATTCCCTTCGGGTTGCTGACTGGCATCGATGCGCAGAAACAGGCGGTGCGCGACACGCTCACGCGGCTGGCGGCGGGCCATGCGGCGCATGACGTGTTGTTGTGGGGCGCGCGCGGCACCGGCAAATCGGCCGTGGTCAAAAGTGCGGTGGCCGACGTTCAGGCTTCGGGTGGCGCGCTGGCGCTGATCGAGGTGCCGGTCAACGCGCTTGGCCAATTGCCGCACCTGTTCGACCTGATCGATGGGCTGACGCGTGGTTTTGCGCTGTTCATCGACGATCTGGCCTTCGAGGCGGCTGGCGAGGGACGAGCGCTGCGTTCCATGCTGGAAGGCGGCACCGAAGCGCGGCCGACCAATACCCGTTTCTTCGTCACGTCAAACCGGCGTCACTTACTGCCGCGCGACATGGAAGAACAAGGCAGCGCGATCAACCCGCGCGACGTGGTCGATGATCAATTGGCCCTTGCAGATAGGTTTGGACTATCGATTGGTTTTCATGTACTTGACCAGAATGGCTATCTGGAAATTGTTGCAGGCTATTTGGATCAATTAGACCTTGCCTTTGACACGCAGGATGCAATCTTGTGGGCGACACAGCGAGGCGCTCGTTCGGGGCGAGTGGCGTGGCACTATGTCGTCGAGGTTGCCGGACGGGCGGGTAAATTATTGTAAACGCCGCGCGCATTTGCGGTAACGACCTTTGTGCATTGCAATTGGGGGCGGTTGTCGCACAGCATGGCAAAATGATGCGGTTCTCCGCCTTGTTTTCGGATATCGACCTGGCGCAGCGCTTCCGGTCGATCATGCCGCCTTTCGCCACCAGGATCGTGGTGGCGATCATGTGCCTGGCGCCGATTGGTCTTGCCCGATTCGTGCTCGACATATTCGCGCCTGGCGCCGCGCCATTTGCGCTGATCTTTCCCGCCGTGATGATGGCAACCCTGTTCGCAGGATCGATTTCGGGTTCGATCACCCTGACGATTGCGATGGTCTGGGCGTGGTATTCGATCAAGCATGTCGAACGATATATCGCCGCCAACGACACGTCGCAGCCTGCGGTTTTCGTCGTCGTTGCCATTGCCGGCTTGTTCACGCTGGTGCTTGCCGATCTGTTTCGCCAGGCAGTTAGGCTTGCGCAATATGATCGGGACCAGCAGATTGCCGACCGCGACCTGTTCCTGCGCGAATTCGATCATCGGGTGAAGAACAACTTCGCCATCGTCATCAGCCTGCTCGAATTGCAGCGCCGCCGGGCCGATCCGGCAACGGCGGAGGCCTTGGGAGCGGCTTTGGCGCGGGTGGAGGGCATCGCGCGCGCGCACCAACATCTTTATCGCGGGACGACCGGCCAACCCGGCACGGTGGAAATTGCCGCCTATCTGGATGATTTGTGCAAGGCGTTGAGTGATGCGCTCAGCCTGGCGCACGGCATCGAGATTCGTTGTGACAGCGAACAGGCGTCAGTGACGCGTGATCGCGCGGTGACCATCGGGTTGATCGTCAATGAACTGGTGACCAACGCCGCCAAGCACGCTTTTCCGGGCCGGGAAAAAGGGCATATCGATATCGGCTGTCATGTCGTGCCGTCGGGCCTGCGCCTGACCGTTACCGACAACGGCGTCGGTATTTCGGCGGTGGAGGAGCAGCGCAATGATCGGCGCGGCGGTCTGGGAACGAAATTGGTCGATGCCTTTGCCCGCCAGGCCAATGGCGTCGTCAACGTCGATAGCGATCAGTCGGGCACGCGCGTGACGCTCGACCTTGCGGCATAGAGTTGAACAGGCCGCACAAACCTCAGCCTTCGACGCGTTCGGCCAGTTCCAGCCAGCGTGATTCGGCAGCGTCCTTTTCGTCGCGGGCACTGGCGATGGCCTTGGAGAGGCGGTCGAACTGCCCGGGGTCGCGGCTGTACAGGCTGGGATCAGCCATCGCCGCTTCATCGCGCGCAATCGCCGCGTCGAGTTCCTCGATCCGCCTGGGCAACAAGTCGTAGTCGCGCTGATCCTTGTAGGTCAGTCGCGCGCGTGACGGCGGCGCGATGGCGGCTGGTGTTGTCGGACTGGCCTTGGCCGCGGGGCGTTTGGCCTCGGTGCGCGGCGCGCGGCGCTTTTCCCAATCCTCATAACCGCCTGCCACGACGTCGATCGTGCCCGAACCGTCCAGGCCCAGCGTGATCGTCACCGTGCGGTCGAGAAAATCGCGGTCATGGCTGACGATCAGGACCGTGCCGTCGAAATCGGCGATCACTTCCTGCAACAGATCCATCGTTTCCAGGTCGAGGTCGTTGGTCGGCTCGTCGAGCACCAGCAGGTTGGACGGACGGGCAAATTCACGCGCCAGCAACACGCGTGACCGCTCACCGCCCGACAATGTGCCGATCTTTGCCTCTGCCATCGACGGTTCGAACAGGAATTCCTTCAGATAGCCGGATATGTGCTTGCGCGCGCCACGCACATCGATCCAGTCGCCGCCATCGGCGATCACGTCGCGCACCCGCTTTTCGGGCGCCAGCAATTTGCGCTGTTGGTCGATGACGATGCCGTCGATGGTCTTGGCGATGCGGATGGTGCCGCTGTCGGGCTGGATTTCACCGGTCAGCAGCTTGAGCAGCGTGGTCTTGCCCGCGCCATTCGCGCCAACGATGCCGATGCGGTCACCACGCTGCACGCGCAAGGTCAGGTCGCGGATGACGGTGCGGTCGCCGAAACTCTTGAAGACATGCTCGACGTCGATGACCGTCTTGGTCTTCACCTCGTCATTGGCCAGGCCAAGCGCGGCGGTGCCTTGTGGCCCGATCATCGCGGCGCGTTGCGCGCGCATCTGCTTCAACTGGGTCAGCCGCCCCTGGTTGCGCCGCCGCCGACCGGTAACGCCGCGCAGCAGCCAATGCTCCTCGATCTTCAACCGCGCGTCGAGCCGTTCGGCGGAACGCGCTTCCTCGGCAAATACCTGCCCGGTCCATGCCTCAAACCCGCCAAAGCCGATTTCGGCGCGGCGGATGGTGCCGCGGTCCAGCCACAGCGTCTGACGCGTCAACCGGGTCAGGAACGTGCGGTCGTGGCTGATGACGACGAAGGCGCCGGTAAACCGTTTCAGCCATTCTTCCAGCCATTCGATGACCGTGATGTCGAGATGGTTGGTCGGTTCGTCGAGCAGCAATACGTCCGGGTCCTGCGCCAGCGCGCGGACAATCGCGGCGCGGCGCCGTTCGCCGCCCGATGCGGATGCGGCCTCCCGCGACAAGTCGATGCCCATCTGGTCGGCGATCGCCTCCGCCTCATGCTGGGTAGGGGCATCGTCGCCCGACAGAACGAAATCCTTCAGCGTGGCGAAGGCGGAAACATCGGGGTCCTGTTCCAGAATGACCACGCGCGTGCCCGGCACGATCGTGCGGCGCCCTTCGTCCGCCTCTATCCTGCCTGCGATCAGTTTGAGCAAGGTGGTCTTGCCCGCGCCATTGCGGCCGATGAGCGCCAGCCGGTCGCGTTCGCCGATATGGATATCCAGGCCGCGGAACAGCCACCCGGCGCCTTGGACCAGGCCGAGATTTTCAAAAGATAGGACGGGAGCTGCCATGATGCCGCCAGTTAGGGGGCGATGCCGCAGGGGGCAAGCGCGCAAAGCCATCCCGCCGCGCTGTTGCGCGAAAGCGGTCGTCCTCTGCCGCGCTGTTGCGCGAAAGCCACCATCTCCGCGCCGAAGTCTTTCGCTTGGCTGGCCAATGCATTCACGGGCTGTTCAAGCCACGATGGCTAGGGCAATTCTGTAATGAAGATGAAGGCGGTTCTTTTACTGGCGCTTGGCGGCGTGCTGTTTTCGGTCGGCACGGCCGATGCGCAACGGCGTGGCGAGCCACAACGCGTGTTTGACGCCGCGCGTGCCGGGCGGCTGCTGCCTTTGCCCGAAATCGAACGCCGCGTGCTGCCGACAATGTCGGGCTCGCAATATCTGGGTGTCGATCTGGATATCGACAGCGGGATTTACACACTCAAGTTCCTGCGCAATGGACTGGTTATCTGGGTGCAGGTTGACGGCCGTTCGGGCCAGATTCTTGGCCGCTCGTCCCGGTGACGGCGTTGCCTGTGCAGGCGACACATCTGGATGGGCAAGTCGGGCCAACAGCGAAGACAGGCCAACAGCGAAGACAGGCCAACAGCGAAGACAGGCCAACAGGAAAGTCAGGGGAATTATTGATGCGCGTTTTGATCGTCGAGGATGAACCCAGCCTGGGCCAGCAACTCAAGAACACGCTGGAAGGGGCTGGCTATGCCGTCGATCTGGCAACCGATGGCGAGGATGGCCATTTCATGGGGGCGACCGAAAGCTATGACGCGGTCGTGCTTGATCTGGGCCTGCCCGAAATCGACGGGCTGACCGTGCTCGACCGCTGGCGCAAGGAAGGCCGCACCATGCCGGTGCTGGTACTGACCGCGCGCGATAGCTGGTCGGACAAGGTCGCCGGGCTCGATGCCGGCGCCGACGATTATGTCGCCAAGCCATTCCAGTCGGCCGAACTGATCGCTCGCCTGCGCGCGCTGATCCGGCGTGCTTCGGGCAATGCCTCGTCCGAACTGGTCGCGGGCGATGTGCGGCTCGATACGCGTTCGGGCAAGGTCACCAAGGATGGCGAGCCGGTCAAGCTGACCGCGCAGGAATATAAGCTGTTGTCGTACCTTCTCCATCACAAGGGGAAAGTCGTCAGCCGCACCGAACTGATCGAACATATCTATGACCAGGATTTCGATCGCGATTCGAACACGATCGAGGTGTTCGTTACCCGCATCCGCAAGAAACTGGGCCAGGACATCATCACCACGGTGCGTGGCCTGGGATACAGCCTGGATGAACCCGATGCCTAATGGAACCCGCGGTGGCTGACGTCGCGTCGCCGGTTGAAGCGTCGGCTGGCGACGCTGCCGTGGCGCAACCGGCGGCGTTGCCGCGCGTGCGCACCAACGGGTCGCTTAGCTGGCGCATGATCTCGGTCGCGGCGTTGTGGATTTCGCTGCTCCTCCTCGGTGGCGGCTTTGCGCTCGACCGGGTGTTGGTGGCCGCCGTCACGCGCAATTTCGACGATCAGCTTGAATATGTGCTGCAAGCGATGATCGTCTCGGCGGAAATCGGGCCCGAAGGGGAAGTGTTCTTCAATCGCCAGCCAGCCGACCAGCGTTTTCTGGAGCCTTATTCGGGGTTATACTGGCAGGTCAGCGCGCGGGGGCACGAGGATTTCCCTTCGCGTTCCTTGTGGGACCGGCAACTGGCCTTTGGCGGCACCCATAACGACCTTGGCGTCCACAAATATGACAGCGATCAGTTTCCCAATGAGAAGTTGCGCGTCCTGGAACGCGACGTGCGCTTACCCGGATCGCCGGTCCATTGGCGGTTCAAGGTGGCGAGCAGCCGGACCATCCTCGACGCGCAGATCGGGGCGTTGCGCAAGACCCTGACCCTGTCGTTCCTGATGCTCGCCGTCGGGCTGATCGTGATGGCGGCATTGCAAACCTTTTATGGCTTGTGGCCGTTGAGGAAAGTGCGCGAGGAAATCGCGCGGATGCGGGCGGGAAAATCGCGTCGGCTGGATGAGGCGATGCCGATCGAAGTCGCGCCGATGGTCGAGGAACTGAACGCGCTGATCGCGCATAACGACCGTCAGGCGGAGGAGGCGCGGCAGCACGCGGGCAATTTGGCCCATGCGCTGAAAACGCCGTTGACCGTCATCATGAATGCGGCAACCGCCGAATCCGAAGATCTGGGCGCGACGGTGATCCGCGAAGCCGCGACGATGCGCCGCCAGGTCGACCATCATCTCGCCCGCGCGCGTGCGGTCGGGCGGCGCGGCAACGCGCACAGCCGCGCGGCGGTTTGGCCCAGCCTGGAATCGGTCGAACGCGCGGTCGGGCGGCTTTATCCGCATGTCCGTTTCGACATGGATGGCCGCAAGGACCTGAGCGTCCATGTCGAGCGCCAGGACCTGGACGAGATGTTGGGCAATTTGATCGAGAACGCGGCCAAATATGGCGGCGGCAGCGTGTTCGTCACGGTGAAGGCGGTGGAGGGATTCGTCGAATGCCAGGTCGAGGATGACGGCGTCGGCATTCCCGAAGCGGAACGCACCCGCATTTTCGATCGCGGCGTCCGCCTCGACACGGGCAAGCCGGGCACCGGGCTTGGCCTCGCCATCGTGCGCGACGTGGCCGAGATTTACGGCGGCGTCGTCACGCTGGAGGAAAGCGAGGATCTGGGCGGATTGCTCGTCCGGTTGCGGCTGCCCGTGGCGGCATAGGCCATCCGCCGAAATCCGGAGCGGGTGCTTCTCCCCGTTTTCCCGGCAACGTTGAATTGGTCGCCGCTCACCGATATCCTTGACTCGATTTCCGAGTCAGCGCGGAGGAGCCTGGGGAATGTACGTCACTGGGTGGGTGATCCCCGTTCCTGAAGACAGGATGGAGGCGTATCGCCAATGGGCGGACCTCAGCGCGGCGATCCTGAAAGACTATGGCTGCATCGAGATTGTCGAGGCGTGGGAGGACAATGTCCCGTCAGGCACCCACACCGATTTCCGCAAGGCGGTGGCGGCGAAGCAGGACGAGAAGATCGTCTTTGCGTGGAAAATCTGGCCCGACAAGGCAAGCTGTGACGCCGCGGAGGCGCGGATGCACGACGATGAGCGTCTGGACACATCGGGCGAGCCGCCATTCGACGCCCGGCGGCTGATCTATGGCGGGTTCGAATCCATCTATGCGATGGGCCGCGACTGACCGTCGCCGGCGATGGATCAGGCCGCGACTTTCAGCTCGCGCATCACGCCGGCGGTGATCGACAAGCTGCGTTTGCGGGCCTGATGGTCGAAAATGCTGCTGGCGATCATCAATTCGTCCACCTGCGTGCGCTCGATAAACGCCGCCACGTCGCGCGCGACCCTGGCCGGCCCGCCGACCGCGGAACATTGAAGCACATGATCGAGAATCGCACCGCCTTGCACTCCCAGCGTCTCCCGGTAACCGGGCACAGGGGGTTGCAGGCGACCGGGATTGCCGGTGCGCAGCGCGACGAATGCCTGCTGCTGCGATGATGCGATCAATTCCGCTTCCTCATCGGTGTCGGCGGCGAAGATGTTGAACCCGGCCATCGCATGGGGCCGGGCAAGCTGTGCGGAGGGCCGGAAATCGCGGCGATAGATGGCCAGCGCATCATCCAGCGCATCGGGCGCGAAGTGCGAGGCAAAGGCATAGGGCAGGCCAAGCGCGGCGGCGAGTTGCGCGCCGTACAGGCTCGATCCCAGAATCCAGATCGGCACATCCGCCCCGGCGCCAGGCACCGCCGTCAGCCCGGTTTGCCCGTCATCGGCGAAATAGCTCTGCAATTCCATGACATCGCGCGGGAAATCATCGCCATTGCTGCCCAGCGTCCGGCGCAAGGCGCGGGCGACCTTCATGTCCGATCCCGGCGCCCGGCCCAGCCCCAGATCGATACGCCCCGGAAACAGCGCGTCGAGCGTGCCGAATTGTTCGGCAATCTGCAGCGGCGCATGATTGGGCAGCATGATGCCGCCCGCGCCCACCCGGATGCGTTGGGTGGCCGCGGCGACATGACCGATCACCACCGAGGTCGCGCCGCCAGCCACGCCCTGCATCCCGTGATGTTCGGCAATCCAGTATCGGGTGAAGCCCAGCGCTTCGGCATGGGCGGCAAGGTCGGCTGTGTTGGCCAGGCTTTGGGCGACGCTGCCGCCTTGCGTCACGGGCACCAGGTCGAGCAGGGAATATCCGGTCATGCCCGCCTAGATGGTCACCCGATGAACGGATTTCCAGACGGCGCGGCGAGTTGCGGCTGGCCAACGCCCGCGCGCTGCCCCCTCAAAACCCCAGGCTGTAGCGCACCGCCATGCCCATATCGTCGCCCAGCGTGGCGATGTTGCCCGGTTGGCGGCGCAGGAACAGGTTGGTCTGTATGTCGCCACGGCCAATGGTGCGGGCATAGCCAAGTTCAAAGTCCAGTTCCCGCCCGGTTGGCGCCAGGTTCAGGCGCTGGCGCGTGAACGCATCCACCGAAAGCGTCGCATAGTCATAATTGGTCGGCAGATCGATATCGATGCCGCCCCGGCTGACGCGCAATGGCTGGGCGATGCGCAGGCCCCAGCGGTCGCGCGCACCGAACACCCCGGTCTTGCCGATATCGGCGGCAAAGGCCTCGGTACGGATCAGGCCCGATCCGTTCAGCCCGGCGCGCACCGATGCCAGCGTCCATCCGCGCCGCAGCGATCCGCCCAGCGTCCAGCCATCGCCTGGTTCTATCCGCGCGCTGGTGTCGAGAAACCAGCTTGTCGCGCGCGCGCCGCCCAGCCCCTGGCCGAAATGCGCGCCGAGCACGGTGTCATGCTCGATCAGGCTCGTCGCCGTCATCGCAAGGGCCAGCGGGCCGAACCGCCGATCAGCCGCCAGGGCAACGCGTTCATAGCGATAACGGTCGAAGTTGAGATTTCCGATCGTCAGCCGATTGTCCTCCGGCGCCAGCACATGGCCATTTTCGACCGATGCCGTCAGCCCCCAACGGCCAAAGGTGCGGCGCAGGGCAAAGGCGGTGGCGCTGGTGCTGGCAAAGCCCGCGTCGATGGTGGGATCGTTGGCGATCAGGAATGCCGGATCGGCGCGGCCCTGCAATCCGGCGCCCAGCGACGCGGCGCCCTGGGCGATGCCGATGGCGAATTGCGCGCGCGCGCCCAGTCGGGCCGATACGGTGGCAGCAATCGTGCGGGCTTGTTGGGCGTCGCCAGGGGTAAGTTGCAGGCGGGCGATGCGTGTCGCCTCGCCATCGGGGGCAATGGTCACCGCGACGCTGGCGCCGTTGACCAATCCCGTCAATGTGCGGCGATTGCCCGCAAGTGCACTTGCCAGCCGGGGTGTCGGGCTGTTGATGCGCAGGGTATTGGCAAGATCGATGGCGAAGGCGCGGCCATAGCCGTCGAGGATAACAGCACCCAGCCCCTTTTGCGCGGCATCGCCCATCGGGGCCGACAACGTGCCGTTTACGCCCAGTGAAACCGGCTGGCGCGTGCCCGCCAGCGATGATGAACCCAGCGGCTGAAACGCGCGCGTCAGGTCCAATATGCCACGGCCGTAAATCGGATCGGTGCCCGGCGCGCCCGCGTCACGCGCGCTCTGGAACAGGATGTCGATGATCTGCGCGCCAGTCAGGTTGGGAAATGCCTGTGCCAGCAGGGCGATCGCGCCCGATATCTGCGGTGCGGAGAAGGATGTGCCGGACCACAGGAAGGGTGTCCCTTGATTGTCGGGCGCGCGAACGCCTTCGCCCACCGCCGCCAGATAATGCGCCGCTCCCGAGCCTGCCTGATCGCTGAAGCTCGAAAGCTGATCTCCCGTGCCGATTGATCCGGCGATAATGACCAGATTGCGGGCGATGGGATCGTTTTCGGCGATCTGCGCCAGTGGATCGGGCTGGGGCGTTCCGTCATTGCCGGCCGAAATGACGATGATGACGCCCGCCGCCGTTGCCCGGTTGATCGCGCTGGCCAGTTGTTGGCTGGCGGGGGAGCCGCCCAGGGAAATGTTGACGACGCGTGCGCCGTTGGTCCGGGCGACATCCAGCGCGGCGGCAATGTTGCTGTCGTTATGCTGGCAGCCATCGGTGCCCGCGCAACTGCCGGCCGTGTCGGTGCGCAGGACGATCAACGTCGCGTCGAACGCCACCCCTTGTGTCGCCACGCCGTTGCGCCGTCCCGCCAGCGTGAAGGCAACCGCGGTGCCATGCCCGCCTTCGTCCTGAATGGTGCCGGTGCCTGCCAGATAAGTGGAGGCGGCGTCGATCCGGCCGGTGAATTCCTGGCTGTTCAGGTCGATGCCGCTGTCGATTACGCCAACCTTGACACCCAGCCCGGTCGCGCCCTGATTATAGGCGGCCAGCGCGTTCAGCGAAACCGCACCCACCGTCGCGCGATATTCGCTGGTGTCGTAACTCGTCGTCGGCGTGGGGGTTGGGGCCGGTGTCGGTGTCGGGGTGGGGGCAGGTGTCGGGGCTGGCGTTGGAGTCGGCGTCGGTGCGGGCGCCGAACTGATCGGTGGCGCCCCGGCTCCCCCGCCCGAACTGCACCCGGGCAGCGCCAGAACGACCGAAATGAAGACGGACCCAAGAAACTGGTATCGGCGCGACGCGACCATAAAGCCCCCTTCGGTTTCGCACGGCATCGGCAGCATGATAGGGGTCGCACAGTTGAGAAATGCTTGACGGTTCTGTTGCTTGCCGTTCCTTCACCCCGCGCCGACGCCGCTGTCCCAGTATTATCACAACCTAACGCCAGGACATCTTTGTCGCAACGGCTTCCGGGGCGATGGCATGGCTGATTGGGCGCTGTGTTCCCATCATGACGCCGCGGGGCGATCACAGCCATTGCCGACCGAGTGCATAGACCCTAGAGCGGCCCGCACATGCTTGCGCGCCTGGCCCATATCCGTAACTGGATCTTCGACCTCGACAACACGCTGTATCCGGCGAACGTCAACCTGTTCCCGCAGATCGACGACCGGATTACCGATTATGTCGCGCGGCAGACCGGGCTGGATCGCGCGGCGGCGCGCGCGGTGCAGAAGCAATATTTCCACTCGCACGGCACGACATTGTTCGGCCTGATCGCCGATCACGGCGTTGATCCGCACGATTATCTGGCCTTCGTCCATGATGTCGAAATGGACGTGCTGGAACATGATGCGCCCTTGGTTGCGGCGATCGCACGACTGCCTGGCCGCAAGCTGGTGTTCACCAATGGCGACACTCCCTATGCCCTGAAAGTGCTCGATCGCCTGGGGCTGGGGGATGCGTTTGAGGCGATCCACGACATTCATGCCATGGCCTATGTCCCCAAACCGTCGCTGACGGCATATCAGGGCCTGGTCGCGGCAACGGGCATCGATCCATCCGAAAGCCTGTTTGTCGAGGATATGGCTCGCAACCTGGCGCCGGCCAAGGCATTGGGAATGGCGACGGTGTGGGTCGACAATGGTTCGGAACAAGGGCCAGGCGACGATCGCAGCTTTATCGACTTTACGACCCGCGATATCGCGGCCTGGCTCAATGCCATTATGGAGACAGCATGACGACCGATCTGCAAGCCATCATCGATGCCGCATGGGAGGCGCGCGACACGATCAACGCGGATACCCGCGGGGCCGTGCGCGATGCCGTGGTTGAGGTGATCAGCTCGCTCGATTCGGGTGCGGCGCGCGTGGCTGAGCCTGACGGCGCGGGCGGCTGGCGCGTCAATCAATGGCTGAAAAAGGCCGTTTTGCTTTCCTTCCGGCTCAACGACATGGCGGAAATCTCCGGTGGCCCCGGCGGCGCGATGTGGTGGGACAAGGTGCCATCGAAATTCAACGGCTGGGGCGCTGGTGAGTTTCGCCAGGCGGGTTTCCGCGCGGTGCCCGGCGCCATCGTGCGGCGCGGCGCCTATATCGCGCGCAACGCGGTGCTGATGCCCAGCTTCGTCAATATCGGCGCTTATGTCGGCGAAGGCACGATGGTCGACACATGGGCGACGGTCGGCAGTTGCGCGCAAATCGGCGCGGGCGTCCATATTTCGGGCGGCGCGGGAATTGGCGGCGTGCTGGAACCGTTGCAGGCTGATCCGGTTATCATTGGCGACGGTGCCTTTATCGGTGCGCGCGCGGAAGTGGCGGAAGGCGTTCGGGTTGGCGAAGGCGCAGTGATCTCGATGGGGGTTTACCTTGGCGGATCGACCAAGATCATCGACCGGGCGACCGGGCAGGTCCATCGGGGCGCCGTTCCGCCCTATTCGGTGGTGGTGCCGGGATCGATCGGCGGCGGCGATGGCAAGCCAGCGCTTTACTGCGCGGTGATTGTGAAGCAAGTGGATGCTCAGACCCGTTCCAAGACCAGTATCAACGAACTGCTGCGCGATTGATTGTCGCAATGTAACAATACCGGGTAACAATAGCGGCCGTTGGCCGTCCTTATATTCGACTTTGACTCACCTCTCGGGGGAAAACACGATGCCTAAAGCCAGTAAGGTTCTTGACCGCGTTCTCGTCCTCGAAATGGTCCGCGTGACCGAAGCTGCTGCGATATCAGCGGCCAAGCTGGTCGGCAGGGGTGATGAAAAGGCCGCCGACGCCGCCGCGGTGGAAGCGATGCGCGAGGCGCTGAACGAACTCTATATGGACGGCACCGTCGTCATCGGTGAAGGTGAACGCGACGAAGCGCCGATGCTGTATATCGGCGAAAAAGTTGGTTCGGCGATCGGCACCGGACCAAAGATCGACATCGCGCTCGATCCGCTGGAAGGCACGACGATCACCGCCAAGGCCGGCCCCAACGCGCTGGCCGTGCTGGCGATTGGCGAACAGGGTTGCCTGCTCAACGCGCCCGACGTCTATATGGACAAGATCGCGGTTGGCCCCGGCTATCCCAAGGACATCATCGATCTGGACAAGACGCCGACCGAAAATGTGAAGGCACTGGCCAAGGCCAAGGGCGTGAAGCCCAGGGAAATCATTGCCTGCGTGCTCGATCGCCCCCGGCATGAGGCGCTGATCAAGGAACTGCGCAAGATCGGCTGCGGCGTCATGCTGATCCCCGATGGCGACGTGGCAGGCGTGATCGCCACGACCGATCCGACCACCAATATCGATATCTATATGGGCCAGGGTGGCGCCCCCGAAGGGGTGCTGGCGGCGGCGGCGCTGCGCTGTGTCGGTGGGCAGTTCAAGGGGCGTCTGGTGTTCCGCAACGATGACGAGCGCGCGCGCGCCGCGAAATGGGGCGTGACCGATCTCGACAAGCAATATGACCTGAAGGAACTGGCGCGGGGCGACTGCATCTTCGCCGCGACGGGGGTGACCGATGGGTCGTTGCTGGGCGGGGTGAAGCGCGTCGGCGGTAAGCTGACCACCGAAAGCGTGGTGATGCGCGCCAGTTCGGGCACGG
This sequence comes from Sphingomonas sp., assembly GCA_041659385.1. GTDB lineage: Bacteria > Pseudomonadota > Alphaproteobacteria > Sphingomonadales > Sphingomonadaceae > Sphingomonas. The sequence continues at coordinate 26,008 of JBAZYJ010000011.1, forward strand.
TGCGCTGGGTAAAGGGCGAACATCGCCTGTAACGGCGGGCCATAACCGCGGGCGATCCCAACTACGGCGCCGGTGCGTCGATCGATGGAAATCGAAGGCCGTGCGGAAGCGCAGATCAGGCGCATGAACCGCATGGCCGCCGTTGTCACGCTTGTGAGACGCGCTTGCCGGTTGCCGCTGTGTCGCGGATTGGCGCAAATACACACTGATCGTTGGTGCAATACTCCCGTTGTTTCCGGGCGATATGATGTCCCGGATAAGGGGAGGAAAATAATGATCGGATATTGGCACGCTCACGCCGCGTTGGCGGTTCTGATTTTTGCTACTGCATCGACGATTGCCTTCGCGGTGCCATTTATCTTCGCGCCCGCCAAATGGGGTTCGACGATGCAGTGGAGCGTGCCCGCAGACCAGGCGCTGATGGCCTATTTCGCTCGTTGCCTGGGCTGCCTTTCGCTCAGTTTCAATGCGATGGGCGTTTGGGCCGTTTGGTATCGGCAAGATCTGCTGATCGCCTATATCGCGCCGGTGACCTGCTTTTGCGGGACCATGGTGGCGCTTCACTGCTATGGCTTTGTGCGCAAGGAACAACCCTGGACCGAAACCGCCGAGATTCCGATGTGGGGGGCGTTCATGCTTCTTGGGTTAATGTTGATGCCGATCGGGTAGGCGCCAATTTCGGCGATGACGTGTATGGCAGCGGCTGCCCCGCGCTTCGCCGTTGCTCCCGCCTCTCAAACCCCGGCGCCTTGGCTGTCATCGGCTGGTTCGACGCGCGGGGCGCTTTACCCCGCCGCCGTTCGTCGGCTAGTCCGGTGTCGCCGGTTCTGTCTCGGGGGGGTTTCTGACGATGCGTCTTCGCCATCTTGCCTTGCTGCTTGCCACCGTGGTGCCTCTTGCTGTCGCAGGGTTGCCTTCATTGGCACAAGCCGGGCAGGCAGCATCGTCTGCCGCCGCGCCGGCGCCTGCGGTCGCACCTGCCGCGCCCTTTACCTTTGAGAAGGTGATGGTGCCGAGGCGCGACGGGGCGAAGCTGGAAACGGTGATCCTGCGCCCGGCGGGCAAGCCGGGGCCATTGCCCATCCTGTTCCAGCGCACCCCTTATGGCGTGCCGCAGGCGGCGCCGCAGGGCGTGCCGTCAAGCTGGAAGGGGTTGGTTGCTGACGGTTATATTTTCGTGTTCCAGTCGATGCGCGGCCGGTTCGGTTCTGACGGCGATTTCACCATGTCCACCGCTGTCCACCCGGGCAATCCCAAGGCCGTTGACGAAGCGACCGACGCTTATGACGCGATCGACTGGCTGGTCAAACATGTGAAGCCCAATAACGGCCGGGTGGGCATGTGGGGCGTTTCCTATCCCGGTTTTGCCGCCGCGGTGGCGCTGGCGCATCCCCATCCGGCGTTGAAGGCCGTCAGTCCGCAGGCGGCGTGGATCGATTACTGGCGCAATGACGATCTGCACCGGAACGGCGCGCTGCGGCTCAGCTATATTCCCGACTGGGTCTACAGCCTGCAGTCGCACAAGGAGACGATGGACGAGTTTCCCTACGATACTAACGACACTTATGATTTCCTGCTGCGGCTGGGGTCGGTTGAAAATCTGGACAAGCTCTATTTCAAGGGCCGCATCCCGATGTTCACCTCGCTGCTCGACCATCCCAATCACGACAGCTTCTATACCGACCAGAACTGGGACAAGGCGCTGGGCAAGACGACGGTGCCGACGCTGAATGTCGCGGGTTTCTGGGACCAGGAAGATCCGTGGGGAAGCTGGCAGATCTATCGTCGGCAAAAACAGAATGACCCCAATCACCTGAGTGTCATGGTCGCTGGCCCCTGGGCGCACGGCACCTGGCAGGGCGTGATGGATATGCTGGGCAATATCCCGTTGGGTCGAGATACCGGCGCCGAATTCCGCGAACAGGTTCAGGAACCGTTCTTCCGTTATTGGCTGCACGGCACAGGCGCGCGCCCCGATTATGAGGCGCGCATCCTGCAATCGGGGTCCAACGTCTGGAAAACCTATCAAAGCTGGCCGCCCAAGGGTGCGGTGGACACCAGCCTGTACCTTCATGCCGACGGTAGCCTGAGCTTCGACGCGCCGTCGGCGGGGGAGGGGTGCCGTGACTATATCTCTGACCCGGCCAATCCCGTTCCGTTCCGCGAACGGCCGATTTCTCCCACTTATCCGCGCCGTGAATGGCGCTGGTGGGAAGTGGCGGACCAGCGCTTCGTCGACCACCGGCCCGACGTGCTGAGCTGGGAAAGCGCGCCGCTGACCCAGGATCTGACGGTGACAGGTTTGCTTGCGGCGGAACTCATGGCATCCACCACCGGGACCGACAGCGATTTCGTCGTCAAGCTGATCGACGTCCTGCCGCAGGATTATCAGAAGTTCGATGAGGCGGCCCCGCTTGGCGCCTATCCACGCCAGTTGAACGGCTATCAATGGCCGATCGCGATGGAGGTGCGGCGCGGACGGTTCCTGAAGAGCGACACCAATCCGCAGCCGCTGGTGCCGGACCAAGTGACAAGGTGGGACGTGCCGCTGCGCGACCATGACCATGTGTTCAAGGCCGGGCACCGCATCATGGTGCAAGTGCAGTCGAGCTGGTTTCCGGTCATCGACCGCAATCCGCAGACATTCGTGCCCAATATCGCGCGGGCGCAACCGGGGGATTTTGTGAAGGCCACGCAAAAGGTCTGCGCGGGATCGCGGATCATGCTGCCGGTGATGAAATAACGCCGGGGCCACGTCTGCCAGAACGCGGTCGGGCGGCATTTATGGCGAATTGGCGGGGTCGCAGATAATATTTCCTGATTTGGTTCTATCGGTCTGAAAATATTTACTATTACTACTCATATTGGTGTTTAGATGCCCGTGATCCCCGTTTTGGGTAGGGGTAGTTTCCCGTTTATTAACCGTGAGTCTCGTATTTGCCGATCCGTGGAATTCCAGGGGGAAGGCGATGTCGAGGGTTTTGGGCAATGCATGTCGGGCAGGTGGAGCAATGCTCGCCTGTGGATGGCTGCTGCTGCCTGCATATGCCGATGCGCAGACCGTCACCAATGGCGGCGCGGTTGCCGCATGCCAGGAAGATACAGCCACGGGGGAACTCGCTTGCGGCACGAACGCTGCGACCAACGGCGACCGGGCGACTGCCGTCGGTAATAACGCGCAAGCCACGGCACGCGACACGACAGCCATTGGCAAGGACGCAACCGCAAGCGGTATTGAATCAACAGCGCTGGGCAAGCAATCGGCGGCCACGGCCGACCAAGCGGTCGCGCTGGGCTTTTCCGCCGGTGCACATGGCTCCGGCGCAACCGCGGCGGGCACCTATGCGACCGCAGCGGGCGATTATTCGACGGCGCTGGGTTTCGGCAGCCAGACCTATGGCTTCGCTACGACCGTGCTTGGCTCAGGCGCGAGCGGCAATGGCACTTATGGAGTCGCGTTGGGCGCAGATTCGGCTGCCAACGGGACGAACAGCACGGCTATTGGCGGCACGGCAATCGCCACTGGCAACAACAGCGTGGCTATTGGTTTCGGATCGTCGGCGATTGGCGACAATGTGGTTTCGTTCGGTACGCCCGGTAGTGAACGCACGCTGGTGAACGTGGGCGCGGGCACAATCGGCGCGACCAGCACCGATGCGGTAAACGGCGCACAACTATATAGCGTGAGTGTCGCGGCAAGCGGTGCGCAAGGGACGGCAAACATCGCGCTTGCCAATGCGGGGGCCGCGCAGTCGACAGCCGACCTGGCGTCCACCAAGGCCGACACTGCCCTCACCAACGCAGCGACGGCGCAGGCGACGGGGAGTTCGGCGCTTGCGAATGCGGCGATCGCGCAGACCACGGCGAACTCTGCGCTTGCCAACGCGGCGACCGCGCAGTCGACGGCCGACCTGGCGTCCACCAAGGCCGACACAGCTCTCACCAACGCAGCGACCGCGCAGTCGACGGCCGACCTGGCGTCCACCAAGGCTGATACGGCAATCACCAGCGCAGCGGCGGCGCAGGCGACGGGGAGTTCCGCGTTGGCCGCAGCCGCTACGGCGCAGACCACGGCGAACTCTGCGCAGACCACCGCGACGGCTGCGCAAGGGACAGCGAACACTGCGCTTGCCAACGCGGCGACCGCGCAGTCGACGGCGGACCTGGCGTCCACCAAGGCGGACACGGCAATCACCAACGCAGCGACGGCGCAGGCGACGGGGAGTTCCGCGTTGGCCGCTGCCGCCACCGCGCAGACGGCTGCCAATGGCGCTCAGACGACGGCGAACACTGCGTCGAACAAGGCGGACACGGCGCTTGCCAATGCCGCAACGGCCCAGAATACTGCCGATCAGGCGCTGACTGCGGTGCAAAGCCTGGCGCTCACCGGGGCTGGTGGGGGATCGATCGCGGGAGCGGGCCAGTCCTCGCTCGTCATCGGGACGTCGAGTGAAGCCAGCGGCGACCGCTCGGTTGCGATCGGCAATGGCGCGGTTGCGCGCGATGGCGCGGCGACTTCGATCGGCGCGGCCAATATCGCGTCGGGTGAAGGTGCAGTGGCGATTGGTGACCCCAACGTTGCAACCGGATCTGGCGCGGTGGCGTTGGGCAATACCAACACCGCGACCGGCACGGGCGCCGTCGCCATCGGCAATTTCACCCAGGCAATCGGCAACAGCGCGGTCGCATTGGGCAATGGTGCCTCGGCAACCGGTGTCGGCGCGATTGCGATCGGCAATGGTGCGGTGGCTACCGGTGACGGGCAGGTTGTGCTGGGCAATGCCGGATCGACTTATGTCCTGCCCGGTATCGGTTCATCGGAAAGCCGCGCCGCGCAGTCTGGCCCGGTGACGGCGTTGACGGTTGACGCGAGCGGCCACCTGGCGGCGAGCGATTTCAACCTTGCCAATTTCTCGAACCAGCTTGATCGGGACCGGGTCGATGCGCAGCGGGGTGTGGCGGCCGCATTGGCGATCACCAGCGCGCCCCTGCCGTCACAACCGGGACGGACGAGCTACGCGGTCAACACGGCGGTCTATCGCGGGCAAGTCGCGGTTGGCGGATCGATTGCGCATCGACTGAATACGAAAGTGCCGTTCGCGGTGACGGCCGGCTTTGCTTATGCCGGTGGCGCGAACAGCGGCGCGCGGGTTGGGGTTGCGGGCGAGTTCTGACGCCCGCCACCGGCCGTGTTCAGGTTAGCGTCGATGGCGGCGCGGCGCGCGCAGCGCGATGACCACGCCTGCCAGGATCAGCGCGCTTGTCCATACCAGTCGCGGCGACAGCGCTTCGCCGAGCATCAACACCCCGCCGACCACTGCCAGCGGTGGTGTTAGTAGTTGAAGGACGGCCGCCGTACCTGCCCGGACATGCGGCAGCGCGCGATACCAGGCCAGGTAACCAAGCCCGGATGTAACGCCGCCGGACAGCATGGCCAGGCCAATGCCCGGCATGGTCGCGGATTGATGATCCAGCCCGATCAGCAATAATGCGGGCGGTGCGGCGAGCATGAAGCTGCGCGCGGCCACCTTGCCCGGATCGCCGCCCGCGCGTCGTCCGAGCAGGCTGTAAACGCCCCAGGCGATGCCCGCAGCCGCCATGGCGAGCGCGGCGGTCAGCGGCGGGGCGGTCAATCCCGGGGCGAGCAACCAGGCCAGCCCGGCCAGCGCAACCGCCATTCCCAGCCAGGCCATCAGGCCCGGTTTGTCGGTGCTGCGCACTGCCGCGGTGAACATGGTGATCTGCACCACGGCAAACAGGATCAACGCGCCGGTTGCGGCCCCCATGGCGAGATAGGCGAAGGAAAAACCCGCGGCGTAAACCAGCAACGCGGCCGCTTCGGCGACGTTGGTGCGGTCGGGCACGGCGCGCACTGCGATGCCCAGTACGATTGCACCGGTTGCCAGCCGTATCGCGGTAAAACTGCCCGCGCCAATCGCCCCTGTTCCCAGCGCGGCCCGAGCAATGATCGAATTGGCGGCAAAGGCGATGATCGACAAGACCAGCAACGCGATGACGCGCGGGTGCAGGCCGACGGTGGTTGGCTGAACGGTCAAGCGCGAGTGCGCGCGCGCGCGATTTCGCGTTGCAACTCTTCCAGGGGCAAGGCCGACGAGACGACGTGATCGCCGATTACCCAGGATGGCGTGCCAGTCATGCCAAGCTGCTTGGCAACGGCGTAATTGTTGCCGATTTCCGCGTCGATCGACGGATCGTTTGCGGCCGCCTTGGCCTTGGCCGGGTCGATACCTGCGACGGTCAGGGCATGTGCGATGCTCTGATCGCTGATCGGGCCGCCATCGTACATCGCCTTGTGGAATTGCGCGAACTTGCCCAGCCGCGCCGCGATGATGCTGTAACGTGCGGCGACCTTGCTGTCTTCGGACAGGACCGGCAACTCGCGGTAGACGATCCGCAGCTTCGGATCGGCTTTCAACAGCGTGGCGATGGTTGGCAGGCTGGCCCGGCAGAAGCCGCAATTATAGTCGAAATACTCGACAATGGTCAGGTCGCCCGCGGGGTTGCCCGACCAGGCATTGCCAACCGGCGAATAGATCGCTGCCTTGTTGCTGGCGATCAGGCCGCTGTTGTGGCGGTCGGTCAGGCGCTGCATTGCTTCGGGCAGGATTTCGGGGTGGTCGAGCAGATAATCGTGAACCACGCGTTCGACCTGCGCGCGCTGGCCGGTGCGTCCGTCATGCGCGCTCCACAGCAGCGTCAGGCCCGCACCCGCCATGCCAGCGGCCAGCACCAGTGCGACAATCGCGACCGGGCTTCTCGACAGTTTTACGATCATCGACGTTTTCCGCCTTTTTGGTCATCCAGGTCATTTTGCGCGGTCAGGGCGATGTCCTGTGCCCGAATCCAGTCGGGCGTGTTGGGCGCCAGACCCTTCATGGCGCCGCGCGCGGTATAGGCGGCGGTGCGCATGTCGCCGGTCAGGATGGACCGTTCGGCGGTCGCCATCAGCGCGCGCGGCTGGTCGCCGGTCAATTCGTAAACCGTGCCGAGCTGATACCAGGCAAAGGGATTGTCGTCGTCGCGCGCAACGGCCTGGCGCAACACTTTTTCGGCTTCGGTGTAATTGGCCTTGTCTTCGGTTGCGATCAACGCGTGGCCAAAGGTGGTGGCGATCAGCGGCTGGTAGTTGGTGGCCTGCGTCGCTTCGCGCAGTGGCGTCAACGCATCGAACGGCTTGCCGGCTTCCAGCAGGATCTGGCCGCGGATTTCCAGGAAATAGGGGTCGTGCGGGCGGGCCTTGATAAGCGCGGTGGTTTCCGCATCGGCTTTGTCCGGGTATCCGCCTTTGTGATAGGCATAGGCGCGGGCGTAGTGCGCATAAATGGTCTGATCGGTCGGCGGGTAATCGCGCAAGGTTCGCGTCGGTTCCTCGATATAGCCTTCCAGCTTGGCTTTGACGCGCTTGAAGCGTTCTTCCAGCATGGTGTCATTGGGCTTGTTCCAGGCGGCCGATGCCCGCACCGTATCCGTCAGATGCGCGATGCGGTCGCCCGAAAGCGGGTGCGTCTGCGAAAACGGATCGATGTTGTTATAGCCGTACCGGAATTCCTGGCCCTGCAACTTCTTGAAAAATTCCAGGAAACCCCGGCCGCTGATGCCTGCCTTGTCAAGGTAGATGGCGGCGCTGGCGTCTGCGGTGGCTTCCTGCACGCGGGTAAAGGCCAGAAACTTGCCCTGGGCGGCAGTCTGACCAGCAGCGATGATGCCAGCACCGGCATCGCCCGATCCCGCCGCGATCGCCGCAATGCCCAGTACCAGGCTGAGCAGGGCGATCCCCAGTGCCGGGCGGGCACCGGCATCGCCCAGGACGACATGGCCATCGGCAATATGCCCCAGTTCATGGGCGATCACGCCTTGTACCTGATTGGCGGAGTCGGCGGCCTGCAAAAGGCCGCTGTGAACATAAACCGTCTGGCCGCCCGCGACGAACGCGTTGATCGACTGGTCCTGCAGCAGGACGATGCGCACATCCCTTGGCGACAGGCCCGCCGCGATAATCAGCGGCTTGGTCATGTCGGCGAACAGCGCCTCGGTTTCGGCGTCGCGCAGAATCGACTGCGCGCGGAGTGGCTGGCTGACAACCAGCAAAACCAACGCGAGAGCAGCAACGAACTTTCTCATAATCATAGCGTATCGGCCAAACGAGCGACCGGTTCAACGGCGCTGACCGCATCCGGTGTCGCATTCAGCGCTTGGCCGCACCGCAATGAACCTGATCTGACTGAGGGGAGGCCCCGGCAGCGCATCGAACGTCGCCGGGGCCTCCAATCATCAGGCGCCGAAAGTGCGCTGCCACCAACCGCGACGGGGCGTCGTGCCGTCGTCGCTACCGTTATCGGCTGATTCGGCATCAACGTCCGAAGCCACCGGCTCGGCGGCGGCGGGTGACGCCGATGCCATGCTTTCGACTGCCACGGGTGCAGGCGCGATGTCGACGGTTTCGCCAGTCATCGTTGCTTCGGGCGCGGCCGCCTGAGCTGCGGCCTTGCGGCGCGTGCGCTTCGGCTTGGCCGGTGCCTCGGCTTCAGGCTCTACTTCCGGCTCGACGGCGTCGGGCGCCGGTTCTGCGGCATCTGTTGCCTTGCCGCGCGGCTTGCGAACCCGCTTGGGCTTGGCGGCCGGTTCGTCGGTTACGACTTCTGCTGTTGCCGTGGCGGCTTCGGCTGCAACCTCGATCGGCGCTTCTTCGGCTACCAGTGTATCGTCGGCGACTGCGGCAGCCTTGCCACGTGCCCGACGACGCTTCGGCTTGGCAGGCGTTTCGACGACATCATCCGGTTGCATTTCGGCGGCCAAGACTTCGGGCTCCGCGCCAGTTGCGCCATCGTCGGTTGCCGCGTCATCGGCGAAGGTGCCATCGGTTGCGGCGGCGGCCCCCTCGTTGCGGCGCCCGCCACGACGCCCGCGGCGGCGACGGCTGCGGCGCTGTTCGTTGCCACCGTCATCGGACAGGGGTGGCGCAGCGGCTTCGGTGCCTTCTGCCAGATCAGCATTGTCGTCGTCGCTACCCTCGGCGTCAAAGTCGGCACCGGTTTCGTTCTGGTCGTTGCCAGCTTCCCCCTCGATCCGGCCCCGACCGCGACGACCGCGACGGCGACGGCGACGCTTACGGCCTTCACGGTCGCTGTCGCTGTCGCCTTCGGGACGTTCGGTGCGCCCGGCGCGCGGCCTTGCTTCGCGCGGCTCGGCTTCCTCGCTTTCTTCCTCGTCGATTTCGTCGAAGTCTTCTTCGTCCTCGACCTCATCCTCCGCCTCGATAAGGGCGGGTTCGAAGCGCGGGGTATAGGCGGGCGGCGGGCCCGACGCCTCTACCGCCATGCGTGCGCCTTCCTGCTCGCTGTCGGCGGTCACTTCGATCGTCACGCCATAGCGTTCCTCGATCTCGGCGAGTTCCTTGCGCTTGCGGTTGAGCAGATAGAATGCCGCTTCCTGGCTGGCGCGCAGCGTGAGCAGCGAACCACGACCGCGTGCGGCTTCATCTTCCAGCAGACGCAGTGCGGACAGCCCGGCCGACGACGCGGTGCGGACGAGCCCTGTACCTTCGCAATGCGGGCACTGGCGGGTTGACGCTTCGAGCACGCCGGTGCGCAGCCGCTGGCGGCTCATTTCCATCAGCCCGAAGGACGAGATGCGGCCAACCTGGATGCGCGCGCGGTCGTTCTTCAGCGCTTCCTTCATCGCCTTTTCGACTTTGCGGACGTTGGAGCCGTTGTCCATGTCGATGAAGTCGATGACGACCAGGCCGGCCATGTCGCGCAGGCGCAACTGGCGCGCGATTTCCTGCGCGGCTTCCAGATTGGTCGCGGTCGCGGTCTGCTCGATATTGTGCTCGCGCGTCGACCGGCCGGAGTTGATATCGATCGACACCAGCGCTTCGGTCGGGTTGATGACCAGATAGCCGCCCGATTTGAGCTGGACGACCGGGTGATACATCGCGCCAAGCTGATCCTCGACATGGTGGCGCTGGAACAACGGCACCGGGTCGCTGTAATGCTTCACTCGCCGGGCATGGCTGGGCATCAGCAGCTTCATGAAGTCTTTCGCCTGGCGATAGCCTTCATCACCCTCGACGATCAGTTCGTCGATGTCCTTGTTATAGATGTCGCGGACGGCGCGCTTGATAAGGTCGCTGTCGCCATGGATCAGTGCGGGCGCCGATGACGCGAGCGTCTTGTCGCGGATTTCGTCCCACAGCCGCGCCAGGTAATCGAAATCGCGCTTGATCTCGACCTTGGTACGCTGAAGCCCGGCGGTGCGGACGATGCAGCCCATCGATGGGGGCAGCTTCATTTCCGACATGATCGTCTTCAGCCGCTTGCGGTCGGCAGCGTTGGAAATCTTGCGCGAAATGCCACCACCATGGCTGGTGTTGGGCATCAGCACGCAATAACGGCCCGCCAGGCTGAGATACGTGGTCAGCGCCGCGCCCTTGTTGCCGCGCTCTTCCTTGACGACCTGCACCAGCAAGACCTGCCGACGCCGAATGACATCCTGGATCTTGTATCGGCGGCGCAGGTTCATGCGCCGTTCGCGCAATGCCTCCACCGCATCGTCGGAACCGCCGCGACGGCGCGGGCGCCGTTCGCCATTGTCTTCGGGGGTGTCTTCGGCGGCGGCTTCCGCGTCGGCGCCGCCGTCATCCTCGAACCGCTCGACGCTTTCTTCATCGGCGTCGTCGGCGTCGTCGTCTACCCCGTCATCCTGGGCGCGCAATGCGGCTTCTTCGGCGGCGTGTTCGGCTTCCTCGCGCAGCAGGGCTTCGCGGTCTTCCTTGGGGATCTGATAGTAATCGGGGTGGATTTCGCTGAACGCCAGGAAACCGTGGCGATTGCCGCCATAGTCGATGAACGCCGCCTGCAGCGACGGTTCTACCCGCGTTACCTTGGCAAGATAGATATTGCCCTTGAGCTGCTTGCGCTCGGCACTTTCGAAATCGAACTCCTCAATCCGGTTTCCCTTGACGACCGCCACACGGGTTTCTTCCCGGTGGCGAGCGTCGATCAACATACGCATTGGCATTGATTATTCTCCGCGCGCGCGGGCTGGGACCATGAAGGTCGGGCCGCGCGCGATAATGGGGCGCTGACGTTGCGCCGGCTGTGCCGGCCTTCTCCGTCGCGCGGGTTTTGCTGAAAACTGCCTCTGCTCGGTTCGCACGCCCGGACTCGTGGTCCGTGGCCGCCCATCCGCCAACCATACCGCCGGCTGGGGCCGGGCGGTTCGTCGGGGAGGGAAAATGCATCATTCGAGCGTCAACCTGATGGACCGTACACCCCGCGACCGGGGGCAAAAATGGTCGGTTCGCCGTCGCTTGCGCGCGGGGCGCAACCACCGGCCGCAACTTTCGTAGCATTCCCGCACGCAACCGGCAACCAAAAGCACGCGGCAGAGTTTTGCCAGGTAGCGGCAAAAACATGCCGAACGGTCGGTTAACTCTATCGCTCAACCGCGATTTGATTGCCGCGGCATTAGGCAAAGGGGGTAAGAACAATAATCGGGACAATCCCATCCATGCCTTTTTGCTGGACCGACATGGTGTCGGCGCGGCATTACCGCCGTGTGTCCTTCATCCTCGCCCTGTTGGCAATGTGGCTGACCGGCGGAACGCCCGGACTCGCCGCGACGGTCGAGCGTATCGACGTGGGTCCAGACCGGATCGTCGTCCGCTTTGACGCGCCGGTAGCGCGGGCGACCAGTTTCTTCCTCGCCGATCCCGGGCGGATCGTGGTTGATGTCGATCGGGCCAAACCCAGCCAGCTTGCCGCTGCCGGTGGTCCGGTTGCGCGTGTGCGACAAGGCGCGCAAGGCGATGGCGCGCGCATCGTGTTCGATCTTTCCACCCCCGCCATCGTCAGCGAAGGCCATTTCGATGCCAAGGCGCGGACGCTGACCCTGGCGATTCGCACCGTCAACGATGCGACTTTTGCCCGCGCCGCCGCCGACCGGCAGCTCAGTTTCGTGCCGCCGTTCAGCTATGGCCAGGCCGTGGCGACGACATCGCGGTATCGCGTGTCCGAAATGGTGCCGGTGCCCAGCCGGTCGCTGGCGTTACCGCGCATCTATGGCGATGACGAACGCCGTCCGCTGGTCGTCATCGATGCCGGGCATGGCGGGTTTGATCCGGGCGCGATTTCGCCGACCAGTGGCCTGCGGGAAAAGGACGTGACGCTGCGCATTGCCAGGGCGATACGCGACGAACTGCTGCGTTCGGGGCGGGCTCGCGTGGCACTGACGCGTGATGATGATCGCTTTCTGGTGCTGCAGGAACGTTATGGCATCGCGCGCAAGCTCCGTGCCGACCTGTTCATTTCAATCCATTGCGACAGTACCGAAGGTGGCGATGCGGCGGGAGCCACGGTCTATACCCTGTCCGAAGTCGCGTCCGACAAGGAAGCCGCACGACTGGCCACGCGTGAAAACCGTGCGGATGTCATTCAGGGCGTGAACCTGGCGTCCACCACGCCCGAGATTTCCAATATCCTCATCGACCTGACCCAGCGTGAGACGATGAACAACTCGGCGGATTTCGCGCGATTGCTGGGCCGCGAGGCAAAGCCGCTGATCCCGACCAGAACCAATTTCCACCGCATGGCTTCGCTGATGGTGCTGAAGGCACCGGACATGCCGTCGATCCTGTTTGAAACCGGCTATATCTCCAATCCGCACGACGCGGCGTTCATTGATTCCGCCGAAGGGCGCCAGGCGATTGCGGAGAGCGTAAGGCGTGCGGTCGAAGTGCATTTCGCGCGGCGTCTGGCGGCGCTGGGGCCGCAACGGGGCGGCTGAACGGCCTTGATGCGTGTGTCCGGGTGCTGTCGAAGGTGACGCATCGCAGGTGACTGCATCACGACCGTTGCCGAAGTTGAACGCACACCCTACAGCCTCCTTCGGTTATGGCAGAGCCCGAATCAACGGTCACTTTCCGCTTGCACCGTCCTGAAGGCGGGTTGCGCGAAGCACTTCGCCAGGCGTGGCGGAAATGGTGGGTCAAGCTCATCGCTGCGCTGGCGGGATTCGCCGTTGTTGGCTGGTGCGTGATCTGGGTGCTGTTCGCGCGCGATTTGCCGTCGGTGGATGGCTTGCGGCTGTACGAGCCGCCCTTGCCCACCAATGTCCGCGATCTGAACGGCGCGCCCATTCATTCCTATGCCCGCGAACGCCGCGTCGAACTGAGCTACAGCGAATATCCGCCGCTGCTGGTCAAGGCGTTCCTGGCGGCCGAAGACAAGACGTTTTTTGAACATCACGGCGTCGATTTTCCCGGCACGGCGGGCGCGGTGTTCGATTATTTCGCCAAGATGGGCACCGGGCGGCGCGCCCGCGGCGGATCGACCATCACCCAGCAGGTTGCCAAGAACCTGTTGATCGGCAATGCCTATTCACCGACGCGCAAGATCCGCGAAGCGATCCTCGCCTGGCGGATCGAGGACACGCTGACCAAGCAGCAGATCCTTGAATTATACCTCAATCAGATTCCGCTTGGTCGCAACGCATTCGGTGTCGAGGCGGCTGCCCACGCCTATTTCGACAAGGAACTGAACCAGCTTTCGCTGGGGCAAATGGCCTATCTTGCCATCCTGCCCAAGGGGCCGGCCAATTACGATCCGTTCCGCAGTACGCAGCGCGCGCTGGCGCGGCGCAATTACGTGCTGACCGAGATGTTGAAGAACAGCTTCATCACCCAGGAACAGTTCAACCAGGCATCCGCCGAACCGATTGGCGCGATCCAGCGCCAGACGCCGAAGTTCGAACGGGTCGGCGGTTATTTCGTCGAGGAAGTGCGGCGCCAACTGATCGAAAAATTCGGTGAGAGCGCGAAGGACGGGCCGTTCAGCGTCTATTCTGGCGGGCTGTGGGTACGATCCTCCTATGATCCGAAACTGCAAAGCTATGCCCAGCAGGCGCTGCGCGACGGCCTGTTGCGCTATGATCGTGGCCGCGGCTGGGATGGGCCGATTGCCCATGTCGAGATCGCCGCCCCGCCCCAACAGGTCGCAGCGGGCGATGAGGAAGACGATACCGACGCGCTCCAGGCCAATCCGGGTGCGCGCAAATGGCTGCAGGCGCTGCTGAACACCAATATCGGCCTTGATTACGCGGATTGGCGCGCGGCGATCGTCGTTGGTAAATCGGGTGACCGGGCGTTGCTGGGCTTTGCCGATGGATCGATGGGCAATCTGCCTGACTCACTTGCGGCGTTACCGGTGCGCGACAGGGGTGGCCGCGCCTTCGATGCGATCACCCCGGGCGATATCATCGCCGTGGCGCCGCAGGATGGTGCCTTTGCGCTGCGGGCGCTGCCCCGGATCGCGGGGGGCATGTTGGTGGAGGAGCCCAGCACTGGCCGCGTGCTGGCGATGCAGGGCGGGTTCGATACGCGGATCAGCTCGCTCAATCGCGCGACACAGGCCAACCGCCAGCCCGGATCGACAATCAAGCCGATCGTTTATTCAGCCGCCCTCGAAAACGGCATGACGCCTGCGTCGATCATCATCGATGGCCCATTCTGCGTCTATCAGGGCGCGAAGCTGGGGCAGAAATGCTTCAAGAACTTCGGCGGCAGCCAGGGGTCGGGGCCGCACACCATGCGCTGGGGCATCGAACAGTCGCGCAACCTGATGACGGTGCGCGCCGCGGCGCAGACAGGCATGGACAAGGTTGTTGGTGTGATCGACCAGATGGGTATCGGTAAATACCCCTCCTATCTGTCGATCGCGCTGGGGGCGGGCGAAACCACCGTGCAGCGGATGGTCAACGCCTTTTCGATCCTGGTCAATCAGGGGCGGGGCCACCCCTCCACCTTGATCGATTTCGTTCAGGACCGGCATGGCAAGGTTATATGGCCCGAACATTGGCGTGCCTGCGACCGGTGCAACGCGCCCGACTGGAACGGCAAGCCGATGCCGCGCCCGGTAACGCGCGCGCGCCAAGTGATCGACCCGCTGACCGCGTACCAGATGGTCCACATTACCGAAGGCGTGGTCCAGCGCGGCACGGCAACCTTGCTGCGCGATCTGGACCGGCCGATGATGGGCAAGACGGGTACGACCAGCGGCCCGACCGACGTCTGGTTCATCGGGGGCACGCCGCAGATCATTGCCGGGTTGTACGTCGGATATGATACGCCGCGTAGCCTGGGTGGATATGCGCAGGGCGGGACGCTGGCGGTGCCGATCTTCAAGCAATTCGCGCTGCAGGCGTATCAGGGGCTCGACAAGGTGCCCTTCCGCGCGCCGGAGGGGATTCGCATGGTTCGCATCGACCGCGCGAGCGGCAAGCCGGTTTACGGTGTCTGGCCGGACGATAGCGACCCCAAACCGGCGGTAATCTGGGAAGCGTTCAAGCCCGAAACCGGACTGCGCCATGCCGCCCAGCACCATGACGTGATCGACAAACCCGTCGAAGCCAAGCCGCAGGTGACGCGGCGCGGGCCGAATGACAGCGAATTCTTGCAAAGGCAGGGCGGAATCTACTAGCGCGCATCCCTATATGTCGCTGCTGGACGGCGCTGCGGTAATGGCTGATGTCTCCCCACGTTGTTGAGGCGTCCGCCCAGAGCCGGTCTGGCGGCTCCAAATTGAAAGGTTTTTCGTAATGCGCGCTGAAGCGCAGGCTCATGTCGACAGCATCAACGAGGCACTGGCGCTGGTTCGCCGTTTCCTCGATTGGGACCGTGCGCTTCGCCGGCTCGACGAACTCAACGCGCGGGTCGAGGATCAGGCGCTGTGGAACGACCCCAAGGCCGCACAGGAAGTGATGCGCGAACGCCGCCGCCTGGAAGAGGCGATCACGGCCACGCGCGCGATCGAATCCGAGTTGAACGACAATGTCGAACTGATCGAACTGGCCGAGGCCGAGGGCGACACCGCGCTGGCGGACGAGGGGGTTGCCGCGCTTGGCACCCTGGCGGCACGCGCCAACAAGGACAAGATCAAGGCGCTGCTGGCTGGCGAAGCCGATGCCAATGACAGCTATATCGAGATCAACGCCGGCGCGGGCGGCACCGAAAGCCAGGATTGGGCCGAAATGCTCCAGCGCATGTACACGCGCTGGGCCGAACGCCGTGGCTACAAGGTGGAACTGGTCGATTATCATGCGGGCGAACAGGCGGGCATCAAGTCGGCAACGCTGCTCATCAAGGGTGAGAATGCCTATGGCTATGCCAAGGTGGAAAGCGGCGTCCACCGGCTGGTGCGCATCAGCCCCTATGATTCCTCCGCGCGGCGGCACACCAGTTTTTCGAGCATCTGGGTCTATCCGGTGATCGACGACAATATCGATGTCGAGATCAACGAAGGCGACTTGCGCATCGATACTTATCGCGCGTCGGGCGCGGGCGGGCAGCACATCAATACTACCGATTCGGCGGTGCGCATCACCCACTTGCCGACCGGCATCGTCGTGCAATGCCAGAACCAGCGCAGCCAGCACAAGAACAAGGCGGAAGCGTATAACCAGCTTCGTGCGCGGCTGTATGAGCGCGAACTTGCCGAGCGAGAGGCGATTGCCAACGCGCAGAACGCGACCAAGACCGATATCGGCTGGGGCCACCAGATCCGGTCCTATGTGTTGCAACCCTATCAGTTGGTGAAGGATCTGCGTACCGGCGCGACGTCGACATCGCCCAGCGACGTGCTCGACGGGGATCTGGATGACTTCATGGCCGCGGCCCTGTCCCAGCGAGTGACGGGCGAGACGGTTGAAGTCGAGGATGTCGAATAGGATGCGCCGGACGCTCCCGTTGGTCATGGTGGTGGCGTTGCTGGCCGCCTGTGGCACAAGCACGACGGAGCATGATGACGAGGCGGGTCCGTTCCCCGCGCCTGACCGGCCCGTGGCGCAGATCGTGTCGCCGCGCTGGTCGACCGAGGAATCGCGCGATCGTTTGAACGAAGCGGCGGACGTGATGGGCAGGGCGGGGATCAAGCCTGGCCAGAGCGTGGCGGATATCGGCGCGGGTGAGGGATATTACACCATCCGCCTGGCCGAACGCGTCGGCAAGGATGGGCGTGTACTGGCGGAAGACATCGTCCCTGGCGTGCGGGACGCGCTGGCGCAACGCGCCGCGCGCGAACGGCTGGACAATGTCAGCGTGCGGCTGGGCGATCCCGCCAATCCCAAATTGCCCGACAACAGTTTCGACCGGGTGCTGATGGTGCACATGTACCATGAGATCGAGCAGCCATATGAATTCCTGTGGCGGATGCGCCCTTCGCTGCGGCCCGGCGGCGAAGTGATCGTTGTCGATGCCAACCGGCCCACGCAATATCACGGTACGCCGCCTGCGCTGCTCAAATGCGAATTCGCCGCCGTCGGCTATGTCGAAGTCATGCACCAGGACATGCCGACGGTGGGTGGATATCTCGCGGCGTTTCGCGCGGTTGGGCCGCGGCCTCGACCCGCCAGCATAAGGGCATGTCGAGCTTAAAGCAGGCCCGCGTTGCGAAAGCTGCTCCAGCCGCCGCTTGTCACCACCAGATGTTCGATCAGGCTGACGTCGAACGTGGCGAGCGCCAGGGCGATGCGCCGCGTCGCATGGCGGTCCGCCGCGCTGGGGTCGGGGTTTCCGCTTGGATGGTTGTGCGCCATCACCACGCCCGCGGCACCAAAGCTGATAGCGTCGGCCGCGACATCGCGGAGCGACAGGTGGATTGAATCGATTGCGCCGTGGCGGGCATGGCGCAGTCCAAGAAGCCGCCATTCTGGATCAAGATAAGCGAAGGCCGCGACTTCGACCACTTCATTCCTGAGCGAATCGAATAGGTTGAGCGCGTGATCGACGGACGAAATACGCGGCACGGCATTGCCGGTCGTGGCGGTAACACGCCAATTGGGGGCAAGCAGCGAGGCCATGGCGGGCAGCATTGTCCGGGCGTCGGCGCGGCGACCACGCGCATTTCATCCACAATGGATGTAACGCGGGCGCTTGGCGACAGCGGCGGCGCGCGCTAATCGATCAAAGGATGCAGACATATCTCGACCTGATCCGGCGAATCCGCGACGAAGGTGTCGAACAGGCCGATCGTACCGGCGTCGGCACGCTGTCGGTTTTCGGCCACCAGATGCGTTTCGATCTGTCTGAGGGCTTTCCGCTTCTCACCACGAAAAAACTCCACATCCGCTCGATCATCATCGAACTGCTGTGGTTCCTGCGTGGCGATACCAATGTGCGCTGGTTGCAGGAACGCAAGGTGTCGATCTGGAACGAATGGGCGCGCGACGATGGCGATCTTGGCCCGGTCTATGGCAAGCAATGGCGCGACTGGGCGGCCGCGGATGGCCGCCATATCGACCAGATCGCCGACCTGATCGAACAGATAAAGACCAACCCGGCGTCGCGTCGCCAGATCGTCAGCGCGTGGAATCCCGGTGACCTGCACGCCATGGCGCTCGCTCCGTGCCATTGCCTGTTCCAGACGCATGTCGCCAACGGGCGGCTGAGCCTGCAGCTTTACCAGCGTTCCGCCGATGTGTTTCTTGGCGTGCCGTTCAACATCGCCAGCTATGCGCTGCTGACCCATATGCTGGCCCAGCAATGCGGGCTGGAGGCAGGCGACTTCATCTGGACCGGCGGTGACTGCCATCTGTACCTCAATCATCTCGACCAGGCCGACACGCTGCTCGAACGGTCGCCCGGGCCGCTGCCCCGGCTGGAAATCCTGCGCAAACCCGATGCGATCGACGCGTATGACTATGAGGATTTCGCCATCCGCGACTATGTCGCCCAGCCGCACATCGCCGCCCCCGTCGCGGTTTGAGGGCGGCTTGCCACCCGCCTGACGTTCCATTCATCTGCGGTTCAAGTCCATTGACTACAAGCGTAGTCATCAACGGAATCAAGATGAACGGGAAGGGCGGAGGGATCATGCGTAACGCCTATTTTCTGCTGGTGCTGGCCGCCCTGCTGCTTGCCACGGCGCTGGTCCGCCAATCCGAAAGCAAGCCGCCGACACGGGGCATTTCGCTCGACCTGTCGCCCGGCAAGGCATTCGTCCTCCACCTGGAACTGCATTTCTAAGGGCGCGCTTGGCAGGCGGCGGCTGGCGATCCATAACGCCGCCATGCCCGACAACCGCACCATTTCCCTCCACCTTGCCCGCGCCGACAATGGTGTCATCGGCCGGGATGGCGGCCTGCCCTGGCGACTGCCAGCCGACCTGAAGCGTTTCAAGGCGCAGACGATGGGGCGGCCGATGGTCATGGGCCGCAAGACTTTTGACAGTTTTCCCGCTCCCTTGCCCGGCCGCCGCCACATCGTGCTGACGCGCGACCGCGATTGGGCTGCGGACGGGGCGGAAGCCGCGCAGTCGGTGGGGGACGCGCTGGCGCTGGCGGGCGACGACGCGGCAGTGATCGGCGGCGCGGAAATCTTTGCGCTGTTCCTGCCGCTGGCGACTCGCATCGAACTGACCGAAGTCCATCTGGATGCCGCTGGCGACGCGCATGTTCCGGCCTTTGCGGGCTGGCGCGAAATCGCGCGTGAAGACCATCTGGCGGAAGACGCGCGCCCGGCATACAGTTTCGTCACCCTGATACCCGACTGACAGAGCCGGACAGGGGGAGGAGAGGTTGATGCGCAAGTGGATTGTCGCGGTAGTCGCTGTTCCGGCCATCGCGGCCATTGGCTTTTTCGGGCTGGCGCCGGGGCTGGTCGATCGATCGATGAACAAGGTGGTGCCGGTCGCGCTGCCCCCGATTGCCGCCAGCACGCGCGCGCTCCATGCCGGCCTGCCGATTGCCGACATGCATTCCGACACCATGTTGTGGCGCCGCGATTTCCTGTCGCGCGGCAGCCATGGCCATGTCGACCTGCCGCGCATGATGGAAGGCAATGTCGCGCTGCAGGTGTTTTCATCGGTCACCAAGACGCCCAAGGGCCAGAATTACGACGCCAATGGCGACGACACCGACAATATCACCGCGCTGATGATTGCGGAGGGCGCGCCGCCCCGCACCTGGGGGTCGCTGCTGCAACGATCCCTGTGGCATGCCGAAAAGCTGCATCGGTTCGCCGCGCAGTCGGGCGGCGGGTTCCGCGTGATCGAGACCCCGGCGCAGCTTGACGAGTTGCTGGCGCAGCGGCGCGCGGGCGTCCGCGTCATCGGCGGGATGCTGTCGGTCGAGGGATTGCAGGATATCGAAGGCGATATCGCCAATCTCGACCGGCTTCATGCAGCGGGCATCCGCATGGCGGGGCTGGTGCATTTCTTTGACAATGACGTCGCCGGATCGATGCACGGCCTGAAAAAGGGCGGGCTGACCCCGTTCGGGCGGCAAGTCGTGCGGCGGATGGAAGCGATGGGCATGATCGTCGACGTAGCGCATTCCAGCCACCGGACCGTGGCGGACGTGATCGCCATGGCGCACCGGCCGATCGTTTCCAGCCATGGCGGCGTGCAGGCGGTGTGCAAGGTCAACCGCAACCTGACCGATAAGGAAGTACGCGGCATTGCGCGCACCGGCGGCGTTGTCGGCATCGGTTATTGGGATGCGGCGATCTGCGGCACCGATCCGCGATTGACCGCGGCCGCCATCGCGCATGTCCGTGATCTGGTCGGCGTCGATCATGTCGGGCTTGGTTCCGATTTCGACGGCGCGGTGACCACCGGGTTCGACACGTCGCAACTGATCGCGGTGACGCAGGCGCTGGTCGACCGGGGCTTTTCCCGCGAGGAAATCGCCAAGGTGATGGGCGGCAACGTCCTGCGCGTGCTGCGCGCAGGCATGGCGCCCGTAAAATAGCGCCCCCGGTTCTTCCCGCAAACCCTTCCCGCCAGCGTTTTGCGCCAGCGCTTCCCACTGTGTTAGTTGAGTATATCGATTGAGGAAGTTGAGGGTTGCCATCGACTTTCCTCAACCGCCCGCAAAATGGGCGCGGGGGTGGCGGGCCGGGGCGGCATTCTGGACGGGTTGAAAGGACATCCCTCACCATAGCAGCGGGGGCAGGCCGTAGGACAGGGCAGGGGACAATCGATCCGCCGCCGCGCCCCCTAGCGCTTGCCCGGCGCGCGCCCTATAGCCCCGGACCATGGAGCGTCTCGACGGCGGCTCGGTGATCCCGGAACGCCTGCGCGGCGGGATTGTCGCGCTTGGCAACTTCGACGGATTTCATCTGGGACACCAGGCCGTTGCGGCCTGTGCGATCGCACGCGCGCGTGCCGAGGGGCGGCCCGCGATCATCGCCACCTTCGATCCGCATCCGGTGCGTTTCTTCAAGCCCGATGCCGCGCCGTTCCGGCTGACGGTGCTTGATCAGCGCGAACGATTGTTCGGCGCGGCGGGGGCCGATGCAATGCTGGTGTTCCGCTTCGACGCCGCGCTCGCCGGGTTGATGGCGGACGAATTCGTGACGCAGCGCTTGTTGGCGGGCATTGGCATTGCCGGCGTCGTCACCGGTGACGACTTCACCTTTGGCAAGGCGCGCAGCGGCAATGTCCGCGTGCTGGCGGATCTGGGCGCGGCGCATGGCTTTTCGGTCGATACGGTGGGCGCGGTGCAACTGGGCGGTCAGCCGGTATCGTCCAGCCGGATAAGGGATTTGCTGCTGGCGGGCGACCCGCGCGGCGCGGCGGCGCTGCTTACCCGCCCCTTCGCCATTCAGGGCGTGGTGCAGCACGGTGACAAATTGGGCCGGACGATCGGCTATCCCACCGCCAATATCGACATGGGCAGTTATCTGCGCCCGCGGTACGGCATTTATGCGGTGCGCGGGCGCCTGCCCGATGGCCGGGTGCTGGCGGGCGCGGCGAATCTGGGCATCCGCCCGACCTTCGATCCGCCCAAGGAACTGCTCGAAGCCTATTTCTTCGACTTTGCCGAAGACCTGTACGGGCAGGCGATCGAGGTCGAATTGATCGACTATCTGCGGCCCGAGGCGAAGTTCGACAGCCTGGACGCGTTGACCGCGCAGATGGACGCCGATTGCGCCCGGGCGCGGGAGGTCTTAAGCGCCGCGACACCATGACTGAAGAAACCAGCCCCCAGCGCGATTACCGCGACACCGTTTTCCTGCCCAAGACCGACTTTCCGATGAAAGCCGGGTTACCGCAGAAGGAACCGGCCATTCAGGCGCGCTGGCAGGACATGGGCATTTACGATCGCCTGCGCGACCGGCGCCGGGGGCGGGAAAAGTTCATCCTGCACGATGGCCCGCCTTATGCGAATGGCGACATGCATATCGGCCATGCGCTGAACCATATCCTGAAGGACATGGTGTGCCGCACGCGCAACCTGATGGGGTATGACGCGCCTTATGTGCCCGGCTGGGACTGCCACGGCCTGCCCATCGAGTGGAAGGTCGAGGAGGAATACCGCAAGAAAAAGCTGAACAAGGACGAGGTGCCGGTCGAGGAATTCCGCGCCCAATGCCGCGCCTATGCCCGCAAATGGGTGGACACCCAGCGCGAGCAGTTGAAGCGGCTGGGCATCATGGCCGATTGGGACCACCCGTATCTCACGATGGATTTCGAGGCGGAAGCGACGATCGTTTCGGAACTGATGAAGTTCGCGGAAAGCGACCAGCTTTATCGCGGCGCCAAGCCGGTGATGTGGAGCCCGGTCGAAAAGACCGCGCTGGCCGAGGCCGAGGTGGAGTATGAGGACATCACCTCGACCCAGATCGACGTGGCGTTCGAGATTGTCGAGGCGCCGAACGCGCCGGAGTTGCAAGCGCTGATCGACGCGGGCGAAAAGGTGCACGCGGTGATCTGGACGACGACCCCGTGGACGATCCCGGTGAACCAGGCTTTGGCTTATGGAGGGGGGATTGAGTATGTTACCGTCTGGTCTCGGTTTGGGCGTGGGGAATGGGCGGGACGTAAATTCGTTGTCGCCAAGGAATTGCTCGGGTCGTTCGTTAATCGGCTAGACAGGACGATCAAGTCCGGGTTTGCAACCAAGTTTCCCGACGAGTCTGTTCCCGAAGTTGTGTTCGAAAATACCCCGTCGTTTAACGGTTCCCAACTCGCTGGCGCCACCGCTCGTCACCCGATGCACCATCTCGGCGGCTTCTTCGCCGAGCCCCGCCCGTTCCTTCCCGGCGATTTCGTCACCACCGACGCGGGCACCGGCCTTGTCCACATGGCGCCCGATCATGGCGAGGACGATTTTGAGCTGTGCAAGGCGCATGGCATCAACCCGGTGTTTGCGGTGGAAGGCGACGGCAAGTACCGCGCCGACTGGCCGTGGCTGGGCGGGCAGGGCAGCGTCATCAACAACAAGTTCGTCGGCGCCGATGGGCCGATCTGTTCGGACCTGCGCGCAGCCGGTGGCCTGCTCGCCGCGAGCGACGATTTCAAACACAGCTATCCGCATAGCTGGCGTTCCAAGGCGAAGGTCATCTTCCGCTGCACGCCGCAATGGTTCGTGCCGATGGATAAGCCGCTGTCCAAGCCCCTCCCCTTCAGGGGAGGGGACGGGGGTGGGGCCTTGCCGGATGGCACGGTGCCTGCGGAACTGCCCCACCCCAGCTCTTCCCTTGAAGATGGGGGGCTAGTTATGGGTCATGGCGAAGGCATTCCAGACACGCTGCGTAACCGCGCGCTTCAAGCCATCGCCGATACGCGGTTCTACCCCGAAAAAGGCCGCAACCGCATCGGCGCGATGGTTGAGGGGCGGCCCGACTGGGTGCTTTCCCGGCAAAGGGCGTGGGGCGTGCCGATCACGCTGTTCGTCAACCGCAAGACCGGCGCTTATCTGAAGGACGCGGACGTCAACGCGCGGATCATCGCCGCGGTGCGCGAAGCCGGCGTCGATGCGTGGAGCGATGCGCGCGCGCAGGAATATCTGGGCGACGCATACAGCGCGGACGATTTTGAGCGCGTGTCCGACATTCTCGACGTGTGGTTCGATAGCGGCTGCACCCACGCCTTTGTGCTGGAAAGCGGGCGCTGGCCCGACCTGCAATGGCCCGCCAACCTGTATCTGGAAGGCAGCGACCAGCATCGCGGCTGGTTCCAGTCATCGTTGCTCGAAAGCTGCGGCACGCGCGGCCGGGCGCCTTATGATGCGGTGCTGACCCACGGCTTCACCATGGATTCCAAGGGCATGAAAATGTCCAAGAGCCTGGGCAACACCGTCAATCCGCTCGACCTGATGAAGGAATATGGCGCGGACATCCTGCGGCTATGGGCGCTGTCGGTCGATTTCACCGAAGACCACCGCATCGGCAAGGAAATCCTGGCCGGGGTGGCGGACCAGTATCGCAAGCTGCGCAACACTTTCCGCTACATGCTCGGCGCGCTCGACGGCTTTGGCGAGGCGGAACGGATTGCCGCCGCCGACATGCCCGAGCTGGAACGGTACATGCTCCACCTGCTCGCCGAACTCGACGCGAAGCTGCGTGAGGCGGCGGAGGGATATGATTTCAACCGCTATGTCCGCCTGCTCAGCGATTTCGCCAACGAGGATCTGTCGGCCTTTTATTTCGATATCCGCAAGGACAGCCTGTATTGCGACGCGCCCGACAGCGTGAAGCGTCGTGCGTGCCGGACGGTGATGGACATGCTGTTCCACGCGCTGGTCCGCTATGCCGCGCCAGTCACGGTGTTCACGGCCGAGGAAATCTGGCAGTCGCGCTTCCCCGACGAGGGGGCGTCGGTGCATTTCCTCGAATGGCCGGAACTGACGGCGGTCGAGGCGGACGCGGCGACCTGGGAAGCGGTGCGTGGCCTGCGTGTACAGGTGAACGAAGCGATCGAGCCGTTGCGGCGCGAAAAGATCGTCCGTTCCAGCCTGGAAGCGGACGTGACGGTGCCTGCTATGCCGCTGCCCGCCGACGAACTGGCAGAAGCGTTCATCGTGGCGTCAGTCGCGCTGGGCGATGGCTTGACGGTGAAGCGCACCGATCACCATAAATGCGGCCGTTGCTGGCGGTTGCTGCCCGAAGTGAGCGAGGATGGCGCGCTGTGCGATCGCTGCGCCGGGGTGGTCGGCGCATGATCCGTTTCCGCCCGCTGGGCTTCATCGCCGCCGCGCTGGTGCTGGTTGCCGATCAGCTTGCCAAATACGGCATCACCAATGTCCTCAACCTCGACGCGCTGGGCGGGGTGCGCGTGGTGACGTCGTTCTTCCAACTGCGTTTCGTGCCCAATATCGGCGTGTCGCTGGGGCTGCTGCCCGCCAACAGCCCGACGACGCGCTGGGCGCTGGTCGCGCTGACCGCGGCGATTGCGGTGGGCGTGCTGGTGTGGATGCTGCGCGAAAAGAACCGGCAGGACCTGGTCGGGCTGGGCATGGTGCTGGGCGGCGCGATGGGCAATATCGTCGATCGGGTGCGTTTGGGCTATGTCGTGGACTTCGCCGATCTGCACTTCGGCGACTGGCGCCCGTTTTTGGTCTTCAATGTCGCCGATGCCGCGATTACGATAGGTGTATTGCTGCTGCTGGTACGGGCGCTGTTCGCGCCCGGGCAGTCGCCCGCCGGGGGCGTTAAGACCGGGCCGGATTCGGTGGAGAATGTTGATGCGTAAGTTGGTTTCGGCAGCCCTGGGCCTTGGCCTTGCCGCAATGCTTTCTGGTTGCGGCGGTAGCGCGCTGAAGCGGGTCCGGCCGGACGAATTCGCCGTTGCGCGCCAGGCGCCGCTGGTGATTCCGCCCGATTATTCGCTGACCCCGCCCAAGCCCGGCGCTGCCCGCCCGCAGGACAGCAACCCCAACGCGCTGACCCTGCAGGCGCTGTTTGGCGGCACCGCGCCGCGCAGCAATGGCGAAACCGCGACGCTGAACGCCGCCGGGGTTGATTCGATCGATCCGGGCATCCGTTCCACCGCAGGCGATCCGGGCACCAACGTCGTCGACAAGGGCACGACCACCCGCGACATCGTCGCCGCGCCCGAGGGCGACGGCCAGAGCGCCACGACCAAGGTGCCGTCCTGACGATCGGCCCGCGCGGCGCCTGAGCGTTTCAGGCTGCTGGTGCGCCAGCATCATTGCAGCTTGGTATTATTCCCCGAACCGGCAGATATGGGACCGGCAACCGGGGCGGACAGGAAAAAGGGGACCGACGCCTGGTGCCGATCCCCTTTTCTTATTGCCGTCTCGGTCGATCAGAAAGCGACGGTTAGCGAACCCACCGCGCCAGCCTTTGACGCGTTCTTGCCCGAAGGCGCGATGAAATCGCCATCGGTATCGACATAGGAGATACCAAAGGTCAGCGACTTCCAGGTGTAGGTCGCGCCCAGGTTCCAGTCGGTATATTCCTTGCCGATGGACAGCCAGCTCGGGCCGAAGGTGTGGCCGATATGAGCCGACACGCTGACCGGCGTCTTCGGAACCGCCAGCGAGAAGTCACCGGCCAGATAGACATTGTCGTGCCGTGGCGAGCTTGGGGACTGGCCCTGATCGAGCGCCAGCGCCTTCTGCTTGAAGGCGTAGTTGACGGTCGCCTTGGCCGTCAGCGGGCCGAAGGTGTGCGAAATGTCGAAATAAGGCTCGGCGAAATCGGAGCTTGTATTGTCACCGATCAGCTTGGTCTTCGGATAGAAGTAATAAAGCAGGCCGATGTCAAAGGTCGTGCCGTTGATCGTCTTCTTGTACCCGCCGATCAGATCGGTTTCGACCGTCGCCTGGCCAGCGGAGGTGCCGTTGACATAGTCACCGGCAGCCGTGACATAGCCATTCACGGAAGATGCCCAAACCGACGCATAGAAGCCGGACTTGTGCGTCAGGGTGATCGACCCCTGGATCGCCCCGTTCTTGTCGGTCTGCGAAATGCCACGGAACCGATAGTCGGAGGTAAGAGTTGCAGAGCCGTTGATCGTGAAATCAGGCGGCGGCGCGGTAGGTTCATCGTCGGCAAGTGCCGGCGTTGCGATAGCGGCTGCGGCGAGCACAAGCCCGCCACGGAGAATCATGGAGAAGCGCATCGTTTCCCTTTCCAGCTGAGAAAGCGTCGTCGTCCCCACCTGCTTCAGATCATTGCCCCGTCTGCCAGAGTTCCCTTCCCCTGCGCGGCGCTTGATGACTGAGCATTAAGATTGCCCAATCGCGCTGCAACGCACAACTTAATTCGCATATTGCGACAAGGTAGCCGTCGCCATGTGGCCGACCGGCAACACTATTGTAACAATTGAGACTGCTCAGCCGCGAGCCGCAGCGAAGCGGGCAAGGCCGGCGGCAAGATCGGCGATCAGGTCGTCGGGGTCTTCCAGCCCAATTTGCAGGCGCACCAGCGGGCCATCGAAGGCCGGTCGGGTTGCGCTGCGATGCTGGGCGGGATCAACCGGCAGGGCAAGGCTTTCAAACCCACCCCAGCTATAGCCGATGCCGAACAGGTCCAGCCCGTCGATCAGCGCCGCGCGTGCCGCCTCATCACCCCCGGCGAGCGCGAACGAGAACAGCCCCGACGCGCCCTTGAAATCGCGCACGAAATGCGCGTGGCCGGGGCAGGAGGGGTGCGCGGGGTGAAGCACCGCGCTGACTTCCGGCTGCGCATCCAGCCAGCGCGCAACCCGCATCGCCGATTCGCCATGCTGGCTCAGCCGCACCGCCATGGTGCGCAACCCGCGCGAGCCAAGCCACGCGTCATCGGGGCTGGCATATTGGCCAAGCTGGTAACTGGTATCGCGCAGCGCCGCGAATCGCCCCGCCGCCGCGGTGACAGACCCCAGCATCGCGTCCGAATGGCCGACGATATATTTGGTGCAGGCCAGGATCGAATAATCGATGCCTTTCTCGATCGCGGTAAACAGCAACGGCGTCGCCCAGGTATTGTCGAGCAACGTAACCAGGCCATGCTGCTTGGCGACGGCGACGATGGCGGGAATATCGGCGACTTCAAACGTCAGGCTGCCCGGCGTTTCCAGGAAGATCGCGCGGGTCTTGTCGGTAATCAGCTCGGCGATGCCAGCACCGATCATCGGATCGAAGAAACGCGTGGTGATGCCCATGCGCTTCAACAAGCCATTGGCCAGCGAGCGGGTGGGATCATAGGCGTTGTCGATCAGCAGCAATTCGTCGCCGGGGGAAAGCACTGCCAACAGGGCGGTCGCAATCGCCGCCACGCCCGATGAATAGAGCAATGTCGCTTCCGCGCCGGGTTCCAGCTCGGTCAGCGCGTCGGCCAGCGACCATTGTGTCGGGGTGCCGCGCCGCCCGTAGAACAGCTTGTGGTGAGTGCCGCCCTGTGGCCGTGCGCGCAGGTCGGCAACGGTGTCGTACAGGATGGTCGAGGCGCGCCAGACCGGTGGGTTGACGACGCCGCCGGTCCATTCCCTGCGCCGACCGGCGGAAACGACGCGGGTTGCGTCGCTCCACCGGGCGTCGTCATCGCCATCCGAACTCATGCGTTCGCACTCACCTGCTCGCACTCACCTGTTCGTGCTCATGTGTTCAAACCCGCGCGCGCTGCGTCACGCCGGGCCCATTGCCTTTGGCGTCGAAAGATCGGCACCCCATTCGGACCATGAACCGTCGTACAGTGCGGCGTCGGCGCCCAGCAGATGTGCGCCGAACACCAGTACCGCGGCGGTGATGCCCGAACCGCAGGTGGCGACCACCGGCTTGGTCAGGTCAATGCCCGCGTCGTCGAACACCGCCTTCAGCGCCGCGCCCTGTTTCCAGGTGCCATCGGCGTTGAGCACTTCGCCATAAGGGATGTTCCGGGAACCGGGGATGTGGCCGGGCATCGTCGCGGCGCGCGGATCGGGCTCAGTGCCTTCAAAGCGTGGCTTGGACCGGGCGTCCATCACTTGTTCGGCGCCGGTATCGACGTTCGCCTTCATCTGGTCGAGCGAGCGAACGCCCTTGTCATCGGCCCAGACGGTAAAGTGGCGATGGCGCAGCGTTTCCTTGCCGGTGTTCACCGGGCGCCCTTCGGCCTGCCACTTGGCGAGGCCACCGTCGAGCAGCGCCACATCGTGCGCGCCGAACGTGCGCAGCATCCACCATGCGCGCGCGGCGGTCTTGTGCGGCGAATTGTCATAGATGACGATGCGGCTGCCATCGCCCAGGCCCAGCGATTGCATGCGGCTGGCGAATTTTTCCGGGCTGGGCAGCATCGAGGGCAGGGGGCTGGAGGTATCGGCGATTTCGCCCAGATCCATGAACACCGCGCCGG
The DNA here is from genome assembly GCA_041659385.1 of Sphingomonas sp. Taxonomy (GTDB): domain Bacteria; phylum Pseudomonadota; class Alphaproteobacteria; order Sphingomonadales; family Sphingomonadaceae; genus Sphingomonas. The sequence goes on from JBAZYJ010000011.1 coordinate 55,085, forward strand.
GAATGTGCGCCGCTTCATATTCGGCAGCAGCGTCGCGGCTGGGGTCGAGCGCGAAATAGGTCGCGTCGACAATTCGCAGATCAGGGGCAGAGAGTTCGTTTGCAAGCCATTCGGTTGTTACCAGCGCGTCCATTGCCGTATTCCTCCTTACGCTTGATTCATCCCCTAGCTTGCCACTGCCGCGCCGTCGAGACGCTGGCCAGCGTCTTGTGGACTTTCCGCGGGCGGGCGCGTCGCCTACATGGGCAGGCATGACACCGAAATTCCTTGGCCAGGCCAGCGCGCTGCCTGCATCGCCCGAAGAGGCAACGCTCGATTACGTGCCGAATCCGCGCACCGGCACCGGATATATGGTGCGTTTCGCCGCGCCCGAATTCACGTCGCTCTGCCCGGTGACCAGCCAGCCCGATTTCGCGCATCTGGTGATCGATTATGTGCCCGGCGCGACGATCGTCGAATCAAAATCGCTCAAACTGTTCCTGGGCGCGTTCCGCAACCATCAGGCCTTTCACGAGGATTGCACCGTCGGCATCGGCGAGCGCCTGTTCCGGGAAATGCAGCCGATATGGTTGCGCATCGGCGGCTATTGGTATCCGCGCGGCGGCATTCCCATCGACGTGTTCTGGCAATCCGGCCCGCCGCCCGAGAATATCTGGATCCCCGCGCAGGACGTGCCCGGCTATCGCGGCCGGGGGTGAGGCGCGGCCGGGGGTGAGGCGCGCCTTATTGGCTGGTTCGGGCTGAGGCTTCGATCAGGTCGGCGTGAGGAAGGCGATTAAGGCCAAAGCGCCGCCAGTGTTCGTTGTGGACGACCTTGTTGCACAGCGCGTTCCAAAAGGCGTCTTCGCCCGGCATGGCGATGTCACCGCGCCCCGGTGATCGTGGCCAGCTTTTATGCAGCATCATCTGCGCGCGGTCGGCGTGGCCGGTCAGCATCAGGTCAGCCAACGCCTGCGTGGTGACGGGCGTGCCGCCATTTGCGACTGGTGGGAACAGCCGCTTGGCGGGATAGCTGTCATTCGCCCAACGGTTGAGTTCGTGGCCGATGGCAATTTCCCGAAAGCGCAGGTCGCCCGCGGGGAAGTTGCGCGCGGTGAGCGCCTTCATGTCCACCGCGAAATTGCCATTGGTCCAGCGTATCGGGATGGGAATGATGGTTTCGCCTGCGTTGGGGGCGCCGTTAAAATACTCTATGCCGAAGGGCAGGTCGAAACGCAGGGGCGTCACGCGCCTGGCGATGTGTGCGCTGGCGATGTGTGGGGTGTCGGTGTGTGCGCTGTCGATGCGAACGCTGGCGATGCCGCCGCCGCTCAGTTTTTGGATCGCCGGGCCATGCGACAGGCTGATTGCGAACAAATCAGCTTCACCGCCCGATCCACCATAGTCTCCGCGAACGACGGCATCCGGGCCGTTCACTTGGCCATTGCCAGTCCAAAGCAGCGAAACCCGGGCGTAGCCAGCGCCCAATTTGTCGGCCTTGCTGCCGTGTCTGATCTCGATCGCCCGACAGAATTTGTCGCTATCGAGAGTGGCCGGGCAGGTTGTCACGACGATGGTCGCCCGGCGGATCGTCGCAAGCGCACCGATCGGTTGCCCCTGAGCGGTGGCGGGTTGAGGCGTTGCCGCCGCCGACAATGCCCAGGTGAGAATCCACAAGAAGCGCATGTTTTATCAAGTTAAATGCACTGCTTGGTCGGTGCAAGCGGCGCGCTGCTTGTTCAGCACAACTTGCGCAATGACGCGGCCGGGGGCGAGGCGCGTCAGTTTCTACGCCGCATTCAGCGCGCCGACGCTGGCTCTTGTGCGCTGGTAGAGCAGGGCGGTCAGTGCCAGGAACAGCGCGGTGCCGCCGATCAGCGCGACCTTGCCGAAACTGTCGCCGACCAGCGCCAGTGGCGAATCGGTGCCGCTGGCCCCGACAATCCCGGCAAACACCACGCCGAACAGGCTTTCACCGACGATCATGCCGGTTGCGGTCAGCACGCCCATGCGCTCGGCAAGGGCGGGGTTGGCGGTGCGCTTTGCCCAATTGTTGTACAGGCGGCCGAACACCCCGCCCAGCACCAGCGGCAGGGTGATCGACATCGGCAGATAGATGCCGATGCCAACGGCCAGTGGCGGCAGGCGCAGCAGTTTCAGCCGGCCAAGCACTTCGTCGAGTGCGATCAGCACCACGCCGGTCGCCGCGCCGTAACCGATCATCGCCCAGTTGAGATCGCCGCCCAGCACGCCCTTGGCCAGGGCCGAGATCAGCGCCGCCTGCGGAGCCGCGAGCGCCTGCGGGCCCGCGCCCGCCATCCCGGCAAAGCCGAACGCGGTGTTGAGGGCGTTGAGCACCGGCGGGATGACCAGCGACCCGAACACCACGCCGATTATCAGCGCGACCTGCTGCTTCCACGGCGTCGCGCCGACGAGCTGCCCGGTCTTCAGGTCCTGAAGATTGTCGTTGGAGATGGTGGCGACGCCGAACACGATGCCCGTGGCGATCAGCGCATAAGCGACGAGCGCGGCGGTGGTGTAGGGCGGATTGTCGCGGCCGAACAGGCCGACCAGCATCAGCGAGGAAGCGATGATCGCCAGAATGCCGACGCCCGAAACCGGGCTGTTCGACGCGCCGATCAGCCCGGCCATATACCCGCACACCGCCGCGATCACCAGGCCGATGACGACGATGAACAAGATGCCGCCCGCGATCAGTGCAATGGCCGATCCGGCAAGCGGCCCACCGGCGATGGTCGTCCACAACAACCAGCCGATCGGCACGAACAGTGCCAGGCTGAGCGCGCCGACGATGGTGATGGGAATGTCGCGCTCCTCCAGCGCCAGCGCCGCGCCTTGCCGGGCCGCGTTCTGCGCCGCCAGCGAGCCGCGAATGCCCGCGATGACCGGGCCGATGATCCGCAGCAACGACCAGATCGCCGCCACGCCGATGACGCCCGCGCCGAAAAAGCGGACTTCGTTGCGAAAGATCGTGCCTGCCCAGGTGGCGATATCGCCGGGAATGGGGTGCGCGGCAGTCAGGATCGGCAACAGGATCAGCCAGCCGATGGACAGCCCCAGCAACTGCGCCATGGCAACCGACAGGCCGACCAGATGCCCGGCACCCAGCAGCGCGAACGACAGGCCGCCCGAAATGCCGGTGGCGCCCGCGCCCGCGCGGAACCATATCGATGCTTCGGCAACCGCCAGCTTGGTTTGCGCCAGCGTGGCGAAACCGGCCGAGGCCAGGCTGTTCCAGATCATCACCCACAGGCCCGACCGGCTTTCGTCGCCGCCTTCACGCGATTGTTCGCCGATGATCAGCACTTCGGCGGCGGCGCGCCCTTCGGGATAGGGCAGGTCCGATCCTGTCACCAGCGCACGGCGCAGCGGCACCGAGAACAGGACGCCCAGCATCCCGCCGGTCGCGGTGATCGCCGCCGTGGTGGCATAGGGAAAGCCCTGCCACCAGCCGATCATCACCAGGCCGGGCAGCACGAAAATGATCGCCGCCAGCGTGCCAGCCGCCGACGCGACCGTCTGGACGATGTTGTTTTCCAGGATCGTCGCGCCCTTGAAGAAGCGCAGGACGGTCATCGAAATGACGGCAGCGGGAATCGAGGTGGCGAAGGTCAGGCCGATCTTCAGCCCCAGATAGACATTGGCGGCGGTGAACAGCAGCGTGATGAAACCGCCAAGGAAAATGCCCCTGATGGTCAGTTCGGCAACGGGCGATGGGCGAGGGGCGGGTGTCGTGCTCATCGCGCCAGCATGGCATGACCGGGTGCGGGCCGCATAGCCCTTTCCTTCCGCCGCTTCCCTACCCTGTGCGCGTGTGGAATACCTGCGCGGCGCGGCACATCGTGGCCCATTGCGGATGGAACCTTGCTCTTTGCTGGCTATTCCATTCAGGAACAGTTTAACGCCGATATCGTTATGATGCTGTATCGTTTTGGAGGAGAAGACCATGAATAGCCTTGCACGCCTGACCGCGCTTGCCGCGACAATCGGCGTCGCGCTCGCCGCGCCCGCGATCGCCCAGACCGCCGCCGACGATGCCCGCTTCGACCAGGCCCAGCGCCGCTTTCAGAACGAAATGCGGCTGTTTCAGGACGAATTCGCGCGTTATCAGCAGGCGCGCGTCAACACCCGGCGCTATGACGACCGGCGTAATGATGACCGGCGCTATGACAATCGTGTCCAGTCCGATGATCGGTACGAAAATGGCTATGACCCCTCGCGCTATTACCGCGACAGCGGCCAGGAGCGCGTATTGTCGAGCGATGATCGCGTCTATCGCGGGTCGGATGGCCGTTATTATTGCAAGCGCAATGACGGCACGACCGGCCTGATTATCGGCGCGGTTGGCGGCGGTATCCTGGGCAATGTGATCGACGGCGGCCATTCGCGCGCGGTTGGTACGCTGATCGGTGGCGGCCTTGGCGCGTTGCTCGGCAAGTCGATCGACCAGAACAGTTCGCAGGTGAAGTGCCGCTGAGGCGGCCTGATCGCTGACGAGGAAGCCCGTCGGGTGTTGCGCGGCCTGCCACCTGGTTGGCGGCGGCGCCGTCCGGCGGGCTCTTTGATATGTGCCCGATTGGCAGGGGTGGGGCGACCGCTCGACGCGCGCGGAGTCGCGGTTCTGTACTTGTCGCGCAAGTGAAATAAAAATGTATTAAATCAGTTATTTAATTTACGTCTCCCTGTCGCATTTGGCCCCTAGCGGCGCATTGATGATGCACCGCAACAAGGGGTTTTCCTGATGACGATTCGCCGCGTTTCCACTCTGGCGCTTGCCGCTGGTCTGGCCTTTGGCTTGTCAGCCGCCGCCTCGGCGAAGAGCGAGACCGCGCCCGCCGACAAGGCGAATGCCGACACCGCAGCGGCAACGCCGACCGCCAGCGATGCAACCCCCGCCGCCGATACCCCCGCCGCTGATACGCTGGCCACCGATGAAGGGGCCGAAGGGCAGATCGTCGTCACGGCGCAGCGCACGCGTGCGGTTTCCACGTTGACGGGTGGTGAAATCCAGAAGCAGTTGCCGGGCATCAACCCGCTAAAGGCGCTCAACACACTGCCCGGCGTGACTTTCCTGACCGGCGATCCATGGGGCAATAATGAGCAGAATATCACGCTGTTCGTCCATGGTTTCAACCAGCAACAGCTTGGCTATACGCTGGACGGCGTGCCGCTGGGCGACCAGAATTACGGCAATTACAACGGCCTGTCGCCGCAGCGCGCGATCATCTCCGAAAATGTCGATCGCGTGACGCTGGCGTCGGGCGCGGGCGACCTGGGTACGGCATCGACCAGCAACCTTGGCGGTACGATCGACGTGTTCTCCAGCGATCCCAAGTCGGAACTCGGCGCGCAGGTTCAGCAGACCTTCGGCAGCTATGACGCGTTCCGCACCTTTGTCCGCATCGACACCGGCACGTTCGGCAACGGCAACTCGCTTTACGTGTCGGGTGCCCGCCAGGACGCGCGTGCGTGGGACTTCGATGGCAAGCAGGGTGGTTACCAGGCGAACGGCAAGTTCGTGCATGACGATTCGACCGGCCGCCTGGCAGTATATCTGGCCTATTCGGACAAGACCGAGCCGAACGAGGACGCGACCGTCATCGCGCCCGGACGTCGCATCGCCAGCACCGGCCAGTTCGAAACCGTCGCCAACGTGCCGTACACGCGCCCGTTCCTCTATCCCAACGCGGCGGCGATTCCGGGATATTACCCGTCGGCGCAGAATAATTATGCGGGTTCGGCGGCGTACCTGGCGGCGGGCGACAATTACCGGAATTACTACAGCGACGCGCAACGCACCGATTTCATCGGCTATGCCAAATATGACTGGAACGTCTCCAGCCACATCGTCCTGTCGACCACGGCGTACGGCCATCACAATGATGGCGTCGGCGTCGTCGCGGGGCCGATCACCGTTGCCGGACTGCCGTCGCTGTTCTCGTTCTATTACCCCGGTGTCGCGGGCAGCAGCCCGACATCGGTGACCAACCTGGCGCGGCTGTCAGGCATTTTCGGCAATTCGGGGCTGGCATCGCGCACGACCGAATATCGTATCGATCGCGGCGGCATCATCTCGAACCTGAAGCTCAATATCGGCAGGCACGACATCGAGCTTGGCGGCTGGTGGGAACACCAGAGCAGTTCGGCCTATCGCCGCTGGTACGCGTTCGACATCAACAACCCGTCGTCGCCCTATACGCGCCCGCTTGATCTCGCGCAGCCGCTCATCACCCAATATGGCAGCGAAATCCGCGTCGACGAGTTTCAGACGCATCTGCAGGACGCATGGCGCATCCTGCCGACGCTGACGTTGCTGGCGGGTTTCAAGAGCGTGTTCCAGAACGCGCACCAGACCGTGCCGGTCCAGCCGATACCCGGATCGTTCACCGGATCGCGCGAATTGCCGGTGGGCCAGCTCGATACCAGCGATCCCTTCCTGCCACAGGTCGGCGCGATCTGGGATGCGACGTCGAACGAGCAATTGTTCTTCAACATCCAGAAGAATATCCGCCAGTTCCAGACGAGCGCGGCGGCTGGCCTGTCGCCCTTCGCGCTGGGCAGCCAGACGCTGTTCGATTTCTTCAAGGCGAATACCAAGCCCGAAAAAAGCTGGACCTATGAAGCTGGCCTGCGCACCCACCGCACGCTGAACTGGGGCCCGATCACCGCGTTCGAAGGGCAGATCAGCTATTATCACGTTGATTTCAGCAACCGCCTGCTGGCGATCAGCCCGACGACGACGATCACCGCCATCGCCAGCGGCGCGACGATCCTGCAGAATGTCGGCAGCGTGACGACCAATGGCGTCGATATCGCCGGGACGATCCATTTCGGCCGCCATTTCTCGATCTACAACGCCTTGTCGTACAATGATTCGAGCTTCGACAACGACTATCTGACCGGCGCGACGACCGTCCGTACCGCTGGTAAGCAGGTGCCCGGATCGCCCAACTGGCTCAACAAGACCGTGGTGTCGGCGAACTACCGGATCTTCAACCTGCAACTGACCGGGCAATATCTCGGCCGGCGGTTCGGTACTTTCACCAACGATCTGTCGACGCCGGGCTATTATGAATTGTCCGGGCGGCTGGCCGCGTCGATCCCGCTGCCGCAGCACGCGCTGGCCCGCACGCTGGACCTGAGCGTCAACGTCACCAACATTGCCGGGGCGACGGGCGCATCGTCGCTCAGCATCGGTCAGGCGTCGGGCACGTTCAACGCGTTCCCGGTCGCGCCGCGCCAGGTGTTCGGGACGATCGGCGTTCGTTTCTGAGGTAATCCCCCTCCCGCCGTGTCGGATCTTGGCGCGGCGGGGGCGGTTTCAGCGTTTCACGAAATGGCGGGTTCGGGGCGACACGCGGGCACGCAGGGATCAGCGGCCCTTGAACAGGCCGCCCAGCACCCCGCGCACGATGCCGCCGATGATGCCGCCCGATGTCGACGATCCCCGGCGAGTCGATGTGCCGAACACCTGCTTGGCGACTTCGTTGGCGACCTGGCGCGTGATGGTCGATGTCGCGGTGCGCGCGGCGGTGGTGGCGATCTTGTTCCACGGACTGTTGGCGGCGGCGCGCGCTTCGGCGGCGGCCTGCTGCGCGGCGGCACGGTCGGCGGCGATCCTGGCGCGTTCGGCTTCCTTGGCGGCGCGGGCGTCATCCTTGGCCTGGGCGGCGGCCTGTTTGTCCGCCGCGTCCCTGGCGGCGGCTTCGGCGGCGGCGGCGGACGCTTCCTGCGACTTGGCGGCGAGCAGTTCCTCCGCCGATTCGCGATCGGCCAGCGTGTCGTATTTCGCGCCGATCGCATCGGTCTGGATGATGATCCTGCGCTCCTCCGGCGTCACCGGGCCGACGCGGGTGGCGGGTGGCTTGATAAGGGTGCGCTGGACCGGCGATGGCGCGCCATCGGGCTGGAGCAGCGAGACGAGCGCTTCACCCACTTTCAACTCGGTGATGACGGTTTCGACATCGATGCCCGGATTGGCGCGGAAGGTTGTCGCCGCCGCCTTCACGGCCTGCTGGTCGCGCGGGGTATAGGCGCGCAGGGCGTGCTGGACGCGATTGCCAAGCTGGCCGGCGACCGTATCGGGCACGTCGATCGGGTTCTGGGTGATGAAATAGATGCCGACGCCTTTTGACCGGATCAGCCGGACGACCTGTTCGATCTTGTCGAGCAACGCCTTGGGCGCGCTGTCGAACAGCAGGTGCGCTTCGTCGAAGAAGAACACCATCACCGGTTTGTCGGGATCGCCGACTTCGGGCAGATGTTCGAACAATTCGCTCATCAGCCACAGCAGGAAGGTCGAATAGAGCTTGGGGCTGGCCATCAGCTTGTCGGCGGCCAGGATGTTGACGATGCCGCGCCCCTTTTCGTCGCACTGGATGAAATCACCCATCGCCAGCGCGGGTTCGCCAAAGAAATGGTCGCCGCCCTGGCTGCGCAGCTGGAGCAGCGCGCGCTGGATGGTGCCGACCGATTGTTTGGAAACATTGCCATAGGTCGTGGTCAGCTCATCGGCTTTCTCGGCGCAATAAGCGAGCATCGCCTGCAGGTCGTCGAGGTCGAGGAGCAGCAGCCCTTCCTTGTCGGCGACGTGGAAGGCGATGGTCAGCACGCCTTCCTGTATTTCGTTGAGGTCCATCAGCCGCGCGAGCAGCAACGGCCCCATTTCCGAAATCGTGGTGCGGATGGGGTGGCCCTGTTCGCCGAACAAATCCCAGAACTGGACCGGCGTATCGGCATAGGCCCAGTCGGCATAGCCAATGTCACGCGCGCGCGCGGCGAAGATTTCATGCGTCTTGGCGGTGGGTGACCCTGCCATGGCAAGGCCGGACAGATCGCCTTTCACATCCGCGACGAAGCAGGGCACGCCGACCGCGGAAAAGCCTTCGATAATGCCCTGGATGGTAACGGTCTTGCCCGTGCCGGTCGCACCCGCGATCAGCCCGTGGCGATTGGCGCGCTTCAGCTCCAGCGCCTGGGGGTTGGCGCCCCCTGCATCGGCACCGATGAATATGCTGCTGCTGCCCGCCATGAACGCCGTCCTTCCTGCGTTAACCCAGACAGGCTCTATCGCGCTTGGGCGGGGTGGGGAAGACGCGAAAACGCCGCCCGGGGCGTGCAAAACCGGGCGGCGTTCGAACCCGGGCCTGGTCGGGGCCCGGTGAGGTGCAAAGGGTTTACTTCTTCAGCTTCACGCCGACAAAGCCACCGGCCGCGCGTCCACGAACGAAGTAGAGCACCACCACATCCTTGCCGCCGCGCTTGGTCTGCTCGACAACCTGCGCCAGCGCAGCCGCGGTCGGCGTGGGCGTTCCCTCAGCCGAAACGATGACGTCGCCACGCTTCAACTTCTGGCCCGCGTCGCTTGCGGGGTCGACATTGTTGATGACCACGCCCTTGACTGACGAATCGACACCCAGCGTCTGGGCGATCTGCGGCGTCAGCGGCTGGACGGAAACGCCCAGCTTGTTGCCGGTCGCTTCGGTCATCGCGTTGTCGTCGCCATCGTCGGTCAGGCCGTTACTGTCGTCGCCGCCATTTTGTGCGGCCAGCACTTCCTCGGACGGGCGAGTGCCGACGGTGAGGTTGACGGTCATGCGCTTGCCCTGGCGGATCAGGTCGATCGGCACGCGCGTGCCCGGCGCCACATTGGCAACCAGAAAGCTCAGCGACTGATCGGGATTGACCGGCTTGCCGCCGACCGCGACGATCACGTCACCCACCTTGATGCCAGCCTTGTCGGCGGCCTCTCCTGGCGTGACGGTCCGGATGATTTCGCCGCTGTTCTTGGGTAGGCCAAGGCCCGCGGCCAGATCGTCGTCGAGCGCTTGCAGGCCGACGCCCAGATAACCGCGCTTGACCGACTGGCCCTTCATCAGCGTTTCGATCACCGGCTTGGCCGCTTCGGACGGGATGGCGAAGCCGATGCCGACGCTGCCCTGGCTGGGGGTGTAGATCTGCGAGTTGATGCCGATGACGTTGCCGTTCAGGTCGAACATCGGGCCGCCCGAATTGCCCTGGTTGATCGCCGCGTCGGTCTGGATGAAGCGGTCATAAGCGCCAAGGCCCGTCGCGCGGTGGAGCGCGGAAACGATGCCTGCCGTCACCGTGGAGCCGATGCCGAACGGATTGCCGATCGCCACGATCCAGTCGCCGACGCGCGCCTTGGCCGAATCGCCCCAGCGGACGAAGGGCAGGTTGGTCGCGTTGATCTTCAGCAGCGCCAGGTCGGACGCCTGGTCGCGTCCGATCAGCTTTGCGTCATATTCCTTGCCGTCGGTCAGGATGACGGTGATCGAATCGACATTGGCACCCTGCGCGCCGGGAGCGACGACGTGATTGTTGGTCACGACATAGCCATCGGCCGAAATGATGAAGCCCGAACCCAGCGACTGGGCATGCTGGGTGATCGGGCGGCCGTCGCTGCCGGTGCCGCCACCCTGGCCGCCACCGCCGAAGAACTGTTCAAACGGCGTGCCCGCGAACGGATTGGGCGGCGTCTTCACCTTCAGGCTCTGCTTGGTCGAGATGTTGACAACCGCCGGCTGGAGCCGCGCGACGAGATCGGCAAAGCTGAGCGGCGCACCCGCGCGCGGCACGACGGTGGCCATCGCCGCCGGATCGTTTTGCGCGGTCTGGGCGCCCGCTGCCAGCGGATGAAGCGTCATGGTGGCGGCAGTTCCCGCAAGCAGGAGAGCACCGGTCAGAGCGTAGGCGTAGCGCACTTTGGACTGTTCCTCATCTTATCGAGCACAAGCGATGTGCCGTCTTTTTGCCGGGCAATGCTGAACGACGTTTGAATATGAACGAATTGTCAGCGGGGGTGCCCCTGGAATTGTTTCAGATAATCGCTGTTGGGTGCCAGGATGATCGATGTCTGCCCCGCTGGCGTTTCGCCATCGGCGCCGAAGGTCTTCCGATAGGACTGCATCGCGCGATAGAAATCATAGAATTCGGGATCGCGGTTGAAGCTTTCGGCATAGATGCGCGATGCGTCGGCATCGGCTTCGGCCTGGATGATCTGCGCTTCCTTCTGCCCTTGCGCGCGGATGGTCGCGGCCTGTTGCTGCCGCGCGGTGCGCATCCGGTTCAGCGCGCTGTCCAGCGGACTGCCTTCGGGCAGGTCGGCGTGGCGAATGCGCACATCGACGATCTGGACGCCATATTGCCGCGCCTTGGTCTGCAATCCGGTCTGGACATTGTGCATCACCTGGCCGCGTTCCGGGCTCAGCAACGCGGCGAAGGGCCGCTTGCCCAGTTCGTTGCGCAATGCCGAGGCAAGCAGCGCGCTTAGCTGATCGGCAACACGCTGTTCGGAAGACGACGAACTGCCGGTGGACAGCACCGCGCGCAACGGATCGATAATGCGGAAACGGGCATAGGCGTCGACTTCCAGCCGGTCCTGGTCGATCGACAGCACCGGCTGGTGCTCCAGATCGACATCCAGGATGCGCTTGTCGACCCAGACGATCCTGTCGACGAAGGGAATGCGCCAGTGCAGGCCGGAATTGGTCGCGCCGAATGGCTGGTCGGGGCGCCAGACGTTGATGGTGCTGACCGGCTGTTCAAAGCGCAGCACCACCGCCTGTTTGGTTTCGGGCACGATGATGGCGGCGGATGCGGCGAAGATCAGCAGCAGCAGCGCTGCGACCCCCAGTACGACCGGGTTGCGGGTCAGGGTGTTCACTGGCCACCTCCCTGCGGGGCGGCCGAGACGGCGGGCATGTCAATCGCCTTGGGTTTCAGGCCGGGGAGCGGCAGATAGGGGACGACCCCTGGCGCCTCGATGATGGTCTTGTCGTTGCGCGACAGCACTTGCTCCATCGTCTCGTAATACATGCGGCGGCGCGTCACTTCGGGCGCGAGCTTGTATTGCGCATAGGCAAGGTCGAACTGTGCGGCTTCGCCCTGGGCATGGGCGATGATCTGCTGTGCATAGGTGCGCGCCTTGTTCAGGTTCGATTGCGCTTCCTGCTGCGCGGCGACCACTTTCTTGAAATCTTCGTTGACCGCGGCAGGCGGATCGGCCTGGCGGATCGAAACGCCCAGCACGCGCACACCGGCGTGATAGCGATCGAGCACGGACTGCATCATGTCCTGCACGCGCTGTTCAACGGCATTGCGGCCGCCACCGATTGCGTTGTCCAGCGTCACCGTTGCGACCACCGCGCGCATCGAACTTTCGGCGGTGGCCCGCACCGTTTCCTGCGGTTCGGCGATCTGGTACACAAAATCCTGCGGATTATTGATGTTCCAGCGCACCGAATAGGTCAGGTCGATGATGTTCTGGTCGCCGGTCAGCATCAGGTTCTGGGTGCCGCCCGCCTTGGGGAAATCGTCAGTACGGTTCACCTGCACATCGATCTTGGCCACCGTTTCAATGGGGGCGGGCCAGGTCAGGCGGATGCCGGGTTCCAGCGTTCCCGAATAGCGACCGAAAAAGGCAACGACGCCCTGCTGCTGCGGCGCGATGGTGTGGATGCTGGTGAAGACCAGCCACAAGCCGATGATGAGGGCCGCGCCGATCATCACGATCGTCTGCGGCGCCCGGCCACCGGGCAGGCTGGGAAAGCCACCGCCACCGCCGCCGCTGCCACCACCGCTGCCGCCACCGCGCGCCCGACGCAGAAACTCGTCGAGTGCGCTGGGTTTGGGATTGCGATCGCGTCCGCCGCTGCCCGGCGGCGTGTTCCACGGGTTGCGCGGGCCGGGGCCGTCGCCCGGGCCATTGCCATCGCCGCCACTACCCCAGGGGTTTTTGGGCTTGTCGTCCATCATGGTGAGTGGGCGCTTCCGCCACGCCGAAACAATCTTCATGCTTTCCTTTATAGGGGCACGAGGCGGGAAAAACAGTGGCAACAGCGCCGTGTCGGCGTATCAGCGGCGCGATGACTCAGGATGAACAGCTCAAGGCGGCGCTCGACCAGGTGGCGAACGGCCGCGCAACCGCCCGGACAGAGGGCACTCGCGCCAGCATAATCGTCGACGTGTCCGGCATGGACGAAGCGGGCCGCGCCGCAATCGAGCGCGATGTGGACGCAGCAGCACGCGGCATTGCCGGGATCGAGACGGTTCGCATCGCCCTGACCAGCCAGCGCACGACGCGTCGGCTGGTCGCGGTTGCCAGTGGCAAGGGCGGGGTGGGGAAATCCACCGTCTCAGCCAATCTGGCGATTGCGCTCAGCAAGGCCGGGCGCCGGGTCGGGTTGGTCGATGCCGATATCTATGGCCCGTCGCAGCCCAAGCTGTTCGGCGTGGAGGGCACGAGGCCAACCGCGAAGGACAAGCAGCTTTTCCCGGTGCCGACACCTTATGGCGTGCCGATTCTGTCGATGGGCCAGCTTGTCGCCGCCGACCAGGCGATTGCCTGGCGCGGCCCGATGGCGGCGGGCGCCTTGGGCCAGTTGGTCGATGCCGACTGGGGGACGACCGATACGCTGGTGATCGATCTGCCGCCGGGGACGGGCGACGTGCAGCTTACCATGATCCAGAAGCACAAGCCGACCGGCGCGGTGATCGTTTCCACGCCGCAGGACCTGGCCTTGATCGACGCGCGCCGCGCGATCGACCTGTTTGCCAAGGCGGGGGTGCCGATCATCGGCCTGGTCGAGAACATGGCGGGCTATGTCTGCCCGAGCTGCGGCGAGGTTTCCGATCCGTTCGGGCGCGGCGGCGCGGAAGCGGCGGCAATGGAACTCGGCATCGATTTCCTGGGGCGCATCCCGCTCGACATCGCCATCCGCACCGCGTCCGACGCGGGGGTGCCGCCCGTCGTGAAGGGTGGCCCCGAAGCGATCGCCTTTGACGCGATCGGCACGCGCGTCGATGCCTGGTTGAAGGCACATTGAGCGCTTTGGGGAAATCGCCAGAACTGCTTGCCAAATAACGGCTTTACGACAGGCCGTGCCTGTGAGACCGTCGAGACAATCCCGCCAATAGGGGAGTTGCCGATGCTCGCTGCACTTCTGATGGCTCAGTTGAACCAGGCGTCAACGGTCGACTCGATCCTGTCGGATTATCGCGCGCGCACCTCGGCGGTTGTCGTGGAAAAAACGCGCTGTTCGCAAGGCGACAATGCGGATGGCGCCGAAATCCTGGTCTGTGGCCGCAACGATCGTTCGGTACGCCTGCCTTTTCCCGACGAACGTGTGCCGCCCGAAGTGGCGCCCCACGGCAGCTTGCTGGTCGCGCCGATCTTCGTATTCAAGGTCATCCGCAAGATCGTCGATCCTGATCGTTGATCAGCGCCGTGAGCGTTATCCCCGACGCTATCCCAGGATGTGCATCCACAGCGGATCGCCGGTCAGGCTGGATGATCCGCTCAGCGCCTTGATCGCGGTGGCGACGGCGCGTTCGGGCCCTTCATGCGTGACGATGGCGACGATCACGCTGCCGTCGCTCAACGCGCCGCGTTGCATCAGGCTTTCGATCGATACGCCGGCGTCGCGCATGGCGGCGGCGATTTCGGCCAGCACGCCAACCCGGTCCGCCACGGTAAACCGCACATAAGCGCGACCGACGCGATCGCCGGTATCCGCCGGGGACAGCGCCTCCAGCGCGGCGGCGGGCATCGCATAGGGCGGGCCGAATTCACCGCGCGCAATGTCGATCAGGTCGGCAACCACCGCCGATGCGGTCGGGCCATCGCCTGCGCCTGCGCCCTGGAACAGCAGGCGGCCGACGAAATTGCCCTCCGCGACGACGGCATTGGTCGCGCCCGTCACATGCGCCAGCGGATGCGCCATCGGCACCAGATGCGGATGGACGCGCTGCACCAGCCCGCCATTGCCCGATTCGGCCAGCCCGATCAGCCGGATGCGATAGCCAAGCGATGCGGCCTCCGCGATGTCGGCGGCGAGCACATGGCGAATGCCGCTGGCCGCGACATCGCCGAACGCGGGCTGGGTGCCGAAAGCCAGGCTGGCGAGGATCGACAATTTATGCGCCGCATCGATGCCGTCGATGTCGAAGCTGGGATCGGCCTCTGCAAAGCCCAGCGCCTGCGCTTCCGCCAGCACATCGGCAAAGTCGCGGCCTTCGGCTTCCATCTTGGACAGGATGAAATTGCAGGTGCCGTTCAGGATGCCATAAACCCGGCTGATCTCGTTCGCCGACGCGCCTTCGCGCAGCCCCTTGATGACGGGAATGCCACCGGCGACGGCGGCTTCGAATTTCAACGCGACACCCGCCGCTTCGGCAGCGCTGGCCAGTTCCAGGCCGTGATGCGCGATCATCGCCTTGTTGGCGGTCACCAGCGCCTTGCCAGCGTTCAGGGTCGCGCGCGCCAGTGTCAGCGCCGGGCCGTCCGACCCGCCGACCAGCTCCACCACCACATCGGCGCCGGAATGCTGGGCAAGCGCGGTGGTGTCGTCCACCCAATCGAATCGCGCGATATCGACGCCGCGATCCTTGCTCCGGTCGCGCGCGGAAACCGCGACGATCTCGATCGGGCGACCCGCACGGCGCGCGATCAACTCACGATTGGCATCCAGCAGGCGGATCACGCCGCCGCCAACGGTGCCAAGGCCAGCGAGCGCGATGCGGAGAGGTTTGGTTTCAGTCATGCGGCCAGGACGTGGCGCGCACCTTTCGTCGCGTCAAGCCTGCGAAGCCAGTTTGATGACGACGGTGCATGAGTTCTCGATGCAGTCGATCCCCGATGCGCGGAGGTGCAAAAAGCCCGCGCCACACCAGGCTGCCATCGTCACGAAGAACAGGATAACCGCGTGCTGGAACTGCCGCCGCTGGAAAAGGAACCATTGAACACCGCCGCTTATGATGGCGATGGCGAACAGAAGCTGGATCGGCCAATCGAGAGCGAGGAAGCGGGGCCATTGGGTCACCGTTCCCAAAGCCGTCAGCGCAGCCAGCGCGGAACCGATCAATCCCAGGCCGAGAACGGCGTAGCGCCAGGCAAGCGCCAGCAAGCGGTTACGCCTTCACCAGGCCAATCTCGACCAGCCGTTCGTGCAGATAATCATCCGCGGTGATCGGGGTGGGATAGCGGTTGGGGTTTTCGGCGGTGATCGTCGATGGCAGCGTCTCGATCAGGAAATCGGGCGCGGGATGCAGGAAGAAGGGCATCGAATAGCGTGATACGCCGCGCCGTTCGGGGGCGGGATTGACAACGCGGTGCGTGGTCGATGGCAGGACGTGGTTGGTCAGCCGTTGCAGCATGTCGCCGACATTGATGACCATCGCGCCTTCGGGCGGCTTGATCGGCAGCCAGCGACCATCCTTGTCGAGCAGTTCCAGCCCCGCTTCCTCCGCGCCAAGCAACAGGGTGATGAGGTTGATGTCTTCATGCGCACCCGCCCGCACCCCTTCGGCATCGGCGGGGATCGGTGGATAATGCAGCAGCCGCAGCACCGAATTGCCGTCCTTCACCGCCGGGACGAACCAGTCATCGGCAAGGCCCAGATGGCGCGCGATTGCAGACAGCAGCACGTCGCCCGCGCGATCAAAGGCGGCAAACAGCTCCAGAAAGGTCTGCTTGAACCCTTGCGGTCGGCTGGGCCAGATATTCGCGGCCATGCGGGCGCCATTGGGGTGGCCCGCGGGCAATTCGCGCCCGACATGCCAGAATTCCTTCAGGTCGACGACGCTCGCGCCCTTGGCGATTTCGGTCTTGAAGGGGGTGTAGCCGCGCGCACCGCCACCGCCTTGCGTGTGATAGCCGCGCTTTTCCTCCTCGGGCAGTTCGAACAACGCCTCGGTTTCGGCCCAGGCGCGGTCGATCAGGTCCAGGGGAATGCCGTGGTCGCAGATGACCGCAAAGCCGAAGCGTTCGAACGAGCCGCCCAGCGCGGCGGCAAAGCCTGCGGGATCGTCCCGGTCCTGGTTCAACGATAACGGCGGCACGGTGGCCATTGGAACATCAAGCATAAAGCATCCACGAGTCGGTGATCGGCCAGCATATACGCGGGACAATGGCCGGCAGCCAGCCCGTGGATGGAGCGGCGGAAGCGAGTTTGCCCCCGATCAAACCCAGGCCCGTTCAGCCGTTGATGGTAATTTCACCCGCGGCATGGCCATTGTCGGCGGGTTTCAGGTCAAGCCTGAAGGGTTTCTTCTCATCGGTGGTGCCGGTCAGCCCATTGCCCGATGGCGTTACCGAAAAACCGGCATGGTTGAGCTTGTCGGCAAACCAGTCGCGCACGGTCGCGGGATCGGCGGGGCTTTCAAAGCGGACATGGACAATGCCGCTGTCCCTGTCGTCGGTGTCCTTGTTGTCCCGCGCTTCGACATTCAGGCCCGATATGGTGGAACCGGGGTAGAGATGGACACCGTTCATGTCGAAATTGTCGGCGGTCAGGTGCATTCTGGGCAGTTTCAGGCTGCCGCTGAATACCGGTGTCTTGAGCGAAGCCGTGCCCGTCGCGCCATCGACATGCGCTGTCGTATTGCCGTCATCGTCACCGGCATTGATCGAAATCGAAGTGCCCGGCTTGCCATCGTCGCAAGCCGCGAGCGGCAGGGCGAGCAAGGCAGCGGCAAGAACAAGGCGCATCGTCAACCTCCCTGGTGTATTGCACTAATAATACTCCATTGCTGACGCCGGTCAAGGCGACGACCGATCGACCGTGCCGTCAACCGATTGCGGCGGCGCAGCATTCTGTGGGTGACGCGGCGGTGACGATGGGGCATGGCAGCCCGATGACTCAGGCGGAAACCGTTGTTGGCAATGAACAGGCCGTCGGCACAGGAACGGCCGAAAACGTGGCGCCGATCGGCTTTGTCGAATTCGTGTCGCTGGCCGCCGCGTTGATGGCGTTGACCGCACTGGGCATCGATTCGATGCTGCCCGCGCTTCCGGCGATTGGCGCCAGCCTGCATGTCGTGGCGGAGAATCAGCGGCAGTTCGTGCTGTCGTCCTTTCTGTTCGGGCTGGGGGCGGGACAATTGGTCCACGGGCCGCTCGCCGATCGCTATGGCCGTCGCCCGGTAATGGGCGTTGCGCTGTCGCTGTATGTCGTCGCCAATATCGTGACGGCGGTTTCGGCGAGTTTTCCGCTGCTGCTGATCGCGCGTTTCACCGGGGGGGCTGCCGTTGCCGCGACGCGGGTGGTTACCGTGGCGCTGGTGCGCGACTGTTTTGCCGGGCGAGCGATGGCGCGGGTGATGAGCCTGGCGTTCATGGTGTTCATGGCCGCGCCGATTTTTGCGCCGCTGATGGGCACGGTGGTGCTGCTGGTCGGCAACTGGCGGTTGATTTTCTGGATCGTCGCGGTGATTTCGCTGTCGGTGCTCGGCTGGTTCTGGCTGCGGATGCCCGAAACGCTGAAGGTGGAGGCGCGGACCCCCCTGTCGGTGCGCGGCCTGCTCCATGGCTGGCGGGTGACGGTGACGGACCGTTCGTCGCTGGGCTATACATTGGCGGCCTCGGCGCTGATGGGCGCGCTTTACGGTTTCCTGAACACCGTCCAGCAAGTGGTGTTCGACGTGTTCAAGGCGCCCAATCTGCTGGTGCCGGTATTTGCGATGATCGCGGTGATGCTGGCGATCGCCAACCTGACCAATTCGAAGATGGTGGTCCGTTTCGGCATGAGGCGCATTTCGCACAGCGCGCTGGTCGGGCTGATCGCCATTGCGGTCGTCCATCTGGTCATTGCGATGACCGGGCGGGAAACGATCGTCAGCTTCGTTGTCCTGCAGGCACTGACCATGGGCTGTTTCGCGCTCGCCAATTCCAATTTCTCGTCGATGGCGATGGAGAATATGGGCGCAATCGCGGGGACGGCCTCCAGCGTGCAGGGCTTTGTCAGCATCACTATCGGCACGCTCGTTGGCGCGATGATCGGCCAGGCGTTCGATGGCAGCACCGCGCCGCTGTTCGCGGGCTACATGATTTCGGGGCTGGTCGCGCTGGCGATTGTCGCGGTGACCGAGCGCGGACGGCTGTTCCACGCGCATTGATCCTGGTTGACTGGCCACAGGCTTGACCCGAGGCTCGGTGTCGGGCGAAAATCGACGTGGAATGTGCGGAAGCGCCGCCGAAGGACAGGGGGATTGCGATGACTCTCGATCCGCGCATCGATACCTATATCGCGGGTAGCGCCGAATTTGCGCGCCCGATCCTCGCCGAAATCCGCCGCCGGGTTCATGCCGCTTGCCCGGAGGTTGAAGAGACGATCAAATGGTCGCGCCCCTGCTTCGTCCATCGCGGGCAGATCCTTGCCAACATGTCGGCGTTCAAGGCGCATGTCAGTTTCGGCTTCTGGCAGCGAGAGGCGTTGCGGACGGGAAGGGAAGGCGAGGCGATGGGCCAGTTCGGCCGCATCACCGGCCTGTCCGACCTGCCGGATGAGGCGAGCTTTACCCGGTTGGTTGGCGATGCGCGCGCGCTGATCGACGATGGCGCGGGCAAGAGGACCAGGCCGGCCAAACCCGCGCGGCCAGCGCCCGAAGTGCCCATGGCGCTGGCGGAGGCATTGGCCGACGATTCGGTGGCGGCGGCCACCTTCAACGCATTCCCGCCAGGCTGCCGCCGCGACTATTGCGACTGGATTGCCGAGGCCAAACGCGACGAGACGCGCCAACGCCGCGTGGCAGACGCGATCGAATGGCTGCGCGAAGGCAAGCGCCGCAACTGGAAATACGAAAACTGCTGATTGGTGGATGATCGGCGCATCATCGGTGGATGGCCGGTTGAATGGGCAGCGGCGCTGGCGAACCTCCCGGCGGAACCGGACGATCAGTTGCCGGTGGCACTCGCCAGATTGGCCAGCAGCGCCAGGTCTTCGTCATGGACGGTGGCGCCCGTCGCGTCGTCGGTTGACGATCCGTCATGGCCCCTGGCCGCGACGGGGGCGGAATGCGGCGCGCTGTCGGCGACGTCATAGGCCGTCCACAAAATGCCGCCTGCCCAGAGAAGGGCGGCCCAGCGACTGCGGAAGAGCTTGACGAACGGCATGGGCCTCGTTGTGCGCTGCCGTTGGTTAAGCCGTGCCCTAGAGACGTCGTTAACGGCTTGGGGGAGGGTGGTGCCGCGACTCGCAAGACGGGCGGGGTGGCGGTTCGACCTGGAGGGCGTCGCATCGGAACGCGGATGCCGAAATCCGCTGACTGGCTCGGTGGCTGGCTGCCTGCTTGCCTGCCTGACCGCCTGACTGCTTAGCCGGATGGCGGCTGGACGGCTGTCCGGCATGGCGTGGCGACTCACGCCAGCCACCATCCGCGAGCCGGCGACGGTCCATGCGCCAGCCACCGGCCAATGGTTTCCGGCATGAGCGCGATGGCAGGCCCCATGGCCGACCAGCGAACCGGGGTGGCCGATACCAGACCGGATAGCGGCAGGCGCCCGCTCAATTCGCCACCGGAACAATCCCCCAAACTCATCATCACCGCGACAAATCATCACGGCGATAAATCGTCACCGTGACAAGCCATCACCGCAGCAAGCCGTCACCGTGGCAAGGCATCGCCGCGGCAAATCTTCACGGCGACAAAACCGGGCGCGAGGGCGGCAAGCCTAGGTGCGGCGCGGACGGGGGTGTTCCTTGCCAACTTCCTGCTCGACCGAGGTGGTTTCTGCTTCGCACGCATGGCACCACGCGCTGTCTTTGAGTTCAGCGATCACCCAGCGTTGAGTCCGCAAATCCCATTCGACTCGCGCATCCCGCGAAATACTTGGCCGCGCGCACCGGCGGCAAAGATATGTAACCCGCAATTCGATCCCCCGATCTTATTTTATATTAGGGGCTTAGCACAATTCTGCATGATTTGTGTAGCAACACGTCCAAAATGGAGAAGACTGGGTTTTCAGGGCCGAAAAATTTGGGGCGCGGACTGTCCTGAGCAAGGTGAACAGGCGCCGCCCCGCTTTGGGTTGCGACGGCCACCAATCCCCGATGTGTCGACTGGCGCGATTGCTCGTCCGCCAGAAACAATGCAGGGCGCCGAGAAGCGCCCTGCGTCAACTCACTCCGCCGCGATGCCGGCTTGCGAGAACATGTCCCCGCCGGTTTCGCCGCCATCTTCGTTGGCGATCTTGCCGACCTTTGCCTTCTGGCGCTTGTCGAAGCTGTCCCACACTTCGTTCCAATTGCCGCGCGTCGCGCCCTTTGAATATTCGGTCGCACGCTGTTCGAAGAAGTTGGCGTGTTCCACCCCGTTGAGTAGCGGGGCAAGCCAGGGCAGCGGGTGTTCGTCGATCATGTAGATCGGCTTCAGGCCAAGCTGGCCCAGCCGCCAGTCGGCGATGTAGCGGATGTATTTCTTGATTTCCTTGGGCGTCATGCCCGTCACCGGGCCTTGTTCGAACGCCAGGTCGATGAACGCGTCTTCCAGCCGGACGGTCGTCTGGCACACGTCCATGATGTCGTCCTTGACCGATTTGGTCAGGCAGTCGCGTTCCTTGCAGAATTCGTGGAACAGGCGGATGATGCCTTCGCAGTGCAGGCTTTCGTCGCGCACCGACCATGACACGATCTGGCCCATGCCCTTCATCTTGTTGAAGCGCGGGAAGTTCATCAGCATCGCAAACGACGCGAATAATTGCAGCCCTTCGGTAAAGCCGCCGAACATCGCCAGCGTCTTGGCGATATCCTCATCGGTGTCGACGCCGAAGGTCTGCAGATAATCGTGCTTGTCCTTCATCTCGGCATATTCGAGGAACATGCCATATTCGCTTTCGGGCATGCCGATCGTATCGAGCAGGTGGCTGTACGCCGCGATGTGGATCGTCTCCATGTTGCTGAACGCCGCCAGCATCATCTTGATCTCGGTCGGCTTGAACACGCGGCCGTATTTTTCGTGATAGCAGTCCTGCACCTCGACATCGGCCTGGGTGAAGAAGCGGAAGATCTGGGTCAGCAGATTGCGTTCGTGCGCGGACAGCTTCTGCGCCCAGTCCCGGCAATCCTCGCCCAGCGGCACTTCCTCGGGCATCCAGTGCACCTGCTGCTGGCGCTTCCAGAATTCATAGGCCCAGGGATATTCGAAGGGCTTGTAGGTCTTGCGGGCGGAGAGGAGGGACATGGGATTACTCCGGGACAACGAATATATGGATGAAATGGGTAGCAAGCGAGGGGGCTGATATCATGCCGACAATCCTCCACTTTCAAGCATCCAGGCAAAGCTGCCCAGGATGATCGCGCCAGCGGTCAGCATCGTGCCGACGATGCGGCGGAAATAGACGGCGCCTTCGGTTTGCGACGGGCGGGTGAGGACATAGACCGCCGCCATCGCCAGTATCGCCGCGACGATGGCCATGATGACGGGCGGCGTGAGCAAGGCGAGCAGCTCGTTCATCCGCGCACCACCACCCTGCGCTCGACGTAGATCTTGCGCGTGCGGTGCGAGCCGACGCCCAGGAACATGATCCCGACGAAATAGCCGAAATCATACCAGCCGCCATTGTTGGGCACCGCATAGACCGCGACATCGGGCACGAAGATCGAGATCACCCAGGCGACCGGGAAGATGAAGCCGTGCCACACGCCCAGCCAGAAACCCGGCGCTTCGGGCGCGACCGCCACCGTCGACTGATGCGCAGCGCACGCGGCAAGCGCGAGGGCGGGGAGGAGGGCGATGAGGCGGCGGGTTCTCATACCCCCTCTCCCGTTGGGAGAAGGGCTGTCACTGGCAGGCCAGGCACTCGTCATAATCCTTCTCCGCCAGCTCGATCTGCTTGAGGTCGGGCGTGTTGTCGGCTTCCACGCCACCGGCGAAACCGGCGCGCTGGATCGACTTGGAGCGCAGGTAATAAAGCGACTTCACGCCCAGCTCCCACGCGCGGAAGTGGAGCATCAGCAGGTCCCACTTCTCGACATCGGCGGGGATGAACAGGTTGAGCGACTGCGACTGGTCGATATACGGCGTGCGATCGGCGGCGAGTTCGATCAGCCAGCGCTGGTCGATTTCGAAGCTGGTCTTGTAGCAATCCTTTTCTTCCTGGCTGAGGAAGTCGAGATGCTGGACCGATCCGCCGCGTTCCAGAATCGAATTCCATACCGCGTCGGAATTCTTCGCCTTCTCGATCAACAGCTTTTCGAGATAGGGATTCCGGATCGAGAAACTGCCCGACAGCGTCTTGTGGGTATAGATGTTCGCCGGAATCGGTTCGATGCACGCGCTGGTGCCGCCGCAGATGATACTGATCGACGCGGTCGGCGCGATCGCCATCTTGCACGAAAAACGTTCCATCACGCCCTGGTCGGCGGCGTCAGGGCAGGGGCCACGCTCCACCGCAAGCTGCATCGACGCTTCATCGACCTGCGCCTTGATGTGCTTGAAGATCTTGAGGTTCCACTGCTTGGCCATCGCGCCTTCGAACGGCAGGCCGCGCGCCTGGAGGAAGCTGTGATAGCCCATGACGCCCAGCCCCACCGAGCGTTCACGCGCCGCGGAATAGGCGGCACGCGCCATGCCCGGTTCCGCCCGCTCGATATAATCCTGCAGCACGTTGTCGAGGAAGCGCATCACGTCCTCGATAAAGCCTTTCTCATCCTTCCACTCGTCCCAGGTTTCCAGGTTGAGCGACGACAGGCAGCACACCGCGGTGCGATCCTTGCCCAGATGATCCTTGCCGGTGGGCAGGGTGATTTCCGAACACAGGTTGGAGGTCGAAACCTTCAACCCGACATCGCGGTGATGCTTGGGCATCGCGCTGTTCACATGATCGCTGAACACGATGTAGGGCTCACCCGTGGCCAGCCGGGTCTCGACCAGTTTCTGGAACAGCGCGCGCGCATCGACGGTGCCGCGTACCGAACCGTCCTTGGGGCTTTTCAACGTCCATTCGGCGCCGTCGCGCACCGCTTCCATGAACGCATCGGGGATGAGCACGCCGTGGTGCAGGTTGAGCGCCTTGCGATTGAAATCGCCCGAAGGTTTGCGGATTTCGAGGAACTCCTCGATCTCCGGGTGGCTGACATCGAGATAGCACGCCGCCGAGCCGCGCCGCAGCGACCCCTGAGAGATGGCCAGCGTCAGGCTGTCCATCACGCGCACGAACGGAATGATGCCGCTGGTCTTGCCGTTCAGGCCAACCGGCTCGCCGATGCCGCGCACCGCGCCCCAATAAGTGCCGATGCCGCCGCCGCGCGCCGCCAGCCAGACATTCTCGTTCCAGGTGTCGACAATGCCTTCCAGGCTGTCGGGCACCGAGTTGAGGTAGCACGAAATCGGCAGGCCACGTCCGGTGCCGCCGTTCGACAGCACTGGCGTCGCGGGCATGAACCACAGTTTCGAGATATAATCGTACAGCCGCTGCGCATGTGCGGCGTCATCGGCATAAGCCGACGCGACGCGCGCGAACAGATCCTGAAAGGTTTCGCCCGGCAGCAGATAACGGTCGGTCAGCGTTTCCTTGCCGAATTCGGTCAGCCGCGCGTCGCGCGCACGATCGACCTCGATCGCATGGGTCTGGCCTGGCGTTGCCGTGGTTCCGGCGGCGGCCTTGCCTTCCTTGTTGGCGCCTTCCTCATTGGCGGTTTTCACCGCCGCGGCGACGCGTGCGGTTGTCGTCTCGATTGCCGCTTCGACAGTCGTCAGATCGTTCATGCTCGCTTCCTGGCCATCTCTGAAATCCATCGCCATCAAACCCCTGCCAGACTAAATCTCGGGGAACGCCGCATCGCTGCCTGCGCGTTCCCGCTCCGTTCGAATCGGGGCGAACCCCAATCCTATCACATCAGGGGCGCCGAGCAGGAGAACATAATGCGTCCATCCGCCGGTTTCAGGGCGCAGGAAGGACTGCGCCGTGAACTAGGTCACGGTTGTTGTCCTACTAGCACTTGGGTTCGCCCCCGAACTCAACCACAACAGATTGTGCTCAATCGCGCCAGCACGCAAGACGGTAAATGACATTTTAAGGACTCGACTCGTCGCTGATTTGAGTCGGCTCATGGCACGGTGATGAGGGCCCAGCGCACGCGACGCGTGGATTGAAGCGGCTTTCCCGAAAGGCAAGGGAACGAACGCGGAACCGTAATTTTTTGCTGTGTACGAACTTATCCACAGGCTGGGCACGCAACTGCTGGTGGTCGGCGCTGGTGGTCGGCGTCCATTACTGTCCCCGACCCGTCAATCCGGCGGGGTGATTCTTGAAAATCGACTCAAAGCGGCGATGCGATCCCCATCAGTTCGGCGGGGAGGCGCGCTGGCAGCGATCAACCGGCCTTGCGTGCCTTTTGTTCGGCGGCGACCGGTTGATTGAGCGCGTCGAGGTTGAACGATTCCATGAATTCGATGCCCGCCTTGCCATCGCGGGCCCAGCGGACGCGCGCGCGCAACAACTCGCCGTCGATCAGTTCGATCATGACCGGCTGATCGGTCGGATCGGTGGGGAATTCGATGCCGTCCACCATCGCGCCCGACGACGAGATATTACGGATGCGCACTTCGCCGCGCACACCGCCGATTTCCATGATCGCGGAGCGGATCGTCGTCGTCCGCGCCGAACGGCTGACGAGGAAACCCGACGGTGTCGCTTGTCCGCCGCCTTGATGCAGCAAGCGCACGACATCCGCGGTGGCCATGGGCGGACCATAGATATAGCCCTGGATCTGGGTGCAGCCCAATTCGCGGATCAGCGTGATTTCGTCCTGGATCTCAACGCCTTCGGCGGTCGTTTCCATGCCCAGCGTGTCGGCGAGCGTGACGATGGCGCGGATGATCGGCGCGTTGCGGTTGCCCGCGATCGCGGCGCCGCGCACGAACGACTGGTCGATCTTGATCTTGTCGAACGGCGCGCTCTTCAAATAGCCGAGCGAGGAATAGCCGGTGCCGAAATCATCCAGCGCCAGGCGAATCCCAATGCCCTTCAACGCCTTGAACATCTGATCGGTCTGGGTGCTTCCTTCCAGGAACACGCCTTCGGTGATTTCCAGTTCCAGGCGGCTGGCGGCGATGCCGGCCTTGGCAAGCGCGCTGGTGACGAGCGTCGGCAAGGCGGGATTGGCGAACTGGATCGGTGAGACGTTGACGCCAACCCGGACATCCTGTGGCCAGGTCGCCGCATCCAGACAGGCGGTCCGCAATGCCCACTCGCCGATCGATTCGATCAGGCCGCAATCCTCTGCGATCGGGATGAATTCGGTGGGGCTGATCAGGCCGCGAACGGGGTGCTCCCAGCGGAGCAGCGCTTCATAGCCGACAATGCGCTCGCTTATCGTGGAGACCACCGGTTGATAGACCAGGTGGAATTCCCGCTTGATGAGTGCATCGCGCAGATCGTCTTCAAGCTGTTTGCGGTTCTGCGCGCCGTGAAGCAGTTCGGCGCGATAGAAACGGTGGACCCCGCGCCCTTCCGCCTTTGCCGCATACAGCGCGAGATCGGCATTGCGGATCAGCGTTTCGGAATTGTCGCCGTCATTGGGGGCAATGGCGATACCGATCGAACAGCCGATGGTGATCGAGGCGCCATCGATCGAATAGGGTTGCGACAGCGAACCGATAATATCCCGCGCCAGATCGGACAGCCGGTCGATATTGCTTTCGCCCGGCACAAGAACCTGGAATTCGTCGCCGCCCAACCGACCGACCAGGCCAACATCGCCGACGCTGCGCAACAAGCGCTGGCCGACCTTTTTGAGCAGCGTGTCGCCGGTCTGGTGGCCCAGCGTATCGTTGACCACCTTGAACCGGTCGAGATCGAGCAGCAGCAGCGCGGTTGGCCGGCGCATCGGCCCCGGCTGGTTGAGCGTCTGGTCGAGCGACAAGCGCATCCGCTGGCGATTGGACAGGCCGGTGAGCGAATCGAACAATGCCAGCCGGGTGATTTCCGCGTCGGCTCGGCGCTTTTCGGTCAGGTCGCTGCCGCTGCCGACAAAGCCCTGAAACCGGCCCAGCGTGTCGGTTACCGGGCGGCCGGACATCGACCACCAGCGGTCGCTCAGCCGATCAGCGGCGGCGCGCACCGAATAATCGCTGAATGCGGTGCGTGACGACAGGTGAAACGCTAATGTACGCTCGGTGCCGGGTTCGGCGCCATCCATGCGGAACACACTGGTCAGCGGCTCGCCAATAGGGCTGGTGCTGCCAACGGCCAGCGCATCGGCCACCTTGGTCGACAGATAGCTGATCCTGCCGTCCTTGTCGGACTGCCAGAACCAGCCGGTGCCGTGGCTTTCGAATTCGCGGACAAGCTGCGCGGCCAACCGGCCGTCATCGCTGACGCGTGCGGTGCCAAGCGCGATTTCATGGTCGAGCAGCGCCAGCCGCCGGGTCGATATGATAAGGCAGACAAGGCACCCCAATGCGATGACCGTGGCCGATCCCAGGCCGGTGTAGATCGACACCGTGGCTGCGATGAAGGCGGCATAGGCAAGCAGACCCGCGCGGATCGGGTGCAGGGTCAGGCCAGTCACGCCCAAAGCGCCGAGCGTGGCGACGAAAACCGCGATCTGGGCGCTGCCGCCGGGCAGGCTGGTCGCGCCCCACAGCATCGACCCCAGGCCTGCCGCCTGAATCGCGCCGAGCAGCACGACCAGACGATAATGGTGATGCGGCATCCATGTGCGCATCGGCGCCATCATCAGGCAGAACGTCAGCGTCAAGGCACTGAAAAGTGACGTGCTGGCGGCGACGGCTGCCTGGATGGCCAGCGCGGATTGCCCGGACAGCAAGGGAGCGCCGATCGCGGTTGCCGCCGCGACGATCTGGACGAACAGCATCGCGGGCAACGCCGCGGCCACAGCGCGCAATTGGCTCTGGCGATCGACCACATCCTTGTAATTCGTCGAGTCGCCAAGGCCAAGCGCTTCCCAAAAGCGTGGCTGGGGCTGTTCGTTGACTGGTGTTGAGAAATGGGGCGAGCGACGCGGCATCGCGGAGGTTTACGACCGGCGCCTTTCGGATTTCCTGTGCACTTGTAGTAAATGCAGAATTTACGCTGATTGGAACAACGCCCGGCTGGCTGGCGGATTGCGCGGCGGCGCATGAACGCTGGATTGCGCGGCGGCGCATGAACGCTAAGGGAGAATTCACCCTTTCCCAAGACGGACGGACCTTCATGACCATCATCATCCGCGAAGCCGATCTGATCGACAGCGTTGCCGACGCGCTGCAGTTCATCAGCTATTTTCACCCGATGGATTATATCCGCGCGCTGGGTGCGGCGTATGAGGCTGAGCAATCGCCCGCCGCCAAGGACGCGATCGCGCAGATCCTGACCAACAGCCGCATGTGCGCAGAAGGGCACCGGCCGATCTGCCAGGATACCGGCATCGTCAATGTCTTCATCAAATGGGGCATGGACTGCCGCCTTGATGACACCGCCCGGCCGTTGCAGGACGTGGTTGATGAAGGCGTGCGCCGCGCCTATCTGAACCCGGAAAACAAGCTGCGCGCCTCGGTCCTTGCCGATCCTGCTTTCACGCGCCGCAATACCAGGGACAACACGCCCTGCGTCCTGCATGTCGAGATGGTGCCGGGTGCCAAGGTGTCGGTCGATGTCGCGGCCAAGGGGGGCGGCAGCGAGAACAAGTCGAAGTTCAAGATGATGAACCCCAGCGATTCGATCGTCGACTGGGTGCTGGAAATGCTGCCGCAAATGGGTGCCGGCTGGTGCCCGCCGGGGATGCTCGGCATCGGCATCGGCGGCACGGCGGAACATTGCGTGCTGCTGGCCAAGCAAGCGCTGATGGAACCTATCGACATGGCGCAACTGAAGCTGCGCGGCCCGAAAAACGATATCGAGGCGCTGCGCATCGAGATTTTCGACAAGGTCAATGCGCTGGGCATCGGCGCGCAGGGGCTGGGCGGGCTGTCGACCATCCTCGACGTGAAGATCATGGACGCGCCTTGCCACGCCGCGGGCAAACCGGTGGCGATGATCCCCAATTGCGCCGCCACCCGCCACGCGCACTTCACGCTCGACGGGTCAGGCCCCGCCTATCTCGAAGCGCCGAAACTCGACGAATGGCCCAAGGTCGATTGGCAGCCCGATGCGGCAGCGATCCGCGTCGATCTCGACACGCTGACGCCTGAGGTGGTGCAGAGCTGGAAACAGGGCGACCGCCTGCTGCTCAACGGCAAGATGCTCACTGGCCGCGACGCCGCGCACAAGCGGATCAAGGACATGCTCGACGCGGGCGAGCCGCTGCCGGTCGAGTTCCGCGGCCGCGTCATCTATTATGTCGGCCCGGTCGATCCGGTGGGCGAGGAAGTCGTCGGCCCGGCAGGCCCCACCACCGCAACGCGGATGGACAAGTTCACGCGGATGATGCTGGAACAAGGCCTGCTGGCGATGGTCGGCAAGGCTGAACGCGGGCCAATGGCGGTGGAGGCGATCCGCGACCACAAGAGCGCCTATCTGATGGCAGTCGGCGGTGCGGCTTATCTGGTCGCGCGCGCGATCAAGGGATCGAAAGTGGTGGGCTTCGCCGATCTGGGCATGGAAGCGATCTACGAATTCGAAGTGCAGGATTTCCCGGTGACGGTCGCGGTCGACAGCGAAGGCAACAATGTCCACCAGCTCGCGCCCTTGGTGTGGAAGGAAAAGATCGCGCGTGAAGGGTTGTTGCAGGGCGCGTGAGAATGGTTTTCGGCGGCCATTCGACTGAACATTGCCGTCATGCGCGGCGTGGCGGGAATCGAGGTTGCCGCCGATGATCCGGCGCGTGTCGGGCTGGGCGGCGGCAATCCTGCTATGGCTGGTCATCATCGTCAGCCTGGCGATTGCGGTCGCCCCGCAATTTCTCGACGCGGTGTATTATCGCGGGGCGGTGTCGGGCCATTTTGACGGGCAGCGGTTCTTCAATCCCGATGGCGATCCGTTGGTGACGCCGCGCACCGACGGGCGGGCACGGGCGCGGTTCATCACGCGTTTTCTCACCGCGCGCAGCGTCGGCCCGGCCTGGCCAGACCATGTTGCCGTTCGCCCGATCGATCCGCCGCGCCGCGTTGCGGGTACGCGCATGGTGGTGACCTGGGTCGGCCATTCAACCGTGCTGGTCCAGACGCAGGGGGTGAATATCCTGACCGACCCGACCTGGGCCGCGCATAGTGGCCCATTGGGCATCGGGCCGAAGCGCGTCGCTGATCCCGGCATTGCGTTCGATCGCTTGCCCCGCATCGACGTCGTGCTGGTCAGCCACGACCATTATGACCATCTTGACCTCGATACCCTGAAACGCCTGTGGGCACGCGACCGGCCGATGGTGGTCACCAGCCTGGGCAATGACCGGGTGATCGGCGAAGCGGGCGTGCCTGCCGTGGCGCGCGACTGGGGCGGGCGAGTGACGGTTCGGCCGGGCATCGACGTCGTCGTCACGCGCGCGCATCATTGGGGCAGCCGCTGGTTCAGCGATCGCAACCGGGCGCTGTGGTCGGGCTTTGTCGTGACGCTGCCCGGCGGCAACCTGTTCTTTGCGGGCGATACGGGCGCGGGTGATCTGCGCTGGGCCGATGCCGCGGCGGCTTATGGGCCGATCCGGCTGGCGCTGATCCCCATCGGCGCCTTTCGCTTTGAACCCGGACAGATGGAAGCAGGCGCGCATATCGGCCCGGTCGACGCGGTTGAAGTGTTTCGCCGCCTGCGCGCCGCGCGCGGCATCGGCGTGCATTGGGGAACCTATCGGCTGAGCTACGAACAATATCGGACGCCGCCCCGGCTGCTGGCCGCCGCGATGCGTTGCACGCGGGAAAGCGGGGTTTTCGATACCGTTGCAATGGGGCAGCCGCAGCAGGTCGCGCCCTATGCGCCGCCCGTGGCCGTGCCGGTTATGCCCCGTCGGGCGTTGCTCGATTGCCTGGCGGCGTCGGGGGCAAGCGCGTTTCGCTGAGTGATGCCGCCGATTGCGGCGGGGGTTTCTCAAAGGCCTTTGACAGGCCGTGATAGAGTTTCTCGCGGCATACCCATTGGCTCACCTGATTGGCGATCAGCGCGGAAGCGAACATCGGCAGCAGCAGTCCCCGGCTCGCCGTCGTCTCGGTCAGGATGAACACCGCGGTCAGCGGCGCGCGGACGACACCGGTGAAATAGGCGACCATGCCCAGCAGCACGACCGCCGAACCGGGGGAGCCGGGGAAGAACCAGCGCAACACATTGCCCACCCCGGCCCCTGTCGACAGGCTTGGCGAGAAAATCCCGCCGGGAAGGCCCGCCACGGCACTGGCCAGCGTCGCGCCGAACTTGGCGATGCCGTACCATAAGGGCGCGTGAGCGCCGGTGATGACCGCGCGGGCGGCGTCATAGCCGGTGCCCCAGGTCAGCCCGGTCAGGCATCCGATGGTCGCCACGACCAGCCCGCACGCCGCGGCAAAGGCGACGGGGCGTTGCCGGGCGCGGATCAATGGTGCCCAGCTTGGCGCGGCGGCGGCAAGCACCAGCCGGGAAAACAGGCCCCCCGCGGCACCGCCGACGACACCGGCAACGGGTGCGACGATCAACACCGTACCCACGCCCATCGACGCGCCAATCGGGCCGAAATACACATAATCGCCCGCCAGCCCTTCGGCGACGGCACCCGATATCAGGATCGCGGTCATCACCAGCAACGCCATGCGCTGTTCATAAGCGGCGGCAAGTTCCTCGATGGCGAACGCGATACCGGCCAGTGGCGTGTTGAACGCCGCCGCCACGCCCGCCGCGCCCCCGGCGATAATCATCGAACTGCGCATCGGCACGCCCAGCAGGCGATGCCACCAGCCCATCATCGCGGCGGAAAGCTGGACGGTCGGCCCTTCGCGCCCGGTCGATGCGCCGACCAGCAGGCTGGCGAGCGTCAATGCAGCCTTGCCGGTGACGATCAGCGGCGTCAGCAGCCGGTCGAGCGCGCCTTCAGGATCGGCGCGCGCCGCGATCACCTGGGGGATGCCCGATCCGCGCGCGGCGGGGAAATAACGATTGGTGAGCGTCGCAATCCCGGCAAATGCCAGCGGCGTCAGCACCAGCGGCGCATAAGGCCAGGCGTCGACCAGCAGGTTGAAGATCCCGGTCGCCCTGTCCGCAGCCGCGGCGAAGGCGATTGCGATCAGCCCGACCGAAATGGCGCCGCCAACCGTGGCCGCACGACGACGGAACATGCTCGAACGCGGGCCGAACAGGCGGATCAGGGCACGCGCCCGCCGCAAGGTTCGATTGCGATCGGCACGCGGCGCGATGTTGGTCGGCTCCATCAACCCTGCTTCATAGCCATCGAAGCCGCGACGTCGAGCCTGTTACGGGATTTTTTCCAGGCTTGGGTGCGATCGCCACTGCTGGTAGCAACAGGCGCGGCCATGAAGGGAGTTGCCATGAAAGGGGGACGGCTGGTCCTGCATCGCTATCACACCTCGGTCGATCGGGTCGGCGGCGCGATTGCGGTCGGCGGCGGCCTGTGCGGGGTTTTGGCGGCGGTGTTGCTGGGGCTGGGCGGGACAACCAGCCCGGTGGCGCTGACACTGGCGCTGGTTCTGGGAGCGCTTGTTTCGGCGCTGGCGATCACTGCCTTGGGCGGGCCGGTGTGGCTGTTGCTGCACATCAACGGCAGGCGTGGCCCCGGCCATGCGCTGGTTCTCGCCGGGGCAATCGGTTTCCTGCTGTTCTTCGTCGCGCAGACGCACGGGTTCGGCCTGGGCGCGATGCCGCTTGGCGACAAGGTGACGACGATGCTGCGCTGGGCAAGCGCGGTGGCGACCAGCCTGGTTCTCTCACTGATCGCCGGGCTGATCGGCCTGGCGATGTGGCGCGTCGCCTATTTCCGGATACGCTGACCAGCGCACCAGGCGCAGGATTATTTGGCGCCCGGCGCACAGTCACCCGCGCGGTGCGCGGTGATTTCCATCTTCATCGACATTTCGCCTGCCGGGCCATTGGCACCGGCTGGCCCGCCACCCGATGCCTGATTGACCAGGTGATAGTCGGTGCGGCTGTAACTGCCGGTCATCGTCATCTTGCGGACGGTTTTGCCCATCTTGCACGTCATCGCGGCATCGATCTTGCCACCGGCCATGGTGAAATGGTCATAAGTGCAGTCATCCTGCCTGCCCCCGCCAAAGGTCTTGCGCGCATCGGCGGCATCTTCGGGCGTCAGGCAGTTTGAAAATTCCCGGCCACTGGCCATTTGCGCTTTCATCCGCTCACGCACCGCAGGCGGCAGGTTGTCCATGCCCGGCATCGCCATGTCGAGCAGCCTGATCGTGCCTTTCCACTCGCCCGGCTGGAAAGTCGCAGCCGCGGTGTTCGCGGCGCTCACCTGATCGGCAACCTCGCCCACCGTCGCATTATGCAACGACACGGTGCCGGTGGCCGCCGCCGATTCCTTGGTCGAACTGCCGCTGCACCCCGCGAGCAAAGCCGCGCATGCCGCCATGGTCCAAAGCTGCCGCATCGATTCCTCCCCCCGCTTCTGCCGGTCGGCGCATCATCGCCTTTTCAGGGCGGATGGCAATTGCGAAGTGCAGAGCAACAATGGGCGGCGCATTGACGAGCGGCGCATTGACGAGCGGCGTTGCCGTCCTCGCCTCCGTCCCCCATATGTTCCCTTATGGCCATCCAGATTCGCACCACCCTTGACGAGCCGGACACCGGGCAGGCGTTTACGCCGCACCGGCCAGAGCGGCCACCCAAGGTTGAAGGGGGCAAGCCGCTCAGGATCGTCTCCGAATATGAACCCTCGGGCGATCAGCCGGGCGCGATCCGGGAATTGACCGAGGCGGCGCTGGCTGGCGAGCGCGATCAGGTACTGCTGGGCGTCACCGGCTCGGGCAAGACCTTCACCATGGCCAAGGTGATCGAGACGCTGCAGCGCCCGGCATTGGTACTGGCGCCCAACAAGATCCTGGCGGCGCAGCTTTACGGCGAGTTCAAGAACTTCTTTCCCGACAATGCGGTCGAATATTTCGTCAGCTATTACGATTATTACCAGCCCGAAGCCTATGTCGCGCGAACCGACACGTACATCGAGAAGGAAAGCAGCGTAAACGAAGCGATCGACCGGATGCGGCATTCGGCGACGCGATCACTGCTGGAGCGGGACGATGTCATCATCGTCGCGTCGGTGTCGTGCCTGTACGGCATCGGTTCGGTCGAGACTTATTCGGCGATGATCTTTGACCTGAAGAAGAAGCAGGTGGTCGATCAGCGCGAGATCGTCCGCAAGCTCGTCGCGCTCCAGTACAAGCGCAACGACGCGGCGTTCCAGCGCGGCAATTTCCGCGTGAAGGGCGACAATCTGGAGATTTTCCCCTCGCATTATGAGGACACCGCCTGGCGCGTGTCGTTCTTCGGCGACGAGATCGAGGAAATCGTCGAGTTCGATCCGCTGACCGGCAAGAAGGTCGCCAGCCTCGATTATGTCCGCGTCTATGCCAACAGCCACTATGTGACGCCGGGGCCGACCCTGAAACAGGCGATGGAAGCGATCAAGTTCGAACTGGCTGAACGGCTGAAGGAATTGAACAGCGAAGGCAAGCTGCTGGAGGCGCAGCGGCTGGAACAGCGCACCAATTTCGATCTGGAGATGATCGCGGCGACCGGATCATGCGCGGGCATCGAAAACTACTCGCGCTTTTTGACCGGGCGCCTGCCGGGCGAGCCGCCGCCGACCCTGTTCGAATATCTGCCCGACAATGCGCTGCTGTTCGTCGATGAAAGCCACCAGACGATCGGCCAGATCAACGGCATGTCGCGCGGCGACCACAAGCGCAAGATCACGCTGGCGGAGTACGGCTTTCGCCTGCCCAGCGCGATCGACAACCGGCCGCTGCGCTTCAACGAATGGGACGCGATGCGGCCGCAGACGACTTATGTCTCGGCAACGCCCGGCAGTTGGGAAATGGAACAGACCGGCGGCGTCTTTGCCGAACAGGTGATCCGCCCCACCGGCCTCATTGATCCCCCGGTCGAAATCCGCCCGGTCGAGGAACAGGTGCAGGACCTGATCGTCGAATGCCGCAAGACGACCGCGATGGGATATCGCACGCTGGTCACCACGCTGACCAAGCGGATGGCCGAGGACCTGACCGAATATATGCACGAGGCGGGGATCAAGTGCCGCTACATGCATTCGGATACCGAGACGCTGGAGCGCATCGAGCTGATCCGTGATCTGCGGATGGGCGTTTATGACGTGCTGATCGGCATCAACCTGCTGCGCGAAGGGCTGGACATCCCCGAATGCGGGCTGGTGGCGATATTGGATGCCGACAAGGAAGGGTTCCTGCGCTCCGAAACCTCGCTGATCCAGACCATCGGGCGCGCCGCGCGCAATGTGGAGGGGCGAGTGATCCTCTATGCCGACCGGATGACCGGCAGCATGGAGCGCGCGCTCAACGAAACCAGCCGCCGCCGCGAAAAGCAGGAAGCGTATAACGCCGAACACGGCATCACGCCCACCACGATCAAGCGCAACATCGGCGACATCATCGCCCATGTCGCGTCGAAGGACCAGGTGACGGTGCCGATCGATGATGACGGTGGCCCCCAGCACATGGTCGGCCACAATCTGCGCGCGTATATCGAGGAACTGGAAAAGAAGATGCGCGCCGCCGCCGCTGATCTGGAATTCGAGGAAGCCGGGCGCCTGCGCGACGAAATCCGTGCGCTGGAAGCCGAGGAGCTTGGCCTGCCCGCCGATCAGCGCAAGGCGCCGGTGATGGGCCGCAGCAACGAAGGCAAGCCGGGCACGCGCAAGACGCGCTTCGGCAAGGTGCAGAAGAAATTCGGCGGCAGCAGTCGACGTTAAGGGCGATTGGTTGTTTCGGGGGTGCGTGACTGCGCTCCCCCGAAACGGCATCGCTCCTGTCGGCCGGTATGAACCGCTTCAGGCAATCACAAGCATTTGTCGTTGAGCGCGCTGATGAGCTTTTCGGCATCGGCGGCTTGCTTGGCCGCGTCCTTGCCTTCAAATTCCATCTGCACCGAATGGCCGCCGCCCGACACGATCAGGTTGGTGTTCACGGCCATCGCCTGCATTTTCTTCAGGTCAATCGACAGCTTGGCACCGCCTTCCAGCGTGACGTTGGTGGTGCAGGCGTCGGTGGTCGCGCCTTCCAGTTTTCTGGGCGAACTTTTGGGATCGGCCGTCATTGGCTTGGCAGTGACGAGCAATTGGTCGAGCGGCGTCCTGGCCGTGTCGGCCTTGGCGGGAGCAGGCGTTTCGGCGGGTGTCGGCGTTGCTGCTGGCGCTGCGGCCTGTTCGGGCGTCGCGGCCTGTTCCGGCGCTGGCGTGCTCTGCGCGTTGGCGGCGGCAAGAGCCAGTGGCGCGCCGATGATCAGGAACGCAACCGTGGCGAGCTTCTGAGTCATTCGTTTTCCCCTCCTATATTATCCTCGCATCATATCGCGTTGTGCGGCCGACCGAAATGACTTCAATCAATGATTGTTACCCTGATCGGGCGTGGCTCGGGCGTGGCTCGGGCGTGGCTCGGGCGTGGCTCGGGCATGGGCTGGACCAGGCCGCGGCTCGCCCGGCGCACGGTTCACCGGCAAGGCGGTTGAGGCTGGCCCCGTCATCGCCCATAAGGACTGGCAATGCGTCGATCGATTGTCCCCTTGTTGTTGCTGGCGCCGGTTGCGTCATGTGTGTCCAGCCCGCCGGTATCCGCCCCGGTCGTCGTGCCGCGAACCGCACCTGTCCCCGCACCAGCACCGCCGCCAACCCCGCCGGTGCTGGTGGGCGACTGGCCCGACTGGCCATTGACGCCGGGCACCTGGACGTACCGTCAGGACAGCCGCGGCAGCGTCGCGCTGTTCGGCGTTGCGGGCGCGGATGCGGAGGTGACGCTGCGCTGCGATCGTAAGGCGGACATGGTCTATCTGTCGCGGCGTGGTGCCATCGCGGGCAATTCGTCGATGGTCGTCCGCACCACGGCGCTTGTCCGCACGCTGGCGGCGCGACCAACCGGCGGCGCCCCTTCGTTCATGGCCGTTGCCCTGGCGCCCGGCGACGCGGTGCTTGATGCGATGGGGTATAGCCGTGGGCGTTTTGTCATCGAACAAGCCGGCCTGCCTGTGCTGGTGGTGCCTGCCTGGGCGGAAATCCTGCGCGTCACCGAAGATTGCCGGTCGTAACGCGCACGCTACCGGACGTTGCGTGCGCGTGGCATGTCGATCACAAGATGTAGGGGGTGCGGCCGTTCGAAGCGCAGACCTGCAGAATCGCGCAAATCAAAATAAATTACAAGTCTTGTAGTTGTGGCCGGGGTGATTCACACATGATGCGTGCCCAGGCAGGGTACGCCGCGTTCAACTAGCGAAAGGAGGTGATCCGATGTCTCATGGTTCAGCAATGGGGTCGGTTCAGTTCGTTCGGGAGGCGCGTCGCTAATTCCGCAGGGCCCTGGCGGGGAGATTTCCCTCCCAATCAACGTCCAGGGTTCACAGGAATGGCGGCCTGCATGGTCTCCCGGGCTGGAGCTTCCGGCCGCTGACCATGTTAGGAGGTTGCCGGGGCGGTGGGACACCCCCCGGCAGCCTCTTTTCATTTGTGCCGCGTTTTCATTTTTGTCGCGCGCGCAAGCGGCGTATCGCCTGGCGACGATGGCGATTTTATCCTTTTTCCGGCGACGCTGATGGCAAGAACATTCTCCTTGCGTGCCGTGCCGACCGCGTTCGTCGCGCGGTTGCGCCGCAGGTTCCGGGCGAGCGAGGCATGGTTCATCCTGCTGGCGATTGTCGTGGGCGGGGTCGCCGGGCTGGCGACGGTTGCGCTGGGCGCGGTTGCGCGCACGCTCCAGCACTGGATGTTTCGCCTGCCGCATGACGCCAGCCTGAGCGGGCTGGCGACACTGGCACCGTGGCAATTGATGATGCTGCCGCTGGGCGGGCTGATCCTTGCCGGCTTCAGCTGGGCAACGCGCGCGCGCGTTCGCGCGCTGGTCGATGCGGTGGAAGCCAATGCGCTGCACGGCGGCCGCATGTCGATGGCGGATAGCGCGGTGATCGCGGGGCAGACCGCGATTTCCAATGGCTTTGGCGCATCGGTGGGGCTGGAGGCAGGCTATGCCCAGCTTGGTTCGGCCTTCGCCTCGCAGATTGGCGGGATGCTGAGGCTCAGGCGAGCCGACCTGCGCACCTTGGTCGGCGCGGGCGCGGGTGCGGGAATTGCGGCGGCCTTTGGCGCGCCACTTGCGGGGTGCTTTTATGCGTTTGAGATTGTCATCGGCGCGTACACCCCGTCCGCCATCGCGCCGATTGCGGCGGCGGCGTTGACGGCGGCAAGCGTCGCGCATCTGCTGGGCCAGACACCCTATGTCATCAGCACCACCGACTATCTGACCGTGCCGGGCGAACATTACCTGCTTTACGCGCTGCTGGGTGCGGTGTGCGGGGTGCTGGGCATCGTGCTGATGCGGCTGGTCGCGCTGGCGGAGACCGCCAGCCGTGCCATGCGGCTGCCCGCGGGCGCGCGGCCGGTGGTGGGGGGCCTGTTGCTGGTGCCCATCGCCGCGCTGTCACCCCAGGTGCTCTCCTCAGGACATGGCGCACTGCACATGGATTTGGCGGCGGGCTATTCGCTCAGCTTCATCGCGGCGATGCTGCTGGCCAAATGCGCGGCGTCGGTGGTGTCGCTTGGCTTTGGCTTCCGCGGCGGCCTGTTTTTCGCGTCGTTGTTCATCGGCACGCTGGTCGGGCACATCTTTGCCGGGGTGGTGGGGTTGAGCGCGGGGTATATGATCGTCGCCTCCAACCAGGCAGCGGTGGTGGGCATGGCGGCGCTGGCGGTGGCGATCATCGGCGGGCCGATGACCATGGCGATGCTGGTGCTGGAAGCGACGCGCGATTTCTTCCTGACCGGCGCCGTCATCACCGCATCGCTGGTTGCCAGCACCATCGTGCGGGAAGGGTTCGGCTATTCCTTCTCGACCTGGCGGCTGCACCTGCGGGGAGAGACGATCAAAAGCGCGCGCGA
Organism: Sphingomonas sp.; assembly: GCA_041659385.1. GTDB lineage: Bacteria > Pseudomonadota > Alphaproteobacteria > Sphingomonadales > Sphingomonadaceae > Sphingomonas. The sequence continues at coordinate 93,865 of JBAZYJ010000011.1, forward strand.
TATCGGCTGGGCACGTTCGTTAACCGCGGGCCGGATGATGCGGCCAACGCAGCCGCTGCCCGACAGCACGCCGATCGTCGAATTTCGCCGCCAATTCCCGCTGGGCGCGGCCAGCCGGGTCGTGCTGGTCGATCCCGATGGCCATTATGCGGGCATCGTAGCACCCGCTGATGCCTGGGCGGAAAACCGGGATGCCGCCGGGTCAATCGGCAGCATCGCCACGCACCACGCCCCGCCGCTGGCCATGGGGGAGGGCATCGATGCGATCATGGCGCGGTTCGATATCGATCAGGTCGACGAACTTGCCGTGATCGATGCGAAGGGCGCGGTGCTGGGCGTGGTGTCGGAAAAGTTCGCCCGTCGCCGCTATGCCGAGGAAATGGAAAAGGCGCAGCGCGGCCTGTTCGCCGATTGAGAGGGCATCGGGCCTGGTTTTCGCGGTGTTTTCGGTAAATTGAGACCCAAGTCGCCGATTGAGGCACGCCGCAGACTTTTCGTTTGCCGCGCGCACGTTAAGCTGCCCCGGTCATCGGGCAAGTTGGGGGTTTTATGCGTCAGTTCTTCACCGCACTTCTGCTGTCGGCCGCGCTTGTCGCCCCGATGTCGGCAACCGCCGCGCCGAAGGTGGAGGAAGCATCGATCAGCGACCTTCAGGCGATGATGGCCAGGGGGCAGGCGACGAGCGTATCGATCACCCAGGCATATCTGGCGCGCATCGCGGCGATGGATCGCAAGGGGCCGTCGCTGCACGCCGTCATCGCCACCAATCCAGATGCATTGGCGCAGGCGCGCGCGGCCGACGCCCGGCGCAAGGCGGGAAAATCGCTTGGCCCGCTCGACGGGGTGCCCGTGCTCATCAAGGACAATATCGAAACGCTTGATCCGCTGCCGACCACCGCAGGCAGCCTGGCCTTGAAGGACAATGTGTCGGGCCGTGATGCGCCGGTGGTCGCCGGGCTGCGGGCGGCGGGCGCGGTGATCCTGGGCAAGACCAATTTGAGCGAATGGGCCAATATCCGCTCGAACAGTTCGATCAGCGGGTGGAGCGCGGTCGGCGGGCAAGTCCACAACCCCTATGCGCTTGATCGCACCGCCTGCGGATCGTCGAGCGGATCGGGCGCCGCCGTCGCCGCCAGTTTCGCCGCTGCAGCGCTGGGCACCGAAACCGACGGGTCGGTGGTCTGCCCATCCTCGATCAACGGGCTGGTGGGGTTGAAACCCACCCTGGGAATGGTCAGCCGCACTCACGTCGTGCCGATCAGCCACAGCCAGGATACCCCCGGGCCGATGACGAGGAACGTGCGCGACGCCGCGATCCTGTTTTCCTCGATGATCGCCACCGATCCGGTCGACCCTGCGACCAGGGCGGCGGACGAACACAAGCAGGATTATGCCGCCGGGCTGGCCGCTGCGTCGTTGAAGGGAGTGCGTATCGCCGTGGTGCGCCCGCAGATGGGGCCGGATCTTGCGGCGCGCTTCGATGCCGCGCTCAATGTGCTGAAGGCGCAAGGCGCGGTGCTGGTCGACGTCGAACGGCCCAAGCTCGATGGACTGGGCGAGGCCGAGTTCCAGGTGCTGATGACCGAGCTGAAGGCGGATATGAACAGCTATCTCGCGTCGACGCCGGCGACGGTGAAATCGCGCACCCTGGCGGACCTGATTGCCTTCAACGAAACGAACAAGGCGACAGAAATGCCGTTCTTCGGCCAGGAATCCTTCCTGGTCGCTGAAAAGACCAAGGGGCTGGACGATCCGGAATATCTGGGCGCGCGGGCGAAATCGCTGCGACTGGCGGGTGCGGAAGGGATCGACGCGATGCTCGCCAAGGCCAATGCGACGATCCTGGTCGAGCCGAGCTATGGCCCCGGCTGGTTGATCGACCCGATTTATGGCGACCAGTATCAAGGGCCATCGTCGAGCGAATTGCCCGCTGTTTCGGGCTATCCCAACCTGACCGTGCCGATGGGGCTGGCCAAGGGGCTGCCGGTCGGCCTGTCGTTCATCGGCAAGCCTTATACCGAACAGGCGCTGCTCGGCGCGGGCTATGTCTATGAACAGGCAAGCCATGCGCGCACCGCCCCGCGCTATCTGCCGCAGGCCGATGTCGGGCCGGGCCTGGAGGGTGCGGCGAGATAGGTAAGCTTCCTCAAAACAAGATCAACAGATAAGGGATTGAACCGCTGTCTCGATGCGGGGAACGAGGAAATGATCGGCATTTTAAAAGGAAAATTTAGTTAATTCATTGTAATTATTTAATTAATTTGACATTCCTTGTTCCCCTCCCTTATCCTTCGGATCGTCATCCAGCCGACACGGATGACCTCGCTAAGGAGGAATGTCATATGACAATTGCTACGGTGTTGTTGTTGCTTGCAGCTCCGGCCAGCGGTGGATCCGTTGGTCTGAGCACATCGCCGGGGCCGGCTGAAACCAGTTTGCAGTATTGCCTGCCGCGGGTTGATGATCCGATTGACAATCCTTTTGAAGAAATCTGTGATGTGGTTAATCCGCCGCCGCCGCAGCCGACGCTGCCGCCTTTTCCGCCCCCACCCCCGCCTCCATATGCTGACTGAATTTATCGTTCCGTTGTAAGGTCGGCGGGTAATCGGAAGTGATAGCTTTCGATTACCCGTCCATTCCAAATCATGCTGCCATAGGTGGTTCGACGGGGTATGGGGATTTGGGAATCGAGTGGCTGCCTAATCTGACATCGGGTCCAGGTCATGGGCTTCGCGGCGTTCGAGCAGTTCCACCCGGATATGCGTCGCGCGCAGCGACAGGCGAACCTCCACCATGAAGGCGACAAGCCCGGCGACCAGCAGCATCATCGCGGCGATGAAGATCAGCGCCACGACGGTGCCGATGTGCAGATGGGAAAGTTCGGCGACAAACAGCAGCGCAACCACGCAGCAGATCGCCACCGCGCTGGTCACGCACAGGAACAGCGATGTGTTGATGACCGACATGCGCCGATCGAGCAGGCGCAATTCCCAGACATGCCGTTCCTGTTCGGGGCCGGTGGTGCGCGGGTGCAGCGCTTCCAGCGCGCGGGCGCGATCGATGACGCGCGCCAGCCTGCTGGCGATGACGTTGAGCACCCCGGCAATGCCCGCGAGCATGAAGACCGGGCTGAGCGATAACTGAATCGTCTGGGCGATGGTGGTGACGGCTGGGGAGGCATCCATGCCGCCAGACTGGCGCGCGAACGCGGTTCGGGCAAGCGTATTGCATGGTGCCGCGTGCGACATGCCGCGCAAAGGGGACGATCAGACGCGCAGGTAGCGGAAATACCGGGCCAAAGGATCAAACATGCCCCGGCGACCTTATGCCAGGCGCATGCTCCGTTTCATTCGCCGCCCTGCGTTGCGGAAGATGTACGGTCGTCGGGTTGAATCGCGGGAGCATGCGGCTCCGCGTCGCCGATGATCTCCCATGCCGCCATGAACAGCGCGGCGATGACCGGTCCGATCACGAACCCGTTGAACCCCATCAATTCGAACCCGCCGAGCGTGGCGACAAGCACGACATAATCGGGCATCCGGGCATCGTGCCCGACCAGGATCGGGCGCACGATATTGTCGACGCTGCTGATGACGAAGAAGCCGCACGCCCCCAGCACGGCCCCCTGCCAGACGGCGCCCGTGGCCAGCAGGTAGATGGTCACCGGAACCCAGATCAACCCGGTGCCGATCGCGGGGAACAGCGAAAACACGCCCATTGCGACGCCCCAGAGCAATGCGCCGGGAATTCCCAATGCCCAGAAGACCAGGCCACCGGTCGCTCCCTGGAGGACCGCGACAATCAGGCTGCCCTTGATCGTCGCGCGAACGACGGTGACGAACTTGGCGACCAGCACCGCGCGCTGGTCACCCCTCAGCGGAATGGCGCGCTCGATCCGCGCCGCCAGTTCGTGCCCGTCGCGCAGCAGGAAAAAGGTGAGATAGAGCATCACGCCGAGCGCGAGGAAGAAGCCGAACGCGCCCTGGCCGATGCCGAGCACTCGCACGGCCACCGCCTGAAAGCTGTTCGCAAAACCCTGGCCGAGCCTGGCGCGCAGGCCGCCCACATCGTCCAGGCCGATGTCGGCGAGCCAGCTTCTGGCCCAGCCCGGCAGGTGCGCCTGCATCTGGACGAACAGGTGGCCAAGATCGATCTCGCCGCTTTGTATGCGGGCGTAAAAGGCGGTGGCCTCGCGCAGCAGCGCCGCGCCGAGCAGGATTGCCGGCACCACCACCACAATGACGATAATCAGCAAGGTCGCCAGCGCCGCCCTGCCCGGACGCCGCGGCATCGCGGCAAGCAACCGCGCATTGAGCGGCTCGAACAGCACGGCCGCGATTACCGCCCAGAGGATCGCGCCCGAAAACGGCGCCACAAGCCAGAAGAAGGCGAGCGTGGCGACGGCGACCAGCGCCAGAAGGAAAACGCGCGCCAGCGTCATGCCCGGAGGTGTATGCTCGCTCACGACGCCATGACCGGGCCGCGTCCCTGGACCGGCGATTCGGACGCGCTCAATCGCCGGACCAGGGGCTTGCAGCCTTCGAGCAACACCAGAAGCACGACGCCCAGGCCGATCGCCAGCGCCATGTCGCTCCAGGCGATCGATCCGAACTTCAGCAGGGCCTGCGCCTGCGGCAGGAACAGGATGAGCGTGGTGACGCAGGCGATGGCGGCCGCGACATAGCGCAGCGCGGCATTGTGCCGGACGAACGCCTGTCCGAGCGAGGCGCTGAATGACCGGTTGACCAGGATCAGCGCAACGATCCCGGCGATCAGCGCGAAGAAGGTCAGCGCGCGGAGTTCGCCTTCCGGCATCCCCGACCAGCTTTCGACGAGGAAGACCGCCGCCAGCATCGCAAAGGCAAGCCCACCCTGGAACACGCTCCAGGCGATCATCGGCAGCGAGAACAGGGCTTCCGACGGATCGCGTGGGCAACGGTGCATGATGTCATCCTCCTCGCGTTCGGCTTCGAACACCAGCGCGCAGACCGGGTCGATCACCATTTCCAGCAATGCGATATGGACGGGGCCGAACAGGATCGGCAACCCGAAGAACAAGGGCAGCAGCGCGAGCCCGGCGATCGGTACGTGTACCGCGAAGATGAAGGCCATCGCCTTGCGGATATTGTCATAAATTCGCCGCCCGAGCCGCACCGATTGCACGATCGACCCGAAATCATCCTCGAGCAGGATGATGGCGGAAGCTTCACGCGCGACATCGGTGCCGCGCTTCCCCATGGCCACGCCGATATGCGCGGCCTTGAGCGAGGGCGCGTCGTTGACGCCGTCGCCGGTCATCGCAACGATCTCACCATCGGCCTTGAACGCCTGGACGATGCGCAGCTTCTGCTCGGGCATGATGCGGGCAAAGACGGTGGCGGTCTTCAGGCGCTCGGCAAGCCGGGCATCGTCGAGCGCAGCCAGGTCGGCGCCGGTGAGCACGTCGCCATCGGCGATCCCGGCCTGGGTCGCGATCGATCGTGCGGTGGCGGCATAGTCGCCGGTGATCATCACCACGCGAATGCCGGCGCTGCGGCATTCCGCCACCGCGCCCGGTACGCTGGCGCGCAGCGGATCGGCCAGCCCGACCAGCCCGGTCAGCGCATACTCATACTCATGCTGCGTCTCGGCCCAGTTCCGATCGCGCGGAGTCGCGGTGGCGACGCCGAGGACGCGAATGCCGCGCACCGCCATGGCCTCGACCGCGGCGGTCATCGCGGCATGTTCGGGCGCAGGCAGGCGGCACAGGCTGGCGATCGCTTCCGGCGCGCCCTTGGCGGAAAGGGTCAGCGCGTCGCCGTCGTCCCAGATGTTCGACATTGCCAGCAGGTCGGGACGCAACGCATAGGCATGCGCCAGCGCACCGGTCGGCAGGTCGGTGCCCACCATCGCGCCATGCGCGCCGCGGAGCGCGACTTCCATGGGATCGGTGGGCTGGGCCGCGCTCGCAAGCACGGCTGTCTCGATCAGGCCGTGATACGCCTCGGGAACGGTCGCGCCCATTCCGAGGCTATGGGTGTCGCCCGATGGCAACCAGAGTTCGGCGACCGACATGCGGTTCTCGGTCAACGTGCCGGTCTTGTCGGTGCACAGCACCGTCGCCGAACCGAGCGTCTCGATCGCCGCGGCGCGGCGGGTAAGCACGCCGACCTTGCCGATCCGCCACGCGCCCATTGCAAGGAACACCGTCAGGACGACGGGGAATTCCTCGGGCAGCAGCGACATGCCGATAGCGATGCCTGCCAGCACCGCCTCGATCCAGCCGCCGCGCAAAAGGCCGAACAACAGAACGACCAGCAGTGCGATGGCGCCGCCGCCGATCGCGCACCAGGTGACGATGCGCGTCGTTTCCCGGCGCAGCCGGGGCGCCTCGGTATCGAGCGTTGCGAGCGACTGGCCAATCCGTCCGATCTCGCTGCGCGGTCCGGTCGCCAGCACGCGGGCGACGCCGGTGCCGCGCGTGACCAGGGAACCCGAATAAACGAAAGGTTGGCCCTCGCCGCCGGGGCGTCGCGCGTCGCCCGCCACATCCTGGGTCGCCACCGCCTTTCCGACCGGCAGCGATTCCCCCGTCAGCAGCGATTCGTCGGTCTGGAGATCGTCCGCCTCGACCAGAATGGCGTCGGCGGCGATGCGGTCGCCCTGTTCGAGCACGAGCAGGTCGTCGCGCACCACCTCGCGCCCGGCGATGCGGACACCTATCCCGTCCCGAATGACGAGCGCGCGCGGCGCCGACAGGTCGCGCAGCGCCTCGAGCACATGCTCGGTGCGGCTTTCCTGGATCACCGTGACCGCTACCGAGAAAGTGGCGAAGGCCAGCAGGATCAGCGCCTCGGTCGTGTCCCCCAGCAACAGATAGGCGATGCCCCCGGCGAGCAGCAGCGCCAGCATCGGCTCACGCAGGACCTCGATCACGATGCGCAGGACGGAGCGTTGCCCGGTCCGCGGCAGCTCGTTGGGGCCGTCGGCTTCCAGTCGTGCCCGCGCCGCATCCGCGGTCAGGCTGTCCGATCGAATGCCCTCAATCATCGTCACGCCCGCTCCCTTCGCCGCCTTCGCCCGAGCCGCTGCGATGGCAGCGTGCGCAATTGACGATGTTACGGATGCTTTCTTCCGCATGCCCGGCGCGAATCCGGCCGGGTTGATGTTCGTGGCAACTGTAGCAGGAATAGCGCGAAAGAATGCCGTCGGCATGACAGGTGGCGCTGTTGGTGCCATGCGGGCCGGCCTGCGTGAAAAAACGGACATGGGGCGCGGTCGGCGCGGCGCGGCGCTTGGGCCGCGACAGGTCATCCGCGAAGCTTGTCCGTGCGGTCGTTACCAGTTGCGGCCCGTTATGGTCGGCGCTCCCGGCGCAACCCGGGGTCTGTATCATCAACCGAATTCCGCTTTCGGCGGCGACGTGGGCTATCGTCGGCTAAATTTCATATACCAGACCTCATGCCCCTGCCGCCGCGCCTTGGCTTCATAGCGGGTTTGCGGCCAGTCGTCGGGGCGGGTCAGGAAGTCGGCGGCGGTCTTTGCCAGCCAGTCGAAGTCGCGGCGCTGGTTCATCACCATCATCGACCAGCGGCAATAGGTCGGGTCGTCGGTGCCCAGCCGGAATTCACCGCCGGGTTTCAGCTTGGCGGCGATCAGGTCGAGCGGGCCGTTGTTGACCATCCGCCGCTTGGCATGACGCGCCTTGGGCCATGGATCGGGGTGGAGAAGATAAACGCGCTCCAGGGTGGCATCAGGCAGGCGCTCCATCACCTGCAACGCATCGCCCATATGGACGCGAACGTTGGTCAGGCCGCCGTCGCGTACATGGTTCAGCGCGCTGACCACGCCGTTCAAAAACGGCTCGCAGCCGATAAAGCCGGTGCCGGGCCGCGCGGTCGCCTGACCGCTGAGATGCTCGCCACCGCCAAAGCCGATTTCAAATTCCAGTGGCCGATCATCGCCGAACAGCGTGGTGGCATCAAGCGCGCCGGTTGCGGGCACGTCCACACGCGGCAGCATGTCCTCGATCAACGCGGCTTGCCCGACGCGCAGCTTGTGCCCCGCGCGGCGGCCGTAAAGGCGACGGATGGTGGTGGGATCGTTCATGGCGGGCGCTCATGCGCAAATGGTCGCGGATAGGCAAGGGCAAGCTGGAAATTCGGCGTTCGCGCTTTGGTGCGCTCAACGACGACGAGCCATATTCCGCTGCCGCGCGCGAAGCGCAAAATCCATTTTCCTTTTGCCAATATCCCTGTATCGATTCGCCATGCGATTACCTTCAGGCAGGTTAGCCAGCGCCGTTTTCTGCGTGATTACGTCGCTGGTTATTTACGCGATCTATTTGTGTCTTTCATGGGCAAGTCTCGGCGTAAATCAGCAGCGGCTGGAATTTCACGCGCGCCAGGCGTTTGCAGGCGGTGAATTGCTGAACATGGACAAGGCGCATTACAATATTCTGTTCGGCGCGCATCAGTTCAACGACTGCCTGATTATCGATCAGGCATTGTCGAGATTTGGAACGCCACTTCAGCGCACGGTCACGCCTTCCAACGGCTTTCCCGACAGGCACCTCGAAACATGCCCCCAGCTCCGCCAGTCATTGAACGGCGCGGGAGTATCCGGTCCAGGCGGTTTTTATCATAACTATGTCCACGGGCACACCGTGCTGGCGAGGGTGTTGCTTTCGATAGCCCCCTTGCGGGTGGTGCGGGAGGGCAATCGACTTGCGATTACCATCCTGTTGCTGGCCGGTTGCTACCTTTGCTGCCGCAACATGCTGATGCGCGGTGCCTCGGCGGAAAATCTGTTCTGGCTGGTATTCTTCATAGCTTTTGCGCGCTGGTTCGGCCTTGAATTGCTGGCGCCTTCGCTGGGCCACGCGCCGGCGGATTTCGTATTTTTCGCTTATGGCCTGGCCCTTGCGGCGATGAGTTTCCGTCGGTGTGCGAACCTGCGCGCTTATATGCTGGTCGCCACGATTTTCGGCGCCTTGACGGCCATATTCGAATTCCTGACCGGCGGCATCCCGTTGGGATTGGCGCTGACCATTGGCGGGGTGGCGGTGGCGACGCCCGATGACGATCGAGTTGCGGAAAGCACCGCCGGTGCAGCGATCGCGTTCCTGCTGGCGGTCGCAACCGTGGCCGCCGCCAAAATCGTCAGCGTTCTCGTTGTCTTCGGTTCCGGTGCGCTTGGTCCCTCGACGGGGGATTTGCTGCATCGCATGTCGGGGTCGGTCCAGGGGCCCGAAGCGCCGCCGATTACGTTCGCGGCGATCATGGAACGGATGATTGACGGCTGGGAAACAATGACGCCGGGGCTTTGGCTTTTGTCCTTTGGGGCGATTTGTTTCGGCATCGTGCTTGGCGCATTTGCGCTCGGCAAGATGTGGCATGGCGAGAAACGTCTTCGGACGTTGCTGATTGCGGGGTCGAATTGCGTCCTGATCCTGTGGGTCGTGGTGTTCTGGCAGCATTTCTATGTGCACGCATGGTTCATGATGCGCATTTTCGCCTGGACGATCGCAAGCGGGGCCGGGCTGTTCGCAATGGCCTTGCACGACGCTGGTTCTCGACGAAGCTTGCCGAACATGCAGGGCGCCGCCGCGTAAATTGCGAATTGCGGCGCCTGGTCGCCCGACCGCCTGCCCCCCGACCAACGCCGCTCCATGAAGAAGGCCCCCGGCGACTTGAGTCGCCAGGGGCCATTTCGACAAATCTCGGTTTGCCGGAAACCCGTGCCTTATGCCAGCGCCGCCTTCAGGTCATCGACCAGATCGGTGCGTTCCCAAGGGAACAAGTCGCCTTCCGCCTTGCGGCCGAAATGGCCGTAAGCCGCGGTCTTGCGATAGATCGGCTTGTTGAGGCTGAGGTGAGTGCGGATGCCGCGCGGGGTCAACCCGCCCAGCTTGTCGATCTGGCCGATCGCCGCTTCGATCTCGTCGTCGCCCACCGTGCCGGTGCCGTGCGTATCGACATACAGCGACAGCGGCTTCGACACGCCGATCGCATAGGCAAGCTGGATGGTGCAGCGGGTGGCAAAACCGGCCGCGACGATGTTCTTGGCGAGATAGCGCGAGATATACGCCGCCGAGCGATCGACCTTGGTCGGGTCCTTGCCGCTGAACGCGCCGCCGCCATGCGGTGCCGCGCCACCATAAGTGTCGACGATGATCTTGCGGCCCGTCAGGCCGGCATCGCCATCCGGGCCGCCGATTTCAAAGCTGCCGGTCGGGTTGATGTGATAGACGGTTTCGTCCGACAGCAGTTCGGCGGGAATGATGTCGGCGACGACCTTTTTCACATAGGCGTGAAGTTCGGCTTCCTTGGCGCCTTCGTCATAGCCCTTGCCATGCTGCGTCGACACGACGATCGCGGTGCAGGCGACCGGGCGGCTGCCTTCATAGCGCAGCGTCACCTGGCTCTTGGCGTCCGGCTCCAGGAACGGCGCTGCGCCCGAATGGCGGTCAGCGGCCATGCGCTCCAGAATCTTGTGGCTGTAATACAGTGTCGCGGGCATCAGGTCGGGCGTGTCGTCGGTTGCGTAACCGAACATGATGCCCTGATCGCCTGCGCCTTCGTCCTTGTTGCCGCTGGCATCCACGCCCTGCGCGATGTGCGCCGACTGGCCGTGCAGGTTGTTGTGGAAAGCGAAGGTTTCCCAGTGGAAGCCGGCCTGTTCATAGCCGATTTCCTTCACGGTGTTGCGCACGGTCGCTTCGATTTCTTCCAGCGCGCCGGGTGCCCATTCGCCGTTTTCGTAAACGCCCTTGCAGCGGATCTCTCCGGCCAGGACGACAAGCTGCGTCGTGGTCAGCGTTTCGCAGGCGATGCGTGCTTCGGGATCCTTGGACAGGAACAGATCGACGATCGAATCGGAAATCTGGTCGGCAACTTTATCAGGATGGCCTTCGGAAACCGACTCGGACGTGAACAGATAAGAAGAGCGCATGTAAGTCCCTCTAACTGGGCATAATAACGACAAAAGCCCTCATATAAAGCTTTCGTTATATCTGCCCTATCGCGCTCTGCGCCGAATGGCAACCGCTACGCCGCCCAGCAGCAGCGTGACGATCAGCGCCATCCAGTTGCCCATGCGGGCGAAGATCGTCGGTGCATGGGCGCGCGGAATGATGGTTTCGATGGCGCCGGGTTGCCCCCAGGGCACGCTGGCGAGCACCCAGCCATTGGCATCGATGATCGCGGAAATCCCGGTCGGCGTTGCGCGGATGATCGGCAACCCTTCCTCAATCGCCCGCAACCTTGCCTGTGCCAGATGCTGTTCGGGGCCGAACTTTGCGTACCAGCTATCGTTGGAGGGGTTGAAGATGAAGGCGGGGCGATGCGCGGGATCGATGATCTGGCCCGAGAAGATGACTTCGTAGCAGATCAACATCCCCACCGGTCCGAAACCGGGCAGATTGATCGTGCGCGGGCCGGGGCCGGGCAGAAAGTCGTAATCGCCGGGCACCAGCCGGGCGAGGCCGATTTTCGACAGGATCGGTCGCAGCGGCAGATATTCGCCAAAAGGCACCAGATGTGCCTTGTCATACCGGCCGAGAATCTGCCCCGTCGCATCGATGGCGAAGACCGAATTGGTGATGCTGGCGATGCTCTGGTCGGGGTTGAACTGCACCGCGTTGCCGCCGGTCAGCACGATGTCGTTCGCCCCGATCATACCGGCAATCCGCGCGCGAATGGCGCCGGGATCGCCCTGCCAATAATATTGCTGCGGATAGCCGTCCTCGATCAGGTAGCGCAGCGCGCCTTCGGGCCAGACGATCAGCCGCGGCGCCGCACGGGGCGTACCGACCAGCCGGGTAAGCGCGCGCAAATTCTGTTCGGCATAATCATCGCGCGGCCGCTGTTCCTGGTCCAGGTCGGGCTGGACGACGCGAACGCGGGGGGCCAGGGCGCGTGCCGCTTCAGGCGTATCATGGCGACCACCAGCGAGCGTAAGGAGCAGGACCAGCGCGATAATCGGCCCCCCCGCCCACCAGCGCCGATGCACCAGCAGCAACAGGCTGCCTGCCGCCACCACGGTCATGCCTGACAGCGCATAAGTGCCGATCCAGCGCGCGGATTGCGCGACGCCCAGCGCGGGCAGCCAGATGGATGAAAGCGGGGGCCATGGATAACCCGTCAGCATCGTCGCGCGCAGCCATTCGGTTGCGATCCAGGCCGCCCCTGCGACGAGCACAAAGGCGAGGTCAGGCGTGGTGCCGTTGCGTCCGGCGCGCCAGGTGATCGCAGCGGCGAGCATCGGGTAAAGCGCCAGGTACAGGCAGGACAGCCCGACGGCAGGTACCCCGAGCCATTGCGGCATCGCGTCTTGATAAGTGAAGGCCTGCGCAATCCACAAATTGGCCAGTGTCAGGTGCGCCCAGCCGAACAGCCAGCCCCGCCACAACGCCGCGCGCAAACTGGGTGCGGCGTGGATCAGCGCCAGCCAGGCGGCCACGGCGACAAGCGTGAGTGGCCAGAAATAAAACGGGGCAAAGCCTGTCGCCGCGATGGCGCCAAGCAACAGCGAGGCAAGGGCAGGGCGGCGCAGCAAAATCGGCATCGCGCACAGCTATGCCGGGGCGGAGCGCTTCACTCAAGGCGTGACGACGTTGAAGCGGTTCGATAGTGTCCCGCACATGAACCTGCGCCCGTTCCATCTCGCCTTTCCTGTCCATGACATCGCCGCGGCACGCGCCTTTTACGGTGGCATGCTTGGCTGTCCCGAAGGGCGCAGTGCAGACCATTGGATCGATTTCGATCTGTTCGGCCACCAGATCGTCGCTCATTACGATGCGGGTGCCAGGGCAGCCGAACCGATCACCAATCCGGTCGACGGGCATGACGTGCCGGTGCCGCATTTCGGTGTCGTGCTGACGATGGACGGCTGGCAGGCGCTGGCGCAGCGGGTTCGGGCGGCGGGCGTGGCCTTTGGTATCGAGCCGCATATCCGCTTCAAGGGGCAACCCGGCGAACAAGCGACGATGTTCTTCAAGGACCCCAGCGGCAACGCGCTGGAGTTCAAGGCCTTTGCCGACGACGCGATGCTGTTTGCAACCTGAAACCGCGGGTTGGGAGAGCCGGGCCACGCCGGGGCAACGTTGGGGCCGGGCGGGGGCCACGAGGGGCCGCGCCAGAACCGGCAAGCCGTCTCAGGCGGGCGTGCCTTCATCCACCGCATATTGTGTCAGGCGGCGGTCGGTAATGCCCAGCGCTGGCCAGGCGGCTCGCCAGTCCGCGACGTGCGGCATGGTAAAATGCGTGGCGAGCGCGTCGCCATCCGCCCAGCGTTCGATGACATGGATCAGCCCCGGATCGAGCACGTCCTGGGCATAGCTGTACGCAAGACAACCCGGTTCGGCACGACTGGCGTTGACCATGGCGGCCATCGCCGGGCGCGCAGCGTCCAGATTGTCCGCGGGCAAGCGGATCGTGCCAGCGATCAGGATCGGCATTATTTTACCGCGCTCACGATTTTACCGCGCTCACGCGCCACACCGCGTTGCCGACATCGTCTGCGACCAGCAAGGCGCCCGTTGCGTCGGTAATGACGCCGACCGGCCGTCCCTGCGCCTGCCCCCTGGCATTGACGAAACCGCTCAGCACGTCGACCGGCTTCGCGCCCTTGGCGGGGAAGCCATTGGCGCCAAACGGCACATAGACGACCTTGTAACCTGACAGCGGCTGGCGGTTCCACGACCCGTGTTCGCCGATGAACGCGCCGTTGGCGAAGGCCGCGCCAAGCTTTGCATCGGCGGCGAAGGCAAGGCCGAGCGCGGCGACATGGGGCCCAAGCGCGTAATCGGGGCGCTTGGAATATTCCTGCCGGTCGGGTCGTTCGGGCTGGACGCGCTTGTCGACATAGCCGCCCCAGTAAAAATAGGGCCAGCCGAAATAATCACCCAGCACCACCGAGGTGAGGTAATCGGGCGCGAGGTCCGATCCGATCATGTCGCGTTCGTTGACCACGGTCCACAATCGCCCGCTTTTGGGTTCATAGGCCATGCCCTGCGGATTGCGCAGGCCCGCGGCAAAGACGCGCGCGGTCTTGGCCTGGGGGTCGATTTCCAGAATGTCGGCGCGATTGGTTTCCTGATCGAGGCCATCTTCGGCGATGTTGGTCGCCGAACCGACCGAGACGAACAACGTCCGGCCATCGGGGGCGGGCAACAACCCGCGCGCCCAGTGATTGCCACCGCCGGGATAGCGGACCACGGTTTCGGGCTTGGCGGTGATCCTGGTCTGGCCAGGGGTGAACGGAACCCGCACCAGCGCATCGGTATCGGCGATGTAAAGCGTGTCGCCGACCAGCGCCATGCCCAACGGCGAATTGAGGCCGGTAATCAGCGGTGTCTTCACATCGGCCACGCCGTCGCCATTGGTGTCGCGCAACAAGGTGATGCGGTTGGGGGACGGCACATCGGCACCGGCTTCGGCGAACAGGTGGTTCATCACCATGCCCGTGATGCCGCCAACGTCGCGGGGAGGCGAATTGGTTTCGGCGACCAGCACGTCGCCATTGGGCAGGCGGTAAAGCCAGCGCGGATGCTGCAATCCGGTGGCGAAGGCACCAACCTTCAGCCCCGCCCCAGGTGTCGGCATCGCGCCTTGCGGCCAGCCCACCGCCTTGGCCACGCCGATCGTCGGATAGACTTGCGGGCGCGGCGCGGTGATCTGCGGCTGTTCACCGACCACGGCGGCGAAGGGCAGTTGGGCGACATCGGGCTGGCTGATCCACCACCACAGGCCAAAGACCGCGAGCAGGACACAACCGACGAAGGGAAGGAGATATTTGCGCATCGCCGCGAATTACCCGCTCGTTGCCGCTTGTACCACGCAAAAATGGAAATGGCCGTCGGCAAAGGGAAATGCCGGCGACCGCTCCGGATCAGGGCCGGCGGGGGCTATTTGGCGAGCGCGGGGGTCCGCTCGTCTTCCGGCGCACTGATCGAAGGGTTGGGATGCGTGTGCTTCGCCTTTGTCCAGGCGGCGCGAACACCAGCCCCGTAATCGGGGTGAACCCGGGTGAACAGGGCAAGCTGGCGCTCGACGATATAATCGGGCGTGTCGCCAAATGCGGCGGCGATGTTGTCGAACAATCGCTGCTTCTGCCCCGCATCGAACAGGTTGAACAAGGCGCGCGGCTGGCTGAAGTCGTCATTGCCTTCGCGGTGGTTATACCGGTCGGCATCGCCCGAAATCTTCAGTGGCGGTTCCTTCGCGCTTTCATCCTGCACCGGTCCGCCAAAGCTGTTGGGCTCATAATAGGCGTTGGGATTGGGATTATTGGCGAAGAAGCGCATCGCCCCGTCCTTGTGGTAATGGTGGACGGGCACCTTGGGCGCGTTGACCGGCAATGCCTCGTAATGCGTGCCGATGCGGTGGCGATGGGCGTCGGCATAGCTGAACACCCGCGCCTGCAGCATCTTGTCGGGCGAAAAGCCGATGCCGGGAACGATGTTCGACGGGCTGAACGCGGCCTGTTCGATTTCGGCGAAATAATTGTCGGCGTTGCGGTTCAATTCGAACTCGCCAATGTCGATCGGCGGATAATCGGCATGTGGCCAAATCTTGGTCAGGTCGAACGGGTTGTACGACGTCTTTTCGGCATCGAGTTCGGGCATGATCTGCACCTGCACTTTCCAGCGCGGAAAATTGCCGGTCTCGATCGCCTCGAACAGGTCTTCCTGCGTCGATTCGCGAGTCCGGGCGACGACGGCACCGGCTTCTTCATTGGTCCAGTGCTTGTGGCCCTGAAGCGTCTTGAAGTGGAACTTCACCCAGAAACGCTCACCCGCATCGTTCCACAGGCTGTAGGTATGGCTGCCATAGCCGTTGATGTGGCGCACGTCGGTGGGCAGTCCGCGATCGGACATCAGCGTCGTCACCTGATGCAGTGATTCGGGCGAAAGCGACCAGAAATCCCACATCGCGGTCGGGCTGCGCAGGTTGGTGCGGGGATGGCGCTTTTGCGTGTGGATGAAATCGGGGAATTTGTAGGGATCACGGATGAAGAACACCGGCGTGTTGTTGCCCACCAGATCCCAATTGCCGTCCTGGGTGTAGAATTTCAGCGCAAAGCCGCGCACGTCGCGTTCGGCATCGGCAGCGCCCATTTCGCCCGCCACGGTGGAGAAGCGCGCGATCATCGGCGTTTCGGTGCCCGGCTGGAGCACCTTCGCCCTGGTGTATCTGCTGATGTCGCCAGTGATCCGCAGCACGCCGTGCGCCCCCCAGCCCTTGGCATGGACGGTGCGTTCGGGCACGCGTTCACGGTTCTGGTGTGCCAGCTTTTCCAGCAGTTGATAATCCTGCATCAGCACCGGGCCACGCGGCCCGGCGGTGATCGAATTCTGATTGTCAGGAACCGGTGCGCCGGCACTGGTCGTCAGGGTCGGGCGTGTATCGTCGGCCATCGTTAACCTCCACTGGCTGGGCTTGCGCTGCTGAATGCCACCGATTGAACGATCGATAAAACAGATTGATCCGCATTCACTGATCGATTTTGCAATTTTCGATGGGATATGAATCGTCAATCCCGATCGGGGTTTGGCGCCCCCCTTATTCGGGTAGGTCGGTCCGGGCAAAGGCCTCGGCGGGGGCGCTCATCGTCGCCGCCGATTCCTCAGCCCCGATTCCTCAGCCCGCGTCCAAGCGATGTCGTGGCGGGTGGAGCCGGACGCGCAGCACGCGTTTGGTATCCGCGTCGACAGCCTCGATCCGCCAGCCGCTTGGGTGATCGACGATATTGCCAGGGGCGGGCACATGGCCGACGAGCATTGCCGTCAACCCGCCGATGGTATCGATATCGTCTTCGGTCTCGGCGAGCTTCGGGTCGATGGCTTCGCCGACTTCCTTCAGCTCGGCGCGGCCATCGGCTTCCCACAAGCCGCCGTCGAGAGGCACGATCATCGCTTGTGGCGCGTCGTCATGCTCATCCTCGATATGGCCGACGATTTCCTCGATCAGATCCTCGATCGTCACCAGCCCTTCGGTGCCCGAATATTCGTCGAGGACGATCGCCAGGTGAACGCGTTTCTGGCGCATGTCGGCCAGCAGGTCGAGCGTCCCGCGCGACATCGGCACGAACAGCGGATCGCGGATCAGCGTGCCGATATCGTCGGGGTGCGGCGCGCCCGTCGCCAGGATGTTGAAGACATCCTTGATATGGACCATGCCGATGATCTCATCGAGGGTGCCCCGATAGACCGGCAGGCGGCTGTGCCCGGCATCGGCGAATAATTTGACCAGATCGTCAAAACTGGTCTTTTCCTCAACCGCGATCACGTCGGCGCGCGGCACCCCGACATCGCCCGCATCGCGTTCGCCGAAGTGCAGCAGGTTGCGCACCATCTGGCGTTCGAGCGGGGAAAGGTCACCCTTGGCATCGGGCGCGGGATCGTCCTCATGCGCGTCGATTGCGTCTTCAAGCTGGGCGCGGAGCGTATCATCGGCCTCACCGCCGAAGATCAGGGATTTCAAGCCGCGCCATATGCCGCCATCATGGGCGGTATCGGCAACGGCGGGAGTAGATCGGCTACTGGGGCCCTCGGCCATGGTCGAACGTCAATCCTCGCGTATCAGATAAGGGTCATGCAGGCCCAGCGATGCCAGCACATCGCGTTCGATGGCCTCCATCACTTCGGCTTCCCGGTCGTCAATGTGGTCATATCCTAACAGATGCAAGCAGCCGTGCACGATCAAATGCGTGGCGTGCGCGGCAACCGGAATGCCCTTTTCCGCCGCTTCCCGTTCGCAGACCCCGCGCGCCAGCACGATATCGCCGACCAGCAGTTCGCCATCGTCGGTGTTGGCCACCACTTCCAGCATGTCGGGTTCGATCATCGGGAAGGACAGGACGTTGGTCGGCTTGTCCTTCTGGCGGTAATCGCGGTTGAGGGTGTGGACTTCGTCGTCGTCGGTCAAGCGAACCGAGAATTCCGCGCTGAACGCCGCGTTTGCCCAGCCCGAACATGGCGTCACTGCCAGGGCCGCGGCACAGGCGCGCGTGGCCAGCGCGTCCCAGTCGGTGCCATCGTCCCACATCGGTTCGGCCGCAACCGCGACATCAAGCATCCTCAAGCATCCTTGCCCTCATATGCTTCGACGATGCGGCCGACGATCGGATGGCGCACCACGTCGCCCGCGCCGAAGCGACAGACCGACAGGCCGTCGATTCCCTCCAGCCGCCTGACCGCGTCGTTCAGGCCCGATGCATTCATGCCGCCGGGCAAATCGGTCTGGTTGGGGTCTCCGCACACCACCATGCGGCTGTTCTCGCCAAAGCGGGTAAGGAACATCTTCATCTGTGCCGGCGTGGTGTTCTGCGCCTCGTCGAGGATGATGAACGCATCCGCCAGCGTGCGGCCGCGCATGAAGGCGATGGGCGCGATTTCGATCTCGCCGCTCGCCACGCGCCGCTCGACCTGTTCGGCGGGGAGGCAATCGTTGAGCGCATCGTAAAGCGGGCGGAGATAGGGATCGACCTTCTCCTTCATGTCACCGGGCAGGAAGCCCAGCTTTTCCCCTGCCTCCACCGCCGGGCGCGACAGGATCAGCCGCTGGATCGACCCGGTGATGAGTTGCGCCACCGCCTGGGCAACCGCGATATAGGTCTTGCCGGTGCCTGCCGGCCCAAGCGCGAAGATGATGTCGTGGTTCAGCAGTTCGCGCATGTAATGTGCCTGGGCGATGGTGCGCGGCGCGATCGTCTTCTTGCGCGTGCGGATCATGATGGTGGGCGGCTCGCCCAGATCAGCGCGGATGATACCGTCCAGGGTCGGTTCGGCGGACATCGTGATCACCGCCTCGATCAGCCCGGTGTCGATCACCTCGCCTCGCACGATCCGGTTGTAGAGCGCATTGAGCACGCCGCGCGCCGCCGCGACCGATTCGGCGGCTCCTTCCAGCCCGACCTTGTTGCCGCGCGCGGTGATATAAACCCCCAGACGGTTTTCGAGCAGCAACAGGTTCTGGTCAAACTCGCCGAAAAGCTGCGGCATCAATTGTGGTCGGTCAAAGGTCAGTTCGGCGCGACTGCGGTCGCCGGAACGCGCGGGGACTGGCTTGCGGCTCATGCGGTCCTTTCAGGGCGTTCGGCCGCATTGGAGCGACCGACGTTGAGAAAACTGGTTGAGGAAGTTGAGGGTTGCCAGCGGCTTTTCGCAACCCTCAACGCAACCCGTGGGCGCCGTGCGCCGATGGCTGCGGGAGAGGAGCGGGTGTGCTGCATCCGCTGGCGAGTTTGGCAGATGGCGGTGGGTTAGGACAGCGGAAAAGTGGGTCGCGCGCCCGATATCGGCAAGCACGGCGAAAAAGTCGCCAGCATCGGAAGTCAGAAGCCGCCGCCGGCCGCAAATGGCAGATCGGCGCCGTGCGGGCTCCATCAAGTCCGCACGGCGCCGATCGGGATCGGCCAAAGGCCCCGCGCGATCAGGTGTGGAAAAGATGAGCGCCGTGGGTGATGGCACCGCCTGCACGGATGGCCGCCGCGACAACCGTGGTTTCCGCCAGTTGCGCATCGGTCGCGCCTGCCTTGCGCGCGGCCTGCATGTGGATTTCGATGCAATATGGGCATTGCGTGGTGAGCGCGACGCCAATGGCGATCAATTGCTTGTTGAGTTCGGAAATGGCGCCATCCTGGAACGCCGCTTTGTCAAAGGCCCAGAATGCCTTCATTCCTTCCGAAGCGCCTTCATCGAGCTTCTGCAGGTTCTTGAGCTTGGCCATGTCATGCATCGGGCATCTCCTGAGTCATATCGATTACCGCGCCAGTTTCCTTGGTGAACCGGTGCAAAGGCAAAATGTTACCTGGAGCCGCAGTTTGCAAGGCAGGTTCTGGACGCGCGGGGCGCCGGATTGGCGCGGCAAACAAGCCGCCGTGCGCGATTGTCAATCAACCTGCGTCTATCAATCAACCCGCGCCGCGTTCACCGAATTCGCGCCAGCGGCGGTTATTTCCACCCGCACCATATCGCCAATCGCGTCATCGCCTTCGACCACCACCGATTGCAGCCAGGGCGACTTGCCGATCTTTTGCCCGGCAAACTTGCCGTCGCGTTCCAGCAGCACGTCGCATGTCCGCCCAACGGTCGCGGCGTTGAACGCGGCCTGATCGCGGTTGAGCGCGGCTTGCAGGCGTTGCAGCCGTTCGTCCATCACCGCCAGCGGCACCTGATCGTCCATCGTCGCGGCCGGGGTGCCCGGCCTTGGCGAATATTTGAAGCTATATGCCTGCGCATAACCCACCGCATCGACCAGGCTGAGCGTGTCGGCGAATTCGGCATCGGTCTCACCGGGAAAGCCGACGATGAAGTCGCCCGACAGCGCGATGTCGGGGCGCGCCGCGCGGATGCGGTCGAGCAGGCGCAGATAACGGTCGCGCGTGTGGCTGCGGTTCATCGCCTTCAGCACGCGGTCATTGCCTGCCTGCACCGGCAGATGCAGAAACGGCATCAGCTTTTCGACCTCGGCATGGGCGACGATCAGGTCGTCGGCCATGTCGTTGGGGTGGCTGGTGGTATAGCGCAGCCGCGCCAGCCCATCGATGTCGGCAAGCGCGCGGATCAGGTCGCCCAGCCCGCCACTGCGGCCCTTCGCATCTTCGCCCGTCCAGGCATTGACGTTCTGGCCAAGCAGGGTGATTTCGCGCGCACCCGCGTCCACCAGCGCCTTCGCCTCATCGACGATGGCGCTCCATGCACGGCTGACTTCGGCGCCGCGCGTATAGGGCACGACGCAATAGGTGCAGAATTTGTCGCACCCTTCCTGCACCGTCAGGAATGCCGATGGCGGCACGCGGCGGCGGGCGGGCAAGTGGCCGAACTTCATGTCGACCGGCATGTCGGTATCGAGCGCCGATTGCCCCTGCGCCGCGCGCGACACCAGCCCGGGCAGGTTGTGATAGGCTTGCGGGCCGACCACCACGTCCACTTTGGCGCGGCGGATAATCTCTTCGCCTTCCGCCTGCGCGACGCAGCCGGCAATCGCGATCATCGGGTCGTCGCCATGTTTGCGCAGGCGGCCAATGTCCGAATAGACTTTCTCCGTCGCCTTTTCGCGGATGTGGCAAGTGTTGAGGATGACGAGATCGGCGGCATAAGGATCATCGACTGCCGCCATGCCCTGCGCGGTCATCAATTCGGCCATGCGATCGCCGTCATAGACGTTCATCTGGCAGCCAAAGGATTTGACCGCGAAGGTCCGGGGCAATGGCTTGGTGGGCAGGGGTTTGGGCGCGTTCATTGGCGGCGCCTATAGCGGGGTGTGGCGGCCAGGTAAAATCGGCGATGGCGGTTCACACCAAAGCGCGATGAACGCCACTCATCGCGGGCTGGTATCAGGCACGCGGACGAATTCATGGTCGCCGTCCCGCCCCGGAAGGACAAGGGCGGCGCGGCCATTGGCGATGCGATAGCGCAGCACCATCGGCGCGCCGTCGGTGTCGATATCCAGCCCCTGGCCCGCGGCGACGCCCAGATATTTGTCGGGGATGAGCACCACGCCCTGCTTGTCGCGCTCAAGCGTGAAGCTGATCGCGCGCTGCGGGGTTTCGATCGTACCGTTGGCGATGGTCAGCGGGGCGCAACAGGCGCTGCGATAGGTGCCATCGACATCGGGCAGGGGCGGGTCTGCGGGCCGCAGCCACGCAAATGCGGCCAATGCCATGGCAACGGCGCCTGCGATCGGCAACATGGTGTAAATTCGCTTCATCGGGATGAGCGGAAACGGCTTTCCACCGCCCGAGTCAACCGATCACTGCGTCAACCGATCAACCGATCAACCGATCAACCGAGCGACCGGCAGGTCGGTCAACGACGCGCCGCCATCTGATCGACTCATTCGATCGGCGTCGCCTCGACCACGGGTTCAAACGCGATCCCCGGCGGCACCGTCGCCAGTGCATCATGGCCGGGGAAGGGGCGCAGCGGCTTGCCACGGATTTGCTCCAGCGCGTCCTGGATGCGGCGGCGCGCTTCGGCGTTGATCGCTTTTCGACCCGGAAAATCGCGGGGGTTGAACGGATCGAGGAAATGCACGGTAATGGGGAAATTGCCCTTGCGGGACAGGACGCGGAAGGCGTTGTCCTGGCCTTCCTCATCACCCACCCAGGCGATTTCCTGCGCAACTGCGCCATAGTCCAGCACCACCGGCTGCACCATGATGCCCGGCGGCGGCGGGTCGAGCACCGCCAGCAGGCTGGGCTTGAACGGCAACAGCGACTGGCCGTCGGTCGTCGTGCCTTCGGGGAAGATCGTCACCGCCCAGGTTTCGGCCAGCGCGTCGCGCAACTGATTGATCTGTTCGGCAACGCCCATCCGGTCCCCCCGGCTGACGAAGACGGTGCGGTTCTGCTTGCACAGCCAGCCGATGACGGGTGCGCGCGACAATTCCTCCTTGGCGATGAAGGCGGTGCCGTTGGCGCTGGCGATGACCGGAATATCAAGCCAGCTTAAGTGATTGGCGACAAAAAAGACATCGCGCTTCAGTGGCACGCCCATCGTGCGCCGCCGCACGCCGCAGATGCGCGTGACGATGACCATGAACCAGCGCGGCCATGGTGAAGGCAGATGCAGGATGCGCCACAGAAAATGGGGGAGGACGCAAATGCCGACGGCAGCGAGCAGCAGCGCGACGCGAGTGGCGAAGCGGACCCAGCCCGCCGCGTCAGCTTTTGCGGTCAAGCGCAACGCCGTAAAGCTCCATGCGGTGATCGACGAGGCGGAAACCCAGCCGTTCGGCAATCAGCTTCTGCAATTGTTCCAGTTCAGGATCGACAAATTCGATCACACGCCCGGTTTCGACATCGATCAGGTGATCGTGATGCGCTTCGGGTGCGGGTTCGTAGCGGGAACGGCCATCGCCAAAATCGTGCCGGTCAAGGATACCGGCTTCCTCGAACAGCCGGACGGTGCGGTACACCGTGGCGATCGATATGCCCGGGTCAATCGCGGAGGCGCGTTCATAGACCCGTTCGACATCGGGGTGGTCGTCGGCATCGGACAGGACACGGGCGATGATCCGCCGCTGGTCGGTAATGCGTAATCCGCGCTCGTGGCAGAGCGCTTCCAGATCGATCTTGCGGGCCATCGTGGGACCATAGCTACTTCGGTGCCGATGGGAAAGCCGCCGGATAGGCCAGCGGAGGCGCCAGTATTGGTAGCGGCGCGGGGTGCCGGAATTAACGGCCCCGCCGTCCCGCCCGTGCAATGGATTTGCGCGGGCGGGACGGCGGACGTGGTTTACCGTGCGCGGCGGCGCTTGGTGCCCAGGCCGATCTTCTTCGCCAGGCTGCGGCGCTGTTCGGCGTAATTGGGGGCGACCATCGGATAGTCAGCGGGAAGGTTCCACTTCGCGCGATACTGTTCCGGCGTCATCTTGTAATGCGTCATCAGATGACGCTTCAGCATTTTCAGCTTCTTGCCGTCTTCCAGGCAGACAATATAGTCTGGCTTTATTGAAGCGCGAATGGAAACGGCTGGTTCCTGCTTCACTTCAGGTTCCGGAATTGGCGTGCCGAGGTTGCTGAGTGCGCCATGCACATTGCTGATGAGCAATGGCAGATCAGAAACTGCGACGCTGTTATTGCTCACATGTGCCGAGACAATATCCGCGGTCAGTGTGATCAGCGTTTCCTGCAGTTCAGTTTGATTATCCATGGGGTTCCTCTGCATGACAAGCAATGCGCAAGTACGATGCGCCGCGGTCGTATCGTCCCATTGATGCGTCAGTGCAAGCAATATGATCCGGCGTCAGCCCATTATAGGACGTAATGGGCACGAAAATGTCAGTGCGTCAAACAACTGACCATGCGGACTGCGATAGTAACCACGTCGTTCACCGACCTTGGCAAAGCCAGCGCCCGAATAAAGTTTGATGGCATCATTGCCCGCGCGAACCTCAAGATGAATTAGTGCGGCACCTTGTTCCTGTGCTGCGCTGATTACCGCGCCGATCAATGCTCGCCCAACACCTCGTCTGCGAAATGCTGGCGATGTTGCCAGTAATAACAGCTCAACTTCGTCGGCAATACAGCGAGATAGCGAAAATCCGGCGGCTTGGCCGTCGATGCTGGCGATCGTCAGCCATACGCCCGGCATCGCCATGATTCCCAGGCATTGGCCGCGCGTCCACGCCTCGCCATAGCGGGGGTCGAACGCGGCCTGCATGATGGTATCGACAACCGGCAAATCGGCTGTCGTCCCCCGGCGCAGGTCGACCAGGTTGAGCGTCGTGCTCATTGCGCGGGGCCGCCCACTAACCCCCGTTCGGCGAGCGTCTTGGCATCGGGCGCCCGACCATAGATCGGCGTCGCCGCCAATGTGGTGAATGCATCCGGCAGCAACACCGCGTTGGCGGCATCGGGCAGCGCGGTCGCGGACAAGGTTTCGGCCAGAAGAATGCGGCCATCGGGCAGGGTGATCGACGGGGTGATCGCTGTTGCAGCATCAAGCCCGTCCAGCCGCCGCACGCCGTTGCCGACCGCAGGCGCGCCATCAATCGCGGCCAGCGCATCGCGCGGCAGCATGGAACGGACGGGCGTGATCGCCGCGAAAGGGGTCGAGGCAAAGAGCTGCATGAACACTTCACCATGTCCACCTTCGAGGATGACGGCAAGAGTCTCCAGCGCCGGTTGCGCGGCAAAAGTAGCCACAGCGACCAAAGTGGGACTGGTATAGCCCGCGATGCTGGCGTTCCAGCCAAGCGCCAGCCCGCGTGCCGCCGCCAGCCCGACGCGAACGCCGGTGAAGCTGCCCGGTCCGCAATCGACCAGAATATGCGCCGCGCGCCCGCCATCGGGCAGCGCGGCGATCATCGGCAGCAGGTGTTCGGCATGGCCGCGACCGACCACCTGATGATCGGCGGCAATCACGACCGTGCCCTCGATCAAGGCGACCGAGCAGGCGGCGGTGGCGGTATCGATGACAAGCGTTCTCACGCGCGGGTTCATAAGCGCGCGTTTTGCCGAACGCTACTATTCGACGCGGTTGAAGCGAGCGAATTCGGGACGGGGCAACCGAGCGAAGATGCTGGCCGGGTCGCCATGGCCAAGCGTCGAGATGAAATTGGATTTGATGTTGGGCGTGTCGCCGAAGAACGCCGTATCGACGGCTGCATTGTCAAAGCCGGACATCGGCCCGGTGTCGAAGCCCAGTGCCCGCGCCGCGATGATGAAATAGGCGCCCTGCAACGTCGAGTTGCGCAGGGCGGACAAGCGCCGCAATTCGACATTGCCCTCAAACCAGGCCCTGGCATCGACATGCGGGAACAGCTCGGGCAAGTGTTCGTGGAAATTCTCGTCCATGCCGATGACGACGCTGACCGGCGCTGAACGAATCTTGGGGGCGTTGGTCGCGCTGGTGCAGGCGGCAAGCTTTTCCTTCGCCGCTTCGCTGGTGCACCAGACCATGCGGGCGGGAAGCTGGTTGGCCGATGTCGGGCCCCATTTCATCAAGTCCCAGATGGCGCGCAGATCGGCTTCGCTGACGGGTGCGTCGGTATAGCCATTATAGCTGCGCGCGGTGCGGAAAATGGTGTCGAGTGCCGCGTCGGACAGCTTGTCGCCCATGATGACGGATGCCTTTTTCGATTGTGGGTGTCGATTGTCGGGAAAATGGTGAGCTGCAGCGCGAAACGACGGCGCGCAGCGGATCAGATCGCGCGCACCTCGGTCACTTCGGGCACATAATATTTCAAAAGCTGCTCGATGCCGTTTTTCAGCGTCGCGCTCGAGGACGGGCAACCGGCGCAGGCGCCCTGCATCGTCAGATAGACCTTGCCCTGGTCGAACCCGCGATAGACGATGTCGCCGCCATCGCCATGAACGGCGGGGCGAATGCGGGTTTCGATCAGATCCTTGATCTGGTCGACGATGTCGGCGTCTTCCGGGTTGGCGGCGAACAGGGGTGTGTCATCGCCGGGCACCGAAATGCCATCGGCGGAACCGGGCGCGAACAGCGGCATGTTGGCGCTGAAATGATCGAGCAGGATGGCGATCACGTCGCTTTTCAGGAACGTCCAGTCGGCGCCCGGCCCTGCCGTTACCGACACGAAGTCGCGGCCGAAAAGGACGCCGGTCACGTCGCCGATCGAAAACAGGGCGTTGGCCAGCGGCGACGCCTCCGCCGATTCCGGGGTGGCGAAATCGCGCGTGCCGACATCCATGACGGTGCGGCCCGGCAGGAATTTCAGCGTGGCGGGGTTGGGCGTGGTTTCGGTTTCGATCAACATACCTGGCCATGTGGGCGCGATTGTCGGGCTAATCAAGGTCGGCGCGCGACCATGTAGCGGCAGAGCCGCCAAAGCGCGCGCTGGCGGAACGGATGCAACCCCGCTACGCTGCGGCAATGTCTGCTCTGTCTCGTGCGCTTCGCCTTTCCTCCCTTCTGGCACTTGTCGCGGCAACGCCTTTGCTTGCCGAGCGGGATGCGATCTCCAATCAGGCGGCGACCGGCCCGCACAAGACTGCCGCGAACAAAAAGGCGCCCGCACCGGCGGCGGCAGCGACCTTGCCCGTCACCCGCACCAAGAGCAGCGACGATATTGTCGCGCGCGAACGGGCGGGGGAGGGCGGCGTCGATGCGGCGGCGCCGCGCGCGGTGGGCTGGCTGTACAAGGGCAGCGACATCACGCCGGACCCCGATTGGCGGTTCGGCACCCTGCCCAACGGCCTGCGCTATGCGGTGCGCAAGAACGGCGTGCCGCCGGGCCAGGTTTCGGTGCGGGTGCGGATCGACGCGGGGTCGCTGTACGAACAGGAAAGCGAACGCGGCTTTGCCCATCTGATCGAGCATCTGTCCTTCCGCGGTTCCGCCTATGTGCCCGATGGCGAGGCAAAGCGCGTTTGGCAGCGCATGGGCACCACGTTCGGCAACGACACCAATGCCCAGACGACGCCGACCCAGACCGTGTACAAGCTCGATTTGCCAAGCGCCTCTGAAAGCGGCGTGGACGAAAGCCTGAAGATCCTGTCGGGCATGATGGAAAAACCCAATATCACCTCGGCGGCGCTCAATGCCGAACGCCCGGTGGTGCTGGCCGAACAGCGTGAACAGCCCGGTGCGCAGGTGCGCCTGGGCGATGCGGTGCGGCAGACATTCTTCGCGGGGCAGCCGCTTGCCGACCGATCGCCGATCGGCAACATCAAGACACTGGAAGCAGCCACCGCCGAGGGGGTGAAGGGATTCCATGACCGCTGGTATCGGCCCGAACGCGCGGTGGTGATCGTGTCGGGCGATTTCGATCCCGGCATTGCCGAACGCCTGATCGCCAAGAATTTCTCGGGCTGGACGCGCACCGATGCCGCCGCCGCCGACCCCGATTTCGGCAAACCCGACCCCAGCCAGCCGATGACGCAGGTATCGGTCGAATCCAGCCTGCCGCCGGTCGTGACCTATTCGGTGCTGCGGCCCTGGGTTTTTCATGACGACACCATCGTGTTCAACCAGAAACGGCTGGTCGACCTGGTTGCGCTGCGCGTCATCAACCGGCGGCTGGAACAGCGTGCGCGCACTGGCGGCACCTTCCTGCAGGCCAATGTCTCGTTGAACGACGTGTCGCGTTCGGCCAACGGCACTTTCGTCAATGTCATTCCCGCGGGCGATGACTGGCAGGCGGCGATCAAGGATGTGCGTGCCGTCATCGCCGACGCTGCCGCCGCCGCGCCAAGCCAGCAGGAAGTCGACCGCGAACTGGCAGAATTCGACGCGGCGATGAAGAACGACGTCGATAGCGCCGCTGCCGAGGCTGGTTCCAAGGAAGCCGATGATCTGGTCGAGGCGCTGGACATTCGGGAGACCGTGGCCAGCCCCTCGGTCGCCTATGGCATCCTGCAGGAGGCCGAGAAGAAGGGGATGTTCAATCCCGCCGCGATGCTCGAATCGACGCAGCGCCTGTTCGAGGGCACCGCGACCCACGCGCTGGTCAACCTGCGCGCGCCCGATCCGGCGGCGACCGAAAAACTGGCGCAGGCGCTCAAAGCCGACGTCACTGGCCTGGCCGTCAAGCGCACCAGATATGTCGCGGTCGATTTTTCCAAACTGCCGCCGCTTGGCGCACCGGGAACCATCGTCAGCCGTGAAAAGCTCGGCGAATTCGGGTCGGAGAAGATCGTCTTTTCAAACGGCGTGCGGATGATCCTGTTTCCCAGCGCGTCGGAGGCGTCGCGTGTCTATGTGCGCGTGCGCTGGGGTGGCGGCTTTGGGTCGTTGCCCGCCCACAAGCCCAATCTGCTGTGGACCGGTGATCTTGCGCTGGTGTCGAGCGGGATTGGCGGGCTGGGCCAGGAGGAACTGGACGCGCTCACCACCGGGCGGCAGATTGGCATGGATTTCAACGCCGATGATACGGCCTTTTCGTTCTCCGCGACGACGACGCCCGCCGATTTGTCCGACCAGCTATTGTTGATGGCGCAAAAGCTGGCCAACCCGAGCTGGGACGCAAACCCGGTCAATCGCGCTCGTGCCGTCGCGCAGACGGCCTATGCCGGTTATGAATCCTCGCCAGCGGGCATCCTGGCGCGTGACCTGGAGGGATTGCTCCATCGCGGCGACGAACGCTGGGCAACCGCGACGCCCGCCGAGATCAAGGCGCTGACCGCCAAAAGTTTCCGCGCGTTCTGGGAACCCATTCTGGCGCAGGGGCCGATCGAGGTCGATGTGTTCGGCGACATCAAGGGCGACGAGGCGATAGCCGCGGTTGCCAAGAGCCTGGGCGCGATGAAGCCGCGCAAGGGCACCGGCAAGGTGATCGAGCCGACGCCGTTCCCCGCGCATGACGCGACCGCGAAGATATTGACGCATGGCGGCCCGCAAAATCAGGCCGTCGCCGTAATTGCCTGGCCAACTGGCGGCGGTGTCGACAAGGTCAGCGAAAGCCGCAAGCTGGATGTGCTGGCCGCGATTTTCAGCGACCGGTTGTTTGACCGGCTGCGGTCGGATGCGGGTGCCAGCTATAGCCCCAATGTCGACAGCCAATGGCCGATGGGTTTTTCCTCCGGTGGGCGATTGATCGCCGTCGGCCAGGTGCCACCCGACAAGATCGACTTTTTCTACAAGCTCTCACGCGAAATCGCCGCCGACCTGGTGGCAAAGCCGGTCGATGCCGATGAACTGAAACGGACCTTGCTGCCGATCGAGCAATATTTCCTGCGCGCATCGACCGGGAATACCTTCTGGCTCAACCAGTTGCAGGGTGCAGCTTATGATCCCCGCCGCACCGCCGCGCTGGATTCGCTGAGCAAGGACATCGCATCGATTACCGCTGCAGACCTGCAGGCTGTGGCGGCGAAATACCTGATACCCGATACCGAATGGACGCTGGCCGTGGTGCCTGACAAAAAGTCGGGGAATGTCGCGGCGCAATAAGGCACCGCGACACGGGGCACGGCGTCAGCTTTTGTACAGCCCCTCCAGCCGTTCGCCATAAACCTGCTTCAGCACATGGCGGCGGATTTTCAGGCTGGGGGTGAGCTGCTCGTTTTCGATGGTGAAGGGTTCGTCGGCCACGATGAAGCGGCGGATGCGTTCGACCACGGACAAGTCCTTGTTGACCCGTTCCACCGCCGCGCCGATCGCGGTGCGATATTCGCTGTTGCGGGCGAGCGCGTCGAAATTGCACCGATCACCGGTGCGCGCGCACCATTCCGCGGTCCATTCCGGGTCGGGCACCAGCACCGCGACCATATGGGGCTTGCGATCCCCATAGATCATCGCCTGCATGATCTCCGGCTGGAGCGTCAATATGCCTTCCACCCTTTGCGGCGCGACATTGTCGCCCTTGTCATTGATGATAAGGTCCTTCTTGCGGTCGGTGATCTTGATGCGGCCGCGCTCGTCAATTTCGCCAATGTCGCCGGTGTGGAGCCAGCCGTCCTTCAACACGCGCCGGGTTTCTTCCTCGTTGCGCCAGTAACCGTGCATGACCAGTTCGCCGCGCACCAGGATTTCACCGTCGTCGGCGATGCGCACTTCGGTGTTGGCGAGCGGCGGGCCGACCGTGTCCATCTTCAACCCGGCCGAAGGGCGATTGCACGAAATGACCGGGGCGGCCTCGGTCTGGCCATAGCCTTGCAGGAAAGTCAGGCCCAGGCTCTGGAAAAAGATGCCGATATCCGGGTTGAGCGGCGCGCCGCCTGAAACCATCGCCTTGATCCGCCCGCCAAACCGTTTGGCGACCTTGGGCCGCAGCGTGTTTTGCAGGAACATGTCGATCGGTCGGTCGAGCAGCCCCTTGCGCCCGCTTGCCGCGCGTCCGCCGACTGCGAGCGCCTGGCCAAGCAGGAAGGAAGACAGCTTGCCCTGTTTCTCCACCGCCTTGGCGATGCGGGTGCGCAACACCTCGAACAGGCGCGGCACGACGACCATGATCGTCGGGCGCACTTCCTCGATATTGGCGGCGAGCTTGTCGAGCCCTTCGGCATAATAGATCTGGGCGCCCAGCCCGATCGGGAAATGCTGCCCGCCGGTATGTTCATAAGCGTGGCTGAGCGGCAGGAAGGAAAGGAACACCTCGTCCTCCCAGCCGAAATCCTCGGCAATGACGGTGCAGCAGCCATTGACGTTGTGCAGGATGGCGCCGTGGTGCTGCATCACCCCGCGCGGCGCGCCGCCCGTGCCGCTGGTATAGATGATGCAGGCCATGTCCTCGCGCTTGAACGTCGCCTGCGCGGCGGTTTCGGCGACATTGGCGGGGTGGGCGGCGATCAGTTTCTGCCAGTCGTGAAAGGCGATCACGCCCGACTGGCCCACGCGCAGATCCTCGATGCCGATCAGCATATGCGCTTTGCTGGCGCGCATCATCGCGGGCATCAACGTGCGGGCGAGCTTGGCCGACGACACGATTACCGCGCGGGCGCCCGAATTCTCGATGATGTGGATATGGTCGCGTTCGGTATTGGTGATGTAGGTGGGCACCGTCACGCATCCGGCGGCCATGATCGCCAGGTCGCTGATGCACCATTCGGGGCGGTTTTCGCTGACCAGCATCACCCGGTCGCCGGGGTTGAGACCCAGCGCGCGCAGGGCAATCGCCAGGCTGGAAACCTGTTCGGCGGTTTGACGCCAGCTTATCGAATGCCAGCTTCCATCATCCTTCGCCCACAGAAACGGCTTGTCGCCATGTTCTGCCGCACGGGAGAAGAACATCGTTACCAGGTTGGGGAAATGTTCCAGCCTGCGGATCGTCTTGATTGCCATTCTCTCTCCTGCCACCGCCGGGCGTGCGACGGTGATGCGTTTATTCCGACCTGGTTCGGCGGCCGGCTTATTCTGACGGCCGGTTTATTCTGATGGACGGTCCGCCACGATTGCGGCGGGCGCCGGCTTCACGACGCGCCCGTCGAGTCCCATTGATACACCTTCGCTGCGCGGATCGGCAGCACCGACCCAGCGGCCATGGACATATTCGATCGCATTGGCCTTCAGGCCCAGCGGCGCGACCACGACCTTTTCGCCCATCGCCAGCAATTTGGGTGCCATCGCTTCCAGCGAGGTGCCTTTTTCGAGCACCGCTGTCTTGCCCGGTGCATAGAGCAGGCCAAGACCGATCGCGTCCTGCGCGCTCATATGCCAGTCGATGACAGCGACGAGCGCCTTGGCGACCTGGGCGATGATCGTCGATCCGCCAGCGGCGCCAATGGCAAGGCGGACATGGCCGTCGGGGCCATAGACGATGGTGGGCGAAATCGAGCTGCGCGGGCGCTTGCCCCCTTCAACCCGGTTGGCGGTGACATAGCCGTCGCGCACCGGATCAAGGTTGAAATCGGTCAGTTCGTTGTTGAGGAACAGGCCGTTGGTGCTCAATCCCGACCCGAAGATGCTCTCAATGGTCATGGTGACCTGCGCGACATTGCCCCAGCGATCGACCGCCGCCATGTCGGTGGTGCCGTGTTCGGGTTGCAGTTCGGCGCGAACGACGTCGGGCGCGCCTGCGGGCTTGCCGGGCTGGACATCGGCAATGCTGGCGGTTTCGGAAATCAATGCCGAGCGTGCGGCGACATATTCGGGCGCGAGCAGGCCGGCGACCGGCACCTTCACATAATCGGGGTCGGCCAGATAGGCATCGCGGTCGGCATAAGCGAGGCGTGAGCTTTCGGCGAACAAGTGCCAGGCGACGGGCGAATCCTTGCCCAGCTTCGCCATGTCGAAACGCTCAAGCTGGCCGAGAATCTGCAGGACGATCGTCCCACCCGATGCCGGTGGCCCCATGCCGCAGATGCGATAGCCGCGATAATGGCCGCAGACGGGCGCGCGTTCGTGGACCTTGTAGCTGGCGAGGTCACCCGCCGTCATTCGGGACGGATTACGGGCGGCGCCATTCACCGCCGCGACCAGGCTTTGCGCGGCGGGGCCGACATAGAAATAATCGGGGCCAAGCGCTGCGATCCGGCCGAGCATATGCGCAAGATCCGGGTTCTTGAGCATCGTGCCCACCGGCTTGGCAGTGCCGTCGGGATTATAGAGATAATCGACCGGCCAGCCGTTCAGGAACCCTTTGGGCATACGCGCGACGAAATTGTGGAAGCGCGGGGTGATCGCCCAGCCGCCGTCCGCCAAGCGGATTGCGGGCTGGAACAGGCTTGCCCAGGGCAGCTTGCCATGCTGGGCATGAGCCATTTCCATCAACCGGACTTGTCCCGGCACGCCGACGCTGCGCCCGCCCGGTATCGCCTGGAAAAAGGGCAGTGGCTTGCCATCGGTGCCGAAAAACCAGTGGGGGTCGGCCGCCATCGGTGCGGCCTCGCGCCCGTCATAGGTCTGAACCTTGCGGGTCCGGGCGTCGTAATAAACCATGAAGCCGCCACCGCCGAGGCCGGAATGGCTGGGTTCCACCACGCCGAGCGCCGCCATCATGGCGACGGCGGCATCGGCGGCGGTTCCGCCCTTTTTCAGGATTTCAATGCCTGCCGCCGCCGCGCGCGGATCAGCGGCGGAAACCATGGCCTGAGCAAAAGCGGAGGCGGGCAGCAAGAGCAGGACGAGCGCGACGAATAGCTTTTTCATGTCGCCCAAACCCTAATCGCGTTTGCCGGGCAGGCAAGCCGTAACGTCATGCAATGCCAATCGCCGCGCCGATATTGGCAAAGCCGTCGCGTTTCAGCAGCGCGCTGAGGCCCGTGGTGATCCGGCGGGCGAGGCCCGGCCCTTGGTAAACCATGGCGCTGTAGAGTTGGACGAGCGATGCGCCGGCGCGAATGCGGGCATAGGCTTCGACGGCGCTGTCGATGCCACCAGCGGAAATCAACGGAATGCCGCCGCCGGTGCTGGCGCGAAAATCAGCGAGGCGCTGCCGTGCCAGCGAGGCCAGCGGCGCCCCGGACAAGCCACCGGTTTCCTGTGCATGGACCGAGTTGAGCGGCGGACGCGAAATGGTGGTGTTGCTGACGATCAGTGCATCGATGCCCGCGTCGATGGCGGCGCGGCTGATCTCATCGATGGCGTTGCCGTCCAGGTCGGGCGCGACTTTCAGGAACAGGGGCGTGGCGCCGCGCGCTGCCATCGCGGCGGCAAGCAATTCGGCGAGCGCGGCGCCATGCTGCAAGTCGCGCAGGCCCGGCGTGTTGGGCGAACTGATGTTGATGGTGACATAGTCGGCAATCGGCGCGGCCTTGCCAACGCCGGTGACGTAATCGGCAACACGGTCGGTCGCGTCCTTGTTGGCGCCGACATTGATGCCCAGCACGCCGTTGCGTCGCGCGGCGCGTGCACGGGGAAGCGCGGCGTCGATGCCGCCA
Organism: Sphingomonas sp.; assembly: GCA_041659385.1. Lineage (GTDB taxonomy): Bacteria > Pseudomonadota > Alphaproteobacteria > Sphingomonadales > Sphingomonadaceae > Sphingomonas. The sequence continues at coordinate 127,579 of JBAZYJ010000011.1, forward strand.
TTGTTGAAACCCATGCGGTTGATGACCGCGGCATCCTCCACCAGCCGGAACAGCCGCGGGCGGGGATTGCCGGATTGAGGCAGGGGCGTGAGCGTGCCGATTTCGACGCTGCCGAAACCCAACGCGAGGAAGCCGTCAATCGCCTCGCCATCCTTGTCGACACCGGCGGCGACGCCCACGGGATTGGCAAAACTGATCCCGGCGACCTGCTGCGCCAGCACCGGGTCCGAATCGTTGCCGCGGCCGCCAATCGTACCGAGCGCTCCCCATGCGGCGAGCGCTCGAATCGTCAGTCGATGCGCAGGCTCTGAATCAAGCATGAACAAGGCAGGGCGGATCATCGTGAACATGCTCGCGCCATGGCATTTCGGTGCCGGATGGTCAAAAAATTCGATGATACCGATTACAAATGCGACTCAATCGCATCAGGCGTCGCATCCGTCCAATACGTGGCCTTGGGGCAGGGGCATACAAGGCCTGCGACCCAAGGGGGCCTGGCGACAGACCCTCTCACTTTGGCCCAGTCGGGAAACCGGCTGGGCCACTTTCTTTTGTGCGCGCACCATTGTACGATAAAGCACCCGAAAGGGACCGCAGACGACATAAAAGCGGGGGCGCAGCAGCGGTGGCGGACGTAGCACTGGAATTCGTAGCGGCGCCGCCGTGCGTCGCCAATCATGTGAGCTTGTTCTACAATTTTCGGGCGGCGGGGCCGTGCTTCGAGGATACGGAACGCGCGCAGATCGCGCAGTTGCGCCTGCGGCTGACGCCGGGAAGTGCGACTTATCGCTTCGCCGATGGCAATGAACAGCGGGCAAGCGACTATCACGTCATGGGCCCGACGAGCGGCGTTTCCCGGATCCGCGCCGAAGGTGAGGTGCATGTCTTCGGCCTGGGAATCACCCCGGCGGGATGGGCGGCGATCGTCGGGTCCGATGCGTCCGCGATGCTCAACCGGATTGTCGACGCATCGGTATTGTTCGGCGACCGGCTCGATGTCGCGGCGAACGCGCTGCGCGCCGCGCCCGACATGGCGGCGATGGTCGAAATCGGCCGCGCGCTGGTGCATGACCTGGTTCTGGATCACTCGGGGACGGCGGTTGCTTTCATGCGCAAGGTGGATGACTGGCTGGCAGCGTGCCCGTCGCCCGATGTCGAGGTGCTGGTCTGCGCGACCGGCCTGTCGCGGCGGCAGGTCGAACGGCGCTGCAACGCGCTTTACGGCGCGCCGCCCAAGCTGCTCGCGCGCAAATACCGCGCGTTGAAGGCGGCGGTGGCGCTGGTTTCGGGCGTCAAGACGATGGATGAACTGCTCGATTGCGGCTTTTACGATCAATCGCACCTGATCCGTGAGATCAAGCAGTTCACCGGCATGACGCCGGGCCAGATCCGCGCGGACCCGCACACGCTGGCCAAGATGACGATCGGCAAGCGGGTGGAACTTGCCGATATCGTCAGCCCGCTCATCAGCGGCACCTGATTTTCGGCGAATTTTGAGGCTCCAGCCGGTTGACGGCGGGGGCGTGCGCGCCCACATGCGCAATCGGATCGAATCGGTCCGATTGTTCGCCGCGGCCGTTACCGGGAATTTCCCGCAAGGATCGCCGCCCAGCTAGGAATGCCATGCGCCTGTCCAGCCTTGCCGATTATGCCGTCGTGATGATGACGGCGGCGGCGCGCCATTGCGGCGTCAGCGGGCGGCTGAACGCGACGCTGATTGCCGAGGAAACCGGCATCCCGTTGCCCACCGTGCAAAAGCTGGTCAGCCGCTTGTCTTCGGCGGGCCTGATTGAAAGCACGCGGGGCACTGGCGGCGGGTTCCGCCTGTCGCGTCCGGCGGCGGCGATCAGCCTTGCCGACATCATCGAGGCGGTCGAAGGGCCGATTGCGATGACCGCGTGCGTCGATACCGGTCGCCATGAATGCCAGATTGAGGAGAATTGCCGGGTGAAGCCGCACTGGAATGCCGTCAACGGCGCAGTGAAGGGCGCGCTGGCCGGGGTCAGCCTCGCCAGCCTGAGTGCAGAGGTGAATTCGTAATGGCAACCAAAAATGCCGAGGCGATTGCCGCCGCCAACAAGAAATATGAATGGGGTTTCAGCTCCGACATCGAACAGGAATTCGCGCCCAAGGGGCTGAGCGAAGACACGGTGCGCTTCATTTCCGCCAAGAAGGGCGAGCCTGAATGGATGCTCGACTGGCGGCTGAAGGCGTACCGGCTGTGGCTGACGATGGATGCGCCTGACTGGGCCAAGCTGAACATTCCGCCGATCGATTACCAGGACGCATATTATTACGCCGAACCCAAGGCGAAGCCCAAGCTGGGCAGCCTTGACGAGGTCGATCCCGAAATCCTGCGCGTTTATGAAAAGCTGGGCATCCCGATCGCCGAGCAGAAGCTGCTGGCGGGCGTGGAAGGTGGCGAAGAGGGCGGGCTTCCCGCGCGCCGCGTCGCGGTCGACGCGGTGTTCGATTCGGTCTCGGTGGCGACGACCTTCCGCAAGGAACTGGAAGCGGCGGGCGTGATTTTCCGGTCGATCAGCGAGGCGATCAAGGAATATCCCGATCTGGTGCGCAAATGGCTGGGCAAGGTGGTGCCCGCGCACGACAATTATTTCGCGGCGCTCAACTGCGCGGTCTTTTCGGACGGGACGTTCGTCTACATCCCGGAAGGGGTGCGCTGCCCGATGGAGCTTTCCACCTATTTCCGCATCAACGCGGAAAATACCGGGCAGTTCGAACGCACGCTGATCGTCGCCGACAAGGGGAGCTACGTCTCCTATCTCGAAGGCTGCACCGCACCGATGCGCGACGAGAACCAGTTGCACGCCGCGGTGGTCGAACTCGTCGCGTTGGATGACGCCGAGATCAAATATTCGACCGTGCAGAACTGGTATCCCGGCGACGAGAACGGCAAGGGCGGCATTTACAATTTCGTCACCAAGCGCGCCTTGTGCCAGGGGCGGAACAGCAAGGTGTCGTGGACGCAGGTCGAAACCGGCAGCGCGATCACCTGGAAATACCCGTCCTGCGTGCTCAACGGCGAAAATTCGGTCGGCGAATTTTACTCGGTCGCGGTGACCAACAACCGCCAGCAGGC
>JBAZYJ010000012.1:0-78973 GCA_041659385.1 Sphingomonas sp.
TCTTCTGCAAACTGAAGGAGTTCAAGCGCATCGCCATGCGTGCCGACAAAACCGATCAGAGCTTCAAAGCTTGCATCTATCTCGCCGCCGCTGTGATCAACTCACGGTGAATCTCAACAGACCTTAGATCAGGCCCAGCGCGGACAGTTCGCCGACAAGATCGGGTGGCAAGTCGCCCGCTGCGGGATCGCCGCTTCCCAGATCTGCCGGTGCGTCGCTATCCTCCAGATAGCGCCAGCCCTGGTGCGCGCGGCGTGGCTGGGCCGCGACCCGGATGGGGACGGCATCGATGAACAGCGAGACCCGGCCACCTTCTGCCTCGCCAAAACCCAGGATCGGCGATCGGGCGACCAGATGGTGCTTGATGATCCAGTAGAGCGACCCTTGCCCGACGATTTCTTCATGGCGCTTGGGCAAATAGCGCGTGGTCAGGAAAACCGGGCCATCCGCCGCTCGCGCGGCAAGCCGTTCGATCAGATGGTCCAGGCTGGTGACGCCAAAGGCGACTTTGGTCAGGTGAAGCGGCATGGTTTCAATCTGGGGGGTGCTTGGCGGCCGATCAAGCCAGGCCGAACAGGCCTGCCAGCCCCAGAAACGAGAAAAAGCCCATGCAATCGGTCATCGTCGTCACGAACACGGCGGATGATACCGCCGGATCGACACCTGCTCTTTCCAGGCTGACCGGAATCAACACGCCCGACAGGCCCGCGATCAGATTGTTGATGACCATCGCCATCGCAATCACCAGCGCCAGGATCGGGTTGCCGAAGATCACATAGGTGCCGGTGCCGACCAACAGGCCCAAGCCCGCGCCATTGGCGGTGGCGATGCGGAATTCGCGCAGAATCATGCGCGTGGTGTTCGAACTGGTCAGCTGATTGGTCGCCAGTGCGCGCACCACAACCGCCAGCGTCTGGGTGCCGGCATTGCCGCCCATGCCCGACACGATCGGCATCAGCACGGCGAGCAGCGCGAACTTGGCGATTTCGCCCTGGAACAGCCCGACAACCGACGATGCCAGGACCGCCGTACCCAGATTGATGGCCAGCCAGAAAATCCGGGTGCGCACCGTCAGCAAAATCGGTTCGTTGATGTCGCCTTCGCCCGCGCCCGACAGACGCAGAATGTCCTCGCCTGCTTCCTGGCTGATGATGTGGACGATGTCGTCCACCGTAATCATCCCGACCAGCCGACCCGCCGTATCGACGACGGCGGCGGAAATCAGCGCATATTTCTGGAAGCGCAGGGCGACTTCTTCCTGGTCCATATCGACTGGAATCAGCGTCTGTTCGCGCTTCATCACATCGCTGACCGTTACCGATCGCGGCGTTCGCATGATCCACGAAAGCTGGCAGGAGCCGATGGGCTTGTGCGCCGGATCGACCACGAAAATTTCCCAGAAATCGGTGGTCAGGTTGTCGTTGCCGCGCAAATAATCGAGTACATCGCCGACGGTCCAATGTTCGGGCACCGCGATCAGCTCACGCTGCATCAAGCGACCAGCGGACTCCTCGGGATAGGACAGCGCTTCCTCGATCGCGGCGCGGTCGTCGGGGTCGAGCGCGCGCAACACTTCGCGCTGATCGTCAGCGTCCATGTCTTCGATGATGGCAACGGCGTCGTCGGTATCGAGTTCGGACGCGATGTCGGCGACTTCGTGCGGTTCGAGCGCGTCGATCAGGTCTTCGCGGACATAGTCGTTCATTTCCGCGAAGACGTCGGCGTCGACCAGATCCTTGATCGCGGCGACCAGCGCGGGGCGTTCCTCGCTGGGGACCAGCTCGAACAAGTCGGCGATGTCGGCGGGGTGCAGCGGCTCGACCAGCGCGCGCGCGGCTTCGTTGTCGCCAACCTCGACCGCGTCGAGCACGGCGCGCACGAATTCGGGCTTAAGCCGGTCGTCGCCATCAAGCTGGCTGTCGGGCTGGGTGGCGTCGATTTCGGCCGGGCTCAGTTCGGTCTCGCTCATCAGTCGACCTCCCGTCGATTACGCGCCTGCGCATTGCCTTAAGCGCTGGGCGTAAGGGCCGCAATGGTCGTGATTTGCATGGGCGGCGGATGACGGCTAGGGGCGCGGGCGCATATTCTAGCCGCGAAGGAACTCCCCATGGCCGACCAATTTGAAACATTGGTGATGACGCTCGACACGGGCGACGTCACGATCAAGCTGCGCCCCGACCTGGCGCCCCAGCATGTCGAGCGCATCGGGACGCTGGCCAATGAAGGCTTTTACGATGGCGTGGTGTTCCACCGCGTGATCGCCGGGTTCATGGCGCAGGGTGGCGATCCGACCGGCACTGGCATGGGCGGTTCGGAAAAGCCCAACCTGCCTGCCGAATTCAGCCGCGAACGGCATGTGCGCGGCGTCTGCTCGATGGCGCGCAGCAGCAATCCCAATTCGGCGAACAGCCAGTTTTTCGTGGTGTTCGACGATGCGACCTTCCTGGACGGCCAATACACCGTCTGGGGTCAGGTGACCGAAGGCATGGAGCATATCGACGCGCTGCCCAAGGGTGAACCGCCGCGCACGCCGGGCAAGATCATCAGCGCCCGCGCAAGCTGACCTTGCGAAACGGCCGGGCATTGCCACCGCGTTGCCCGGCTGGATTTGCCCCCGCCGTCGCCGTTTCAGGCCGTCAGATCAGAAGACTGGCCGAGGCCCAGCGCCTCGATCAGCCAGTCGTGGAACAATCGCACCGGGCGTTGCGACAGCGCGCGCGGACGACAGACGAACCAATAGCTGTAAGGGCTTTCAACCTCGATCCCGAACAGCCGGACAAGCCGCGGGTCGCGGGCGTTCTCGAAATGGCTTTCGTGCATGAAGGCGACGCCCAGCCCCTGGCCGACGGCTTCCAGCATCAGCGCGCCCGAATCGAAATGATCGATGGCCAAAGGTTCCAGCTCGTCAAATCCCGCCGCCTTGCGCCACGAGGTAAAGGTATCGGGCATGTCGCGGTGGACGAGCGCGGTGAGTTCGGCGAGTTGCTTGGGATCGCGGATCGGCGAAGGCCCTTCGATCATGTCGCGATTGCCGATCACGTAAACCCGGTTGCGATCGAGTCGGCGTGCATACAGTGCGGGATCAATCTCGCGCGCCAGGACGATCGCTGCATCCAGCCCTTCGCCCAGCCGCATCAGCGCCTGGCCGCCAGTGTCGATGTCGATATGCAGTTCGGGATGGCGCAGGCGCAGCCCGGCGAGATGCGGGAACAACCGCTGCGAAGCATATAGCGGCAAAACGCCCAGCCGCAGGCGCAGCACCTCGATGCCGCTGGTCATCGCCTCGACGGCATCCGACAATGTGTCGAGCGCGGGAGAAATCTGGGCGATCAGCCGCTCTCCATCGGCGTTGAGCTTGATCGACTGGTGGCCGCGATCGAACAACGGCCGGTCCACGAAGCGTTCGAGCGCCTGGATGCGGCGGCTCAATGCGGGGGCGGACAGGGCGAGTTCCTGCGATGCAGCCTTGACCGAGCCCAGGCGTGCAACCTGAACAAATGCCTCAATCGCGGTAAGCGGTGGCAATCGCCGCATGTCGAAACAACCCCCCAGCACTTATTGCAAACCGCATACTTGTGCGGTGCATCATCTCTCCCGAAGGCGGCACGTTAGCACCCAGTCTCTCGTGGACGCCATAGGCATTTGATCTCCAGTCGACTCAAACGAGTGCGTCAGCTGCAATTACACTTTTTCATTTCGCACTTGCACAATAAATCGCTGCGATGCACATAGGGGGTGCCTTTCAGGCATCCTCTCCTAAAACTTTCAAGGCCGGTCCTTCGGGATCGGCCATTTTTTTGCCCGGTGCTTATGCCCCGGATCGCGGCGAGATGCGAATCGTCCGCGGCCTCAAAGACGATTTTGCCGGGTGGCGACCGATCGCGGATCAGCCGGTTGTTGTCGGCTCGTCGTCCCGATGTGTTTTGGTCAGGGCGATCCAAGCATAGCCGAACGTCATGGCCAGCGCCGCCGCCGCCGTCAGATAGGGTAGCGGTTTGGACAGTTCGTAGAGACCAACGCCGATCGAGGGGCCAAGCACGAACGCCGCGCCGTTGATGCTGGTAACCTTGCCAGCGACCGACCCCTGCGCCGCGCTGCCCACTGCCAGCGACGAACCGGCGGTAAAGCCGGGCCGGGTGAAGCCAAAGCCAAGCGAGGCGAGCGAATACGACAGGGCAATACCATAAAGCGACGTCGCCAGCCCGGTCATCGCGGTGCCAGCGCCCGCCAGAACCAATCCGGCCAGCACCAGGCGACGCGGATCGAGGTTGAGCAGCGGGATAATGCCCCATTGTGCCAGCAACGCGGCGCCAGCGCCCATGATAAGGACGATGCCGGTTGGTTGCAGCGCCTCGGCAGGGGGCAGGTGCAGGCGGTCGATCACCAGAAACCCGATGGCCTGCCCGGTCATCGCCTGGGCATGGCCCATGATCAGGCCAGACAGCATCCAGGCGCGAATCCGCTTGTCCCGATATCCCACTTGTTCGTGGCCCGTCGCCATTGCCGCTTTCACGCTGGCCCCCGAAGGCTGGCCGCCGATCGAGGGATAGGTGTTGGCGGCGCCGTGAGCGCTGGCGGGCGATGCTGAATCATTGGGCAGCAGGCCGCGCGCGGCGATCATCACGCTCAGGCCGAACAGCGCGAACAGAAAGGCCGGGCTGGACAAGCCGATTTTCATCGGGCCGAAATCGGGCAGGATCAGATAAGGCGCGATTGCCGGTCCCAGAATCGTGCCAAGGCCGAATGCGGACGCAAGCAATGTCAGCGCCTTGGTCCGCTCCTCCCGCGTGGTTTGGCCCGCGACCAGTGCTTGCACAGCCGGGGGTGCGGCCGCGCCGAACGTGCCGTAGATCAGGCGTCCGGCGATGAACGCCAGGAACGCCGCCGGACCCGATATCCAGCCATTGATGCCCGCCGCCAGGAAGAACCCGCAAATGGTGAGCGAAACCGAAAAGCCGCCAAGTCCCAGCAGAATCATCGCTCGACGCCCGTGATGGTCCGACCGCCGGGCCCAAATCGGCGCGGCGATCACCCACAGCAGCGCGGAGACGGAAAACGCGGCGGCTACGCCCGAATCGGCGACGTGAAGTGATCGCCCCAATGCCGGCAGGACCGATTGCAACGCCGTGTTGCCAGCGGCGATCGTCAGATTGACCATGAACAGCAGCGCGAATTGACGATCGAGCGCAACCGGGTGCCGCGTGGAGCGTTTCATCGCGCCCATCACATTGCGTTCCAGCGATAGGATCGGCCGATCTGCGCCACGGCAATTTCATAATATTGATACCAGCGTGCCCGCCCCATTTCGCGGATACGCGCGTGGTCGGCATTGTGCTTCCACGCCAGCGCGCTCGCTTCGTCCGCCCAGAAGCTGACGGTGATGCCGAAGCCATCGCCGCCGCGCGTGCTTTCGATGCCTCGATAGCCGGGTTGCCGGGCCGCGAGTTGTTCCATCGCCGCGGCTGCCTCGGCATAGCCTTCGGCATCGGCGCTGGTGCGCATCGCCATGAAGATCACGGCTGTCTCGCCGTTTCGGGTCCCCTCCATCGATACCAGCGATGCGGCGCTTTGGTGGGCAGTGCAAGCCCCGAAGCGCCGTCGGCGCGCCATCCTTGGAGCAATCTGGCCGGTTTGACGATTTGTTAGTAACATTCTTGCAGACAAAGCGGCGGAGAAAGCCGCTTGCTGCCCATTACGCCGTTCCCCCTGAGTCACAGCTGGCCATTGTTCGAATGCGAGCAGCGGCTGGGCCTCGCACGCCGATTGTCCCGCGGACAGTGTGTTTCGCTGTCTGAACTGGCGGATCTGCGGACGATCAACATGGAAGCGCTTGCCCGGTGTCGAGTCGGCATATGGCAATGCGATTTGCGCGATAACTCGCTGAAATGGTCGTCGGGCGTCTATGATCTGTTCGGTATGCCGCGCGGTATCGCCGTTTGCCGGGAAGATTCGCTTAATTGTTATGAAGAATCGTCGCGCGCGGCGATGGAAGAGTTGCGCAGTCATGCGATCAAGCACCGCCGCGGGTTTACGCTGGATATAGCAATTCAGCCTGTGCAAGGCGCGCGCCGATGGGTGCGGCTGGTGGCGGCGCCGATTTGCGCGGAACCCGGTGTCGCAGGCCTGTGGGGCACCAAGCAGGACGTGACTGACCAATATTGTTGACCAGCCGGTTGTGCCTGGTGACATATAGTGGAGCGACGGTATTCCGACGGTGCGTCAATCCAGCCTTGGTTCTCGTCCGAAATTCAAACCGCGCGTCACATGATAATCCAGCGCGGTCATCACAAAGAAGGCGGCGGCCTGTTTGACGCGCATCCACCAATTGGTTCGCGCGTTGTACAAGGCGGATGTAATGCGCTCTGAATCCTCCACTTCGCCATCGACATAGCGACGAACGTTCGCGGCAAATGCGGCGTCTTCGATACGCAGCATCATCTCCAGGTTCAAAAACAGGCTGCGGATGTCGTAATTGGCCGATCCGACATAGACGACGTCATCGATGACGAAGAGTTTGGTGTGCAATTTGGTCGGCTGATATTCGTAGATTTCCACGCGGTTGCGCAGCAGCCCCGCATAAGTGAAGCGCGATGCCCAGATGGCGGCGCCATGATCGTTCTTCGATGCCAGTACAATGCGGACCCGCCCTCGTTGCCCCGCGGTTTCCAGTCGGCGCAGCATCGCCGGGCTGGGCGCGAAATAGGCGCTGATAAGGCTTATGCGATTGGCGTCGTTCAAATCGCGGCGCACCGCGCGTGCCCAGGGTGACAACCGCCGCGTCGGCCCGCCGAACAGCCAGCGGACTTGCCCGGCGGGTTCGCTCCACTGCGCAAGCGCCTGGCGTAACAGCCGCAATGGCGGGCGTGGCTGCCGCGCCCATTCGGCCAGCGCGTCGAAATAGCCGCAGATGCGCGTTGCGGCCGGTCCGTCGATCAACAGGCCCAGGTCGCGCCAGGCCTTGTCGGCCGAGGTGCCGAAATAGCTGTCCTGAACGTTGAAGCCGCCGATGATCGCGCGCTGTGCGTCGGCAAGCACGAGTTTCTGGTGATTGCGCAACAGGTAACGGCGGCCCCAGCGCGGAATGAAGCGTACGACATCGACGCCAGCGGCGGCCATGGGATCGAAGAAATGGTGCGCGGATGCCGTTTCGCTGCCCATGCCGTCGACGATCAGGGTAACGGCGACCCCGCGCTGCGCCGCGCGGATCAGCGCTGCCCCCACCGCCGCGCCCGCGCCGTCATCGACATAGATGTAATAGATGATGCGTAACGATTGGCTGGCGCCGTCGATCAGTTCGATCAACGCTTGCAATCGCCGAGGTCCGGTGCCGAGTAGAGTCAGCCGGTTACTGTCGACGGTCAGGCAAGGTTGGGTGGCCGGAATGTCCATTGCGCGCAGGCATGGCGGGTCTGGCCGGATGCGGCAAGGGGAAGCTTGTGCCCGTGCGGTGCAGGACTTGCCGCTTTTCTTGACTTTGCGGCGCTGCGGCCATAAGTCGCCCGCTTACCCGAATCCCTTTTGCTTGCGAAGGATGCGTTGGCATGGCGCGCGTTACTGTCGAAGATTGTGTCGACAAAATTCCAAACCGCTTCGACCTGGTGCTGCTGGCGGCGCAGCGTGCTCGGCAGATTTCGGGTGGTGCTGAACTGACCATCGATCGTGACCGCGATAAAAACCCGGTCGTCGCGCTGCGCGAGATCGCTGAAGAAATGGTTCGCCCGGATCATCTGGAAGACTCGCTGGTTCAGTCGTTGCAGCGTGTGCAGGTTGACGACGAGGACGAAGCCGATGAAATCGGCAGCCTGGCCGCATCGGCCGAGGCGTTGCGGCTCACCGCCGCTGCGCCGCCGCGCAACCAGAATCTGGGCGGAGACTACGAAGGCTGAGCCCGGCACCGCCAGTTAACTTTGTTGACCAACGGTTGGTTATGAAAACTAACTTCCGTTAAAAAAGATAACTGGAAAGCCGATCGTATTGGCATCGCTGAGGAATATCGTGAAACGGCGCGGCTCTTCCGCGCCGTTTTGCATTTCGGCATCGCTTGCCCCGCATCGGCCAGGCGATCTTGAGCGGGCATGAACAATCGCGCTCAGGGTTGATTCTGCCCCTTGAACCCTTGGGCAATCACATACCATTCCGATGAATCCTTGCGGCTCGCCGGTGGTTTGGCGTGCTTCACATTGGTGAAATGCCGTTTCAATTCGGCAACAAGCATACTGTCGGCACCGCCGGCCAGCACCTTGGCGACGAAACCGCCGCCCGGCGCCAGCACTTCATAGGCAAACGCCGCGGCGGTTTCGACCAGCCCCATGGTGCGCAGATGATCGGTCTGCGGATGCCCGACGGTATTGGCCGCCATGTCCGACAGGATAAGGTCGGGCTGGCCGTCGAGCGCGCCGGTTAGCAAGCCGGGCGCGCTGTCGTCGGTAAAATCAAGCTGGAATATTGTTACGCCGTCGATCGGGTCGCATGGCAGCAGGTCGATACCGACAATCGCGGCCTTCGGGTTCACCCGGCGCATCACCTGGCTCCACCCGCCCGGCGCGATGCCGAGATCGACGACTCGCCGCGCCCGCTTGAGCAACGCAAAGCGTTCGTCCAGTTCGAGGAGTTTATAGGCCGCGCGGCTGCGATACCCTTCCGCCTTGGCGCGGCGAACATAAGGGTCGCTCAATTGGCGTTCGAGCCAGCGGTTCGATTGCGGCGTGCGCTTGCGCGCGGTCAGGACGCGTTGGCGCCCGCCCGATCCTCCCCGGCTCATTTGGGTGCGCCGTTCATCAATCGTCGCAAGATGCCTTCGCGGATGCCGCGGTCGGCGACGCCGACGCGCTCGGCAGGCCACAAATCCATGATCGTCTCCAATATCGCGCAGCCCGCAACCACCAGGTCGGCCCGCTCATTGCCGATACACGGAATCAACGCCCGGTCAGCGATCGATTTTCCCGAAAGGTCCGCGCTGATCGCCCGCATGGCCTGGGCAGGCACGATCAACCCGTCGACCACCGACCGATCATAGCGTTCCAACCCAAGATGCACGCTGGCGAGGGTGGTGATGGTGCCGGATGTGCCCAGCAATCTGGGGCGGCCAATCCCACGCGGCAAGCGCGCGGCGAAACCGGCAAAACTTTCCGCCACCACGGCGCGCATCCGCGAATAGGCATTGGCGCGTTCGGTAACCGAACTGGTCCGGCCGATGCTTTCGGTCAACGATACGACACCCCATGGCGCGCTGTGCCAGTCGAGCACCGTTGGTATCGTGGTGCGGGTATCCACCAGCACCAGTTCGGTCGATCCGCCGCCGATGTCGAACACCAGCGCCGGATCATCGCCCGGCTCGATCAGGATATGGCAGCCGAGCACGGCCAAACGTGCTTCTTCCTCCGCCGATATCACGTCGAGGCAGATGCCGGTTTCTCGATAGGCGCGTTCGATGAAGGCGCTGCCGTTCGATGCGCGCCGACAGGCTTCGGTCGCAACCGAGCGGGCCAGCGCGACATTGCGGCGTTTCAACTTGTCGGCGCAGATTTTCAGCGCGTCGATCGTGCGTTCGATCGCCGCATCGGACAATCGCCCGGTTGCCGCCAGCCCTTCGCCCAGCCGGACGATGCGCGAAAAGGCGTCGACGACGGCAAAACCGTTCGCTTGCGGCCTGGCAATGAGCAGGCGGCAATTATTGGTGCCCAGATCGAGCGCAGCGTAATGGCGCAATTCTTGGCGCCGGCCACGCGGGGCCAGCTCGGGCGCCGGACAGGCCCGGTTGGTTCCGGGCCGGTACGGCATATCAGCGGATGATTCCCGCATGCCGTGGTCACTCACTTGTCTTTCATCGCCACCGGCAAACTCGCGCGGTGCGACACTTGAGGACAAGACTAGCGCGGGACCGCACCGGCGGCAAGCGAACCCGGCGATGATGCAATTCGGCAAGAATTGGCGCTCGTCGCTTAACAGGTGGTCGCGGCTCTTGACCCGCAGGGGGGCGGGCGGTAGGGACGCGCGCTCTTGCCCCGTCGTCTAAAGGTAAGACTACGGACTCTGACTCCGTCAATTGAGGTTCGAATCCTCACGGGGCATCCAGCATTTCTCTCCATGATGTGGGCCGCGCACCGGTGGTGCGTGGCTCGCCTCATGGTGATCCGACGATCTCAGCCGTTCGATGCAACGTCTTCGATCGCGGCATAGACCTGCTCGAGATCCCGTTCGCCGATGCAATAGGGCGGCATGACATAGATGGTGTTGCCCAGCGGGCGCAGCAGAATGTCGCGGTCCCGGAAATGCGCCAGCAGGCGGGGGCCGAGATGGGACATATAGCCGCTGTCCGACCGATCCTCCAGTTCCAGCGCGGTGATCGTACCGATTGATCGGGCGCTGGCAACGCCGGGCAGCGCGGCGATTTTCGCCAGATGTCGGGCTTGCCGCCCGGCAAGATCGGCGATTCGGGCCAGCACCGGTTCGTCGCGCCAGATCGCAAGATTGGCATTGGCTGCCGCGCAGGCAATGGGGTTGGCGGTATAGCTGGACGAATGAAAGAACATCGTTGCCCGGTCGGCCGACAGATGGGCCTGGTAAATCGGCTCGCTCGCCATGGTGACGGCAAGCGGCACGGCGCCCCCCGTCAATCCTTTTGACAGGCACATGATATCGGGCACGATGCCGGCCTGTTCGCACGCCAGCAGCGTGCCGGTGCGCCCCCACCCCGTCATCACTTCGTCGGCGATGAACAGCACGCCGTACCGCGTACAGATGGCGCGCATTTCGGCAAGCACCCAAGCCGGATAGATCAGCATTCCGCCTGCCCCCAGCACCAGCGGTTCGACGATGAAGGCGGCTGGCCCTGCCCGACAGGCAGCCTCCAGCGCGTCGAGCGTGGCCTGTTCGGCGCCGCATGCCGGGAAGGGGATCGCGCCCACGTCGAACAGCAGCGGCGCATAGGCACGGTTGAATACGCCGCGCGCACCCACCGACATCGCGCCGATGGTGTCGCCATGATAGCCATGATCGAGCACGAGGATGCGGTGTCGCGGCTCGCCACGATGCAGCCAGAAGCCCAGCGCCATTTTCAACGCGACTTCGACGCTGGTCGAGCCCGAATCGGAAAAGAACACGCGAGTCAGTGCGGGCGGCATGATGGCGCGCAGCCCTGCCGCCAATGTCTCGGCGGGCTCATGGGTCCAGCCAGCGAAGATGATCTGGTCCAGTTTGGTAATCTGGTCGGCGATGGCCGCCATGATCCGCGGATGGGCATGGCCATGCGTCGTCACCCACCAGGACGAAATCGCATCGACGATCCGGCGGCCGTCGTCTGTAAAGATGACTGCGCCGTCACCATGCGTCACCATCGGGATCGGCTCACCAAGGCCATGTTGGGTAAAGGGGTGCCAGATCGGGGAATTTGTCATCGAAAATCTGCGAGGTTGAAATGGGCGGCGAAGGCGCTGGCCAAAATGGCGCTGTCGAGTAACCCAAGCATGGGCAGGCGACCCAGACGGCGAACATTGCCAATCCGTGCGATGGTCGCCTCGCTGTCCTCGACCGGGTCGCCGATAAAGGCGATGCCCAGGATGGGCACGTCGCGCGCCCGCAGCGCCGCGATCGTCAACAGGCTGTGGTTGATGGTGCCCAATCCGGTCCGCGCGACGATAACCACCGGCAACCGCCAGATGGCGAACAGATCAGCGAACAGCAGGTCCGGGGTAAGCGGCACCAGCGCGCCGCCAGCCCCCTCGATGACCAGTGGGCGGTTCGCAGGTGGGTTCAACCGGTTCGGATCGATCGTCACGCCATCGATTGCCGCGGCGCGGTGCGGCGAACAGGGCGTCGCCAGGCGATAAGCCTCCGGCAGCAGGCGATCGTCGGGAATGTCGGCCATTGCCCCGACCCGAGCCGAATCGCCGTAACCATCGTCATCGAGTCCAGCCTGAACCGGCTTCCAATAGCTGGCACCCAGTGCCTGAGTAAGCGCGGCGGCGAATACGGTCTTGCCGACGTCGGTGTCGGTGCCAGTGACGACAATTGCCGGGCCGTTCATGCCAGCACCGCTGCCAATGCGGTATCAAGCGCGTCGATTTCGGCGGGTCCGATATTGAGCGTGAGCGAAATCCGCAGGCGCGCAGTCCCCGCTGGCACGGTTGGCGGACGAATGCCGCGAATGTCGAAGCCCGCTGCCTGCAAGGCGGCCGCCATCTGCATCGTATGAGCGTCGTCGCCCACGATCAGCGGCAGGATTTGCGAACCGGTGGGGACGACGCCGTGGCGCGCGAGTTTTTGTTCGGCGTGAGCGATCAGTTCGGCCAGGGCGGTGCGCCGTTCGGGTTCATCCGCCAGGATCGCCAGGCTTTCGCGGACCATCGCGGCAACGAGCGGCGAGGGTGCGGTCGAGAAGATGAAGGCACGGCCGCGATTGACCAGTGCGGCGCGCACGATACGCGGCGCGCATACCAACGCGCCTTCGCAACCAAGCGCCTTGCCGCAAGTGCGCAGGGTGATGACATTGTCGCGGCCATCCAATCCGGCGGCCAACCCGCGGCCCTTATCGCCAAAAACACCCGTCGCGTGCGCTTCGTCGATCAACAACATCGCTTCGTGGCGATCGGCGATCGCCATCAGGTCTGCCAGGGGCGCACGATCGCCGTCCATGCTGTACAGGCTTTCGACTGCGATCCATGGTGTGCCGGTGCCACCGGCTCGGCGCCATGCTGCAATGACGTCAGCAACAGCATTCGCATCATTATGGGGTGCGGCAACGGCTTCGCCGCGACCCAGCCTGATGCCCTCATGCATGCTCGCGTGGACCAGCGCATCATGGACGACAAGGTCGCCACGTTGCGGCAATGTCGACAATAGCGCAGCGTTGGCGGCGTAGCCGGTGGAGAAGAACAACGCGGTTTCGCAGCCGAAAAACGCTGCCGCTTCCGCTTCGAGCATTTCATGTTCGGGGTCGTTGCCGCGCAACAGCCGCGATCCCCCCGAACCCAGCGCGACGCCCCGATCAAGCGCGGCGTGAGCGGCGGCGCGGAGGCGCGGGGCGCGAGCCAGACCAAGATAGTCGTTGGAACTCAGGTCGAGACCGGCGCGCAGCTGCAGGCTGCGCAATCGGGATTTCGCTTCAAGAGCCTGTAAATCGGCATGCTGTGCGGTCAGAATGGCCATGCGCGGCCCATAGCGACGTCAACCCGCATCCGGCTAGAGCGGTTATGGGGTGCGGCAGTCGCTACCGAAGGGTTTAGTCGGGGATCTGCGCCAATACCGCTTCGACCATGGCGAGATAGACACCGCGTGCGGTATCGAAATCAAGCTCCTGGTCGTGGCGCAGGCCCCGCCATCCCTGAAATGCCAACGCCAGATACAACAGATTGGCCTGTACGGCGTTCGCCAGCAGCGCGGGCGGCAATGCGGCGTCGATCGTGTTGCGCTCCATCTGCAACATGCGCAGGTAATCGCGCATCAGGAAGCTCGACTGGAACCGTTTGACGCTGGCCGAAATGCGATAGGGCAGGATCGCTTCGAACACTTCGACGCGGCGCATCGCCATTTCACGGATGCGATCGCGCCAATTATCCGCCACGAACGGCTTGAGCAGAATGGGCAGGACGCGCGCTTCGATCGCTTCGGACATTTCGCGGTACAGCGAATCCATATCGTCGAAATGGCGGAACACCGTGCGAAGACCAACGCCAGCGGCCAGCGCGACGCGCGCGGCGCTGGGCTGGACGTCGCCCGCACCGACCAGATCCAGCATCGCCGCGACGATCTTCGCCCGGCTTGACCGGCTGCGCGCATGGCGCCCGTCCGACGCGCTCAGCGGCCGAGCCGAAGGCGCCGCTCGCTTGACGTCGGGGCGGATCGTTGTTGCCATGGCCAGTGTCATAAATTGGCGCGCGCCCGCCGTCCAGTCGCGCCGGTCAATTATTGACACTGTACGCGCCAATTTATTGGTGGCACAACGCCCTCCAACCGGAGAGTCGGGCATGATCGCAGGAGAGGCGACGTGAAGCATAAATGGCGCTGGGCGGCGGCAAGCCTTGCCATATTGGGCATGGGTGCAGTCGCGGTCCGGCAGTTCGGCGCGGGGATTCCGTCGTTCATTGCCGAATTGCGCAATCCGATTGCGCGCAACCACCCCGTCGACTGGCAACAGGGCCCGAAGACGCCCGCGGTTGGCAATCGGCCGCCCAACGTGCTGCTGATCGTTGCGGACGATCTTGGCTACAACGATATCTCGTTGAACGGTGGCGGTATTGCGGGCGGCATCGTCAAGACACCCAATATCGATTCGATCGCGCGAACAGGTGTTGATTTCACCACGGGCTATGCCGGCAACGCCACCTGCTCGCCCTCCCGCGCGGCGATGATGACTGGTCGCTACCCGACGCGTTACGGGTTCGAATTCACGGCCGTTCCGTCGTCCTTTGCCTGGGCGGTGGGCCATGCCAAGTCCGACGGGCCCTACCCGCTCATCTATCATCGTGAGTTGGACCATGATCTGATCGATTATCCGCAGATGGGCGTCCCGGCGAGCGAGATTACGATCGCCGAAACGTTGAAGGCGCGCGGTTATCACACCATCCATCTCGGCAAATGGCATCTGGGGGAAGCGGATGCGTTGGCGCCGCATGGCCAGGGGTTCGATGAATCGCTGGGATTCCGGGCCGGGGGCAGCAAATATCTCCATCAGCGCGACCCGGACGCCGTCAACGCGCGCCTGCCCTGGGACCCGATCGACCGTTTCCTTTGGCCCAACCTTCCCTATGCCGTTCAGTACAACAACAGTAAGCGGTTCGAGCCCAAGGGGCACATGACCGATTACCTGACCGACAATGCGATTGCCGCGATCAAGGCGAACCGCAACCGGCCATTCTTCATGTATCTGGCCTATAATGCGCCGCACACCCCGTTGCAGGCGACACGCGCTGATTATGACGCGTTGCCGGCGATCAAGGATCATAAGACTCGCGTCTATGGTGCGCTGGTTCGCCAGCTTGACCGGCGAATCGGCGATGTGCTGGCGACGTTGCGTCAACAGGGACTCGACAGGAACACGCTTGTCATCTTCACCAGCGACAATGGCGGCGCGTGGTATGACGGCATTCCCGATCTCAACAAACCGTATCGCGGCTGGAAAGCGACTTTCTTTGAAGGTGGCATTCGCGTGCCGATGTTCATGGCCTGGCCGGGCAGGATTCCGGCCGGGACCAGCGTCGCAACACCGGCGTCGCACCTGGACTTCTTCGCCACGATTGCCGCGGTGACCGGCGCCGCGATGCCGACCGATCGGGTGATGGATTCAACCGATGTCCTGGCGGGCATCGTCCCCGGTCTGCCACCGAGCAGGCGAAGCGCGCCGTTATTCTGGCGGTCGGGCGAATATCGCGTCGTCCGCGACGGTGACTGGAAGCTGCAGGTATCCGCACGTCCACAGAAGATGTGGCTCTATAACCTGGCGACCGATCCGACCGAACGGGCCAATCTTGCCGATCGTGAACCGGTCCGCGTCGCCGCGTTGCGATCCGAACTTGCTGACCATGACAAGGGCATGGCCAAACCCTTGTGGCCGGGCCTGATCGAAGCGCCGGTACGCATTGACGTGCCGTTGAACGCGCCGTGGACCAAGGGCCAGGAATATATCTACTGGACCAACTAGCGGCATGACGAGCCAGCCTCGGGGGGAGGGGGAGATCGCCGGGGCGCTATTTCGCCTCGGCGATCAACCGGCTGGCATCCGCGCCGGTCCAGTCCATCCCGCCGGTGACACGCCACAATTCATGCCCGGATGAATCGTAAAGGATGGTCGTCGGCAAATTGGCCTTGTAGCCGATGCTGAGCGCGGCGTCAGGGTCGGTATAGGGCTTCAGCGCCTTGAACCCGTGATCCTTGAAGAAGGGCAGCACCTTGGCGGTGCCGTCGAGATCCTGGCTGACCGTCAGTACCGTAACCTTGCCCGCCTGCTGACCGGCAAGCTCGTCGAGTGTCGGCATTTCGGCGATGCATGGCCCGCACCAGGTCGCCCACAGGTTGAGCAACACCGGCTTGCCCTTGAAATCGGCCAGGGTGGTCGGCTTGCCCGCGGGATCGGCAAAGCCGATTGTCGGCGCGGCTTCGCCCTTGTGGCTGCGATCGACTTGCACAGTCGCCGCATCGGTGGGCGTGGTGGCGTTGGCGGAGGGTATCTCATCGGGCATTTCGCCCGCAGTCGCGGCTGGGGCCGGGCTTGCGCTGTTTGCTTGCCCGGCGGGCACCGATTGCTTATCGCAACCGCCGAGCAGCATGGTGCCGACGACGATGGGGCCAGCAAGGAGTAGAGCGATCAGCGAGCGCGACGACATGGGCGGTGGAGCCTCCAATGCGATGTGGGGCGGGCGTTTTGCTGAAGGCCCGGCGGCAGTGATGCGCGAGATAAACGCCTCCATCCCCTTCGACAAGCGGTTGTGGCGCCAGGACATCGCCGGATCAAAGGCGCATGTTGCGATGCTGGGCGCACGCGGGATCGTCGATCTGGGCGATGCCGAATCGATCAGCGCCGGGCTGGACGCGGTTGCCGCCGACTATGCGGCGGGCGGCGTGGCCGAGGATCTGGTGCTCGAAGACATTCACATGCAGACCGAAGCGCGGCTGGCCGAAAAGATCGGCGCGGTTGCCGGGCGGCTCCACACGGCGCGATCCCGCAACGACCAGGTGGCGACCGATTTCAAATTGTGGGTGCGCGATGCGATCGATCAGGTCGATGCGGCGCTGGGCGCGTTTCAGGACGCGTTGATCGCCCGTGCCGACGACCATGTCGAAAGCGTGATGCCTGGCTTCACGCATCTGCAAAGCGCGCAACCGGTGACGCTGGGCCATCATCTGATGGCCTATCACGAGATGATCGCCCGTGATCGCAGCCGGTTCCGCGATGCACGGGTGCGGCTGAACCAATGCCCGCTCGGCTCGGCCGCGCTGGCGGGCACCGGCTTCCCCATCGATCGGGAAATGACCGCGGGCATCCTTGGTTTCGAGGAGCCGACGCGCAATTCGCTCGACGGCGTGTCGGACCGGGATTTCGCGCTCGACTACCTGATGGCGGCCACCCAATGCGCGCTGCATCTGTCGCGCCTCGCGGAAGAATTCATCCTCTGGGCGTCGCAACCCTTTGGGTTTGTGTCGTTGAGCGACCAATGGTCAACGGGCAGTTCGATCATGCCGCAAAAGCGCAATCCCGACGCAGCGGAACTGGTGCGTGGCCATTCGGGGCGGATCGCCGGATGCATGGTTGCGCTGACCATGACGATGAAGGGCCTGCCGCTGGCGTATTCAAAGGACATGCAGGACGACAAGCCGCCAGTCTTTGAGGCGCATGACCTGCTGGGGCTGTCGATCGCGGCGATGACCGGGATGGCCGAAACCGCGGTTTTCCGCACCGAACGTATGCGCGGGGCGGCAGAAGCGGGGTTTGCGACCGCGACTGATCTGGCCGATTGGCTGGTACGCGAAGGCGGCATTCCCTTTCGGGAAGCTCATCACATCACTGGCCGGGCGGTTCGCCGCGCCGAGGAACTGGGCGTGGCGCTCGACAAGTTGCCGCTCGCGGATTTGCAGGCCATTGATGCGCGGATCGACGAACGCGTCTATGGCGTGTTGTCGGTCGACGCGTCGGTCGCCAGTCGGACCAGTCTTGGCGGCACCGCGCCGGTTCGGGTCCGTGCCGCCATTCAGGCGGCGCGTGCCGCGCGGGAAGGGGAACGCAAATGAGGCTGATACTGCTGTTGCCGTTTGCGCTGCTCGCCGGCTGTGGCGCGGCCAGGGAATTGCAACCCGCGCCGGGCAAGCAATTGCCCGTGGCCCCTTATGGCGCGACCCAGAAACCGACGGCCAACCAGCTCGTCCGCACTGGTCCGCAGTCGCGCCCCGTTCGCAGCGACGAAGTGCTTACCAGTTCATCCCAACGCCGCAGCGACGATTTCGACCTGCCGCCACCGAATTGAGCCCATGGACCATTTTGAATTCAGGAACGGCGTCCTGCACGCCGAAGACGTATCGCTGGTGGATATTGCCGAAAAGGTCGGCTCGCCGGTCTATGTCTATTCCAAATCGACGTTCGATCGTCACGCACGAGTGTTCCGCGACGGATTGGCGGGGATAGACCGGCTGCATCTCGCCTATGCGATCAAGGCCAACCCCAATCTGGCCGTGCTGCGGGTGCTGGCCAATGCGGGCTATGGTGCGGACGTGGTGTCGGGCGGCGAACTGGCGCGCGCACTGGCGGCGGGCATTCCGGCGGCGGATGTGGTTTTCTCCGGCGTCGGCAAGACGCGAGAGGAATTGAGCCAGGGGCTGGATGCGGGAATCGGCCAGTTCAACCTGGAACTGGAGGAAGAGGGCGTCGTGCTGGCTGCACTGGCGCGATCGCTGGGCACCACGGCATCGGCGACGTTGCGGGTCAATCCCGATGTCGATGCGGGCACCCATGCCAAGATTTCGACGGGCAAAAAGGAAAACAAGTTCGGCGTCGCCATCGATTCCGCCATCGATATTTTCGACCGCCTGTCGAAGCACGAGGGGCTGAATCTGCGCGGGGTCGCCATCCATATCGGCAGCCAGCTTGCCGATCTGGCGCCGCTGGAGGCGGCCTATACCCGCGTGGGCCAGCTTGTCGGGGAACTGCGCGCGCGCGGCCATGCCATCGACAGGGTCGATCTGGGCGGCGGGCTTGGCGTGCCGTACAAGCCGGGCGACGTCATGCCGTCACCCGCCGAATTCGGCGCGATGGTGCGACGAGTAACCGCGGGCTGGAACGTGGAATTGATGTTCGAACCCGGCCGCGTGATCGCGGGCAATGCCGGTGTGCTGCTTACCCGCGTGATCTGGGTGAAGCCGGGGGTCATCAATCCTTATGTCATCGTTGATGCCGCGATGAATGATCTCGCCCGCCCTGCCCTGTACGACGCGTATCATGATTTTGCGGCGGTGGTGCCCAATGGCCGACGCATGATTGCCAACATCGCCGGGCCGGTTTGCGAAAGTGGTGACACTTTTGCGATGGGCCGCGAGATCGATGAAGTCGCATCGGGTGATCTGGCGGTGTTCCGCACTGCGGGCGCTTATGGTGCGACCATGGCCTCTACCTATAACAGCCGCGCCTTGGTGCCCGAAGTCATGGTCGATGGCGATCGTTACGCCGTGGTCGCCGACAGGATCAGCCCGGCGACCATCCTCGCCGCCGAACGCGTGCCGGACTGGTTGACGGTATGACGTTGGCCAGCCTGCCGCTGTTCGTCAGGCTGGCGGGTCGGCCGGTGATTTTGCTTGGCGACGGGGCTGCCGCTGACGCCAAAAGGCGCTTGCTGGAGCGGGCAGGCGCGCTGGTTTGCGGCGAAGCGTCGTCGGCTGCCGTCGCAATTGTCGCCGTTGAGGATGACGATGCCGCCAAAGCCGCGGTCGCGCGGTTGAAGGCGCGCGGTATTCTGGTCAACGCGGTGGACCGCCCTGCCTTGTGCGACTTCACCCTGCCTGCGCTGGTCGAACGCGGACCGGTGCTGATTGCCATCGGCACGAGCGGCGTGTCGGCAGGTCTTGCCGCGGCGTTGCGCCAACGGCTCGAAGCGCTGCTCCCCGCCGGATTGGGCGGGCTGGCCAATGCGTTGCAGGCGGCGCGCGGGGCCATTCGCGCGCAATGGCCGGACGCGGGCGACCGTCGCCATGCGATCGCCCGGGCGTTGGCGCCGGGTGGGCAACTCGATCCATTGGGTTTTGACGCCGATGTCGATGCGTGGCTGTCCGACTTGGCTGACGTAGCGGTGCGCGAACTCACGTGCTTCAAGCTGCATTCCACCGATCCCGACGACCTGACGTTGCGTCAGGCGCGCGCCCTGGCTCAGGCCGATCGGATTTATCATCGCAGCGACGTGCCGATGGCGATTCTCGATCGCGCGCGCGCCGATGCGGATCGCATCGCGGCGGCATCGGCGCCAATCGAGCCCTTGCCTGGTATTTCGGTGTTTCTGGAGATGGGCGAATGAGCGGCTTTGCCTTCCGCGTGCATGACGGCGCCGTAGAGCCGGTTTCGATCGGCCACGCATTTGACCGCCCCTGCGACTTCATATGGGTTCATCTGGACAGCAGCGGCGAGGAAGCGCGCGAATGGCTCGTCACCACGGCGGCGTTGCCCGACTATGTGGTCGAAGCGCTGACCGCGACCGAGACTCGCCCGCGTTGCGATGCGATGGCTGGCGGCGCCTATCTCAATCTGCGCGGACGATCGAGCGAAGCCCTGTCGTCGTCCGACCTGCTCGCCTCGGTGCGGATTTTCGCCACGCAGGGCCGGGTGATTTCGGGCACGCGCCGACCGCTGATCGCGCTCGACCAGGTGAAGGAAGCGATGATTGCCGGCGCGTTGAAGGATCCTGGCGACCTGATCGCGGAATTCGCCATCGCGATCACGGCTGAACTCGACCCCGATGTCGCAGACCTGGGCGATTCGCTGGATGATTGCGAAACCGGCATCGATGCCGACCGGATTTTCGAACTGCGATCGGAAGTGACCAAGGTGCGCGCGACCTCGATCGGTTATCGCCGCTTTCTGGCGCCACAGCGCGCCGCGATCGAGAAACTGGCGGCGCTGCCCATTGCCTGGCTGCAGGACGATGACCGCATCCACCTGAATGCGGCGGCAGATCGGGCAGCGCGCATGGCCGAAGAACTGGAGAGCATCCGCGAACGATCGGCGCTGATGCACGAACAATTGACCGATCTGCGCGCCGAACAGATCGATCAGCGCGCGTTGCTGATTTCAGTGGTGGCGATGATCTTCCTGCCATTGACCTTCCTGACCGGCCTGCTCGGCATGAATGTCGACGGCATCCCTTATGCCCATATGCCCTGGGCATTTGACGGGGTGGCGCTGGTCTGCGTGATTATCGCGGTGGTTATCACCGCGATATTCGTCAGGCGGCACTGGTTTCCGAACTGACGCGTTCCAGCGCGTCGTTCAACGACTGGATCGATGCGATGAGCCGCAATCGCTCGGCGCGCGTTTCGGCAAGCTGGGTTCGCATTTCGCCCAATTCCATCGCGCGGGTGGCGATGCGGGCATCGAGCGCGGCGTTCGAGCGCTTGAGGTCGGCTATCCGTCGGCCGCGTTGCAGGACGCGCTCCATGCGGGCGCTCAGCACGGCAAAGTCGAACGGCTTGGCGAGGTGGTCGTCGGCACCGGCTTTCAACGCCTCGATTGCCGCTTGCGGATCGCTGCGGCCGGTAATCATGATGACCGGCAGATCGGCGGTGTCGGGCGCGCCGCGAATTTCGGTGAGCACTTCCAGGCCGGACATGCCCGGCATCAGCATATCGAGCAGCACCAGGTCGAAACCGCGCGCCGCCACCATGTCCAATGCTTCCTGCCCGTGATCCGCCAGCGCCACCATATAGCCCTGGTGAGACAGCCTGCGGCCGATGACGTTCAGAACGGTGCGGCTGTCATCGACGACCAGAATGGTTCGCGTCGGCTCGCGATATGCGGGTGACTGGCCGATTTCGTCTTGGCCGAACAATTCCATTCCCGATTCCTGGACCTGACTGACAGCCATAGTCTAGCCGCGCGGCGTCACCTTTTGGTTAACGCGCCGGCAACCGAGTCCTTTCGGCGGCAGGCTGGCGAAAGGTTCAGGCTGGCTGGCGGCGTGGAGCAGCCTGGAAATGGCTCGCCATGCGCGACTGAGCCTGGCGATAAAGCGCGGGATCAGCGATGCCCAGCCGCGCCCGCGCCGCGTCGATTGGTTCGTTGAGCAGCGCGTCATAATCCTGAATGGGCAGCCACTGGACAGCACGCCCATGGCGATACCCTTCCCAAACCGCGCGGGCGAAAGCGGGGTTGCGCGATTGGGCGAGGCTTTTCAGTGACGCCATGAAGCCGATGAACGCCCAGCCCAGCCCGCCAACCTGAGCATAGCTGAAGGCGACCAGACATGCTTCGCCCAACGGTTCATCCGCCTTGTAGCCGGTCAGCGTGTGCCAGATGTCATGCGTATCGCGCACGCGCCGCCCGAACCAGGCATAAGGGTGAAGAATATCCTCGTCGGCCCGAGCCTCGCGGCTGACTTCGACAAGGCCCGCTGCCGAATAACCCGTCGACTGGAGGAAGTCACGATAAGCCGCGCCCACGGTTCCCGGCGCGAAGGACGCGACATAATCGGGATCGCTGAACCGGGCCGCCAGTTCCTCACGCCGATAAACGATCTGTCCGCCCTCGAACGTCGCCAGCATTCGCGCCAGATTATGCGGCCCTTGCCCGACATTGAGCGCGCGCATGATGCGGAACACCTGCACGGTATCGTCGGGATTGCCGAGCAATGTGCGAATCGCCTGAAACGCGGTTTTCCAGTCACGACGCCCGGTCGAACCAGGCCAAGGGGGGAGCTTCGCCATGCGCAACATCCTTACTGACAATGGTGTCAATAAGCGAAGGCGGCACTCGAGTCAATCGCCGCCAAGCCAATCGCCGCATGGGCGAAGCGCTTGCCCGCGAAGCGCGCCCTACACACGCATCGGCATGATGACGTAAAGCGCCGATGCCTTGTCATTCTCGCGGATCAGGGTCGGCGCGGCGGCGTCGGCCAGATGAACCTCGACCGTATCGCCTTCGACTTGCGCCAGGATTTCCAGCAGATACCGGCTGTTGAAGCCGATTTCAAAAGGCAGCGCGGTGTAATCGCCGGGTACTTCTTCCGAAGCGGTGCCGTTTTCCGGGCTGGTGACCGACAGCGTGATCTTGTCCCGGTCCAGCGCCATCTTCACCGCGCGGGTCTTTTCGGTGGCGATGGTCGACACGCGGTCGACACCTTCTTCCAGTGCCTTGGGGTCGATCTTCAGGATCTTGTCATTGCCGGTTGGAATGACGCGCGAATAATCGGGGAACGTGCCGTCGATCAGCTTCGAGGTCAGCAGCGCCTGGCCCAGATCAAAGCGGATCTTGGTCGCCGAAAGCGAAATGCCGACCGAGCCGTCAATCTCGTCGAGCAGCTTGCGCAGTTCGGCGACGCATTTGCGGGGCACGATGACATCGGGCATTTTTTCGGCGCCGTCGGGTCGCGTCACGGTAACGCGCGCGAGGCGATGGCCGTCGGTCGCCGCAGCCTTGAGCACGGGCAGCGGATCGTCTGACACGTGCAGGAAGATGCCGTTCAGATAATAGCGGGTCTCTTCGGTTGAAATGGCAAACCGGGTCTTGTCGATGATCTGCTTCAGCGTTTCCGCGGGCAGTTCGAAGCTGACCGGCAATTCGCCCTCGGCGATCACTGGAAAATCGTCGCGCGGCAACGTCGCCAGGCTGAACTTGGCGCGGCCCGCCATGATCGTCATCCGGCCTTCCGATGCGGAAAGCTGGACCTGGCTGCCATCGGGCAGCTTGCGGACGATGTCGAACAGCGTGTGCGCGGAAACGGTGGTGGCGCCTGGCGTATCGACGGCGGCGGCGACATGTTCGTTGATCTGCAAGTCCAGGTCGGTCGCCATCAGCTTCAGCGTGCCGTCGCCTGCGTCGATCAGGACATTGGACAAAATGGGAATGGTATTGCGCCGCTCGACCACCGACTGGACGTGGCTCAAGCCCTTCAACAACGTTGCGCGTTCAATCGTCGCCTTCATTCCAATCCCCCGGGCCGTAACTGCCCAATCCAGTCCCCCGCAAGCCATGCGGCGGGGGCAATTCGCCATCCTCTTTCCTTAACGAGAAAAAGGGCTGGAGCAAGCGCCCCAGCCCTCCTTTTCGACGGTCCCGAATTGGGCCAGCCGGTATCAGAAGCGGAAGCCGAAGCCCAACGCGACCTGATGACGGTCGGTATCGACCCCAAAGTTGCTGGTGTTGGCGCCATTGGGATATTCCAGGCGGGCGCTGCCATAGTTGGAATAACGATATTCGATCTTGGCATAAGTGCGCGGGGTCAGCGATTTTTCGACACCCGCGCCGACGCGATAGCCGTCCAGGTTGAAATGCTGGCCGGTTTCGGTGGTGCCGTCACTGGCCGTCAGGTCGAGTCGGCTGTTGGTATAGCCGCCCTTTACGTACAGCAGCGTTGTCGGGTTCAGCAGCGTGCCGACGCGGGCGCCGACATAGATGTCGCGGCCTGCCTTCACGCGGCCAAAGCCCAGGCCGTTGAACGGATCGTTGGTCGCCTTCGCGGTCGATCCGGCAATTTCGGCTTCGGCACCGATTACGGCGTTGCCGATCGTCTTGTCGTAACCGATGTCGCCGCCATAGAGCAGGCCATCGGCGCCATTCCGGTCGGAAATCGCCGAATCGGTGCTGCTGCCGGGTTGCAGCGCGTCATAGCCAAGCAGGGCGCCCGCGCGGAAACCGTCGAACGCGGGCTTTTCGGCTGGAGGGCCGGCGGGCGTGTCCTGGGCAAAGGCGGGGGTGGCGACCGCCGCAGCGGCAAGAGCAGCAAGAGTAAGGGTACGCATAACAACAACTCCATTTTACGCATCCATCCCGTTACGTTCGGGTGGAAGGCTCAAATGGGCGTGATCGCCGCAAGTTGCATGAACCTCAGATAAACAGGAAAAAGCGTTGCATTTCCGCCACAGTCCGTGGATTGAGCGGCAATGGCATTTCCAAAGGCGCGCAAGGGAAGAGACTTCATCGCCCGCCACGGCGAAACCGTCTTCAACGCGGCGCGGCGCTTGCAGGGCGATCATCCGCACACGCCCCTGACGCGGGCAGGCTTTGCCCAGGCCGATGAAATGGGCGCCGCGCTTGCCGCTTGTCTGGGGCACGCTCCCCGGTTGAACCTGTGGGCGTCGCCCACGGGGCGGGCTTTGCAGACGCTGGCGGTCGTCGCGGAGCATCTGGGGCTCGACTGGCACGCGGCCGAGACCGATGCCCGGCTGGTCGAGATCGATACCGGAAACTGGGGCGGGCGTTATTACGCCGATATCATCGCCGAATCGGGGCCGGTGACCTTTGCCGATACCGGGCTGTTGAAGCCTGCGCCCGGAGGCGAGGATTATGCCGCGATCGCTCGCCGGGTGTCGGGGTGGCTGGCCGATACGGCGAACGATGCGGGCGACCGCCTGGTCATCATGCACGGCATTTCGTCGCGGGTGTTGCGCGGCGTGATGACGGGCATGGCCGACCACACGTCGATCGGCGCTCCCGCCGCGCCGGGCCTGCCGCAAGGCTCGCTGGTGATGATCGAGGGTGGCGTGGAAAGCGTCATTCACCTTGGCGGTGGTCGCGCGCCGGCATGATCGCCGCCGCCCTGCTGATGCTGGCCGCAGGACCGGCGACGACGCTAGATCGAGCGAAGTCGTCGGGAAAGGCGAAGACGTCATTGGGGGTTTTCGATCGCTGGGCCGCGTTTCGCGATGTCGGCCCGCTGCGCTGCTATGCCATTGCGGCGCCCGCGCAGCCCGGTCGCGCTGGTGCAACCTGGCGCCCCTTTGCCGCGATCGGCACCTGGCCTGGCCAGGGCGCGCGCAGCCAGCTTCATATCCGGTTGAGCCGCGAACGCGATCCACGCGCCAGGGTGACGCTGTCGGTGGGGGAACGTCGCTTCGATCTGGTAGCGGGCAGTGCCGATGCCTGGGCGCCCGATGCGCAGACCGACGCCGCGATCATCGCGGCGATGCGTTCGGGACGCAGCATGAGCGTGGAGACATTGGGCAAGGCCGGGCCGTTCGCCGATGTCTATACCTTGCGCGGTGCCGCGACCGCGATCGACGCGGCAACGCTGGGCTGTATCAACCCGCCACGCTGAGCGGCGCGCCGGTTGCGGCGGTTGGGGGTCAAATGCGAAACGCTGGAAAAAGTACCGGTCTTCGCCTAAGTGCACGCGATGCTAGATGCCGTCAGTCCGTCCATGCCGATCCCCGGCTATATCGATCCCGTGCCCGTTCCCCGCACGGCGCCCTTGCGCGCCGACGGGCGCGTCGACCTGATCGGCCTTGCCAAGGACCAGATTCGTACCGCGCTGGAAGTTGCCGGCATGGAGCCCAAACAGGCGAAATTGCGCGCCAAGCAGCTTTGGCACTGGATCTATAATCGCGGCGCGACCGATTTTGCGGCGATGACCGACATCTCGAAGGTTCAGCACCCCTGGCTGGCCGAACATTTCGTGATTGGCCGCCCCGAAATCGTGACGGCCCAGGTGTCGACCGATGGCACGCGCAAATGGCTGCTGCGCTCCGATGACGGGCAGGATTACGAAATGGTGTTCATCCCCGACGCAGATCGGGGCACGCTGTGCGTGTCGAGCCAGGTGGGCTGCACGCTCAATTGCCGCTTCTGCCATACCGGTACGATGCGGCTGGTGCGCAATCTGTCTGCAGGGGAGATCGTCAACCAGGTGATGCTCGCGCGCGACGCCCTGGGCGAATGGCCGTCGCAGCCCGAAGGGCGCCTGCTCACCAACATCGTGATGATGGGCATGGGCGAACCGCTGTATAATTTCGACAATGTGCGTGACGCGCTGAAGGTGGTCATGGATGGCGATGGCCTGGCGCTGAGCAAGCGGCGCATCACCCTGTCCACGTCGGGCGTGGTGCCGATGATGGCGCGCGCGGGCGAGGAAATCGGCGTCAACCTGGCGGTTTCGCTCCACGCCGTCACCAAGGACGTGCGCGACGAGATCGTGCCGATCAATCGCAAATACGGCATCGAGGAATTGTTGCAGGCCTGCGCCGATTATCCCGGCGCCAACAACGCGCGGCGCATCACGTTCGAATATGTGATGTTGAAGGACAAGAACGACAGCGATGCCGAAGCGCATGAGTTGGTCCGCCTGATCCGCAAGTACAAGCTGCCCGCCAAGGTGAACCTGATCCCGTTCAACCCATGGCCCGGCGCGCCGTATGAATGTTCGACGCCCGAACGCGTCAGGTCTTTCTCCAATATCATTTTTGAAGCCGGCATTTCCGCGCCGGTCCGCACTCCGCGTGGCCGCGATATCGATGCTGCATGCGGGCAGTTGAAGACTGCGGCCGAGCGCAAGAGCCGCGCCGAACTGGACCGTCTGGCCGAAGAAAAGCAGGCTGCCCTTGGCTGACGCCGTGCAGGCGATGATATTGAACGGTGCGCTGGTCTTCGGGGCCGGGGTGCTGGGTGGGGCGATGAATGCGCTGGCGGGTGGGGGCACTTTTGCGACGCTGCCCGCGTTGATCGCCATCGGCCTGCCCGCCAATGCGGCCAACGCGACGTCCAACCTCGCATTGCTGCCGGGGGCGGCGGCGAGTACCTGGGGGTATCGCAGCGAAATCGGGCCGGTGGGCGGCATCGATATCCGCATCCTGTCGCTGATTACCTTTGTGGGCGGCCTGGTCGGCAGCGTGTTGCTGGTTATCACGCCGACGCAGACCTTCGACATTCTGATCCCCTGGCTGTTGCTGTTTGCTTTCGTGGTGATCGCGTTTGGCCAGCGGGCGGCGGCGTGGTTGCACGACCGGGTGACGATCGGGCGACGGACGCTGATGGTCGCTCAGGTCATGCTCGGCATCTATGGCGGGTATTTCGGCGGCGGTGTCGGGCTGATGACGACGGC
Organism: Sphingomonas sp.; assembly: GCA_041659385.1. Classification (GTDB taxonomy): domain Bacteria; phylum Pseudomonadota; class Alphaproteobacteria; order Sphingomonadales; family Sphingomonadaceae; genus Sphingomonas. The sequence continues at coordinate 27,498 of JBAZYJ010000012.1, forward strand.
GGTCTATGGCCTGCTTGCCAAAATGGCGCCGCGTGCGCTGTTCGCGCCGCGAACCTTGATGCTGACGATCGCCAACATCGCGGCGGCATTTATCTTCATCTTTTCGGGGCTGGTCCGCTGGACGGCCTGCCTGCCGATGATTGCCGGCGCCGTGCTTGGCGGCTGGCTTGGGGCGCATGTCGGCAAGCAATTGTCGCCGGGGCTGGTGCGCGGCTGGACGCTGGTGGTGACGGCGGTGACGACGATCGTGTTCTTTTTCCGCGCTTATGGCTGAACCTGGCGGTTGTCAGCCGGGCCGGTGCATCCGGAACAGGTCTTGCGCGCCCAGCGTGAAGTAATCGCCCCAGCCCCCGCCGCGCAGAACCGGTTCGGCGGCCAGCGTGTCATAGGTGCCGTTGTCGATATACGCTGCATCGATATGCACGCCGATAACTTCGCCCAGGGTCAGCCAGGTGTCGATGGCATCGCCCGATTGCGCGCGCAGCCGCAGCGTCTGGGTGTGGCGGCATTCGAACTGCACCGGGCTGTCGGCAACCCGGTCTGGGGCAACCAGCCGCGATGGCAGGGTGGCGATGCTGGCGAGCGAGAATTCGTCGATATCGCGCGGCACCATCGCCGATGTGGTGTTCATTGCCTCCGCCAGTGGGCGGGTGACCAGGTTCCAGACGAATTCGCCAGTCGCAGCGATATTGGCCACGCTGTCCTTCCAGCCGATGGAAGCGAATCCCAGGATCGGCGGCTGGTAGTTGAACAGGTTGAAGAAGCTGTAGGGAGCCAGATTGCGCACTCCGTCGCTGCTGACCGTGCTGACCCAGCCAATCGGCCGCGGCGCGACAATGGCGTTCAGCGGATCGTGGCGCAGACCGTGACCGTGCGTTGGTTCGTAGAAGTGGTGCGCTTTTGTCCCTGTCATCGCGCCTCGCTAGCTCAAGGCTTTGCCGCTGGGCCAGCCCTGATTAAGTTGATAGTGTGTCCCGGGCATGATGGCTGGCGACGACAGGATCAATATCCCGATGACCGATACAACGATCGACCCGCGGCCGACCGCAACGGAAACGGTCGCAACAGATACGCCCGCACCAGCCCCGGCCGCAGGACATTATATCTATAAACACAAGTTGGCGACCAGAATCTGGCATTGGATCAATGTGTTCGCCATCTTTGTGATGATCGGCAGCGGGCTGGGCATTCTCAACGCGCACCCGCACCTTTATTGGGGCGAATATGGCGCCAATCCCGATCCGGCGTGGCTGCATTTGCCGCATTGGCCAGGCTGGATGACGATTCCGGGCCATTATAATCTGGCGGTGTCGCGTCGCTGGCACTTGTTTTTTGCGCTGGTGCTTGGGTTCAATCTGCTGATGTTCATGGTGGTCAGCCTGCTCAACCGCCATTTTGCGCGCGATCTGGCGATCAAGCCGCGCGAAGTGACGCCAAAGCATCTGGTGCATGACATCAAGGAGCATCTGGCGTTTCGCTTCCACGACCCCAGAAATCCAGGCGCGTTCAACGTCCTGCAAAAGATTGCCTATGGCCTGGCGATCTTCGTGCTCATTCCGACCGTCATCTTCACCGGCCTTACCCTGTCACCCGGCATGGACGCCGCGTGGCCATGGCTGGTCGAGGTGTTCGGCGGGCGTCAATCGGCGCGGTCGATCCATTTCATTGCCATGCTGGCGATCGTCGGCTTCATCATCGTCCATCTCGCGCTCGTCATTCTCGCGGGTGCGTGGAACGAGGTGAAATCGATGCTTACCGGCTATTGGCGCGTACCTGAGGAACATTGATACCATGTCGACGCTCATCACGCGGCGCGCTCTGGTAGCGGGCGGGGCAACCGGCGCGGGCCTGCTGCTCTCCGGCTGCGACAAGCTGATCCAGAACGACAGCGTTCGTAAACTGATCTATTCCGAAGACGGGCTTCACCGTTCGTTGCAGCGTGGCTTGTCCAGCCACACGTCGCTCGCCAAGGAATTCAGCGCGTCGGAAATGTCACCGGTGTTCCGGGCCAACGGCACCCGCAATCCCGGCACGGAAGACTATAACGCCCATGTCGCCAACCATTTCGCCGACTGGAAGCTGCGGGTCGACGGTTTGGTCAATCGCCCGCTCAACCTGAGCCTGAGCGATTTGCAGCAGATGCCCAATCGCGCCCAGATCACCCGGCATGATTGTGTCGAGGGCTGGAGCGCGATCGGCAAATGGCAGGGGCCAATGCTCGGCAACATCCTGAAGGCTGCCGATGTGCGCGGTTCCGCGCGCTATCTGATCCTGCATTGCGCCGACCTGTATCACGGCAAGAATTATTACACCTCGATCGACATGTTCGATGCTTTTCACCCGCAGACCATTCTTGCCTGGGCAATGAACGGCCACCGGCTGAGCGTCGCCCATGGCGCCCCCATCCGCCTGCGCGCGGAACGGCACCTTGGTTATAAGCAGGCGAAATATGTGATGCGTGTCGAGGCGGTCGATACGCTGGCTGGCACCTATGGTGGCAAGGGCGGCTATTGGGAAGACAATGTCGATTACGATACCTATGCCGGAATCTAGGCGCTAATACAGTCCCATGGGTTTGATCGATGTGTTCCTGGAACGCCGCGTAAAACGGGGCCAGCTTGTTCTCCGCCGTGCCGATGGTTCGGTCCGCCGCTTTGGCACGCCGACGCCTGGTTATCCAGATGTCGGCATTCGTTTCACCGATCGTGGTGTCGAAGGGGCGATCATCCGCGATCCCGGGCTGGGCGCGGGTGAGGCCTATATGGATGGGCGGCTGGTGGTGGAGCAGGGTGACGTGCTCGACCTTGTCACGCTGCTGACCGCGAACGACCTGTGGGAGGATGGCGCCGGCCACCTTGCCGCATCGCCGCTCGTCAGGGCGTTTCAGGCGATTACCCACCGTTTCGACCGGATCAACCGCGCCCAGCGGGCGAAACGCAATGTCGCGCATCATTATGATCTGAACGATCGGCTCTACGACCTTTTCCTCGATTTCGACCGGCAATATAGCTGCGCCTATTTTACCGATCCCGCCAAGGATCTGGACGAGGCGCAGAGCGACAAGAAGGCTCATATCGCCGCCAAGCTGGCGCTGAAGCCGGGGATGCGCGTGCTTGATATCGGCTGTGGCTGGGGCGGCATGGCGCTGTACCTGCACCAGAAATTCGGCGTGGAGGTGCTGGGCGTCACGCTTTCCGAAGAACAGCTAAAGGTCGCGCGCTGGCGGGCAGAAGATGCGGGCGTCGCCGACAAGGTTCGTTTCGAGCTGATCGATTATCGTCATGTGTCGGGACAGTTCGATCGCATCGTGTCAGTCGGCATGTTCGAGCATGTCGGCACCGCGCATTACCGGGCGTTCTTCCGGAAGTGCCGGGACCTGCTGACCGATGACGGCGTGATGCTGCTCCACACCATTGGCCGTGCTGGCCCGCCAGCGGTCACCGACAAATGGACGATCAAATATATCTTCCCCGGCGGTTATAACCCCGCCTTGTCCGAAATCGTCGCCGCGAACGAAGGATTGCGTTTCTACCTGACCGATGTCGAGGTGTTGCGGCTGCACTATGCGCATACCTTGCAACACTGGTACGACCGCACCGTTGCCGCGCGCGAGCAGATCATCGCGCTGTATGACGAGCGTTTCTATCGCATGTGGCAATTCTATCTGGCGGGGGCGCTGTGCGCGTTCCGGTATGGCGGACTGGTAAATTATCAGATCCAGTTCGCGCGGAACCGCCATGCCCTGCCGATCACGCGCGACTATATGGTGGATGAGGAACGGCGCCTGCGCTGAAAGCTTGGCCGCGACCTTAACCGGGATAGGCAGCCAGATTGTTCGCCCATGCCTGCCGGACTATCGCCTCCACCACGGCCAGATCCACATCGGTCAGGCGCTTGATGTAAAGGCAGCCCTTGCCTGTCCGATGCTTGCCGACGCGCCGCAGCAGCGCCGCGATGTTGTTATTGCCTGCGCCGACATACAGCACAAGCTCTGCCTTGCGTGGCGAAAAGGCGATGCGCGGCATGTCACCTTCCCGCCCGCTGTCATAACGATAGTGATAACGGGCGAATCCGATGATCGATGGACCCCACATGACCGGCGGCGCCCCCGATATCCGCGCGAACAGGTCGATCAGCATGGCCGCGTCGGCGCGCCGCTCGGGCGGCTCGATCGTCGCCAGGAATTCATCCGGCGACGCCTGATTGGCTTGCGTCTTGTTCGCTTTACCCGCCATTCCCAGTCCCCATCGCCTTTGGGTGCCGGGCATTGTACCGCAACCGACGATGCTCCTCCAGCCGCTCACTCGCCGATCGATTCTCGCACAGGCCTGGCCGATCATGCTGGGGCAGGCGACGATTCCGCTCGTCGGCGTGGTCGATACGCTGGTGATCGGCCGCACCGGTGATGCGGTGGCGCTCGCGGCGGTCGCGCTGGGGGCCACGATCGTCAACTTCCTGCTCTGGGCATTCGGATTCCTGCGCATGGGGATGACTGGCCTGGCCGCGCAGGCCCAAGGCGCCGGGAATACGGGTGAGGTGGAGGCGCTGTTGCTCCGCGGGCTGCTTGTCGGCCTGGGCGTGGGTTTTTTGCTGTTGTTGCTCAGCCGACCGCTGGCGGCGCTTGCGCTGGCATTGTTTGCTGGCACGCCGACGCTCGATCGAGTTGCGGAAACCTTCATAACCGCACGCCTGCTCAGCGCGCCCGCAACATTGGCGCTCTATGCGATCAACGGCTGGATGCTGGGGCTGGGCAAGACGCGAGCCGCGCTGGCGCTGCAGATTGTGCTCAACCTCGCCAATATCGCGCTGGATGGATGGCTGGTCTGGGACCTGCATCTCGGCGCGCGCGGCGTCGGGCTGGGCACGGCGATGGCGGAATGGATCGCGCTGCTGGTTGGGCTGGTGATGGCGGCGCGGCTGTTGGCGCCGGGCGTTGTCGGACGGATCGGCGGAGAATGGCGAGCGATTGCCGATCCTGCGGCGCTGCGACGACTGTTCGCGGTCAACGCCGACATCATGGTGCGCACCATCGCGTTGCTGGCAATGTTCGGCTGGTTCACCAATGCGGGCGCGCGGCTGGGCGCTGTGCAACTGGCGGGTAACCAGTTGCTGATGCAGTTCGTCTCGGTCGCGGCGTTCGTGCTCGACGGCTTTTGCTTCACCACCGAAGCGCGGGTGGGCCAGGCGATTGGCGCAAAATCCCCGGCGACGCTGGCCCGCGCGATTCGGCTGACCGGCGAATTTGCGCTGGCGGCGGGGCTGATGTTCGCAGGGGCGATCATGGCGTTTGGATCTGCGATCATCGCGTTGATGACCCCCGATCCAGCGATCCGCGTGGTGGCCGTCGCCATGCTGGGCTTTGCCGCTGCCGTGCCGGTGATCGGGATGCCTGCCTGGCTGCTCGACGGGGTGTTCATCGGCGCGACCGAGGGACGGGCGTTGCGCAACGCGGCGGTTGGCGCAACCTTGCTCTACATCCTGACCGATATCGCGCTGCGCCCCTGGTCTTCGGCGGGCATGTGGGTCGCGTTGCTGGCCGGCTATGGCTATCGCGCGGCGGGTTTGGGCGCCTATTGGCGGGCATTGATGAACCGGGTTGAACGCGATGCGCTTGCGCCAGCGGCAACGGGGTCATAGAGCGCGCGCGTTTCCTTCCTTTTCCGCCAAGTGGAGTCTGCCCATGTCCGATTCGATCGATCGCGTCGTCCTTGCCTATTCGGGCGGGCTCGACACCAGCGTGATCCTGAAGTGGCTGCAGCAGACTTATAATTGCGAAGTTGTGACCTTCACTGCCGATCTTGGCCAGGGCGAGGAGCTGGAGCCAGCCCGCAAGAAGGCGGAAATGGCCGGGGTGAAGCCCGAGCACATCTTCATCGACGATCTGCGCGAGGAATTCGTCGCCGATTACGTGTTCCCGATGATGCGCGCCAACGCGCTGTACGAAGGGCTTTACCTGCTCGGCACCTCGATTGCCCGGCCGTTGATCGCCAAGCGCCAGATCGAGATTGCCAGGCAGGTGAATGCCGATGCCGTCAGCCATGGCGCGACGGGCAAGGGCAACGATCAGGTCCGCTTTGAACTCAGCTATTACGCGCTGGCACCGGACATCAAGGTGATCGCCCCCTGGCGCGAATGGGATTTGACCAGCCGGACTCGCCTGATCGAATTCGCTGAACAGCACCAGATTCCGGTCGCCAAGGACAAGCGCGGCGAAGCGCCGTTTTCGACCGACGCCAACATGCTCCACACATCGTCGGAAGGCAAGGTGCTGGAAGATCCGTGGAGCGAAGTTCCCGACTATGTCTATTCGCGCACGGTAAATCCCGAAGACGCACCCGATGCGCCCGAATTCATCACCATCGATTTTGAACGCGGCGACGGCGTTGCGCTGAATGGCGAGGGCATGTCCCCGGCGACGCTGCTCGCCAGGTTGAACGATCTGGGCCGCGCCCACGGCATCGGTCGCCTCGACCTGGTCGAGAACCGCTTCGTCGGCATGAAGTCGCGCGGCATGTATGAAACCCCTGGCGGCACCATCTATCACCTGGCGCATCGGGGCATCGAGCAATTGACGCTCGACCGCGGGGCGGCCCACCTGAAGGATGAACTGATGCCGCGCTATGCGGAGCTGATCTACAACGGCTTCTGGTTCAGCCCTGAACGCGAGATGCTGCAGGCCGCCATCGACCACAGCCAGGAAAAGGTGACGGGGACGGTCCGGCTGAAGCTCTACAAGGGCGGCGTATATGTGGTTGGCCGCAAGTCGCCTTATTCGCTGTACAGCGAAAAGGTCGTGACGTTTGAGGACGATCAGGGCGCCTATGACCAGCGCGACGCCGCAGGCTTTATCAAGCTGAACGCGCTGCGCCTGCGGCTCCTGGGGCGGCGGGATCGTTGATTTTCCTATAAAATTTCTAAAGCACCGGTAAGGCTAACTCCGTATTAACCACTTCTCCTGCACGGCTGGCATCATAACCAGAGTGCGGGGAATGTTTTTGCCATGCATGACAATCAGGCCGTCGATGTTGCGATCATCGGTGCGGGTCCAGCCGGCCTGACCGCGGCCTACCAATTGACCAAGCTGGGCTATTCGGTGACCGTCATCGAAAAAGATCCGGTCTATGTCGGCGGCATCAGCCGGACCGTCGAGCATGAGGGTTTTCGTTTCGACATTGGCGGGCACCGGTTTTTTTCCAAGTCGCGCGAAGTCGTCGATCTGTGGAACGAGATCCTGCCCGATGACTTCATCGAGCGCCCGCGGATGAGCCGCATCTATTACGAAGGCAAATTCTACAGCTATCCGCTGCGCGCATTCGAGGCGCTGTTCAACTTGGGCGTATGGCGATCGACCATGTGCATGGTCAGCTATGCGCGCTGGAAGATGTTCCCGCACAAACAAGCCAGAAGCTTCGAACATTGGGTGGTCAACCAGTTCGGCCACAAGCTCTATTCGATCTTTTTCAAGACATATACCGAAAAGGTGTGGGGCATGCCCTGTGACGAGATGTCGGCCGATTGGGCGGCGCAGCGGATCAAGGGACTGAGCCTGGGCAAGGCCGTGTTTGACGGCTTGCGGCGCTCGCTGGGGCTGAACAAACGGCCCAATGACGGTATGGCGACCAAGACGCTGCTCGAAACCTTCCGCTATCCGCGCCAGGGGCCGGGAATGATGTGGGAAGCCGCGCGCGACAAGGTGGTTGCCGGTGGCAACCGCGTGCTGATGAACACCAGCCTGCACCAGTTGAGCATGAACCGGGACACCGGCCGCTGGCGTGTCGCGGCGATGTGCGACGACGAAATGTTCGTCATCAATGCCGCGCATGTGATTTCATCGGCACCGATGCGTGAGCTTGCTGGCCGTATTCACCCGCTGCCGGCAACGATGCCGAGCGCGCTTGACCTCAATTATCGTGATTTCCTGACCGTCGCGCTGATGATTCGCGCCGATGATCTGTTCCCCGACAACTGGATCTATATCCACGATCCGCGCGTGCAGGTGGGGCGCGTCCAGAATTTCCGCAGCTGGTCGCCCGAAATGGTACCCGATGAAAAACTCGCCTGCGTTGGCCTGGAATATTTCTGCTTTGCCGGGGATGGGCTTTGGTCGTCGTCCGACGATGATCTGGTGGCGCTCGCCACGCGGGAACTCGCACAGCTTGGCCTTGCCGACCCGGCAACGGTGGTCGGCGGCAGGGTGGTGCGCCAGGAAAAGGCCTATCCGGTCTATGACGACGCCTACAAAGCCAATGTCGACGCGATCCGTATCGAATTGGCCGAACAATATCCGACGCTGCATCTGGTCGGCCGCAACGGCATGCATCGCTATAACAACCAGGACCATGCGATGATGACCGCGATGCTGACGGTCCGCAACATTGTGGCTGGCGAGCAGATCTATGACATATGGGCAGTCAACGAAGACGCCGAATATCATGAGGCGGGCAGTGAAGGCGAACGGGCCGCGCTTGCCAGCGTGCGTGCGGTGCCGGAACGGTTGAAGGTCGCATAATGCTCCGGGCCGCCATCAGTTTTCGGAAGACTGATCTGGTTCAGCCGAAATGGCGGTTCGCATGAACATGCCATCCGAATTCCGTTGCCGCACGGCTGGCGCTTCGGCGGAATGGGGACAAATCAATCCATTCAGCCCCGAACGCAATCGGCAGTTTCGCCGGTCGATCCTGATCCACTGGCTGTTGATCGCGCTCGTGCTGACGCTGGTGACGCTCCCTGCAATCCTGAACCAGACATATCCCGACCCCGATGACGCGTTGCGACGGCTGGAAGTACGCGATCTGATCGCTGGTCAAAGCTGGTGGGATGTCAGCCAGTATCGGCTGGTCAGCGGCATGATGCACTGGTCGCGGCTGGTCGATCTGCCGCTTGCCGCGGTGATTCTTCCCTTGCGCCCGTTGCTGGGTGAACTGATGGCCGAACGCGTGGCGATGGTCGTCGTACCGCTGGTTACTCTGGGATGTACCCTCGCGTTGATCGCGCAGATCACCCGTCAGCTGATCGATGACGAGCATGGCAGGCTGGCGATGCTGCTCACGCCGCTTTCGGTGCCGCTGATCTTCCAGATGCGCCCGATGCGGATCGATCATCATGGCTGGCAGGTGGTTTTCGCGCTTGTCGCGCTGCGGGCCTTGCTGGCCAAACGCGCATCCTTCCGGTCCGGCGTGATCGGCGGCCTGGCGATTGCCATTTCGCTCACCATTTCGCTCGAAGGATTGCCATTGGCGGTCCTGCTCCTTGGCCTGATCGCGCTTGCCTGGGCACTGGACCCGACTCGCTGGCGCCAATTGATCGGCGCGGGGCTGGCAAGCTTTGGCGGGGCGGTGGCACTGCAGCTCGCCACGCGCGGGCCGCATTTCTTCGATCCCGCCTGTGACGCCATGGCGGCGGTGTGGCTGGCCGTGCTGGGCGTCGCGGCGGGCATGACCGCTTTGGCGACGCTGGCCGGGCGGGCGCCCATATTCGTCCGCTTCGCCGCGCTTGGCCTGGGTGCTGCCGCTTGTGCCGCGACGCTGCTCGCGCTTGGTTCGCGCTGCCTGGCTGGCCCTTTTGGCAGCCTTGACCCCCTTGTGCGCACGCTCTGGTACGAAAAGGTCAGCGAAGGCTTGCCGATATGGGAGCAGACGCCGGACTGGGCATTTCAAGGCATCTGGCTGCCGATTATTGGCCTGGTCGGCTCGGCGAGCGCGGGGCTGGCTGCCGGACGCTCGCGCCGCACCGTCTGGTTGCTGATCCTGGGGGCGCAAATCGGCACGTTGCTGGTCGCGTTGGAAGTATCGCGCGCCGCCGCCACTGCAAATGCCTTTGCCATGCCCGGCGTGGTGTCGATTGTGCTGGCGTTGCTCCACCGCGCGCGCGCGATCCGGCCCATGGCGCCGCGGCTGATTGCGACCACGGGCGCACTGCTGGTCGCGGTGCCCGGTCTGGCCATTGCGCCTTTCTCCGCAGGCAAGGTCGACACCGCGACGCGCAAGGTTCAGCAACAGGCGATGCAGGTTGGACGCATACCCTGCCAGAAGATGCAGGATATCCGGGCGCTGGCCCAGTTGCCGGCGGGCAGGGTGTTCGCGCCGCTTGATGTCGCACCTGAAATAATCGCCTCGACCGATCACCACGCGATCGCCAGCGGTCACCATCGCAATGCCGCGGCGATGCACGATGTGATCGCCGCCTTTGTCGGCTCGCCCGCCTTTGCGCGGCGGACGATCATGGATCGATACCACGCGGATTATGTTGCGGCGTGTCCGGGCGCTGCGGAGACCGGTATTTATGCCCGCGCAGCGCCCCAAGGGTTATGGGCCCGGCTGGAACGCGGCGAACGCTTCGACTGGCTGCAGCCCGTTCAAATCCACGATTCGCCGGTTCTTGCATGGCGCGTCTTGCGGAAAGCGCCGATGCACCAGTAAGAGCACCGGCATATGGATCGCACGACAGGACTAGAACCGCTTCGCTGGTGGCAGACACGCCAGTTCGTGATCCTCGCGGCGCTTGCGTCGATGTTGCCGCTGTTGTGGCCCGAAATACCGCCGATGGTCGATCTGCCGGGTCATATGGGCCGGTATCGCGTGCAGCTCGATTATGGCAACTATCCCTGGCTGGTCGACTGGTACAAATTCCAGTGGTCGTTGATCGGCAATCTGGGCCTTGATCTGCTCGTCATTCCGCTGGCGCCGGTGTTCGGGCTGGAACTGACCGTCAAGCTGATCGTGATCGCTATTCCCGCGATGACGGTCATCGGCATGTTGTGGATTGCGCGCGAAGTGCATGGGCGCATTCCCGCCAGCGCGCTGTTCGCGTTGCCGCTTGCCTATAATTTTGCCTTCCATTTCGGCTTCGTCAATTTCGCGCTGGCGCAGGCACTGGCCCTCAACGCCTTTGCGCTATGGCTGCGCATGGCCAGGCTGGGCCATATCCGGCTGCGTGCGGTGGTGTTCGTGCCGATCTCATGCGTGCTGTGGCTCTGCCATACTTATGGCTGGGGAACGCTGGGCGTGCTGGCGTTTTCAGCGGAAATGGTCCGCCAGCACGATCGCGGCAATGGCTGGTTCAAATCCTGGGCGCTGGCATGTGTCGGCGTGATTTCGCTGTCGTTGCCCATCGGCCTGATGGTTTTCTGGCGTTCGGGCGAGCATGTGACTGGCCGGACCGGTGACTGGTTCAACTGGCAGGCCAAGGTGAATTGGGTGGTGATGGTGCTGCGCGATCGCTGGCAGGCGCTCGACATCGCCTCGACGGCGGTGCTGTACCTCATCCTGTTCCGTGGCGTGCGTGACCCCAGCATCGAGTATTCGCGCAATCTGGGCCTTTCCGCGCTGTTCCTGATCGCGGTGTTCATCCTGCTGCCACGCATCGTGTTTGGTTCTGCTTACGCCGATATGCGACTCGCGCCGTTCATGGTGGCGATCGCGGTTCTGGCGATCAGGCCAAAGCGTGGATTGTCGCCGCGTGGATCAGCGACATTGGCGGCGGCTGGCCTGGTCTTTTGCCTTATCCGCCTGGGCGCCAACACCTATAGCGAATATCTGTACGCCAAGAGCTATCAACACGAACTTCAGGCGCTCGACCATCTGCCCTTCGGCGCGCGGCTGGTGAGCTTTGTCGGCGAAACCTGCCATAGCGAATGGAAGATGAGCCGCCTGCAGCATCTGCCTGCAATCGCGCTGGAACGGCGGCTGGCGTACACCAACGATCAATGGTCGATGCCCGGCGCGCAATTGATGACGGTACGCTATCGCGCCGCCCGCCCGTTCGCGCATGATCCGTCGGAGATTGTGACCGGCACGCAATGCCCGCGCGAGTGGTGGCGGCCGATTTCCCGCTCGCTGGTCCGCTTTCCGCGCAACGCATTCGACTATGTATGGCTGATTTCGCCGCCGCCTTATGACAAGAGGCTGGAACAAGGGCTGATCCCGGTCTGGCGGAGCGGGACGAGCGCGCTGTTCAAGGTGGATCACGTCATACCCGCCGCGACACTGACCAAGGCGGAGCTTACTCCTCCACCGTTTTCCGAAACGGCGTCAATTGCCCGAGAAAAGCCTGGTCCTGGGCAACCGCCTGCCGTTCGTGCGCCAGGAAATCGCTGACCGCCCGGCGGAAGTTCGGATCGGGAATATAATGGGCTGACCAGGTGGCGACCGGGGCATAACCACGGGCAAGTTTATGCTCGCCTTGCGCGCCCGCCTCCACCCGCTGCAGACCGCGGGCGATGGCAGCGTCGATCGCCTGATAATAACACAGCTCGAAATGGAGGAACGGCACTTCCTCGGTACAGCCCCAGTAACGGCCATAAAGCGTATCGGCGCCGATCAGGTTGAGCGCACCCGCGATCGGCCTGCCACCGCGTTCGGCGAACATCAGCAGCACTCGATCGGCCATGCGTTCGCCCAATAACGAGAAGAAGCGCCGGGTCAGATAGGGCCTGCCCCATTTTCTACCCCCGGTGTCCTGGTAAAAGGTCCAGAACGCATCCCATGCGGCTTCGGTCAGGTCGCTGCCGGTCAAATGGCGGATGGTCAGCCCCGCGGTGGCGGCGGCGCGTTCCTTGCGGATCGCCTTGCGTTTGCGGCTGGCCAGCGCATCCAGGAAATCATCGAAGCCGGCATAGCCCTGGTTCTGCCAGTGGAACTGGACTCCCTGGCGAATCAGCCAGCCTGCCGCTTCAAACACCGGCAACTGATCGGGCGTGACGAAGGTCGCATGGGCCGATGACAGCCGGTTCTGGTCCACCACCGCCTCGACCGCACCGACAAGCGCGGGGGCAAGCGCCTTGTCGCGCAGCAACAATCTTGGCCCCGGCGCGGGGGTAAACGGCACCGCAATCTGGATTTTCGGATAATAGTTTCCGCCCGCCCGCTGCCACGCCTCGGCCCAGCCATGGTCGAACACATATTCGCCCTGGCTGTGCGTCTTGGCATAAGCAGGGGCGATGGCGGCGGGCTGGCCGTCGGCGCCGTCAATGACAATCGGTGCGGGTTGCCAGCCGCTTTGCCCGCCGACGCTCCCCGACTCTTCGAGGATGGAGAGGAAGGCGTGCGACAAAAAGGGATTGTCGGTGCCCGCGCATGCGTCCCAGCCATCGGCGGTGATGCTGCCGACGCCGGGGGCGATGCGGGCGATAATGTCTGATCCAAGCACGATGCCGCTAACTTAAGATGGCATCGGCAAAGGGCAATGACGGACGTGCCGACCGCCGATCAACCGGCAATCTTGACGATCGCATCGATCTCGACAGCGACGCCCAAGGGCAGGCTCGGCACGCCCACCGCGCTGCGCGCATGGCGCCCCAGATCACCGAACAGCGCGACCATCAGGTCTGAGGCGCCATTGGCGACCTTGGGATGATCGGTGAAATCGGCGGTGGAATTGACGAAGGCGCCAAGCTTGACGATGCGTTCGACCCGCGACAATTCGCCCAGCGCCGCCTTCATCTGGGCAATCAGCATAAGGCCGCAACGCCGCGCCGCTTCCACGCCATAATCCAGGTCACGGTCTTCCCCCAGCCTGCCGGTCATCAGCGAACCGTCAGCGGCGAATGCGATCTGGCCGGAGATATAGAGCAAGCCGCCCGCCTCGACCGCCGGTACATAGCTGGCAACGGGTGCAGCGGGCTGCGGAAGGGTGAGGCCAAGCTCTTCCAGCTTGCGAGCGATTCGATCAGTCATGCGCGCTGGAGAACCACGCCAGGCGGTTGTCGGTCAACCCTCGGCGTGACGTCCTTCGGCAAAGCGCGCCGCGATCCAGCTTTGCGCCTGTTGCCAATCATCGATGCGGGCATGGGCAGCGGGTGCCGGCGGTATCTTGGGCGCAAGTTCGGGTTCGGAGACCATGTGCAACCGGTGGACGCCGGGTGCGTGGCGGGCGACCGAATCGTGATGCACCGCCAGATCATCGACGAACACCGTCACCGGGTTGCCATGTTCGGCGACCAGCCGCGCCACCGGGTCGCCCTTGCCGCCCTGGTTGGTTTCGACTCGGTGGGCGATGCCAAAGACGGCCAATTGTTCGATACGGGCATCGCGGCAGTGATCGTTCAGATTGGTGAGGATGACGATTTCCGTCGTCCGGGCCAGCACGGCCAGCGCCTCTCGGGCGTGCGGCACCAGTGTCTGGCGTGGCATTTCGGCGGGGAAAAACTGATCGAGCAACCCCCACATTTCTTCCCGATTCGGCGCGGGCTCGCCGTTTCTGCGAGTCATCGCGGTGGAGAAGTCGCTCGACAGCGTGAAATCGATGTCGTGCGCCTCGCCCAGCCAGTGGCCGAAATGCCGGACCATGTGCAGCAGCACTTCATCGCAATCACAGATAAGCAAGGGTTTCATGCAGACTCCAGCTGGTCGCGCGTTTTTATGAGTGTGGCAGGCGTCACGCCAAGCGCCGCGGCGCACGCGATCAGGTCTGGCTCATGCGCGGCGAGAAAATCCAATACGGCAACCAGCGTTGTGGGATATTGTGCGCCCGCGCGTAGTTGTTCGGCATCAAGGCCGGTCAACGCGAGCAAACGCGTGGCGCGACCAATATCGCCAAGCGTCCAGCCCAGCGCGCCCAGCGCTAGAACGGTCGCGTCATGATTTGCCGTTGCGTTGCGCATTGCCTATGTGTTCGTACCTTGGAAGGAACGGAGTCCGTGGCAAAAAGAGTGCTGGTTGTCGAGGACAACGAACTCAATCTCAAGTTGTTCTGCGATTTGCTGCGTGCCCATGCCTTTGTTGCGGAGGGCGTCCGCGACGGGCGAGAGGCGGTTGCGCGGGCGCGCTCCTTTCGGCCCCACATGATCGTCATGGACATCCAGATGCCGCATGTGACCGGCTATGAACTGATTGCCCAGCTCAAGGCCGATCCCGGATTGCGCGCGATTCCGGTGATGGCGGTCACGGCTTATGCCAGCCGGGATGATGAGGATCGTATCCGCGCGGTTGGCGCCGATGCCTATGTGTCCAAGCCGATCGTGCTGGCGCGGTTCATCGAACAGGTTCGCCTGTTGCTGGCTTCGGTGGACGAGGACGAATCGGTTGAAGGGGATGTGCCGACAGGTGCAGCCGAGTCGGCACAGGGCGACGATGGCGATCCGTCGGC
Source organism: Sphingomonas sp. (assembly GCA_041659385.1). GTDB lineage: Bacteria > Pseudomonadota > Alphaproteobacteria > Sphingomonadales > Sphingomonadaceae > Sphingomonas. Next base: position 42,582 of record JBAZYJ010000012.1, read on the forward strand.
CCAGCCCGAAGAACCTGACGCTTCGAGCGGCGTCGACGACTGAAACGACAAGAGCCGCGAGGAGCTTGTCCCCACGGCCCTGATGGCTCTACCCGGTATGGGCTGGGCCCTAACGCACCGGCCCGATGGGCCGACGGCGTTACTTGATCTTCGCTTCCTTGAACTCGACATGCTTGCGCACGACGGGATCGTACTTGCGGAACGACAGTTTCTCGGTCTTGGTACGCGGATTCTTCTTGGTGACATAGAAGAACCCGGTGTCCGCCGAACTGACGAGCTTGATCTTGACGGTGGTCGGCTTTGCCATGACCTGAAATCCTGCGCTTTCCAGAAAAATACAAATGCGACGAACCCGCGTCCGCCGCAAATCAGGCCGGGCGCATGGCGTATCACGGTGCCGATGTCAACCCGGATCCCGGTCTTAACCCGGCCTTTACCATAAGGGCGCAGCGTGCGGGCGTGTCAATTACGGCGTGGGGGTCGGGCATGGAGAGCGCGGGCTTTGTTGGGACTGAACATGTGCAGGAAGATCTGTCGCGCCGTGTGGCGTTGATGGGATTGGGCGCGAATCGGCGCGATGCGGGGGCATTGGCTCAGCAAGTCGAAACGATTCGTCGTCTTGCTCTGGCCAATCGCATGTATCCGGCGGCAAGTGTCGCCCATGCGCTGGAAATGGCCATTGGCCGCGGGGAACGCGGGCCGCTGATCGATGGCTGGCTGGCCATCCTTGTCGACGCGATCGGCTGTGATCGCAACGATACGGCGGCGTGCGACACTTATGCGGCAGCGTGCACGGTCAGATACGCTGGTTAGGCGATATACCTCATGGATGCGTTGATGGCGGCATTCGTCGCGGCGCTGATCGTCCAGGCAAGCGACCGCACGCCGTGGCTTGTCGTGCGCCTGGCCGGGCAGTTCGGCCGCGCGTTGACGGTTGGCGTCGTTGCGATCCTGGCTATCGCGCTCACCAACGCGGTCGGCGCGTTTGCGGGGGTGGTCGTCGCGCCAATGCTCACCCCCAACGCTCGCGCCTTGTTGTTGGGCTTCGCCCTTGTGTCGGCGGGGATTCCGGCCTTCTTGCCGCTGAAACCGGTAAAAGCGATGGGCGGTGATCGATTCGGCCTCGTTGCGACCACATTGGTCGTCATGCTGGCCGCCGGCATGGGCGATCGAACCCAGTTCCTGACGGCTGCGATCGCGGTGCGGGGGGATTTGCCGGTCTTTGCGATTATTGGCGCGACCTTGGGTAGCGGAGCGGTGGTGGTGGCCGCCGCGACCGCTGGTGAGGAGGTCTTGCGGAAAATGCCCCTCACCGCAATTCGCGTCGGGGCGGGCGTGGTGCTGACTATCGTCGGTGTCTTTTCCGCACTGTCGGCGCTGCGCCTAATCTAGTGGATTGATTCCGACATTCCGTTCCCGGAATATCGGGCCAATCCACTAGGTATCTTTTTGTTATGGTTCAACTGATCGCAACGAAAGACCCGGCTGAAGCTGGACTCTTCCGTCGCGGTCGAACCACTAGGCGGCATTCACGGGCATCGATATATTGCGTTGCCGCACGGCGTGAAGTCAGGAACAAAGCCGATCGCTGGCCGTTGGATCCTCATATTATAGAGGAGAGACGGCCATGCTTCGTTGGGCATTATTCTTTCTGATTATCGGAGTCGTTCTCGCCATGCTTGGTTTTGGCGGGCTTGGCGGTGCGTTTATCGGTATCGCAAAACTGTTGTTCTTCGTCGCCATCGCCGTGTTTGTCGCGCTGCTTGTCCTGGGCGTGATATCCGGTCGGCGGACCAACATTTTGTAGAACAAACGCTGAAGCCTGGCGCTTGCTACCGGGGGCCGAGCTTCAGCAACCACATATCGGGCGGTGCGCCGAGTCGAAACGGCACTTCGCTTGTTCCAAGGCCGCCAGTGACCACGATGGTCCGGCGGCCTTCGTGTTTTACGCCGCATAGGAATCGCCGGCCATAAGCGGAGATCTGCGCGATCGGCCCGATCAACGGCAGGACGATCTGGCCGCAATGCGTGTGACCGGCCAGCACCAGATCAAGCATTTCAGGAAGTTTCGGCACCACGTCGGGCGAATGAGTAAGGGCCAGCCGTATGCCGGGCTTGCCCTTCAGTGCGCGGTTGATGGCCGCGACATCGGCGTGATCGGTCGTGAAGTCGCCAATCGCCGCAATCGCCAGCGGTCCCCGGACGAGCACCCGATTGGCCAGCAGCGTTACGTGCGCGCGATCCAGCGCGGCTTTCAGCGCCGGTATGCCCGTTGTGTAATCGTGGTTGCCCGGCACAGCAACGACGCCTAGTGGCGCCTCAAGGGCGGACAGGGGTTCGATCAACCCGGGCGCTTGTCGAGCCGCGCCGTCAGGCTCATTGCCGCTGATGAAGTCACCCGCGATCAGGACAATGTCGGGATGCAGCCGGTTGATTTGCGCGACGATGCGCGACAATCGCCGCGCGTCCATCGTCGGGCTTGCCATATGGATATCGGAAAGCAGCACGGCGCGAATCGGGGATTGCCCCTTCGGCCAGTTCGCAAGCCGCAACGTGGCCTGGCGGACAATGGGATCGCGCCGCGCCTCTACATAGGCATAAGCTGCGGTGACGACGGCAATCACAAGGGCAATGCCGAGAGTTCGGCTTATGGTCAGCATGGCGACGGGACTAGCCGTTGCCTGGCGCGGACGAAAGGGACGAACGCCAGGATCAACGATCGATCGGAAGCAGGTTTCGGGCCAGTACGACAAATTCCAGGTCGGGGTACAGCGTGCTGCCAACGCTGGGGTCGCCATAGGGAAAGGGGCGGCGTTCGCCCGTTAATGCGTAGCCGCGTCGTTGATAGTAAGCGATCAACTCGCCGCGCCGGGCAATCACGGTCATTTCGATTCGGGCTGCGCCAAATGCGATGCGAGCCGTCTGTTCTGCGGCGTCGATCAGGCGTTGGCCGATACCGCCGGCCTGCCGCTCCGGCGTGACAGCCAACATCCCCAGATAGGCCGTTTGCAGGCCGCGGTCTGCCACCACCACCGAACCGATAATCGCCCCGTTTGCGCGCAGGACGATCAACCGCTGCGCCGGATCGGCAATAATCGCGGCCAGCGTGGCGGGGTCGGTCCGTTGTCCGGCAACCAGGTCGGCCTCGTGCGTCCATCCCCGCCGCGCGGTGTCGCCGCGATAGGCCGATTCGACCAACGCGCGAATCGGCGACAGGTCACCGGGGCGTGCGTTGTCGATCAAGCGGGCTTCCGGGGTCATCGCGGATAGGTCGCCAGTTTCGATGCCGGGTTCCGTGTTTGGACGCCGGACAAGGAAAAACCCGGCCGACATCCATGCCGACCGGGTTTATTCCGAATCACTTAGCCGTTTTGGGCGACTATTGAAGCGGGCTGAGGTTGACGGCGGCGTACTTGCCGCGCCGATCGACCTCCAGCTCGAACTCAAGCCGGTCGCCCTCGTTCAAGGTCGGCATGCCGGCGCGTTCGACCGCGCTGATATGCACGAACGCATCCGGCTGCCCGTCGTCGCGCTGAATGAAGCCGAAGCCTTTCATCGCATTGAAGAACTTGACCGTACCCGTCGCCTTTTCGCCCGTAAGCTGGCGTTGCGGTGCGCCTGCGGCGCCACCGGGGCCTGCTGCGCGTTCGCGCGGCGGGCCGCGATCTTCGACCGGCAGCGGATCGCCTTCGATCTTCAGGTCGGTAGCCGAGATACGACCACCGCGATCAACCAGCGTGAAGCCCAGCGGCTGACCTTCGGCGAGCGCCGTCAGGCCGGCTGCTTCCACCGCGCTGATGTGAACGAACACGTCTTCGCCACCATCATCGCGCACGACAAAGCCGAAGCCCTTCTGCGCGTTGAAGAATTTTACGACGCCTTTGCCTTCGCCGACGACCTGGGGCGGCATGCCGCGCCCGCCGCCACCACCGGCGCCGCCGCGGAAACCACCGCCGCCGCCACCGCCGAAGCGATCACCGCCGCCGCCGAATCGGTCGCCACCGCCGCTAGGCGCGCCACCGAAACGATCGCCACCACCGAAACGATCTCCGCCGCTACGGAAACCGCCGCCGAAGCCGCCGTCAAAACCGCCGTCGAAACCGCCATCAAAACTGTCGCGCTTGTCGCGGCCACGTCCACCACGCTCGCCGCGCCGCCCTCTATCGAAACTCATGCCCTGTTCGTCTTCCCGGTTCGCCCAATAACACCTGCAAAAACCCGAGCGTAGGACGAAAAGCGCAGGTCTTCCGACGCTCAACTAGTTGCGCCTAACAACAGGCATACCGCAAAAACCCGGCCGCTGCGAATAAAATCGTCGCCAGGCTGGTTCAGTATGTCCGATACTTGCGGCGGTGCGTCTTAGCGGGCACAGGGTGCGCATGTCTTGGATGTCGCTGTTGCTCGATCCGGCCGCCTGGGCGGCGCTGGTTACGCTTGTCGTGCTGGAAGTGGTGCTGGGCATCGACAACCTGATTTTCATCTCGATTCTGTCGAACAAGTTGCCGATGGCACAACGCAGGCGTGTCCGTCGCGTCGGCATCAGCCTGGCTTTGGTGCTGCGCTTGCTGCTGCTGTCCACGATAGCGTGGATCGTCGGGCTGACCCATACGATCATCGACCTTGGCATTACCGGCGCCCCTGGCGCGCATGGCGAACCGACTTTCGAGACGGCATTCTCGGCGCGTGATCTCATCCTCATCGCGGGCGGGCTGTTCCTGGTGTGGAAGGCGACCACCGAAATCCACCACACGATGGAGCCAATATCCGCGTCCGATGGCGGGGTGGCACATGGCGCCAGCACGGCCGTGATGGGATTCGGCGCGGCGATCGTCCAGATCCTGCTGCTCGACATGGTGTTCTCGATCGATTCGATTCTAACGGCGGTTGGCATGACCGACCAGCTTCCGATCATGATCGTCGCCGTCGTCCTGGCGGTTGGCGTGATGATGGTCGCGGCTGATCCGCTGGCCAATTTTATCGAGAACAATCCCAGCGTGGTGATGCTGGCCCTCGGATTCCTGTTGATGGTCGGCGTGGTGCTGATCGCGGACGGGTTTGGCGTGCATGTGCCCAAGGGGTATATCTATACCGCCATGGCTTTTTCTGCTGGCGTGGAAACGCTCAATATCCTGGCGCGCGAACGTCGGCAACGGCGTGCTGGCGGCAATGGTGGTGATTGAGCGGTGAATTTTCAGGTTCTCGATGGTCGACCTGGCAGCGGCGACCATTGAGAATGGAGCGATTCGCGGCTAGGCGAGCGCCATGACTGTTTATTTTCACGAAGAAGATCTGCCCGCAGGCGTCCTTGCGGATGGGCCAATCGCCATCGATACCGAAACCATGGGGTTGATAACGCCGCGTGACCGGTTGTGCGTCGTGCAGATCGCCGATGGCCGGGGGGACGAGCATCTTGTCCGCTTCAAACCGGGTAGCGATTATGCCGCGCCCAATCTGCGCGCGGTGCTGGGCGATCCCGCCCGGCTGAAGCTGTATCATTTCGCCCGGTTCGATCTGGCCGCGATCAAATATTATCTCGGCGTGGTCGCGGCACCGGTTTACTGCACCAAAATTGCCTCGCGCCTAGTGCGCACCTATACCGATCGGCATGGCCTTAAGGAACTCGTCCGCGACCTGTTGGGCGGCGACATTTCCAAGGCGCAGCAGTCGTCGGACTGGGGCGGCCCCGATCTGTCCGATGCGCAGCGCGATTATGCCGCGTCGGACGTCCGTTACCTCCACGCGATGAAGGAGGAACTTGACAAACGGCTCGCGCGTGAGGGACGCACGGCGCTGGCGCAGGCCTGTTTCGATTTCCTGCCGGCGCGCGCTGAGCTGGACATAGCGGGCTGGCCGGAAGTTGATATCTTCGCTCATGTCTGATCTTGCCGCCCGCGTCCGCTCGGACCGGCGGGTATGGGCTGCGCCGGGCAGTCAGCATGATCGTGTCGTCTGGTGGCTGCGCGTCATGTTGCCGGTGATGATCGGCGCGCTGACCGCATTCATGGTCATGGCGCCCGTCCTGGTGGGCGGCGATGTCAGCTTCGTGCTCGACAAGAACAAGGTCGAAGTGGCGCGGGAACGGATGCGCGTGCAATCGGCGGTGTATCGTGGTGAGGACGACAAGGGCCAGGCCTTTTCACTCCATGCCGGATCGGCCGTCCAGAAAAGCTCGTCTGAGCCGATCGTGCAGCTCGACCAACTCGCCGCGCAGATATTGCTGTCGGACGGTCCGGCAACACTCAACGCCTCGCACGGCGAATATGACATGGACAAGCAGCGCGTGAATGTGGACAGCCCGCTGCAGTTCCGCGCCGCCAATGGCTATGCGCTCGACACGACGGCGGCGTCGGTCGATCTCAGGACGCGGCAATTGTTGAGCACGGCGCCAGTCACCGGCACGCTGCCGCAGGGGCGGTTCAGTGCCGACCATATGCGCGCCGACCTTGAAACCCGGGTCGTTCACCTCGACGGCAATACGCACTTGCGGATCCAGCCCGGAAAGCGGAGATAGCGGCGCCATGCGCATCCATTCCGGCACTTCCCTGGTTGTCCTTGCTGCCCTGACGATCGGCGTCACGACGCTGGCGTCGGCGCAGAGCAAGCATGATTCGAACGCGCCCATCGATTTTGCGGCGACTCATCAGGAACTGGACGATCGCGCCCAACGCGTCATCCTGACCGGCGATGTCGTCATCACCCAGGCCGAAATGACGTTGAAGGCGGCCCGCGTGAACGTGGCGTTCAGTGGCAGCGCGCTCAGCGGATCGCCCGAAGCGACGCGAGTCGATGCGGTGGGCGGCGTGGTGATGTCGCGCCCGGACCAGCGCGCGCGTTCCGACTATGCGATCTACGACGTCAAGGCGCGCACCGTGACCATGCTGGGCAACGTCAACCTGGTGCAGGGCAACAACAATGTCAGTGGCGGGCGACTGACGCTTGACCTTGATACCGGGCGGGCGACAGTCGATGGCGGCGCCGTCGGCGGGTCGCTGCCGGGAACGACAACGGGCAGCAATGGCCGGGTCACGGGCCATTTCCAGGTGCCCAAGCGCGACAATTGATGCGAATTCCGCGCGCTTGATTCTACGATTCGGTACGGCGGGGCTTTTCTTGGCGACGATGCTGGGGCAAGAGCCATGCACAAAGCTTGCCAATCTGCGATTTGCGTCGCACCGGCGGGCATCGCGTTGGATCGGTCACTGAATCATGGACGACACCACCACTATCGCCAAGCGCCACGCCGCCGCCGATCAGGCGGAGGGGATGAACGGCCTGTCGGTTGTTTCGATCGCCAAATCCTATGACAAAAGGCCAGTGCTGACCGATGTGTCGGTATCGGTCGGGCGCGGCGAAGTCGTTGGCCTGCTTGGCCCCAATGGCGCGGGCAAGACGACGTGCTTTTATTCGATCATGGGTTTGGTGAAGCCCGATTCGGGCCGCATCATGCTCGACGGTGTCGATATCACTGGCCTGCCCATGTATCGGCGCGCGATTCTCGGCCTGGGGTATCTGCCGCAGGAAACCTCCATTTTCCGGGGGCTTTCGGTTGAAGGCAATATCCTCACCGTGCTCGAATTGAGCGAGCCCAACAAGGAAGCGCGCGAGGCGCGGCTGGAAAAGCTGCTCGACGAATTCGGGCTGGCGCGGCTGCGCGATGCACCAGCGATGGCGCTGTCGGGCGGCGAACGGCGGCGCGCGGAAATTGCGCGGGCACTGGCGGCGGACCCGACCATCATGCTGCTCGATGAACCGTTCGCGGGCATTGATCCGATCTCGATCGCCGACATCCGCGATCTGGTTCGGGATCTGAAGCAGCGTGGCATCGGCGTGCTCATCACCGACCACAACGTGCGAGAGACGCTCGAAATCGTCGATCGCGCCTATATCATCTATGATGGGCGGGTGCTGTTCACCGGCTCGCCCGACGAACTGGTGGCCGATGCCAATGTCCGCCGCCTGTATCTCGGCGAGGGTTTCTCGCTGTGACGCGATGCACGCCGCGCCGTTGCTGATCGACCCGCGCGGGCGCGGGCGATGAGCGTGGCGCTGGGGGGCGCCCGATGAGCCTCGCACCACGTCTGGATCTCCGCCAGTCGCAATCGCTGGTGATGACGCCGCAATTGCAACAGGCGATCCGCCTGCTTGCGCTGTCGAACCTTGAAGTCGAATCGTTCATCGCCGAGGAAGTCGAGAAGAACCCGCTGCTCGATTCAACCCCGATTGAGGATGATGGCCCCGCCATCGCGCCGGGCGACATCCAGCCGCTCGCCGCAGCCAGCGACGAACCAGCGACAGCCGATGAGTTTTTGAGGGCCGATGGAGCGACGGGGGAGGGGGCGCTGGACGTCGATTTCTCGGCGGAAACATTCCATCACGACAGCGTTGCCGATGGCGTCGGCATGGATGGCAGCCTCAGCCTGGCGGGCACGGGCAGCGGCGGCAGCGACGACGGCCCTGATTTCGAAGGGTTCGCCGATACCGCGGGGACGCTCGCCGACCATTTGCTCGCGCAGGCGGGGGCAAGCGTTGCGGGTGCGGAGATGTTCATCGCCGCGCACCTCATCGACCAGATTGACGAGGCGGGGTATCTCACGGTGCCGCTGGTCGAAATTGCCGATCGGCTGGGGGTTCCGCTGGCGCGGGTGGAAGACGTGCTGGCGATCATTCACAGCTTCGATCCCACCGGGGTCGGCGCGCGGGACCTTGCCGAATGCCTGGCGCTGCAGGCCAGGGAAGCGGACCGTTATGACCCTTGCATGGCGCGACTGATCGACAATCTCGATCTGCTCGCGCGCGGTGAAATCGCCCGGCTGAAGCGCATGTGCGGCGTCGACGATGAAGACATGGCCGACATGATCCGCGAATTGCGCGGCTATGATCCAAAGCCGGGCTGTCGTTATGGCGGCGAACCGGCGCAGCCGGTCGTGCCCGATATCTATGTCGCGCGGCGCAAGGATGGCTGGGCGATCGAAATCAACCAGGCGACATTGCCGCGGCTGCTGGTCAATCGCAGCTATTATACCGAACTGGCCTCCGGCCCGCAGAACAAGGCATCGAAAACCTGGCTCAACGATTGCCTTGCCAGCGCCAACTGGCTGGTCAAGGCGCTCGACCAGCGGCAGCGTACCATCGTCAAGGTGGCGACCGAAATCGTCAAGCAGCAGGAAGCGTTTTTCCTTCACGGCGTCGCGCATCTGAAACCGATGACGTTGCGGCAAGTGGCGGATGTTATCGAGATGCACGAATCGACCGTCAGCCGCGTTACCAGCAACAAATATCTGTCCTGCGAACGCGGCCTTTATGAGCTGAAATATTTCTTCACCTCCGCGATTCAGGCATCGGATGGTGGTGATGCGGTTTCGGCAGAGGCGGTGAAAAGCGCGATCAAGACACTCATTGCGGCCGAAGAACCCAAGGCAATCCTATCGGACGACACTTTGGTCGACTTATTGAAAGAAAAGGGGTTTGATATCGCACGGCGGACGGTCGCCAAGTACCGGGAAGCATTGGGCATCGGCAGTTCCGTGCAACGCCGGCGACAAAAAGCGCTGGATGGTACGGGATAACCGCAATCTCCGGCATAATAATGGGTCAAGAATTTGCGATTACGGCCCACGGCCATGCAGAGTGAATTCAACATCACTGTCGATCCCGATCATGATCTCGTCCGCATCACCTTGCGGGGCTTTTTCGAGATGGCCGATATCGAGCGTTTCCTGATCGCGCGAGACAAGGCTCATAAACAACTTCGCAGTGCGCCGAACCAGCATGCAACGCTGGTCGACATCCGGGACATGAAGATCCAAAGCCAGGAAATCGTGGCGGCGTTTCGTCATGTGTTGGCCAATCCCGCACATCAATCACGCCGCTTGGCGTTCGTCATCGCGTCAACGCTGGCGCGGATGCAGGTCATCCGGGCCGTCGATGAGCGTGAGGCGCGCTATTTCGGCACGATGGAAGAAGCCGAAGCCTGGGTTTTGGGCAATGCCGAACAAGAAAGCGCCGAACAGGGGAGCCGCGCGGCCTGAGGATCAGGATCGCCGGTGCCTTGTCGGCGTTCGGCAGAACCGGTCTGGTTGCTTGAAATCTCGTCGCTAGAACAGCCGTCCACCATTGGGGACGGGTGTGCTTGGCCGGACCAGCACCACCTTGCCCCCGGCGTCGGGAAAGCCCAGTGTCAGCACTTCCGACATGAACTTGCCGATCTGGCGCGGCGGGAAGTTGACAACGGCGGCGACCTGCGTCCCCGGCAAATCCTCCGGCCGATAATGCTCGGTGATCTGGGCTGAGCTTTTGCGCCGCCCGATTACCGGGCCAAAGTCGATCAGCAATTTGAACGCCGGTTTGCGCGCTTCTGGAAACGGTTCGGCCGAAATGATCGTGCCGACGCGGATATCGACCTTCAGAAAATCGTCAAACCCGATCGGCTGTGCGGTCGGCGACAGCGGGTCGTGCGTCGCATGCATCAGAAATCGGCGTCGTCATAATGCTGGGGAGGCACGATCCCCTCCATGCGTTCGGCCAGCAGCGGGCGGAAGCTTGGGCGGCTCTTGAACCCACGATACCAGCGCGCGCTTTCCTCATGCCCTTTCCAGTCGATGCCGCCGAGATAGTCGGCAACCGAGATATGCGCCGCCGCCGCCAGGTCGGCCAGGCCCATGGTCGATCCGCCGATCCAGGTGCGATGGCCAAGCAGGTAATCGACATAGTCGAGATGGCCGACCGCGGCCTTCATCGCCTCACGCAGTTGCTTGGCATCCGGCGCGGCGCGATGGACGACGCGCTTTATCATCCGTTCATGGAGCAGGGGCGCAGTGATGTCGCGGTAGAACTGATTGTCGAACCAGGCGACCAGCCGACGCGTTTCCGCCCGATTGGCGGCCGTGCCGTTGATCATCGCGGCCTTGTCGACGGTTTCCTCAAAATACTCGCAGATCGCCATGGAATCGATCAGCAACAGGTTGCGTGTCGGATCGGCCATCACCGGCGTCTGCCCGGCGGGGTTCATGTCGACGAACTCATCGCGCCGATTCCACGGCGCTTCGCGGATCAGGTCATAGCCGATCCCTTTTTCACCGAGCAGGATGCGGACCTTGCGCGAAAAGGGGCAAAGCGGAAAGTGATAGAGTTGCCACATGGGGCAGAACCTTTAGCCGTCCTGCCCCATGGGTAAAGCACCGATGCGATGGCGCGTGTTATTCTGCGGCGACGGCCTCCGCGGCATCATCGAGTGGATAGTCCAGCCGGTTGAGCATTTCCCTGGGCACCACCTGCCAGAAATGCTGGATCGTGCGGTCCCACTCGTCGATCAGATTGGCGGACCATTTGCTGTCGGTGCTGTCGCGGTGTGCGCGTACCAGGGCGAGCAATACCGATTCCCAATGGCGTGAAACAACGCGCTGCCACACCACGCTTTCGGGGTTGGCGCGCCGCGGGAAATTACCTTCGGGATCATAGACGAAGGCCATGCCGCCAGACATGCCGGCCCCGAAATTCTTGCCGACCGGGCCCAATATCACCGCAGTACCGCCGGTCATATACTCGCAGCCATTGGCGCCGCAGCCTTCGACCACGACATTCGCGCCGGAATTGCGAACCGCAAAGCGTTCACCGGCCTGTCCGGCGGCGTACAGGCTGCCCGCCGTGGCACCATAGAGCACGGTGTTGCCGATGATCGTGTTGTTGTGGCTGGCGAGCGGGGAACTGACCACCGGGCGCACCACGATGATGCCGCCCGAAAGCCCCTTGCCCACATAGTCGTTGGCGTCGCCGAAAACTTCGAGGGTAACGCCCTTGCACAGGAACGCCCCCAGGCTTTGCCCGGCCGAACCGCGCAGGCGCACATGGACGTAACCATCGGCCAGCGTGGACATGCCGATGGTGCGGGTGATTTCACCCGACAATCGCGTGCCGACGGCGCGGTGGGTGTTGCGTACCGTATAGTGCAAGTGCATTTTTTCGCGGCGGGTGAACAATTGCGCGGCGTCGCGGATCATGTCCGCATCCAGGCTGTCGGGTACTTCGTTGCGGTGCGTCGGCAGGCTGAACCGCCGCATATCGTCATCGGCGTCGACCTTGGCGAGGATGGGATTGAGGTCGAGGTCGTCGAGATGTTCGGCACCCCGGCTGACCTGACGCAGCAATTCGGTGCGGCCGATCACTTCGTCCAGCGTCCGGCAACCGAGCCGCGCCAGGATGTCGCGCACTTCCTCGGCAATGAAGCTCATCAGATTGATGACCTTTTCCGGCGATCCGCCGAATTTCTCGCGCAGCCGTTCATCCTGGGTGCAAACCCCGACCGGGCAGGTGTTGGAATGGCACTGACGAACCATGATGCAGCCCATGGCGACCAGACTGAGCGTGCCGATCCCGAATTCCTCGGCCCCCAGAATGGCGGCGATGACGATATCGCGCCCCGTCTTCAGGCCGCCATCGGTGCGTAGCTTGACCCGGTGGCGCAGGCCATTGAGCGTCAGCACCTGATTGACTTCGGACAGGCCCATTTCCCATGGCGTACCGGCATATTTGATGCTGGTCAGCGGTGATGCGCCGGTGCCGCCGACGTGACCGGAAACGAGGATCAAATCGGCATGGGCCTTGGCAACCCCGGCCGCGACGGTGCCGATACCCGCCGACGAAACCAGCTTCACGCACACCCGCGCGACCGGATTGATCTGCTTCAGGTCATAGATGAGCTGCGCCAGATCCTCGATCGAATAGATGTCGTGGTGCGGCGGCGGTGAGATCAGCGAGACGCCGGGTGTGGCATGGCGCAGCCTGGCGATCAGCTCGGTCACCTTGAAACCGGGCAGTTGCCCGCCCTCGCCGGGCTTGGCGCCCTGCGCGACCTTGATCTCGATCTCTTCGCACGCGTTCAGATATTCGGCGTTGACCCCAAAACGGCCCGACGCAATCTGCTTGATGCCCGAATTGGCATTGTCGCCATTTTCATACGGTTGATAACGCGAACGATCCTCCCCGCCTTCGCCCGACACCGCCTTGGCGCCGATGCGGTTCATCGCAATCGCCAGGGTTTCGTGTGCTTCCGGGCTCAGCGCGCCAAGGCTCATGCCCGGCGTGACGAAGCGCTTGCGGATTGCGGTGATCGCTTCGACCTGTTCGACCGCGACGCCCTGATCGGGATAGTTGAATTCGAACAGGTCGCGCAGATAGACCGGCGGCAGCTTCGATACCCCGCGGGAGAATTGCAGGTAGGTCGAATAGCTGTTGGTGGCGACGGCGGTTTGCAGCAAGTGCATCAGATCCGCCGAATAAGCGTGCGTTTCACCGGTGTGGCGCTGGCGATAGAAACCACCGATCGGCATCGTCGCCACCGCACTGTCGAACGCCGCATCGTGGCGCAGGGTGGCGCTGAGGTTGAGCGAGGCATAGCCTTCGCCCGAAATCTTGGCGGGCATCCCCGGAAACAGTTCGTTGACCAGGGCCCGGCTCAGCCCGACAGCTTCGAAATTATAGCCGCCGCGATAGCTGGAGATCACCGCGATCCCCATCTTCGACATGATCTTCAGCAGGCCCTCGTTGATCGCGGTGCGATGCCGCGCAAGGCATTGGTCGAGCGTCAGGTCGCCGAACAGCCCGCGCGCCTGACGGTCGGCAATCGCCGCTTCCGCCAGATAGGCATTCACCGTCGTCGCGCCGACGCCGATCAGCACCGCATAATAATGCGTATCCAGGCATTCCGCGGTGCGGACGTTGATGCTGGCATAGGAGCGCAGTCCCCGGCGGACGAGATGGGTGTGCACGGCGGCCGCGGCCAGCACGCCGGCAATTGCCACGCGTTCCGCCGACACATTCTCATCAGTCAGGAACAATTCGCTGCGGCCTTCGCGGACGGCCTGTTCGGCCTCTTCACGAATCCGCTGGATCGCTTCCCGCAACGCGTCGGGGCCTTGGCCGGCGGGCAGGGTGCAGTCGATATGGGCGACCTTGTCGCCGAAATGCGCCTGCAATTTCAGCCAGTCGGCGCTCGTCAGTACCGGCGTGTCGAGCACCAGCACCGGGCTTGGCGAATCGTCGGGTTCCAGGATGTTCGACAGGTTGGAGAAACGCGTCTTCAGGCTCATCACATGCCGTTCGCGCAGCGGGTCGATCGGCGGGTTGGTGACCTGGCTGAAATTCTGGCGGAAGAACTGGCTGATCAGGCGTGGCTTGTCTGAAATGACGGCAAGCGGGGTGTCGTCGCCCATCGAGCCGATGGCTTCCTTCGACGTTTCGACCATGGGGCTCAGGATCAGCTCCATGTCTTCCAGCGTCTGGCCGGCCGCGACCTGACGGCGCAACAGTTCGGCGCGATCAAACCGGCACACCGTTTCACCTTCGGGCAGCGGCACATCGTCGATCGACCGGAACTTGGCGATCAGCCCGGCATAGTCTTCTTCGGCGGCAATACGGTCCTTGACCTCGCGGTCCTTGAGCACGACGCCTTCGTCCAGATCGACCGCGATCATTTCACCCGGGCCAAGGCGGCCCTTCTCGATGATCGTGGTTTCAGGCACGACGACCATGCCGCTTTCCGAACCGACGATCAGCAGCCCGTCATTGGTGCGGGTGTAGCGCAGCGGGCGCAGCGCGTTGCGGTCCATGCCCGCCACCGCCCAGCGGCCATCGGTCATCGCCAGCGCGGCCGGGCCATCCCATGGTTCCATCACGCTGGCCAGATACCGGTACATCGCCAGGTGTTCCGGCGGGGTGTCGCGGTCTTCCCATGCCTCGGGAACCAGCATCAGCTTGGTGGTCGGCGCGTCGCGGCCCGAACGGCACACTGCCTCGAACACCGCATCCAGCGCGGCGGTATCGCTGGCGCCTGCCGGGATTACCGGCTTGATATCTTCGGAATGCTCACGAAAGGCCTGAGCGGCCATCTTGATTTCGTGGCTGAGCATCCAGTTCTTGTTGCCGCGAATGGTGTTGATCTCACCATTATGCGCCAGGCACCGGAAGGGTTGCGCCAGCCACCATTGCGGAAAGGTGTTGGTGGAATAACGCTGGTGGAAGATGGCGACACGGCTTTCGAAGCGCTGGTCGGTCAGGTCGGGATAAAACACCGACAGCGACTGTGCCAGGAACAACCCCTTATAGACGATCGACCGGCACGACAGGCTGCAGACGTAGAAACCCTGGATCTGGGCAGCCACGATCGCCTTTTCGATGCGGCGGCGGACGAGGTAGAGTTCCTTCTCAAACTCGGCCGCGCTCATCGTTTCCGGACTGGGGCCGGCAATCATGATCTGTTCGATCTCGGGCCGCGTCGCCTGCGCCTTCTGCCCGATCACCGACACGTTCACTGGCACCTGGCGCCAGCCATAGATGGTATAGCCTGCTTCGATGATCGCGCTTTCGACGATGGTGCGGCAACTTTCCTGCGCACCAAGGTCGGTGCGGGGCAGGAAGATCATGCCGACTGCCAGGCGGCGCGGCCGCGGCTTGTGCCCGGCAAGCTGGATCGCTTCTTCGAAGAATGCGGTGGGCAGGTCGATATGGATGCCCGCGCCATCGCCGGTCATGCCATCGGCATCGACTGCACCCCGGTGCCACACCGCCTTCAACGCATCGATCGCCGACTGGACGACGCGGCGCGAAGGCGTGCCATCGGTCGCCGCGACCAAGCCGACGCCGCAGGCATCGGATTCGAATTCGGGGCGATACATCCCCTCGGCCGCGAGGCGGATGCGTTCGTTTTCGGTCGCGGTTGGACTGGGGTTGATGGATTGCTTGGTCATGTGGCGGACTTTCCGTTCTGCTCGGGCAGCATTTCCTTCAGGGCGCGGGTGAAGCCTTTCACCCCAGCTTCATATCCTGCGTCCCGACCGATTTCCTGACCAGCACGCGACAAATGGGCCTGGAGTTCCGGCTGGACGGCGAGCAGCTTGATACCGGCCGGAGTAACGTAGAAGGCGTTGAGCGCCGTGAGCTCCTCCAAGGTGAATGCCTTCGCATATTCGCGGGCCGCGGCGGCCTTCAACTCGGGATAGCGTCGCTTGATCGACGTAGAGAGTTCCTCGACCAAAATGGCAACCAGCCGGTCGTGTCCGCCAGTGCCGTGATTTATCAGGGCGTCGACCAGCGTCTTCGATCGTTCGTCGTTAGCCGCGGCGCCGACCGCCGCTTCCGCCATAAGCTTGGCCAGGTTGCCGAAGAGTCCATCCAGTGTGCGCTCATACCTCGTCGTCTCTAGCAAGCGGTTGGCAGCCGCTAGCCGTGCCGGATCGACCGCCTCGGTCGTCTGGGTAGTGGTAGGTGTAGCTTTAACCGATATCGGCGCCGTTTGGGCAAAGGCGGAACCCGCGCTGGCGGCGCTCAGGGCGAGCGCGATGACGATCATTGGTCGGATCACGCCGCTTTCCTTTCAGCTCCGGCCTTTGCCTTCAGATATTTGTGCATCTTGGCTGCGACGTCGCGGCCGTCGCGGATGCCCCACACCACCAGGCTGGCGCCGCGTACGATGTCCCCTGCGGCGAACACGCCGTCCAGGCTGGTCATCATCGTCTCGGCGCTGGTCAGCACCGTGCCCCAACGCGACACGCCCAGCGCGTTGGCGCCGAACAGGCGCGGCAGGTCTTCGGGGTCGAAGCCCAGTGCCTTGATGACCAGATCGGCTTCGATCGTCAGGTCGCTGCCCGGATCGATTTCGGGTGCGCGGCGGCCGCTGGCATCGGGCGCGCCCAGCCGCATCTTCGATGCGCGCACCGCTCTGACATGTTCCGCGCCGTCGCCGTTCCTTGCTTCAAACGCCTGCGGGGCGGACAGCCAGACGAACTCGACGCCTTCCTCTTCGGCATTGGCGACTTCGCGCTGTGATCCGGGCATGTTGGCGCGATCACGGCGATAAAGGCATTTGACCGACTTGGCGCCCTGGCGAATCGCGGTACGCACACAGTCCATCGCGGTATCGCCCCCGCCGATGACGACGACATGCTTGTCCTGCGCGTTCAGCGCGCCGCTGTCGAATTCGGGCACCGCGTCGCCAAAGCTCTTGCGGTTCGACGCGATCAGATAGTCGAGCGCGGCGACCACGCCAGTGCTGCCGACGCCAGGCGCCTTGATCTCGCGCGGCTTGTAGACACCCGTTGCCACCAGAATCGCATCGTGCTGGCCGCGCAACTGCTCGAACGGGATGCCGCCGCCGATATCGGCATTCTGGTGGAAAACGATACCTGCCGCCTGCAACCGTTCGATACGGCGCATGACCACATATTTCTCCAGCTTGAAGCCGGGAATGCCGTAGGTCAGCAATCCGCCCGCGCGGTCGTGCCGGTCATAGACATGCACGTCATAGCCATTGCCGCGCAGATATTCAGCAGCGGTCAGCCCGGCAGGCCCCGCGCCGATGATGCCGACCGACTGGCCTCGCGCGGTGCCGGGCACCAGTGGTTCCACCCAGCCATTTTCCCAGGCAGTGTCGGTAATGAACTTTTCCACCGACCCGATGGTAACGGCGCCGTGGCCGGAAAATTCGATAACGCAATTGCCCTCGCACAAACGGTCCTGCGGGCAGATGCGGCCGCAGATTTCGGGCATGGTCGATGTGCTGTTCGATAACTCATACGCCTCGCGCAGCCGACCCTCGGCAGTCAGGCGCAGCCAGTCTGGAATATGATTGTGCAGCGGACAATGCACCGAGCAATATGGCACGCCGCACTGCGAGCAGCGCGATGCCTGTTCCTCACCATCGGGCTCGGCATAGCGCGAGGCGATTTCCCGAAAATCTTCCGCGCGCAACTCGGCCGCGCGCTTGGCTGGATAAGCCTGCGCGGTATCCACGAATTGCAACATGCCCTTTGCCGTCATTGGCCCCTCGTCGCTGCTGATCGGCAAGCAACTTAGCGAGGCGGCGCCTGGGAGTCACGCAATTTCGACACAATAGGACAGCTATAATGTCCTATTGTGCGCGATTCCAATGCCTCTCTCGCCGGTTTTGTCGGTTTCGAGCGGCGACCGATGGGCTATTAATGTCCGAAACGGACCTATGTCAGGTAAAACCACGCAAGCGCGGCGACGCCGATGATGATTCGGTACCAGGCGAACGGTGCAAAGCCATGGCGCGACACCATGGTGATGAACCAGCGGACCACGACCAGCGCGACGACGAACGACACCACAAACCCGATGGCAATTGCCGACAGATGCGCGCCGCCCAGATCGTGCCGTGCCTTCCACAACGCCACCGCCGTCGCGCCCATCATCGTGGGAATGGCGAGGAAGAAGCTGAATTCGGCGGCGGTCTTCTGGTCCACGCCCAGGGTGCGTGCGCCCATGATCGTCGCGCCCGATCGGCTGATACCGGGGATCATCGACAGGCATTGGACGACGCCGACGCCCAGCGCGGTGCGCCAGTTCATCGTCTCGACGCTGTGGACCCGGGCAGGCGGCGCCAATGCCTCGATCACCAGGATCAGGATGCCGCCGACCACCAGCGCCGCCGCCACGACGACCACCGCGATGCTTGGCGCCTCCAGCACCGCCTTGATCGAGCTATAGGCCAGGGCGCCGACGACCCCTGCGGGCAGAAAGCCGAGCAGTACGTTGCGAGTAAAGGCGATCGCGCCCTTGTCGCCTCGCATCAGCCCGACAAGCACCGCCATGAACCGGCCCCAGTACAGCACGACGATCGCCAGGATGGCGCCAAGCTGAATAACAATGTCAAAGGTTGCGTCCGCTTCGGGAAGCCCCAGAAAATATCCGGCGAGGATCAGGTGCCCTGTCGAGGATACCGGCAGGAATTCGGTGACCCCCTCGACGATGCCGAGGAGGATAATCATCAACAGGTCGGTCATTCGAATTCCTCCGGCGGTGATGCCCATCCGTTCCGCTGGTCAGGCCGGGCAGGCGGTCGCAATTGTCAGGCGGCAACGGCGGTGTTGAAGCGCCCGTTCCTGCGAAAACGGCCAAGCCAGCCCGGCGCGACTGCGGCAAGCGGCTCGGGGGCGGCGATGCCCAAAGCATCGATCCCATGTGCGCCGACAGTGACAATATTGTCAGTTTGCAGCATCAGCCAGTGGTCCCAGGTGATCGGCGCACCGGGCAGGAAGCCCAGCCGGGCGATAGCGGCCGCAACGCCATCGGGCAGGTCGACAATCATCGGCGAACGATCGATCGCACCGGCAATCCAGCGGATAATTTGCGCCATTGTCAGGATGTCCGGCCCGCCAAGTTCATAAGTCTTGCTGCCGTGCGTATCGGCGTCGGCAATCGCAGCGACGGCGGCGTTGGCGACATCGCCGACATAAACCGGCTGGAATTTCACGCCGGGTCGCACCACCGGCACCATTGGCATCGCCGCGATCATCGCCGCAAACCGGTTGGTGAACTGGTCTTCGCGCCCGAAAACGATCGATGGCCGCAGGATGGTCGCCGCCGGGAACGTCGCGCGCACCACTGCCTCGCCTTCGCCCTTGGACCGGCCATAAGACGATGCCGACGCCGGATCGGCGCCGATCGCCGATACATGCAGCAGCGCGCCGACCCCGGCCGCCGCGGCGGCGATGGCCACGGTCCGCGCGCCTGCGACATGCAGCGCGTCGAAATCGCCACCCAGCACGCCGACCAGATTGATGACAGCATCGGCACCGCTTACCGCGCGGGCGATCGATTCGGGTTTGCGGATATCGGCGGCGACGAACTGTGTCTGGCCCAAGCCGCCCTGCGGCTTGATGAACAGCGCGCTTTGCGGATCGCGTTGCGCGACGCGAACGCGCGCGCCACGCTGAAGCAGCGCTTGGGCAATATAGCGGCCCAGAAAACCACCGCCGCCGACCAGGGTAACCAGCTTGTCTTTCATGTCTTGGAGCCTCACGCCAAATCCCCCTGCTCCATGCCGCCCGCCGCCGGAATCGGCAAGGCCCGACGAAAGACATTGCAAGCGTTGTTGACAAGCCCCGTATCGCTCCCCTAGAGGCCGCCGCCTACCCCGTGCCCAGATGGCGGAATTGGTAGACGCACCAGCTTCAGGTGCTGGCGATCGCAAGGTCGTGGAGGTTCGAGTCCTCTTCTGGGCACCATTTGTTCTTCCGGGGACATCCGAGAACGTCCGAAAAGTGGCTGATTTCAGCCACTTTTTGTGCTAAGACCGTCCGGTCAAATCCGGGCTGATCCGGCACCAATCGGGAACAAATATGGTATCCTGCATGGTATCGAAGGCCCCTTATGGACGGGCCGATACCATGGGAAAACTCTACGCGACGACCGTTACGAGCGCCAGGCCGAGGGAGCGCGAATACAAGCTCACCGACGGCGCCGGCCTCTATCTCCTCGTCAAGCCGAACGGCCGCAAGCTCTGGCGGCTGAACTACGCCTATCTCGGCAAGCAGCGGACGCTCTCCTTCGGCGCCTGGCCCGATGTCGGCCTTGGTGACGCGCGCGAACGGCGCGACGAAGCGCGCAAGATGATCGCGGCCGGCCTCGATCCCTCGCACGAGGCCAAGCTCGCCGTGGCCCGCGAAATGCTGTCCGAGGAGAACAGCTTCAAGCTGGTCGCCGAGGAATGGGTCGCCAAGCAGGAACGCGAAGGGATGGCCGAGATCACCCTCAGCAAGATTCGCTGGCTGCTCGACAAGGCCTATCCCAGGATCGGCAATCGCCCCATCGCCAAGATCACCGCGCAGGAGGTGCTTGTTGTCCTGCGTTCGGTCGAGGCCACCGGCCGATACGAAGGCGCGCGCGACAGCCGGCGGATAGGCGAGCCACTGGTTCTCATAGGGCTTGAGCCAGCCGAGCGAGTAGCCGACCACGAGGCCGCGCCGCACCGCGCGGGTGACGTTGGCGCCTGCGCCGTGCAGGGTCGAACCGAGCAGGACAAGCGCCGCGCCGGGTGCCATCTCTGCCGCGAATGGCACCTCTTCGGGTTCGGCTTCGAGCGCCTTCGCGCCATGGCTGCGCGGCCAGACCAGAGTCGCGCCATTGTCCGCGGTGAAACGGTTAAGCGGCCACATCACGTTGACGAGATATTCGATCTCGCCCACCGGCCCCCGCCACATGTCCTGGTCGCGATGGGGCAATTGAGCCGGAGCGCCGGGATGCACCGCGATCGCCTGGGTCGTATTGAGCTGGATGCGGTCGCACCAGGGCGACAGCACCGTCTCGACGACGCCGAGGATCAGGCGATGCTGGACCAGGGCCGCGGCGTGGGGCGAACGGACGAGAAGGCGCCCGAACCGCTTGGTCGTCGTGCCG
This sequence comes from Sphingomonas sp., assembly GCA_041659385.1. Classification (GTDB taxonomy): domain Bacteria; phylum Pseudomonadota; class Alphaproteobacteria; order Sphingomonadales; family Sphingomonadaceae; genus Sphingomonas. The sequence goes on from JBAZYJ010000012.1 coordinate 63,771, forward strand.
TAGAAGCCGCCTTGCCCGAACGGCGTGCGCGCGAAATCGCCGACGAGGTCGTCGTCGAGCGCGCCGATCGTCGCTGGCGGCAGCGCGTCGGGGATGATGCAATAGCCCTGCACCGCGAGGTCGGCGGCGTGGCGGGTGATCGCGCCGGAAAGGTCGATTGTGTCGATCATGCTCCGTCTCCCCCGCGTCAGGCCGCGATGCGTCGGTCGACGCGCAGCGCGGCGGCCGTGGCACGCCCGGACTCGAGCAGGCTCGGCGTTTCCGGCGTGATTTCGATGCGGAGCGCCGCCAGCATCGTGCCGTCGATGATGCGCGGCAGCCCGAGCGGCATGCAGCGCCAGCCGAAGGCGAGGATCTGCTGGAACCAGCCGATCTCGGCGATCGCGCTATAGGCGGTGATGCCCGCCGCCAGTGCATGGTCGACCAGCGCGGTCACCAGCGTGTCGCGCACCTGGCGGCGCTCGCGCGCGCTCAGCCGGCGATCGAGGCAGAAGCGGGTGATCTCGAAGATGTCGGGGCTCTGCGGCGGCGTTTCCTCGCACAGTTCGCCATAGAGGCTGTCGAGGATATGCGGCCGTGTCGTCGGCAGCAGGCGGGCAGATCCGAGATGCGTTCCGTCCGGCTCGGCGAGGATCAGATAGGTGGCGTGGACATCGTCGAACTGGTCGACCTCATAGCGGCCGTCGAGGACAGGAACGTCCCATTTGAGCAGGTCGACGAAGACGGATTTGCGCGCGGCGAACATCGAACGCAGGGCGGCGTCCGAGGCCGGGCGCGGGGCGGCTTGAACAACATGCAGCATGGGTCTGGCTCCTTGACCGTGATCGGCCAAGGGTCGCCCTGCTGCGGGTCAGCCCGCTATTCCGGAAAAGGGTAATATCGGCGGCGAAAGATATCGGAGAAGGTCAGCGTTCCGTCGAAGAGCGTCAGGATCACCAGATATGTCCGCTTGTTCACGCCGTAGCGCTCGCAGGCCTGTTTGATATGGCGGGCGACCGTTTCCTCGCCGACGCCCAGGATGAGGCTGATCTCCCAGTCGCTCTTGCCCCGTGCCACCCAGAGCACGCAGTCGCGCTGGCGGTCGGTGAGGATCGGGCACGGCGGCATCTGCAGGCCCCCGCGCATCGACCAGAGCCGACGCGCGCCCTCGAACGCGAACATCCCGGCGAGTTGCGCCAACGGCAGCATCTCGTGCGGCATCGGCCGGCCGGCCTCGTTCGCGAACGAGCAGGAGCCGCGTGCCTCGCCCGGCACATGCGCCGGCACCGTAAAGCCGTCGCCGATGCCCTGGTCGCGGCCCAGCGCCAGTACGCGGTGGTCCTCTCGGGTCATCGGGATCAGCTCGGACATTCGCGACCAGGGAAAGCCGACACTGGTCATATGGCTCGCGCGGTGGACCGGATCGGAGACGCCGAGCGCGTTGCGGTCATAATAATCGGCCCATTGCGCCGGATAATTGTGGAGGCGGATGGCGGTGCCGCTCGCCGCGACGATGTCGACATGATGCGTCAGCGCGAAATACTGGAAGCCGAGCTGCTCCGTCACCGCCGCCATCGCGGTGGTGAGATCGTCTGCGTTCGCTACGGCCTCGACGACGCGCATGAACTGCGTCGCCATGCTGTGCATGCCCATAGGGCAAAGCCGCGACCCCGGGCGGTGTCTCAAGCCACCGAAAATCCCTGGGCCGCCCTTTCCCGGTCCCTTGGGCCGCGCGGCGGTTTCTCAAGCCGTCACCCGGCAAGCAATGTCATGAAACTGACATATCATGATGCGTTGCAACACAAAACCTGCCTGTCGGCGAACCGCGGCAGCGGCACGCCGGGCCGTTTCGCGGGCTTTCCCGGCGAGAATGGGCGCGCTGCGGCGGGCCGGAGACGGAACCGCGCGTGAACGGGCATGGATCCCGCGATTCGGGGTCCGACTGGCGCGACCCGGCGCCCTATGCCGGCTTGCGCGGCATCGATCGTGCGGGGCTGATGTGGGAATGGCTGCGCCGCGATCCCGGCTATGTCGGCTGGTACACCCGCGCCAGCACCGCGACGCGCGCGACCGGCGACGCCATGCCCTGGGGGCTGCACTTTCGCGGAGCATCCCGACCTCCCGGCCCCGGAGGCGCGGCTCATCTGGCATGCCGATTTCGATCCCGGGACACTCGGTGTCGTTGCCATGCCCGCCGACCCGTCCGACCCTGACAGTATTCGCGTCGATCGAATCGCACCCTGGCTCTCCATCGCGATCGATGAAACGGGCCGCGAGCATGCCGTCCTGTCCGACGGCTGGCATCATATCCGGCTCGACATCGAGGAGGGGCGGCTGGCGGGCCAGGCGGCCGTCCTGCTGCACTACCGGATACTCGGACTGGCCTCGGCCGAAGCCCGATTGCTCCCGCTGCGCCGGTTTCTCGACCTGTGCCGGCATCGCCGGTTCGCGCGATCGCTGTTTCCCCGCGATCCCCGGATTGACCGAGGGATCGAGATGCTGCGCGTCCATGACGCGATCGGCCAGGGGGCCAGCCAGCGCGAAATCGGTGCGGCGCTGTTCGGCGATGAGCGGGTGGCACGCGACTGGGTCGGGGAATCGGATTCGTTGCGTTCGAGGGTCCGCCGGCTGGTGCGCGAGGCGCACGCCATGGCACGGGGCGGCTATCGTCAGCTGATGCGGCGCAGGCCCTGACGGATCCGCGACCTTCGAAGGTCCACAATGGGTGGAATTGCGCAGGCAGTTTTCGGTCGGAATTCGTGAGAAGCTGCCTTTGCCTTTCTGGCAAACCCTTCGACTTTCCTGCCGTTCAAAAGCGCCGGGCGGAACGTCAGCTCTTGTTTGGAGCAGACATTCGGCGTTCGCCTGAGTGGTATCGCACCGCGACAGAAGCGGTGCCGGATCCGGTATTGCAGCTTTCGGGTAACCCGATGCGGAAAGCCGACCTTCGTTCAGCCGTCAACTGACGCTGATAGGCCACATACTCGTCATTTGAACTTCGGCTAGCGGCGCCCGAAGCAGATATCTGTTGATCGTGCTCGATGGCGCCTCCGCCGGGAGCGGCGATAACGCCGAACTGCGGAAAGTGGGACGACCCCAATCGGGTGGATAGTGGATTCTTAAAGGCAGCACTCCCGCACTGCCCTGTGCGACAAAAGATGCTAGGCTGCCCGCCCATGGGAATGATGTGGTTTGGGGGCGGATGACGTACTGGAATGGCAAGGCAGCCGATGCTGCACATCTGCGCCTGTTCGTGTCTGGCGACGGCTGGCGGCTGTTCAAGGACAAGATGAGCGCCGACGGCGAGCGCATCGAGGAAGCGGGGACTCAGCGCGCCGTCGAAAGCGCGCTGCTCAATGTCCTCAACGCGACCAATGTCGTCGTGCTGACCGGCACCGGTTCGTCGTTCGCGTCGACCAACGACGCGGCCAAGCTCTCGCCGGCGGGCATGTGGGACGTCTGGGTAGCGGTGCAGACTAAGGTCGGCGCACCGGCGTTCCAGGCGGTGTGTGATACCTTTGCCAGCGCGAAGATCGACGACAATATCGAGCGGCTGCTGACACTGTGCAAACTTTATCTGGAGCTGCACGAGACCGCGGTCACCGATCCGACCTACATCCGGATCCATGATTTCGTGGAAGCGGCCGAACAGGCGATCCTTGCCCGCGTCGACTTTGTCGATCGCACCACCAACCTCGATTCCCATGCGGGATTGATCCAGAAGATCGGGCGCCGCGGCGTGCGCAAGGCACGGTCGAAGCTGTTCACGACCAACTACGACCTGTGCTTCGAGGAAGCGGCGCGGCGGCACCGGTTCACGATCATCGACGGTTTCTCGCACGGTCTCGATCAAGTCTATGACCGCAGCCATTTCGAGTTCGACATCGTGCGCCGCTCGGGCCAGCGCGACGCGCCCGATTACATCGAGAATGTCTTCCACCTCTACAAGCTGCACGGCTCGCTCGATTGGCGCCGGCAGGCCGCCGACATCTACCGGTCGCGGGGTCCGGAAGGGAAACCGGTGCTGATCTATCCGCGCTCGAGCAAATATCAGGAGAGCTTCGAGGCGCCCTATCTCGACATGATCGGTGCGTTCCAGGCGGCGCTGCGCGAGCCCGACACGGCGCTGCTGATTTCGGGGTTCGGCTTCAATGACGACCATATCAGCCGGCCGATCCTGTCGGCGGTCGAGGCCAATATGTCGCTGCGACTGGTCATCTGCGATCCGGCATTCGTGCCGCCGGCCGAGCTCGATGCCGCACCGCAGACGATGCCCGCCGTCGCCGATCCCAGGAACCCGTTCCTTGCTGCGTTCAAGCGCATGGTGGCGGGCGGCGATGCGCGTATCCATCTCATGAACGGCCGGTTCCAGGATCTGGTTTCCGCTCTTCCCGACCTGGTCGGCGAAACCGACCGCGAGCGGCACATGCAGCGTGTCAGAACGCTCCGGGACGCGGGGGCGCCGACGACGTGACCCGCATCAACCCGATCAATCCAGAACGCTATATCGGCACGATCACCCAAGCGACCGCGTCCTATGTTCATGTGAACCTGCCCAATGCGGCGGCGGTGCCCGAGCGGCGCGGGCTGTCGCTCGGCGCGGTCGGCGACTTCGTGTTCGTCGATTGCGAGCGGTTCCAGATTCTCGGCCGGATCGTCGAGACCAAGATTCCCGATGCCGAGCGGCTGACGGTCGAACCGTCGCTCGGCAAATCCGCGGTCACCAATCCGATCGGCAAGATCCAGCTGCTGGCGGCGGTCGAGCAGCGCTCGAACAAGCTGCGGCGCGGGTTGCCCGATTTTCCGCGGATTGGCGATGGCGTCTATCTTGCCGAACCCAGTCAGCTGGCGACGCTGATCCGCAATGCGGTGGCCAATGAGGACGAGCTGACGCTCAGCATCGGGCGGATCGATGCCGCGGACGGCGTCGATGTCTGCCTGCCGCCCGAGAAGATCTTCGGCCGGCATTGCGGGGTGTTCGGCGCGACTGGCGGCGGCAAGAGCTGGACCGTCGCCACGCTGGTCCAGCAGTTGAAGAAGGCCGGCGGCCGGGCGATCGTTCTCGATCCGACCGGCGAGTTCGCCGACATGGGCAATGTCGACGAGGTCTTCGTGTTCGACGCACCCGCCGGGGCGGCCAGGCGCGTCCATTTCCCCTATCGCCAGATCACCGAGGACGATCTGTTCTCGCTGTTCAGGCCGTCGGGCCAGAGTCAGGGTCCAAGGCTCAGGGAGGCGATCAAGAGCCTCAAGCTGGTCGCGGCCAGCGCTGCCGCGCCGCCAGCGGGTGTGTTCGTCAACAACGGCCTGGTCGAAAAGGCCGGACGACCGCGGGCGCCCTATTTCAACGCGCTGCACGCGCATGCCGCGCAGCTCCACGATCCGGCGTGCGACTTCGACATCACCAACCTTGCCGAGCAGGTGAAGAACGAATGCGTCTGGGCGAGCAGCCAAGGCAATGCCGCGGCGTTTGGCAACACCGACCAGAATTCGCTCGGCTATTGTGAATCGCTGATTGCGCGGATCAACACGCTGCTCGGCTCACGCGAGCTCGAATGCATCTTCAAGACCAACGGCACGTCGCTAGTGACCGAGCTGCGCGCGTTCCTGGCCGACGACAGCCGCGACATCGCGGTCATCTCGTTCAAGGATGTGCGGTTCGAGCACAATACTCGCGAAATCCTGCTCAACGTCATCGGCCGGTTCCTGCTGGCCGAAGCCAGAGCCGGCGCGTTCCGCACGTCGCCGCTGGTTGTGTTCCTCGACGAGGCGCATCAGTTCCTCGGACGCTCGGTCGGCGACGAGCACAGCGCAGTAAAGCTCGATTCCTTTGGGCTGATCGCCAAGGAAGGCCGCAAATACGGTCTGACCTGCGTCCTCGCCACGCAGCGGCCGAGGGACATTCCGCAGGACGTGATGAGCCAGCTGGGCACGCTGTTCGTGCACCGGCTCACCAACGATCAGGACCGCGAAACGGTCGAGCGCGCCTGCGGCGACCTCGATCGCGGCGCCGCGCAGTTCGTGCCGATGCTGGCGCCCGGCGAAGCGGTGGTGATCGGCCCCGATATCCCCGCCCCCGTGCCGCTGTTCATCCACCCGCCCGAATATCCGCCGGATTCGACGGGACCGGAGTTCCAGAGCTTCTGGCGCGGGCGCAGAGAGCGTGCAGCGGCGGCAGCCGCTGTGCCGGCAGTTCCCGTCCCACCGGTTCCAGTTCCGCCGATTCCGGCCCCACCGGTCCCAGCTCCACCGATTCCAATTCCGCCGCCGCCCGCCCAAGCTGTCGTTGTTCCGCCTCCGCCCCCGATCCAGCCGACAAACCCGCAATTTGCGGACGATCTCGACGACGAGGTGCCATTCTGAAAATTTAGCTCGGGACTATCGTGCTGTCATCATAGCCTGGATGCGCGGGCATAACGATATGCCCTTATAACCTGAGGTCGGAACAACGCTAATGATGGTGGGTCGGCGAGAGAAGCCGTTCTTTGAAATGATACGGCTGCTCCGCGCGATTGAAGCGGATCGCGACGATTTTGCTTCGATCAAAGCCCTAAACCTCCTCGTCTTGAAGGAGATCATTCGCGCAGAGCGTAAGCAGGACGAGCATCGCGCTGCGCACAAGGAACTGAACCGGCAGTTGAAAACAGGCCGGGGATCGAAGGAAATCAGCAAGGCGCTCAGGATAAAGATCAAGCGCACGGCGGGGTTCATCGACCGATACGCCAAGCAGATTTACATCTGGAAATGCTGTGGGGACGCGCTCGCGTTCCTCTATCTCGACAAGTTCGCGATCAAGCACGCCTACTATGACACCGACCGCTTCGCCATAAAACGCGATGCCGGGATGATCCGTGGCAAAGAGGGATTGGTTGGCGAGTTGACGTGCCTATTCAGTGCCCTTGAGCATCAGGTGCCAGCAGTCCTTTCCGACATTACCAACACCATCCGCTATGGCGATGTTTGTCTGCTCGGTGCTTCCGATCCCGTGCCTATCGAGGTGAAAAGCAGCCCGAAGCAAAGTGGTCGAGGTAGGCGGCAGGCCGAGAAGATGGAGAAGCTGCGCAGCTTCTTGGAGACTGATCGTGCGGTCGGCTACCGAGGGGCGCCTGGTGAGACGAAGCGGCAAGCGGTCACCCTCCCTGAGCGCACTAATGTCGACGCGCTGAACGAGTGCATCGCTGAAGCCAAAAGGACAGGGGTCGCGATTTCTCGGCCGGAACCGGGCATTGCTTTCGCGGCAATAGCTGGTGGGCGGCCCGACTACGCAGCGATCTTTGAGCCGCTCGCTCACGAGCGGTGCGTGTTTTGGACTCTGAACGGCGACAAGAACGACTTTGCGTGGGCGCCCTACACGCCCTTCATCCTCACCATTCGTGAGCCCCAGCATCTCTTAGATTTTATCGAGGGCAACATCTTTATCATCGTCGGGGCGAGCATGGACGAACTGTGCAGGCAGATGGCCGCGCCCGGTTGGCAAATCGAATTCGACCCATCGAGCGACTATGCTCTTCATTGCGTTCACGAATCCGGGGGTGTGGTTGGCATCGCTCAGCAGTTGGTCGCGCGTGTCGCGTATGAGTTCGTATCGTTGTCGTGGATCGCCGACAGCCAGCGAGAGGGTTTGGAATCATCCCGTGCGATGATGATGGACACCTACGGCCCGTTCCAGCAGGTCGATGTCGAGCAGATGCACAATTATATGTTTGGCGAGCGTCGTTGGCTTCGCAGCGATTCCGAGGTGCTGTTCGTACAGGATTCGTCAGCTAACTAGGGTATGATGCCCAGCCCAACTGACCAAACCAAAGACCTTGCCGCCGCTGCTCAACAGGACAGCTATTCGCCTGATCAGCTGGTTGCTCTGAGGATTAACGTTGCGATTGGTCAACGGCAACTGTTGAGCGCATTCCCGACCCGCCGCCTCGCGCAGCCTGACCGCCAGCTTTCGGCGTAAGCCGACATACCGAGCGCTGAATCGGAACGGCGTATTGTGGTCGGTTCCCGCCGAAACGGCGGCCCGATGAACGACTGATTTCAGGATCTCAAAAAGGGTGCCGGAAGGTTCGTAACTGGGTGGGGAGCAGACGCCTCGCGCCGGTGAAGCGGCGCGACCGCGCTCTACGGCTCGAAGCCAGGCTTCTCGCCGCCGAGCCCCGTTGCCGGGTCTCGGCCTGGCGGTAACGATCGGCTGGCGCGGGTCAGCGTCCGCTGACCTGATGGAGCGGGGCTGAGGACGCACACTGCCGGGCGGCTTCGCCTTGCCCGGACAGGGTGCGGCGCCTGATGGCGGCCCCGCAGGCACTCCGGCCTCTCGGTCGGGCGGTGCGCCCGGTTTCGCGAGGCCGGCGACACGTGCCGCCCTGGCCTCGCGAAGCCCGACCCTGCACCACTGATCCGCCCGCGCCGGCCGGGGGGCCATTCCTTTGCTGGCGGCGGCCTTGCCGCCGGGAAGCGCTGCGGTCGCCGCTCGCGCGGCGGCGCTGTTGGTGGCCTCTCCCGGTGGCGCGGGAGTGGGCGGCGCTCCCTGCTAGGCCCGCTCGCGTCCCCGGCAAGCCGGGCTGCGCCCGGCTCCTTCACGTGCGTTGCGGCCCTTCGGGTGCCGGGGCCGCTCAAGCGGTCCTCTCCGGTCGCATCTTGCCGCCCACCCCCGCTTCCGGGGGAGGCCATGGTGGTTTTTGGGCGGTGCAGGAGGTGAACGATGCCTGTCTCCCCGAACGTCCGCGCGCGCGGCAAGCGTGGCAAGCACAAGGCGGCCAGCGCCGCGACCAAGCCCGCAGCCGCTGCCCGGACCAGCCCCGAACCGAGCCGAACGAACCTGTATGACGAGGTGACGGCGCGGATCATCAGCGAACTTGAGGCGGGGCGCGTGCCGTGGGTGCCGCGCTGGATGGCGTTCCCGCCCGCCGCCTATACGGCGCGCGGCGGCGTCGGCACCGTCGCGGCCCATGCCAAGGCACAGGCCGCGCGCGAGATCGAGCGGCTCCGCCCAAGCGACGACGAGCCGGACCCGACCGCGCCCGGCGCGGTGATGGCCCTGCCGGACCCCGACGACGAGGCCGACCGCCTCGCCGCCTGATCCCTTGCGGGCGGCGGGAAACCGCCGCCCGCATCCTTCAACTGTCGAAGATTCGGCCGCGCGCCCTCGCCCTGATGGGCTCGGCCGCGCGAGAAAGGAGACCATCATGGCCGACCGCGTATCCGCGAGCATCACTATCGGCGGCACCCTGCCGCGATCCCTGCTGCCCGATCTCGCCGCTCTCGTTCAGGAAGAGGGACTGTCCACCGAATGGGATGGCGAAACCTTCACGCTCTCGGTTTTTCGCGAGGGCGTGCCGCTCGAACTCATGGCGCATGAAGTGGCCTGGGGCCGGTTCCAGGGCCTCGAAAGCTGGTGCATCACGCATGGCCTGCCCTTCGCGCGCTGGTCGGGCGCCTATTGCGGCCAATGGGGCGCCGAGCGTGCGGTGTTCACCGGCGAGGGCGAGGTGCAGTGCTATGCCGCCGACGAGGACGATTATCTCCTGATCGGCCGCTGCACCGTCGAACGCCTCGGCAGCTACGAGGCGATCCTCGTCCACTTCGCGGCAGGCGATTTCGCCGTGCCGCCGCTGCGGCTGATGCCCTGAATATCGGCCGCGCCCCGGCCAGCTGGCGCGGGCCGGGGCGCGGCTACTCCCTTGGGCGCGCCGAACTGCCGCTGTCGCTTCGTCTCATCCGCGAGATGCACGAACGCCTACTGCAAAGCGGCCGGGGCGATACCAAGAGCCCCGGCGAATTCAGGCGATCACAAAATTGGATCGGGGGCACGCGCCCTGGCAACGCGCTATTCGTGCCACCGCCGATTACCGAACTCGATGGCTGCCTGGATGCTCTCGAACGCTTCATGCACGAAAGCGAGTTCCGGCTATGAGTCTACGGCCTAATCTACGCCGCGAGTTGCGCCAAATGTTCTGACGACGGACAATCGATGAAAATCCCGGGTCAGCTCTCAGTGGAAATCAACAGGCGTCCATCAGCCGGTCCCAGACACCGGCTTTGCGCCACCGGACAAAGCGATTGTAGCAGATCGTGCGCGGCCCATAACGCTCGGGAAGGTCGCGCCATGGCGCACCGGAGCGCAGCACCCAGAAGATGCCGTTCAGCACCCGGCGGTCATCAACCCTGGGGACCGCCTCGCGGCTTGTTCGGCAGCAACGGCGCGATCACGCGCCACTCAAAGTCGGTCAAATCATAGCGGCTCATGCCGCAACCCTGAATCAGATCATTGCTACTTTGGAAATCCCATTTATAGGTTCACGCCCAAGTTGGTCAATCTTTCGCTATCAATGCACCGTCAGCACCAGCGCCCCGTCACCTTGGTGAGCCTTTACCGACTGGCCATCCTTGACGCCGCCAGACAGGATCAGGTCGGCAAGCGGGTCTTGAAGGTAGCGCTGCACCGCACGTTTCAGCGGCCGTGCGCCATAAACCGGATCATATCCCACCCGGCCCAGCCAGTCGCGTGCCGCTTCGGTCAGTTCGATGCCGATCTTGCGTTCGGCCAGCAGTTTGGCGACCCGCGCGACCTGGATATCGACGATCGGCGCCATTTCCGACTGGCCCAGCCGATGGAACAGCACGATCTCGTCAAGCCGGTTGAGGAATTCGGGCCGGAAATGCCCCCGCACGACTTCCATCACCTGTGGCTCGACGCTTGATACATCGTCGCCATCAGCAACAGCGGTCAGGTATTGGCTGCCCAAATTCGACGTCAGTACGATGATGGTGTTGGTGAAATCGACGGTGCGGCCCTGGCCATCGGTCAGGCGGCCGTCATCGAGCACCTGGAGCAGCACGTTGAATACGTCGCCATGTGCTTTTTCGACCTCGTCGAACAATACGACCTGGTATGGCCGCCGCCGCACCGCCTCGGTCAGCACGCCGCCTTCTTCATAACCGACATAACCGGGAGGGGCGCCGATCAGCCGGGCAACCGCGTGCTTTTCCATGAACTCGCTCATGTCGATGCGCACCATCGCGCTGGGATCATCGAACAGGAATTCGGCTAGCGCCTTGGTCAACTCGGTCTTGCCGACGCCCGTTGGCCCAAGGAACAGGAAAGAGCCAAGCGGCCTGTTCGGATCCTGAAGGCCCGCCCGCGCCCGGCGCACCGCGGTGGAAACGGCGCGTACCGCTTCGCGTTGGCCGATCACGCGCTTGCCGATCGCTTCTTCCATATGAAGCAGCTTTTCGCGCTCGCCCTCCATCATCCGGTCGACCGGGATGCCGGTCCAGCGGCTGACCACGCCGGCGATATCGTCGGCAGTCACTTCCTCGCGCAGCATCGCGCCCTTGGTGACGCCCGACGCTTCCTCAAGCTGTTTCTGAAGCGCGGGGATGGTGCCGTAATTCAGTTCCGCCATCTTGCCCAGATCGCCTGAACGCTGTGCCTGCTCCAGTTCGATGCGGGCCGCCTCAAGCTGTTCCTTGATTTTTGCCTCGCCCGCGATCTTGTCCTTCTCGGCTTGCCACCGCTGGGTAAGTTCGGCCGATTGCTGTTCCAGATTGGCAAGCTCGCCTTCCAGCGTGCCCAACCGGTCCTGGGATGCTGCGTCGGTTTCCTTCTTCAGCGCCTCCCGCTCGATCTTCAACTGGATGATGCGCCGATCGAGGTTTTCGATTTCCTCGGGCTTGCTTTCCACTTCCATGCGGATGCGGCTTGCGGCTTCGTCCATCAGGTCGATAGCCTTGTCCGGCAGGAAACGATCGGTGATGTAGCGGTTGCTGAGCGTTGCCGCAGCGACGATCGACGCATCGGTGATGCGCACGCCGTGGTGCAGCTCATATTTTTCCTTCAGGCCGCGCAGGATGGAGATGGTGTCGGGCACCGTCGGCTCGCCGACGAATACCGGCTGGAACCGCCGCTGCAGCGCGGGGTCCTTCTCGACATATTTGCGATATTCATCGAGCGTGGTCGCCCCGACGCAATGGAGTTCGCCGCGTGCCAGTGCCGGTTTCAGCAGGTTGGAGGCATCCATCGCGCCATCGGTCTTGCCCGCGCCAATCAACGTGTGCATCTCGTCGATGAACAGCACGATATGGCCTTCGCCGGCCTTCACTTCGTCGAGCACGCCTTTCAGCCGTTCCTCGAATTCGCCGCGATATTTGGCGCCTGCGATCAATGATCCCATGTCGAGCGCCATCAGCGTGCGATCCTTCAACGTGTCGGGCACGTCGCCATTGGCGATACGAAGGGCGAGGCCTTCGGCAATGGCGGTCTTGCCCACACCCGGTTCGCCGATCAGCACCGGATTGTTCTTGGTGCGGCGTGCCAGGATCTGAATGGTACGGCGGATTTCCTCGTCGCGGCCAATCACCGGGTCCAGCTTGCCTTCGCGCGCGGCTTCGGTCAGGTCGCGCGCGAATTTCTTCAACGCCTCGTACCTGTCTTCGGCGCCAGCGGTGTCGGCGGCGCGGCCCTTGCGCAGGCTGTTGATCGCGTCGTTGATGGCTTCCGGCGTGGCGCCCGCTTCCTTCAGCGCCTTGCCCGCAGCGGTGTTGAGCGACAGCGCGAGAGCGACGAGCAACCGTTCGACCGTGACGAAGCTGTCACCCGCTTTTTGCGCGATTTGTTCCGCCTGATCGAGCATGCGCACCGTGTCGTTGTCGAGGCCGGGCGTCTGTTGCGCGCCGGACCCGGAAACCGCGGGTATTCTGGACAGTGCCAGATCGGTTGCGCCTACCGCCCGAGCTGGGTCACCGCCCGCTGCCTTGATGAGGCCCGCGGCCATGCCCTGCTCGTTTTCCAGCAGTGCCTTCAGCACATGCTCGGGCGCTATCCGCTGGTGGTTGTTGCGGATCGCCACGGTCTGCGCCGACTGGAGAAAGCCGCGCGCGCGGTCAGTGAATTTGTCGAGGTTCATGATTGTCCCTGCCTTATCTTGACCGTCGATATAGTGTTGCCATTATACCACACAATATGCACGCGCCCGATACTAGCCCGATTTGTCGTCGCCGGAAGGTCGCTGTGATGAATTGAGCCCCCGGATTGCCACTTTCGTTGCCTTTATCGACGCGGCGGCGTTGGGCGATATGATCCTGGTCAAGCACCACGTCGGCAGGATCGGGCACCTGGAATCCGATGCCTGACCGATCAACATAACATGCTGGTATCAGGCATTTTTATGACAAGACTTATATCTGTCACCGATGCGTTGCTGAACTGACGCGAGTTTCGCGCATTTGTGCAACGCACCACCCCTAACGCGCAACGCAACAACACCGGCGCCCCGTCGGGTTGGCCAAAGGGGAAATTCATGCGTTTCATGCTCCGTTCCATGCTTGCCACGACAGCGCTGGTCCTGCCGACCATGGCGTTTGCGGCCGATACGCCCGCTGCACCGGCGGCCGGAACCGCAGCGGCGATCGGTGGTGACGCCGGCAAGCAGCCCGATGCGACCGCGACTGACGAGTCTGATACCGCCAATGACATCGTCGTTTATGGTCGCGGCAGCAGTCGGCAGTTGACCGAAATCGGCGCGACCAAGCTGCAGGAGTTCGTACCGGGTTCCAGCCCGCTCAAGGCGCTGCAAGAACTGCCGGGCGTCAATTTCAACTCGGCAGATGGTCTTGGCGGTTATGAATATGGCGTGCGGATCAGCATTCGCGGTTTCAATCAGGGGCAACTTGGCTACACGCTCGACGGTATTCCGCTGGGCGACCTTGCTTATGGCAATTACAACGGCCTGACGGTCAGCCGGGCGATCATCAACGAAAATCTGGGCACTATCCGGGTGTCGCAGGGCGCGGGGTCGCTCGGCACGCCATCGACCAACAATCTTGGCGGTACGATCGAGTTTTCGTCGAACCAGCCGGCAGACAAGCTTGGCGCCATCGGTGCGCTCTCGGGCGGTTCGAACAGCTTCTTTCGCGGTTATGCGCGGATCGATACCGGCGAATTGTTCGGCATCGGCACCAAGGCGGCGATCACTTATGTCCACCAGGACGCCGATAAATATAAGGGTTCGGGCATCCGCCGCACCAACCAGTTCAATTTCAAGGTGGTGCAGCCGCTCGGCGCGGCCACGCTGACCGCCTTCGTCAACATTTCCGATCGCCGCGAACAGGACGACCAGGATCTGTCGTTCGACCTGATCGCCCGGCGCGGGCTGAGCACCGATTACTTCCTGCCCGATTTCCGCAGCGCGGTGCTCGCCGCGCAGATTGGCGCGAATCGGGGTGAAACCGGCCAGCCGGTCACCAACGCGGCGGCGGGTACATCCTATGCGGTGTTGCCCTATGCCAATGTAACCACGGTCGATGACCTTTATTATGCCGGTTCGGGCTTGCGCCAGGATCAGTTGACCGGTGCGACGCTGACCGTTCCCGTTGGCCAGTTGTTCGATTTCACCGCCACTGGCTATTATCACCACAACCGGGGGCAGGGCGATTTCTACACGCCGTATCTCGCCACGCCGGGCGGTGCGCCGCTGTCGTTGCGGACGACCGAATACAGCATCTATCGCAAGGGCGGCATCGCCAATTTCAACCTGCATCTGGGCACGCATGAGATCAATGGCGGTGTCTGGTATGAGCGCAACGATTTTGGCCAGGCCCGCCGCTTCTATGGGCTGGCCAACAACGTCAACGCGCCTTCGCTGTCACCAACGGTCTTCCTTGCGGCCAACACCGCATTCTTCACCCAGTGGCAGTACCAGTTCACCACTGACACGGTGCAGACGCACATCCAGGACAGTTGGCAGATCACCAGCGACCTGAACGTCAACGCCGGTTTCAAGTCGGTGTTCGTGAAGGACAATGTCAACACGGTGGTCGCGGCCTTTGCCAGCCAGCTTATCGATGGCGGTTTCCGCTCCGACAATGCGTTCCTGCCGCAGGCGGGTGTCTTGTATAAGGGCATCGACCATCTGGAATTGTTCGGAAACTTCGCCAAGAATTTCCGTCCCTTCGGTGCGGCGATCACCGCCTTGTCGCCGTTCGCCGCGCAATCCCAGGCGGCAATCGACCTGACGCGCGCAGGCGGTATCAAGCCGGAAACATCGTACACTTATGAACTGGGCAGCCGCTTCCAGTTCCCGCGCCTGTCCGGCGTCGTTTCGGCCTATTACATCGATTTCCGTGATCGTCTGGGCGTGTTGCCGCAGGGCGCGCAGATCCAGGGCATTCCCGGCGTGGTCGCCAATCTGGGTGGCGTGCGCAGCGTGGGTGTGGAAGTCGCGGCGACGTAC